>OMRP01000033.1 GCA_900313615.1 uncultured Prevotellaceae bacterium
CGCCAGAAAGTCGGGACATAGCAAGGGGAGCACCATAGACATGACCATCTGCTACAAAGACACCAAGGAAGAGGTGGACATGGGCAGCCACTTCGATTACTTCGGACCACCATCCCACCCCTCTTTCATAGGAAAATACCCTGGGGGTGAGGTCACACAACAGCACAAACAGAACCGTATGATGCTGCGCGAGGTAATGGTGCGCCACGGCTTCAAACCCTATGACAACGAATGGTGGCACTTCACACTGAAAAACGAACCCTATCCGACCACATACTTCATTTTTCCCGTGAAATGACAACTCTACACACAGATACTACGAATAATAAAACCAATAAAAAATGATACGATTATGGCACTCATCAAATGTTCAGAGTGTGGGCAGATGATTTCGGACAAGGCGACAAAATGCCCTAAATGCGGATCCCCGCCAAAAGAAAAGACGGTGCTTCATCATGAAGATGTGGCAAGTGATGACATGCCAGTGTACGAAGAAGAGGAAAACCACACCAGCAAATGGTTGTACGTGGTCATTGCCCTGCTTCTCGTGGCTGTCGCTGGGGGTGGCTACTATTTATTCAAACCAAGCGATAAGAATACGATAAAGGATGACACTAATGAACATCTCGCCGATTCTTCTGCGATTTTTGTTGAGGCTGAAAGTAACGAGCCAACCACAGTCGCTAAAGATTCGGAAATAAAGGTCGAAGGTTACAAGGTGACTGGAAAAGCGGAAGATCTCAACCTCAGGCTTTGTGTCAATGTTGATGGCCGTTTGGTGAGAACGGATATTGGAGACGGTTTGTATATACTCAATGTTCTTGACGAACATGACTATGATGGCGATGGAAGAAATGAATGCCTCCTTTATGGTTCAATGGGTGGCGCCGCTCCTTATGGATATAGTATTGCATACTACAACTCAACATCTGGAAAAATTGAAGAGGTGGAATTTGATTCTTATGAAGAACCGACTGCGGTAACTCAAAATGGGAAATGGTACTTTACCATTAAGGAAGGCATCAATACTAAAATGTATGTTTTTGACAAAGGAAAACTAAACAAGGTGGAAGACAAGCACAAGAATACATCAAAACCCCTGAAAACATATACATTTAAAGGCGTTTTTGGTATGGAGGAAATAGACGAGCAAGAGATGAACATTGAAGAATACTTTGATATGGATGATGACGGAAACTTAGAGACACTTGAATTCCATGCCAACAAATCTCATATATGGGGTTGGGGTACGCTGATGTCTCTGAACATTCATTGGAATGATGGCAGACTGGTGGAAACAAACATGACAACTGATAAGATTGCTATCCTTTCCTCAAAGTCGAATGGTTTGCACGACCTTCTTTTCAATGACAAATACCTCTGCAAATGGAATGGTAAAGAGTATGTTGAAGCAGAATAATATGACATATAGAATAGCAAGAGCGAACTATTAACAAACACAAAAAATGAAAAGACAAGCCATTACCATATTGTTCGTTCTGCTGGCAGCCGGCATGCTCACCCAGTGCAGGACGAAGAATGACGCCAAAATCGACAATACAGCTGTTTCCACCCCTGAGATATCGGTGCAGAGCACGATTTCCAGCCACATCGACTCGGCGGCTGCCGAGGTCAAGGAGGTGGCGAAGCAGGTGGAAGACACCCTGCAACGTGTGCCCGATACGCTGCAGGTGCAGCCACAAGGCGAGCCCCACAAAGGCTTCGTCTATGTCAGGAGCCTCATCCCCGACCTGATCGAGGACCTGCGCTATTTCACCACCAACAACTTCATGGGAGAAAGGGCCGATGGCTACGAGGCCAACCATGCCATTCTCTCGAAAGAAGCGGCCACGGCACTGAGCAAGGCTGCCGATGAACTGCGCGAGAAGGGCTATGTGGTGAAAATTTATGATGCCTACCGACCGCAAAGAGCCGTCGACCACTTCGTGCGATGGTCGAAGACCGACGACCAGCGCAACAAGAAAGACTACTATCCCGACCTTG
>OMRP01000032.1 GCA_900313615.1 uncultured Prevotellaceae bacterium
GTGTGAGCATACCAAAGAAGGAGCGGAAAAATCCACCATGCAATTTGAGCTATTGAGTTGCTACTACTCAAAAAAAACATGCAAAATGAGCTATACGCCTTTTTTTCTACTTTTTCGTTCGTTTTCTAGAAATTGAAAGGTCAGATATGTATAAGAAAAATCTCCGTGCAAGGCACAAGACCTGCACGGAGATTGATAATGAATAGTTGTGTTTGAATTGCTATCTTAAGCAAATGGGTTTTCTGTGGGATAATAGTTGCCCTTCGGGAAATTGTAGTCAATCTCCTCAACGGGGATGCCCATATACTTCAGCACTTCCCAGAGGTATTTACCAGCGTGCTCGAACATCACGGCTGCATGGTGGGGATAGTGCTTCTCAATGAGGACGTGACGATAGAAACGGCTCATGTTCTTGATGCCGAAGGTACCGATAGAACCGAATGAGCGGGTGGCTACCGGCAGAATCTCTCCCTGGGCGATATAAGCGCGCAGTTTGGTGTCGGCGGTGGACTGCAGACGGTAAACGGTGGCCTTGCCGGGTTTCAGGTCGCCTTCCAGCGTACCATTCGTCACCTCTACGGGCAGGGCGCGGGCCATAATGCGCTGGAAGCACATTTGGCAGCTGCAAACCTTGGAGGAGGCGGTGTTGCCACAGTGGAAGCCCATGAAAATCTCTTTGTCGGTGTATGTGTCGCATTCGAACTTCTTGCCCTTGATGCTCTCTTCGTACATATCATTGGGCACGGAGTTGTTGATGTCGAGCAGGGTGACTGCATCCTGGGTGATGCATGTGCCGATGAACTCTGACAGGGCACCGTAGATGTCAACCTCGCAGGCTACGGGGATGCCGCGACCGGTGAGACGGCTGTTCACATAGCAGGGAACGAAACCGAACATCGTCTGGAAGGCGGGCCAGCACTTGTTGGCCATGGCCACGAACTGACGTGAACCCTTGTGAGCCTCAATCCAGTCTGTCAGCGTCAACTCATATTGGGCGAGTTTGGGCAGCACGGAAGGTATCTTGTTGCCAGCGCCCAGCTCGGCGGCCATATCTTTCACGACATCGGCGATGCGCGGGTCGTCTTGATGCTTCTGGAAGGCCTCGAGCAGGTCGAGCTCGGAGTTCTCCTCGATTTCGACGTCAAGGTCGTAGAGAGCGCGGATAGGTGCGTTGCAAGCAAGGAAGTTGTTGGGACGCGGACCGAAGCTGATGATCTTCAGGTTCTGCAGACCGACGATAGCGCGGGCGATGGGCACGAACTCATGAATCATCTCGGCGCATTGAGCGGCGTCGCCTACGGGCTCCTCGGGGATATAAGCGCGTGTCTTGCGCAGTGAGAGAGCCTGGCTGGCGTTCAGCATACCACAGTAAGCATCGCCACGACCGTCAATCAGGTTGTCCTGTGTCTCCTCGGCGGCGGCGCAGAACATGGTCGGACCTTGGAACCAGTCGGCTATCATGGTCTCGGAAATCTCAGGACCGAAGTTGCCCAGATACACGCAAAGGGCGTTGCATCCTGCCTTCTTCACATCCTCAAGAGCCTGCTGAGCATGAATCTCGCTCTCGACGATACAGATGGGACACTCGTAGATGTCGGCTTTGCCAAACTTCTCTACATACTTAGCAATCACGGCTTTACGACGATTGACTGCCAATGACTCAGGGAAACAGTCGCGGCTAACGGCGACGATTCCAATCTTGATTATTGGTACATTTTTCATACAGGAAAAGTATTTGTTTAGCTACTAAATAAAATTCGAGCGGTAAAGTTACATCTTATTTTTCCAATTTCCTCGCTTTTTACATTTTTTTTTAAAGAATCATGGAACTTTCCCTCTTTTCGGGAGGAATAATCGCGTGAAATTGTCAGGCATGGGATGTTTGCACAGACTGAAACAAAATGTTTACGCAGACATGAAAAAAGCACTTACGAAACCTGGTCTATTGGTCAAAATGGGTGATGAAAACAGGGTCAATTATCCCTATTGGTCAAAATGGGTGATGGTTACGATTTAAAACCATGAAAAACACCGCGG
>OMRP01000031.1 GCA_900313615.1 uncultured Prevotellaceae bacterium
CACAGGATTATCAATATCCATCCAGCCCTGTTGCCGAAATATGGTGGCAAAGGCATGTGGGGCCATCATGTGCACGAGGCCGTGAAAGCCGCAGGAGAGACGGAGACAGGTATGACAGTCCACTGGGTCACCCCCGAATGTGATGCAGGAGAGATTATCGCACAGTTCCGTGTAGCCCTTTCTCCAAACGACTCCGTGGAGATCATCGCCGAGAAAGAGCACATGCTCGAAATGGAGCATTTCCCCAAAGTGGTAGAAGATATCCTAAAAACGCTGTAAATAATTATGAGCAGAATTTTGCAATGGGTGATAGCCGCCATCCTGCTTGGTAGTACAGCCACGTTTGCATCGTGTTCGTCGAAGAGTAATAACGCAGAGAACTCGTATGAACAGGCAACGTATATTCCACAAGCACCCGACTACAACGACCCTACCATGTGGGTGACCGCTAATGGCGACACCGATGGCACGGGAGCCGACATCTTCTACGTCGTATCGACGTGGGAGGAAGACTGGAAGACGGAGGATGGAAGGATATGCCACTATGCCGACGTGTGGAACTCCGAGCATCGCAAGCACATGGGCAATTTGGAGACCAACAAGGTGGTGGCGTATATGTCGCCTGGCCACCGCTTCTTCGCGCCGTTCTATCGCCACACCACCATGGAGGCCTGGATGACTCAGAACGAAGTCACAATCAAGAATCGTACCCGACTTTCGATTGGCGACGTCTGCGCAGCCTTCGACCACTTCCAGGCTCAGCGCGACAAGCGTCGTCCGCTCGTTATCGCGGGCTTCAGTCAGGGTGGTCTGGCCGTGGTGGAACTGCTGAAGCACATCGACGACGAGACATACAGCCAATTGGCTGCGGCATACGTGCTAGGCTATAAGGTGACCAATGCTGACATGGCTCAGTGCAGCCACATCCGTCCCGCCGAGGGAGAGACAGACACTGGCGTCACCATCTGCTACAACACGGTGAAAGATGTGAAGTACGTAATCCCCGTTATCTCAGCCTCCGACATCTGCATCAACCCCGTGAACTGGCGGACTGACGCCATTCCCGCCACGCTCCATGACACAATTACCGTCACGCTGTCGCCCGAGCACCATGTTCTCGTCGTCAGCGGCTACAGCGGCTCGGAATATGCAGCCTACAAAGGTTTCCTCAACGTGGGCGATATCCACAGCTGTGAGCCGTGGCTCTACAGCGAATGTCTGGCGGAGAACATCACAGTCCGGGTCAAGGAATGGCGGAAACTACACTCTTCCAGGGTTCACTGAGGCGCGTTGGCGTTTCAGCGTTTAGGCGTTTCGGCAAGCTGTCTTTTCCTATGGCTTTTTAACATTTCAAAATTAATTCGAAAAACGCTTGCAGGAATGCTGATTTTTTTTGTACCTTTGCAGTGCCATATGAGTGAGGTAGAATACAGCCTGTTAAGGATAAAAATTGCAAGGATTAAATCTAGAAATTGCGCGCATTAATGGTAGCAAGATTCACCTTTAAAACGCCTGTTGGAACAAACTCATAGAGGATGTGCATATATTTTGACACATCCTCTATGAGATAGCGTATTAGCCCTACTCCCTTTTAATATTCGACGTGATGTCGGTGTCATTCACGCTGATATTGAAGGAGTCGTAATAGTCATGGAAGACCGTGAAGAACTTGTAGCTCATATTCGGTACATTGAAGTCGATCTCGAGGGAGCAATAAGGATTCACGTTGTTGATGACACTGAAACGGAGTAAGTTGCCCTCCGACCTCAGACTACCCTTTTCAAAGGTATCATTATTGTACCCAGTGGTCTTGCAAGAGAATGTTCCACCTTCGTTGGTGAAAGTGAAGACGGTTGGGGTTTTGCTTCGTTCCCAGTAATAGGACACCTCCACCTTTGCACCTTTCACCAGAGCGTCGGTCAAGGTAACACCTTCGCCTTTCTTCTTCAGCAGATTGGTTATCTCAACGTTGGAGACCTTCATCTTCACACCGGATATCTTGTACTTCGGATCGCCTGGTGTCACCTCCATAGTACTCTGCTTAATGTCGATGACAGCGGTCAGCACGAGACCGGAAGTCTTTTTCTCCTTAACACGAAGGCGACGTAGAACTCCTCATCGTTCAGGTTGAAAGTAAAGGCCACGACAGTACCATCATTCAGGGCATCCTCGAGGGTAACCTCAGGCTCAGCGGGTTTGTCGGGCACACCAACCGAATTGTCACAACTGGTCACGCACATTGTGAGTGACAGCAGAATCATCGTCAAAAAATTCTTCATCTTTTTCATTATTCTTTTGTTTTAATAGAGTTAATACTTAATCAAAAGTCATAGTTTTGGGTGCAAAGAAATTAAAATTCCCCCCAAACATGCAAACATTTCGAAAAAAAAGCTATACCTCAGCCGCAGAACGAAGGATTTCGGAGAGCGTAGGATGGATGTGCACCATATCGGCGAGTTCGCTGAGCGTCGTCTGCTTGCACATCAGGACAGCCACTTCCTGAACGATATCGGCAGCGTGGGCGCCATAGGCGTGACAACCAAAGATCACGCCGTCAGCATCGCAGAAGAGCTTCAAGAGACCTTCGGTCTCACCCATCGCCAGAGCCTTGCCATTGGCACGCCAGAAGGACTTCTTACAGCTTGAGCTGGTCTTCGGTTGGTCCTACACAGGCTGCCTCGGGTTCGGTGAAGATGGCAGCGGGCATGATGTCGAAACGGATATGGTCATGCTTGCCCAGAATCTGGTTCACGGCATGTACCGCCTGCATCTCGGCGGCATGGGCGAGCATCTGACGGCCGTTCACATCACCGATAGCGAAGACAGGGAGACATGAAGACAAGGAGTCAGGGAGACAAGCAAAGGTCTCCGGATCGACG
>OMRP01000030.1 GCA_900313615.1 uncultured Prevotellaceae bacterium
ACGATGGTAGAGCCAAAGATAACGGCGAAAGTTTTATTGAAACCGAGCCACTGCCTCAAATGAAATTCAATATGTGGGAAGAAGACGAAGAAGAGGAATGATTACGCGATAAAAAAGCCACAGGGAGGTAACGTACTTCTTGTGGCGTATAAGCAGAATCGTTTAATAAAGACGTCTACGTATAAAAATCGTAAGCATTCGATAAACTACAGGTAGTTGTACCTAATATACAATAATAACAGCAGCTATAACTTCAAGTGAAGCATATAGCTGCTTTTATTCTTTTGTACTGATATGTGATACCTATATCATGCAGTTTTATTCATGACAGATTCCGGATGTGTGAGTTTCCACTTATGCGGTAGCAGTTGTAACAGCTCCTCATATGATGCTTTTGTATGATTTTTGTCTTCATCTTTGTGCCTCTGTATTTCATTAAAAAGCGTCGCAAAACAGTAAAAAATGGGGGAGGGCTCGGATGGTGGTTTGGCAAATTGTCAAATCACTATCGGGTAGTTTGCAGAGGGAAATACCGAAACCATTATCTTTGCAACCATAGAGTTCGTGGCAGCACCCATTGGCAGGTATTCGCCACTGATAACTTGAGTTAATGACAAAAGCGTATTGAGAATCTACCGAAATGAAGAAATTACTGAATTTCAACAAACTCAAGATTAGCAATAGTCCCCACGCTTTGAAAACTTTAAAATCATTATCTGCATCCATGAGGGACTGGAAGCCAAAGAAAAGAAAGAACAAGAAAATGAAGAAATTGTTTTTGATCATTGTTGCTCTGTTTGCCTTGCAGATGCAGGCTCAGACTTATATTGAGTGGTCAACTACAAACGCACTGCCTACTGAAGCTGGTACTTATCGGCTCACAACTGACGTTACGCTGTCAGCCGCTTGGGTGGTGCCTGGGGGTGAGACGGTGCTTGACCTGAACGACCACATTGTCAAACTGGTAAAGGAAAGTGATACGGATCATGTCATCTCCATTGGTAAGGATAGGACATTGACCATTGAGGACAATGCGGCCACGAAGACCACCCGCTACTGGGAAGAGCATGAGACTTACCACTACTGGCGGAACCCCTCAACCGCGGAAAATGGCTTCGGACTGACAACCGTCGGTGGCTGCATCACTGGCGGAACAGGGAAGTCTGAATCGCCTGAACAATGGGGTGGAAATAGCCCTCTGGGTGATGCCAGTACAGCATGGTGTTTTGTAGGAGGTGGCATTTTCAATGTGGGTAAGCTGATTTTTTCTGGAGGAAATGTAGTGGGAAATGTCTGCGAACGTTTATCTGTTTCCCCTGTTTCCCCTTTGGGTGGTGGCATTTTCAATGCAGGAGACCTGCATATTGGGGAAAATGCTAATGTCATAGGAAATGCACTTGCACAAACAGATGCTGGAACTACTGCTTGCAGTTGGGGTGGAGGTGTATTCCATGCTTATTCTGCCCAATCATTTGTCAACGAAGGCTCCATATCTTATAACTATATTTATAGTTTGTCCACCGCAGGAACAGATGGGGCAGAAGGAGTTGGCGTAAGTGCAGTAAGTTCCTTTACCAACCACGGTCATATTACTTATAACAGAGGAGAATGTCCAAATTCGACCATAGGAGGGGTCGGAGTTTACATCACAACACACGATACCAATGACATCGTTTTTGTTAATGATGGTTCCATTTCTAATAACTCTTGCTTCGGGACAAGGGCTTTTGGCGGTGGTGTGTATATAATTAATAAAGAAGGACATGGAAAAGTGTCTTTTACCAATTCAGGTAAAATTTCTTATAATTCACTGAATGCGGAAGGTACTAAAACTTCTCATGGAGCTGGTGTCGATTTAATGGGATTTGCTACTGATGTGTCGGCGGTGACTATGATAAACGAGGGTGAAATTTCACATAATACCATACATTGTGCAGGTAGTCAGGCACAAGGCGGTGGAATATATACTGCACACTCGACAATCACCAATACAGTCAATGGCGTTATTACTGATAATCAGGTCTTCAATACTAGCTCTTCAAGTGTAGGAGGAGGAGTCGCATTAAATACAGGCTATAATGTATTCTATAATTATGGAAAGATTACGCAAAACAAGGCCGCATTTGCTGGGGGATTATTGGTATATGGCTTTAGCACTTTGGTCAACTATGGCGAGATTTCTGACAATATGGCTTCAAGTTATGGAGCCGGTATTGTAACCTTAAAGGATGGTAGTTGTCAGCTTCTTAGCGGAACACGTATAACCGGCAACGTATGCAGAGGTACAGCCGGAGAGGGCGATGACTACTACGGAGTATTGCATAAGACTCTTGCCGGCTATGGCGGCGGTATTTATCATGCCGGTAAGAAATTCACCATCGACGGCGGAACGACGGGCGACGGCATCGTCATTACGGGCAACACGGCCCTCAACGGCGGCGGTGCCATGTATATCGATAATAAGGTGGTGGACATCAAGGGTAAGGTGAACATCAGCGGAAACACATTGACGGACACCGGGGCAACGCCCAGCAACGTGCTGCTCTATACGGCAGAAAACACCTGCAAGGTGAATGTCAACGGGGCATTGGACACGACAACACCCATCGGCGTGGGCATCCGCAAGGCCAACACCACCGACACCGGCTTCACACCCACCTGCGGCGTGGTGACTACCGGCTATGGCGACAACGTGAGCACCACGGAACTGCAACACTTCAAGCTGGACGAGGAACTGTATGAGGGCACCCTCTTCGACATCTACAAGAACAGCGACCATGAGGTGGAGATTGGTCTGCCCGTTGTGGATGAGCACATTGACAATACCGAACGCCTGGCCAAGTACAACGGCGAGCCCATCAGTGTGAAGATTGGCCGCACCATCTTCGGTGATGGCTGCTACAGTACCATCGGCCTGCCCTTCGACGTGGATGAAACCATGCTGAAGAAGCGCTTCGGCGAAGACGTTGAACTAATGGAGATGAAAGGATCAACAATCAATAATAGAGAACTCGATGTGACCATAAATTTCACGAGAGCAACATCTATCGAGGCTGGTAAACCCTATCTTATCAAGGTGTCTGCTGCCACGGGCGACGTGAAAGACCCGACGTTCACTGGTGTGGTGATTAAAAATGATGTGAATTCCTACGAGACAGACTATGTTTCGTTCATCCCCGTCTTCAGTCAAACCCATTTGGAGAATGACAACCAGAAAATTCTGTTCCTCACTGGGAACAACACACTGATGTGGCCCGACAGCCATGCCTACACCGCCAACTTCCGCGGCCTGC
>OMRP01000029.1 GCA_900313615.1 uncultured Prevotellaceae bacterium
TTTCACAACGCAAAGGTACAGACTTTAGGGGACTGGTCAGGGATGATAGGTCCCCTTTTTCATGCCAGCCTTCTCAGACACACTTTTTGGGACAGTATCAGCCGACAATCCACGTTTCAGAAGATGATCCATTATACGAACTGCCTTTTTGACAATAATATCTGGTAGTTGGAATCCTGTTTTATTGTTTAATTTGCCAGATAACATTATTATTGCTTTTATTTTAGAAAGAAATAACATATATTTGTAAACAAAGTCAGTGGTTCTTTTAGTAATAATGCCCATATTATTCCATTTTTAACCTATTTACTCTATGCTAAACTTCGACATCATTTGCCCTGAATGTGGCAGCCCAAACATCGACATATATGAAGACGGTACATGTATCTGCACCGACTGTGGCTTCGTGTTCACGATAGATTATCGAGTGTAATTGTATGTTATCGAAACTTCTCGATTCTAAATCCTAATTACGGTTTTGTGGCTCTTGAC
This sequence comes from uncultured Prevotellaceae bacterium, assembly GCA_900313615.1. GTDB lineage: Bacteria > Bacteroidota > Bacteroidia > Bacteroidales > Bacteroidaceae > Prevotella. The sequence goes on from OMRP01000029.1 coordinate 493, forward strand.
ATGACAGGTCTCACGGTCTTTCCGTCACAACGGTCACCATTACGGTCATAAAACTTAGGATAATCTTGCTCATATATGAGACAACTGGCTCTGTCGACAAGGATTTCAGAAGAACAAAGTTCTCCGCACCAGTAATAAAGGGTCTCGCCTTCAGCGAAACATTTAGTATCAGTCTCAAAGTATGAGCCTGCCGCTGGCATGAAGATGCTCTGACCATTTGGTCCTGTCACGACAAAACCGTTAACCCCTCGAAGTCGTGTCCATGTCCAATCGCAATCGCGCAATAGCTCGTCGATTTGTTCCTTTGTGGGCATACACCACTTTTCACCCCATAGCGCTGTGGCAGCATCAGCCTTTTTGTCACCTACGAGTATAGTGCGCCCCTTGGGGCTAAATGTGTGAAATTCATGCCCTTCTTTGTCGGATGGGTCGCTTTTAAGATAACTATAGTTTGCCCAAGTGTATCTCTTCTTAGGTTTTGTTTCTCCCCATGCTAAATAGTGTCCGTAACCTTCTGGACTCTTCGCACCTAGATTATGGCTTGCCCACAGCGTGCCACTTTTGAGACCGAGGTCAACGGCTTTTGTCCTCTGAATTTTCATACCGTTCTCTGCTGTCAGTTCATTGCTACTTACGCATGAACAAATGATGGCGGCCAACAATATGATGGCGCAAAATGCATACTGTTTCTTCATGACAATTATCTTTAAATTTAACACACTCACTCATAACTCGTCACTCATAACTCGTCACTCGTCACTCATAATAATCTCTCCTCCGTCAATCCTTATCACTTCTTCTTGCACTAACTTCTCCAAGGCATTGTCCAACTTGGCCTTGGGCAATCGTAGCGTGTGTAAATCGCTGATGGGGTGGGGCGCACTATCGGACAACAACTGCAATATCTGTTGGCGCGCATCGCCGCTTTGTTGTCGGTGCCCCTTTTGGCAAACGTCGCAATGACCGCAGTCCTTGCTGTCGGTCTCGCCGAAATAGGCTAGCAACTGGCGGCTGCGACACACCGTGTCGTTGGTGGCATAACGCAACATCTCGTTGATGCGGTTCTCATACTGCTCGCGGCGTTCTTCATATACAGAGGGGGGAATCATTAGGTCACAACCATCTTCGCGACGGCGGGTAAAGGTAATCAGCGGGGTGCCGCTTTGGGGAATGTAGTCGAGGATATGGCGGCGCTTCAGTTCTTTCAACGTGTTATACACCTCTTGGCGGCTGACACCGGCTTGTATGGCAACATACCCTTCTTCAATATAACCGTATTCGGTGAACAATCCACCATAAAGGCGCAAAAGGGCGGTAATAACCCGTTCTTCGAGACCTGCAAGCTGTTCCAAGAGATTCAGTTCATGGCGGTTGAGCAAAAAGAACAGGCGAGAACGGTTGTCGGGCTCAGTGCTGTAGGCGATATAGCCGCTGCGCTCTAGGATATGCAGGGCGGCGTCGGTCTGCACGGGGAAATGTTTGAACACATGGCAGAACTTCTCGATGTCGAAGGCGAAAGTGGCGCCGTTGCCACTGCCGATGCCTACCTCGAAATAATAACACAGGTGGTCGTAAATCTCGCGGATAAACTCCTTCGAAGGGAAGGTGTCGCCAACTCGCTTGCGTAACTTTCGATGGTCACTGCCGTTGTAGAGAAGGACGGCCCACGAACGCTCCCCATCACGACCTGCACGGCCTGCCTCTTGGAAATAGGCTTCGGGGGAGTCGGGACAGTCGGTGTGTATCACTAAACGGACATCGGGCTTGTCGATGCCCATGCCAAAGGCATTGGTGGCTACCATCACACGCTCCTTGTCGTTGTGCCACGACTGTTGGCGCTGGTCTTTGGTGGCGGGTTCCAAACCGGCATGGTAGAACGTGGCACTGATGCCTTCGTTTACCAAAAACTGGGCTATTTCACGTGCCTTGCGACGGCTGCGCACATACACGATGGCACTGCCTTGCGTGGAACGGAGAATATGCAGCAACTCGGCTTCTTTGTCGGGGGCGTTGCGTACCACGTAGATGAGGTTCTCACGTGAAAAACTCATCTTGTATTCCCTGCCGTTGGAAAAGGCAAGCTGGTGCTGGATGTCGGCGGCGACAACAGGGGTGGCGGTGGCGGTAAGCGCGAGGATGGGGGCTGCGGGAACGAGGGTGCGGATATGGGCGATTTCCAGATACGAGGGACGGAAATCATAACCCCACTGACTGATGCAATGGGCTTCGTCGACGGTGATGAAGCTGACATGCATATGACGAAGCTTCACTTGGAAAATCTCGGTGCTCAGACGCTCGGGGGATACGTACAACAGTTTCACTCCGCCGAAAATGGCATTCTCCAACACGGTGATAATCTCCTGACGGCTCATGCCGGAATAGATGGCAGAGGCGAGAATGCCGCGCTTGCGAAGATGGGCCACCTGGTCTTTCATCAGCGCTATCAACGGGGTTATCACGATGCAAACACCATCGTGAAGGAGGGCGGGCACTTGAAAACAAATACTCTTGCCACCACCCGTGGGCATCAAACCCAACGTGTCGTGGCCGCTGTCGATACTTTCTATAATCTGGCGCTGGATACCACGAAAATGGTCGTGACCCCAGTAACGCTTCAGTACTTGTTCGTAACGGTCCAATCTTTCCTCCTCACTCGTAACTCGTCATTCTTCATCACCCCTCACTCCTCATTCGTCACTCATCCGTCGGACGGATGTCTTCAATCTGTAATTGGATGCTGCCGTGCTTAAAAATGTTGTCTTCCATGGTGTAGACGATGTCGAAACTACGGTGCGACTTGATATAGCGCGCGGCGGCACTCTGGCCAAAGGCAATGCCGTTCATCACATTGTTTGACTTGGAGTCAACCAACTCCAACTTGATATGTTCTTGGTCGCGGCCCACCACCTTGCTGGTGCCGAAATCGTATACGCCGATAGTGCAGAAACGGGGTTTCTCATTGCCAGGACCAAAGGGGGCAAAACGCTTCAGGTCATTATGCAGGCGCTTGGAATTGATATCCTTGAAATCGACAACAGCATCGATGTCGAGGATGGCTTCTTTTTGGTCGGGAAGGATATGCTCGTCAACGTAACGCTGGAAACGCTGGCGGAACTCCTTGATGTCGTCCCAACGTAATGTGAGACCAGCGGCATAGGTGTGGCCTCCGAAGTTCAACAGCAGGTCACGGCAACTCTTGATGGCGGCATAGACGTCGAAACCGGCAACACTGCGGGCACTGCCCGTGGCAAACTCGGCATCGCGGGTCAAGACAACGGTAGGACGGAAATAAATCTCGGTGAGACGTGAAGCGACAATACCGATGACGCCTTTCTTCCAGTTCTCATCATAAAGAACAATGCTCGAACGGTGCTTCTGACTCTCTAATTTCGACACAATCTGGTTGGCTTCCTCGGTCATCTGCTTGTCGATGTCCTTGCGCTGCTCATTATACAGGTTGATGTGGCTGGCTTTGCTCAGGGCAACGGCAAAATCGCGCTCTATCAGCAAGTCGACACTCTCCTTGCCGTTCTCCATACGACCAGAGGCATTGATGCGAGGACCAATCTTAAAGATGATGTCGCTCATCGATATCTCACGGCCGTTCAACCCGCAGATGTCAATGATGGCCTTCAGACCGATATTGGGATTCTGGTTCAGCTGCTTCAGACCATGGAAGGCCAAAATGCGGTTCTCGTCGGTCACGGGAACCAAATCTGCGGCGATGCTCACGGCGCAGAAATCCAACAACGGAATGAGACGAGAGAAGGGGATGCCATTGTTCTTGGCAAAGGCTTGCATAAACTTAAAACCTACACCGCAACCGCACAACTGCTTGAAAGGATAACTGTCGTCCTCGCGCTTGGGGTTCAAGATGGCAACGGCGGGAGGCATCTCCTCGTCGGGCACGTGATGGTCGCAGATGATGAAGTCGATGCCTTCTTCCTTGGCATAGGCAATCTCTTCTATAGCCTTGATACCGCAATCAAGGATGATAACCAACTTGACGCCGGTCTCCTTGGCATACTCAATGCCTTTACGACTGACTCCATATCCCTCGTCGTAACGGTCGGGGATATAGTAGTCGATGTTCGAATAAAATTGTTGCAGAAATTTATAGACCAACGCTACGGCGGTGCAACCATCCACGTCGTAGTCGCCATACACCAAGATGCGCTCCTTGCGGCCCATCGCATCATTCAAACGGTCAACGGCCACATCCATGTCCTTCATCAAGAAGGGGTTAATCAGGTCGGCCAACTGGGGACGGAAAAACCGCTTGGCCGCCGATTCGGTGGTGATGCCGCGCCGGATAAGCAATTGGGCAAGCAAAGGACTCATGCCGATCTTCTCGCCAAGTTCCTTAGCTGCTCTCTTCTGCTCGGGTGTAGGGGGTTCGTAGTTCCATTTAAAATGCATTTATGTTATTATTTTTATTCTTTCCAGTCGTAAAGTCCCTCTCTTCCTTCTCCTTCTCCTTTTCCTTCCTTCTCCTTTTCCTTCTTTTTTCTCCACCCTTTTTTCTCCCCCCCCCTTCTTTTTTCTCCCCCTCCCTTTGGGAGGGTCGGGGTGGGTATTGGATATTGGGTACTAGGTCTTGGTGCCTGGGCATCAAAAAAGCACGCCATTTTCGCATGTGCATAAAATGGCGTGTAAAGTTACTAATAAAAAATGATATATCTGCGTTGTTAAACATTATTAACGCAAATATCCCGCTCCTAATCTATCGTCACATAACTACTCATTCGGTTGTAAATACTCGGAGTCTTGTCGTCGATGGTGAATTGTATCTTGTTGTCACTGATGGGAACGATATAGTTTTTTGGTGAGAATCGTGAAAAGGTGAATGGTGAAATTCTCCACCATTCACCTTTCACTATTTATCGTTTCTTTCCGCCTTTCATTAATTCTCCTTTCATTATTCACTTTCCCCCTTTTACCCTTTTACCTTTTTACTTTTTTACCTTTCTCAGATTCCCAGCTTCTTGCGGATATCCTTGGGAATGGCATCCTTGTTGATGAGGAAGTCCATGGTGTTGTGGGCAACGAAAGCTTTGGTCATGTACCATGTGCCTTTGTAGTCGCCGTACTCACCCCATGAGTTCTTCACCATGTAATATTCCTTGCCATTCTGGTCTTTTGCAATGCCGTAGATGTGCATGCCGTGGTCGTCGGTCAACTCCCAGTTGTCAAAACGCTCCTGACGCTTCTCTTGGGTGGGAACAATCTCGGGGGCGTTGACTCCTAGCGAGTCAAACTTCTCGCTCTTCTGCGAGGAACTCAGGCGCAGCCACTTCGCGGCGTCGCTGCCGGTGAGGCTCTGCACAGCCTTCGTGTCGTAGGCGATACCAAGACCTTTGCGGGTGAAACCGTCTTCGCTCACGTCACCACCCCAAGCCACGGTGTATCCGTTCTCAAGGGCGTAGTCGATGATGCGCATCATCTCGTCCATGGGCACATTGTAACTCAGCCCCCAACGCCAGTTGTCTTGTACCTCGACGGCAAACTGGGTGTAGAAGGGATGGTGGGTGTAACTGGTGATGCTCACATAGTCGTTCCAGTCAAGACCGAGACTCGAGGCAAACGATTGCGGGGTGTAGGTCTTGCCTTCGTAGGTGAAGGTTTCGGGACATTTACCCAGATAAGCGTCGATGATGCCTTGCAGACCTTCGCGCCACTGATTGGAGATTTTCTTTGCCTTGTTCTTTGCCACAGCGTCCACATAGGGTTCCATCACACTGAAGAACTCGTTGAAGTTGGCCAAAGAGTCACCCTGCGGGGTGCCGGGCAATGGCATGGCGTTCTCGGGACAGATACCATAGGCCTTGATGATGTCGAGCACGTCCTCGGCGCTACCACCTTGTGAGAACTGGCTGTCACCATGCATGCGAACGGTGAGGATGGCACGCTCCATATAGTCCTTGTTGGCGATGAACATCTCGCACAGGTCATAGGTCTTGCCGGTCTTCTTCAGAATTTCGCTCTCAAAGAACGATAGGGTGGAGTAAGCCCAGCAGGTGCCCGAGCGGTTCTGGTCCTTGATGCTCGTGATAGGCATCTCCTTCACGGTGGTGAACACAGGTTTGTTGTCTTGCGCAAAAGCGCCGATGGCGAGCACGAGGCCCATTGCCATAGTCATGATTCTTTTCATTTGTAATTCTTTATTATGATTGTTTTTAGTTGTTCACTGATAAATCTTTGCAAAGATACGAAATATTTACGATTGATGTACATATTAATGCCCCGAAAATGTCTTTTTTTATTATTTTAATAAAAATAAAAAAGTGTCCTATAAATGATACACTTTGAGAGTTATTTATTATATTTGCCATTGATAACTAAAAGTCCGTAAAAGATTAATACTTAGGATTTTTCCAAATAATAGGGAATCTCCTATGAACTAATAGGAAAAAACTCTTGACAAAAGTGCGTTAATTCGCTATATTTGCAGAAATTATTAACTAAAAATCTTATAATCATGGTTCAAGGACGATGCCATAAAGGACTTCTGTCTCAGGAACAAAGTGGATGCTGACAAAGATGGTGTAATCTCAAAGGAAGAGGCGGCTGCCGTTACGAGACTCAGCCTGATGAACTTCAAGAGTTTCATGCGCAACATCAAGTCGTATGAGGATTTGCAGAAATTCCCCAATCTTGAGTATTTCCATGCAGGTTTAACCTATTCCGAGACGGTGGATGTAAGTTGTTGTCCGAAATTGACAGAGTTGGACCTCAGCGACTGCCGCATGTTGAAGACCATCGTTCTCGCCAAGGGCTGCAAGCCAGAAATCAAGTATCCTGTGGCTTACAAGGGAGTTAAGGCAAAAGTGGAGTATAAGTAGAAGCGTATGAAAAGATTCGTATTTACAGCCATTATGTTGGCAAGTGTTGTGGGAGCGTCGGCACAGATTCCTCCAGCCAAAGACTTTCCTACCAAAACGTAGAACATACCTTTTATATTGTAAGCAAGGACAATATAAACTATGGAGTATTTGTTAATTCTACATCTATTAAGTATAAAAGAGACGATTATTCTTTAGGCGAGGCGCGTGAACAGGTTAAAGCTGATGCATTTAAATTATGGAAGTAATATAAAGAATTAATATAAATAAGACTATTATGAAACGATTTATTCTATCATTAGCAATTGCCTTTGTGGCTATTGGTGCTGCACAGGCGCAAGAACATAAGTGTTGTGATAAGGAGAAGAAGGAGTGCTGCAAAGCAGAGAAGAAAGAGAAAGTAACGGTTGTCAAGATAGAAGACAATAACATCTTCTCACAGTGCTTCAAGGATATTGACACCAATGGCGACGGCATCGTGGATTGCTGTGAGGCAAAGAAGGCAACGTATCTGTCTCTTGAAAGAGGTGGCCGCTCGAATGTCATCGACAATTACGATTTCCTGAAGTATTTCCCCAACCTCACCGCACTTGGAGTAGGTACCACACCCGTGGAAGAAATCGACCTGCGAAACCAGACGAAACTCGAAAAACTACATGTCGGCAATGCTTCATGGCTTAAGAAGATAATCCTGGCGGAGGGTTGTAAACCGGAGATTAGCGGAAAGGACGATGTCCAGGTGGAGTACGTGAAGGCGGATTGCTGCAAGGCCGACAAGAAATGTTGTAAAGCTCAAAAGAAATGAGGAAAAAACTGCTATTATTAGCCGTCGCTACGGTATGTTGTCTCTGTGCGAGTGCTCAGAGATATGGTTCCTGGCACTCGTCGGTAACCGGTAGGGATTATGGCGTGTTGGTAGAGAATGTTAAGGGAAAGTCTTTCGACTGTCTCATCTATGGCCAGTCGCTTAACAAGCATATCCCAATCGTTGGAATGCGTTTATCGAGTAAGCATATCCCTGCATTTGTCAAGGAACTGCGTTCTCTTGCTGACAAG
>OMRP01000028.1 GCA_900313615.1 uncultured Prevotellaceae bacterium
CTCCCTTAGTTGTGAAGAAGCGAGAAGTCTTGCAGAGAGCTATGATTTCAGTGGCGGTCAGATTGAAAATATCGCACGAAAACAGATTGTTGACAGTATTCTCTATGGCCACAATCAAGATATTTCACACGTTAGGTCTTATTGTCACAGTGAAAATATCAGGAATTCTAAAAGTAAAAGAATTGGATTTGTTTATAAATAATATACATGAATATACTTCACGTCACATCAAGAGGATTGAGCGTATATAAGCCAAGGTTTATGCTGAGAGAAGAAGATAATTAACCTCCAAAACTGCGACACCTTGACGCAGTTTTTATTTTGCCAATCGTTTACGTCTTTTCTCCTAAAGTTTTAGTATCTCTTTTAGTGTCACCCCTCTCAATCACTGTATTTACGGCAGCTGCCACGATATTTTTGTCGATGACAGTCACAATTGTCTTTTCCCCCCTTAGCAATTTACGCACGTCTATTTAAGGTTTGATTAGGTCGGTTTAGATGTCTTTTAATCGGTGAAGAATTCATGTGAATTCGCGTTAAATTCACGGCAATTCAACGTAAAAATATTATTCTAATTATTCAAATTATGCAGATTTCTTTCTCCACAGAAATTAGGGCGGGGTGGTTGTGACAACATACAACGGGGTGGTTGTGAAAGCCCACTCCTAAGATATACCTTTTGTAGAAAAGGCGGGGAAGCTATTTCTCCCCCGCCTTGAAGTTTTTAACCTTATTAATGCTATAATCTTTTATTTTTTCGTACCTTTGCCCCCAAATTGGCAAAACCCTATTTATTACCCCAGTAGGAACCCTATAACGCCTATACCACCTATAGCATCTATCATAGCTATAGCATCTATTAGCGCTATAGTTCCTATCACATCTATAGCCCCTATAATAATTATCAACACAAATAAGATGAAACATCAACTAAGAAGCGCCGTTTGCACCGAAGGCAGAAAAATGGCAGGAGCACGCGCCCTTTGGGTGGCGGCTGGCATGAAACATGAACAATTCGGTAAACCCATTATCGCCGTGGTCAACTCGTTCACGCAGTTCGTCCCCGGACATACTCATCTGCATGAGATAGGACAGATTGTCAAACAAGAGATAGAGAGCATGGGCTGCTATGCGGCGGAATTCAACACCATAGCTATCGACGACGGTATCGCCATGGGACATGATGGCATGCTCTATTCGCTGCCCTCACGTGACATCATCGCCGACTCCGTCGAATATATGGTCAACGCTCACAAGGCGGATGCTATGATATGTATCTCCAACTGCGACAAGGTGACACCGGGTATGCTCATGGCTTCTATGCGTCTGAACATCCCTACCATTTTCTGTAGCGGTGGACCAATGGAGGCTGGACACTGGCATGGCGAAAATGCCGACCTCGTGACGGCAATGATAAAAGGTGCTGACACGACGGTGTCCGACGATGAACTGAAAAAACTCGAACAATGTGCCTGTCCGGGATGTGGTAGCTGCTCGGGCATGTTCACGGCCAACTCGATGAACTCGCTCACCGAGGCCATTGGACTGGCGCTGCCGGGCAACGGCACCATATTGGCTACACACGAGAACAGAATCACCCTCTTCCGCGACGCGGCACGGCAGATTGTCAACAATGCGCTCGCCTATTATGAGGAGGGCGACGAGAGCGTGCTCCCACGCTCCATAGCCACACGCGAGGCATTCCTCAACGCCATGACGCTCGACATAGCCATGGGTGGCAGCACCAATACGGTCCTTCACCTGCTGGCGGTAGCGCAGGAGGCGGGTGTCGACTTCAAAATGTCTGACATCGATGCGCTCTCGCGTAAAGTGCCTTGCCTCTGCAAGCTGGCTCCGAACACACAGCGTTACAGCGTGCAGGAGTGCAACCGTGCGGGTGGCATCCTGGGCATCATCAATGAACTAGACAAGGGTGGACTGATTGTCGGCGATGTGGCGCGTGTCGATGGACTGACGCTCAAAGAGGCGATAGAGAAATACGACATCACCGGCACGAAGATTGACGATGAGGCCAAACGCATCTATACCAGTGCCCCTGCTGGCAAGTTCTCCACCAAGATGGGCAGCCAGAAAAAGACATGGTCGCTCGACAAGGACCGAGAAAACGGATGCATACGTGACATCGAACATGCTTACACCAAAGATGGCGGCCTGGCGGTGCTCTTCGGAAACATTGCTCAGGATGGCTGTGTGGTGAAGACGGCGGGTGTCGACGAGAGCCTGTGGCACTTCGAGGGACCGGCTGTGGTCTTCGACTCCCAGGAAGATGCTTGCGAGGGCATCCTCGGAGGGAAAGTGAAGAGTGGCGACTGCGTCGTCATTACACACGAAGGACCGAAGGGCGGTCCGGGCATGCAGGAGATGCTCTATCCCACGTCATACATCAAGTCGATGCACCTCGGCAAGGAGTGTGCGCTCATTACCGACGGACGGTTCTCGGGCGGTACCAGCGGATTGTCCATCGGACACATCTCGCCAGAGGCGGCGAATGGTGGAAACATCGGGAAAATCGTCGACGGCGACACTATCGTCATCGATATCCCATCGCGCTCCATCAGTGTCAAACTGTCTGACGAGGAACTCAACAGGCGGCCCCAGCAGCCGCTCAAACGCAATCGTCAGGTGTCAAAAGCGCTGCGTGCCTACGCCCAGAGCGTCAGCTCGGCCGACAAGGGTGGCGTCCGCATCCTCGATGATGAACGTTGATCATTGTAAGTTGTGCATAGCAATAACTATTTAAAATAATAAATCCCAGCCCTTTTCCCCCTCCTTGGGAGGGGGTAGGGGGAGGTTTCCTATCCCATGAAAGTAAAAGGTTCTGAAGCAATGATGATGGCGCTCCAACACGAAGGGGTGAAAACCATTTTTGGTTACCCCGGTGGGGCCATCATGCCTGTCTACGACGCACTCTACGACTACACGAGGGGTGCCAAAAAGGCTTTTAACCATATCCTTGTACGACACGAACAGGGGGCAGCGCATGCCGCCGAAGGATTTGCCAGGGTGTCGGGCAAGGTGGGGGTGTGCATCGTCACCAGTGGTCCTGGAGCGACAAACACGCTCACGGGTGTGGCCGATGCGATGATGGACTCCACTCCCATCGTGGTCATCGCCGGACAGGTCGGCGTGAACGCCCTGGGTACCGACGCATTCCAAGAGGTCGACCTCGTGGGCGTGGCTCAGCCAATATCGAAATGGAGTTTCCAAATCCAACATGCCGACGACATCGCATGGGCGGTGAGCAGGGCGTTCTACATCGCACGGAGCGGACGACCGGGACCGGTGGTGCTCGACTTCCCGAAAAATGCTCAGACGGAAATGGTTGATTTCCTACCGTGTAATGTCGACTTGGTGCGTTCCTATGTGGCATGGCCGAAACTCGACCATTCGGCGGTGGAACGTGCGGCGGAGCTTATCAACAATGCCCAGAAACCGCTGGCGTTGGTGGGACAGGGTGTCGAACTGGGAAATGCGCAGGAAGAACTGTTGGCTTTCCTCGAAAAGGGCGACATACCGGCGGCTCGGACGATGCTTGGCCTGAGCGCCATGCCGTCGAACCACCCACTCAACATGGGAATGCTGGGCATGCACGGCAACTATGCGCCTAACATCATGGAACAGGAATGCGACGTGCTTATCGCCATTGGTATGAGGTTCAGCGATCGTGTGACGGGCAACCTGAAAACGTATGCCAAACAGGCGAAAATCATTCATCTCGACATCGACGTGAGCGAGATTGACAAGAACGTGAAGACGGACGTGGCGGTGGTGGCCGACTGTAAAGTGTCGCTGCCGGCAATCACGAAACTCATCAATACTGCCGACCACAAACAGTGGCGTGACTCGTTCGTGCCGCTCCAGGAAAAAGAGATGGCAAAAGTCATCGAACCGGCCATACATCCCAAAAAGGGACCGCTGCTCATGGGCGAGGTGGTCAATGTGGTGGCGGAGGCCACAAAAGGCGAGGCGGTGCTCGTCACCGACGTGGGACAGAACCAACTCTTCTCCACGCGCTATTTCAAATTCCTGCGTAACAGAAGTCTCTGTACCAGCGGTGGACTGGGCACCATGGGCTACGGCATGCCGGCGGCTATAGGGGCATCATTCGGGACTCCCGAACGCACTATATGCTGTTTCATGGGTGATGGCGGCTTCCAGATGTGCATACAGGAATTGGGCACCATCATGGAACAGCAGGTGCCGGTGAAAATGATTCTGCTCAATAACAACTACCTCGGCAACGTTCGCCAGTGGCAGGACATGTTCTGGAACAAACGGAAATCATTCACGCGGATGCTGAACCCGTCATATATGTATATCGCCAAGGGATACGGTATACCTTATGAGGTGGTCATCGAACGCGAATATCTCAAAGAGGCGGTGGAAAAAATGCTGACTACCCCGGGGCCATACATCCTCGAATGTGCCATCCTCGAAGAGGACGACGTGCTCCCGATGACTCCTCCGGGCCTCAACGTCGACGACATGATGCTTGAAATTCATAATTACTAATTCACATCTTGTCCGCTATCCAGCAACACTGTTGCCGCCACCCATTAACCTATGGACTATTGTCTTCACTCCTTCACTCCTATCACTCCTTCACTCCTAAAAAACAATGGAAAAAAAACTATATACCCTGCTCGTCTTTTCTGAAAATGTGGCGGGCATCCTCAACCAAATCACGGCGGTGTTCACTCGGCGACAAGTGAATATCGAAAGCCTCAACGTGTCGGCGTCGTCCATCAAGGGCATCCACAAATATACCATCACGGCATGGAGCGATGAAGACCAGATACAGAAAATCACCAAACAGATAGAGAAGAAAATCGATGTGGTGAAAGCGAATTACTATACCGACGAACAACTCTTCATACAAGAGGTGGCACTCTATAAACTGTCCACCGACAAGGTGATGGAGAATCCGGAGATATCACGTACCATACGCCGACACGATGCACGTGTGCTCGAGGTGAATCCCACCTACACAGCCGTGATGCTGGGTGGCATGACGGAGGATATAACCAACCTGTACTATAAACTCGATGATTTCGGATGTCTGCTCCAGTACACAAGGAGCGGACGCATCGCCATCACGCGAAGCTTTGTCGAGTCGGTTAGCGAATTCTTGGAAGAACAGGAAAAGAGTGGAAAAAATGGAGAATAAACCAAAAATAGGGAAATACCCGTTCATGGCGGAGCCGTTCCATTGCGACTTCCAAAGACAACTGTTCATGGGACACCTCGGAAACCACCTGCTCAATGCGGCTGACTTCCATTCCAATGACCGGGGGTTCGGCATGAACTACCTCAACACCATCAACAAAACATGGGTGCTCTCACGGCTTGCTGTCGAGATGGAGGAAATGCCAAAGGCGTACGACCGCTTCTTCGTATATACATGGGTGGAAAATGCCATGCGCTACTTCACCAATCGTAACTTCAAGGTCGAAGAGCAGTCCACAGGTAAAGTCTATGGCTACGGTCGCTCGGTATGGGCGATGATCGACACGGAAACACGACAGCCAGTTAACCTCATGGAGATACACGACGGCGACATCGTCAACTATGTCACGCGTGAACTGGATTGTCCCATCGACAAGAGTTCCAGGGTGAGGATGACGGATGATGCGGAACTCGTGGCAACGGCAATGGCGGCGTACGACGATATCGATATGAACGGACATGTCAACAGCATCAAGTATATTGAACATGTGCTCGACTTGTTCAAACTCGATTGGTACAAAACCCATTCGTTGCGACGCTTCGAAATAGCGTATGTGGCTGAGGCGCACGAGGGCGAAATGCTCCGGTTCTATAGGTGTGAAAACGAACCCAACGACTTTTCCGTCAGGATAACGGCTCAAGGTTCAGGCTCTGAAGAAACGGAGGTGGTGAGAAGTAGATTGCTGTTTACGCAATTTAAGTAGTTGCTCATGCTTGTCTACTCTATAGTGATGTGCTTGTCTCCCTATAGGTAATGTCCAAACTTTCAAACTCCCAAATTACCCAATTCCTGAAAAATCCATAATTATTTTGCCGTTTCGGTAATAATTTGTAACTTTGCAGCCAAATTTAAAAGAAAATAGAAAGTAAGACTATATCATAAGTAATAACATGAAGTATCAGAAGTAGTTTTTGGATGCGTATTATTGGGTAATGTCCCTTTTGCTTCCCTTTAACTTCTCTTTTACTTCCTTTTAATTTCCAAAAAAAATGGCAGAAATGAATTTCGGCGGTGTCATCGAAACGGTGGTCACCAGTAAAGAGTTCTCATTGGAAAAAGCACGCGAAGTGCTCAAAAACGAAACAATTGCGGTCATCGGATATGGTATCCAGGGACCGGGTCAGGCTTGCAACCTCCGCGACAATGGCTTCAACGTCATCGTTGGACAGCGCGAAGGAAAGACCTACGAGAAGGCGGTGGCCGACGGATGGGTACCGGGTAAAACGCTCTTCTCCATCGAAGAGGCGGCTCAGAAAGGCACCATCGTGTGCATGCTTCTCTCCGACGCAGGACAGATTCAGGCATGGCCGAAAATTAAACCGTACCTCACCAAAGGCAAAACACTATACTATTCGCATGGATTCGCCATCAACTGGAACGACCGCACAGGTGTGGTGCCGCCAGAGGATATCGATGTCATCCTCGTCGCTCCCAAGGGCTCGGGCACGTCTCTGCGCACGATGTTCCTCGAAGGACGTGGACTGAACTGCTCGTATGCTGTCTACCAAGATGCAACAGGCAAGGCAGAGGAGAAAACCATCGCTTTCGGTATCGGAATTGGTGCTGGCTACCTCTTCAAGACGACATTCCAGCGCGAAGCCACATCCGACCTTACTGGTGAACGTGGCTCGCTCATGGGTGCCATCGAGGGACTGCTCGAGGCTCAGTATGAAGTGCTCCGCGAACATGGTCACTCTCCCTCAGAGGCATTCAACGAGACGGTGGAAGAACTTACCCAGAGCCTTGGCCCGCTCTTCGCGGAGAAGGGTATGGACTGGATGTACGCCAACTGCTCTACCACAGCGCAGCGTGGCGCCCTCGACTGGGCACCTCGTTTCCGCGAGGCCATCAAACCGGTCATGGAATGGCTCTATCTCTCCGTACAGAATGGTACCGAGGCGCAGATCTCCATCGATAGCAATTCGAAACCCGACTACCGCGAAAACCTCAACAAGGAACTTGAGGCCATGCGTAACAAGGAGATGTGGCGCGCCGCCGAAACGGTACGTAAACTGCGTCCTGAAAACAACTAATCCCCTACGATTCATCCCTCGTCCCTACAGCATCCTCCGTTGTAGGGACGTTTTTTATGCCCACCACTCATCACTCGTCACTCATCACTCATCACTCGTCACTCGTTTCTCTCATCTTTTTTTAATTTTCCATCTTTCACAGTCCCAACCTCTTTATTCTCCACCTGTCCCCCTAACCCCATTCGGTGTAGTAGGCATCACAGTCGGGAAGTATAACATCCAGCAAAGTGGCGATTTCCTCTTGCGTAAGGCTTTCAGCTTTCCGTTCTTCTCTCTCGTTGTCAAGATACTCCTGAATGGTGCTCTCGTAGATTTGATAGTGATCAAACTCTTTGCGGGTGATGTTTTCCTGTTGTATGACACATTCGTCACAGCAGGCGTACTTCCCCATATTGTACCAACCTTTCTGTATGATTGCGCCACATTCGTCGCATACACGGCATGACTCAATGTCGAGCCAGTTGATAAGGATTTCTTTGCGGACTTTGCCAGAGCCTTCTTCCAATGCCTTTCTAACGGCAGGAAAAATGTAGAGGAAAGCCTTTCCACTGACATACTCTTTGAGTTTCTTTACAATTTCGTTGTAGCAGCTTTCCGAAACCATTTCTTCCAATTTATGTATCATAATGATTGGTCTAATTGGTTTAATATAGGAATCAAGTTTTACCTTTTTTATGCTTTTTACATGATATTATTCGATAGTTCATGGTGTTTCTCTTGCAAATAACAAAGAACTTCTACAAATTGCCAAATATTTTTGATCTATTTTGATCTTTTTTGTTAAGTTTTGATCCAATGTACATATTCTTGTCGTTTTTGTGTTACTTTGCATTTTATATGATGAGCTACAGCATAGAAGTCAAAGAGATATTATGTCGGCGTGTGGAAGTGCTTGCCTCCCATGAGGACGAAGCCCTCAATCAAGTCAGAAAAATGTATCGTGATTGTACTATTGTGCTGGATGCGTCCGATTATGAACGAACGGAATTCCGCGTGAAAGATGAAAAACAAACCGGGTGCTTGGACGTTTCACAATAAATCGTTATATTTGCACTCGCGTTTTACATTCATCTAAAACGCACTAACTTTGTGGAAATTAGATAGCAGTATCTAAATTCGAAGAGACCTCAGACATAAAAGTCCACCAAACATTTATACAGAGAGTCTCGGGGAATGTGGATACGCCTTTTATAGGCGTACCCCTTTCCTTTTAATCTCTGTATGGGCTTCTGTGGTGGACTGCCTATGTCTGAGTTAAAAGTCGAAAGGTGGTACGCTTTCTTTGTATCCATGAAAAACGTGGCAACTGAAGATGAATGCAGAAGCAAAGCCCTTTCTAAAATGGGCCGGTGGCAAAGGGCAGCTATTATCCCAATTAGACAAGCACCTACCAGTTGAACTTTATCAACAGGAGTTCACGTATGTAGAGCCTTTCGTGGGTGGAGGGGCCATGTTATTTCACATGCTTAGGATGTTTCCTAATATGAAGAAAGTTGTGGTCAACGATATCAATTCCCATCTAATCACTGCTTATCGTGTTGTCAGAGAACATCCATCTGAACTAATCAAAGAACTCTCCGCTTTAGAATCTGATTATTATTCTATGGATGAAAGTGGAAGAAAAGACTTTTACCTCCATATCAGAAATGTATATAATGAGACTTCGTTGGATGGCATAGAACGAACAAAGTATTTACTTTTTCTCAATCGCACATGTTTCAATGGCTTATATAGGGTAAATGCTGAAGGGAAATTCAATGTTCCTTACGGAAGATACTTGAAACCAGTAATATGTAATAGAGGTACTATCTTGGCCGATAGTGAACTATTGAACCGTGTGAATGTTATTTTATTAGATGGAGATTTTGAACAGACAAAAGATTATATGGGGAAAGGATTGAATTTCTTCTATTTTGACCCGCCTTATCGACCGCTTAATGCGACCTCAAGTTTTAATTCTTATGCGAAAGAGGATTTTAATGACAAAGAACAAATACGACTTGCTAATTTCTGCAAATACCTCAATCATTCTTCACATGTGAAGTGGATGCTTAGCAATTCTGATTGTTCTGCTAAGAACCCGAATGATACTTTTTTCGAGAATAATTATTCGGACTTTCACATTCACCGTGTCGAAGCATCTCGAGCTATTAATGCCAATCCAACGAAACGCGGTAAATTAACAGAACTATTAATCAAGAACTATGAATAAGGATTTCAATTTGTTTATGTCTCAGTTGCAAGAGACCAATCAAACATTGGATTTTTTCTGCGATTTTCAAAAAATATCGACAAATGTCGCAGAAATAGAATTGAGCCTGAACACTCTCAATTATTTAATTGGCAAAGATAATTTGAAAGAAAGTGTATCAGATGTGTGGCAAAGAGACTCATCGGCTTTTGATGTACTTGGAATATTGATAGCTGTCAGAGATGATGGAAAGAAACCTGTTGTCGACGATATGGGTAGTGTTGTCTTGTTGAAAAGCTTTTTTCAATCAGAAGAAAAAGTTGTTGAATTCCTTGAAGGAACAGGGTTGGCTGATATATTTCAGACAAAACGAGTGAAAAACTTGGTGGATTATGTATTTGGGATAGAGACAGGGCTTGATACCAATGCACGTAAAAATAGAAGTGGCCATATTATGGAAAATATGGTGGCAAAACAATTCCGTTTGAGTGGAATCCAATTCCGTCAGGAAGTCTATTCTTCTGAATTTCCAGAATTATCCGTGTTAGGAACAGACGAAAAACGATTTGATTTCTTAATAGAAACCTTATCAAAAAAATATCTGATAGAAGTTAACTTCTATAGTGGTGGAGGCTCAAAATTAAATGAAGTGGCAAGAGCATACACCGAATTGGCTCCAAAGGTAAATTCTGTAAAAGGGTACGAATTTGTATGGATAACTGACGGCGTTGGATGGAAATCTGCCAGAAACAAACTGGAAGAAGCGTACCATACGATTCCTAGCATTTATAACCTGACAAATATAGACTCTTTTATTGATAAAGTAAAAGGATGATAGTACCCTATTTTCGTTCTTCTGACCGAACTTTTACACTCTTGCATGGTGATACGTTTGAGCTGCTTCCGCAGTTCATCTTTAAATTCGACATGATTTTTGCTGATCCGCCTTATTTCTTGTCGAACGGAGGAATAAGCATACAAAGCGGTAAAATAGTGAACGTGGATAAGGGTGACTGGGATAAAGGTGTGTCTCCAGAACAGATGAATGAGTTTAACCTTAAATGGATTTCACTATGTCGTGATAAGTTGAAAGATAATGGAACAATATGGATATCTGGTACATATCATAATATATTCTCTGTAGCCAATGCTTTGAAGCAGCTAGGCTTTAAAATCCTCAATGTGATTACATGGGCCAAGACGAACCCTCCACCCAATATATCCTGCCGATACTTTACGTATTCCACAGAATTCATCATTTGGGCTCGCAAGATGGCAAAGGTTCCTCATTATTATAATTACAAGTTGATGAAAGCCATCAATGGTGATAAACAAATGGCCGACGTTTGGCGATTGCCAGCTATAGCACCGTGGGAAAAATCATGTGGAAAACACCCGACGCAGAAACCTCTCGCTTTATTGATTCGTATTATTCTTGCATCGACAGAGAAAAACGGATGGGTACTTGACCCGTTCGCAGGTTCTTCTACAACAGGAATCGCAGCAAATCTCATAGGACGACGCTTCCTTGGTATTGAAAAGGAACAAAAGTTCGTCGATATGAGTAGTCAACGTCGACAGGAGATAGATAATGGAAAAATCTTCAGCGAATATCGCGGTAAGATAAAAGATATAGCGAAAGCAGAAACTTTGGAGCCGACAGGTAGTGTTCCAATTAGTGTGTCTGAAGCCTGTAGACTTCGCGATGCCGTTGCAAAGTTAATTAAAAATTTGACATTGTATTATTATTCGTCGTTTTTTTTCACCGCAACCGGATGATGAAGCGGGCTCTGCTGAGGAGCAACCCGCCAGCAACAATGCTGACCCCGTATTGGATACAGAGGGATAACAGAGCCGTCCAACCCATGGGCGGCTCCACTGTATCCAGACGGGCCATTCCGCTAAGAAAACCTAATCGTTAGTCGGGG
>OMRP01000027.1:0-3803 GCA_900313615.1 uncultured Prevotellaceae bacterium
CTGACCGCCACTGAAATCATAGCTCTCTGCAAGACTTCTCGCTTCTTCACAACTAAGGGAGGGTAACATGGCGTTCCAAATTTGTTTTCTGGTGGCCACTGTCGGTTTATCAAAATATATTTTATAAAGGAAACGTCGTTCGAATGCTGAATCCAAATTATTTGTGAGGTTGGTTGTAGCAATCATTATTCCAGAGAGATTTTCCATAGCCTGAAGAATAATATTCTGACAGGTATTCTCCATCTTGTCAACAGCAGCATCGATATTATTTGAGCGTTTGTTTATAATGGCATCTGCCTCGTTGAAAAGCAGGATAGGACAAATGTCATACTTCTTGACCATTGCCTCGTACTTACTGAAAAGTCCCTGTATCTTTTTCTCGCTCTCACCAACCCACTTTGATTTCATTTCGGATATATTGACTTGAAAGATTGGACGTCCTGTCTTACGACTCATCTGTAGCACAGTTTCTGTCTTGCCTGTACCAGGGGAACCATAGAAGAGACAAGTGAAGCCAGTACACATATTTGCTTCTTTAAGACGCTGCTGAATATCCTTGAACCTATCTATGGAAAGGAGTTCGGTCAAGCGTTCTATCTCTTCAGATTCACGTTCATTGTAGTACATGCGCTTTTCTATGATTGCATCTGGCATAAGTAATGAGTTACTTATGGTTTCGTTCTTTATATCTATATGTTCCTTAAGTTCTACAAGAGTAGTTTCTAATACCTTATCTGTAAGACAGAATTTGTCTGGTTCAACTATGCCATTAACGGTGTAATATTCCATCCACCCTTTTTTTATTATTATACAGGTGTCGGCATTTAGAACGAATATGAAAGACTTGATGCCTGATTCTTCAGGGAGGATTCGTAAAAACTCAGAAGAAGAAATATAATCAGAATTGTTTTCTATCTTATCTATCACTGCAAGAAGTATCACCATCACGGCAAGGTCGTTCAGTTCGGAGGTCAGCAAGTCTTTTGAAAATGTCAGATGCCTTGTTGACTCCAAGAGTCTTCTGACGTTTTTAACTATGTCATCATAGAGCCCTTCATTGCGTTTTAACATCTCTATCCATTTGGCAATTTTAGTATAGACATCGTATGCTGTGTAGTCTTCATATTTCTTGGGGGTATATGTTATATCATCTATAATAGCCTCCATAAATTCATCGCGAATGCTGTATTTTAAGGAAAACCTTGCCACACTCCATTGCACGAAGTGCCTATAATGTAAATCGTTCAATTCTTCTTTGTGTATACGAAATCTGATTGGAGAACATTTTGTATAACTTGACATATCGTATAGAGATTTAGCTTCATCGCTATTTGCAAGTATAGCAAGCATAATCGATTGGAAAGGTGTAACGTTTAATTCCATGCTAACAAAACTGATAGCGTCATTGCATGTATCGTAGAACTCTGATGAGAGTGTACTATCGCAAGATTCTTCATATATCATCTCAAATGCAGATGCCAGAGTAAAATTCTCTAGTTTCTTTTTTGTTATTATCCTTTCTTTCTTTACCATAATCTATGTTTTTATTGAAATAATTATCAAATGTATCAGAAGATTGAAAAACTTATGACTTGAGCACTCTTCTAATTACTATTCTTACATTCTTCAGTTTAAGTAGAGGTTGACCAAGGTATGAAGATATCTCATATCCATTTGCTTTCATCCAGTTAACTGCTTGGTTCCTAATTTCGTTGGCATAGGCGATGGTCACTTGTAGAGGCTGCTGTGCTGTAAATAGGCCAGGAACATAGGTGGCGCAGTCAGGTTGAGTTGTGGTGATGCCGAGTATAAATGGTACGAGGGAACCATTCAGGGAGCACTTGTCCACTTCCTGCTCGAAGCCCAGTTCCTTCCGTATTCCTTCTATTATCCTCGCCATGTCGAGCAAGGCATCCGTTAGGCAGTTTTGACAGATGGCATCCAGTTCAGCGGTCAAATTCTGTTCCATCCCTATGATGTCGATACCTTTTTGTTTTTTTGTGTATTCCACTTGAAAGCGGAATGATTCATTCTTTGCTCGTACAGCCAATTGCGCCTTGCGCTTCTGATCTTTGTTCTTACTCATATTCTTGCGATTTCTTAGTGTTAAGAGGAATAGCCCCCATATATATGTTTCTTTATACGAATGAAAAACACAAAAAAACAGCGTTTTTGCTTGTTGATGTGCAAAAACGCCGCAGAATGGAAACGATTATATTAGGTTTTTCAATCGTTTTTTTGCGCGAACTGCATATACCGCTTCCAAAGATAATCTTCTAAGCCCTTCGGCAATTGGCCTTTCATTTCCTCCCATATTTCCGAATATGACACCCACTCAGGAAGCACTTTCAAACCATTTATTTTCTTGATTTTTCCTATAAAGTCCACAAATAAATTTTTATAATCCTCAAATGCCTCATGTTCCTCCATAAACTTTTCCTTGGATGGTTCAAATATAAGAGTTATAAATTTCAAATCCACTGATTTGAAGTAATCTATTCCTATTTTCGTAAACGTGTCGCATATTACTTCTGTGAATTGGCTATGAATACCAAAAAGATGAGTAATTAGTTGTTTAACACCTTCTTTATATTTATATTTCTTATCAGGAACATACTC
Source organism: uncultured Prevotellaceae bacterium (assembly GCA_900313615.1). Lineage (GTDB taxonomy): Bacteria > Bacteroidota > Bacteroidia > Bacteroidales > Bacteroidaceae > Prevotella. The sequence goes on from OMRP01000027.1 coordinate 2,620, forward strand.
CACAATCTCCTTCCAATTAATATCTTTATTATACCATCTATTACCATCTTTGTAACTACCACTTATTACCTTATTTTTGTTTTCTAAATATTCAGTAAATTTTGATTCAATAAACAACAAACATCTCTCATTATTATTATCCTTACCAACTAGAACAACATCCATATTGGCAGGTGCTTGACTACCTTTTATGGTTTTCATCTTTACTTCAAAAAAAACTTGAGTGTATTTAACACCATCCCACTCAAAAGGATGGCTATCGTTTATCCAATGAAAGAAATTATACGAAAGCATGGATGACGAGTGAACAGCCTCAGCCTTGGAATGCAATTCGCCACCCGAACCTTCATCAAACATCTCTTGAAATCTGGGGTCCATCTCCCCTTTAAAGATATTCTTTTTATAAGAATCAAAATATCCATTTTTATTAACTGATCCAGTATGGTCAGCTTTTAGTGCATCAATTAGTTTTCCCATAATGATATAGTTATTTAAGATTAGTTCTTATTGTTATCAATTACATATCTCTCCCCATCTTCCTAACCTCTTCTTTCATCCTCTCCCTTAACGTTTCTGGCTCTAAAACCTCAACCTTATCCCCCATTGCCAGCAACAGGCTCACCATCTCAGGTGTTACACATAATCTATAAGTGAACTCAGCAAATTCACCATGCTTGGATTTACCTTCTGATTGGCTTTTGTGGAGCGGAGTAGAGCTAAGATATTCAGCCTGAATGCCGTAGGCGCGGATTTTGACATTCGTGACGGGTAAGTCTTTATTCACAAAAACGCCAACTACATTGGCAAAGTACTTGTGAGCATCAAAGCCTTCAGGCAGCGTGAAACTCTTCGTGAGCACCTTTAAAGCAAGTATGCAGTCAAGAGCTATTGTGCGCAAACCATCTTTTTCTTTAATAAATCCCAATAGATACCAACGTCGATTGAAGACATTCAATGCGTATGGCTGAATATGGAATGTCTGTAAATGTTCTTCGCCCTGTTCTCCCTCATATCGCTGATAGTCAATTCGCAACTCCAAATTCTTCAGCATGGCTTCGATGATGTCGTCTAGGAAAGATGTTCCCAATGGAATCTCTTCCAATAAGATTCTGTCCTTCATGCTATTGAAAGTCGCAAACTCCTGAGGAATGCTATACTTGTGCAGCAGCCATTTAGCGACCTTC
>OMRP01000027.1:3820-33289 GCA_900313615.1 uncultured Prevotellaceae bacterium
TACTATCTCTACACCGAACATTTCCTTGATTCCCTTTCTCTGCTCATGGAAAGTGCGTAGTGGTATAGGCCCATTGCTAAGTGGACAATCCTCCCACAGAATATTTATCTCTTCAATCGTTAGAGGACAACTGTTCAGCAACGTGTCGAGAAGCCAAATGTATCTATAATATGTTTTGCTGATCATTTGTATTCAGAAGATTTTGATAACTTTCTCAAAACAGGACCTGTTTTTCCTTTTACATATTGATATACTTCACGCGATTCGGCTTATTCATACCATCGTGATTATTTGTTCGTGACATATGCCTCAAAGATACTTTTTTTTATTCAAACCGCCAAGAAAAACGACTCTTTTTCGCACCATTTTTTGTAAACTGTAGCTGCCGAATAAATGCTCATCAGAGGGAATGAAAAAAGGGGGCGGAAAACCGCCCCCTTTGATGGGTTATTTGAATCCGTAAGGATTATTACTTGGTGTTGTCGTTGAATGTAGCGACGCGGTTGAACTCAACCTGCTCGAAGAGCTTGTCGGTAGCACCCATACCTACAGCGGTGAGGCGGTCGGCAGCAATCTTGTACTTCTTGATGAGAGCCTGGCGAACCACTTCGGCACGCTCGTTGGAGAGACGCTGGTTGATTTCAGCGCTGCCTTCGGGAGAAGCGTAGCCGCGGATTTCCACCTTAGCCTCAGGATGGTTCTTCATGTAAGAAGCGATGAGCTCGATAGGAGCGTACTGAGCCGGGTCGATGACCGACTTGCCCTGACGGAAGAGCACGGTGGGCTGGAGGTTGGTAGCCGTCTCGTTCTTCACGATAACCGGTTCGCGGTTGAGGCAGTCGTTGAGCTGCTGCTGGAGTTCGCGAATCTTACGATCCTTGTCAGCAATCTGTCCATCCTTGCCATTGAGGGCGTTGCGGAGGTCGTTGATAGTAGCGTTGAGCGCATCAATTTCAGCCTGGTCGCGTCCCGGGCAGATAGTGAAGTTGTGTGTGCCATTGGAGTTGCCGAATTTGTAGACAAGACCAGCATTCAACTGTACGAACGAGTTGTTGATGTTGTATTTGGGCTGGTTTTCATCCAAAGCATAGCCTTCATAATAGGGCTCTTCAATAGCTTTGTAACCATTGAGGAACAACCAAGTGATAGACGGTTCGATATAGAACTGGAACTGTTTCTTTGAGCCAAAGTTGAATGTGAAGTCAACACCAGCTTTCGAGCTCATGCGGTTAGCACGCTCTACTTCAGGAATATTTGTAAATACATGGAACCATCCCAGGCCATAGAGAGCGGTCACTTCGAATGAACGGGGTTCTCCAGGATATCCACCGAACCAGTTGCTCAGGTTAACAGTTCCGAGCAGTGAGGTATTGAGGGAACGAATGAACGTGCCAGTTGACTCACCCGGTTTGTTTGACAGGTAAGCGTTGCTTTCCACTGCGAGACCGAAGACCGGAGTGAAGTAACGACCAATGCGAAGTCCAAAGTTGGGGTTAAGGTTCTTCATCCAGCTAACGTCAGTGGTCTTTGTCATCACACCACCGTTGATGCCGATGTAGAAGTTGTCAAATGTCTTGCTTTCTGTAACGGTCTGAGCCGAAACAGATACTGCCATAGTGGCGGCAGCGAACAAAAGTGCTAATTTTTTCATGTTTTAATATTAAAAAATGTTATAGAATATCACGTTGTCGTTTGCAAAATAATGTAAAAAGAATGAAACATCCAAATATTTTTTATTTTTTTTTACGTTTTAATACATTTTCTTGCTATCAATCAAGCATTTTCTTTGGTTTTTGGCTACAAAAAGACTATTGTTTCCTTTTTTTTACTACTTTTGCATGGGGAAGGGGCAAGGGGCAGGGAGCAAGGAGCAAGAGGAAGGGGCATGAGGGGGTGAGAGGTGAGGGGTGAGAGGTGAGAAAAAGGGGCAAGGGGCAGGGAGCAAGGAGCAAGAGGAAGGGGCATGAGGGGGTGAGAGGTGAGAGGTGAAAAGTGTGGGGTGAGAGGTGTGGGGTGAGAGGTGTGGGGTGAGAGGTGAGGAGTGAGGGGTGAGGGGTGAGGGATGATGGATGAGTTGTGAGGAGTGAGATAGAAGCTATCGCCTATGAGTAGAATAATCATGATTACAGGAGGCCAGCGTTCGGGCAAGAGTCGATATGGTGAGCAGTTGGCAGAGCAGTTGAGCGAACATCCCATCTACATGGCCACCGCCCGTATTTGGGATGAAGAGTTTGAACGTAGGGTGCAGCGTCACCAGGAGCGTCGTGGCGACCGTTGGACGACTATTGAGGAAGAGAAATGGCTGAGCCAGCATGATGTGACCGGCAAGGTGGTTCTGGTGGACTGCCTCACTTTATGGTGCACAAACTTTTTCTTCGATGGTCAGGGAGACGGTCAGGAATACGATGTTGATGCATTGTTGCGAATGATGGAGGACGAGTTTGAGCGTTTCACACGTCAGGATGCCACGTTTATCTTCGTGACCAACGAAGTAGGTTGCGGTGGCGTCAGTGAGAATGCACTACAACGGCGATTCACTGACTTGCAGGGATGGCTGAACCAATATGTGGCGAGCCGTGCGGACGAAGTGATACTGATGGTAAGTGGGATAGCGGTGAAGGTGAAAGGAAGATGAAGGGAAGTTAAAGGGAAGGTGAAGGGAAGGTGAAGGGACAATACCTTACAAAACAGATAATAAGAAATGAGGGAATACAATATAAAAGTGGTGGACCGCAGTATGGAGGCTGCGATACGCGAGAAGATCAACAACCTGAACAAGCCCAAGGGGTCATTGGGATTGTTGGAGGATTTGGCCTTGCAGATATGTTTGGTGCAGCAGACGTTAGAACCACGGCTGTTGTACCCTTGCCACCTGTTGTTGGGTGGTGACCACGGCATTGAGCATGAAGGGGTGAGCGTGTCGCCTCGCGAAGTGACATGGCAGCAAATGCTGAATTTTACCCATGGTGGCGGTGGCGTAAACATGTTCTGCCGCCAGCACGGTTTCGACCTACAGATAATTGATGTGGGAGTGGACCACGACCTGAGTGATGTAGTCGGTATCGTGGACAAGAAGATAGCCCGCGGCACCCGCAATTTCCTCCATGAAGCAGCAATGAGCGAGGAGGAACTGGAGCATTCGTTGTCCATTGGCGCCGAGTTGGTGGATGACTGCATTGCCAGAGGTTGCAACATCCTCTGCATCGGTGAGATGGGTATCGCCAACACCTCACCCTCCAGCATCTGGATGTCTGAGATGGGCGGTTTGCCATTGGATGAATGTATTGGTGCCGGTGCCGGACTTGACGAAGCTGGCATCCGTCGGAAGCGAGATGTGTTACGACGAGCCGTTGATCGTTATCACAGTGAGTTGGCATCATCGGACATCACCGATGAGCGTGAACGGCTATGGTTTTGCATTCGTCAGTTTGGCGGTTTTGAGATGACCACCGCCATCGGTGCCATGTTGCACGCCGCCGAACGAGGAATACTCGTCATGGTAGACGGTTTTATCATGACCGCATCGATGTTGGCCGCCTCGCGTCTCTATCCCGCCGTGCTCGACTACGCCATTTTTGGACACTGCGGCGACGAAGGTGGCCATGCCAAGATGCTGGCTTTGATGAATGCCCAGCCTCTGTTGCGTCTGGGACTGCGTCTGGGCGAAGGGACGGGAGCCCTATGCGCCTACCCCATCATTGAGAGTAGCGTAAGGATGATGAACGAGATGAATAATTTTGACCATGCGCATATCACTAAATACTTCTAAATGGTATCAGAACCTTTGGGCAGCCATGATTTTCTTCACACGACTACCCTTTTGGCGCCTGTACCAACCCCCACACGACAGCTACAGAGCCGTAGTGGAGTTTTGGCCCTTGACGGGTTGGCTCACCGCCGCCATCATGGCCGCCACCATCTATTTCGGAGCGATGGTGTTTCCCCTGCCCTTGGCCATTGTGCTAGCCATCGTGATGCGCACGTTGGTCACTGGTGCGTTGCATGAAGACGGACTGGCCGATTTCATTGATGGTTTCGGTGGCGGTAGCGGCAACCGGGAGCGTGTCTTGGAAATCATGAAAGACTCGCACATCGGCACCTACGGTGTATTAGGACTCATCGCCTACGAGGCGTTGTTGTTTTGGGCTTTGTATTCCTTAGGCAACGCCGAGATGGCCGCTTTTGCCGTCATTGCCGCCGACCCGTACAGCAAGATGCTCTCCGGCCAGTTGATACAGATGATGCCCTATGCCCGGAGAGCCGAAGACGCCAAGAACAAAGTCGTCTACCGCAAAGTGCCTATCGTATCCAGTATCTTATTGGCCATTCAGGGTCTGCTTCCCGGTTTAATCGTGTTGCTGTTCACCCCGTTGGGGACCCTACCCCATTGGGGGCTCATCATCTTCGTGCCCTGCCTGGTGATGTATTTCCTCTACCTGCTTATCTGGCGCACCCTCCGCGGTTACACTGGCGACTGTTGCGGTGCCGTGTGTCTATTGGTGGAACTGAGCGTGTACCTTTGTTTATTATTATGAAGATATATCTGATACGCCATACGAGTGTTGATGTGCCAAAGGGCACATGCTACGGACAGAGTGACGTGGCCTGCGCCGACACCTTTGAGCAGGAGGCGGCGGAGGTGAAACGACAACTGGAAGGGTTGGCGTTCGACAAGGTGTATACTTCGCCTTTGAGTCGCGCCGTGAGGTTGGCCACCTATTGCGGCTATCCCGATGCCCAGCGTGACGAGCGGTTGATGGAGATGAACATGGGCGATTGGGAGATGCAACGATGGGATGACATCGCCGACCCTCATCTACAAAAATGGTATGCCGACTACCTGCATCTACCCACCACTGGCGGAGAGAGTTTTATGCAGTTGTGTGCTCGCGTAAATGCATTTCTCGACGAGTTGAAAGGGAAAGGATATGAGCGTGTGGCCATTTTTTCACACGGAGGCGTGTTGGTTAGCGCCGGGTTGTATGCCGGACTGTTTGAGGAAGAAAACTGTTTCTCCCACCAAGTGGGATATGGAGGGGTGATGGAGATAGACACCAATGAAAGGGTATAAGGGAAGCTGATAATGCAAGATTAAACGCATTAACCTGATTTTGGCAAATTAGATACATCGTTTCAAACTGTTAATAAATATATAAACTACTTAATTTTATTTAATAACTAAAACATATAGTTGCATACATATACTCTTTTAGTTATATTTGCACTCGATATGACGCGCAATGATGAAATAAGAAGTTGTTAAGTTTATAAGTTAATGAGTTGTTAACTATTATAAGGTACAGACAAATTATGAAGAAACTGACAAATAAGGAAAAAGAGATCATGGACCTGTACTGGAAACATGGAGCCATGTTTGTGAGGGAGTTGCTTGACCATTACGATGAGCCGAAACCCCACTTCAACACCCTTTCCACGATGGTGAGGTTGTTGGAGAAAAACGGTTTTCTGGGTCATCGGCAGTACGGCAACACCTACCAGTATTTCCCCCTCGTGAGCGAGAAGGAATATGGTGAGCGCAGCATCGCCCATGTCATCTCCAGCTATTTCAACAATTCCTACATGAATGCCGTATCGGCCTTTGTGAAGGAAGAGAAGATATCGGTAGAAGAGCTTCGCCAGCTCATCGACGAGATAGAGCAGGCGAATGCCCAAGAATAACCATTCATTTTTTCTTTTATGCTTGAATTCCTCATCTACGACCTCAAAGTAGCCTGCCTGATAGCCATTTTTTATATGTTCTATCGACTGTTGCTATCGAAAGAGACGCTGCACAAGCTTAACCGTATTGTGTTGCTGGCGACCGCACTGTTGTCGTTCGTGTTGCCGTTGTGTGTGCTTACCATCCATCGAGAGGTAGCCGTACAACCCATGGCCGACATACAGATTGGCGGTTTGCAAATGGAGTTAGTGGATGAAGGCGACAGCTCACCTTGGTGGTTATGGGCTTTGTCGGCATTGTTTATCGCCGGTGCAGCAATCACCCTCCTTCGTTCGCTGTATGCCATGGTTCAAGTAGTCAGATTAATCAAGAAGAGCGAGAAGCATCCCCAGGACGATGGTACCGTCATCGCTGTCAGCGACCACGTTGACTCGCCGTTCAGTTGGATGCGTTACATAGTATTGAGCCGTAGTGATTACGCCTCACATGATGCCGCTATCCTCGCTCATGAGCGTGGGCACATCCACCGACACCATTCGTGGGATGTGCTGTTCACCGACCTCGTCACGCCCCTGCAGTGGTTCAATCCCGCGATATGGATGCTGCGTTCCGACCTGCGTTCCATTCACGAGTTTGAAGCCGACCAGGAGGCGCTCTCTCAAGGCATCAACGCGCGTCAATATCAACTATTGTTAGTAACCAAGTCGTTGTCCACGGTCAGGTACTGCGTGGCCAACGGTATCAGTCACAGTACCCTCAAAAAACGAATCACCATGATGTTGAAAAAACAATCGACAGCGATGCGTGGCATGAAAGTGCTCTTCGCATTGCCCATCATAGCCATTTCCTTAGCCCTGAACGCCAAGACCGAGACCATCTTTCTGATGGAAGATGGTCCAGACGGAACCGTTCCTCTTTCGAGTAAATCCAATGACTTATCCACTGCCGTCCAAGGAACTGTCACAGAGGATGATGGCGACTACCTCTACATTGTCGACGGCAAGCAGATGACCGACATCAGTGGCATCCCATCGAGCGACATAGAGAGCATGACCGTCTTGAAAGGCGATAAAGCCCGCCAGTTGGGATACTCACGCAATGTGGTCATCGTGAAATTGAAGAAGAGTAACCAAGCGACTGGGGAATTTTCCCCTTCCGAGGATGCTCTACCAGTTCTAGATGTTTGCGACCAAATGCCTGAATTTGTCGGAGGCATGTCGGGGCTGATGACGTATCTGATGGAAAACATCCGTTATCCGAAAGAAGCCTTTGAGGCCGGTGCACAAGGACGGGTATTGGTAAAATTCATCGTGAATGAGACCGGCGAGGTGAGCGACGCCAGCATCGTGCAGAGTGTGGAAGAACATTTGGACAAGGAGGCTTTGCGTGTCATCAGTTCGATGCCTAACTGGACGCCCGGCAAGCATAAGGGCAAGACCGTGAAGGTGAGTTTCACTATCCCAGTAGCATTCATGTTGTCGGGTGAGGACACCTCACAGAAACAAAATACCGACCCTGATGTGCAGACCATGGAGACGACGGTGGAGATAGAAAACGGGGATGCCAGTGGCAAAACTACTCGTGCCATCATGATTGACACCAGTGACATAGACACGAAGGTTTATATCGACGATGTGGAGTCGAGCATGGAAGCACTGAAAGCCACATCTCCGACATCCATCGACCGTATCGCGGTTGATGCAATGTCAGAAGGTGGCGAGAAGACACGAGTGATTAAGGTGTATACGAAGAAATAAAAAAGCCTCCCCCTGGCCCCCTCCAAGAAGGGGAATGAAAGGCGGAATTATATTGAGAGGAGCGGCAGTGAAGACTGTCGCTTCTCTCATTGATTATATAATACATCAACAACTATTATTCATCGGCCCAATTGCCGCCGTAGGCAACGGCATTCACTTTGTAGGTCTGTCCCTTAGAGTTGCGGAAAGTACCTGTTATTTTCTGTTTGGTTCGGATGATAGTGAATGTGCCTGTGTGTTTTCCGTTGATGTACTCGTAATAGACGGAATAACGACCCTGCTCACGTTTATAAACCAGTTCTATGGGTTCACCGTTGTTCACGTTGAGGGTGGTGTACTTATAATAAAGTTCATCACCACGTCCCATGTGCAGTCTCATAAAGGTAAATTCTACCTTGTAAGAGCCGATGGTTCCTCTATATTCTATCGTGCCACCATTCGGAGCCATTAGTTCCGGGGAAGACACTTGTGCACAGGTATTTTCAGCATATGCTGTATGCGTAGCCATCGAGGCTATGAACAAAAGAGCAATTAATGTAGTTTTCATAGATAAAAAGTGTTTGCATTGATATTTTGCAAATATAAGGAGTTTTTCGCGTAAATGCAAATATAAGGAGAAAAAATGACTTTTTTCCTACTCTGACCTAGTAATTGCAGAATTTTGTGTACTTTTGCACAGAAATTCATTAGGAACTATGATACTTGAGAAGATTGAGCAGTTGCTCAAAGAAGTGAATGGGCTTACCGCATCGAATGCGGAGGAGATAGAAGCCCTGCGTTTGAAATACCTGAGCAAGAAGGGTGAGATAACGGCGTTGATGGCCGATTTCCGTAATGTCGCCGCCGACCAGAAGAAGGCGGTGGGCATGAAAATCAACGAATTGAAGCAGACCGCTCTGGAGCGCATCAACGCTCTGCGTGAGCAATGCGAGAGCAGTGGCAGCTGCGACAATGCGCAGGACCTGACACGTACGGCCTACCCCATTGAGTTGGGTACCCGTCATCCGCTGTCCATCGTGACAAATGAGATTATCGATATTTTCTCGCGCATGGGATTCACCCTCGCCGATGGTCCCGAGGTGGAAGACGACCTACACGTGTTCACAAAGATGAACTTCGCCGCCGACCATCCCGCCCGTGACATGCAAGACACGTTCTTCGTGTCGCAACATCCTGACGACGTGACAAAGAATATCCTGTTACGCTCGCACACCAGTAGTGTACAGGCCCGCGTGATGGAGAAGACACAGCCACCCATCCGTATCATCTGTCCCGGTCGTGTGTACCGCAACGAGGCCATCACCGCCCGTGCCCACTGTTTCTTCCATCAGGTGGAAGGTCTGTATATTGACAAGAACGTATCGTTCACCGACCTGAAGCAGGTGTTGCTGACCTTCGCACGTGAGATGTTCGGTGCCGACACCGACATCCGTCTGCGCCCATCCTATTTCCCCTTCACCGAGCCGAGTGCCGAGATGGACATCTCCTGTTTCATCTGCGGTGGCGAAGGTTGCGGTTTCTGCAAACACACCGGTTGGGTGGAGATATTGGGTTGCGGCATGGTGCATCCCAACGTGTTGGAGAAATGCGGCATCGACAGCAAGGTATACACAGGTTATGCCTTCGGAATGGGCGTGGAGCGCATCGCCAACCTGAAATACTCTGTGAGCGACCTACGTCTGTTCTCCGAGAATGACGTGCGCTTCCTGCGCGAGTTCGAGGCAGCGAATTGAGTGACGAGTGACGAGTGAGGAGTGATGAGTGAGGAGCGGCGATGAAACGTGCTGTGGTAGTTGGTGCCTCGTCGGGCATTGGTCGTGAGGTGAGCAAACAACTCATCGAACGAGGATGGCACGTGGGTGTGGCCGCCCGTCGCGAGGAGCAGTTGGAAGAATTGGTGTCTTTAGCTCCTGAACGCGTGAAAGCACTCCGCATCGACGTTACCGACAAGGATGCCCCTACCCTCCTGCGACAACTGATTGAGACGTTGGGTGGCATGGACCTGTATTTCCACATAGCAGGCATCGGCAAGCAAAACCCTACATTGGAAGAAAGCATCGAGATGCGCACCATGGAGACCAATGGCATGGGATTCACCCGAATGGTGAGCGAGGCTTTCCGCTATTTCGCAGAGGAAGGAAGTGGACATATCGCCGTACTCAGCAGCATCGCCGGCACGAAAGGACTGGGGTTAGCACCCTCTTACTCCGCCACGAAAGGTATGCAGAACACCTATATCCAGTCGTTGGAACAGTTGGCACATCTTCGAGGACTGGACATTCACTTCACCGACATCCGACCTGGATTCGTGGATACCGAACTATTGAACGATGGGAACAGCTATCCGCTGATGCTGAAAGCCGACGACGTAGCGCGGAAAGCCATTCGGGCGATTGAGCGCCGAAAGCACGTGGCAGTGATAGACTGGCGATGGAAGGTCATCACAGCGGTATGGAGGAGGATACCAAAGTGGGTGTGGAGAAGGTTGAAAGTGAAAAGTTAATAGTTAAAAGTGAAGAGTGAAGAGGGAAAAGTGAAGAATTTCGGGATTTCAAGACACATTTTTGTATTAAATCATATCAACCATGAAAAAGATAAGAGTAGCAGCCGCCGTGATACAAGACAGTCGTGGCAGGTTTTTGTGTATGCAACGTTGCCGTTCAGACCAGGAATACACATCACAACGCTGGGAATTTCCCGGAGGTAAGATAGAAGACGGCGAAAGCGGTTACGACGCCCTTTTACGCGAGATCAAGGAAGAGATGGACTGGGATATTTTTGTGGGGCGCCTGTTGGGGACTATCACATACGAATATCCAGACTTCACCATTTCTCTTGAGGCATACCTTTGCAAAGGTGGCAAGGGACAGTTCAAACTGCTGGAACACCTTGACTATAAATGGCTTAAGCGCTCGGAAATGTCAGCATTGGATTGGACTGAGGCTGACAGAGAGGTGTTGGCGTTGCTGCCGTGAGGGGAACCCACCCCAACCCTCCCCAAGGGAGGGAGCAAATGACCTCCTCTGGCTCCTCCCAAGGAAGGGGGAACCTATCGGAGAGATGAGGGGTGAGGAAAAGGAGGGGAGAAGGTTCTATAAGTTGAAAAAGGAGGAAGAGAGGAGAAGGGGGAAGGTTGGAAGGATTATGTGTTGGCGAGGATGAAGTCGCGACATTCCTCCATAAGCCATTTGGGGGTGGAGGTGGCGCCGCAGATTCCTACGGTGTCGGCTTTTTCAAGCCATTCGAGTTTTATTTCCTTGGCGCTCTCAACGTGGTAGCTGTTTGGATTGACATTGACACACGCATTGAAGAGCACCCTCCCATTAGAACTTTTTCTTCCACTGACAAAGAGCACCACATCGTGTTTGCTTGCGAACTGCCGTATGTCGCGCATGCGGTTTGCCACCTGTCGGCAGATAGTATCGAAACTGCGGAATGTGACATCCGGAGATATGTGTGCCTGAATGTATTCGATGATGCTATTGAACTCATCCAACGATTTCGTGGTTTGTGAATAGAGAAAGATATCACGGTTGAAGTCAAGTTTTTTCACATCGACCATATTCTCCACGACGATGGCTTTCCCCTCCGTCTGTCCTACCAGTCCAAGTACCTCGGCATGACCGTTTTTCCCGAAGATAACAATCTGGGCTTCGGGGTTCTCCGAATAACTTTGCTTGATACGCGTTTGCAGTCGCAGCACCACCGGACAAGTGGCATCGACGATATCGATGTCGTTTTGCTCCGCCAATTGGTAAGTCTGCGGTGGTTCGCCATGCGCTCGGAGCAGCACCTTGGCATGGCATAGATGTTCCATCTGTTCGTGGTTGATGGTAGTCAGACCCATGCGGTGCAATCGTTCACACTCCATTCCATTATGCACGATGTCGCCCAGGCAGAACAGTTGATTTCCCGTTGCCAGTTCCTCCTCCGCCTTACGTATGGCAGTTGTCACACCGAAGCAGAATCCGCTGCTCCCTTCAATTTCTATTTGTCGCATTCCCTGAGTTGCCGGTAATACATATCGAGCAAGTCCTTCGCCGCAGCGAACGATGTCTTCTGTCCATGGAGCACCCTTTGTTCCGCACATTCCAGTTCATCGGCGATTTGCTGATTGTGGTAGAAACTGTTTTTCAGGTGTTCGTTGATGGTCTCGTACATCCAATATTTGCTTTGTTCGTTGCGTCGATAGTCGAAATAACCATTTGCCTTGACGAAATCGAGGTATTGGTATATCATGTCCCAAATCTCCTTGATACCCGTCCCATAGAACCCGCTGTAGCACAGCACTTTGGGCAACCATCCACTTTCAGGCATGGGGAAGAAATGCAGCGCATTGCGGAAATTGGTCGCCGCCATCTGGCATTTGTCGACGTTGTTGCCATCGCATTTGTTGATGACGATGCCATCGCTGATTTCCATGATACCCCTTTTTATGCCCTGCAGTTCATCGCCCGTTCCCGCCAGTTGGATGAGCAGGAAGAAATCGACCATGGAGTGGCATGCCGTCTCGCTCTGTCCCACGCCCACCGTCTCGACGAAGATTTTGTCATATCCAGCCGCCTCGCAGAGGATAATGGTCTCGCGTGTCTTGCGCGCCACGCCACCCAATGACCCTGCCGTTGGGCTAGGACGTATGAACGACTCCGGCCTGACCGACAATTTCTCCATACGCGTCTTGTCGCCGAGGATACTACCCTTGGACCGTTCTGAGCTCGGGTCAATAGCCAGCACCGCCAGTTTTCCTCCGAAGCGATCGAGCACATGGCATCCGAACATATCGATGGACGTGCTCTTTCCCGCCCCAGGCACACCGCTGATACCTATACGCACAGAGTTTCCGCTGTAGGGCAGACATTTTTCGATGACCTCCTGCGCTTTCTCCTGATGTTGAGGGTTGACACTCTCCACGAGCGTCACCGCCTGAGAGAGAATGGTGACATCACCTTTCACGATACCCTCCACCATCTCGGCCACCGTCATCTCGCGTCGGCGGAAGCGGTTGCGCTTTAGGTAGGGGTTGATGATAGAGGGCTGTGCCACGCCACTGTTTACTGTCAGGCCTTTGTATTCTTCGCTGTTTTCAGGGTGTATCATAGTGAGATTTTTTGGATATTCTAAAGGTCTTGATTTATTCGATGTTGACATTGATGACCACTTTGGGGCTGGATGGGTCATTTGTAATCATGAGGATTCGCGGTTTCGAGCGTGTCGACATGATTTCCTTTCGTTCCGCCGTCACTTTCAGCTTGGTGCTCTCACCCGGTTTCAGGCGTTGGCTTCCCAGTTCCAGCCTCAATCCTCTGGTGAACATTTGCAGTGAACGGATATCGAGCGGTGTACGTCCGACATTTTCTATTTCTATCGTTCCCTTTTTCTTTTTCTTGCCATCGAACCGTCCAAGATCGAGGTTATACGTAGACACCTGTATCTGCGGAGCGTTAGCCAATTGGTTTTCAGTGAGGTGAGAGAAGTCGGGCAGCAAGATGGTCGACACCACTATTTCCTTTTCAGGACCGATGCGGTCGCCTGGGAACTGTCCGAGGTAAATCGATGTCTGAGTCAGTCCAAATTCACGCAGTTCACGTGATTCGAGCGTCAGTCTAGCCACCGCCGCCTGTCCGGGAGCCAATGTTGACGGCGACACCTCCGCCTTGAGGTATGGCGGCAGGTGCATGAAGGTAGGCGTAGCCATATCGCTCGACGAGTTAAGGATATGAATCTCCTGCACAGGTCTCTCCCCACGGTTCACATCATCGTATTCCAGTTCTTCGCGGTCCGTCTTCAGCCTTCCGATAGCGAAGGAATAGTTGCCCTCGTAACCCTTTCTTTCCGCCACCACCACGCCACGCAGCGTGAGCATGATTGGTTCGTTGGATCCAGAGGTATACACATCGATATATTTCTCGAAGTGTCCCAGTTGTTTGGCATCATATTCCGCGGTAATCACAAACGGTTTGTTGCGCGATATCATTCCTTGAGGATAGTTGACCGTGGTACAGCCGCAACTCGTCTGCACATCGCTGATAGACACCGACGTTTCCCCCTCGTTGACAAGTTCGAACTGAACGGTTACCGGTTCTTGGTAGATGACCTGTCCACAGTCGATGACATCATTTGACGGCACCACTGTCTGCGCAGTGATAGGCAATGCGACCAGGGGCAAGGTCAAGTGAAAGAATTTTTTTATATTCATTTTGTCTATTATTGCATCCCGTGCGGAACATCATTCCGCATGAGGTTCTTTATTTACTAGTTATCTGATAAGCACGAGTGCGTGCCGAGTATTCAGGAGCATAGGCACACTGTACGCTGCACGTTCCCGATGCGTAGTCGCCGGCGCGGTCGATATAATACTCCGTCTCCACCACATGCGTTCCTTTTCTCAGTTTTGAGAAATAGTAGTTGGTGCAATTGTCCTTTGGCGCACAGTAATATCCATTCCGATATCCGCTGAGTTGGCTTGCCGGTTCCATACAAGCCGCCCGTTTGTCAGTGACCTGTACGAAGTCGTAGTCACGTTCCGCCTCGATGGTGATGCGCACCAACACCTTATCGCCCACGGTGAGGTTTGTGCCACCCACCACTTCGCGAGTCACTTTCAGTCCCGCCTCGTGGTTTTCCACCTCCGTGCTCTGTTGAGTGAACTGAGCGAAGATAGCGCCCCACGACGTATGGTCGTCGCGTTTGCTGAAGGTCAGGTCACGCAGTCCCTCTGCTGGCATCTGCGATTTGATGAACCCAATACCCGCCGTTGCCTCATCCATCTGCATGGGTTTTCCATCGATGGTAATATCCACGATGTTGGGCACCTCGAGTTGTTTCGTCCTTCCGTTGAGGAAAGCGTACACCGCATTCACCGTATTGATGTTAGTGTTCCACATCTCCGTTCGTTTCTGCGTGAGCAGCCAGCGCAACATCTCATCGACAGTCTTCGTGTTGTCGGGTTCCAGCATTTGTAGCGCCTCGATGGCCGCCACCTGTGTGGGAATGAGGTAGTTGCACCATGAGTAATATGCTTTTGGTGTATCGTAATAGCGTCCGTTCTCCTCAGAGTATACCGCATATTCACGCAAGCTTTGCATAAATTCGCGAGCCGTTTTCTCCTGTCCGAAGTGAGCGAGAATAACCGCCGTGTTCGCCTTTCCATAGATAGTGAATCCCTTTGGCTGTTTCTTCAGCAGGCCCACCATATAATCGATAGCCTGTTTCACCTCTTTCGGTTGTTCACGTTTATCCAGTGCGAAGGTATAGAGCGTGCTGATGGCCCACTCGCTGGGCAGCAAGTCTTTGGCACCCTCTTTTTCCCATTTCTTCAGGTCTTTCTCCTCCTCGACCAATTTGTCGCCCAAATAGCGGAATGCCTTGTTGAGCATGGCCGACGTGGAGTTTTGTTTCGTTGTAAGCACATTCAGCCGGACCATCATCTCCGCCACCGCCTGTGTCATATATATGCTGCCCTCCATTCCTGGCCACCAGCTCCATGAGCCGTTACCATTCTGCAGCTGAGCCAGTTTTGCCAATGCCGCCTCAGTGCGTTGTTCCATCAGTTGTCGGTCGAAGAAGGTAGACAGCGCCTGTCGTTGTGCCGCCTCGTGTTCAGCCGCAGCCACCCATGGCGTCTCGTTGAGCACCAGGTTTTTCACATCCTGATTTTTCTGGAGTTGGCTCATGAGTGTCGTCTCCTCGCCCGCCTCTTTCATCCATTTCTCGAAGACCTCCTGTGCGTGCGGCACCTGGTCGAGGATGAACGAGCCGATGGTTGTGGAATAGAGTACCGCAGCCTGAGAGATGGCATTTTCGCTGTCGTCGGCCGCCAGTGAAGGCAACGACTGCAGCACCATCCATGCCGGGTTACCCGTATATTCCACCGTCAGCGTCTGATGTTCCGTCCCCTGCGGGAAAAGTTGACTCAGGTCGATTTGCTGAGTGGTCGGTCCGTGGAAAGTCAGCGGCATGGTATTCGTCACCCACTCCGTATTCGGGAGCACCGGCAGATAATGCTGTTCGCCATCGCTGTAGCCTTTGCCACTTGCCGTCACCCTGCACACCAGCAGCGCCGGCATATCATCCGCATTTACTTCGAAAATCGCCGTTTCCGAGCCTTTTGCGTCGATACTATAGTTTTTGCTTTGCGACACCACTACTTTGTCCGTTTCCGGGTCGATGAGTTCCAGTTTCGCCGTTCCGCCGACATTTTTCTCAGTGGTGTTGAAGATACGCGCCGCTATCTGTGCCCTATCGCCCATTCTCACGAAGCGTGGCACATTGGGTTGCACCATCACCTCTTTTCGAGCCACCGTCTGCGCTTTGATGAGTCCATGGTTCATCTGCGTGTCGTGCGCAAGACCCATGAACTGCCATGTGGTGAGACTTTCCGGCAGTGTGAAGGCGAGCGTTGCCACTCCCTTGTCGTCGGTCGACACTTGTGGAAGGAAGAACGCCGTCTCGTCGAGATTTTCACGTAGTTGCGGTTGTGCCGACTCTTTCTTTTGGGTTGCTTGAGGTGATTCTTTTTCGTCGCCCATAGCGTCGTTGGCAGCATAAGCTCTTACCTCAGCATCCGCCACTGCCATCTCCTCGACCACCATGTCGGAGGACATGAGCACACCCGCCGATTTCATTCTTCTGTCGTATCTTCTGAAATACGGGAAGAACGACTGCATCATTTCCTCATTGAAATGCGTGTATGCCAACTCCGGTTCGTTGAGATTCTTGAACGGTTCCTGTGCGCCGCTTGACAGTCGGCTGAAAGTATAACCATCCCAATTCACTTCCGCCCTTGGCAAGAAGAGCGTTGGGCTGAATGTCCAATTATGCGGCAATATCTGGTCGAGTGACTGGTCGTAGAGAGTGGCCAGCAGTTGCGCCTTTGCCGGTTTTCCATCAGGAGTCTTAATTTTCAGTTTCCACTCCTCTTTCTGTCCCGGCGTCAGTCGGTCGCGGAAAGTCACCCATTCCATCTCCAGGTTCATGTCTGGTACCGGTTTAGCTATGGTAGCCGTATGGCTATACATGACCGCCTCTTTAACCCACGCCACGGTAAAGAGCAGTCCATTGGCATAATCCTTGGAATAGCGGAAAGTCTTGTTGACCAAAGAATTATTAAAAGTCAGCTGTCCTTGTTCAATCAATTTGTCGCCGCTTGTAATCATATACACCGCATGCACATCCTTGTCGGAGCAACCCACCTGTATCGTCACCGGGCTACCATCGGCCGGGAACTGACTGTGCGAAGCATAGAACCAGTCATGCGTCTCAGTGCAAGGTTTGGTATCGGAGAGGGAGAAGAACACGAAGTCCTGTTCAAGCGTGTCTTTTCCGCATATCGCCTTCAGATGATGCTTTCCGCTGGCGAGCAAAGCCTTCGGCCAATTAACAGGCACCGGTTGGTTTGCTTTCGCCGTGAAGGCCTCCTTCTGTCCGTCAACCCAATAGCGCACCGTGCCATCGATGTCAGCACCCGCCATGTTTTTATATGAGAACGTGATAGTTTTCAGGCTATCGCGAAGCACCTGTTCCGGCAGGTCGCATGCCAATGCCGTACTTCTGTTGCCCACAGGCAGTCGGAACGTTCCTTCGTGCGATTCACCACCCGTATCTGTTGCCATTACTTCGGCCACGATGTCGTAGAAGCACGGATAGTCACTTTCTTTTGCCCATTCAGGCAGTATCATTGGCATCTCGATGAGGAACGCCCCCTCGTTGTCTGTCGTCGCCTCTTTTCTCAGCAACTCATTTCCCTCGTCGCTACCGTAGCGCCACCACCACGATGAAACACGGCGGACGGTATAAGACACCTTCGCTCCTTGCACAGGCACCCCAGCGTAGGTCATGGCATGCGCCTTGACCACTACCGTGTCGCCCGCTTCATAATGTTCCTTCACTTCAGGGAACTCCAATTGATACGTAGGTCGTTTATACTCTTCGACGTGGAAGTTTGTGGCGCCATTATTCGCCCTGATGACGAAAGTACCCGTTAGTCCATTCTTGGGCAGCGTGAAATCAACGGCAGCCGAGCCATACTCATCCGTCGTCATCTTTTTCTGCTCCACCTCACGGTGGTTGGCATCGTAGAGCGTGAATGTGATTTCCTCGTCTTTTACCGACGACAGCCGCATTCCACCCTTGTTGTTATGCACGATGGCCGACACGTGCACCGTCTGTCCCGGTCGGTATAACTTCCGGTCGGTGAACAGGCTGGTTTGGTCGCGGTCGTGGTTATCGTATGAATAGAAATAATACCTGGTCCATAGTTGCTGGGGGGGAGAGAAACGGTCGTTGGCCGTCGTGGCGAACACCGTCTGGTATTGATCACCGTTCTTATCAGGTTGGAATATCGCCTCTCCATTGGCATCCGCTTTCAGCGTTTTCGTTTCAGTCTCCCCATTGTACCTATTTTTCTTCAGCACGATGGTCGCTCCCGGCAGAGGTTGTCCCGTCGTAGCGCTCACCGCCACATATCGGATGGAGTTGTCGGGACGCATCTGGTTCATGACGAACACATCGGACACATAGTAAAAGAATCGGCATGGTTTCACGTCATTTCTCCCCGCATCGAATTCGACGAGGTAAATGCCCGGTTTCATTCCCGGCAGGTGTATGGTATCTTTTGACAGCGCATATTCCGGTTGTCCGATGAATGACCTTGTCTGTGTGATTTCCTGCACCCTGCTCTTTGTCTTCGCCACCTCAGCATACACTTTGTCCTTGGAGAGGTCATACTCTTTGTCGGCCTGCACGTCCACCCTTGCCACCGACATGGTGAGTTGTTGCACGTTCCTCACATCGCTGAGGAAGATATCCCTTGGACGGTCAGGCAGCGACACCTGTGTGCCGAAGTCGACATCGAATCCCGCTCGTGTGAGCCGTTTCAGCTCATTGCGCAAGATGTTCATCCTGGGCCAAGCACCCCATCTTCCCAACGCATAGTTAATATAGTTGATTCTGTCTTCTACGCTTACGTCGGATGCCCTTTTCATGAACTCATACCTTGCCAGCGCCAGTTCGCCCGCCACTTTAAGGTCGCCATAATCATTGATGAGGGAATCGAGTTGCTTCACATAATTCGACGTAGCCATCCTGCGACCATAACTATCGCCGCTCTGGCGTAGCAGTTCCAACGCCGTGAGACATGCCGCATTGCGCATGGGCGTCTTCACGTAGTAGTCGTGCATGGTAGCATAGTCGTGTGCCGCATATCCGATGACGCTGAGCAGGTCGTCATCGAACCATCGGCTGTCGTATCCATTTTCGAACAGCGGTGTGAATTCCGCCGTCTTATGTTTCGCCAACAGTTCGGGATGGCTCATAGACAACTTGGCATATTCGCGTTCCAGTCCAGGGTACTGTTGACTGAGGTTATAATTATTGTTGAGCACCTGATAGAGAGCGCTCTCATATATCGCAGCGAGTAACGGATTGGAAGTTCTCACTTTCGCTTCCTTATCTATCAGTCGTCGGAACGCAGGCATAAGCGAGTCGGGCGAGATTGACGACTGCACCGACACGCTGTTCAGCTCAGCCTTGAGCAGGTGTCCATAGGCTTTCTCTTTTGTTGCTTTCTGTATGATTATTTGCAACACATCGAGTTGGGTGCGAGGCAAGTCTTTTTCCGCCGCCTCATCCACCTGTTTCCAAAGGTTTGAGAACGACTGTCCGAAGGAGGGCATAGCGAAGGATATGAGCAACATAGCGAATATGATTGAATATTTTCTCATGACCGTGAAGTTTTATAATTTGCAAATATACGATTAATTTTCCACACTGGCGAAAAATTAAGGATTTTTAGGCAAGGTGGGACGTGAGTATCATGAATAAAATCTTGGCCTTGTAAAACAGTATTTCGATTATTTTCATTACTTTTGCAGCAAGAAGACAATTTACAAAAAAACTTCATCTTCCGACAACCTTTCACCTTTTGATTATGATGACGAAAAGACTATCCTTCATTCTTGCGATGTTAGCAATGGCCACGATTATCAACGCCACCAGGATTTACCAAGGCAACAGCACTTATGTGGGCAATATCCTTTATACATGGGATGGCAAGCGCCTCTACCAAGGTAACAGCACCTACGTGGGCAATATTCTCTACACCTGGGATGGCAAGCATCTCTACCAAGGCAACAGCACCTACGTGGGAAATATCATCTGCACCTGGGACGGCAAGCATTTCTACCAAGGCAACAGCACCTACGTGGGAAACATTATCTGCACCTGG
Source organism: uncultured Prevotellaceae bacterium (assembly GCA_900313615.1). Lineage (GTDB taxonomy): Bacteria > Bacteroidota > Bacteroidia > Bacteroidales > Bacteroidaceae > Prevotella. The sequence continues at coordinate 23,481 of OMRP01000027.1, forward strand.
GACGGCAAGCATTTCTACCAAGGCAACAGCACCTACGTGGGAAACATCATCTGCACCTGGGACGGCAAGCACATCTATCAAGGCAACAGCACCTACGTGGGCAATATCATGTATACTATTGACGGACCGATTCCACCCGTCATTCTATCGCTGCTTTTGTAGATAATAGCAGTATTTTTAGTGGTTTTTATAGTTACTGCTTCGTTTTGATGTATACCCCTTCGAGCGAGGTATGCGCGCCGAAGCACTCAAGCGTTTCATTACAAGTGACAGAGCGTGCCACCATGAACTGAGGATAGAAATACACCTCGAATCCATAATCGCATTCGTTCATGTGCAGATAGGTGAAATGGTTGCCTTGGAGTTCAGCCGGGCGTCCCTCTTCACTCCGTCCTTCGGCAATATTCATAGGCACGTTGGCCGCCTCGAAATGCACACGGTTTTTGCCTGCCCCACGGAAGTCAAAATGTCCTCCAAAGTCAGCGTCGACATTTGCGTTATGGAACCAATAGCCATAGTGCTGTCCGATATGGTCGGGACTCTCTGGCATCAGTTTCCCTTCCGCCGATTTAGGAAAAGCGATGGAGCGCATGGCCGTGAATGAGTATTCCTTGTCATTGTCAAAGTTGTGCCATTTACCCTTCATTTTTCCATTTTTCACTTCAATTGCAAGATAGCCACCCGTCCGTTTACCATCGCTGAGGTATTCATACATATAGAATGAGTTTTCCTCCACTGTTCCCACGATGAGGATGGGTGTAGGGTTCTTCGTTTTGGTGTAAGTGATTTCGCCTGCGGCGATACCTATATCATTGGCTTCAAAAGCCAGTTGGATTGCTATTTTCCCGTCGAGTGTGCCCTCGAAGGCATAGCGATGGGTGATGGATTGTGCCGAAGCGGCGAACATGGCGACGGAGGCCATGATGGATATGAGAAAACGTTTCATAGTGGTTTTATTTATTCTAATATATTGAAAGAAATCCAAGATAATCGATTATCCTAAAGACCTCAGGATAAATGGTGAAGGAAGGTTATTTCTTGAGGTATTCCTTCATACTTTGTTTCCAGTCGAAGTCATTTGTAAGGTCGATGAGGTTGTCGACTTTCCATTCACCCTTATCCATGACGACAATGACCCTTACCTTCGTGACGCTTCCCATATTATGCAGGTTGAGCGTTACGGGTGTACCATTCTGCTTATCCACCTCTCCCACCTCGATATCAGAGGCGGAGAAATCACCGGCATCCTGTCCCATGATCCATGGGTCTGCTTCGAAGAATCCCATCTCATCGATCTTGCTATCATGCTCATTGACCGCCTTGACCGTATTTTTCCAGTCCGTGGACCCGTATTTCTCGTTGAAATCCGTTTCCGTCATATTGGTGATTGACTTTCCGATGTCCTCGTACATGTTCTTCACCATTTGGGCTATCGCCTCATTATCTGGACGTGGTACGCTGGTTTGTTCCGTTTTAGCGTTATCTTTGTCTTGTGTCTTTTGGTCTTTTCCTTTGCATCCTGCCATCAGCAACAAGGAGCAGACAGCTATAGTCAATACTTTTTTCATCATAGTGGTATATGTGTTAAATGAATACTATTTTCGCTGCGAAGATACAATGTTTCCAAAAGTTTTGCAAAGAATTTCCGTTATTAAGTATGAAAAGTCCGTTTTTCATGCCCAATTATGACCGTTCGGGTATTTTTGTCACTTTTCCGCAAAGCAGCGTCTGCACCACCCCTCTGACAAAGAGGAAAGAAAGAAACGCCAACCATAGCGCATGGTTTCCCATCTGACTGTTCAGCCATAGGTACAGCACGAAGAAGACACACGCCGCCAATGCAGAAGCCAACAGCATCGACCGTGTGGCCGTGAGACCGATATATACCCCATCCCATATAAACGCCGCCACCCCCGCCACAGGAATGGCGATGGCCCAAGGCAAGTATTCCGAAGCCGCCGACAACACGTTATTGTCCGACGTTAGCAACGAGAGGAATGACGAGCCCCCAATGGCATACACTGCCGTGAACAAAGCCACAGCGACAGCACCCCATGCAAATAATCTCGCTATGGTGGAGCGTAAAGCCACCGCATCATCGCTTCCACGGTGCAGTCCACACAACGCCTCGCCGGCAAAGGCAAAGCCATCCATGACATAAGAGAAGAGGATGAACAGTTGCATGAGCAAGGTGTTTACCGCCAGGATGAGTGCCCCTTGTCGCGCCCCCGCAGTGAGGAAAAACAGGTTGACCGCCACGAGAAACAGCGTGCGCAGAAAAATATCGGAGTTGACTCTGAAGAAGCGCACCATCTGTTTCCATGCGAACAGCCCCGTCTTATCGAAATGCTTAGAGAGACGCCTGTATCTTATGATCCAAGCCACGGCCGCCATGGCCAATCCCGCATACTGAGCCACGAGAGTACCCATGGCCACGCCCTCGATGCGCATGCCACATCCCACCACAAGGATAAGGCTCACGACAATGTTGACTACATTCTGCGCAATGGACACCACCATCGGTGTGCGTGTGTCCTGCATGCCGATGTACCATCCTGTCAATCCATAGAGCGAGAGCATGGCCGGTGCTCCCCACACCACGATGTCGAAATAGCCATCGGTGAGAGCCTGCACATCAGGCTCCGCCCCGACGACCCAAAAGGCCAGTTGTTTGACAGGTCGTTGAAAGACCAGGATAAGTCCCGCCACCACCGCTGCCGTTGTGAGCGAGCGTAAGAGCAGACGAAGCACCTCATCGTTTCGCCCTGCACCGAGAGCCTGTGCTGTCAGTCCGCTCGTTCCCATGCGCAGGAAGCCGAACACCCAATAGATAATGTTGAAAATCATCGACCCCACTGCGATGGCCCCGATATAAGCAGCGTCGCCGATGTGGCCGACGATGGCCACATCGACCAACCCAAGCAATGGCACCGTGATGTTTGTCACGATGGCTGGCAGGGCGAGGCGGAGGATGGATGAGTTATGAGTGATGAGTGACGAGTGACGAGTGATGAGTGATGAGTTATGAGTGATGAGTGACGAGTGATGAGTGACGAGTGATGGGTGATGAGTGATGAGTGATGAGTGATGAGTGATGAGTGACGAGTGATGAGTGATGAGTGACGTGTGACGAGTGACGAGTGATGAGTGATGAATGATGAGTGATGAATGATGAGTGACGAGTGATGATGTTAGAAGTTTGCCATGTGGTAGATGGCTTCGACGTCGTCTTGACGGAGCACTTTGAAATTACCTTGTGTGATTTGTCCGTCGTGACAACACTTACGCGCCATCTCACGCATCTCTTCGTCGGTGGCCTCACGCCCGAGCAGTTCCTTCAGTCCCACGGGCATACCAATGGCATGGTAGAATCGTTCGATGGCCTCGATGCCACGTTCCGCCGTGCGTTGCGGGTCGGAGAAATCATTTTCCACGCCCATGACATTGACAGCAAATTGCACGAAACGGCTCACATTTTCCGACATCACATAACGAGCCCAACTGCTCCAGATGGCTGCCAGTCCTGCTCCGTGCGTCACGTCGAACATTGCCGACAGTTCATGCTCGATGCGGTGCGTGGCAAAGTCCTTGCAGGTGCCGCACTCCGTAAGGTCGTTGTGCGAGAGACTTCCCGCCCACATGATCTGGGCGCGGTTGCGGTAGTCTTCGGGGTTACGCAGCACCTCGAACACGCTGTCTTTCACCGTTTTCATGATTGCCTCGGCGATGGCATCGGTGAGCGTCATGTCGGTGTGTTGTGTGAAATAACGTTCCATGGTATGCATCATGATGTCGGTGGCTCCTGCTGCCGTCTGGTAAGGAGGGAGCGTAAATGTACGTTCAGGGTTCATGATACAGAACCAGCACCGGCAGAGGTCGCTGTTGAAGCCCATTTTCAGTGCACCATCATCGTTGGTGATGACGCAGGAGTTGCTCATCTCCGACCCAGCTGCCGGTATGGTGAGTACGGCACCTATGGGCAGACAGGCCTTCGGTTTGTCCTTTCCAAGCCAGAAATGCCACACGTCACCCTCGTAGGGCACGCCATAGCCAATGGCCTTTGCCGAATCGATGACGCTTCCGCCACCGACGGCGAGTATGAAGTCGACCTTTTCGGTACGGCATAGGTCAATGCCTTCACGCACTAACGATAGTCTGGGGTTGGGCACTACCCCACCCAATTCAACGTAAGGAATGCCAGCATCGCCAAGCAGTCCGAACACCTTGTCAAGAAGTCCAGAACGTCGGGCACTGCCGCCGCCATAATGAACGAGCACCTTTGTGCCACCATATTTTTTTACCAACTGGGGAAGTTGTTCTTCCGACTGTTTGCCGAACACCACCTGAGTAGGTGCGTAGAAATTGAAATCTTTCATAATATAGGTTGAGGGTTTAGGGTTGAAGTTTGTGGGGTGAGGGTTTTGCAAATGTACATATTATTGGCGGTATTGCCAAAAAAACAAGTCATTTTTTGGTAATCCAATAAAAAAAGCGTATCTTCGCATACTTGGAGAGAGGGAGGGGAAGATTAAGAAAAAAGTTAACATCAAAACCATTATAACATGAACATCGGAGACAAAGCCCCTGAAGTGCTGGGCAAGGACGAGAATGGGCGTGAGATACGCTTAAGTGACTACAAGGGAAAGAAATTGGTGCTGTATTTCTATCCTAAGGACATGACTGCTGGTTGCACCGCCCAAGCGTGTAACCTGCGTGATCATTACGACGAGTTGAAAGCCGCCGGTTATGACGTGTTGGGCGTGAGCGTTCAGGATGAGAAGTCGCACACCAAATTCATCGAAAAGAACCAGTTGCCTTTCCATCTCATTGCCGACACCGAGCAGTTGCTGAACCAAGCCTTCGGCACATGGGGAGAGAAGAGCATGTACGGAAGGAAATATTTCGGACGAGTGACAAGTGATGAGTGACGAGGGACGAGGGATGAGTGACTTGTTACGAATGATGAGAGACTATCATTTCATCATACAATTGATCGGGGCAGACCATAATGGCCTGCCCCGGGGTTGATCAGCGGATAGACAGTCCGCTGGAATTTAGAATGATATTATAGAGTAGTTGTCTTTGGGTTGGTCTTAGTCGTCGTAGCCGATGCAAGCGCCCTGGTGGTTGAACTTTAACTCAACACCGTTTGACAATTCCACGTCGTAGCCATGGCGCTCTTTGTCAATCTTCACCACTGAGGTTCCGGCGAAGGTGGCGTTCACATACTGCTGGATAGCGGCGGGAACAAGTGTGGCAGGAACAGCCACCATGTGGCAGTCAACCTTGTCCCAGTTGCCGTTCTTATCGAAATCTATCTGCGTTCCGTCGTTGAGGCTCACCTCATATCTTGTCTTCATGAACTCAGCGTCTTTCTCTGCATAGGCGATGGTTTTGCCAGGGAAATTCTGTTGTACAAATGTTTGTGCTGCTGCGGGCAGTTGTGCTGGCGGGATTGGCATGTCGTCGGCAAAGCTAACTGTGGCGGAGCCAAGGAGGCAAACGAGGCCTGCGAGGAATGAATTGATACGTTTCATAATTGTAGTGTTTTAAGGATTTGACAATTCTTTTTTGGGTTATGTCGGTGAGGAGTTTTTCCTTTCGACATTGCAAAGATATGCTCAGGAAAAGGCGTTGTCAATATAAAAAGCGAGATTTTTGCAAGAAAGGATGCGACAGTGAGAGATATGCACGACAGATGGGGTAAAATGGCCAACAATCTGTCGCATCGAGGCGAAAAAAAGATGCTTTTAGGCACGTTTCCGACCGTATTGGAATGACAAACGACTGAAAAAAATAGCTCCTATAATAAGCAAGAAGTCATGAAATAGGAGGGTTTCATACTTTTATCAAGGTCATGCGGTTGTATTTGATGTTTTGAGATGTATATTTGCAACAGAAAATGAAAACAAGCATTAACCATTAAAAAATCAAGATTATGAAAAGTAATAAATTATTCCGAGTATTATCGATAGTGATGATGGGAACGATTATGTTGATGGCTGCCACTCCGTCTTATGGACAAAGCAAAGGGAGCAAGAAGGGGGTACGTAAGAGCACAAGCGTTATACAAGCGCCGACGACTTCCACTCCCATAGAATTGAAGGAGCGCACCATTGAGGACTTGTTGTTCTTCCCCTTTGGGGTGCTGACAAGCAAGGCAGACAGTTATGAGTCGATGCAACGACTGATGATGGACACTTTTGAGGCATGTGAGAGGATTAATGGATGCGTTGGACTACACAGCGGTTGGGATTACGACTACACTTATCGCAATGTGCCCATTGGAGTGGCCTTCTTCGATTGGGCAGACAACAGGATGTGGTACCATTTTTATTTTGACACACAGGCAGAGGCGAAGCGTTTCTCCACCACCCTATCTCATGACATCATAGGCGCGGGTATCCCATTGCGAACCGACAAGGTATATGGTGGGCTGTCAAACCGCAACCGTCCCGTGGGTATTTTCAAATGGGTGTATGTGAATGAGCCTGAAAAGGTGAAAAAAGCCGACGGAGCAAACATCAACAAGCCAGAAGTTGTGGGGAAATATGTAGTAGAGATGGGGGTGTATAAGAGATGAGGGATGAGGGGATAGCCCTATCAAATATAAAAATAGTATCTTTGCAAAAAATATGGGTGTAGATTTATCATTAGTCGTAAGAAACAATTTCGCCGAAAGAGAAAACAGAAAAGCAACTTTAGCGAAATTAGAAGCAGTCAAGAAACTTTTAGATGAAAAGTTTGGTGACGGCAGCTTTTCCATTGTTAATATAGAAGAAGATAAGTATAATGAACTTTCTATTTCAGATGTTCGCCAAGAAGGAAAAGATGAGTTAATGTATATAAATTTATATGATGGCTTTTGGTTAATCGACACTGCATGGCGTTATCACCAATACTTTAGTATAATAGAAAACAGATTCTGGTTACGAGAAACAATGTTTGAGTATATTCGTTTGTTAGGTGCGACAGAGGCCTACGCTTGTGCCGACTACCAAACTTGGAACAACAAATACTGGAAAGATGAAGATACAACATTTGATTATTGGCTGAGAATGTGTTGCAAAGATTTAGGACACGATATTGAAGTTCTCGATATTCAGGATGTTATCAACCATAAAGGGACTTTTTATAATAAAGAGGCTGTATACCTTGATACATTTTCCGATTTAATAATATGAAACGTCTTTCTAAAGAAGATAGAATCGTGCTACTTTTGCGAAAAGTAGCACGATTCTTATCCCAGACAATATAATCCCGTCGTTCTCGAGTTTGAGCGCCACGGGTGGCAGGTCAATGACATCTATCTCGGAAACCCGATGCGCCACGATGAGAAGTACCTCCTCATCAACCAGGGCTTCGCCGGAAAACAGCGCCTGATGCCGTTCTTCAATAGACAGAATAACGACGACCTTATCCTCGCCATCCAGTCCGCAGGAGTGGAGCGAGGACGCAACGGATTCCGAAAGAACAAGTCCATGGAAAAGAACCCGGAAAGCGAAGAAGATTTATTGGAACACCGCACGGACGGCACCGATGCCTTCGATACGCTCTACATCGGAACGGAAAGATTCCCCCAACATGACACGTATCCGCTCACATTGGGGGGAGTGATGTGACGCCTTCATCAAATTACATGAAGGCTGTTCTCGTTGAGCAGAAACTCGAAAAGATTCATGTAGATAACACCATTGTCATCTTGGTATCGGGATATAGGCTCCTCAGTGATGACAAATTTCCTGAAGTTGTCATCTATTGCCTTCAATGAGCGGATTTCCTGTTCACGTTTTTCTTCTGTCTGCAAACGTAAAGCCGACTGTATGTAATACCTGGAACTTCCGACATTACATACGAAATCTACCTCCAACTGCTTACGCTGACTGACACCGTTCTCATCCTTGTAGTTCTGAGTCACCACGCCAACATCTACTTCTATACCTCTCGCACGAAGTTCGTTGTATATCAGGTTTTCCATCAGATGGGTTACCTCATACTGGCGGAAACCGATGCGGGCGTTACGCAAACCGAGGTCTGTGAAATAATACTTGCAGGGAGTGTCTATGTATTTGCGACCCTTGATATCGTAACGGACAGACTTTTCCAACAGGAACACTTCCTGAAGAATGTCAAGGTATGACTTGATGGTCTGATGGGTTATCTTGCTTTGCTTGACTGTGGCGAAAGTGTTCTCCAGCTTTGTGGGGTTGGTAAGTCCGCCTATTGATGAAGCCAAGACATCAATCAGTTCGGACAGGTCGTCGTCGTTCTTTATCTTGTAACGCTCCTTGATGTCGGTGAGATAAACCTTGGAGAAAAGCGACTTCAAATAGGTAACTTTCTTGGCCGTTTCTTGCAACAAGACCACCTTCGGAAGACCGCCATATAACAGATATTGCTCCAAGGCCTTCTCCCTGCTGCCTTCAAAAACAGACATGAACTCTCGGAAAGTCAAAGGAGTGATCTTGATCTCGTCACCGCGCCCCCTGAACTCCGTGATGACATCCTTTGACAGAAACTTGGAATTGCTGCCCGTGACATAGACATCAGCGTTCTCTACTTTGAGATAGCTGTTCAGGACATCTTCAAACTCCTTGACATGCTGAATCTCGTCTATCAGGATATAATACATGTCATTGTCCTTCATCTTGCCGTCTATATATTCCAACAAAGCGTCAGGGTCACGGAGTGCCTTGTTACGACGGTTCTCGAGGTCGATGCGGACAATGTGATCGGACTTTACACCAGACTCCTGTAAGTGCTGGGTAAAGAGGTTAAACAATAGGAATGACTTGCCGGAACGGCGCATGCCCGTCACTACTTTTATCATCCCGTTGTGCTTGCCTTCAATGAGCTTCTGAAGGTGAATGTCGCGATTGATAACCATATTCTGTTTACTTTTTTTGCGTATTTACGCATTTTTAGGTTACAAAAGTAGCGAATCCACTCCAAACAAGCAAGAACTTGTTTACTTTTTTTGCGTATTTACGCATTTTTAGGTTATGAAACCTCGTACTAGCCATCCAATCCGCAGGAGTGGAGCGCGGGCGCAACGGCTTCCGAAAGAACAAATCCATGGAAAAGAATCCGGAGTTGTAAGAGGACCTTCTCGAACACCGCACCGACGGCACCGATGTTTTTGACACCATTTTATAGGGTGTGAGTAGTTCACACAACATGACACTTACCCAATTTCTTTAGGCGGTGTGATGTAAAAAGTCAAATCTTGTTCCACGATTTGATACAACATCCCATTATCTTTGCAAACACAGAGTTTATGCGCTGTTGACAATGAAGTATTTTTTTCCGTTGCGGAAAAAATATCTAACGAACTTGCTTTGTTTGTCACTGAAATAATGTAAATTTGCACCTTATAGAATAAATAATAATATGACTAATATTCAAAAAGGAACAAGTGCAGTATATGACTTGTTAATAGATTTACTCAGAACAGAAAACAACTATGTTTCTGACAATGGAGAGTTAAAAAAAAGGGTAGTGAGTGAGGAAGCAAGGAAATATTCTTCAACTTGATAATAATATTTCGGATGAACAAACTATAGCAGAAAAATTCTTTAAACTAAACAAAACCGAATGTGACAAGCAATCTGTTATGAATAAGTTGATAAAAAAAGTAGGGAACAAAGAGCAAAAAAGGCTCAATAAACTTTCAGATGAATATTTGAATGAAGTATATTATAATACATATATCATTAGTGTCCCGTTAAAATTGGGACGAGTTAAATATTAATCAAACAACCCCGGAATAAGGGGACCAAATTGCTCTTTGACATCTTTGGAATAAGTCT
>OMRP01000025.1 GCA_900313615.1 uncultured Prevotellaceae bacterium
CAACACCCTCGCCGACGGGGTGCTCCACTACGAGGCTCCCGAGGACGGGACCTACGGCCTGACGCTGCCGGAGAACACTTCCTTCCAGTACTACCCCGCGGGCTCGCTCATTAAGACCGTATCGCTCGACGCCGACAGCACGTGCGTCACGGTCTTCACGAATCTCCTTGGGGATTCCACTTTTGTCGTAGGACAAAGAGATCAAACTGTCCAATATTATCATAATGGAAAGAATACAATTAGCATGTCATGGGAACAATGGAAAAAACTTTCAGGTTTAAGTCGATAATACAAGGGTACATTATAATTGTGCTGTTACTGTCACTTATCAGTTGTGGAACAAGTAATTTTGAGAGGCAGGTGGCTCAAAACAGAACATATGCAAATAGAATATATGATAAATATTTAAAAGCATACGGAAATGTTTCCATGATAGATCCCGAAGGGAATTTCTCAGTCATCTGGTATTATAATAATAAAAGAATATATATTACCAGAATCCTCAAATCTAAGATTGTCTCTACCGAGGATTATCGTTGTGACACTATTCTGAATATCAAAGAGTACAAAAAAGATTGTTACCTACAGACAATAGATGCAGAGGGATTTAAGTCATCTTATTACGATGAAAATATAGACTCACTTTATAATATTTACATATGTTTAGATGTAACAAATTTAAAGTTAAAAGGAAGCAGTTGTCCCGTACTAAAGGAACTTCGAGAGCATATAATAAGATATAAATTATGGGATTTTTGACAAACAAAGTTTGTAAATCAAGGGAACCCCTATCTTTCCTCAAGTCCGTGGCGGCGGAGTATATCTCAGTGCCGGTGCCCAGAACTCACGGTGACGGGGAATTTGGGTTGTTTTTTGCTTTTTATGTATGACTATCGGAGAAATTTTGTCTTTTTGCAAGAAAAAATTTCCAATTAATAGAAACCGCGCCCAAATCTCGTTTTTTTGAGTTTTGGGCGCGGTTGATGAATGGTAGTTCCTCGTGTTTATTCCGTCAGTTCGTCTATCTGTTCGATAATCTCCTTGTACTGACGTTGGTTCTTGAAGTGGATGGAGAGTCCGATGGCCGCTCCGATGACCGCTCCGACGCATGCGCCCCAGGATATGGGCTCGTTGAACAGGTTGTTATTGATTTTGTAAGCTTCCCAGAAGAACCATGCCAGCCACATTACCAGAAGGGGGATGCCTACGAAGAGCCAATCGTTTTCGAACTTTTTGGCACGGACCATACGGCGGCGTGCATCTACCAGGTTGTTCGACATAAGGTTTGCATCGTTGACGTTTCTCTTATTGTAATAGTTGGCGCCGGTGCATACCAGCATGAAGATGCTTGTGCCGATCCAGAAGGCGATGGAGAAATTCAATTCCTTCACGAAGACCCAGTATCCGTATGGTACCATCAGTAGGCCGAGAACGATGAGCCATAGATATGTGCGGTTGATGCTACCGGCGGCTTTTTTCATCGACTGGCGGATGATGTGGTCGTTTACTATTTCCTGCTTGTCCAGCTTCTTTTTTAGAGTGGCCATCTGTTGGCGCATGTTCTCTAATTCGAAATCGTTGTTATCCATAATGTGTGAAATTTAATCGTTTGACATTTGTTTTAATTGTTCTCTGATGCGGAACAGACGAACGCTGACGTTTTTGGTTGAGATACCGATAATCTGTCCAATCTCCTCATAAGAGAGGTTTTCCAGCCAGAGTAGGACGATAGCCCGGTCGAAGGGTTGCAGTTTGGAGATACGCTTGTGGAGCATGTCCACCTGTCGTGTGTCTTCGTCGTGATCCTCGAAGAGGTTGATGTCCATGGTTAGCCTCGCATAGCTGCGTCGTTTCTTCCTGTCGATGGAGATACAGGTGTTGAGGGCGATACGGTAAATCCATGTCTTGATGTCACTGCGATGCTCGAAGCTGTCGAATCCTTTCCAGATGTTTACCAACACCTCCTGGAAGAGGTCGTTCACTTCGTCGGCATCTTTCGAGAACATGTAGCACACGGTGTAGATGGTGCTCTTATGTTCTGCGATGGTTTGCGCAAACTGTTTTTCCAATGTTGTCATTGTTGTCTTTTCCAATTGATTTCACACCTTTGACGCAACAAAGATACAAAAAACTACAGTGAACTTGTATTTTTTCTAAAAAATATGTATCTTTGCGAAAACAAATCAAAAATAGGCAAAAACACATTATTTTTAGACATGAAAACGAATTATGAAGTACGTTATGCTGCGCACCCCGAGGATGCGAAGCATTATGACACGGCACGCATACGCCGCGATTTCCTCATTGAGAAAGTGTTTGCCGCCGACGAGGTGAACATGGTCTATTCAATGTATGACCGCATGGTGGTGGGCGGTGCCATGCCTGTGAAAGAGTCGTTGAAACTCGAGGCCATCGACCCCCTGCGTGCCCCCTTCTTCACCACGCGCCGCGAGGTGGGTATCTTCAACGTAGGTGGTGAGGGCGTTGTCCGGGTAGGCGATGAAGCGTTTACACTCGGTTATAAGGAAGCCCTCTACATCGGTCGTGGCGACCGCGACGTGTTCTTTGAGAGCAAAGATGCGGCGAAACCTGCTAAGTTCTATTTCAACAGCACCACTGCCCATAAGGAATATCCTTGTAAGAAAGTGACCAAGAAAGATGCCGTGGTGGCCCACATGGGTAGTCTGGAGATGAGTAACGAACGCGACATCAACAAGATGTTGGTCAACCAGGTGTTGCCAACTTGTCAACTGCAGATGGGAATGACCGAACTGGCCACGGGGTCGGTGTGGAACACGATGCCGGCACATGTGCACAGTCGTCGCATGGAGGCATATTTCTATTTCGAGGTGCCTGAGGAGCAGGCCGTTTGCCATTTCATGGGCGAGGTGGAAGAGACGCGTCATATCTGGATGAAGGGCAACCAGGCTGTGCTCTCACCTGAATGGAGCATCCACAGCGCCGCCGCCACGCACAACTACACCTTTATCTGGGGTATGGGTGGCGAGAACCTCGACTACGGTGACCAGGACTTCTCGAAGATTGAGGAGCTGAGGTAGGAGTGGAGGAGTGAAGGAGTGAAAGGAGTGAAGACAATAGTCTGCTTGTCTTTGGTAGGGGTGCAGGAGTGGAGATAATAGTTTGTTAATGGAGTCTTAATGTATTAGGTGTTTTATGAAACCTTTCTCATTCGAAAGTATTATCGCTTGGCAAAAAGCCCATCAATTTACAAAGATGGTTTATCTTGTTACGAAGGATTTTCCTGAAGATGAACGCTTTGGGCTGACTTCGCAATTTCGAAGGGCTGCAGTGTCGATAGGAGCCAATATTGCTGAGGGATATAAAAAGTTGAGTAAAGTTGATAAACTCCGCTTCTTTAACATCTCTCAGGGTAGTTTGGCAGAATGTATGAATTACATCATTCTTTCAAGAGATATTGGATATATGGACGATAGCGATTACAACATTTTGCATAAAATGGCAGAAGAAGTTGCAAGATTATTGTCAGCATATAGTAATGGAGTAATAAATAATAATGGAATAACGGATTAGTATAAATTTAGAGAGAAAGTGTGTTAGGAAAAGGGTTATCGGACATTTGTCTTCACTCCTTTCACTCCTCCACTCCTTCACTCCTCAAAACAATAAAACTATGAATTTATTTTCACTTGAAGGAAAAGTGGCGTTGGTGACCGGTGCGGCTTACGGCATCGGTTTCGCCATAGCCGAGGCGCTGGCCAAGGCTGGTGCCCAAATCGCATTTAATTGTCGCGGACAGGAACACCTGGACAAGGCGTTGTCCGAATATCGTGCCTTGGGCATCGAAGCCCATGGCTACTTGTGCGATGTAACTAATGAGGCCGATGTGCTGAAGATGGTTGCAGATATCCGTAACCAACTTGGACATATCGATATCCTTGTCAACAATGCAGGCATCATCAAGCGTATACCCATGCATGAGATGAAGCGTGAGGAATTTCAACAGGTCATCGACATCGACCTCGTGGGACCGTTTATCATGACCAAGGCCGTTATCCCTGAGATGATGGAGCGTCGCGAGGGCAAGATTATCAATATCTGCTCAATGATGAGCGAACTGGGTCGTGAGACGGTCAGTGCTTACGCGGCAGCGAAGGGTGGTCTGAAGATGCTCACGCGCAATATCTGCTCTGAATATGGTGGGTACAACATCCAGTGCAACGCCATCGGCCCAGGCTATATCGCCACGCCTCAGACGGCACCCCTCAGAGAGCGTCAGCCCGATGGCAGTCGCCATCCTTTCGACTCGTTCATCTGTGCCAAGACACCTGCTGGTCGTTGGCTCAATCCCGAAGAACTTGGTGGTCCCGCCGTGTTCCTCGCCTCACACGCTTCGGATGCTGTGAACGGGCATATCCTTTATGTTGACGGTGGCATTCTCGCTTATATCGGAAAACAGCCGTAAATCAAGGAGTGAAGGAGTGAAAAGGAGTGAAGGAGTGGAGACGATAGCCTGTTTGTCTTTGGTAGGAGTGAAGGAGTGAAGGAGTGAGAAGGAGTGGAGACGATGGTCTGGGGTTTGAGGGGTGAGAGATAAAAAAAGGTGTCTTCATGTGAAGACACCTTTTATGATTTTTCTTTACAAAATTAGAGATCCAAATCGGCACCAGCCTTAAATTTGACCACCTTCTTGGCATTGATCTTAATCTTCTCTTTGGTACGGGGGTTGATACCTTCACGGGCGGAGCGCTCAGCAACGCTGAATGTACCAAAGCCGATAAGGGCAACTTTGTCACCTGCTACAACAGCTTCTTTGATAGCTTTCAGTGTAGCGTCCAATGCTTTCTTAGCATCCACTTTGGTCAACTCGGCACCAGCGGCGATTTTCTCAATAAGTTCTGTCTTGTTCATGATTGTTGTTAATTATTGGGTTAAAAATATGAAACGAATTGACTATTTTCGGGGCAAATATAAGCGATTCCTTTCATAAAACAAACAAAAAAGGGAAAAAAGTGAAGAAAAAATCGAAAAAAAACGTGTATACCGCTGATTTTGTGCCTAGTAACGGATATTTTTAGTAAATTTGCGGCCAATTAGCAAACATTATCTATAAGAATAAAACCATGCGCAGCATACCTACTGTTACCAAAAATCTCTTGATTGTTAACGTCATCGCTTTCATAGCGATGTTGGTTTTTAAGAACAAGGGAGTTGACCTGAACGACATTTTCGGGTTGCATTTCTTCTTGGCCAGTGACTTCCATATCTACCAGTTCATCACCTATATGTTTATGCACGGTGGTTGGGAGCATCTTTTCTTCAACATGTTCGCCTTGTGGATGTTCGGTTGTGTGGTGGAACGGGTGTGGGGCCCTAAGAAATTCCTTTTTTATTACATTTCCTGCGGTCTTGGCGCAGGTTTGCTGCAAGAGGTGTCGCAATTGGTGTCGTTATGCGTCAGCACCGGCCTTGGCTTAGGTGAGGTATTTTCTTTGCGACAGGAACTGGCAATAGCCCTCAACGCTTGGACTACCGTGGGTGCCTCGGGTGCCATCTATGCCATCCTTCTCGCTTTCGGTATGATATTTCCCAACGAGCGTATCTTTATTTTCCCCTTGCCCATACCCATCAAGGCGAAGTGGTTTGTCATCTTCTATGTGGCAGTGGAACTGTTCTCCGCCCTGGGAACCTCAAACGACAATGTGGCACATTTCGCCCACCTCGGCGGTATGCTCTTTGGTTTCCTCATGATTCGCTATTGGCAGCACCATCCCGACACGGGCGGCAACTATGGACGCAGCAAGGGACAGCAGTTCTTCGACAATATGCGAGGCAACTGGGAGCGTCGCACGCACAAAGATGCTGGTTCTCAGCCGCGTCAGCCGCGTCAGGAAGAACCCACGCGTCGTGAGACCGATGAACAGTATAACGTGCGTAAGCAACGTGAGCAAGACGAGATAGACGTTATCCTTGACAAGATTCGCAAGAGCGGCTATGACAGTCTTACGAAGGAAGAGAAACGTAAACTCTTTGATGCAGGAAACAAGAAATAGCTGTCATGGCACGCACGTTTCGTAAGTTCTTTTTCTGGATATTGGTGGTTTTCAACGTGGTGGTCATCGCCCTGTTGTTGATTTCCGGTTATTCAGGTCACTTCTCACCTTTAGATTATCCGCTGTTGAGTCTGTCGGGACTGGTATTCCCTCTTTTTCTCGTCCTCAACGTGCTGATGTTGCTGGTGTGGTTCATCGTGCGCAAGCGTATGATGCTCCTGCCCATCGCTGGTCTGTTGTTGGCTTATGCGCCTGTGCGCACATACGTACCTATCAATTTAAATACCCCTCCACCAGAAGGCTCCTTCAAGGTGCTGTCGTTCAACGTGTTTCTTTGGGCAGGATGGGAGTATAAGAAAAAGGACCATAATCCCATTCTCGATTATCTGGCGGCGTGCGATGCCGACATCATCTGTTTGCAGGAAGCCAGTCCGCATGAATACGAAGCTCGGCTTGTTGATGAGGTGATGAATCCGCTTTATCCTTACCGCGACAGCATCTTGTTCTGCCAAAATGGCGACTGTCTGTCCATCTACAGCCGTTTTCCCATCCTCGGCAGCGAGCGCATCAGCTATTCGTCGCGGGGGAACCAGAGCATGGCCACACGGCTGCTCATCGACGGTGACACGGTGTTGGTGGTGAACAACCACCTGGAAACCGTGGGTTTCTCCGTTCATGAGAAGAAACTGTTCAGCCAGATGGTGGAAGGCAAGAAACCGAAGGTGAAGAAAAGGCATTTTATTTCGAAACTCAAGAAAGCGCAGGCCAAACGTGCCCCTCAGGCTGATGCCGTGGCGAAATATATTGCGGAAAAAGGAGGCGACCACGTCATCGTGTGTGGCGATTTCAACGACTCCCCTCTGTCGTATGTTCACCACACCATCGGACACGGACTTCGCGACTGTTTCGCTGAAGCGGGCACTGGTTTGGGTTTCACCTTCGAGCGCTATGGCATGTACGTGCGCATTGACAACATCTTCTGTTCAAAGACTTACGAGCCTTACAACTGCCAAGTGGACAAGTCGATCACCGAGAGTGACCATTATCCCATCTATTGTTGGCTAAAAAGACGCGCAAATCCTTAAAAAATGAAGATTTAAGTACATTTTTTTTCCCGAATGTGAAAAAATGACTATCTTTGCACGCTAAAACGTGTATTGGCGGAAAAAATAATTAAAAACAACCATAAACAAAATGCAAAACAAAGGAATTGTAATCGTTACAGCCGTACTCTTGACGCTGGCAAGTATCTTCTACTTGTCGTTCTCGGTGGCTACGAGTTATTATGACAAGCAAGCCGCTAAAATCAAAGACCCCATAGCCCAGCAGGACTATAAGGACTCCGTGAAATACCTGGGAATCTATTCCTACCAGAAGTGTCTGGAAACACAGGTGGGTCTCGGTCTGGACCTCAAGGGCGGTATGAACGTGATTCTCGAAGTGTCTGTGCCCGACCTGGTGGAGAACCTGGCCGGTTTCAAGAAAGACGCTGCTTTCCTGAAGACCATGAAGGCAGCCCGTGCTGAGGAAGAACAGACACAGGACGACTTTATCTCGCTGTTCATCAAACATTACCAGCAGAATGCGCCGGGTCATCGCCTGGCCGAAGTGTTCGCCACCCAACAGTTGCCCGAGGTGAAGACCAACAGCAGCGACGACGAGGTGGAGAGCATCCTGCGCAAGAAAGTGAGCGAGACCGTTACCGACGCCAAGAACGTTATCACCAACCGTATCGACCAGTTTGGTGTCGTTCAGCCCAACATCCAGATGCTGGAAGGACAGGAAGGACGTATCATGGTGGAGATGCCGGGTGTGAAAGATCCCGAGCGTATGCGTAAGTTGCTCCAGGGTAGTGCCAACCTCGAGTTCTGGGAGACCTACCAGAGCGCCGAGATTGCTCCTTACCTCAGTCAGCTGAGCAATGCCTATGGCGCTCCCGCCGCCAAGGATAGCACCGCTGCCGCTCCTGCCGCTAAAGACACGACAGCTGTTCAGGCGACTGCTGCCGCCGATACAGCCAAGGTAAAGACTCCTGCTGCCGCTACCACTACACTGGCTGCCGGTGAGAAGAAACTCACCGATATGCTCCAGCTCAGTGGCGACCAATATTGTGTGGTTGGTATGGCCAATGTGGCTGATACCGCCGCCATCAATACCATCCTCCACTCCAACGAGGCTCGTCAGATGCTGCCCGTGGATGTGAAACTGTTGTGGAGTGCCAAGCCCAGCGACCGCATCCCCAACAACAAGCGTATCTACGAGTTGTATTGTCTCCGCGTTACCACTGCCGATGGCCGTGCTCCGCTGGAAGGTGACGTGATTGAAGGTGCCAACGACGAGTTCGACCATTTCACTGGTCGTCCTGTTGTGACCATGCAGATGAATGAGGACGGCGCTCGCAGTTGGGCCAACCTCACCAAGAAGAATATCGGCAAGCCTGTGGCCATCGTGCTCGACAACCTGGTGTATAGCGCTCCTAACGTGAACCAGGAGATTACCGGTGGTAACTCACAGATTAGCGGTAGTTTCACCGTGGAAGATACGAAAGATTTGGCCAATACGCTCAAGTCAGGTCGTATGAAGGCTCCCGTACGCATCGTACAGGAAGAGGTGGTTGGTCCGTCTCTCGGTGCCCAGTCCATCAAGCAGGGTATCACCTCGTTCATCATCGCTTTCGTGGTGTTGATGCTCTACATGATTCTCATGTACGACTTCATCCCGGGTATGATGGCCAACTGCGCCCTGTTGATTAACTTGTTCTTCACGATGGGTATCATGGCCTCGTTCCAGTCGGCGCTTACCATGCCGGGTATCGCCGGTATCGTGCTCACCTTGGGTATGGCCGTCGACGCCAACGTGCTTATCTATGAACGTACGAAAGAAGAGTTGCGGGCGGGCAAGAATGTGCGTCAGGCACTCACCGCTGGATACAGCAACGCCTTCTCCGCCATCTTCGACTCGAACATCACATCTATCATCACCGGTGTCATCTTGGCCGTCATCGGTACGGGTCCTGTACGAGGCTTCGCCATCACCTTGATCATCGGTATCTGCTGTTCGTTCTTCACCGCCGTGTTCCTCACCCGTCTGGTTTACGAGCACATGATGAAGAAGGGTAAGTGGCTCAACCTTGACTTCACCACACGCTTCTCGCGTAACCTGTTGCAGAACACGAAGTTCAACTTCATGGGTATGTACAAGAAGACCTTCGTTATTTGGGGTATCTTGGCGCTCATCTTCATCGGTTTCTTCGCTATCCGTGGCTTGAGCCGCAGTATCGACTTCACCGGTGGTCGTAACTACGTGGTGACACTTGACAAAGCTACTCCCGTGGAGCAGGTGCGTCAGGCTGTGGCCGGTAAGTTCATCAACACCTTGGGCGGCAAGAACGGCAAGGAAGCCAACACCAGTGTCATTGCCTTGGGTACCGATGGCAAGACCGTGCGTGTGTCCACCAACTGGAACATCGAGTCGAACAGTCCTACTGTTGACGACGAGGCTGAGGCCAAGCTGTTCAAGGCTTTGACCGACGCAGGTCTTGTCACCCAGAAGAACGAAGCCGACTTCAAGAACCCCGATGTGCGTGAGGGTGGTTCCATCATCAGTAGCACCAAGGTGGGTCCGAGTATCGCCCGCGACGTGACCAACAAGGCTATTGTCTCCGTCATCGTGGCACTTATCGCCATCTTCCTCTACATCTTGATTCGTTTCCGCAATGTGGCTTTCTCTGTCGGTTCCCTCGTGGCTCTGGCTCTTGATACGCTCATCGTCATTGGCTTCTTCTCCGCTCTGTGGGGCATCGTTCCCTTCTCGTTGGAGATTGACCAGACGTTTATCGGTGCTATCCTTACCGTTATCGGTTATTCCATCAACGACAAGGTGGTGGTCTTCGACCGTGTGCGTGAGAACCTGCGCCTGTATAAGAAACGTGACAAGCAGACCATCTTCAATAGTTCACTGAACCAAACATTGGCACGTACCATCAACACGTCAGTATCTACTTTGATTGTGTTGCTCTGTATCTTCATCTTCGGTGGTGCGAGCATCCGCAGCTTCTCCTTCGCCATGATTCTCGGTGTGGTGTTTGGTACCCTGTCGTCTATCTTCATCGCCGCTCCTGTGGCTTACCTGACCATGGGTCGTAAGATTGAGGAGAGTGAAGAGAAAGAAGTGGTTGAGGCTGAGACCAAGAAATAAGAAGTTCTCAAAATAATGCAAAAAGCAGACGAGCGATTGTTCGTCTGCTTTTTTTGATGGGTGATTGGTCTTATTAGACTAATTGGGCCTATTAGGCTTAATGGGTTTGTTGGGCCCTATTGTCCCATTAAGGTTAATTGGGTGAATTGTTTATACCTCTACTTGCTTGCTGATAAACTCATTGACAATCTCGAGCATGTCGTTGGGCAGGTATGAGAAGGCTTTCTCTACCATCTCTTCGGGGATGATGTAGAGTCCTTCCGCCATGGAGGCGGCGATGGCTCCCTTGGTGTCTGTGTCGCCATCGGCAAGGATGGCTTTGCGTAGCACATCCTCGAAGTCGTTGCCGTCCATCAGGCAACGGATGGCCATGGGCACCGTCTCTTGACAGGTGCCGTCGAAATGGCCCAGGCTGCCTATTCTGTTCACATCGGCCAGCGATGGTATCTCATAACCGAAACTACGTTGGACCGACCTCTCGATGTCGTCCTTGACGATGCGGCATGTGCGTAGCCAATAGATGATGGCCGCCACGCATTGAGCTCCCTTGATTCCTTCGGGATGGTTGTGGCTCACCTCTGCCGAGCGTTTGGCCTCTTCCATCACGCTGTCGAAGTCGTTGAATAACCACCCGATACTGCTCACGCGCATCGCTGACCCGTTGCCGCAGCTGTTGTTGGGTGCGGGGTTGTCGGTGTTGATCCATTTGTAGAAGCGTGCTCCATAGCCACCCATGGGATTCGGGTATTTGCGGCACCATTTCTGTAGTGCCTCCTTGTAGTCGCCACCATGCATGGCGGCATCTGCCACGGCGATGGTGCAGATGGTGTCGTCGGTGAAACCACATTCATCGGTGAATAGTTCAAATCCAGGTTGTGGAGGGGCAGAAAATTCAAATCTCGAGCCCACGATGTCTCCAATAATTGCTCCGATCATAGGGTTGGTGGTTTTTATGGTTTATGGTAGATGTTTTTTATGGTAGAGGGTTTTGGGGTTGAGTGTTCTTTATTCTTTACAATGACAAAGATACGAAAAAAAGTGATAGGGTGTGTTTTTTTGTGGCATTTTTTTCGACAAAAAGAAAAGAGAATGTTGCCATCCTCTTGTAGACCCACCGAGAATCGAACTCGGATCTAATCTTTAGGAGAGACTTATTCTATCCATTGAACTATGGGTCCTCCATTCCATTTTGTTGACGCTCAGACGCGTCTTTTTGTTTGGATGCTGCAAAGGTACTGCAAAAAAATCATAATTTTACAATTCTGACGTTGATTTTTTACGATAAGTCTATAGAGGACCCTTTTTTTATTAAAATAGGTGTAATGCATTAAACCATTGCCCCTAAAAAACATCTAATTTTTATTATGAAGCGATTTGTTGGAACTTTATTTTTATTTTTTGTAAGTATTTCTTTGGCCATGGCACAGGGTTCGGTGCGTGGCAAGGTAAAAGACAAGAAAACTGATGAACCTTTGGGCTTTGTCAATGTGGTTATCTCGCCTCGTGGCGAAACAAAGTTGGTGAAGGGTGCTGTTACTGATTTGGACGGCGCTTTCGACATCACCGACCTGCCCCCGGGAAATTACACGCTCACCCTCTCGTTTGTGGGTTACAAAGATTTGACACGGCAGTTTGCCGTGACCACTGCTAAGCCCGCCACCCATTACAATGTGCTCTATATGAGTGAGGACTCCCACCAGTTGCAGGAGGTGACCGTTACTGGTCAGCGTTCCAGCATGAAGTTGGAGGTGGACCGGAAGTCGTTCGACGTGACACAGGACATTGCCAATGCTGGTGGCGCCGCCTCCGACGTGTTGGAGAATATCCCCTCCGTGGAAGTCGACAACGACGGTAATATCTCTCTCCGTGGCAATACCAGTGTGGAGGTGTGGATCAACGGCCGTGCCAGCGGTCTCACCGCCGACAACCGCGCGCAGATACTCCAACAGTTGCCAGCCGAGAGCATCGAACGCATCGAGGTCATCGACAACCCATCGGCCAAATTCTCTGCCGAGGGTAGCGCCGGCATCATCAACATCGTACTCAAGAAAGACCGCAAAGCCGGCTATTACGGTTCGATACAGGCTGGTGGCAACACACGTGGCAGTGCCCACACCAGTTTCAACATCAACTACAACAGCTCGGCCCTCGACGCCTATTTCAACATAGGTTTCCGTCATCGCCAGAACAATGGCGGCGGCAGTTACAGCTACCAGGAGTACCTCACCACCAACCAATATCAGTCGTATCGTGGCTCCAACGACAGCCGTGGCAACAACCTCTTCTCCCGTGGCGGACTTACCTGGCACGCCACACAGAAAGATGATTTCTCCGTGGGAGGCATGTTTATGATTGGAGGGAACAACAACCTCAACATCACACCATATCATTATGGCATCCTCGGAACGGACACCGACACCCAGCTCATGCTCCGTCGTAATACTGGCGATGGTGATATGCGCATGATGCATGGTGAGTTCAACTACCGTCATAATTTCACTGACAAGCATTTCCTCGACTTCGTGGTGGAATACAACAATTGGCGTTCCGACAACGACAATTTCTATCAGGACTCCACCACTTATTATGATGGAGTGACGCCCACCACCTATACCTACCAGTACCGTCCCGCCTTCATCCGTAACCGTTCGTGGGAAGTGAGGCTCGACTACGAGAATCCCATCTCCGAAACAATACTCATTCAGGCGGGTTACAATGGCCGTTTCTCCCATGAGAACACACCCCAGGAGTCGTGGATAGACAATAACAACTGGGATGGCAGGGCACAGGAGGAAGACAAGCCTTATTACAACCGCTTTATCTATGACATGGATGTTCATTCCCTCTATTTCACCTCGACGATGAAATTTGGGAACTTTGGTGTCATGGCCGGCTTGCGCGGCGAATATTGGAAGGTGAACACCGAGAGCTACGACTGGTATCAGGAGCGCGATGCATCGTTGCGTGACAAGCCCTTTAAGAAAGACTATTTCCAACTGTTCCCCAGCGTTTTCCTCTCTTACCAACTCACCGAAAACGACCAGTTGCAACTCAACTACACCCGGCGCCTGCGCCGTCCCTGGGGAGGACAACTCAACTCGTTCAGGAACACACGCGACGCCTCGATGGTGGAGTTTGGTAACCCCGAGCTGACGCCAGAATTCAGCAATTCGTTCTCGCTCAACTACCTGCGTACATGGACACAGCATTCCCTCTTGGTCAGTGCCTACTATCGTCCTACCACCGACGTCATGCAACGCATCCGTTGGCAGAGTAGCACTGATGGCATGATGTACCAAACCAGCAAAAACGTGGCCAAGAGCCTGAGCACAGGTCTTGAGGTGGTGCTCAAGAACAAGTTCTTCCGCATCCTCGACCTCACCACCACAGCCAATGCCTATTACTACAAAATCAATGGTTTCAGTTATGTCATTGATGGACAGACCGTGACGGGCGACGAGAACCATAACTTCACATGGAACGCCCGTATGCAGGCCAGTATCATCTTGCCCTACGACATCACCGTGCAACTGTCGGGACGTTATCGCGCTCGTCAGGTGATAACACAAGGTTATCGCAAGTCCAACTTCAGTATGGAGATGGGTATCAAGAAGAATTTCTTCAACCGTCAGTTGGTGGTGTCACTTAACTGCCGTGACCTGCTCAACAGCCGTAAGTGGAAGACGTATACCAGTGGCGACACGTTCACACGTTATCAGGAGAACTGGCGTCGTGGACGCACCGTCAATCTCACCGTGACATGGAATTTCGGTAATATGACTCCGAAACGCCCGAAAGAGGAGGAACGTCGCGATGATGGCCAGGACGACCTGCAGCAGCAAGACAATCGTGGCGGTTTCAACGCAGGAGCCGCAGGGGGTGGGGATGACTGATACCCACCCCTTTTTCCCCTAAAACTGATTGACTTACGTCAAAAAGGGGGTTAAAAACATGCACAGTTTAGGGGTATTTGTGCAAAAATGTTTTCTTTTTTTAAAAAATATTTGCACACATGAAAGAAAATTCGTTCCTTTGCACCCGATTTTGGTTAAGAAAATTATTTATAAACATTTTAAATTAACAAATTATGTCAGAAATCGTAGGAAAAGTAACGGACATTATCGTTGAGAAACTTGGTGTTAGTGCAGAAGAAGTGAAGCCCGAAGCAAGCTTCACCAACGACCTGGGTGCTGATTCCCTCGACACCGTTGAGCTGATCATGGAGTTTGAGAAGGAATTTGGTGTATCCATCCCTGACGACAAAGCCGAGGAGATCCGTACTGTCGGTGATGCCATTGCTTACATCGAGAATAACTCGAAATAATACAGTATTTAACGCTTATGGTTTATAGTGCCGGTGTTGACGTTGAAGCCAACCCCCTCGCTATAAACCATAAGCATTTTTTATATTATCTGTCATAATGGAACTGAAAAGAGTTGTCGTTACAGGATTAGGCGCTGTTACGCCTGTAGGTAACACACCTGAAGAAACATGGAATAATCTCGTCAATGGTGTCAGCGGTGCCGCACCCATCACCAATTTTGACAGCAGTCTGTTTAAGACAAAGTTTGCGTGTGAAGTCAAAAACCTTGACGTTTCACAATATATCGACCGCAAAGAGGTCCGCAAGATGGACCGTTATGCCCAATTCGCCATGGTTTCCGCCATGCAGGCGGTGGCTGACAGCGGCATTGATTTGGAACAGGTAGACAAGAACCGCATCGGTGTCATCTATGGTGTTGGTATCGGAGGTCTCAAGACTTTTGAAGATGAGTGCAGCTATTACGCCACCCATATCGAGGCAGGTCCCAAATTCAACCCGTTTTTCATCCCTAAGATGATTGCCGACATTGCCAGCGGTCTTATCTCCATCCATTTCGGGTTCCACGGACCAAACTTCACCACCACCTCAGCCTGTGCCTCATCGAGCAACGCTTTGGCTGACGCTTTCAATCTTATCCGTCTGGGTAAGGCCGATATGATTGTGAGCGGAGGTGCTGAGGCTGCCGTTTGTGAAGCGGGCGTGGGAGGTTTCAATGCCATGAAGGCCCTTTCCACCCGCAACGACGACCCGCAAGGTGCCAGTCGTCCTTTCTCTGCTAGCCGCGACGGTTTTGTCATGGGCGAGGGTAGCGGATGCCTTATCCTCGAAGAGTTGGAGCATGCCAAGGCCCGTGGTGCCAAGATTTACGCCGAGATGGTGGGCGAGGGACTCAGTGCCGACGCCTATCACATCACCGCGTCGCATCCTGAGGGACTGGGTGCCAAGCTCGTCATGAAGAACGCTCTTGAGGATGCTGGTATGAAACCCGAAGACATCGACTATATCAACGTACATGGTACCTCTACCCATGTGGGTGACATCAGCGAGGCCAAAGCCATCAAGGATGTGTTCGGCGATGCCGCTTACAAGCTCAATATCAGCAGCACCAAATCGATGACCGGCCACTTGCTTGGTGCCGCCGGTGCCGTAGAGGCCATGGTGGCCGTGCTTGCCGTGAAGAACGACATCGTGCCGCCCACCATCAACCATGACGACGATGACAAGGACGAGGAAATCGACTATAACCTGAATTTCACGTTCAACAAAGCACAGAAACGTGTGGTGCGTGCCGCGCTGAGCAATACCTTCGGCTTTGGAGGTCATAATGCTTGCGTAGTTTTCAAGAAATATGCTGAATAACCTCATCGACAGAATAAGGCTCCCTTTCCGCAAGGAGAAGGAGCTTTTTTCGGCTATATACGCCATCACTGGGGCTTACCCAAAGAATATCAAATATTACAAACTGGCGCTGATGCATAAGAGCGTCATGCGCAAGGAAAAGGGAAAACCCCTGAACAACGAACGGTTGGAATACCTGGGCGACGGCATCCTTGATGCCGTCGTGGGTGATATTGTGTTCCGTCGTTTCGAAGGCAAGGGAGAGGGGTTCCTCACCAATGCCCGCAGCAAGATTGTGCAACGCGACACGTTGAACCAGTTGGCCGATCGTATGGGTATCACCCAACTCATCATCTCCAACGGTCATGTCTCGTCGCACAATAACTATATGGGTGGCAATGCTTTCGAGGCGCTTGTCGGAGCCCTCTATCTTGACAGGGGTTACAAGGCGGTCATGAACTTCATGACCAACCGCATCCTCAAAAGCTACCTCAATTTGGAGAAGATAGCCTACAAAGAGGTGAATTTCAAAAGCAAACTGATAGAGTGGTGCCAAAAGAACCGTATCAAGGTGGACTATAAACTCCTTCAGCAGGATAAGGACAAGTCAGGAAGTCCCAAGTTCTGCTATCAGGTGATGATGGAAGGAGTGGCTTGTGGCAAGGGCTCGGGCTATTCCAAGAAAGAGAGCCAGCAAGAGGCATCGAAATCCACGCTCAGTAGGTTGCGCAAGGAACCCCAACTTGTCAGGGCTATCTTCAACGCCAAGGGCGAGAAGACCAAACAGGAGGAGAATCCCCTCACCGCCATACCTATGGCTGACGAAAAGACTCGCATTGACACTGATGCCACCATCGGTCAAGACACTATGGTTCAAGATACCCAGGATGCCGTGGTGGAGAAGAACACCGACCATCAGACCAAGACGTCAGCGAAACAAAACAGTCCGAAGAAAGACGAATACGACCTCAGTGACCTGAAGATCAAGAGTGCCGCCCAAAGCCGCGAAGACATTATCGCCGCCGCCGAACAGGCCGCCTTCGCCGAAGAGGACCCGTCGTAGGTGATGGGCTCGTTCGTTTTTGCGGTGACATCACTTTCCGCACCCCGCCATTCCCTATTGAGTTAAAAATAGTAAAAAGGAAGGGCGTTCACAAAGAAAACCATACTTTTGTATAACCAAGACATACGATAGCTACCATCATGGGACTAACCAGCATCGCTTCATTGGCTTTCCGAAGAAGGCAAAAGGAGCTGGAACGACATAACAACGAAGGAGAGGCTCTGCAGGATGAAGTGCTGCATTACCTCTTGAAGAAAGGTGCCAACACCGAATATGGTCGGCAGCATCTCTTCAGTACCATTCATAACGGCGATGACTTTGCGCGTCAGGTGCCCCTCAACACCTACGAAGACCTCAAGGGCGACATCGACAGGATGCGCCATGGGGAGCGTGACGTGTTGTGGCCGGGTGTGGTGAAATGGTATGCCAAGTCATCGGGCACCACCAACGACAAGAGCAAGTTCATCCCCGTCAGTCCCGAAGGACTGCATAATGTGCATTATGCCGGCGGCAAGGATGCCGTGGCTCTCTATCTCATGGCCAACCCTAAGAGCCGTATGTTCGACGGCAAGGGACTGATTCTCGGCGGTAGCCACTCGCCCAACTACAATGTGAGCAACAGCCTTGTGGGCGATCTCAGTGCCATTCTCATCGAGAACATCAACCCGCTGGTCAACTTTGTCCGTGTGCCCAAGAAAGCCACGGCGCTGCTCAGCGACTTCGAGGTAAAGCGTGACCGCATAGCACAAGAGACGCTGCGCGCCAATGTCACCAACCTCTCCGGTGTGCCTTCATGGATGCTCTCGGTGCTCACGCGTGTCATGGAACTGTCGGGCAAGACGCATCTTGAAGAGGTGTGGCCCAATCTTGAGGTGTTCTTCCATGGTGGTGTGGCTTTCACTCCTTACCGTAGCCAATACCAGCAACTCATTACCACGCCCGCCATGCATTATATGGAGACATATAATGCCAGTGAGGGATTCTTTGGTTTGCAGAGCGACCTCTCCGACCCGTCCATGTTACTCATGCTCGACTACGGCATCTACTATGAGTTTATCCCCATGGACGAGTTTGACAGCGACCATCCCACGGTGGTACCCCTTTCCGGGGTGCAGACAGGTGTTAACTATGCCATGGTCATCAGCACCTCGTGCGGTCTGTGGCGTTACATCATTGGTGACACGGTCCGTTTCACGTCGACCAATCCCTACAAGTTCATCATCACTGGTCGCACCAAGAATTTCATCAATGCTTTTGGCGAGGAACTTATCGTCGACAATGCGGAGAAAGCCCTGGCCTATGCTTGTGGAGAAACCGGTGCCGAGGTACTTGAATATACGGCGGCGCCCGTCTTCATGGATGGCAACGCCAAATGCCGCCATCAGTGGCTCATCGAGTTCAGCAGTCCTCCCGACGACCTTGACGTGTTTGCCCAGTTGCTTGACAGCAAGTTACAGGAAATCAACAGCGACTACGAGGCCAAGCGCTATAAGGATATCACCTTGCAGCCCCTTGAGATTGTCAAGGCCTCTACAGGCCTGTTCAATGCCTGGCTCAAGAAAAAAGGAAAGTTGGGTGGACAACACAAGATTCCTCGCTTGTCGAACAGTCGACAGTATATCGACGAGATGCTGGAACTGCTGAACCAGGAACAATAACACTTCAACGATTCATCACATGTACCATCTGCGCACATATCGCCAATTATGCCTGCTGGGTCTGTTGCTCAGCATCATCGGCTGTGCGAAGATGGGAAAACCCGATGGAGGTTGGTATGACGAGACCCCCCCACGCGTGATGGGCTGTGCCCCTGACGACAAGGCCACCAATGTGCACAGTCAGAAGATAAGCATCTATTTCGACGAGTTCATCAAGTTGGAGAATGCCACGGAAAAAGTGGTAGTTTCCCCGCCGCAGATGGAAACGCCGGAAATCAAGAGCACCGGCAAGCGTATCACCATCGAGTTGAACGATACGTTGCGTGAGAACACCACCTACACCATCGATTTCAGCGATGCCATCAGCGATAACAACGAAGGCAATCCCCTTGGAAACTACACCTACAGCTTTTCCACAGGGCCTGAAATCGACACTCTCGAGGTGTCGGGTTATGTGGTCGCGGCCAATGACCTCGAACCCATCAAGGGCATCCTTGTGGGGCTTTACGACGACCTCGCCGACAGTGCTTTCCAGAAAGAGCCCATGCTTCGTGTGGCTCGTACCGATGGCAGTGGTCGTTTCGTCATCAAAGGAGTGAAGCCCGGCACCTATCGTGTATATGCCCTTGAAGATGCCGATGCCAACTATTTCTTTAGTCAGAAGAGCGAAAGGTTGGCTTTTACCCCCAATCTCATCACGCCGAGTTGCAAACCCGACTTCCGACAGGACACTATCTGGCGTGACTCCCTGCATATCGAGACCATCAACCGCGTAGGATACACACATTTCCTGCCCGACGATATTGTGCTCAGGGCTTTTGCCGAAACACTCACCGACCGTTATCTGCTGAAGAAAGAACGCAAGGTGGCCGACCGTCTGTCGTTCTATTTCAGTTACGGTAGCGAGGAACTGCCCGTCATCGAAGCGCTCAATTTTGATGCCGATGCGCTGTTGCTTGAGACCAACCAACACCACGACACCCTCACTTATTGGATTACCGATACGGCATTGGTCAACCAGGACACACTGCGTTATATCGCCCATTACCTGAAGACCGACTCCATGGGAGTCCTCGTGGAATATGCCGATACGGCGGAGACGGTATCGAAATCCCCTTATGCGCGGCGTATGAAGGAGCAGGCCAAAAATGAGGAGCGTTGGCGCAAGGCCCAGGAGAAGCGTAAAAAGAAAGGGCAACCCTACGACAGCATCATGCCCCGTGAGGAACTGGTACCCAAGATTGACGTGCCTGCCACCATGCTGCCCACCAGTGTGGTGCGGATAGAATTTCCCACACCAATACGTGAGTTGAACACCGAAGGCATACATCTGTTTTTAAAGAACGACACGGTGTGGGATTCCGTCGAACTTTTGTTTGAGCCGTCACGGCAACCCAATGTTCCTTCCTTTGGACCAGCGCAGCGTTTTTACGAGATACGTCTGCCCAACGACTCGTTGTGGAAGGAAGGAGGCGAATATAGTCTAGAGCTTGACTCCGCCGCCTTCACCGACATCTACGGCCATGTGAACAGGTTGGCCAAGAAAGGTATGCGGGTGAAAGGCCAGGATGAATTCTCCACCATCACTTTACATCTTGACAACCTGTCCGACACTACTTGTGTGGTGCAGTTGCTCAGTTCCCAGGATAAGGTGGTGTCCGAGGTGTCCACCTCGGATGGCGTGGCGGTGTTCCACTATGTCAAGCCAGGCACTTATTATGCGCGGTTGTTCATTGACAGTAACCACAATGGTTTGTGGGACACTGGTGACTATGCTGCTGGACGGCAGGGGGAGATGGTGTATTACTATCCCGAAAAGATGGAGTGTAAGGCCAAGTGGGATGTTGACAACCATTGGAGCACCTCTCGCATCGACCCGCTCCGACTCAAGCCGTCGGCGGTCACCAAGCAGAAACCTGACAAAGAGAAGAAAGTCCGGCTGCGTAACGCCGAACGAGCCCGCAAGATGGGCATAGAATATTTACCCAAAATTATGAACTGACATGAAACGTATTAAAAACTGGCTTTTCACCGTAATGGCATTGTTCCTACTGGCCACCAGTGCACAGGCGCAATGCGCTACTGAGAACACCGCCTTCAAATCAGGCGAGTACCTTTCCTACAATCTCTATTTCAACTGGAAATTTGTATGGGTGAAAGTGGGGTCGGCTGCGATGTCCACCGTGTCGTCCTATTACAAGGGCAGCCAAGCCTTCAAATGTAGTCTGCAGACCAAGGGCAATGGCAAACTCGATAATTTCTTCGTCATGCGCGACACGTTGAGCAGTTACATCTCCCCGCAGATGGTACCCCTCTATTTCCGCAAGGGAGCCACCGAGGGCAAGCACTATACCGTCGACGAGGTTATCTATGACTATAGCGGGGGTAAATGTAACCTGCGTATGTATCGCAAGAAAGACAAGGAGAAGGGTAAGTGGACCAGCGACAGCAAGACAAGTTGTGTCGTTGATATGCTCAACCTCTTCATCAAAGCCCGCAGTTACGACAATTCAGGTTGGAAACCCGGCTGGAAGCAGAATGTTGAGGTGGCCGACGGCGATGGTGTTGGCAAGGGATACCTTGAATATAAAGGCAAGGAGACGGTCAAGGGCGACAATGGCGTGAAATACCGTTGTCTAAAATTGTCGTATTACGAGTATAAGAAACGTAAGGGAAAATACAAGGAGTTGGCCGTTTTCTATGTCACCGACGATGCCAACCATATCCCTGTGCGTATCGACTTCAACCTCAATTTCGGCAGTGCCAAGGCCTACGTCACGGGTATGCGTGGCACACGCAGTCCCATCTCTTCGAGGGTGAATTGATTGTCTTAAATGGGAGTTTAAATGGGAAGTAAAAGGGGGAGTAAAAAAGGAAGTTAAAGTGGAAGTTAAAAAGGACATTACTCCGCTGTGGGCTATTGTCCAGCACGAAGTGCTTAACTTCCTTTTTTACTTCCACTTTAACTTCCTTTTTTACTCCCTTTAATTCTTTAATTTTTTAATCTTTTAATTTTTCATCTTCCCCTTGTACCTCGGACTGTGCGTCTCATAGTTCTTGAAGGTGTATTTCTGGGAGGGGAAGTCCAGACGGATGTGATAGGGTGCTTCGGGACGGTTCATCCACCGTACCACCTTATCCACCCATGCTGCGCTGGCGGCGAAGGTTGGGTGAACGTTGTCTTTCAGTCGGGCCAGTCGCTCGTTGTAACTGTTGTAGTAGAGGTCGTCGCCAATGGTCTCGCGTAGCATGTCCACCACACCGAAGTCCTTGTTTAGTTTGGGCAGTTTGGCTGGGCCTATCCATACGTATGGAATATCGCCCACCACGCGCAGTATCTCTTTTACGCTCTCACTACGCGCCTTCAGGTCGTGGTAGCCCAGGTCGTTCGTCCCTAAGCTGATGATGACGAAGGTGGGTTTCACCTGGTCCATCAGCCTGTCGAGCTCCGTCGTTCGTGCCCATGAGTGGGTGGTCGAGCCATACCATATCGAGGTGAACAGGTAATGGCCGCTCTCCTGCGCATATTCGTAGAATCTGCGTCCCACGCCGTCGAGCATAGAATCGCCGAAAAGCAGTATGCGGTGGTGTGTGGTGTCGTTTTGTAGTCTTTGTGCTTGTTTCTGGGTCTGTGACACCATGGTGACGGTGTCATTTACCAACAGTTCCAGTATGCTGTCAACGGCCAGCAACAGGTCGTCGGTAATCTGTGCCCTCATGGGCATAATGCCGAGGAGCAATACTGTCATCAGTGCCACCCATCGTTTTGAAAATCCTTTTATCGTGTTAATCCACATAGCTATTATTCTTTATCTTCTCCTATCTTCTTTTATCTTCTTCTACCTTCCTTTTACCGATACAATAAACGTGAAATCCCCGTTTTATTATGATAATACGCCTCATTATCACATTATTTCACGGTTTTTTGTTTTTTTAGAAAATACCATGAAATAACTCTTGCATCATTGGAATACTTTTCATATATTTGGGCGTGAATTATAAAACCATGGAAAGAATGAAAACTAACTATATGATAATAATCAAAATCGCCTTTTGTGCTATTCTTTCTTTTGTTGTTCAAACTGAAAGTTTTTCTCAAAATATCGATGGAGTATACTTAAACGAGGTGGGCGACAAAAGAATTATGATAAAAGATAATACATTCTATTACGAATTGTTAGATTTCAGAACACTTCATAACGTTGGTACTATTCCCTGTGCGACGTGTAGTATCAAAAAGGAGAAAAAAGGTTTCTTTTCAATAAATTCCATTGATGATCCTATGTCTATTTTTATAGACAATATGGCTGCTTCTGCAGAACATGACAGCTTAGATAATAGTACCTTGATGGAACTTCGTGTTCGTTTACCTTCATATCACAATAGATTAAATTTGGAGGTCATAACTGCTTTTCGTCATTATTTTATAAATGATTATTATTCAAATGAATTAATCAAAATATCAATAGAAGATGTATCTAACATTATAATAAAGATTTATAATCCTTATGATTTCATTTCATATGATTTAGATTTTTATGACGCTGATTTTATGGGAACCATTCCATACTATATAACGAACGAGATTCCTATAGAGAAAAAAACGAGAAAAATAACAATAACGTTTAATAATATTAGCGATTATTCTTTTGCAAGAAATTATATAAGAGGAGAATATTTTAAAGTGGAAAACAATCAAATCTTGTGGAGAGGTGATATCTACAAACCAGTTTCACGGGATTTGGGAAATTGAAACGTTATAACTGTCAATTCATGAATCTCACCTAAGCCTATCTTAAAAACAGTTGTGTCAAATTGGTTGTAATATTATTTGTAAAATGCTGTTTTTCAGATTGTTACTATTTTTGATTGTGTCAATGAGCGATAGGATGTTGCAAAAAGAAGTTTTTTAGATTATCTTTGCAAAAAACGTAGGAACAAGAGACAGGTGAATATGTCCGTATGACGATTTGTTCGATATGATTAATAGTTATTCTGAGCCATTCGTATAATGCCGATATTTTTATTAACTGTTAAAGTCATGAAGAAAGTATTGCTTTACATAGCCTGCTTACTAACCTTTATAGCATGTAGTGAGGAAAAGAAAGATAGTCCTTTCTGTGATACATTGAATAATTACGTGGAAGAGTTTATGGATTCTGTCCACGATCACATTATTGATGTAATATTTTTAAGAAAAGACAATAAAGACTATGCTTACATCCATAACGCATACGAATTTGATACATTGCATACGGATTACTATATTGAAACCAATAAAGGCTATTATTATCGGAGAGGAGGGGAGTATACGAACAAAAGGCTTATTACAGTCAGTTTCGATACCTATATTAATCATCAGGATGTTTTTGATGCCACAAAGGCTACAAAATATGATGGCAAAGCCCCAAAAGGTTGGCCTACGGATGTCGATATGATGGACGGCCGAATTAAAGATAAAGCATTCTTGATTAAAAGCAAAGATAGCATACAGCCTCTCGATTCTTTTCCTGTCACAAGATTTGATGGTGATGATAACCTTTCATCATATATCACCAACCCTTATCTTTCAGATTATTTGAGTCACAGAATCATTGGAAGCCAAGCCGTCATGTTTTATCTCGTTTTTCTCCAATACGAAGGAAATGATTATGTGTTGGTAAGTGGTTCACGTTTATACATCAAACAGCATCTGAAAGGAATTTTCTTTTACCAAAAAGGGTTGGTTTTATGCTATTCATCAGGGGATTTATATAAAAAATATGTTAATGCAGACAGTCTGATAATTCCATATAATGGTAAAATTCCTGGATATAAAGAAAGAGAAGAAAGATATGAAAGGAATCCTGTCTATTATACTGTTTTTAAAATCAACAAAGATGGTAAATTGGAATGGATTCAGTATGACTGGATATTGAAAACCAACATTATCCATCAATGGGAACATTTATAAAGAAGCGTGTATGATGGTCGTCCGCAGGTTGTGAACAAATGGCTTAACCCTTCGAAATGTATGTCATGAACAGGCGTTTATTTTTTTTCAAAAGAGAATCAACCATTCTGATGGATTGGGTATTATAATAAGCCTACTATTATTTATGTATGTTTGCACTTATGGTTCGATACTGTCCCAAAAAGTGTGTCTGAGAAGGCTGGCATGAAAAAGGGGACCTATCATCCCTGACCAGTCCCCTAAAGTCTGTACCTTTGCGTTGTGAAA
>OMRP01000024.1 GCA_900313615.1 uncultured Prevotellaceae bacterium
CCGCATGCCATAGATACTATGCGGTTCGAAAATAATAATGGTGAGGTAAGCGCATACGCTGACGATGATGAGTGGGATGAAGAGGTTGTATCCCCCCGTCAGTTCGGCTATGAGAAACACGCCGGTGAGCGGTGCATGCATAACCCCCGCCATCACCCCTGCCATTCCCAGTAACGTGAAGTTTTTCTCCGACAAATAAGGTCCAACATTGTACATGTTCCAAAGCCGAGAGAATAAAAAACCACCGAAAGCACCAATGAAGAGCGATGGTGCGAACGTTCCTCCGCAGCCCCCAGCCCCATTTGTCGCCGAAGTGGCAAACACCTTCGTCAGCAACACAAGTGATATATAGAGGATGAGCAAGTTGTCGTTGCCATAGAACAGCGAATTACCCATCACCGCGTTCCACTCCTCCGTGCTTGAGCCGTTGATGAGCACAGATATGCTGGCATATCCCTCACCATAGAGCGATGGGAACAAGAATATCAGGCCGCTTAGTATCGCCGCACCTATGAGCAGTCGCATATAGCGATGGTTTTTCAGTCGTGCAAACATACCCTCACAAGCAGTCATCATGCGGATAAAATACAAACTCACCAAACCACAAGCCACCCCCATCAGAATCATTGCCGGCACACCATCGAGTTGCCAATTTCTGTCTGGAAAGAAAGTGAATAGCGAGTCGCCTCCGATGAAGAAATAAGTGAAGCACGTAGCTGTGACGCTGGCGATGAGTATAGGAAGCAATGACGCCATGGTAAGGTCGATCATCAACACCTCAAGCGTGAACACCAGTCCAGCTATGGGTGCTTTAAAAATGCCCGCTATGGCAGCCGATGCGCCACACCCCACCAGCACCATGAGCATCTTACCATCAAGTCGGAACAGTTGCCCCAGGTTGCTACCGATGGCCGAACCCGTGAGTACGATAGGAGCCTCAGCACCCACCGACCCACCGAAGCCGATGGTCATTGCCGATGCGAAGACTGAGCTCCAGCAGTTATGCCGTTTGATGCGGCTTTTCTTTCTGCTTATGGCATAAAGGATACGTGTGATGCCGTGGCTGATGTCGTCCTTAACTACATATTTCACAAACAACGATGTGAGATAGATGCCCACTACCGGGAAGACAAGATAAAGCCAGTTATAGGATTCGAAGTTGAATCCCGACGTGAGCAAATGTTCAATCCATTTGATAAGGTTATGCAGCACCAGCGCAGCCAACGCCGCCAACATGCCCACCAGAAAACTCAGTATGACCATGAACTGCCTGTCGGTAAGATGTTTCTCCCGCCAGTCGATGATTTTGAGAAGCCACGTTTTGTTGTTCATGGTAACCTTTTCGTCCATGGTAATTATGCTTTCAGCGCCTGTAGAAATTGTTTGATTATATCGATGTCCTTTACCGCTGGCTCTATTTCGAATTTCGAATTGATATCAATTCCATAGAACAACGGATGGTTAATCCGCTTTATGTCATTAACCATTTCCGGTGCTATGCCTCCCCCAATAAGGAAAGGAGTCGTACCCTTATAGCTTTGGATGAGGTCCCAGTCGAATTTTCTACCACTCCCTCCCATCTCCGCACATTTCGTGTCGAAAAGAAAGAAGTCTACCGTCCCTTCATATTCCTCTGTTTTTTTGAAATCATCGGCAGAAGCTATTGCGATGGTCTTCATTATTTTTATATCCGGTTGGATGTCGGGCACCAATGTACTACGAAGATTTTCTATCATCGCTTTGCTTTCCGCCCCATGCAGTTGCACAATGTCAAGATGGTAATTATATACCCTAGCCACAATGCTCTGCGGCATATCATCCACGAACACCCCTACCCTCTTCACTCTATTTTGCGGACTTTCCTGGCCTTTATTGGCTCGGTCCTCCTTGAGCGAAGAATAGTCGGGAATAATGCCCGCCCTTGAAGAAATCATCCTGACGAACCTTGGACTCTCCGGCCAGAATATGAATCCCATCCAGTCGATATCCAATTGTTGGAGGGCGCGAATATTCTCTGGCTCGCGCATGCCACATACTTTTATAATCATTATTTATTTTTTTATTATTTAATAACGAGAAAAACGTGAGATTATTGCCAACAGGTTAAATGATTGTCTTTATGTAAATAAACATTAAAATTTTGATATGATATAATAAAGAAAACTTGTTGTCGTTAGGATAGTGTAAGAAGATTCATCTCAAAACAGTTTGCCTATGATTTTTTCTACTCTTGAAGAATTTCAGCCCAGAAAAGAAACCCTTAACATTATTCGCCAGATTGCTTACACCTATCGTTCGCTGACCTACGGCGGCGAGGAAGAGTTTTACTGTTTGAACTAAGGGTAATCTATGGAAGAAAAGAAAGTATTGATATCACCCTCGTTGTTGGCCGCTGATTTCAGCCGTTTGGGGGAAGAGATTTCAATGATCAACCGCAGCGGTGCCGACTGGTTGCATTTGGACGTGATGGACGGAGTATTTGTGCCGAACATCAGTTTTGGTTTTCCCGTATTGGAGAGTGTCTCAAAACTGTGTAAGAAACCTTTGGACGTTCATTACATGGTTGTTCATCCCGAGCTATACATCGAGCGTACCGCACGATTGGGAGCCATGATGATGAATGTGCACTATGAGGCATGCCAACATCTGCACCGCACCATTGAAGAGATACACAAAGCCGGCATGAAAGCCGGAGTCACTTTGAACCCCAGCAGCCCTGTCGGTCTGTTGGAAGATATCATTGTAGACGTAGACATGGTGTTGCTCATGAGCGTCAATCCCGGTTTCGGTGGGCAGCGTTTCATTGAGAACACTCTTCAGAAAGTGGTTCGATTGCGAGAATTAATCTCCCATAGTGGCAGTCATGCACTGATAGAGATAGACGGAGGTGTACAGGAAGAAACCGCTCCCCGTCTAATAGCCAGTGGAGCCGGTGTGCTTGTGAGCGGCAGTTATGTGTTCAAGTCATCCGACCCATTGAAGGCTATAGAGACATTGAGAAGTTGAAATATCTGAAACTTTCGTTTCTTTTGGGGGGAATGAACGCCATTAATCAAGTTGAAGAGCCATGTCATGCTCTTTCGCCATACGCCTTAGGTTAAGGATGGCGTATCTCATTCTTCCAAGGGCGGTGTTTATGCTTACGTTTGTCATTTCAGCAATCTCTTTGAAAGAGAGCTGCTGATAGAAACGCATGAACACCACCTCTCGCTGTGTAGCAGGTAACATGTTCATCATTTTCTTGACATCGTTCATTACCTGTTCACGTACGAATTGGTTTTCTATGCCCGAGTCGAGCAAGTCTTTTCCTCCGAGATTGGAGAGGTCGTTATCTTCAGTTGGCTCAACGATACGTTCCGCTTTCTGTTCCCTGTACCAGTCCATAATGACGTTGTGGGCAATTCGCATAATCCACGCGCCAAACTTCCCAGAGGTAGTGTATTTTCTCTGATGCAGTTTGGTGATGACCTTGACGAACGTTTCTTGGAAAATGTCGTTAGCCGTATCTTGGTCTCTCACAACGAACAAGATATAGGAAAATAGTTTCGACTGGTTACGGTTAAGCAACAAATCGAAAGCCCTATTGTTTCCATCGATGTATTGCAATGCCAGTTCTTCGTCTGACATCTCTTCGAGGTATTTCATTCCTTAAAGTGTTAAAATTTAAGTAATGATCTATTCAATAGGCTGATTCTTTTTAGTTAATATTCCGTTTAGATAAAAGCGGTATTTGTCACAATTTGACATTAAACCGCGGCAAAGTTAAGTACTTTTGTTGTTTTAACCAAATTTTTTCTTTAAAATTTGAAAATGCGTATAGTAAAAGAAGCGAAATTCCAAAGTGTCGATGACAAATTATCACTCTTTTTTTTGTATTTTCAATTATTATGATTACTTTTGCAGTGTTCTACCAATATAATATATTGTAGGACGAGACGAGGTTCGCTCGCCGCGATTAAAAAGGGAATGGAGTGAGAGTCTCCAACTGTCCCGCAGCTGTGAGTTCCATTATACTTTCTTGCACGGCCACTGGTTATACCGGGAAGGCGCATGAAGGGGAACGAAGTCAGAAGACCTGCCTTGTTAGTTATTCATCCATGATGCTCGATGCAAGCATTATTGGAGCACAACGTAGAAATTAGGGCCTTGAGACTGTAGGAACTATAGTGAAATAGTAACTATGGTATCATTTGGAGTATAAAGTGTATGATAACTATATAGTGACTGCAACTATATATGTGTATCAAATAAACCGTGTATTAAATAAGTTATGTTGGGAAAGGCGAGACCGTGAGGTTTTGCCTTTTTGTTTTTGTTGAAGGAAAAATGGGGCAAAAAGAAAAGAGGTTGGTGCAGGACGCTACCAACCTCACTAATCGATTTCAAAAACTGAAATCTGAAAAACATGTTGCAAAAATATATTTTTATGTTATAACTTGCAAATTTTACACAAAAAAAATGAAAGATTTAACATTTCGCAAACTAGGTTTCAAGTAATTAGGTGAGATTTGCAAACGATTTCAGAGATTATAACATTTTTTTTTGATGGATATTTCCAAATACTAAATAAAATATGTATTTTTGTCGGAAATTAAGCTACGCATCAATCTACTAATACATCCTATGATGAGAAATCTCCTGTTCGCACTAATGTGCCTGGTCTTTCCCTTGACTGCCATCGGTCAAGGTTGGGACACTGATTATGCCCCTCTGTCGCAGAGCATCCGTCAGTTGTCGTTTCCCGACCGTATCTTCAACGTAACCCGCTATGGGGCTTCGCCTCAAGCCAGCGCCGCGAAGAACCAGCAAGCCATCAACAAAGCCATTGACGCCTGTTCGAAAGCAGGTGGCGGCAAGGTGGTTGTCCCCGCCGGTACATGGAACACAGGCGCACTGCGTTTGAAGAGTCACGTGAACCTTGTGGTAGAGAAAGGGGCCACCCTATTGTTTGCCTTCGACACCAAATTGTATCCTTTGGTTCTCACACGTTGGGAGGGACTGGACCTCTGGAATTATTCCCCCTGCATATATGCCTACGATGAGCGCGATGTCGCCATCACCGGTGAGGGAACCATCGATGGCAACGGTTCAAATGAAACATGGTGGCAGATGTGCGGCAAAGACCGTTTTGGATGGAGTGAACAGACTACGGAGAGTCAGAAGACCTCCCGTCCCCTTTTATTAAAGATGGCCGAAGACGGTGTCGATGTGAACGAGCGTCGTTTTGGTCTAGGCCAGGGACTCCGTCCCCAACTTATTAACCTGTACAAATGCGAAGGAATCCTGATTGAAGGAGTCACCCTGCTCCGTTCCCCCTTCTGGGTGATTCACCCCCTATTAAGTCATGACATCACCGTTCGCGGTGTTAAGATTTGGAACGAGGGCCCGAATGGCGATGGATGCGACCCCGAGTCGTGCGACCGTGTATTGATAGAGAACTGCGTGTTCCACACTGGTGACGACTGCATCGCCATCAAGAGTGGTCGCAATGCCGACGGCAGGAGGTGGAACGTGCCCAGCCAAAACATTATCGTTAGGGGCTGTACCATGGAAGATGGCCATGGCGGAGTGGTAATAGGAAGTGAAATTAGCGGTGGTTGCAAGAATGTATTTGTTGAGAACTGCAAGATGGACTCCCCCAATCTTGACCGCGTATTACGCATCAAGACCAACACCTGTCGTGGTGGCATCATCGAGAACATCTATTTCCGAAATGTTGAAGTAGGTCAGTGCAAGGAGAGTGTGATGCGTATCAACCTGAATTACGAGCCCAAAGAAGCCTGTTGTCGTGGTTTCGTTCCCACTGTGAGAAATGTGTTCATGGAGAATGTGACCTGCCAAAAGAGTCGTTACGCCGTTCGACTCAATGGCATAGAAGAAGCCGACAATATCTATAACATCCATATCAAGAACTGCCAATTCAACGGTGTTTGGGACCGTGCCGTGGAACGTACCGGAAAGAGCCATGACATCCATTTCGACAATCTCGTGGTGAATGGTTCGTATCTTCTCAGCGAAGCACCTTATAAACACTATAGTGAGTGGTTGGTCCGCTCCGAGATGCAACGAGTAGCCCACCCCTACCTATTGGATTTTGCCAAGAAACCCCGTTG
Organism: uncultured Prevotellaceae bacterium; assembly: GCA_900313615.1. GTDB lineage: Bacteria > Bacteroidota > Bacteroidia > Bacteroidales > Bacteroidaceae > Prevotella. The sequence goes on from OMRP01000024.1 coordinate 6,114, forward strand.
GAGTTACGTGATGGGCATCGAACTAGAGTCGATGCTCGATACTTACCTTCGTTATGGCGACCCAGCCATTCTAACGTATCTGAAGGAATATCCCGCCGAGATGATTGACGAGAAAGGCAACATCACTGGCTACAAATACGATGATTTCAACCTTGACAATGTGCGTACAGCCCGGTTCATTCTCCGCATGTACAACCAAGAGCCCGAAGAAAAGAGTCTGAAAGCTTTGAAGACACTATTCAAGCAATTGGAGAAACAACCACGTACGAAAGAAGGCGTGTGGTGGCACAAAGCCATTTACGCCAACCAAGTATGGCTTGATGGTATATACATGGGACTGCCTTATTACACCATGGGCGCCGCGCAGCTGAAAGGAACGAAGAAGGCCAAGAAATACTATGATGATGCCGTAGACCAAATTACTAAGACCGACAAACGCACCTATGATGCCGCCACAGGGCTTTGGAAACACGCTTGGGACGAGACTCATAGCATGTTCTGGGCCAATGAACAGACAGGTCTTTCGCGTCATACATGGGGGCGTGCCTTGGGTTGGTATGTAATGGCAATGATAGAAGTGCTTGACGCCCTTCCCGAAGACTATGCCCGCCGGGGCGAGGTAATAGACCTGTTCCGCAAGGCCATGGCTGCCGTAGTGAAATACCAAGACAAAGATACTGGTGTTTGGTATGACGTGCTCGACGTGAAAGACGAGCGTAATTACTTGGAAGCCACCTGTTCGTCGATGTTTGCTTACTGTTTGCTGAAAGGAGCCCGTTTGGGTTATCTTGATGCCAGTTACAAAGCCGCTGGCGAGAAAGCCTACGAAGGTATTATTAAGCAATTTATCCGCGTGAATGCCGACAAGACCATTTCTTTGACTCGATGCTGCTCTGTTAGTGGTTTAGGACCAGATAGTAATCCCAAGCGTGACGGTTCCTTCGACTATTACATGAGCGAGCCCATCCGTGACAATGATGCCAAAGGAGTAGGACCTTTTGTGTGGGCATCGCTTGAGATGGAGTTGAATGGTTATGAAGTAGACCTTTGGGGCAGTGGAGAATACGATGCCAGTGGAGATTTCCAAGGGTAAGTAAATTAAAAGATTAAAAGATTAAAAAATTAGAAAATTTAATAATTAAAAAATTAGTAATTAAAAAATATGGGTAAGTTCATTAAGAGACTATTTTTATTGATGGTGGGTGTCTTGATTGGAATGGGCATGGAATTAAATGCACAGGCCCCCGCTTTTCCTGGAGCCGAGGGCCACGGGAGGTATGTTACTGGCGGTCGTGGCGGTGAAGTTCGACATGTCACCAACCTCAACAACAGCGGTACTGGTTCGTTCCGTGCTGCTGTGAGTGGTTCCACCCCAAAGATTGTCGTGTTTGATGTGAGTGGTGTCATCGCCTTGAGCAGTGAACTGACCATTGGAGCAAACACGACCATCGAGGGACAGACAGCGCCCTACCCTGGTGTTACCGTGCGCTATTACACAGTCCGTCCAAAGAGCAACACGATTATACGTTACATGCGTTTCCGTCGTGGTCAGGAACGTGACGTGAATGACGGAGCCGATGCCAGTTGGCAACGTGAAGAAACAGGCATCATCTTTGACCACTGTTCTTTCTCATGGTCGATTGACGAGGTGGCCTCGTTCTACGACAACAACAATTTCACCATGCAATGGTGTTCGTTAGGTGAAAGTCTTAACAATGCAGGCCATGGTAAAGGAGCACATGGTTACGGCGGCATTTGGGGTGGTAAATTGGCCTCCTTCCATCACAATATGATTGTGCATGTGAACAATCGTTCACCACGTTTCTGCGGTGCCCGTTACGATTGGAGCGGTTTCACAAACAACAAAGAATACAACCAATACCAATGGGAAAATGCCGTTCAGGCTGAGAATGTAGATATGCGTAACTGTGTGGTCTATAACTGCGGCAACGGATGTTACGGAGGCCCTGGCGGTGGATACATCAATATGGTAAACAACTATTACAAGAGCGGTCCAGCAGGCAAGACCACCCGCCTTACCCAAGTGAGTGTCGGTTCAAGCAGCAATTCGAGCGATAACAGTAAATACTGGACAATGAGTAGCCGTTACTACATCAACGGCAACCAGTTAGACGACAAGGCAAACTATGACTGGACCAACGTGAGCTACGACAGCGGAGTCTATACGATTAACGGCGAACGTTGCAGTGCCGATGCCAATCATTACTACGGCAACGGCGTGACCTACTACCAGAACAGCAATGGCACTGACTGCGTGCGCATCAAACTCGACGAGAGCGAAGCGGCACCCACTGGTTTGGTAACTACCCATAGTGCCCAGACCGCATTTGACAAGGTGCTTGAGCATGTAGGAGCCTCATTCTATCGAGATGATGTGGATGTGCGATATGCCGACGAAACCCGTAATGGCACATGCACTTATAAAGGCAGCGTGACCAATAAATGGGGAAGGATTGACCTAGTGAGCGACGTGAACGGTTATACCGAGGCCAACTTCCCAAGTCAGACGGTCGACAGTGATTTCGACAGCGATGGTGACGGCATGGCTGACATTTGGGAGGAAGCCAACGGACTCAACCCCAACGACGCCAGCGATGCAAAGGCCTATACTCTCGATTCTAAAGGTTGGTATACCAATGTGGAAGTGTATTGTAATGCTTTGGTGGAAGAGCAAGTGAAAGCTCAGAATGCCGATGCAGAAAGTGCCGTTGACGAGTATTTCCCGACAGTAGCCAAGGTGGATGGCGTCCCCTATTACGAGACGACAGCGACCACCGTTGACCCATCGACAGGTCCTGGAGGAGGCGACAACGTGAGTTACACCATCTCGCAGGGCACTTACATCAGTAGTGTTAGCGACACAGAATGGTCATTCCAAAACGGCATTACTGTGAGCAACAACAACGGCAAGACCTACCAGGCTGGCAAAGAAAACGGAATCAAATACAGTGCCGGAGTCACTTACACCATCGATTTGCCTCAAGGTGTCACCATCAACGAAGTGGTGCTCAGAGGTTACGACAATTATGATGGAACTGACGCTTATCTGGGCGACATGACTGGATGGAGTGGTTCTCCTGCATGTGTATTCCCACAAAAAGACGAAGAGGGCAACTACATCGTCGTTGAGAACACCGTGGCTGTGAACAATGTCAGTGGCACGCTGCAATTTACCCCTCAAGGCAAACAAGTGGTATGGGTGATTACGCTGAACGGAACGAAAGTGAGCACCGGCATCGCGTCGGCCACAGTAGACAGTACTGTTGAGAGTGTGAAGTTCTACACCGTTTCGGGCGTTGAGATAAGCCGTCCAGAGCAACACCGTGGAATTCTGATTCGCGTGGAACAGCTTAAGAACGGGAAGACGAGAACAACCAAGTACGTTGAACGTTAATAATTGGGTTCTTAACAATGAACGTTGAAAAAATCTCTGCTTTGGCGGAGATTTTTTTATTATTTTAATACTTGATTGGATGGGGAATTAAGAATAATTATTAACTTTGTAGCCAAATACACATTTGCAACCGATTATCTTAAATCGAATTAATACGAATAATCAATATTATTAACTTAAAACCAACTATCAATGAACAAATTTTTACGTTATGCATTTGCGTCAATACTAGCTTTTTTGATGGGCAATATGACGTATGCAACAGACGTGACATTTGATTTTTCCACTGCCGAAGGCATTACAGCTTTGGGGTTCGATGCCCCTGCTGAAGGAGCTGGAACTAATGTCACAACAGCCATCACAAAAGATGGAGTGAGCCTTCTGTCTGAAGGCGGAAGTACACCTACCCGTTTCTGGCAAGGCACCGGAGATTACGCAGGCACTTATGACTTACGCGTTTATAAAGGTGCCACCCTGGCCATCACCGTTCCTTCCGGCAACAGCATCAAGAAGATTACATGGACCAAGGGAGCAAAATACAATGCACCTACGGCTAGTGCAGGAACGATGGGTGATACCGAGTGGACTGGCGATGCCAGTACAGTGGTCTTTACCTATGAAGCTGGACAATGCCAGTATAAAGGTATGGTGGTGACCTTCTCTGATGGCAGTGGTGTGGATCCCGGACCTGGCCCCCAACCAACAGAAGAGACCATTTTCGATTTTGACAACAAAGCAGACGAATTGTTCCCTGGTATGGGGCGTTCTTCGGGTACAGGATCAAGCTATGTTCCCGATGGTGAATTCAATGAGAGCACCACTTCTACCGCTGTGAACGGAGCTACTGTTACAGTTTCCGCTTCTCCTTCTGACGCCAACACCCGCAACCGTTTGTGGACAACTAGTCCCGTGCTCCGGATGTACGACGGCACATTGACCGTTACCGCGCCTCAAAACATCAAGAGCATGATTATCACTGTGGGTTGGAACAGCAGCAAGAAAGCCATCACTTGGAACGCAGACAACACCGTTAATACCGGTTCGATGGTATTAGGAGACCAGAGCAATCAGACCGTCACATGGACAGGCGATGCCTCGGAAGTAGTATTTACAATTGCCGCCAACAGCCAGATTAAGAAGATTGAACTTGGTTTCGACGCTGTTGAACCTAAATTGGAGATTACTGGTACTACACCATTTGTTGGCAGCACCCTAGTAACCATCACAGGTGGCACCGACGTGTATTACACCATTGATGGCAGTGACCCATCTGACGAGAATAATGTTAATGCCTTACCGTATACTGAACCATTTATCATCATACAGAGCTGCACCGTGAAAGCCTACGATGATGCCAGCAAATTGTCTGCAGAGAAAGAGTTTGTGAAGGCTGAGGTTTCCACAGTTGACAATATCGCCGCCTTCAAGGCTTTGGAAGCCGGCACCGACGCCACATTGACACTGACCGACGCCCAGGTTCTTTATGTGAGTGGTAACGATATGTACGTTCGCGACGCTACAGGTGCCATCGATTTCTACCAGACGGGCTTTAACTATACCGCCGGACAGAAATTGAACGGTAGTGTGACCGGTCAATACAAGCAATACAATGGCATCCCCGAATTGGTTAAGACCGACGCCACCAACAGCAACGACATCATTGCTTCTGCTGGTACAGCTGAGCCCAAAGTGGTAACACCCGCTGCAGCCCAGGCTGACCAGTATGTGTGTGACCTCATCAAGATTGAAGGCGCCACGATTGAGGACCGCGAAGAGACTAGTGGCGACCAGACCTTCACCAATACCTATGCTACTGTGAACGGCGAGTCGTTGTGGATTTACAACAAGTATAATGTAACCATGCCCACAGACTTGAGCAAGACCTATGATGTAGAAGGTATTCTTGTACTCTTCAAGGGTTCTTATGAGCTTTACATTACCAAGATATATGAGAGTGGAACAACTCCCGGCCCCGGACCGTCGATTACCGAGGTGGACAACATCGCTGCTTTTGTCGCTTTGGCCGAAAATACAACTGCCAAGTTGACTTTAACGAATGCCGAAGTAGTTCAAAGTTGGACATCGAATGCAGGTAACACACAGACCTTCGTGCGTGATGCCAGTGGTGCCATCCAGTTCTACAACTGTGGTTTGGGACTCGAGTCTGGTGATCTGGTGAACGGAACTGTTGTATTGCAGTTCAAGGTTTACAATGGTGAACCCGAAGCCGTGGCCGTAACCGGTCAGACTAACGCCGACGACCTGATTATCAGTAAAGGTGCTGCCCAATGTGAGCCGAAAGAAGTTGGCGTTGACGCTGCCGCCAACAACGTTAATGACCTTGTGACCTTCAAGGGTGTTACCGTGGTGAAGGTGGAGTCCACCTCATCAGCTGCCAATGATCCGAAGTACTATGCTACCGATGCCAACGGCAATCAGGTACAGATATACAATGGTTTCCACAACACTGCCTTTGACAATCTGGAAAGTTTCGTAGGAAGCAAGACTTATGACATAACTGGTATTATCGTTGCTTACCAAAGCAAGACGATGACCGAGCCCATCTACGAAATATATCCGATAGAGATGACAGAAAGCACCACGGGTATCAGCGAGGTGAGCGTAAGCACTCTTGACCCGAACGCTCCTGTTTACAACCTTTCAGGTCAGCGTGTTAACTCCTCGTTCAAGGGTGTCATTATCCAGAACGGCAAGAAATTCATCGTGAAGTGATGAATTCTTCCATAATATGATGGTTCCCTCGCCCAACGGCGGGGGAACTTTTATTTGCTATAGAATCAAAGGATTATGGTGTAAACAAACACACCCATACATTTCATACCTTGTTGAAACACTTTGAATGAAAGAATGAAAAATCTGCGATTGCCGATTAATGCTCGGTCTCTTCTGTGAATAAAAGGAAACGGCACCAACTATAACAGCTAGAAAACGTTGTTCTTGGATGTTATAGGTTATCTTGGTTTTTTATTAGGTGCTATAGAAAGACGCAATAGAAATTATAGATGCTATAGACCTTATAGGGGCTATAGAGCATTATAGGTGGCATTATTAGGTTATACCTGCCGAGGCTGGTACAAGGTTATTAAAAGGGTGTGGTAAACAACAATAAAAAGGGGCTGCGTGCAGCCCCTTTTTATATTCATATCACCAAATATTTATTTGTTGATGAACTTCTTGCCATTCATGATAACGATACCCTTATAGGAAGCGTCTACACGCTGACCTACGAGGTTGTAAATGGCACCGTTCCCGGTCTGTACGGTCTTCACGGCATCGATTCCTGTTGTGCTCTTCGGTACGAGATAGATACGTGCGATGTGGATTGTTCCAGCCTCGGCAGCCTGAAGGGCAACTTGTGAAACTGCAGTCATGTCAAAGCCCTCGAAAGGTGCTTCCAAAGTCGTGGAGCCTGCAGGTGCTTGAGCTTCCATTTCGGGAACACAACCCTGAATCTTGATCTGTGTGAGAACCGGCGTGGGCTCGGCGTATTCAACAACAAGTTTCTCATAATTAGACCAGTCTGCTTCTCCTAACCAGCAAGCAAGACCACCCCATGTTACAGCGTTGAATACCACGCTACCATCAGTTTGAGTCTCATAGGACTCTGATGAATTCCATGTATAAGTGAAATTGGGCAGGATATCCTCTCCTTCTACAGGTTCTGGAGTGTCGCCAGAGGGCGTGAAAACATAACCGAAACATCCCAGTTTGGAACCCGTGCAGAAAACATAATAGGTGTGGTTAGCCTTTGCTTCAAATTGAACAGTTCCAGTAAATTTTTCACTTACCATCACACCACCTTTACCACCGTCACCAGGAGTAAGTTCATTTCCGTCTTTGTCAACGAAAACAAGGTCAGCAGGAGCAATAACAGCATCAGCATTGACAACATTCAATGACATTCCCACGACCTCACCATCTTTCAGTTTCTCACCTTCAACGGCATCAGTACCGTCGACCACAAAAAATTCTTTGTCAGCATTGAGGATGACACCCACCAAAACCGTTCCATTTTTAGACGGAGTTATCATGTAATAGGTACCACTACGGGGAAGTCTGCCCGTCTCACCTGAACCATCAAAGCCATCTCCTTTACCATTATCTTCAAGATCTTTGGGGTTGTTACCACCAGAAATATAGATGAAGCGGTCTTTATCTTCCATCACACCTGTCTCCTCGTTCTTAATTTGAACGGTCTGTGTAAAGGGTGCGAGATACTCAGTAGAGCTTGAAGCCTTGTTGTCCCATTTGGTAGCCTTCTTGATGTCCTTTCCCAACTGAAGTTGGGTGTTCTCTGATGTAATAATCTGTTCGTCGACATAGGTTCCTTCGTATTCGAAAAGAACTTTTTCATCCTGAGCGTTTGCTGTTAATGCCATTGCGCCCAGGGCAATAAGAGTAAAAATTTTCTTCATAAGTTTCAAGTTTTTAATTTGGTTTATTGATTTGATTAAATAGATTACTTTGCAAAGATAATAATAATGTGGTGAAAATAGCTTTTTTTTTGAAAAAAAAAATTGATATTTACGTAAACGATTGAGTGAACATTATCAAGGTTAGATTTATGACATCTCACATACACTTTAGAAAAGTATTGAATATTCAGATGACAATAGCATGCTTTAGGGATGATTAGGGATAACAAAAAAGCGTATCGGCTGACCGATACGCTTTATACATAAAGTGGGACATATTAAATTTCCCATCCTATAGCTGACGCGCCGAGGACAGCAGCGGATGAGCCGTCGAGTCCAGAGATAAGGAACTGGGCCTTTCCTTTAAATATCTGCATCACGCGCTCGTTATAACTTCTCTTGATGGGTTCCATGATCAAGTCGCCCGCTTTTGTCAGTCCGCCGAAGAAGATGAATGCCTCGGGAGAAGAGAATGCCGCAAAATCAGCACAAGCCTCGCCCAGCATTTGTCCAGTAAACTCATATACGCGCAGCGCCAATTTGTCACCTTTGCTTGCTGCGATAGACACATCGAGCGATGTGATGTCATCGGGATTCATGTCACGCAGTAATGATGGTTCATCCGTGTTAAGTAAGAATTCACGTGCCGAACGTGCCACACCAGTTGCCGAGCAATACGCCTCAAGGCATCCGTGGCGACCACATCCACAAGAACGTCCATTTTCCCTTCTCATAATGACATGTCCGAGTTCACCTGCAAAGCCGTCATGTCCATAAACGAGTTGCCCATTGATTACGATGCCCGATCCCACACCCGTTCCGAGTGTTAGAACGATGAAATTTTTCATTCCACGTGCCACGCCATAAATCATTTCGCCCAAAGCAGCAGCATTGGCGTCGTTGGTGAGAGCTACGGGAATTCCCAGTTTTTCGCTGAACATGTCAGCAAGCGGAACGATGCCATTATGGCCCCATGTCAAATTCGGTGCAAATTCGATGGTACCTTTATAATAATTTCCGTTGGGGGCACCAATACCCATTGCTTTGATGTTTTCAATGCCACCTACCTGTTCGATGATTGGCTGCAGCGCTGTGACGGAAGCCTCCACATAATCTTCCACTTTGTCGAAACCTTGAGTCTTGATGGCTGTCGTAGCCTTTATTTCACCTCTGGTATCAACGATGCCGAAGACAGAATTTGTACCGCCCAAGTCCAATCCGATGACATAAGGCTTTAAATTTGGTTGTGAGTTCATACTTAGTTTTTAGTTTATGAGTTTTTAGTTTATGAGTTTTCAGCTTATGGGTTTGTAAGATTTTATTTATGAATAGTAAGCGCAAAGATATGAAAAAAGTAGGAAGTAACAAAGTTTTGTGCATAAAATTTGCGTCATTCACATTTTTTTAGCAATTTTGCAGACGTTATGCCTTTTGAATTTCACATAGACATATTGGACATCATTTTCAAGGGCCTCATCATCGGCATTTTATGTTCTGCCCCGATGGGTCCTGTGGGCATTCTCTGTGTGCAGCGCACTTTGAACAAAGGACGCTGGTATGGTTTTGTTACAGGCGTGGGAGCCACCGCCAGCGATTTGATTTATGCATTGATTACAGGGTTTGGTATGAGTTTCGTGATGGACCTTATCAACAATGCCCAAAACCGCTTTTTCTTACAACTTACCGGTAGTATCATGTTATTGATATTCGGTTTGTTCTGTTTCCGTAGCAATCCCACAAAAAACATGCACCGCAGTGGTTTTCAGAAAGGCACACTGATGCACAATGGGTTTACCGCTTTTTTGGTTACCTTAAGTAACCCTTTGATCATCATCTTGTTCATGGCTCTCTTTGCACAGTTTTCCTTCATTATGCCCAATCGTCCTTTGGAGATGTTAGTGGGATACCTAAGCATTGTGGGTGGAGCCTTATTATGGTGGTTCGGCCTGACTTGGCTAGTGGACAAAATTCGCAACAAATTTGAGGATTACGGTATCATCATCATCAACAAAGTGATAGGCAGCGTAGTGATTATCATCTCTGTCATCATACTGTTTGGTACTGTCTTCAACTTGTTTACAATACATTGAAAAAACAAGGGACAACTTCTTCAGGAACCAGAACTTTTTTAAGGAAATATGTTTATATCGCACGACCTTCGCAAAAAGAACATCGCCGAATATCTATTGTATATGTGGCAGGTGGAAGATATCATCCGTGCTTACGGATGCAATTTACAGCGCATTCGTGACGAGTATCTCAGTCGTTTCGACGTTGACGAAGATCAACGTGAGGAGTTATCGGATTGGTATGGCGACCTAATAAGGATGACCAATCAAGAAGGCTGTCGCGAAGGAGGTCATCTGCAGATTAACAAGATAGTGATGCAGCAGTTGTGCGAGTTACACGACCAATTGCTTGCCAGCTCGAAATTTCCTTTTTACAGTGCCGAGTACTACAAGGTGTTACCATTTATCGTAGAACTGCGCCACAAGGGCAGCAGACAGGAAGAACACGAGATAGAGACCTGCTTCAATGCACTTTATGGCGTGATGCTTCTTCGCTTGCAGCAAAAGGCAGTCAGTCCTGACACCACACACGCCATATCCGAGATGACTACCTTGTTGGGCATGTTGTCAGATTATTACATAAAGGACAAGGAGGGAACACTAAACATGGAAGATTGAGGTTGCGATCATGTTGCAGCATTTTAAACGTCAATAAAGAAAAGCAAATTATGAATATATTAGTAACTGGATGCAATGGGCAGTTGGGCAGTGAGATCCGTTTGTTGGAGTCGTCGTATTCCCAGCACTGTTTTTTCAACACAGACATAGAAGAGTTGGACATCACCGACCAGATGGCTGTTGACGCCTTTGTGGCGAAGAACCAAATTGATGGTATTGTTAACTGTGCCGCCTTCACCGCCGTAGACAAGGCAGAAAGTAACAAGGAGTTATGTACCGCATTAAACACAGTGGCTCCCGCCTATTTGGCTTCTGCCATAGGACGTCGTGGCGGTTGGCTGATTCATATCTCCACCGATTATGTGTTTGACGGAACTGCCCACACACCCTATCAGGAAGATGCCACCCCTAGTCCTGACAGTGTATATGGCAGTACAAAGTTAGCCGGAGAATTGGCAGTGTCGAAATTTTGCCAACGTTCGTTAGTTCTCCGCACTGCTTGGCTATACAGCCCCTTTGGCAATAATTTTGTGAAAACAATGATACGGTTGGGTAAGGAACGTGACGAACTGGGTGTGGTGTTTGACCAGATAGGCACGCCTACCTATGCCCACGACTTGGCCACCACGATTCTTCATATTGTGGAAATAGGCATCAAGCCCGGTGTGTATCATTATTCGAACGAAGGAGTCATCAGTTGGTACGACTTCACCAAGGCTATCCATCGCATAGCAGGTATAGACACTTGCAAAGTGAAGCCTATCCACACCATCGACTACCCCACCCCCGCTCATCGTCCGCCATATAGTGTGTTGGACAAGAGCAAGATTAAAGAAGTGTATGGTATAGACGTTCCGTATTGGGAAGAATCGTTAAGAGACTGCATTGATAGAATTAAAAAAGAGCCATAACTGTTTTAGGGGCAAATGAGAATAATAAGACAATAAGATAATTGAAAAAAGTATTTATTCAGCCCCAAGGTATTTCGCTATACTTTTTATTAAAGACATATGAATTCTGAGATAGCAAGGAGGAGGACTTTTGCCATTATTTCGCACCCTGATGCCGGCAAGACCACGCTAACCGAGAAGTTTCTTCTTTTCGGTGGTCAAATACAAGTAGCCGGTGCCGTCAAGAGCAACAAGATACGCAAGACCGCGACAAGTGACTGGATGGACATTGAGAAGCAACGTGGCATCTCAGTTAGCACCTCGGTGATGGAGTTTGACTACGAAGGTTACAAGGTGAATATCCTTGACACGCCTGGTCACCAGGACTTTGCAGAAGACACCTACCGAACGTTGACAGCAGTAGACAGTGCCATTATTGTTGTAGATGGTGCTAAGGGCGTGGAGACCCAAACGCGCAAGTTGATGAACGTATGTCGTATGCGTAATACTCCCGTGATTATCTTCATCAACAAGATGGACCGCGAAGGTCGTGACCCTTTTGACCTCTTGGATGAGCTGGAAAGTGAGTTGCAGATCAAAGTACGTCCCTTGTCATGGCCAATCAACCAAGGAACCCGTTTTAAGGGAGTATATAATATCTACGAAGAGAAGCTGGACCTTTTCACCCCGGACAAACAGCGTGTTACAGAGAAGGTAGAAGTGGATATTAACAGCTGTGAGCTTGATAATCGCGTGGGAGAGAACGATGCCCAACAACTTCGTGACGACTTAGAACTGGTGGACGGTGTTTACCCCCCGTTTGATGAAGCCACTTACCGCAGTGCCGAAGTGGCCCCTGTCTTTTTTGGCAGTGCCCTTAACAATTTCGGCGTACAGGAATTATTGAATTGTTTTGTAAAGATAGCCCCATCACCCAAACCCACACAGGCAGAGGAACGCCAAGTTGACCCCGAGGAGCCCAAGTTCAGTGGATTCATCTTCAAAATTACCGCCAACATCGACCCCAACCATCGCAGTTGTATCGCTTTCTGCAAGGTTTGCAGTGGCCGTTTTGTGAGAAACCAGCCCTACCTCCATGTGCGCCAAGGCAAAACCCTGCGTTTCTCTTCACCCACCCAGTTTATGGCCCAACGTAAAGAGACCATCGACGAAGCTTATCCCGGTGATATCGTCGGTTTACCAGACAACGGCATTTTTAAGATTGGCGACACGCTGACCGAAGGCGAACAGATTCATTTCCGTGGTCTCCCCTCCTTCTCGCCCGAGATGTTCAAATATATCGAGAATGACGACCCGATGAAGCAGAAGCAGTTATCCAAGGGTATTGAACAGTTGATGGACGAAGGTGTGGCCCAACTTTTCGTCAATCAGTTCAATGGTCGCAAGATTATCGGCACAGTAGGTCAGTTGCAGTTTGAAGTGATACAATACCGTCTGGAGAATGAATACGGTGCCAAATGTCGTTGGGAACCCGTCCATCTTCATAAAGCCTGTTGGATTGAGAGTGACGACAACCAAGAATTGGAGAATTTCAAGAAACGCAAATACCAATATATGGCCAAAGACCGTGAAGGACGAGATGTCTTTTTAGCTGATTCCGGGTATGTGCTCTCAATGGCCCAAGAAGACTTCAAGCACATCAAATTCCACTTCACAAGCGAATTTTAACACAAATCGGCCATTAGCCAATGACCGATTTGGGGTTATAACGCCTAAATAAGATTTAATGATATCTTAGGTATCTATGATATCATAGGTTGATATGGTTTTTTATGTCTGAATTGGTTTGCAGCACCATCGGGAAACTTTGACCATAACGCCCATCCCTGGCACCTCTTTTAGGAGGAAATATTTTTTGTTTTGTCGAACTAAACGTCCAGTGATGCCTTTCAGCGGTCCATGTGCCACGAGTACAGGGTCGCCCACCTTCAGTTGTGCCTCCTCGGCAGAAAGGAACATTTTCTGAGCATATTGAGGATCGCACATCATTCTGAACTCAACCATTTGCTTTGCCGGTATCTCGTAATATTCTTTCGACCCTTTCGATTTACGCATCACCATCATGGGTTTCTGTGTTTCCACAATCAATTCGTTAAGTCTTTGATTGGAAACGGACTTTTTAACAAAGATGAGATTGCGCACCACGGGGCGTAGCGCATGTCGAATATGCCCTGTTTTATCCATGAAATCCACCATTTGCATAGGTATAAACGATTCCACGTTGTGTTCACTGAAGAAATCAGCCAAATCAGCAGATTTCATCCCGCCAAACAGTCTTATGGCAAACCATGGAGTATTCTCATTAGCCTCCTTGTCTAAGGTTTCTATCAATTTTCTATCCTCTTTGCCACCGGTTTGGACTAATTGTTGTTTCAGCGTATCCTGATTCATGCCCCAAAAATACGAATAATTTCATACGTTAGCAAATAAAAGTGTTTATTTTTTGGGTTGTAAACAAATTTTTCATATCTTTGCAAAGATACAAGAATAGGGAAAATATTATTAACTATAAAAAAACATAATCATGAAAAGATGCCAATTTTGCAACATGCTTTTGGCTGACAATGCCAAGTATTGCCCAGCCTGTGGAAAAAAGCAGAAGCCTATTGCCGCTGGAGCGCCAGAAGCCCCAGGTTATACGGCTACCCAGCCCTTGCAACAACCCACACCCATGCAAGGATTGCCTCCTATTCCACCTGTTCAGCCACAACGACCGGCACAACCGCAGCAACCAATACAGCCGCCCGTTCAGCCACAACGACCTATTCAGCAACCTACATACGAGACTCAGATACCTGTTCAACCGCAACAACCCATTCAGCCACAGCAAACTTCACATGGTGTTCCTGTCTTTTCCCAGGAAGATGTATTAAGGAACCAACAAGAAGCCGCAAGAAGATTGGCCGAAGAAGAGGCTGCACGCAAGGCCGCTGAGGAAGAAGCAAGGAGGCAAGCCGAAGAAGCCGCCAGAAGACAAGCCGAAGAAGAAGCTAGAAGGCAGGCTGAGGAAGCTGCTAGAAGGCAAGCCGAGGAAGAAGCAAGAAGGCAGGCTGAGGAAGCCGCCAGAAAGCAAGCCGAGGAAGAAGCTAGAAGGCAGGCCGAGGAAGCCGCCAAAAAGCAAGCCGAGGAAGAAGCTAGAAGGCAGGCCGAGGAAGCCGCCAGAAAGCAAGCCGAGGAAGAGGCTAGAAGGCAGGCTGAGGAAGAGGCTAGAAGGCAGGCTGAGGAAGAGGCTAGAAGACAAGCCGAAGAAACAGCAAGAAGGCAAGCCGAGGAAGAGGCAAGAAGGCAGGCTGAGGAAGCAGCCAGAAGGCAAGCCGAGGAAGAGGCAAGAAGGCAGGCCGAGGAAGAAGCAAGAAGGCAGGCTGAGGAAGCAGCCAGAAAGCAAGCCGAGGAAGCAGCCAGAAGGCAAGCCGAGGAAGCAGCCAGAAGGCAAGCCGAGGAAGCCGCCAGAAAGCAAGCCGAGGAAGAAGCCAGAAGGCAGGCCGAGGAAGAGGTAAGAAGGCAGGCTGAGGAAGCCGCAAGAAGGCAAGCCGAGGAAGAGGCTAGAAGGCAAGCTGAGGAAGCAGCAAGAAAACAGGCCGAGGAAGAGGCCGCACGTAGGGCTGCCGCTGTTGCTGCTGCCGCAGCAGCGACCACTGTTGCCGCGGGAGCTACACAGGCTCAACCAGCAAGCCAGAATCCTGCCTATCAGCAACCTGGATACCAACAGCCACAGCCGCAACAACCACAAGGCTACCAACAGCCAAAGGCACCGCAGGGTTATCAACAGCCCAAGGCACCGCAGGGTTATCAACAGCCCAAGCCTCAAGATGGTTATAAAGCTCCCAATAACAACGCAGCCACCCCAGAAGAGCCCAAGAAGAAGAGCAAGGCTTGGTTATGGATACTATTAGGTTTGTTGTTAGCTGCAGGTCTAGGTGTTGGAGGCTATTTCCTCTACGATTATTTAGCCAACAAAGACAAAGCGCCCACACCCACAACAACCACCACGACCACAAACAATGGCCAAGGTGAAGGTAACATAGGCATCAATGGTTCAGCCACAAGCACCGACAGCACCGATGTAGCATCCACTGACCCATCGAAAGATGGCAAAGACGAAAAAGCTGAGACAGGCATGCCCGATCCAGAAGCTCAAGCAGCTGCCAAAGCCGAACAAGAACGTCAGGCTAAACTCGAACAAGAACGTTTGCAGAAAGAGCAGGAACGTGCCACTGAGCAGCAGAAACAGATGCAGCAGCAACAGCAGCAGCAACAAGAAGCCACATCTACGTTCTATGCACGTGGTGCAGGCATGTTCCCCTGGGCATCGCAAGAGCGCATCAGCGCTGGCGACCTGCAAGGTTATACAGCATGGCAATTGAAGATTATGCGTAATGAGATATACGCTCGTCACGGATATATCTTTGACACTCAAGACATGAAGAACTACTTCGAGCGTCAAGGCTGGTATCGACCCGTATCGAGGAAAGTGAAACTCTCTGCCATCGAACAGGCTAATGTGAATACTATCCAACAAGTGGAGCGGAGCAGATAAGACGTCCCACTGTTTTTACAATAAAAGCGCGAAGCATATACTCCGCGCTTTTTATATTGGCGAATGGGCCTTATTGGCGAATTGGTTTATTGGGTTATGTTATTTTACGATGACGGAAAGCCGTTTGGAATCAAATGCAATACCTTCGCGTTCAATAAAAGAGGTAAGCACCCCCCCGTCAGCCAATTCACGGGGCGTTCCTATATGAAAAGAGCCATCATCGAGCATCAGCCACAAGCTATCTGCGATTTGCAGAGCCAATTCCAAATCGTGTGTGGAGAGTAACACTGTTTTGTCTTCTTCCCGGCATAAGCGCAGCATCAGTTGTAGGATATCCACTTTCGATGGATAATCAAGAAACGCCGTTGGTTCATCAAGTATTATGACCGGTGTCTGTTGTGCCAATGCCTTGGCAATCATCACTTTTTGCCGTTCGCCATCAGAAAGCGTCTGCACCCTCCGTTTTTGCAAGTCAACTATTCCAACTCTTTGCAACGCATCATCAACAATCTCCTCATCCTCTCTGTTCAATGTCCCCCAAAATCCCGAATACGGCAGCCGCCCCATGCCTACCATTTCTCTCACCGTCATATTGATGGTATCCGGTTTTTCCGTGAGAACCACACCTACCATTTTTGCCAACTCATTGTTTGAATAGTCCACGATTGGTTTCTGCATGAGACGGATTGTACCATCAAGTGGTTTCTGGAATGCCGCCATGGTTCGCATGAGCGTGGACTTCCCCACCCCATTGGGACCAATGAGGCATGTCATACATCCCGAATAAAGTTGTGCATTTATTTTTTTTGTCACGACCTTTCTATTATGTCGTGACTTATAGCCGATGGTAAGGTTGTCGAGAATGATAGTAGGGATAACGTTCATCCTATTGCTATTTTAAATACAACTTGCAAAATTACGGAAAAAACTTCATTTCACACATAATTATGTGCGAAATATGTAAGGATAAAAAAGTTTGGTAATTGTTTTGGAAAAAAAGATGTTGTTTGCCGAATTATTTGTACTTTTGCAGGTTGAAAAAAGAAGAAAAATTACAGATATCGTCAACAACAATAATCCAACGACAAATGGAAAAGAAACTCAAGAAAGTATTGGTATTAGGTTCGGGCGCTCTGAAGATAGGGCAAGCCGGCGAGTTTGACTACAGTGGTTCACAAGCTTTGAAAGCCCTTCGAGAAGAAGGAATCTCTTCAGTATTGGTTAATCCCAACATCGCCACCATCCAAACCTCGGAAGGCATAGCCGACAAGGTGTATTTCCAGCCTGTGAACACACACTTTGTTACCGAGATTATCAAAAAAGAACGTCCTGACGGTATTCTGCTGGCCTTTGGTGGACAGACCGCACTGAACTGTGGTACCGAGCTATACAAGAACGGCACACTGAAAGAATATGGCGTGGAAGTGCTTGGCACCAGTGTTGAAGCCATCATGGACACTGAAGACCGAGATCTTTTTGTAAAGAAGTTGGACAGTGCCTCCTTGAAGACCCCAGTCAGTGAAGCGGTGGAAGACATGGACTCCGCATTGAGCGCCGCTCGCCGTATAGGATTTCCCATCATGATTCGCAGTGCCTACGCTCTTGGCGGTTTAGGCAGCGGTATCTGTCCCGATGAAAGTACGTTTGTGGAATTGGCCGAAAGTGCTTTCACTTTTGCTCCCCAGATTTTGGTAGAAGAATCTCTGAAAGGTTGGAAAGAAATTGAGTTTGAGGTGATTCGTGATGCTAATGACCATTGTTTCACTGTCGCCTCGATGGAAAACTTCGACCCGTTAGGCATCCACACTGGCGAATCGATAGTAGTAGCTCCCACTTGTTCGTTGACAGACGACCAAGTGAAGATGCTCCAAGAACTATCCATCCGTTGCGTACGTCATCTTAATATCGTCGGTGAATGTAACATCCAGTTTGCCTTCAATGCCGAAACCAACGACTACCGTATCATTGAGGTTAATGCCCGTCTGAGTCGCAGTTCCGCCCTGGCGAGCAAGGCTACGGGTTATCCCCTAGCCTTTGTTGCCGCCAAGATTGCCCTAGGTTATACTTTGGACCAAATTGGTGAAATGGGCACCCCCAACTCCGCATACACAGCCCCGCAGTTGGATTATATGATTTGCAAGATTCCTCGTTGGGACCTGACAAAATTCGCCGGTGTGAGCCGTCTCATTGGTTCTTCGATGAAGAGTGTTGGCGAGATTATGTCTATCGGTCGTAGCTTCGAGGAAATGATACAGAAAGGCCTCCGTATGATAGGCCAGGGCATGCATGGTTTCGTTGGCAACGACCATACCCGTTTTGAGAATTTGGATGAAGAGCTGGAGAATCCTACAGACCTTCGCATTTTCGCCATCGCCCAAGCCTTGGAAGAAGGCTATACTATAGAGCGCATTGAAGAGTTGACTAAGATTGACAAATGGTTTATCAGCCGTTTGAAACGTATTGTTGACCTGAAACGTCAGTTGCAGTCATACGACCGTTTGGAAGACATCAGCGACGATTTCCTGCGCGAGGTGAAAGCCGCCGGTTTTAGTGATTTCCAAATCGCCCGTTTCGTATTGAAGCCCAAGAGCGGCAATATGGAGAAAGAGAACCTCACCGTTCGCCGTTATCGCAAGCAACGCGGTCTGTTGCCCGCCGTAAAGCGTATCAACACTGTAGCCAGCGAGCACCCCGAGTTGACCAACTACCTCTATTTTACCTATGCCGTGGAAGGTCACGACATCGACTACTACAAGAATGAGAAGAGCGTTGTTGTGTTGGGCAGCGGAGCCTACAGGATTGGGTCGTCGGTAGAGTTTGACTGGTGTTCCGTGAACGCCATCCAAACCGCCAGAAAATTGGGTTACAAATCCATCATGATCAATTACAACCCCGAGACCGTATCGACCGACTACGACATGTGCGACCGTCTGTATTTCGACGAGTTGTCGATGGAGCGTGTTCTCGATGTCATTGACTTGGAAGCCCCCCGTGGTGTTATTGTAAGCGTGGGCGGGCAGATACCCAATAACCTCGCCATGAAGTTATATCGCCAGGGAGTACCTATTCTTGGCACCTCCCCGACCGACATCGACCGAGCCGAAAACCGCGACAAGTTCAGTGCCATGCTTGACAAATTGGGCATTGACCAACCAGCCTGGAGAGCTTTGACGTCATTGGACGACATCAAGGAATTTATCAGCGAGGTAGGTTATCCTGTGTTGGTACGTCCCTCCTACGTCTTGTCAGGAGCCGCCATGAACGTTTGTTACAGTGATGAGGAGTTGGAGCGTTTCTTGAAGATGGCCACTGAAGTGAGCAAGGAATATCCCGTTGTTGTCTCCCAGTTCATGCAAGAGACCAAGGAGATAGAGTTTGACGCTGTAGCCGACAAAGGAGAAGTGGTAGAATATGCCGTTAGTGAGCATATTGAATATGCCGGTGTACACAGTGGTGACGCCACCATGGTGTTCCCCGCCCAGCATATTTATTTCAGCACTATCCGTCAGATTAAGAAGATATCACGCAAGATTGCCAAAGAACTGAATATCAGCGGGCCCTTCAACATCCAGTTCCTAGCCAAGGACCGCCAAGTGAAAGTGATTGAGTGCAACCTCCGCGCTTCTCGCTCCTTCCCCTTTGTGAGCAAGATTCTGAAACGCAATTTCATTGAGACAGCCACAAAGATTATGCTTGACGCTCCTTATTCTCGTGCCGACCGCAGTGAGTTCGATATCGACCGCATAGGTGTCAAAGCCTCACAGTTCTCATTCGCCCGTTTGCAGAATGCCGACCCTGTTCTGGGTGTTGACATGTCGTCAACTGGCGAGGTGGGTTGTCTTGGTGACGACCTTCACGAAGCCCTGTTGAATGCCCTCATCGCCACAGGCTATCGTATTCCCAAGCATAGCGTCCTTATCTCATCAGGCGGAGTGAAAGGCAAAGTTGACCTGTTGGAGCCCTGTCGTTTATTGGTTCAGCGTGGTTTTGAGTTGTTTGCCACAGGTGGCACCGCTAAGTTCCTTAACGAGAATGGTGTGAAGGCTCAAGCCGTCAGTTGGCCCGATGAAGAAGGTACCAATAATGTGTTGGACATGATTAGCGAACACCGTTTCGACTTGATTATCAATGTTCCCAAGAACCAGACAAAACGTGAGTTGACCAATGGCTACCGCATCCGTCGTGGCGCCATCGACCACAATATCCCCCTGCTTACCAATGTCCGTCTGGCCAAGGCTTTCATAGAAGCCTTCTGCAGCATGGGCGAGAACGACATCAAGATTAAGAGTTGGCAGGAGTATGATAATTGAACCCAAATGGGGTTGAATCATCAACATTGACATTAACAAAAGCGAGACCGATTGGTCTCGCTTTTTGCATTAGTTGATTCTAGTGGCTGTTTATTATTTGAGGAATTATCTATTGTGTTGGCATTACCTGCGTGGGTGTACCCTACGGTGACCTCTTTGAGGACGAGCATGATGCCTTGGAGGTCTTGGAGCCGGCGCATAGTGGTGGCGCGGTCCATGAGGACGTGGAGGCGCAACATGCGGACGATGATGACGAACATAGAATGCGCAAGCTGGGCAAGTGCGCGGGAACAAGCGATGATAGCGCAACGAGTGGTTATGTCGTGGGTGACGCGGATGGCGAGGTCCCATATCTATAGCTGCACTAGCCGTAAAGGCGAGGAGCGTTACTGTAACGAGGGTAAGAATAAAACGTTTCATAATTGATAAATTTAAATGGTGATACTTTAGTTGTTGGTTGAGAGCGTGTATTGTTCTTTTCTCTGATGCAAAGATACCAGTTATTGCATAACAGGAAAAGGGATAAACCCTAAAGAACAAGTAGGAAATCCCTACTGTTGAATAGGGTGTTTGGAAACAAGAGGTTGGTTGATGCCAACAAAGAAAGAGTAATAGCAGCAAATTATAAGGGACGCTCGAGTGAGCGCCCCTTATAATTATTTAGATGTGATTGTTTCATTCTACACCGATGACAGCATTATTCGCCATCAGGGATTACCGGTTTTGGTCCGTCAGATGGTGGAGGTGTTGCCGGTTGCTGTGTTGTTTGTGGCGGAGTCTGCACTGCCGGTGTTGGGTTCTGTCCCGTTGTCGGTGTTGTTGTTTGTCCAGAAGGAGTTGTCGTAGTCGGGGTCTGTGACGGAGTAGTTGTAGAGCCAGCCGTTTCTTGAATTGGGTTGCCACCATCTCCTTCCGGTTTGCTCTGTTCCGGTTTCTTTTCATCTTTCTTCTCCGTCGGTTTCTGCTCATCAGCTTTTTTCTCACCTGAAGGTTGAGGCATGTCAGAAGAGCGCTTTGCTTCGCTGCCACCCATGATATTGAACGTGTCGCGTTCAGGTTTCTTTGGTTGCACAGAGTCCTGTACCGTTTGGGGATTGTCCTCTATTGTCTGTTTATTTCCAGCGCATTTGAACAAGACAAAAGCCAAGGCGCCCAACAATACCAACGTGGTAATGATGGGGATGATGAGGGATCGTTTTTTGGCAGTAGCAGCAGGATGTTCTGGTTCCCTATATGTATGAGAGGTAGCTGTTGTGTGAGATGTTCTCGTTGCGTCAGCAGTGGGCCGAGGTGGTGTCGTTGACTCGGCGGCATTGTCAGCAGCATGAGTCGTTGTGGCAGCATGAGGAGGCGCCGTTGCAGTTGGAGCATCAGCCACATCCTTGTCAATTGGTGCAAAAGCCCCAGGCAGGGCCTTTTTCATCATCTCTTCCTCGTCGTCGACAATATTTTTATCGCGTTGTTCATGCATCACCCCATCAATTTGAATGATGTAGGCAGAGTGATTGTCTGCATTATCTTTCGTCTTCTCCAACAGCAATTCACGTTTCTGCTCATTCGTTGTTGAGCCATTGGCGAAGATGTCAATGATATCCCTATCCAGCATTTTTTCCAACATGCCATCGGAGCAGACATAGAAATAGTCTCCCGACCTTATGTCTGCGATATGTGCCACGTCTGCTTTCAGGGAGTTGGTGCCCGGCATGATGACCTTAGTGATAATGTTTTTCCTTGGGTGCGTGAGCATTTGTTCCTCATTTATCTCTCCCAAGGTATACAATTCATAAACGAGGGAATGATCCCTGCTCTTATAGCATATTTTCCTTTCTTCTGGTCTAATGTGGTAAATCCTACTATCACCTATATGAGCAGCAGTGCATCCGCCTCGGTGGAAATACAACAAACAAAGTGTAGTACCCGGTTTTTTCTCCACATTGGCATCCACCTTTTCCAAGAGTTTATCGTACGCATATTGAATAGCCCCTTGCAAAACCTCGTCGTCGAGTTGTTCTTCCGGCGATGTGTTTTGGAAAAAATAATCCGATATGGCCTCGATGACGGTTGCACTAGCCACCTCACCTTTGTCATGACCGCCCATTCCATCGCAAACGATGAAGAGATTGTCAAGTTCTGAAGCCTGTCCATCGGCAGGGAAGATAGCATCTTCCTGCATTTCCCTTTTTCCTTGATGGTAAATGGACAGAGGTTGGAAAAATGAAACTTTCATATTTATTTAGGAGTTTAGATATTTAGGAATAATGAGTAAGGAGATTACTCCTCGGGAGATTTTAAGTTATATTGATGTACAGTTTACTATCATGAACTTCTTTTTTCGAGGAGGACAACGTTTTCGACATGGGGTGTATGTGGAAACATGTCGACGGGTTGCACCACTTTCACTTTGTATTGCCCATCCATAGCATTGAGGTCACGTGCCTGTGTTGCCGGGTTACAACTAACATATACTATTTTTTCCGGCTTGGCATTGATGATGGTCTGCACCACATCGGGGTGCATTCCCGCTCTTGGAGGGTCAGTGATGACTACATCCGGTTTCCCATGTATGCTGATAAACTCCTCATTGAGAATATCCTTCATGTCGCCCGCGAAGAATTCCGTGTTGTCAATGCCATTGATGTTGGCGTTGACTTTGGCATCCTCAATGGCCTCAGGCACATATTCAATGCCTATCACCTTTTTTGTATTCCTACTGACGAAGTTGGCGATGGTGCCCGTACCTGTATATAGGTCGTATACAGTCTCCTTCCCTGTCAGTCCAGCCAATTCTCTTGCTACGGAATAGAGATGATAAGCCTGTTCTGTATTCGTTTGGTAGAAACTTTTCGGTCCCACCTTGAAGCGTAAGTTTTCCATGGTCTCGAAGATATGGTCATTGCCCCGGAACACATGAATATCGAGATCAGCGAAAGTGTCGTTGCATTTCTGGTTATCCACATAGAGAAGCGACGTTATTTGAGGGAATCTGTCCGCCAAATGTTGCAACAATTCTTTCGCAATATTCTCATCATCCTCCATGTCAAAATGGAACTGTATGAGCACCATCCATTCACCAGTGTTGGAGTTTCGAATCATGATGTCACGGAGCAATCCTTTTTGCTGACGCAAGTCAAAGAATGTCATCTCTGTTGACAGCGCATAATCACGAATGGCATTACGTATCTCGTTGTGCAGATCATGCATAAGCCAACATTTCTCGATGGGATAAATCTTGTCGAAAGCCCCAGTAATATGGAAACCTATGGCGTTGCGATTGTCGATGCTGTCGCCCAGGGCCACCTCCTCTCTCGTCAGCCATCTACGGTTAGAGCATCCAAATTCCAATTTATTACGATATTCTTTCGTTTTCACCGACCCAAGGATAGGTCGAGGCTCAGGCAACGTTATTTTTCCGATACGTGATAGTTGATCCATCACCTGTCGTTGTTTCATCTTTAGTTGTTCGGCATAAGGTAGATTCTGCCATTTACACCCCCCACAAATACCGAAATGGCTACACATCGGTATTTCCCTTACCTTACTATATTCGATGAATCGTAATACCTCTGCCTCACAGTAGCTGTGCTTTTTCTTTCGCACCTGTAAGTCGACCACGTCGCCGGGCACACAAAACGGCACAAACACCACCATATCATTGACCCTAGCGAGCGCCTTCCCCTCCGCCGCGCAGTCAGTGATAGTGATATTTTCCAGAATCGGTAGAGTCTTCTTCTTTCTTGTCATTTGTCGTTATATGTGGGACAAATGTACGACTATTTTACGACAGTGCCAAATTTTATGGAAGTTTTTGAGTTTTTGAGCGTCAAAGAAAAACAGAAATAAGTAAAAGATAAAAAAATGAAATTGCCCGTATGCGCCATCATTTTTTCTTATAAAAGTTTTGCGGGTTGCCATAATTATTGTATTTTTGCACCTACGAAATTCTAATTTTATTGAAAACATAATCAAAACGTATGAGTCAAAAAAGAGTTTACACCTTTGGCAATGGAAAGGCTGAGGGTAACGCGAAAATGCGCGAGGAACTGGGTGGCAAGGGAGCGAATCTTGCCGAGATGAACCTTATTGGAGTGCCCGTTCCTCCAGGTTTCACCATTACGACCGACTGCTGCAACGAGTATTACGAAGTAGGCCAGCAGAAGATCATGGAGTTGCTGAATGACGATGTCATGGCAGCCGTGAAGCACATTGAGACCCTGATGAATTCCAAGTTTGGTGACAAAGAGAATCCCCTTCTGGTGAGTGTCCGTTCAGGTGCCCGTGCTTCTATGCCCGGTATGATGGACACCATTCTGAACCTTGGTTTGAATGATGAGGTGGCTGAAGGAATGGTTAAGAAGACCAACAACCCCCACTTCGTTTACGACAGCTATCGCCGTTTCGTTCAGATGTACGGTGACGTGGTGTTGGAGATGAAACCCGTGAACAAGGAAGACATCGACCCGTTTGAGGAGATTATCGAACAGGTGAAAGCCATCCGTGGCGTTAAGTTGGACAAGGATTTGTCTGTTGAAGAGCTGAAAGAGTTGGTGGTTCGTTTCAAGGCTGCCATCAAGGAGCGCACAGGCAAGGACTTCCCCAACGACCCCATCGAGCAACTTTGGGGTGCCATTTGCGCTGTATTCCGCAGCTGGATGAACGAGCGCGCCATCCTTTACAGGAAGATGGAAGGCATCCCCGACGAGTGGGGTACCGCTGTGAGCGTTATGGCCATGGTGTTTGGCAATATGGGTGACACCTCTGCTACAGGTGTATGCTTCAGCCGCGACGCCGCCAATGGTGAGAACGTGTTTAATGGTGAATATCTGGTGAACGCCCAAGGTGAGGACGTTGTTGCCGGTATCCGCACCCCACAACAAATTACCAAACTCGGTTCACAGCGTTGGGCTGAGCGTGCTGGTATCAGCGAAGCCGAGCGTGCCGCCAAATATCCTTCCATGGAAGAGGCTATGCCCGAGATTTACGCCCAGTTGAATGGCATCCAAGACAAGTTGGAGCATCACTATCACGATATGCAGGACATGGAGTTCACCGTTCAGGAAGGCAAACTTTGGTTCTTGCAGACCCGTAATGGCAAGCGCACCGGTGCTGCCATGGTTAAGATTGCCATCGACCTGTTGCACGAAGGCATGATTGACGAAAAGACCGCCATCCTGCGTTGCGAGCCCCAGAAATTGGATGAGCTGTTGCACCCTGTCTTCGATAAGGTTGCCCTTTCCAAGGCGAAGGTAATCGCCCAAGGTCTTCCCGCTTCTCCGGGTGCCGCTTGCGGTCAGATTGTGTTCCACGCCGACGATGCCCAAGCATGGCATGAAGACGGCCACAAAGTAGTGCTTGTCCGTATCGAGACCTCTCCCGAGGACTTGGCAGGTATGGCCAGTGCCGAAGGTATTTTGACCGCTCGTGGTGGTATGACTTCACACGCCGCTGTCGTTGCCCGTGGTATGGGTAAATGCTGTGTTTCCGGTGTTGGTTCTTTGAATGTTGACTACAAAGCCAAGACTGTAGAAATTGACGGTGTCGTGTATAAGGAAGGTGACTATCTCTCGCTGAATGGTACTACCGGTCAGGTTTATGCAGGTGAGGTTCCCACGAAGGCCGCCGAGTTGAGCGGAGACTTCAAGGAGTTGATGGACCTCTGCGACAAATACACCAAGTTGCAGGTACGCACCAATGCTGATACTCCCCATGATGCTCGCGTAGCTCGTCAGTTTGGAGCCAAGGGTATCGGTCTAACCCGTACAGAGCACATGTTCTTCGACGACCAGAAGATTATCGCCATGCGTGAGATGATTCTCGCCAAGGATGCAGAAGGTCGTGAGAAAGCTTTGGCCAAGTTGCTGCCTTACCAGAAGGCCGACTTCAAGGGCATCCTCGAAGCTATGGACGGTCTGCCCGTGAACATCCGTCTGTTGGACCCCCCACTCCATGAGTTCGTACCCCATGATATTGCTGGTCAGGAGACCATGGCTAAGGAAATGGGCGTGAGCCTGGAAGATATCAAGCGTCGCGTTGACTCGCTTGCTGAGAATAACCCGATGTTGGGTCACCGTGGTTGCCGTTTGGGCATCACCTTCCCCGAAATTACCGCTATGCAGACCCGTGCCATCTTGAGCGCTGCCTGCGAGTTGAAGAAAGAAGGCAAAGATCCGAAGCCCGAGATCATGGTTCCGCTGATTGGTATTCTCCACGAGTTGAAGCAGCAGAAGTCCATCATCCAGCGCGTTGCCAAGGAAGTGTTCGAAGAGTATGGCATCGAGGTTGAGTTCGAGATTGGTACGATGATTGAGATTCCTCGTGCCGCTTTGACCGCCGACCGCATTGCTACTGAAGCCGAGTATTTCTCATTCGGTACGAACGACTTGACTCAGATGACCTTCGGTTACAGCCGCGACGACATCGCTTCATTCCTGCCCGTTTACCTTGACAAGAAGATTTTGAAGGTAGACCCATTCCAGGTACTCGACCAGAATGGTGTTGGCAAGTTGGTGAAATACGCCGTTGAGAAGGGCCGTGAGGTACGTCCCACCTTGCGCACTGGTATCTGTGGCGAACATGGTGGCGAGCCCAGTTCCGTGAAGTTCTGTGCCAAGATTGGTCTGAACTATGCCAGCTGCTCACCCTTCCGTGTGCCTATCGCCCGCTTGGCCGCCGC
>OMRP01000008.1 GCA_900313615.1 uncultured Prevotellaceae bacterium
GGCCAGTCGCTTAACAAGCATATCCCAATCGTTGGAATGCGTTTATCGAGTAAGCATATCCCTGCATTTGTCAAGGAACTGCGTTCTCTTGCTGACAAGGCAGGGCTGTGGTGGGATACAAAGGCCCCTGTTACCGGCATCGAGGATGCAGCAGTCCTGTTCGATACAAACTTCAAGAACGTGACGGCATGGTTTGATATAGGTACACCACCAGAACCGGAGTATCACAACATGAAGGATGCCCATGTGGAGGCTTATACGCAGATGATGTTCTTGGGTGATGATGCTGTATATCTTAGTGTGGCACCTATCGTTGATAAGGACAAGAACCGCCATCCCGGCTTTATCCTGCCTTTCGGCTCGAAGCAGGAGATTGATGCGTTTATCAAGGCTGTTGAAAGTCTGAATCCGAATGTTGAAGAAGCCTATTGTCTCTATTGCGATGCGAACCTGACAACGTGTGAAGCCCATAAGAAGAACTGTCCGTATGCTCTTGATACGGAAGAGAACGACAGCTCGCCGTCGTCGCAAAGTACACAATCGGTACAGCATCCGCATGAAATTCATATCACTTGTCCGCAATGTGGTGCCGTGTTCTCTGGCAAGTCGGCAAGTCTTGCCTTCAAGAACGGTCGTAACCACAACAAAGGCTGTCCGCTGTTCAATCAAGTTCCAGAGGTTCCACAAGTACCACAAGCCCCCAAAATACAATAAGACTATGAAACGTATAGCCCTTTTTATACCAATGGCACTTGCTGCAGCGGTATCTGTATATGCACAGATTCCTACAGTGTCTGGCGGTGTTTGTGCCAACTGTGAAAAGGCTCGCTTTGAGAAAAAGGGCGGGCAGTGGGTTGAGGTGACACCCCACGCCTCCAGTTGCCCCTATTACTCGGCACCGTCTAGCGAGGAGTCAT
This sequence comes from uncultured Prevotellaceae bacterium, assembly GCA_900313615.1. Lineage (GTDB taxonomy): Bacteria > Bacteroidota > Bacteroidia > Bacteroidales > Bacteroidaceae > Prevotella. The sequence continues at coordinate 918 of OMRP01000008.1, forward strand.
CATCAAGCAGTTCGTCGTCGAGTTCAGGCTCAACCCATTTGCGTGACTACAAGCCGCTTCCCGAAGTTAAAAGCCGATTGAATATTTCGTCCGGTAAATATCACTGTATGTATAATGCCGGTGATGGAGATCACATGATTACCTGCCCCGCTTGCGGCAACGTGGCTCATGAACGCTGGTGTGCTTTTGCCTTGACGCAGAAAGCGGCTATTGAGGCGAAGACCAAAGCACTTGCCGCAACCACACCCGAAGGACGACGTAAGGCGATAATAGATTTTCATGTTTGTGAGGATAACTTGCACAATTCCTTCAATTATTGGATGGCTAAATTTACAAAAGAGCGTGAAGAAGCCGAGCGCAAGGCTCAATCAACCCAGCAGGACAATGCCACATATACGCACACTGTCGCCCCAGGAACGTATTTAGCACAACACTACGACAAGGAACTGACTTTCGGTGGCTACTTCGCACGTGCTATCGGAGCCACCATGCCCAATGGTGAGGAACGCTGGTTGCTTTACACAACCGACGGTGAGGAAGTGGGTCAGTTCTCCAAGGTGGAATTTGTCGAGGCTAACGGCATCAACCAGTATATTCTTGTCCGTGACAATAATGGCAAGTGGGGCATCTACAGCCGTGGCGGCACCAAGATGTGCGAGCCTAAGTTTGAGAGCGTCAAGATGTTATCGACTGTTGTCAATGAGATTGGAGGGAAGATGGTGGTCTTTGATGTTACCATGAGAAATAATAGTGGCGTACTCCAGCATGGTATTTACAACCCCGACATCGAAGACATGAATCAGGGGCTAAATGAGAATAATAACCCCATGACTATTCCGTGCGTGTATGACTATGTGGAACTGATTGACCGCAGCGGCACGTATGACGGCGTACTGGTAAAGGTGAGGAAAAATGGTTTGTCGGGTGTTATCGGCACTTTCAACGGTACGGTGAAGATTCCCGTCGCTTATTCTTATATCAACACTTACTTCACCCTCAAGGGCGGCATGTATCTGCTTGTGGGCGACGGCAACCGCATGGGTGCTTATCATGTGGACGAAGAGGTGGAAGAAGTAGTCCCCATTACCGATGGTTACACACTTGACAAAGTAAAAAGTCTTATCGCTGAAAAAGAAAAGGAATGAAAACGTGAGCCTCACTGCGGCTGGCGCGACTATCATCCATAAAGAGAATAACTAATAAAACAATACCATTATGAAACGATTCATTTTATCATTAGCAATTATCCTGATGGCAGGAATTTCTGCTCAGGCGCAGACGAGTGAGAAAGAGGAGTTTGCACGCAATTACGAACAGGCACAGACGGGTGATCCTGTTGCTATGAATGAATTGGGTAAGTGCTATTACTATGGAAGAGGCGTTGCCAAGAATCCAGAGGAAGGCTTCAAGTGGTTTCTCAAGGCTGCACATCAAAACAATGTGAATGCCATTGAAATGGTTGCATATATGTATGATTATGGCGAAGGAACAGATTTTGATCTTATAGAAAGCATTTACTGGAACAAGAAAGGTGCTGAAATGGGTAGCGGATACTGTATGTGCCAATTGGGACTTTTCTATTTAGGTGAAAATAAAATCATGTATCCCGTTAACGTTGAAAACAAAGATGGCGGTCACGACGAGATTTACGAGACCTTTATAGATAAGAAGAAGGGCATAGAATGGTTGAAGAAGTCTGCTCGCACCGGCTATAAGTTTGCGCAAAGTACGCTGGAAGATTATAACGAGAAGTGGTAGGGATCCCCCTCCAGCTCCCCTAAAAAAAGGGAGAGCCTATAATTTACGACATAAATGGCGGGACTCCCCGCCATTTATTATTGTGCCATAAAATCCTCTACATCCTTCGGGTGGTAGGGGATTCGTTTTTCTCCTAAGAAGCGGCAGCCGTCTTTGGTAATCAGCACGTCGTCCTCGATGCGGATGCCACCGAAGTCTTTGTATGTCTCTATCTTGTCGAAGTTCAGCCACTCGGCACAATGGCCTTTTGAACGCCAGTCGTCGATGAGGGCGGGAATGAAGTAGATGCCCGGTTCATCGGTAACCACAAAGCCCTCTTCAAGGCGGCGGCCCATGCGAAGTGCGTTTGTGCCGAACTGTTCCAGATTGGGGCGGGTCTCTTCGTCAAAACCCACGTAAATCTGTCCCAGGCCTTCCATGTCATGCACGTCCATGCCCATCATGTGACCTAGACCGTGAGGTAGGAACAGGGCGTGTGCACCGGCGGCCACGGCTTCGTCAACGTCGCCTTTCATCAGTCCCAACTCTTTCAAGCGCTCGGTCATCATGCGGCACACGGCAAAGTGAACATCCATATATTTCACGCCGGGCTTGGCCACGTCTAGTACGTAGTCGTGGCAGGCTTCTACAATGCTGTATATCTCGCGCTGACGCTGGGTGAAACGGCCACTGACGGGGAATGTACGGGTATGGTCTGAACAGTAATGCTCCAAAGTCTCGCCTCCGCAGTCGCACAGGGCCAGACGACCGTCTTCCAATGGGGCCATAGTGGGAACGCCATGCATAATCTCGCCATGTTGGGTGAAGATAGTGGCAAAACTTACCTTGGCTCCCCAAGCGTTGGCGGTGCCGTCGATGATGCCTCCGACGTATTTCTCAGTCAGTCCGGCACGGGCGGTATTCATGGCGGTGGTGTGCATCTGATAACCAATCTCTGAGGCTCGCACCAGCTCTTCTATCTCCAACGGCTCTTTCGTGGAACGCATCTTCACCACGGCCTTAATAAGCTGCAACGAGGCGGCGTCTTTCTGCTCACGGGGATGGATGCCCAAGAGATCATGTATCAGAATCATCGTGTCATGACGGTAGGGAGGAAGGAAATGGATGGCTTGGCCCTGGCGCTGGGCTTTGGAGAATATCGCTGACAACTCGTTCATGGCACAACTCTTGGCGACGCCAGCTTGTTTGGCCATGTCACTCACACTGTCAACACTGCCATACCAGACGATGTCTTCTATGTCAATGTCATCGCCCACAAGTATCTCGTCGCCATTGTCCACGTCGATGATGCCCACCAAACCGTCCCTTTTCTGACCAAAATAGTATAAAAAGGTGGAGTCTTGGCGGAATGGATAATAGGCGTTGTTGGGATAGTTGCAAGGCGATTCGTTGTTGCCGAATAAAACTACCAAACCGCTGCCCATCAATTCGTTAAGGCGGCGGCGACGGTGTATGTAAGTCTCTTTGTTGAACATGATGTGTGTTTTTTCAGACGATTTCTATCAATTTTTTGCAAAGATAAGTTTTTTTATACAAAAAAGATATTATCTTTGCATTAAAAATTGTAAATCAACAAAATCATAACACCCCTAACCCCTGCACTCTATACTTTACACTATTAATCCGAAACCCTAAACCCTTCAACACATGAAATACTACATCATTCAAAATGGTCAGCAGATGGGTCCGTATACCATCGAACAACTGAGAATCTACCATGTCACTCCCGAAACCGATGTGTGGACGGAAGGCATGGCTAATTGGGCCAAGGCAAAAGACATCCCCGCACTGGCACCTCTCTTTGCAGGCGTGGCTGGCGGTGCAATGCCGGGTGCTACGGTGGTTCAGCCCCAAGGTGCGGCCAATAGCGGACAGTACCAGCAGACTGCCGGAAACCAATATCAACAGGCATCCAATAACCAATACCAGCAGGCGCAACCCTCATCTTACGGAGGCTATCCTCCCAAGACATGGGTGGTAGAGGCTATCCTCGTAACGCTCTTCTGCTGCATGCCTTTCGGTGTCGTCGGTCTTGTACACGCTACCATGGTGAGCCTTTACTATAACCGTGGTGAATTTGAAGCGGCGGAACAGGCTAGCAAGACAGCTGGAAAATGGGTGAAGATAGCATTCATCATCGGACTGATCGTCATCATCCTCTATGTGGTCCTCATACTTGTGATGGGAGTATCACTGAATAATGCTTACCGCCGTAGCTTGTATGGGTACTGATAACCCATCCGTGCTTACTTTTTGCCCACCAGGCTTTCCTCTCTCGTAGAACAATCTATAAAAAAATATAATAATGCAGTACTATTTCATTCAGAACGGCCAACAGATGGGACCGTTCACCCTTGAGCAACTAAGAGCATATAGCATCACACCTGATACGGATGTGTGGTGTGAAGGCATGACCAACTGGGCTAAAGCCAGTACCGTTCCTTCGTTGGCTCCGCTCTTCATCGGCATGGGTTCCACTCCACCTCCAGGAGGCGGCATGGGCGGATACCAAAGCAATGGCGTTTATGGCCAGCAACAGAACTTTGGCCAACAGAGCTATCAGCAGCAAGCCTACCAGCAACCCGGTTATCAGCAGCCATATCAACAACAGCCAGCAAACGGAGGCTATCCTCCCAAGTCGTGGATGGTGGAGTCGATTCTCGTACTCATCTTCTGCTGTCTGCCCTTCGGCATTGTGGGTGTGGTGTATGCCTCGAAGGTGGATGGACTGTATCACTCCGGTAGGTATGCCGAGGCCGAGCAGGCAAGTCGCGACGCTGGCAAATGGACCAAAATCGGCTTCTTCCTCGGCTTGGCGGTTATCGCACTGTATATTATTCTAATAGCGGCCGGAGCTATCACCACGGCATCGCTTTACGGCTAATAGTAGTCTGACGGATGCGCAAAGTCATCGTTGGGATTCTCTTGCTCATCGTAGCGGTATATGTCTATTCGGCATTCGACCCGTCTGTGAACGCATGGTTCCCAAAATGTCCGTTTTTCGTGCTCACAGGACTGAAATGTCCAGGATGTGGGTCACAGCGGGCGGTGCATAGTCTCTTACATGGCGATGTGGGCGGAGCGTTCGCCTACAACGCCATGTTGGTATTGTCTCTACCCTTGGTGGCTTTCCTGATATACGTGGAGTGCATGAGAACACGAAAACCTCAACTCTATAGTCGTGTTCATAACCCATGGGTTCCCATCGTCGTTGCCATCCTCTTCCTTGCGTGGGCCATCGGGCGAAATATTTGGAATTGGTAATCTTTTTCGACACTCTTTACTCCCTCCCTAGGGAGGGGCGGGGTGGGTATTCCGTAACTCTCTCTTCCCATGAAAAACCTCCTCCTCTTATTCTTCATCCTTCTTTCGCTGCCTACTTTCGCCCAACAGTCCCGCACAGACAGCATCGCTCTCTCCGACAAACTCTATGACGAGGGGGTGTTCTTCTACCATGACAAAAAATACGATAAGGCGGCTAAGATTTTTGAACAACTGCGAACCATCGACGAACAACTCTACGATTCGCTTGACCAACGTCATTTCTATGCGAGCGACTGGCTCGCTTCCTGTTATGGGAAGATGGGAAGGACGGCTGAGGCGATAGAACTGTCCAGCGATTTTGAACTGCCGCCGGTAGAAAGATGGGGCAGGGAGGTCATCGACTCATTGTCGTATTTGGCTATGCAACATTTTGATGCAGGTAGTATTGAAGATGCTTTATTCTACTTGCGAGAGGTGGTTAGGATGGAGCGTGATTGGAATGGTGAAAAAGCAACCACCTACGCGGGTGCCTTAAATTTCCTGTCGTATGTCCTTAGCTCTGGTGGCTATTCCGAACAGGCGGAAGTAACAAGCAGAGAATGCCTGAAGGTGTTGTCTCACCACCTGAAAAAGGATAGCTATACATACGCCACGTATCATTATACGCTTGTTGAGACACTTGTGGGGATGAAACGTTTTGATGAGGCGCTGGACATCATAAGAGGACTGGAGCCGATATATGAAAAGTATGGTGATGATAAGTCGAAAAACTATTTAAGCCTTCTCTTCGTGAAAATGTATGCGCTCTATTGGAAAGGTGGGGTGGATGAATTGGAGGCAACGGCTTCAAAACTCCTTCGGGGATGTGAGAAGGCGGGACTTGTCAATAACTATATGTACGGCACAGCATTGGGAATGATGGGGGAAACGGCGAATATCAAGGGTGATGGCCAAAAGGGCATGGAACTGCTGAAAAAAGCGGATGAGGCGTTGACGGTATGTGAAGATGAAGACCCTAACTTACACCCTCATTATCTTTCTCTGTTGGCTCAAATGTATGCGGCAGCGGGCAACGGCAATGAGGCGAAAGCGTATGCGGAAAAAGGACTGGACCTCTGCCGTGGTACGATGGTTGGTGGCCCCATATATAATCAACTGCTCATGTTGAAAGGGGCGGCGGCCATCAATCTCAATGATAAATACAGGGGACTCACGTGGGTGGATCAGGCCATTGAGGGGTATCGGAAAATTGGACAGGTGGACCATCTGCTCGTTGATGGTCTGAATGCCATGTCTTCTTATTATCGTTCGGTCAACAACCACCAAAAAGATATTGAGTATTCGCGGTTGCTCCTCGATACGTATATGTCTATGCCTGACGTGGAGGATACAATCGTCGTGGCAAGCATGCTCAACCTGGCTCAGTCGCTCATCGCATACACTGAATTGGATTCGGCTAAGGTGATGACCAAACAGGCGGTGGACTTTGCTGAGAAAAAAATACCAGGCACGCTCTCTATGGGTAGTGTATACTACCTGGCGGCCCAACTCACCATCAATATGGCGATGATCGACCAGAGCATCGATTATGTGAAAAAGGCGGCGGAGATATTCGAGCAATATCATGCTGACCAATACTTGTTCTCTGCAAAGGCGATGTTGGCGCTTGCCTATGCGGCGAAAAACGATTATGTCAATGCGGTGGAACAACAAACGAAGGTGCTGGAATATGTCAAACGAACGTTTGGGGAAAACTCCATGGAATATGGTGATGCGGCACAGTCGCTCGCCCAATATCAATTGTCATTGGGTGACATGCAGGGAGCTGGACAGACCATGGAAAAGGCGCAGGCGGTGTTCAACGACTATCATGCCAATGCGGATAATTACAATGCGCTTGAGCGGTTGCAACTAGGTAATGAGTTCCTGGCGCGAGGTGATCCCTATACGGCGGATATAGTGTTTCTGCAGGCGTTGGAACTGATGGACAAAGATAGTTTGCAGCAGACGGTAAACTACGCATCGGCGCTATTGGGATTGGCTCAGTCGGAAGTGGGGATGGGCCATTGGAAACCGGCTTATGATTATGCTTGTCAGGGTATCGATATCATGGAGAAGATATTCGGACATGAGAAGGCGGTGGCTAATAGCGCACAACTCTATTCACTTCGAGGACAACTGCTATTGATGCTTGGACGTAGTGCCGAGGCTTACGAAGAACTGCGTGAGGTGGAACAGGCCATCGCACGTTTCGTGTCAACTGACCACATGGCTTATCTCCAGGCAGGATGGCAGGTGTGTAACGCGGCCATAGCTGACAACCGCAAAGAAGTGGCGGTGGAATATGCTGAAAAACTGTCGGGGCTCTTACGCGAATATATCCTTTCCAAATTCACGACCATGTCGCCACAGGAACGCATGGGCACATGGAACCAAAACGCGGCATTCTATGAAAATGTTCTCCCGGCAATGACCAACCGGTATAATGATGACATCGAGGTGGCTGGACGTCTGGCTGACTGTGCTTATGACGGACAACTCCTGGGCAAAGGACTCCTACTCACCACGGAGATAGAGATGAACAGATTGCTTCTTGAGAGTGGTGACCAACAGGCGATAGTGGCTTATAACCAACTGAAACAAAAGCGTTCGCTGCTTGACCAACAGACGGCTATACCCAAGGAGCAACGTTCCGTCAATACCGACTCGTTACGACTTGAGTTGACGCGACTCGAAAGGCAACTGACATCCATGTCGACGGCGTATGGTGACTATACCAAACCGCTGCGAACCACATGGCTCGATGTGCAGAAGAGCTTGGATAAAAAAGATGTGGCCATCGAATTCGTTTCTTTCTTCCTAGATGAGGTTACCGACATGAACCAACGACAATATGCGGCACTCATCTTGAAGAAGGATATGGGGCACCCTGTACTAGTGCCTCTGTGCAGTGAACAACAACTGCAAGACATCTCGGCCGAAGGGTGTTACAACACCGACTCGCTCGCGAAACTGGTTTGGCAACCGATGGCTGAATACCTCAACGGGGCTCATAGGGTGTTCTTTTCGCCAACGGTCTCCCTGCACAATATTGCGGTGGAATATGCGCCGGTGGAGGGCGGTGTCACTTTCGCAGAGAAATATGATACTTATCGGCTGTCGTCAACGCGTGAGGTGGTAACGGCTTCCACTACGGAGAAAATGAAATCGGCACGACTGTTCGGAGGACTGCAATATAATGCAAAAGCCGATGAGGTGAGCCAAGCGAACCGAGAGGCGGGACTTCTCTCCGAAGGACCTCTCATGGCGAGCCGCGCACCCGTAGACTCACTGATGATGAGGGGTGGGGCGGGGTACTTGGCCTACACACTTAAAGAGGTGGACGACATAACGACTGAATTGAAAGGAAAAATAAGTGACGTGAAACCGCTGACAGGGGTTAGTGGCTCGGAAGAGGCGTTTAAAAACTTATCGGGAAAACATACTGATATTCTCCATATAGCTACTCATGGATTTTTCTGGACGGAGGAACAAGCAAACCGCATGGGTAATCTGGCGTTCCTCACCGTCACGAATGAAAACGCCGCATCCGAAGAAGATAAGGCGTTGTCGCGCTCTGGACTGCTCTTCGCTGGGGCCAACGCTACGCTAACACATAAACAGGTGCCTGACAATTTGGAGGATGGCATCCTCACGGCACGCGAACTGTCACAGTTGGACCTTCGGGGTACTTCACTTGTGGTGTTGTCGGCATGCCAGACGGCACTCGGAAAGGTTACGGGCGACGGGGTTTTCGGACTGCAAAGGGGATTCAAGAAAGCTGGGGCGAAAACAATGGTCATGAGTCTTTGGAAGGTGGATGACCAAGCCACGCAAATACTCATGACGGCCTTCTATCACCACCTGGTGGATGGGCAGTCACCTCGCAGCGCTTTCCTCGCCGCTCAGCAACATCTCCGCCACATCGAAAACGGACGTTTCAATGCTCCCATCTATTGGGCGGCATTCATCCTCCTCGATGCGATGGAGAAATAGCAGTGTGAACATTTTTCCTATCATCTCATCTAAGTCTCTCTTTCGTTATTACATTCCCCCTTGTTGCCCCTGCGTTATATCGTTATAATAGTAACCCGTTATTCCGTTACTTTATCTCTTTACTATCTATGTGGTATTTACGCCCTCCCCTCGGGGAGGGTCGGGGTAGGGGCTAAAAAAGCCGCTCTGTGAGAGCGGCTTTTATCTTTTTTCCCGAAATGATCGTCGGGCTATTTACGTCCTCCCCTCGGGGAGGGAAGGGGGAGGGGCTTCTTTTTATTGGAAATCGGGATATTTGGGTGACGGTCCATACTGGTTGGTACCGGGCTGGCTGTCTTTGACAAACCAAATAAGCAGGATGATACCAAGTACAAGGGCTGCCAATCCTACGATAATCATCGGGATAACCAAGGAATCATGAGTGGAGGCTGCGGAGAAATCAAGAGACTTCCAAGCCTTCTCTGCCAGATACGACTGATATTTTGACAAAATCAGTGTCAAGACATACACGCCAGAGTAGATGTAAATCATTGTGTTACCCTTGCCGATGTCATGGAGACGACGACACTGGAGGGGGATGGTGCATACCCACAGGATCAGAGAGAGAATCCATCCAAAGGGGATAAACGCCAGAATGATGTTCACGATAAACAATGCCAACATCGTCCACCAGAACTCACTGCGGCGGCTGCGGCCTTCCATGTCTTTAATACGAGCAATCGCCAATTTCACGGCGGTCACAAAGTCTAACTGCGGAATAGGTTGTGCCATAATAATAGTTTTTTTTAGTTAATTGTATAATGTGAATAATTAATATAATTTGTGGTTAAAGGTTTGTCTTGTTTTCGCTACAAAAATACAATTTTTTTCACATATAACAAATAAAAGGCAAAAAAATGTTATATAATAGTTGCTTTTTTACACGAACAACTCACTTTTCCTTGCTTTTCATCTGTTTCTTTTCTTATTCTTGCATCCTTATTCTTCCTTATTTTCCTTTTTCTTCCTTTTTCTTCCTTTTCTTCCCTTTTTACCCTTTTCTTCCTTCTATTTTCTATCTTCCACTCTTTTTCGTTATTTTTCTTGCAATCTTCCCCTCGTCCCTCTCTGTTGTGTATGTTGCCGTGTTACGGCAACCACCGCTTCACCCCCAAAAACAAAAGAAGTCCGAGCATTCTCGGACTTCTGTGTTGCGGAGGCAGGATTCGTTCTTCATCGAGCAACAGTCGCCTGTCGCGAAGCGGTGGCGACAATAATTGTTGCGAGGTAACGGCGACCGTAGGTCGCACGTGAGAATCCCCAAAAACAAAAAGAAGTCCGAGCATTCTCGGACTTCTGTGTTGCGGAGGCAGGATTCGAACGTGCGACCTCCAGGTTATGAGCCTGGCGAGCTACCAACTGCTCCACTCCGCGATGTTTTTTCGTTAAGTGGGTGCAAAAGTAATACTTTTCGGCGTTATTTCCAAATCTTTCCCTTCTTTTTTTCCTCTTTTAACAAAAACACCGCCTTTTTTGCCCGTTTGGTATCGCATGAATAGTCCTTTTCTCCTATTTTCTCCCATATTCTCCCATATTCTCCCATTTCCCTCTTTTTACCCTTTTACCTTTTTACTTTTTTACCCTTTTACCTTTTTACCTTTTCAGAACACATATCCCAGATTAATGTAAAAATAAGGTTTCTTTGTCACGTTGCTGTAACCTATAGATGCGCCGATAGGTCCTGATACGGCATTGTAATAGTAACTCAGCGAAGTGCCAAGCATGACTTTACTCTTTAATAATTTGCTGTATTTGTCATCATCCTGAGCGGCGGCAAACCTCAATAAGATGATGTTGTTGGTAGTCAGTGAATATTGTGCCTGCAATTGGGCGGCGATGAACTTGTCGTATTGAAGTTCTATATGTCCTACTCCAGCAAAAGGCAACTGCTGCTCTACGTAATGGCCGAACCATTCGCCACCCATGATGTTGCAGAGGATGATGGGGGTGTCGTCATTGTGAAGCAGACGGCCATAGAACATGGGTTGGATGGCTAGATGGTTGCCTATGGGGAAATTGGTACGCCACATGGCACTTATCTCGTGAACACCGATTTCATCATTCAACTTGATGAAATTGTCCGTATAATAACCGTATTTAAAGGAGAATTTGCTTCCTCGGGTGGGGAAATACCAAGCATTCTCGCTGTTATAGTCCACCTTGGCGAAGTAACTGATGAAATGCTCGTGGTCGGGCATCTCCATGTAATGCTCCTCCACTTGGTCAAGTAGCAGGTCGTAGTTGAAGTAATAGTCAATGGCAGCTCCGATGCTGATGTAGAAGTTGCGGACATTGAATGTGAGTGGTGCTACTTGGGCAAACAGTCGGTTATAACTGAGGTCATAACTCTTCTTGCCATATTCGTAAAGGAAGTAGTCGTTGCGGTGGAAACCAGCGGTGAGCGTGGGGGTGAATATGCTGGAGGGGTGAAACTCCAGATTTGTTTCCGCCTTGATGCGTTTTCCCAAGCGGAGGGTGAAGTCGAATTCCATAGGTACCTGCTTGCGAATGGGAAAAGCGAGGTTGGCTTGCAAGGCCACAATCTCTTCCGTGTCAAAACGGATGCCCAAATTCATCTTGTTGTTGCGCTTGTCACCGGCAATGAGTGTTATCCGGTCGGCCATGGTGCCATCGGCCATCTCTATGGCATTACGCTCAATATGAAAATCGGCACTTTCATAAAAGAGGTCCATACGGATGGAGGTCATGATGAGGTGGGCACGGTCGGTGTCGATGCTGTCTCCTTCATGCAATTTGAATTTGGTGCGGATAAAATGCTCGTCACGGCTAGACATGTTCTCAAAACGATACTCGCCAATCCTGTACGATGGATTGTCTGACAATGGCTCCTGGATGGTGGCATGAGAGTGAACCATGGGATGCGATGGGTAGAGTTTCTCCTTGAGGGCGACAATCTCGTCCCAGTGCGCCATGGCGGCTTCTTCACCACGACGTATGAGCGTGTCAATGGCGGAAGGACTGAACGAGGCTGAACTGTAGCCTTCCGTGTCGACAATGATGGGGATGTCGGTGATGGCCATGTTCTCGTCAAATTTATTCTTGCAGTTGAAATCGACAATCTGAAGCAAGATGTCGGTGCCAGAACGAAGTTTTTCGGCTTTCTTCAACTTGCTGGCAACGGACACGCCAATGATGTAGTCTGCTCCCATCTCTTTGGCGATGTCGGCAGGGTAATTGTTGCGCAGACCTCCGTCGACAAGCACCTGGTCGCCTTTCCTTACAGGGGAGAATGCACCGGGAATCGACATACTCGCACGCATGGCTTCGCTGAGAACGCCATTGTGAAACACCACCTCGCTATTGTCAACGACATTGGTGGCCACACAAGCAAAGGGGATGGGAAGGGTATTGAAATCGATGGAGTCGTTATAGGGGGTAGTAAAAGTGTTCAGAAGTCTGCTGATGTTCTTGCCGATAATGATACCGCCACCTATCGATCTTATTCTTTTCTTCAGACGAAGACTGGTCGAGAAGACATAGGTATTTTGAAATTCTCGTTCTTTCAAACTTTGATATCGTAGGTTCTCCTTGTCGGAGAAGACCTCCGCCCAGTCCTGAGCCCTGACAATGGAGTCAAGGCGAGTGGCACTGTTACCGCAGCAATACAGACCACCGACAAGACTGCCCATGCTGGTGCCAGTGATGAGGTCGATAGGGATGCCGGCCTTTTCCAGTACTTTCAGCACGCCGATGTGGGCCACTCCCTTGGCACCACCGCCGCTGAGCACCAGAGCCACTTTCTTGGGGGAATAATCTTCCTGACAGGTAGCAGTTCGGACAAAGCCGATGAAGACTAACAAGATGATAAATAGTCGTTTCATGTCAAATAATTATACTCATGGCTGTTCCACACCATATACTTTGCCGTTGACAATGGCGGAGATGCCACAGACTACTGGACGATAGGTTTCCGGGCTTAATTGCAACATAGGTCGGATGGTCATGTCCTGGACGCTGCTCTTCCACGCCTTCTTCACGCCCTCGGCATCCGACGGCGGAACAGGCAGCATCACCGTGCCCCAGGCCGTCTTCACCTCATACGCCTGTTGGGTCGCGTCGTAGCGGCCCAGCTTATAGTCCTTGCGGTGCAACTCGTGCTGAAGGGTAAGGTAGTCTTTCAGCAACTTATCCTCTTTCATGTCCTGATGAGCCTGATAGACTGCCTCTTCCTTGTCGGTTGCTGAATTGAGACGCTGATACACGTTGATGGCCCTATTCTCGCAGAAGGCTTTGTAGTCGTTATCCACATCCTCCCTCACTGGCGTGGCCTTCTTCCCCTCGGCGAAGAGACGGGGGGCGAACTGTTCCACCTCGGCAGCCGAATAGATGGTGGGTAGCGTGACGGGCTTATCTACATCGGCCAGCGTCAGCGCATACCTGTTGTCGCTGCCCACCATGCAATAGGTATAGGTCTTCGAGTCCTTGGGTAACCTCAGGTGTTCGGTCTTAAACATATCGTAGGACGGCGCGATGGTCTCATAAAAACCGTAATAGGTCTGGCCGTCGTCGCGGCGCGAAACCAGCTCCAAAACACCGCACTTGCCGGCTTTCCACACCTTGACATAATTGGAAAATGGTCCCATTTTCTCTATCCGATCGTAATTGATGTCGCTGAACAGCTCACCGTCGGTGGTCATCAGTCCAAACTGCACCTTTCCGTCATCGTTAGGCTCCGACACGATCAGGCATTCTTGGTAATGACCGTCAAGATACACCTTGTGGTCCTCCACGCTGTTCACCACACGGCTGATGGTCATGCCCAGTGGGTCTTCTGACAATTTGTCGATGTTGTTGAGAATGAGCCACCGCCCGTCTTGCAACTGGCAGTAGGCACGGTAGGGACTGTCTTTGAGTATCACCTCCTGGAAGTCGAAATCGAATCCGTCATAGTTTTCCCACACACCGTCACCAGAGAAGAGTCGCCAATGGTTGCGGCTATATTGGTCGCGCTGGTTGAGAAACAGGGTTGACAGATGGGGGTAATACTTCACCTCGTCGTATTCGTACAGGATGATGGTCTCGTGCTCGTCCACATTCTCCACGCCCCATTTCTTGGTGGTTTTCAACTGCATGGTCGCTCTCGAACCGTCTATCATCCAGATGTGCTCGTAATGCGGTGGGTAGTGCCAGGCAGTGCCATCGCTGTTTTTTTTCCAGATGCCCATGCCCTTGCCCGGCACGCTGTGTACGCTATAGTTGCCACGCTCCTGCTCTTCATGCCCTTCCAACATCTCACGCCTGTCGGCAGGCAGCGAGAGATACCACTCATGAAGACGGGCTGCCGCTTGACGACGCTCTTCTTCTTCCCTGGCCCGCTGACGCTCCCTCTCCGCACGCAACTCGGCCTCGGTCTTCTGAGGGGTGTAGTCGCGCAGATGGGTCGAGGGCTTAGGCGTCGAGGGTGTCTGCGAAGTGCTCGGGGTTGAAGTGGAGTTGTCATCGTCGTCACTGCTCCCCTCGTACCACTTGCAACTGGGTCGGTGAGGCTCACCATTGGTGGCTCCGCAGTCGGCACACATCACCCCCGTGACAGGGGGGATATTGAACTGGGCGGCAGCCGTCATGGCAACACCGAAAACTGCCGATATGAATAGCATAAAATGTTTCATAATAGATATAATGTAAAAGGATTCGTAAAACAATAGCGCATTTTCTGCAAAAATAATCATTATACTTGATTTATTTCATGAAAAATGAAGATTTTCTACTAATTTCTCGCAATTATTTGCATAATTGAAAGAAAACACCTAATTTTGCACACATCATTAACGATGTGCAAAACGGAGGATTGAATTATGTCTATCTCAAAAACCAGACAAAAACTTGTTGATGTGGCACGACAGCTCTTCGCTAAGAATGGTATCGAAAGTACTACCATGAACGATATTGCCGTGGCTTCAGGTAGAGGACGACGCACCTTATACACCTATTTTAAAAGTAAGGACGACGTCTACTATGCGGTCATAGAATCGGAGTTGGAGCGACTGTCCGATAAAATGGACGAGGTGGCCGCCAAAAAAATCAGTCCACAAGATAAAATCATCGAACTCATTTACACACATCTGTTCATGATCAAGGAAACGGTGGTGAGGAATGGTAACCTCAGGGCGGAATTCTTCCGCAACATCTGGATGGTGGAGAAAGTTCGGAAAAAATTCGATGAAGATGAAATACAACTTTTCCGAAAAGTGTACTCCGACGCAAAAGCGGAGGGGGAATTTGATATCGACGATGTAGAACTGGTGGCTGACATCACTCATTATTGTATAAAAGGATTGGAAGTACCTTATATATATGGTCGACTGGGACATGGATTGACCGAGGAAACGAGCAAACCGCTGGTGGCAAAAGTGGTCTATGGCGCCCTTGGAAAACGGTTCCCCAAATAAGATGCATAATCCACCCTCAAACAATAGCGTCATCAATAGCTAAAAAGCTATAAATACTATAAAAGCTATAAATACTATAGAAACTATATAACTCATAAATTCAATAACAAACTCAAAAACATGGGATTACTACAAGGTAAAACGGCACTCATCACTGGTGCCGCACGTGGTATCGGTAAAGCGATAGCACTGAAATTTGCAGAAGAAGGAGCCAATGTGGCCTTCACCGATTTGGTCATCGACGAGAATGGAAAGGCTACCGAAGAAGAGATAGCGGCCAAAGGGGTGAAAGCGAAAGGATATGCCAGCAATGCGGCTGACTTCGCACAGACAGAACAGGTGGTAAACCAGGTGAAGGAGGAATTTGGTGCCATCGATATACTTGTCAACAATGCAGGAATCACCAAGGATGGATTGATGATGCGTATGTCTGAAGCGCAATGGGATGCCGTCATCGCAGTGAACCTGAAGTCGGCATTCAACTTCATCCATGCCGTGACACCTATCATGATGCGCCAACGCAGCGGTTCCATCATCAACATGGCTTCTGTGGTCGGTGTTCATGGAAATGCAGGACAGGCAAACTACGCTGCTTCAAAAGCGGGACTTATTGCTCTGGCAAAGAGTATAGGTCAGGAGATTGGTAGCCGTGGCATCAGGGCCAACGCCATCGCTCCGGGATTCATCGACACGGCCATGACACAGGCTCTGCCTGATAATGTGCGTCAGGAGTGGATACAGAAAATACCTCTCCGTCGCGGTGGTACAGTCGAAGATATCGCCAACGTGGCTACATTCCTCGCTTCCGACATGTCGTCGTATGTCACGGGACAGGTGATACAGGTCGACGGTGGAATGAACATGTGATGCAAGTCGTTTACGAAGACAACCATATCATCATCGTACACAAAGACAGCGGCGAAATCGTCCAAGGTGATAAAACGGGCGATAAACCGTTGGTGGAGACGGTGAAAGATTACATCAAAGCGAAGTACAACAAGCCGGGGAATGTTTTCCTCGGCGTTGTACATCGGTTAGACCGGCCTGTGGCCGGCCTTGTCGTATTTGCGCGTACGTCAAAAGCGTTGACTCGTCTCAACGAGATGTTCCGCAAAGGGGAGGTGGAAAAGAGGTATTGGGCGATTACAGCAAAGTGCCCGGAGAACGATGAGGGCGACTTGGTGCATTGGCTAGTGCGCAACGAGAAGCAGAATAAGAGTTATGCCTATGACCGTGAGGTGCCGAATGCGAAAAAAGCTCACTTGCACTACCGCGTCATGGCTCATTCGGACCATTATCACCTCATAGAGGTGAGGCTTTTCACGGGCCGACACCACCAGATTCGTTGCCAATTGGCAAAAATGGGTTGCACCATCAAGGGTGACTTGAAATATGGGGCGCCACGGAGTAATCCGGACGGAAGCATATCCTTACTCAGCAGGTACATGCAATTCATACATCCTGTTAGCAAACAAACCATAACCGTTACTGCTCAACTGCCTGTCGATGCGCTTTGGCAAGCATTGGGAAGGGCTGCAACTAAATAACTGTGTCAATGCGTAGTAAATGGATAGCGACCTTTCTTGCTGTTCTCTCTGCTTTAGGGGCATGGGCACAGAATGATATTATACAGCGACAGGACACGTTGGATGAGGTGGTGGTTGTGTCACAGTCGGCACGTCAACGGATTGATGAGGTGCAGATTGGTGTTGAGAAAATAAGTGTTACTACTTTGGCAAAAGTGCCGGCGCTCTTTGGCGAGAAAGACATCATCAAGAGCATACAGCTGCTGCCGGGCGTGAAGAGTGAAAGCGAAGCGTCGGGAGGTTATCACGTGCGTGGCGGAACGTCATCACAAAACCTCATATTGCTGGATGGGGCAACGATTTACAATGCGGGACACCTCATGGGACTGTTCTCAACGTTCAACGATGATGCGCTGGGAAACGCTTCGCTATACAAAGGACTTCAACCGGCGGCATTCGGAGGTGCCACGTCGTCGGTGTTTGACATCGATACCCGGGTGGGTGACAACCAACAACGGCATTTCAGTGGTACGATAGGATTGCTGTCTGCCAAGATTATGGCGGAGGGACCCATCAAGAAAGGACAATCGTCGTATCTCGTAACGGCACGAAGGTCGTACCTTGACTTGTTCCTCAAGACAACAAATAAATATCGTAACAATACGCTCAATTTCTACGACTTGAACCTGAGATTCAATTTTAGGCTCAGCCCGAAAGATATATTGGCGTTATCTCTTTTTAGGGGACGTGACAACATGGGGGTTGAAGAGGTGATGGACATGAAATGGGATAACACCACAGCTACGCTGAGTTGGGCGCACGATTTCAATGATAAATTACGGGCCAACACACAAGGGGTGTTCTCCAACTTCCACAATGACACGGGCGTCGAATTTCTTCGACAGGCTTATGACATGACGGGCTATATTCGACATTTCACGCTCCGACATAGGCTGGTGTGGACGCCAACTCAACGACATACCATCGACTATGGGGTGGAGTCTACTTATCTGCAAGTGCAGTCGGCCGAGTGGGATGTCAACGCTTTGCACCAAAGGGAAAGACGCTATGCGTGGATGAACGGCTTTTGGGCAAGCGATAATGTGGACATTGTCCCAGGGCGATGGTTGCTGTCGATGGGTCTACGTCTAGACCTCTTTTCGGTGCTCGGTGGCTCTCCTTACTATCAACTTGACGACCAAGGGGATATTATTCAAACAACACATCCCAAAAGCGGTAGTGTCGTGAAAACGTATGTGGCGCTTGAACCGCGCTTCAGCATGAAGTGGACAATCAATCCGCAAAATACCGTGAAAATAGGATACAGCCGCACATCACAGCATATACATGCCATCAGAAATAGTAGTATGTCGATGCCGTTCGATAGATTCACCATGTCAAGCAATATCCTGAAACCACAGTTGGCCGACCAGGTGGCTGTGGGATGGATGGGGATGACGGAGAGGGGGGACTACGACTTCTCTGCCGAGGCTTACTTTAAGTCGATACGTAATGTGTACGACTATCGCGATGGCAAATCCTTCTCTTCGGAAATAGAGATAGAAAGGTTGCTCTTGGGGGGAAAGGGTAGGGCGTATGGCCTTGAACTGTGCGCTCATAAAAATACGGGAAGACTGACGGGATGGGCTTCCTATACGCTCTCATGGTCGGAAAACAAGATAGAGGGCATCAATGGGGGAGAATGGTACACAGCCTCCAACGATCGACGTCACGACATCGCCATAGTTGCTTTATACCAATTGTCCACACAATGGGAACTCTCGGCAACGTGGAGATATAACACGGGACAGGCTCTAACGGCACCCAGCGCAAAATATGAGATTGATGGCACCACATGGTATTATTTCGCTGAACGAAATGGATACCGCGCACCGGCTTACCATCGACTCGACATTGGGGTGACATATACCAAAGAACTGTCGCGTGCCACCCGCATCTGGACTTTTGGGTTGTATAACGCATACGGACGTTACAATCCCTTTACCATCCACTTCGAAGACGATGACAAAAAACCGTCTGGCTCAAAGGCGGTGCTAACAGCGCTCTTCGGCATCGTTCCTTCTGTCTCATTCACATTGAAATTCTGAATATGGCCATGGATAAAGTCTTTTCTTCACGGTGCATCGTCATTTGGCTCATGGCTCTCTCTCTCTTGGTGGGATGCGAGAAGGAAATCGACATCGATTATCATGAGATAGAGCCTATCATGGTGGTGGAGGGCGTACTGACGAACGAAGACCTGAATGTCACCATTACTTCGTCGCGCTCTATGGAGAACCCAAACAAAGAATTGTATATCACGAATTGTTTGGTGACAGTCTCTTCTGATGAAGGATGGGAAGAAGCATTGGTTTATGATGAGTCAAAACATGCTTACCGCTCGCCATCGGGCAGGGTGGGCTCATCAGGACATACTTACCAACTGCGTATCGTGAACCAAGGGAAGGAATATGTGGCTTCTTCGTTCATGCCACAGCCTTCTGACATAACTGCCACGCGTTTCTTTTGGATGACGGTGCTTGACGAACGGTTTTTGGCGTACGATGTTCTGGCAACAGACCCGCAACCTGAAGAGAGAAACTATTTTTGGTATCGTTTCTTGCGCAACGATACCGTATATCGATGGAATGCTTTCGACGACAGGGGATGTCCTCCGGGAGCAATCTTCCGTGAGGTACTGTGCATGACGGAGACCATGGCGGAGGAAAACAAAGAAGAAGACCACGAGCATATACTGTATGAGGGCGACAAGATGTATTTTGAACTCTACTCCATCGACCGCGCATCGTACGAATACTTCCAATCTCTTGCCATGAGTTCGAGAACAGGGTCAAACCCCAAAGGCAATATCAATGGTGGATGTCTCGGATTCTTTACGGCAGCCTATGTGTCGCATATTCCGCCTTTCTTCTTCACTTTCGAAGGAATTGAGGAATGGGATAAAGAAACATTCTCATTTCCAATTGTTTCTGACAACTAGGAATGAGAATGCTTCTTTTTATTTTATCCCCAATCGGTCATTAGCAGTCTAATGACCGATTGGGGTTTTTCACCCTCCCTCGGGAGAGTAGGGGTGGGGCTTATTTCTTTTTCTTTTTTGTTGCCCAAATGAAGTAGCCTATCAACAGGATATAGGCACCTAGGGCGCATAGTTCTGACAGACTGTTGGCCAACCATTCTTTGTTCACCAGGTCTACGCCTGCAAAACGCAGCAAGGCACTCACAACGCCCATCAAGGCACCACCAGCAATAAATCCGCTGGCAATCAATGTGCCTTTCTCGCCACGCTCCTTATTCTCTTCTTCATTCTTGGAACGGGTGGTCACATACCAATTGATGCCGCCGCCAACCAACAGGGGGATGTTCAGTTCCAAGGGGATAAACATACCAAGTGCGAAGGGTAGGGCGGGAACCTTGCATAACGTCAGCACAATGGCCAAGGCGGCTCCAATGCCGTAGAGCAGCCACGGAGCTCCCACACCATTCATCAATGGATCGATCACGGCAGCCATGGCATTGGCCTGGGGAGCGGCTATCTCACCACCGGCAAAATCGTAGGTGGCATTGAGCAAAATCATCACACCGCCTACTGTAGCAGCACTCACCAAAGTACCAAGGAACTTGTATTTCTCCTGCACCTTGGGGGTGGTGCCCAACCAATAACCAATCTTCAGGTCGGTAATGAACGAGCCGGCAACGGAAAGAGCGGTACATACCACACCTCCCATAATCAGGGCGGCTACCATACCAGCGGTGCCTTTCAAACCAACGGCCACCATCACTACCGAGGCAAGAATCAGAGTCATCAGAGTCATACCACTAACGGGGTTGCTACCTACGATGGCGATGGCATTGGCGGCGACAGTGGTGAAGAGGAATGCAATGACCGTAACCAACAGGATGCCGACAACGGCAAACAAGATGTTGCCGTCCATTACGCCCAACCAGAAGAATACAAAGGTTATCAAAATGGTCAGGATGGCACCGATGGCGATAATCTTAAATGACAGGTCGCGCTGCGTGCGCTGCACTTCTTCGATGCTGCCGCCCTTGCCCTTCATCTCTTTCGAGGCCAATGATACGGCACCCTTGATGATGCCCCATGACTTGATGATACCGATGATGCCCGACATGGCGATGCCGCCGATGCCGATGCTCTTGCCGTAATTCTTAAAAATGGCTTCGGGACTCATGGCTCCGACGGTGTCGGTAATCGATGGATCCCACATATTCAATACCTGGTCGTGGAATACCCAGCCCATCACGGGAACAATCAACCACCATACGGCCAATGAACCGAGACAGATGATGAAGGCGTATTTCAAACCAATGATATAACCCAAACCTAAGACGGCGGCACCAGTGTTCACCTTGAACACCAACTTGGCTTTCTCGGCTATCGTCTCACCGAAACCTATCATACGGGTAGTCACCACTTCGTTCCACCAACCGAAGGTGGCAACGATGAAGTCATACAGACCACCTACCAGTCCGGCTATCAACAACGGCTTGGCTTGGTTGCCACCCTTAGCTCCGGAAATGAGCACTTGGGTGGTGGCGGTAGCCTCCGGGAAGGGGTATTTGCCGTGCATGTCCTTCACAAAATATTTTCGGAAGGGGATGAGAAACAGAATGCCGATGATACCACCCAACAATGACGAGAGGAATACT
Source organism: uncultured Prevotellaceae bacterium (assembly GCA_900313615.1). Lineage (GTDB taxonomy): Bacteria > Bacteroidota > Bacteroidia > Bacteroidales > Bacteroidaceae > Prevotella. Next base: position 22,642 of record OMRP01000008.1, read on the forward strand.
TTCTCAAACGAGGCGGTCATCTCGGGATATTTGGCTTGCAAAATATAGATGGCGGGAAGCGTGAAAATGGCACCAGCAACCACGGCACCCGAACAGGCGCCGATACTCTGGATGATAACATTTTCGCCCAATGGGTTATGGTTCTTGCGGAGCGTCGACACACCCACGGCGATGATGGCAATGGGGATGGCGGCCTCGAACACCTGACCGACCTTCAGTCCCAAATAAGCAGCCGCGGCACTGAACAATATGGCCATAAGGATACCCCAGGTTATCGACCAACCGTTGGCCTCGGCGTATGTCTTTTCGGGCGACATCACCGGGCGGTACTCCTCTCCCTCTTTCAGTTCCCGAAACGCATTGTCGGGCAACTGCATCATTTCTTTCTCTTCTTTCATATTGTGATTCTAAATGATATATCTTTTATGTTGTTCTACGATTTCATGTCACTCCGTTGCCAGAATATTTATGTCCTTTATTTTTCTAATTTTTTAATTATTTAATTTTTTAATCTTTTAATTCTTCAAGTATTTCCACCAGGCAAAATGCTTTCGTTTCTTCAGGTACTCCAAATCGTGCATATGCCTATACGCCTCTCGCTCAAAACTAATGTTGAAATAGGCGTTACCACGTTTGAACAGGCGAATAAACCATTCTATCACATACCACAGGTAGAATCCAATCACTAGCATCTCAAGCATTTGGTAGGTGTGGATGCGCTCATGGTTCACTAACTGTGGTGTCAAGCGTGTGTCGGGATGGCAAAAAAGCATCCCAAACAGGTTCATCGCATCGAAACGCTTAAACGGGATATACTTATTGCGGATAATTTTCATTTGCCCGACAAAGTTACGGAAAAAATCCTTTTTTTCAAGGTTTGTCAATGAAAAAGCGTTATTTCTCGCTTTTTTTCGTAATTTTGCAACCACCACACAAAAAACATGAGTATGCAAAAAAGTAAATTCTACATATTGACCTTCTTCTTGCTGCTGACGAATACTGCTTTTTCACAGTCATTCCTCAACACACGCGACTATTCTGTCAAGCGTACGCCATCACAGCAGAAGGCTTTTTCCGCAGAGATTGAATATCCAATATCGGGAGGGCAGAGAGATGTCATCACCAACATACGCGCATGGGTATGTGATATCCTTGATGTGCCACACCGTGATTTCTCCGATGCCAATGTGCTTTTGCGCTTAGCGGCGGATTCTTTCTTAGTAAATGGACACGGACAACGGGAAGTGAAAATCGAACGCACCTATGAAGATGAACGGTGCGTCACTTTCCAAGCATGGATAACCGACAAAGATGATGAGACATGGCACTCGGCCGATTGCGCATCGTTCAACAAAGAGGACGGACACCGCATCACACTCGATGAGATTTTTAATTGCGACGAGGCACAGATAAAACAACTCATGTGGCAGTATCGTGGCGACCTTAAACTGGATGTGGATGCTCCAGAAGGACTACTTCCCGTTAACGCTGGCTTCACCGATGGGTGGGTCATCGTCATCGGACCGGCTTACCACCGCACGGGAGCGGAATTTAAACTCCGTTACATGAATATCTTGGAATACCTCAAGTCTGACTACTCGGGATACTATTGAAAGGTTTAGGCCCATCATACATCTTCTAACCTCTCCGAAAATATAATCCCCTCGTATTAAAAACACGAAGATATCCTTGCCTCTCTCAATACCTTCATAATACCCTTAATTATCAAATAATGAAACAACAGTTTATACAAATGCTCCGCGATACAAAACGCGAAGGAATGGATAATGTCATCGATTATCTCGAGAAAGCAAATTTCTTCGAGGCTCCTGCATCTATGCGTCGACACCTGTCACAGCCTGGTGGACTCATGGAACACTCCATGAATGTGTGCCGCATGGCGTTGGCTTTGCGTGAAAAAGTGCTTGAAATGAGACCGGAACTGGACAAACGGCTGCCTGAAGACAGCGTCATCATCTGCGCATTGTTGCATGACCTATGTAAAGCGACCCTCTACAAAACCGTGAAAAAATGGAGAAAAGATGAGAACGACCATTGGGAGACGTATGATGCTTATGATACCGACTATAGCCTCTTCCCCGTAGGGCACGGAGAGAAATCGGTCATCAACCTCCTGCGTCTCGGACTGAAACTCAACAGCGACGAGATTCTGGCTATACGGTGGCACATGGGCCCTTGGGATATGCCTTTCCAAAGTTACGACATCAAACAGAGCTATTCTGAATCGAACAACCGCTTTCCGCTAGTGTCGCTTATCCATTCGGCTGACAATATGGCGACCTTCCTACTTGAATCCGACGAGGCAATCGATTGATATCGACACCCTAAGTGGATGCTCAATCACCTTTAATAATATGCGAATAATAAAATTCATCATCACAACAATCTCTCTCCTCATACTGCACATAGCAGTCTATGCGGTGCCAGCAATACCTGGGTTATGGACCACCATAACTCTCGTTGGCGGACAACAGGTGAGGGCGCAACTGGCTGGTGATGAACACATGCATTTTTATGTCTCTGAAACAGGACAACGATTTGTCAAAGACCCTCAGTCGGAATACTATATTGAAGCATCGGCAGAGCAGGTGAGTGAACAGTATGCACGTAGGAAGGCAAAACGATCACCAAAACATAAATTGCTCGGACAAATCGACAAAGCTTCTTTTCAAGGTTCACAAAAGGGATTGATTATCCTTGTGGAATTTCCCGACATGACCTTTGCCGAGGGACACGACCCCGCACTTTATGAACGCATAGCCAATGAGGAAAACTTCACACATGAGATGGGTTTCAATGGCAGCGTGCACGACTATTTCAGAGACCAAAGCCATGGGGCGTTTGACCTGACCTTTGATGTGGTGGGACCGGTGATGTTGGAACATGAACATTATTACTATGGCGAGAATGACTCTCGTGGTAACGATATGCGACCGGGAGAGATGGTGGCGGAGGCTGTGTTGGCAGTACAAGAAGAGGTGGATTTCTCTAAATACGATTGGAACGGTGATGGCGTAATGGAGAATTTCTATGTCCTGTATGCCGGACTGGGCGAGGCTGACAGCAACGACCATGAGGCGGTGTGGCCACACATGTGGTATTTGTCGTCTAGCGATTATGGACAGACAATCCAACTCAATGGTGTCACCATCGATATCTATGCTTGTGGCAACGAAAGATTGAGAATGGGGAAGATTGAGGGTATAGGTACGTTGTGTCATGAGTTCTCTCACTGTATGGGATTCCCCGACATGTACGACACGGCGTATACGGGCAATTTTGGCATGGGAAAATGGGACCTCATGAGCTCAGGGTCATACCTCAATGGCAGTTTCACTCCTGCGGGTTACAGCGCATATGAGAGATGGCAGTGTGGATGGTTGGAACCTATCGAATTGGTGAATGATACAACGATAATTGACATGAAGGCCATCAATGAGGTGGATGCAGAGGCGTTCATCATATATAATAAAGGTCATCGGGATGAATATTATATACTCGAAAATAGACAGCTGACAGGGTGGAACGAATATCTGCCAGCTGCGGGCATGCTCATAACTCATGTTGACTATGACCCAGAACTGTGGCAGTATAACGCGGTCAATACCACAGGATACATCGAGGAATTGGAGCGGTCAAACGACCACCAGCGACTAACCATTTTCCATGCCGATGATGATGATGATGCCAATTATTTCTCTTCATGGTCGGGAGGCTATTGGATGAAAACGGAAGAGGGTGACACATATCCCTATTCGGAAGGATTGCTCTGCAACGACAGTCTCACCAACAACTCCACGCCTGCGGCTATGGTGTACAATGAGAATACTGACGGCTCGTTGTTCATGAACATAGCCATCAGTGACGTCACGCAAAATGATGACGGCACCATTGCCTTCGCCTTCGGTGATTCCAACATAACACCTGGACCTGGTCCAGAGCCACTGCCTGAAGGTACACTCTTCTATGAGTCATTTAATAAATGTCAGGGAAAAGGAGGAAACGATGATGGAGGGTTCTCGGGCTCGGTAGCCACTGGAGATTTCATTCCGGACATAACGGGATGGGAGAATGTTGGTGGGGCGATGTACGGAGCATACCAATGTGCTCGGTTTGGTACGACAAGGGAGGTGGGTGTAGTCACCACACCGAAGTTTGGTATCGAGGGAGAAACAACGTTGTCTTTCAAGGCGGCACCATGGGGTAACGATGATACAACACTATTGTTGTCCATCGAGAATCTGCCAGATGACAACGGGGCAATCTCTAACGTAGCAGCAATCATATCGCCTGCTGAGATAACCATGACTAAAGGGGAGTGGACTGATTTCACTGTCACCATTCAAGGGGAGGGCTCCGTCCGCGTCACTTTCTCACCTGACAAGCGTTTCTTCCTTGACGAGGTGATAGCGGTAAAGAAAGAATCTGCACCCTCAGGCATTTCTCACATTTCTTACACCTCATCTTTCACCTCTTATTATTACACCCTTGATGGCCAGCGTCTCTCTGGCAAACCCACACAAAAAGGTATATATATCTTCAATGGAAAGAAAGTGATGGTTAAATAAAAACCTAACCCCGTCCCTCTGAAAGAGAAGGAGAAGCGAGACTCCACCCTTCCTTGGGGAGGGTCGGGGAGGGTGAAAAATAGAAATCTATGAAAAAAGAGTATTTCAAACCACAATTGAAAACATGCTATCTGGAGTTTGTTCCATTGATGGACCAGACGTCCTCGGATGTGCATACCGACGACCCGCAAGATCCGGGAGGCGCATTGAGCAACTCTGGCAATGTGTGGGATGAAGAGGAAGCCAATGATTGGGATGATGATAATTCGTACAATATTTTTGACATCGAGTGATGTATTATATCCTGCGAATGGGGGAGCGACCTTCTTTGGTCTGCTCCCCCGTCTTTTGTATACTAACGTTTAATGCTAAACGCCTATTCCAAAGCAGAGTCTAAATATTCACCTGCACAGTCAAACATTTCAAATCCTTAGGCTGCGAACTGTTGCCATAGTAAATCTCGTATTCACTGGTCTTGCTATGCATGCTATTTGTTCCCTCGTCCCAAAACTCGAAGCTCTTCTTGTCCAATGTAATTGTCGCCTTTCCTGTCTCGCCTGGCTTCAACTGCATTTTCTGGAAACCGCGCAACGACTTCAGTGGTCCGTTGACATCCGACTTGTCGCGGATATAAACCTGAACAACCTCGGTGCCTGCGCGTTGGCCTGTGTTGGTCACGGGCACTACCAAATCATATAGGGCATCACTCTTCTGCGACGGCTTCAGTTGACCCTCGCCAATGGCGAAAGTGGTGTAACTCATACCATAGCCGAAAGCGAACAATGGGTCGTCGAAATAACGGTAGGTGCGTCCCTTCATGGAATAATCCTCATAGTCGGGCAACTGGCTGCTGCTCTTATAGAAAGTGATGGGTAACTTGCCCTCAGGGTTGTAGTCGCCGAAGAGTACATCAGCAATGGCGGTACCGCCTTCTTCACCGGCATACCATGCTTGCACGATGGCATCGCAACTTTCTGTCTCGGGCAAAAGGGCAATGGCGGAACCGGAACAGTTCACGAAGATGGTGTGTTTGCCTGCTGCTTTCAAAGCTTTCAGGAAGTCGCGTTGAACCTTCGGTAATTCAATATGCGTTCTATCGCCACCCTTGAAACCGTCAATGTCTACGGGCATCTCTTCGCCTTCCAAAGCGGGGGAGATGCCTCCCACGAATATCACTTTGTCAATGCCGTTCAACTGACTGATTACTTGTTGGTAGTCGATGGGCTGTTCTTTCGCTATATTGATCTTCAAATCGGCATTGTAGGTGGGAACATGGGCAAAACGTACTTCTATGTTGTAGCTCTTGCCTTTCTCGGCCTGGATGGCAACGCGGTTGGGCGTAGTGCGCCAGATATGATGCTGGAACTTACGCTCGCCGTCGATATACAACTCGAAATGGCCACAGCCGTCCACGTTAACGACATATTCGCCTGACTCTTTCGGGGTGAACACGGTCTCATATTTTGCGGAGAAATCTTCTAATTGTACACGGGGCGCAAAATTGTGCATGCCGGCAGTGGTGACGGCGAGTGGGGTGGTGTAGTACTCTGTTGTCACGGGTGTGCCTTCCATCTTGCTATTGTTCCAAAAAGTGCCTTTCATGCCTTTCTTGCCCTCAAAACTACACTGCGAACCCAACAGGCAGTCCATCACCTTGTCATAGGTGAGGTCGCAACCGGGATGGTAGAACACTTTCTTCTGCTTGCCCTTGATACCTTCTAAAATATTGACGGTCTTATTGGGCATACCATTGTAGTTGCCCCACATCATGGGGGTGTTGTCGGCATTTGGACCAATGACGGCAATTTTCTCTTTGTTCTTCTTCAATGGCAGGATACCGCCTTTGTTCTGCAGCAATACAATGGTTTCATGGGCCATGTCAAGGGCCAGTTGACGGTGTTCCTTGCAATCCATCACACTATAAGGTATCTTTGACCACTCAACCAACGAGGGGTCGTCCATCTCGCCTAAGTCGAAACGGCCTTCCAAGAGACGGATGACGTGTTTGTCCACTTCGCTCTCGCTGATGAATCCGCGACGTACGGCTTCAGGAATGCTGCGGTAGGCGTAACCAAATCCACATTCTACGTCGGTGCCGGCTATGGCAGCCTTGGCACTGGCATGGGTGGCATCCGATGATGACTTGTGCGACTCGTAGAAGTCGCTAACGGCACCGCAGTCGCTCACCACGAGATACTGGAAGCCCCACTCGTCACGAAGAATGGTCTGCAGCAGTCGTTGAGAACCACAACAGGGGTCATCGTCCAAACGCTGGTAGGCACACATCACCTCGCGTACCTTGGCGTCTTCCACCAAGGTCTTGAAAGCGGGCATATAGGTCTCCCACATATCCCTTGGCGATACATCGGTAAGGTTGGCACTGTGGCGAGTGTATTCGGGGCCGCTATGAACTGCATAGTGCTTGGCGCAAGCCCATAACTTGCGGTATTTGGCGTCCTCGGGACCCTGCAAACCTCTCACTACCTGGGTGCCCATCACCGAGGTGAGGTAAGGGTCTTCGCCGTAGGTTTCTTGGCCACGACCCCAACGGGGATCGCGGAAGATATTCACGTTGGGGGTCCATACCGATAGACTATGAAACTTCTCGTCTTCTCCGCTGCCACGGTACATACGCTCGTTATATTGAGCGCGAAACTCGGTGCTGGCAGCGTCAAATACACGGTACAACAAACTTGGATTCCACGATGAAGCCATGGCGATGGGCTCGGGGAATACTGTCACATTGCCCATGTTAGCGGCGCCATGCAATGCTTCGCTCCACCAAAAGAATTTTTTTATGCCAAGATGGGGGATGGCGGGACTCTCATCCATCATCAACATGGCTTTCTCCTCAAGACTCAGCATACTGCATAAATCCACCGCCCGCTCGTGGGCACTCAATAGATGGTTTTGGTACGGATAGGTCTGCGCAATGCCGCTCTGCGACAACCAGCACATCGCAACCACCATCATCGTCTTTCTTATCGTTCTCATATTATTCAGTTATAAGTTATTAAGTTTTCAGTTCTTTAGTTATACAGTTCTTTAGTTATACAGTTCTTTAGTTATACAGTTCTTTAGTTATACAGTTCTTTAGTTTATCAGTTCTTTAGTTCTGTAGTTTTTTATTTCTTCAGTTTTCTCTGTTGTGTATGTTGCAACCAATTTTCAATCTTCAATTTTCAATAATTTTTCCACCTGCCATGGATTTTCCACAATCCACGTTCCCTCATACCTTTCCATGTAATTGCGGTTGAAACTTACACATTTTCCGTCAAAGAAATAAAAGGTATATACCGACGACGGTGCGTCGAGAACCCTTATGTCCTCTCTGGGCTTCACATATTGCTTCACCTTCAGCGTCTCACCTATAGTTTCACCAACAGCTTCGGAAATCTCTCGCCGCTTGTGTGTTGTCTTGGCTTGAACACTCTTCTTTTCCACCACAGCATGGTCACCATAGTTGAAATACCAGAAGTCCTCGCGGGGACTGATACGCTCACCATTCTCCCCAACCATCATATACATATAACCATATTCGGAATGTTCCATACAAGCAATAACCTGATTGCCGTATTTAGTCTGATACCATTGCAATTTCTGAAGCAACTGACGATGGATTGTTTCTAAAAAAAACATACAGCGAAGCATCCCTTCTGAATCGTCCGCAGCCGATCCGTCGATATAACCGCGATGGTATATCCATTTATCGTCATCCTCGTTGCCATCCGATTTCCATATTCTCACCTTCCAGGTTTTCGCGTTGCTGGCATCTACCTTCTTGCGGAAATCCAACGGTTTGTTGTCCAACGACGTTTCACTCAACTGTTTTCGCAAGGTCTCCATATCCGAGCTATCCAACATGCAGTAGCCTCGTACCTGTAACGTCGAGTCATCTACAGACAGCAGATATTCACTTCCCACCATCTTCACGTCGTATTTTCTTCCTGCGTCATCGGTGTATTTATAACCAACAACAATATGCTTGCCATTACATACCTGTGAAGCCCCTTGCATGCATATACTCGTGCAAATGGCCATAATCATCGTTATAAATGTTGTTTTCATGTCATTGATAATGATTCGTGGTTAGTGCTTACATGTCTTTCACGGCTCTAATGTCGTTTATTTACATTTGCAAAAATAGCGTTTTCTCAACAATTTTCCTACTTTTTTAAGCAAAAAAGGTGCTCTATTTGTTATATCACTCCCTTCTTCTTGCATTTATCCATTCTTTTCTATATTTTTTCCATTAAAAATCAACCAACTTAAAAACCATGACAACTATGAAAAAATATTGATGTTCTTTGTTTGTGCTCTCACGACAAGTTGGGTATACATCTGCCCTACTTGTCGCATTTTGCGCCATGCGTCGCAATGATTTATGGAAATAAAAGCCCCTTTCCTTTGACACCGTTTGCTGAGGACGTACTTTTGTCGTGTCAAACAAAAAACATAAAGTCATGAAGAAGTATATCAAACGTTTCTCAATACTCTTTGAAGAGTCGATGAAGGCAGTGCTGAAAGTCCACCCGATGCCTTCTATGTATACCTGTCACTGGTATGGATATTATGCCTATTAAGACGATATTGACGGCTGCCCCGAATAAGGGTAGCCGTTTTTCTGATAATATCCCTTATGTTCTCTTTTCAAACAATTTCTCTCCTAATTATCCTCTTTTCAAAAATAATTTATTACTTTTGCACCCAAATTTGTTACAATTTATCATTTTAGACCTTTTTGTACGTAAAAAATCATGTCGAACAACCATTCTGTCGTAGGTTCCAAAATCAAGGGACTCAGAGAAACGAAAGACATCTCGCTGCAGGAAATGTCAGAACGTAGCGGATTGACCATAGAGCAAATCTCATCTATCGAAAACGACCAGTACTTACCATCGCTTGGACCGCTCATCAAGATAGCAAGAGCGCTGGGCGTACGTTTGGGCACCTTCCTCGATGACAACGATGAATTGGGACCAGTGGTCTGTCGTGCCGAAGAGAGGGAGAACAACGACAGCATCAGCTTCTCCAACGGATCAACGGATGCACGCAAGCATATGGAGTACCACTCGTTGGCCAAGCAGAAGGCGGGACGACACATGGAACCGTTCATCATAGACATACAACCATCGGAAGAGCGCGACTTCAAACTCTCTGCACACGAAGGCGAGGAATTTATATACGTCATGGAGGGAGAGGTGGAAATAGCATATGGTAAGGAAACATATAAACTTCGCAAAGGCGATAGCATCTTCTATGACTCCATAGTTATGCACCACGTTCACGGTGCTGAAGGACAGTCGGCAAAAATTCTTGCCGTCGTATATATTCCCTTCTAACAAACGAGACTCATGAACAACGAAACCGGTAATACATCACTTTCTGAACGTACCTTAGGCGGATGGCTCGAGCATTGGGCAGAGACAACGCCCGATAGAGAATATATCGTTTATTCTGATCGTAACCTGCGCTTCACATGGAGTGTGTTCAACCAAAGGGTGGACAATCTGGCCAAGGGACTGCTTGCTATAGGTGTGAAAAGGGGAAGCAATGTGGGTATTTGGGCTACCAATGTGCCTGATTGGCTCACCTTCCTTTATGCCACCGCTAAAATTGGTGCTGTGCTCGTAACGGTCAACACAAACTATAAGCAGTCGGAGCTAGAATACTTGTGTAAGGACTCCGACATGCATACACTATGCATCACCGACGGCACATGGGAATGCGATTATGTTGATATGACGTATAAAATGTTGCCGGAATTGCGACAGTGCGAACGAGGACACCTCAACAGCGAACGCTTCCCGTACCTCAAAAACGTGGTGTTCATCGGCATGGAGAAATACCGCGGTATGTATAACACGGCGGAATTGCTGCTTCTTGGACAGAATATTGACGATTCCACACTCAAAGAGGCGAAGGAGAGTGTCACTTGCCACGATGTGGTCAATATGCAATATACGTCGGGCACCACGGGGTTCCCAAAAGGGGTTATGCTCACCCATTTTAATATTGCCAACGATGGCTTCTTTACGGGTGAGGCCATGGGATTCACCGACCAGGACAAATTGTGTGTCTGTGTGCCGCTGTTCCACTGCTTCGGCGTGGTGCTTGCCACGATGAATTGCCTCACGCATGGATGTACGCAGGTGATGGTGGAGAAGTTCGACCCCTTGGTGGTGCTCGCATCGATACATAAGGAACGGTGTACGGCGCTTTATGGCGTGCCAACGATGTATATCGCCGAACTCGACCATCCGATGTTCCCAATGTTCGACATGAGCTGCCTTCGCACAGGCATCATGGCGGGGTCGCTATGTCCCATAGAACTGATGAAGAGGGTAAGTGAAAAAATGTTTATGACCATCACGAGCGTATACGGACTGACGGAGAGCTCGCCGGGTATGACGCATACTTGCCTTACCGATACTTTCGAACAAAGGTGCACGACCGTTGGACGAGATTATCCTTTCGTTGAAGTAAAAGTGCTCGACCCGGAGACGGGAGAGGAATGCCCGGTCGGGGTGCAGGGTGAGATGTGTTGTCGTGGGTTCAACGTGATGAAAGGATATTACAAGAACCCGGAGGCTACGGCGGAGGTGATTGACAAAAATGGATTCCTCCATTCGGGAGACCTCGGTATCAAGGATGAACAGGGATACTACCGCATCACAGGACGCATCAAGGACATGATTATTCGTGGCGGCGAGAATGTTTACCCGCGTGAGATAGAGGAATTCCTTTACCACATGCCGGGTATCAAGGATGTGCAGGTGGCGGCCGTGCCTTCAAAGAAATATGGCGAGGCGGTAGGCGCTTTCATCATCCTACAAGAGGGTGTGAAGATGCTGCCGGAGGATGTTCAGGAGTTCTGCCGAGGAAAGATTGCTCGTTACAAGATTCCCAAGTACGTTTTCTTCATCGACGAGTTCCCACTAACAGGCTCTGGGAAAATCCAAAAGTTCAAGCTTAAGGAGATGAGTCTCAAACTATGTGAGCAATTGGGAATTGAGGTGGTATAATACCCTTCAATGCACATCAATCCCATCGAAATACAACTCGGAAATAACGGTGTCTTCGTATTTCGTACCGGGATATACAGATAAAATTTCAAATTTCAGTGTCCAGTTCTTCGCATCGGAGTCATGAAATCCTAGCACTCCGACGTCGAACGATTGTAAAGTCCTGCTGTTCTCCAAGTCAAGAATAGCATAGGGCTTGTCGTCATAGTACACCAATAGTTCTTTCACGCGGGAATTTTCGCTCCACGATTTCTCGCTCTTCACATGACCATTGAGGATGCGCACAGTGGTAATCCTTGGACAGCCACCGGCAAACTCATACGTCAGAGACTCGCCAATACCCTGTCCCTTGGCTCCTTCGGCCCATACACTCTCATGGTCGAAATCGTGGGCATGCGATGCGTCGTAACTAAACCGACCAATGGAAGGTAGGCAACTCGTTGCACTCACATTCAGCACTTCACCACCACAATACCAACTGCAGTAGCCTGCATAAAGGTCGTCGTAGACGGTGTAGTCTTCAACAATCTTTCGCTCCTTGACTGTCAACGTTTTGCCCTGTGCATCACGTTCGGAAAGACGGGTAAACTCTGCATATGTCGCCGTGGGTAACTTGGCCACGTTGGAGGGGCGTATATGACGGACTTGCCCCATACTCGTGCCTATTCCTAGGGTGGTCAGCAGACCGATAATAGCCATTCTTTTCATAGTTTTTTCTATTTTGTGGTTCCTTGTTCAAATTTTTTTCATTTGCAAAAATAACCACATCATCACTTCTTTCCTACTTTTTTAGCCCCTTTTGTATGAACGTTGCAAGTTTAATGATGAAATAGTCCGCTATCTTCTTTTTTTTCATTACTTTTGCAACATAATTTTAGTAGATGTATGGAAATAACAAGCCCCCAAAACCCAAAAATAAAACAGTTCATTGCCCTGCAACAAAAAGCATCTGAACGGCGTAAGGCTGGACTGTTCGTCGTTGAGGGAATACGCGAACTCTCACATTGTGTTGAGGCGGGCTATCGTATACATTCTCTCTTCGTATGTCCTGCCATTCTTGATGATAAGCCATTACCCGTATTACATGATGATATCCGCGTTTTTGAGGTCACGTCTGAGGTGTACGCAAAGATGGCATATCGAGAGGGAACAGAGGGAGTGATGGCCGTCGTCGAGGCAAAACAGATGTCTCTGCAACAACTCTCGCTGCCTGCAACTCCCCTCGTGATGGTCCTCGAGAGAGTGGAAAAACCGGGCAATCTCGGTGCTATCTTGCGTAGTGCCGATGCGGCAAGTGCCGATGCTGTCATCGTCTGCGACCCGCTCACCGATATCTATAACCCTAATCTCATACGCAGTTCCATTGGCGCCATCTTCACCGTGCCTTGTGTCGCTTGCTCTTCTGAAGAATGTATCGCATTCCTTAAACAACGGGGCATACGTATCCTCACGGCACAACTGCAAGATTCTCATCTTTATTATGATACCGACATGCGCTCTGCCACGGCCATCGTCATGGGAACGGAATCTACGGGACTCACAGAGCAGTGGCGACAGGCTGCAGATGCGCACATTCGCATCCCTATGCTCGGCTGCCTCGACTCGCTCAATGTCTCCGTCAGCGCCGCGATACTCCTCTTTGAAGCCGTCCGCCAACGTCACTCCTCATAATACTTCTCCTCTCCATTTTTTTTAATTTTATAATTTTTTAATCTTTTAATTTTAACGTTTCTATGCTCATCCCAAGATGCTTTTTGTCAAAGACGTAAAGAATCTTTAATCCATTATATTCATAAATAACAGAAAAACAGTTTAATCTGTATTATCAGTCCTATCAGTGTCTCAAAAGATTTTATCTAGATATCCAGGATACATACCATCAGTGTCTTAAAACTTCCCTCAGTGACAAACATATTCCAAGGTAAAAAAGCCGCTTATTTCACTCTCGGCTGTAAACTAAATTTCTCCGAGACATCAACCTTCGCCAAACTCCTTGGCGACATGGGGGTGATGCCTGTGGAAAAAGGCGAATGTGCAGACATCTGCCTCGTCAATACTTGTTCCGTCACCGACGTTGCTGACCATAAATGTCGACAGGCCATACGACGTATGATTCGTCAGCACCCGGGCGCCTTCGTAGTCGTCACGGGGTGTTATGCCCAACTGTCACCGACAAAAGTTAATGCTATTGAAGGCGTTGACCTTGTCCTTGGTTCCAATGAGAAAGCGCGTCTCATACAGTATCTCGCCGAGGCTTGGACGGAAAAGATACCCCCACAGGCCCTGCACCGTCAACATACCGTTCCCACAAAAGACATTACGACGTTCCAACCCAGTTGTTCACGTGGCAACCGCACGCGTTATTTCCTAAAGGTTCAAGATGGTTGCGATTACTTCTGTACCTATTGCACCATACCTTATGCTCGGGGATTCAGCCGAAGTCCATCAATTGCTTCTTTGGTTAAACAAGTGGAAGAAGTGGCTGCAGAAGGGGCGAAAGAAATCGTCCTCACGGGCGTGAATATCGGTGACTTTGGCAAACACACGGGGGAACCGTTCCTCTCGTTGATACAGGCGCTCGACAAGGTGGGGGGGGTACAGCGTTTCCGCATCAGTTCGTTGGAACCTGACCTGCTAACGGATGACATCATCGACTATTGTGCTAGCAGCAGAGCCTTTATGCCACATTTCCACATACCTTTGCAGAGTGGTTCGGATAAGGTGTTGAGGCTCATGCATCGTCGTTACGACACGGCGCTCTTCCGCCATAAAGTGGAAAGGATAAAAAGTGCTATGCCTGATGCTTTCATAGGAGTTGACGTGATGGTGGGTACTAGGGGTGAGACGGAGGAGTGTTTCGACGAGACATACGCCTTCCTTGAAAGTCTCGATGTAACCCAACTACATGTCTTCCCTTATTCGGAAAGGCCAGGAACGGCGGCGCTGCGTATTCCACTTATTGTCACTGAAGAGGAGAAAAAGGAACGGAGCCAACGACTGCTCACGCTCTCTGATGAGAAATTGCACCGTTTCTATCAACAGCATATAGGCCAACGGGTGGAGGTGCTCTTTGAACAGGCTCCACGAGGTAGGGCGATGCACGGGTTCGCGAAAAACTATGTTAGGGTGGAACTTCCTCCGGCATCTGATAACAACCTCCTCGACAATCAGATACGCAACGTTCGTCTCGAACGATTCAACCGCGACTCATCTGCTCTCATTGCGACACTTCTTAATGAAGAATAAAAGTCCTGCAATAATCGTTTGCTTTTTTCGTGTAATTTGGGTTCGTAAAAAATCTATGAAACAAAAATCAGCAGTAGTAATTCTCAATTGGAACGGGCGTAAGATGCTTGAGCAATTCCTGCCATCCGTAGTCGAACATTCCATCGACGTTGCAGAGGTCGTTGTTGCTGATAACGCATCCACTGACGACTCCTTACAATTCCTCGGCGACCACTTTCCCCAGGTTCGAACCATTGTGCTCGACAAGAACTACGGATTTGCTGAGGGATACAATAAAGCGCTTGAACAAGTAGATGCTGAGTATTACATGCTCCTCAACTCGGATGTGGAGGTGACTCCGCACTGGCTTGAGCCGCTCATTGCTTTCCTTGATGATCATGTCGATGTTGCGGCTGTGCAACCTAAAATTCGTGCGGTGGCAGACAAGGATGCTTTTGAATATGCTGGCGCTGCGGGTGGCTTCCTTGACCGTTTGGGATATCCTTTCTGTCGTGGACGACTTTTCGAGGAGTTGGAGAAAGACCAAGGACAGTACGACACCCCGATGGAGGTGCATTGGGCTACAGGAGCGTGTATGTTGGTTAGAGCAAATGATTTCTGGGCTGTTAACGGCTTCGATGGGCGCTTCTTTGCGCACAACGAGGAGATTGACATGTGCTGGCGCATGCGTATCGCAGGAAAGAGAATATTCTGCTTACCCACAACGTATGTATATCATGTGGGAGGGGGCACGCTGCCGAAAAATAACCCTCGCAAAACATACCTCAATTTTCGTAACAACCTTACCATGCTTTATAAGAACCTGCCAGACAATGAACTGCGTAAGGTTATGCGATGGCGATGGCTCCTCGACCGTCTAGCAGCCATGAAGATGCTGATTCTCGAAGGACATTGGGCTGACTGCAAAGCTGTATTCCAAGCGCGGCACGCCTATCGTCAATGGCGGCACGATTTCCGTCAATCCTCCCTGTCTCCCCAATCCCCTCAGTCTTCCCTTGCTCCATTCTCTCTCCTATGGCAGTTCTACATCAAGGGGCGCAAGCGTTTCTCTGATCTCCCCAAACTTTCCTTTTAGATTCGGGTAGTTATTTCATACCCTAATTGTGTAACTCGTGTAATTCGTAGTGAATATTAATTTTTCACAATCTCAACAAAGAAGAATTGCAGAAAAAGTAGTAATTTAGCGGCGGAAAACTATCTCCTATGAAAATAAAGCATTTTTACAAAGCCGTTACTACCGTAGTGATGATGCTTGTCTTTACCGTTATCACTGCCCAAGCGCAGACCAACAACCGTCCGAAAATCGGCCTGGCGTTGGGTGGCGGCGGTGCCAAGGGTGCTGCCGAAATAGGCGCATTGAAGGTGATAGAGGAGTGTGGCATACCCATCGACTACATCGCAGGAACGAGCATTGGAAGTATTGTCGGAGGGCTTTATGCGGTGGGATATCGTAGTGCTGACCTCGACCACTTGTTTCGTTCGCAGGAATGGCTGTCGTTGCTGACTGACAGAAAGAACGACCTGAAGAACGTGCCACTGAGTGAGGAAGATGGTGTGACGTATATCTTCGGATTCCCTGTGTCACGAAAAAAACGCAAGGAGGGGGAACGACCGATGATAGGCATGCTCAATGGCGATCAGATTGTGCTGGTGCTCGACAGCATGATGCAACGTTCAGGGTATATACAGTTCGATACTTTGCCCATCCCCTTCAGGTGCGTGGCAGTCGATATCAGTGGTCCAGACGAAGTGGTGCTCAAAGAAGGTGAACTGGCCAAGGCGATGCGGGCGAGCATGGCTATACCGGGAGCCTTCAAGGCCGTGGAATGGGGGGATAAGACGTTGGTCGATGGTGGTATGATTAATAACTTGCCTGTTGACGTGGTACGGGCCATGGGGGCTGACATCGTGATTGCTATAGACCTAAGCAATGAACAACATGAGAGTCGTGACTTCTCGCTGAAGGACCTGGTGGGTATAGGTGGCATACTCGATTGGGCGGTATCACGTCCTGACTGGAAGAAACACAATGAGAACAGGGCGGATGCTGACGTGCTGATAACACCAAACCTAGAGGGTTACGACGTGATGAGTTTTTCTTTGGAGAGCATTAGCGACATGATTGCACGTGGTGAACGTGCCGCTCGTCAGGTGAAACCCCAACTGCTGAAATTAAAGCAATAAAGAATCCGAACAATTCGCACAATTCGTAGTGACAACATATAAATAATAGTGCTAACAACCTTTGCATACGTTTAAAACAAACAGAAGTATATGAAAAGAATAATCTTGTTATTGGTAGTCATATCCTCAGTTCTGGCAGCCCAATCCCAAGTAGTCCGCCCCAAACTCGTAGTTGGCTTGATGGTCGACCAAATGCGGTGGGATTATCTTTATTATTATTACGATGAATATGGTGAGGACGGTCTCAAACGTTTGCTTCGAGATGGTTATAACTGCGAAAACACGTTAATCAACTATGTCCCCACGGTCACGGCTATAGGCCATTCCAGCGTTTATACGGGAAGCGTGCCGGCACTCACGGGTATCTGTGGTAATGACTTCGTGGTAGATGGCCGAACGACAACGAGCGTCAAAGATACCACGGTGACCACTGTGGGAGCGCCCAATGGCAAGGGAGGACAACAGTCGCCTCATTTGCTCTTGGCCACAACCATAGGCGACGAACTTAAACTTGCCACGAATTTCCAATCAAAGGTGATTGGCATTGCCATCAAAGACAGGGCTGCGATATTGCCTGCTGGTCATAGCGCCGATGCAGCCTACTGGTACGACCGTAAAAATGCCTGTTTCGTCACCAGCAGTTATTATATGGAACGTTTGCCGCAATGGATGGAGGAGTTCAACAAACAACATCCCCTGCCTGACAACCATAACCTCAACCCAACTAACGAAGGGGTGACGATGACCATCGACCTTGCTGAGGCAGCTATTGACGGCGAGCAACTGGGACAGGACGACATCACCGACCTGCTCGCGGTGAGCATATCGTCGACGGATGCTATCGGTCACGAATACAGTACTCGCGGCAAAGAGAACCATGATGTCTACATGCAGCTCGACCGCGATGTGGCACGCTTCCTCCGCATCCTCGACACGAAGGTGGGGCGAGGAAACTATTTGCTCTTCCTCTCTGCAGACCACGGGGCAATGCATAATCCAAATTTCTTGCGTTCGCACAAGATGCCCAACGGCGGATGGGATAATGGCAAGACATTCCGCGAACTGAATGGCCTCTTGGAAAGTAAATACGGAGGAACAAAATTGGTAAAGGCCATCATGGACAGCAGAATCTATCTCGACCGTGAGCAGATAGATGCGAGAAATCTTGACATAGATGCCATCAAGGCCGATGTGCTCAAGGAACTGTGTAAAGAACCGACCATACAGTTTGCTGTCGATGGCGACCGCATCAGTGAGGCTACATTGCCACCTGTCTTGAAAGAACGTATCCTTAATGGATACAACCGCGAACGTGGCGGTGACTTGTTTGTTGTCCTAAAGTCTGGACATTTGGGGTGGCGCTTCCGTGATGATTACCATGGTACCTCGCACGGCGCTTGGAATAACTACGATGCGCATATTCCCCTGATATTCTTGGGGTGGGGTGTCACACCAGGACGTACTGACAGGGCCATCTTCATTACCGATATCGCTCCAACTATTTGCTCCATGCTCCGCATACAAGCACCTAACTGTGCCATAGGCAATCCCATAGACATGAAATAAGTGATGCGGGGGGAATTTCCTCCCGCATTTTTCAATAATAGAACATTCCTTGTGATTTTGTATAAATCTCTCCCTCTCTATAGCTCATAGCTTACTTGTTGTCACTTTTTCTCCCTTTTTTCTTTTTTTTTCCTCAATATTTCTTGCTTTTTTCAAGAAATAATAGTAATATTGCAAAATATTTACAATTAAACCATAATTAAATAGAATAACCTAATTTCATATCAGGAATCTCTCTCTTTTGAATCTTATCTTTATTATATTTTCTATAACCTAAAACAATTCGCTTATGAAAAAGCATCGATTACTTTTCTTATGGCTCTCCCTATTGTTGTGCGCGGTAGGAGCGAGAGCGGAAGAAGTGACAATCGGCGATGGCGGAGAAGCAAATAACTCATATCTGCCAGGCTACAATTACTTCAATTACAGTTACACACAGCAGATTTACACTGCCGATGAGATTGGCGTGGCTGGCACTATCAACAGCATCGCCTTTAAGAACACGGGGGCTGAGAAAACCCGTACCTATTCCATTTACATGGCCCTTACGGACAAAACTGCGTTCACAGACGGCAATGACTGGGTGCCCATGAGTGCCGACGATTTGGTGTTCGAAGGTGAAGTTACTTTCGCTGTGGGTAAATGGACCACGATAGACCTTAATGCTCCATTTGCGTATGATGGATCTTCTAACCTGATTGTTGCAGTGGCAGACAATACGGGTTCTTATTCTAGTTCACCCCACATGGCTTGTCTAGTGTTCTCTGCGTCAAATCAAGCCATCCGTGCATATAGGGATGCTTCTGCCTATGACATAGCTAATCCTGGTGCTAATGGGGCAACGATGAACATCAAGAACCAAATTGTACTCGACATCACTGCTGGCGGTGGTCCCACTTGTCCCAAACCAAAGGGCGTGAAAATCACCTCTACCACGACAACTACAGCCACCGTGGAATGGAACGCAGAGGAAGGAACACAGTACAACATACATGTGCTTTCTGAGTCAAGCGAAGACTTCTACACGGGCGTAACCAGTCCTTATACCATTACAGGGCTTGAGGCTTCTACCACCTATACAGTGCAGGTACAGACGGCTTGTAGCGAGACGGACCAGAGCGACTGGACATCACAAACACCTTTCTCTACTGCTATCTGCGAAGAAGAAGACCAGTGCCTGGTTTCCTACACACTCACCGATTCATACGGAGACGGATGGAACGGCAACGCTATTAAAGTGGTTGATATTGAGAAGGGAAAAGTTCTTGGCACTTTGACGATTGGAAGCGGTTACACTGTAGAAGGTGCTCTCCCCGTTTGTCCGGGACGCGAAATACAATTCGAATGGGTGCTTGGTTCATATCCTGGAGAGGCCTCGTGGGTTATCTATGATGTTAACGGAGACGTAATTTGTGAAGGTCAGGGAGCGTCGACAATGAAAACAGGAGATGTCCTCGCCACTTATCTTGTTGACTGTAGTATGGCTACATGTGCCAAGCCGAAAGACTTGAAGTTAGATGAGGTGTCCGCCTACAGTGCTACGCTGAGTTGGACTCCAGGAGCGGAAGACCAGAGCGCATGGGAAATCGTCTACTCCACAGAAGCTGACTTTGATCCCGATACAGCTACTCCCGTGGCTGTCAACAGCAATCCATTTGACTTGACGGGTCTCGAGGCAGAAACTACTTACTACGCATACGTACGTGCAGCATGTAGTGACACCGACCATAGCAAGTGGAGCAATGTGCTATCCTTCACTACCCTCGAAGCATGTCCCACACCTACCTATTTGACTGTGCCTAGCATAACTGCAACTTCGGCAACCATCAACTGGGAAGGCAATGCCGACAACTACGAAGTTCGCTACGCTGAAGCAACGGGTTTTTGGCTACAATATGATGATGAATCTTATGTAGGTGGTATTGGTAATACAACTTCAGCCACCTGGACTTGGGGCGTGATGTACCCAGGCAGCATGGTCACTATAGACAAACTGACCAAAATTGCGATTTATGAAACATCCACATACAACACGCAACCTATCACAGTGAATATCTATTCTGGTGGAGATGATGCTCCTGGAACTCTTCTTTATACCGAAGAGGTGACACCCGAGGCCAACGATGCGATGCATATCGTTACCTTATCTTCACCGGTGGCGATTACCCCAGGTGAGAACGTGTGGATAACACTTACTGAAACGGGTACATACTGCCTTTCGTATTGCTTAAGCACAGAACCCAACAACAATTGGGTGCTCAACGGAGGACAATGGGCACATGTGAGCGACCTTTCCTCTTCTTTGGCTGGTGATGGCTGGATGATTCGCGGCTTTATTGGAGAACCTATCGATCCTGAAACAACTCCATGGACAACGGGTTCTTGCACAGACAACACCATCGAAATCGATGGTTTGAATCCTCAAACATCTTATGTATTCCAAGTTCGTGCTAAGTGTGACGAAGAGAGTTACAGCAAGTGGGCGGAGACCAACTTCACCACAGAGGAGGCTGATGCTTCACCCGAAATAGAGGTTACTGACGTGACTGCTACAACGGCCACTGTCGACTGGACTGACAAGGGTGCAGATCCCTCTTCTTGGGACTTGTGGTACAGATTGATTGGAAATATGGAATCATTCGAAAATGGATTGCCGCAGGGATGGACAACCATCGATAATGACAATGACGGCAAAAATTGGACGGTTGTTAGTGGTGGTATAAAATCTCATAGTGGAGATGCTGTTATAGCATCATACAGTTATGATAATGGAACAAACTCGGCACTTTCTCCTGATAACTGGCTCATTTCGCCAGAGGTAACTCTAGGCGGAAGCATGTCGTTCTGGGCTATCGGACAAGATGCTGGATGGGCTGGTGAGCATTTTGCAGTGTACCTGTCACAAGACGGCAATACCGATGTGTCGAAATTTACTCAGATTTACCCAGCTACGGGAGAGATTATAGCGACGAGTGAGTATGTGCAGCACACTATCGACCTGAGCGCATATAAAGGCAAGGGTTATCTGGCTATCCGCCACTTTAATATTACAAACATGTTCTGCTTGAACATTGACGACATTGCATTTACCGAACCAGGACAGAACACAGACTGGGTGGAGATGAATGGTTTGACAAACCATCCTGCGACAATCGAGGGACTGGATCCTGAGATGACCTACGAAGTGCAGGTACGCACGCATTTCGGCAATGGAGATGTCAGCGAATGGGTTTCGGATAATTTCACTACTCTCTCTGCTATCACGCTGTTTGACAAAGACATGGACGAAGATCCCAACAATGTTACCATGCTCAACTTGAAAAATGGCTTCACGCTCGACGTAACCATCTCTGGCCGTACACTTTACAAGAGTGGCAACTGGAACTCTCTCTGCTTGCCGTTCGACATAGAGAATATCGAGGCTTCACCGTTGGCTGGTGCAACTGTTAAGGAACTGACAGCCGCACGCATCGAAGGCACAATGCTCTACCTTACCTATGTTGATGCTTCCTCTATAGAGGCTGGCAAGAGTTATATCATCAAGTGGGATTCCGGTGATGATATTGTCAATCCGACCTTTGGAGGTGTGACGCTGAATGCAACGGCGGATGGGTTACATTACGGATACGAAGTGATAGATCTTAACACCACCGAGGAAATCTATTCCATCGGTCTCTATAAAGAGACGATATTGGATCAGTCGGAGAGTGTACTTTACCTCGGTAATGACAATAAGATGTATTATCCAGCTACGTCTGGATTCCATGTGGGTGCGTTCCGTACTTTGGTGACTATACCAGATGAATCCACTGTGAATGGAACGGTGTTCGAGATTGATGGCACCGCAACGGGCATCACGGAAGTGAATGGCCTCGAAATCATTGGTGGTAAGTGGTACAGCGTCGACGGACGCAAGTTGCCGAACCAACCCAAGCAGAAGGGTGTGTACATCAACAATGGCCGCAAGGTGGTTGTGAAGTGAGATTCTTAAACAAAGCCTGTAGGGACTTGACTTCAGTTGGTCCCTGCAGGAATTGTTCAATCCTCACCTAAAGTGACAGTCTTTATGTCTGTCTATTCATAACCAAAATGTAGTAATCAACAACAAATAAATTTGACCTTATATGAAAAGACAATATATCCAACCTGCAATGAAATATCTGTCGATGGCGGCCGACGGTGAACTGCTTATCACCTCCATCAATGGTGGTGACACCGGTATCAGTTACGGCGGTGAAGGCAATGAAGGTAATGGCGGTGGAAATGCGTACTCCAACGAGTACACCTTCTTCTATGTCTGGGACCAAGAGGCCGAAGAAGAAGAGGAAGATGAGGACTTTTAAATAACTGTCTCTGAAAGGGGCATAATTCTTTAATAGCCCCGGAAACAAAAGCGGTAACAGTCCGAATCACTTTTATTCACAATCAATAATCCCCAACCTTAACTTAGGTTGGGGATTATTGGTGCTTATTCTGTAAAATAGGGATTTTGGGGTATCTTTATGCACCCTCCTTGGGAGGGGATGAACTTACTCATACACATCGAGGATATCATCCTCAACCGCTATGATGCGTTCATCGCATGGTTTCCATTCCTTTGGCACATCAAACTTCACGCTTTGGCTGTAGTTCAAACTCGCGTCAGAATACACTTTGCGCATGTAACGCCCCCAGATGGGCAATGCTGCGGCAGCTCCCTGGCCGATACCGGTTGAGTAGAAGTGGATGTCGCGGTCCTCACCGCCAACCCACACACCATTGACCAATTCGGGTGTCACACCCATGAACCAAGCATCGGCATTGGAGTTCGTCGTTCCCGTCTTGCCTCCCATCTCGGCATGGATGCCAAAACCACGGACGCGACGGCCTGTACCGCTCTCTATTACGCCTCGCAAACAAACAAGCATCTTGTAAGAACTCTCTTCGCTAATGGCTTCGTTATAACGGGGTTGGAAATTCGCAATGATATTGCCATCGCTATCCTCGATACGCGTCACCATAAGTGGAGCGGAGCGGATGCCTTTGTTGGCAAAAGCGGAGTATCCACTTACCATTTCGCCCACAGTTACCTCACAGGGACCGAGGCACAACGACATCTTTGCCTTGATATTCGGATTGTGCAATCCATATTTGTGCAACAGGTCGACTAGCGACTGAGGCGTGAAACGGCTGATAAGGTAGGCGGAGCACCAATTGCTCGAACGGGCTAGACCAGTGCGCAAAGGAACGATGGCTCCATTACCTAAGCCGCCACCGCCCTTAGGCGTCCAACGCCCACCATCGACAACATAGGTCTGCATTCTATTGGGTATCTTATCGCAGGGACTATAACCATTCTCCATGGCCAACGAATAGAGGTAGGGCTTCATTGTCGAACCCACCTGACGGCGACCCACCATGGCCATGTCGTATTGGAAATATTGGTAGTTGGGACCTCCTACATAGGCTTTCACTGCACCGGTCTTAGGATCCATGCTCACAAAACCTGCACGGAGGAACTGCTTGTAGTATTTGATGGAGTCAAGTGGGGTCATCGTCTTCTCCACGTCACCATGATAAGTGAACACTTTCATTGGCACGGGGGTATTAAACGATTTGCGTATTTCTTCTTCCGAAGCTCCTTCTGCCTTGAGAACCTGATAACGTTGGCTCTGACGGATAGAGCGATTCATCACACGTTCATAGTCTTCCTTCGACATGCGTGAGGAGAATGGACCGCGTGGATTGCCTCTCGTCTGGGCGTCAAAGGCGGGTTGCAAAGTGCCGGAGAGATGTTCCAACACAGCTTCCTCAGCATAACGCTGCATACGGGTGTCGATGGTGGTGAAAATACGAAGACCATCATTGTTGATGTTATATGGATGGCCATTGCGCTTCAGGTTCTTGTTGCACCAACCATAAAGGGGGTCTTCCTCCCAGGCGATGGAATCGATGACAAATTGGGCTTTTTTCCAACTGGGATAGTCTTTTTGCTCGGGCTTCACGGCCATCATATACTGACGGATATATTCACGGAAATAGGGGGCGATGCCGTCTTGCAACTGGCTCTTGTCGGTCTTGCGGAAATGCAACTGCACAGGCTCAGCGGCAAAACGGTCGTAATCGGCTTGGGAGATATAACCGCTTTTCTGCATTTGGGCAAGGACGATGTTGCGGCGTTCACGGCAGCGCTCGGGATAACGAACGGGATTGTAGTACGATGGGTTCTTGCACAGACCAATAAGCGTGGCGGCCTCGTTTACCGTTAGGTTTTTCGGGTCTTTGCTGAAATAGGTGAACGCCGCACTTTTCACACCGATGGCATTGTAGAGAAAATCGAAGTAGTTCAGATACATCGTGATGATTTCCTCCTTGGTGTAGTTCTTCTCTAACTTGACCGCTATAATCCACTCGATGGGTTTTTGGAACAATCGCTCCAACTTGCTGTGGGCTGTTTCGGAATAGAGTTGCTTCGCTAACTGTTGCGTGATGGTGGAACCACCACCAGCACTCTCTTGTCCCATAAATCCACGCTTGATGACGGCTCGTGTCAAGGCGATGAAGTCAACGCCGGAGTGCTCATAGAATCGCTCGTCCTCGGTGGCAATCAAGGCATGGATAAGGTGGGGCGAAAGATTGTTGTAAGACACGGAAATTCGGTTGTCGCGACTGGTTGAGTAGGTTCCCATCAATTTGCCGTCAGAGGAATATACCTGCGACGAATAACGGCTGATGGGGTTCTGAAGGTCTTCAATGTCTGGCATGTATCCTATCCAACCATTCCAGATGGCCAGAAAGAGTAAAGTGAGACCCACGATAACGATGGACATCAACCACCACAGTATACTAATGAATTTTCTCATGTCTTTTCTAATGTGTGTTCTCTACGATGTGAACAATACAAAATGCTTTTACGCTGCAAAATTAAATAATTCTTTTGAAATATGACAAAGAAATGAAAAATAATGCGTAACTTCGCAGTCGAAATCATCAACAACGAATCATCAGCGATGAAAAAACATGACTTTGTGACCTTTGCCGACATGTCGAAAGGGAAAATTCTCTATATGATACGTCTGGCGCAGGAATTTGAGAAGCACCCTAATCGTGACATACTGAAAGGAAAGGTGGTCGCCACATTGTTCTATGAACCATCCACAAGGACTCGTCTGTCCTTCGAAACAGCGGCTAACCGTCTTGGGGCACGTGTCATCGGCTTCAGCGATGCCAAAGCGTCGAGTGTCTCGAAAGGGGAGACCTTGAAAGACACAATACTAATGGTGTCAAATTATGCCGACGTGATAGCCATGCGACACCACATTGAGGGTGCCGCTCAATACGCCAGTGAGGTATCGCCTGTCCCCATCATCAATGCTGGTGATGGTGCCCACCAGCATCCCTCACAGTGTATGCTCGACTTGTATACTATTTACCAAACGCAGGGAACTCTCGAAAACCTTAATATTTGTCTCGTGGGTGATTTGAAATATGGAAGGACGGTCCACTCCCTGGTGATGGCAATGAGACATTTCAACCCTACATTCCATTTCGTGGCTCCTGCTGAATTGGCGATGCCTGAGGAATATAAACTATATTGCCGTGAACAGGGTATACGCTATCAGGAACATACCGACTTCTCTGAAGACATTATTGCGCAAGCCGACATTTTATATATGACGCGTGTCCAAAAAGAACGGTTCTCCGACCTCATGGAGTACGAAAGAGTGAAAAATGTGTATATTCTCAAACGGGAGATGCTCAAGGGGGCAAGAGAGAACATGAAGGTGCTACACCCTCTACCAAGAGTGAATGAGATAGCAATGGATGTTGATGAGGATCCACACGCCTACTACATACAGCAGGCTCAAAATGGACTATATGCCCGCGAGGCTATCATCTGCGATGTGTTGGGCATCACCATCGAACAAGTGCAGGCAGACAACACCATTATTGATAATTGATAATTGTCCAATCCCTCACCCTATACTTTTAATCCCTCAAGTTTCAAATGATGAACAAAAAAGAACGATTGGTCGCTGCCATAGAAAATGGCACCGTCATCGACCATATTCCCTCGACAAAAACATTCGAGGTAATCAACCTTTTAGGGCTCCAAAACCTTACAACCCCTGTGACTATAGGTTATAACTATCCCTCAACAAAAGTTGGGAAAAAAGCCATCATCAAAGTGAGTGACCGTTTCTTTACCGATGATGAGATATCGCGACTTTCTGTCGTAGCTCCCAATGTGGTACTCAACATCATACGTGACTATGGCGTGATAGAGAAAAAAACGGTGGAAACGCCAGATGAACTGCGTGGTATCGTAAAATGCAACAATCCCAAGTGCATCACCAATAATGAACCCATGCAAACGCTCTTCACCGTGGAAGACAAGGAACATGGCATCCTGAAATGTCATTACTGCGACAAAGAACAGGAGATGGACAAGGTTCAATTGGTTTAACCCATTACTAGGAAGGCTAGAGGAAAACCAGATAGACATGGGATCCTATAAAATCCTTGAATGCCTCCTTCCTATAGCAACAATCCATACTATAGAACCTATAAAAACTTTACATCCAATAAAAAATGAAAAGAGACAACCAGATTTTCGATTTGATTGAACGCGAACACCAACGCCAACTTAAAGGCATGGAACTCATCGCGTCGGAAAATTTCGTCAGCGACCAGGTCATGGAGGCCATGGGATCGTACCTAACCAACAAATATGCCGAGGGATATCCTGGCAAACGCTATTATGGTGGATGCGAGGTGGTCGATGAGGTGGAACAGTTGGCAATCGACCGTGTTAAAGAATTGTTCGGCGCCGAATATGCGAATGTGCAACCCCACTCGGGAGCACAGGCTAATGCTGCTGTGCTTCTTGCCGTGCTTAAGCCTGGCGATACTTTCATGGGCTTGAACCTCGCACATGGTGGACACCTATCGCATGGATCGGCAGTGAACACCAGCGGTATCCTCTATAAACCTGTGGGTTATAATTTGAACAAGGAGACTGGTAGGGTTGATTACGATGAGATGGAACAATTGGCAAAGGAACATCAGCCGAAACTTATCATCGGCGGTGGTTCTGCATATAGCCGTGAGTGGGACTACAAACGGATGCGTGAGATTGCCGATAGCGTGGGAGCTCTCCTGATGATTGATATGGCACACCCCGCGGGACTCATCGCAGCGGGACTGCTTGACAATCCCGTGAAGTGGGCACATATCGTTACATCGACGACTCACAAGACACTTCGCGGACCGCGTGGCGGCATCATTCTCATGGGCAAAGACTTTGATAATCCGTGGGGACTGACCACACCGAAGGGCGTGGTGAAGAAGATGAGCCAACTGTTGAATTCTGCTGTGTTCCCGGGACAGCAGGGCGGACCATTGGAGCATGTCATCGCGGCAAAGGCTGTGGCCTTCGGAGAAGCATTGCAGCCCGGTTTCAAAGAGTGGGCTAAGCAAGTGCAGAAGAATGCAAAGGTGCTGGCGGACGAACTCATCAAACGAGGATTTACCATTGTCAGTGGAGGAACAGACAACCACTCGATGCTAGTTGACTTACGTGACAAGTATCCTGAACTGACGGGAAAAGTGGCGGAGCAGGCACTTGTGGCTGCCGACATCACCGTGAACAAGAACATGGTGCCTTTTGATTCTCGTAGCGCTTTCCAAACCAGTGGTATACGTCTCGGTACTCCTGCCATCACCACTCGTGGTGCGAAGGAGGACTTGATGGTCGAAATAGCGGCGCTCATCGAAGAGGTGCTCAACGCCCCTGAAGACCAAGAGGTTATTGCTAATGTTCGCAAAAAGGTGAACGAACGAATGAAGGCATACCCCCTCTTTGCATATTAATATAATCGAAGGATATCTTTACAACAATAAATCGGGCGTTTGCGTCCGATTTATTGTTTTAGCCCCAATCGGTCATTGGCGTTATGGTGGTAATTAATTCATATTTGAGTAGATGTTTTGCCGTTTTTCAATCTTCTATTTTCATGGTCTTTTATTTTTTTAATCTTTTAATCTTTCTATCTTACAAGATTATTTGTATTTTTGCCCGATAATTATAATATAACCCATGTTGAAATCACTACAAATATGTATTTTGGCGTTGCTCTGCCTATGCGCGTTGCCCGCCATGTCGCAAGGTGACTCCACCTCGGCAACACCGCAAACAACGACTCAACAACAGCCAATAACTGCTGAGCAAGCCGAGGATGATTCGCTTGATGTGGCCCTTGACGAGGCGGTGCAGCAAGACGCGGACTCTCTCGTCGCTCCAATGGAAAGCGGTGGACTGCATCAATCTCTTAAGACGAAGTTCATTGAGGGTAATGCTGGCTTTATGTCGCTCGTGGCATTGGCTTTGGTCATCGGATTGGCGTTCTGTATCGAACGCATCATCTACTTAAGCCTTTCAGAGATAAAGACAAAACGATTTATAGCCGATGTTGATGCGAAAATCCTCGAAGGAGATATAGATGGGGCGAAAGAATTGTGCCGTAACACGCGTGGACCGGTGGCATCAATCTGTTACCAAGGATTGGTGCGGGCCAATGAACCCATCGACGAGGTGGAACGCTCCGTCGCGGCTTATGGCTCTGTGCAGGCGGCAAACCTGGAGAAAGGGTGCTCTTGGATCACACTCTTCATTGCCATAGCGCCATCACTGGGATTCCTCGGAACGGTCATTGGAATGGTCATGGCTTTCGACCAGATACAAACTGCGGGTGATATTAGTCCTACCATCGTGGCGGCGGGAATGAAGGTGGCGCTCATCACTACTATTTTCGGTATCATTGCGGCGCTCATTCTACAAGTGTTTTATAACTACATCCTCACCAAGATAGAACGACTGACTGCGGAGATGGAAGAGACAGCTATCTCATTGCTCGATGCGCTCGTTAAATACCAAACGAAACGATGAATGACAATGCACTGAGTGGAGGAAAGGCATCGAAGGTGGCACGATGGACGGGATATGGCTTGTTAGCGGTCATAGCCGTGGTCTTTGGACTTTTCTTCATTGTTGGATACAATCGACAATATGCGGAAAACCCAAACTTCCGTGAACCGCTGCTCACGGGGACGGTGGTGACGTTCGTCTTGCTTATGCTCCTCGTTGCGGTGGTGGTGGCTCTATGGAGTGTCACACAGTCATTGCAAAGGCGAGACAAATCCTCTTCTGAGTATAATGGTATACCGGCAAGACTAATCGCAATGGCCGTAGCGGGTGGTACCATCTTGCTCATGGTGATAACGTGGTTCTTTGGGTCGAAAACTCAGATGATGGTCAATGGCAATAATTTCAGCGATTCTTTTTGGCTCAAAACGGCTGATATGTTTGTCGTCTCCATTCTCATCATGCTCGCCACGGCTATAGCGACCACATTGTATGCCACATGGCGCTCACGCCACAATAGTTCCTCCTAGTACTTTTTATGCTTTCATAGAGGCACTTGAACCGGAGCTGCCTAGTTCTTCCTATTTCCATAATGCTTTTCATTATTTTATCTAAAAATGTTTATCCGACGACATAGAAAATCCGTACCGCAACTGAACACGGCTTCTGTAGCCGACATTTCGTTCATGTTGCTCATCCTTTTCCTTGTCGTCACATCGATGGATATAGACAAGGGACTGACACGGCAACTTCCACCTGTTACCGACAGCGAGATGATCCATCAAAAAGATGTGAGCAAAAGGAATGTGTTGCAGGTAACCATTGATGAAGATAATCGGGTGATGGTAAATGGTGAGTCGTTGAACATAAAACAACTGAACGAACGACTGCTTCAATTCATCGAAAACCCCAAGAACTGCGACAGCCTGCCGGAAAAACGGCAGCGTGATATTCCGCTGTTGGGAGAATGTGAAATCACCGACCGCCATGTCATTCAACTTGAAGCGGCACGCAATAGTAACTACAATATATATTTCCAGGTACAGAACGCTATCGTCAGTGCCTACCGACAACTGCGCGATAAATTGGCAGCTAAACGTTTTCACTGCTCCTATGCTCAATGCAGTGAAGAACAAAAAATGGCGCTACGTGAATATTATCCTCAGAGGGTCAGTGAGATATACCTTGACGGAAAGGAGGGTCAGCCATGAGAATTTATCGACAAAAACGGGGTGGGGTTCCCATGCTTAACACGTCGTCGATGCCTGACCTCATTTTCACCGTGCTCTTTTTCTTCATGATTGTCACACATATGCGTAAGGTGACACTCAAAGTGCAATATCAGGTGCCACAGGGAAAAGAACTGACTCGTCTCACAAAAAAGACGGCCATTTCGTACATACACATTGGAAAACCTTTCATGGGACTGGTGCCTAAATCATCGTCCCAACAAATCCAACTCAACGACAAGATGGTGAGCGTCGAGGAAATCGCACCATACATCGCTGAAGAGAGGGAGCGAATGTCACCTGCCGACCTGTCTAACATGACAGTCAGCATCAAAGCTGACAAACAGACTCAAATGGGTGTCATCACCGATGTGAAACAACAACTAAGGCGAGCAAACGCTCTACGTATTAACTATTCTGCTACGGAATCACCATAACTGCACCCTCCTTCCTGTCTAATAGCGACGTTTATTCTTTCCCCACCCCTATAGTCCCTACAGCAACTATAACTTCGAAACACCTATAACTCCTTATCTCCTTATTTCCTATATCTCCAATTACAGCTATAGTAGCTATTCTAGCTATCCTAACTTTAGTCGCTATTCTTGCTATGGTCATTAAAAACGCTTCTTTTGATGATAGATTGATACTTTTTTCCTCGTTTTGTTTGCAAATAAGATAGTTTTAACGTATCTTTGCAGAAAATATATAACTTATTGACAATCATTCAACCATCAAATTATAAATCATATGGCTCATCGTTTAGACGCTTTAGACAAAAAAATCCTTCGACTCATTGCCGAGGATGCTCGTATTCCTTTCCTCGAAGTGGCTCGTTCGTGTAACGTGAGTGGCGCTGCCATACACCAAAGAATCCAGAAGCTTACCAGCCTGGGTATCATCAAAGGATCTCAGTTTATCATCGATCCTGAAAAAATTGGGTATGAAACATGTGCTTATATAGGACTGTTCCTAAAAAATCCTGAACATTTCGACAGAGTGGTCGAAGAACTGAAGAAAATTCCCGAGGTGGTGGAATGTCATTATACTACGGGTGGCTTCGACATGTTCATCAAGATATATGCTCGTAATAACCACCACTTGCTCAATATCATACACGACAAATTGCAACCGCTGGGATTGTCACGAAGCGAAACGGTCATCTCGTTCAATGCGGCCATCGACAGACAACTGCCTGTCGTAGACCTGCCATTCGAAGAGGAATAATAGCGAAAAATCATTCACCCCTTACATAATCCACAAAAGAATAACGGAACGCATGCTTCTCATCCGCGGCATGCGTTTCTTCTTTCTCTTTACGCCAACCGTCGAAGGGTGGGAAATAAACATCTGCCTCCAATGGCTCGTCGTCTACTTCTGTAAGGTAAAGCTTGTCGGCATAGGGTAGTGCTTGGGCATAGATACTCGCTCCACCGATGATAAACACTTCTTCGTCTGGTTCGCAGTGACGTAATGCTTCTTGTAACGAACCATAACAGTCACAACCGGGCAACTCTTTCGTGCGTCGGCTCAACACGATATTCCTGCGGTTGGGCAATGCACCCTTGGGAAGCGAATCGAAGGTCTTTCTGCCCATAATAATGGTATGCCCGGTGGTCAACGCTTTAAAACGACGCATGTCGTTGGGCAACCAATACAACAATTTGTTCTTATAGCCGAGGGCACGGTTCTTTGCCACGGCAGCGATAATAGATATTTTCATAATCCTTCTTACACCGATACTACACCGGCAATATGGGGCCATGGGTCATAGCCTACCAATTCGAAATCTTCATATTGGAAATCTGTCAGTTCCTTCACATCTGGGTTGATAACCATCTTGGGCAATGGCCTTGGCTCACGAGTGAGTTGCAACTGTACTTGCTCCATGTGGTTCAGGTAAATATGCACGTCGCCAAAAGTGTGTACAAAGTCACCTGCTTCCAAACCGGTCACTTGGGCCATCATCTGAAGGAGAAGGGCATATGAGGCGATGTTGAAAGGTACGCCAAGGAAGGTGTCGGCACTGCGCTGATAGAGTTGAAGACTCAATTTGCCATCGGCTACATAAAACTGAAATAGGGTGTGGCAGGGGGGGAGAGCCATCTTTTCCACCTCGGCAACGTTCCAAGCGCTAACGATGATGCGGCGTGAGTCGGGATTCATGCGTATGGTCTCCACTGCTTTGGCTATCTGGTCGATGGTGCCGCCATGGTAATCGGGCCAAGAACGCCATTGGTGACCATATACGGGACCTAACTCGCCATTCTCGTCGGCCCATTCATTCCAAATCCTAACACCATGTTCTTGTAAGTAGCGAACGTTGGTGTCACCGTGGAGAAACCACAGTAACTCATAAATAATCGATTTCAAATGAAGTTTCTTGGTCGTCAGCAATGGAAAACCATCGCTCATCCTAAAGCGCATCTGATGGCCAAATACGCTCTTGGTACCTGTACCGGTGCGGTCGGTCTTTTCCACTCCTTCACGCATGATACGCTCCAACAAATCTAAATATTGCTTCATATATGTTTGGTTTTCAATTATTTTTTATTGCTTGCGACAGAGCATTTTTATTGTTCGGGATAAAGTGCCTTTTTTACCCTCCATTCTGTTGGATATAGATTGTTGGCTCTGTTGCCTACATTCTTCACAAATCCTAGTTGTGCCCCTTGAAAGCAAACCAGCATATACCCCAATGGCGCGTCGTAAAGCACCAATGACTCGCCACGAAGGTACTGGATGGCTTGTTTGTATGAAAGTTCAACTTTGGAAAAAACGCCTGTCCTTTGCGCCATGGAGAGAACCCACCGATGGTCGGGTTGGAAGGCTTTCCCTTTCCTCTTGGCAAGGGGAACACCGGCTTGCAACACCTGAAGACGACCTAAAGCTATGTCTGTCTCTAATACCCAGTCGTGACGTATGGCTGAAAAAACGTCATTGACCTGTCGCAATTCCCAACCGCTTTCATTGTGTATTACATACATCCAACTTAATAACTCTTGTTCTTCCTTCGAAAATTTCGTAGGCTTTTTGATTTGTTTGTGGCAATCAAGACGTTCTCCTTTTTGGGATGGCTCTTTTCTTAACACTGCCATGAATAACCCTTCTCCTCGCGTGAAACCTGGAAGGAAACGGTAACAGGGCCCGGAGTAATCTTCTGTCATTGAGCCCTGGATACCCCATTCGCTATTGATTTGAATAGACCATGGTGTTGCGTCCAACTCTTCCTCCATCCAGCGTATGTTATCCTCGTTTTCCTCACGATTGAACGTACAGGTGGAATATATCAGAAAACCGCCGGGACGGAGCACCTTCCAAGCGCTTTCCACAATCTCTCGCTGCAATTGACTGCATCGTTTTACATGGTCTTCTGACCACTCTTCTATGGCGCCAGCATCCTTGCGAAACATCCCTTCGCCCGAACAAGGCACATCGCACAATACTACGTCGAAACGCAGTCCGGAACGCTCATAGTCTTTGGGATAGTTGTTGGTCACCACGACATTGGGATAACCGAATTTCGAAAGATTCTCGGCCAAGATATTGGCACGTAAACGGATTGGTTCGTTGGCGAACAATAGACTGCCATGAGGCAGTGCACTTATCATTGCGGTGCTCTTGCCACCGGGAGCGGCACACATGTCCAACACGGTAAGGGAATTGTCTTCTAAAGCATCCGCCAATTGGCGTATCACATGACTCACGAACATCGATGAGGCTTCCTGAACATAATACACGCCGATGTGGAACATCGGGTCGAAAGTAAACGATGGACGCTCTTTCAGATAAACACCATCAGGACACCAAGGAACCGCTCCGTCAGTCTGCCAAGAGTCAGTCTGCCAGCCACTTTGTTTCCATGGATTGCGTCGAACACTCACCGTTGGCTCTTCGCCAAGGGCGCGCTCCATCACTGACCATCGCTCGTCTCCCAGCAATGCCCGTGTACGTTCGCAAAAACTATCTGGCAGTTTCATCGCTCAATGTTCATCCCTTTTTTCTCAATCCTCCTTAAAACTCGAAGTCAAAACCATCGGGTTCCAATCCTTCTTTTTCCTGCTTCCGCGCCGGTGGAGGATTCTTCAAGTTGCCGTCCTGGTCAAACATACCATAGGTGGTGCGCAATACGATAAATTCGGTGCGGCGGTTCAACTGGTTGCATATCTCCTGCTGATCGTCGCTCAGATTCTTGATGAATTCCTCGGTGAGGACGTCTCCTTCCTTCAGCCACGTAAAGCGTTCGGCCAATTTCTTGCGGATTGTCTTGGGCTTCCCCTTGCCGTAACCTACTGGGGTTAGGCGGTCGCTGCTGATGCCATGCTCGATGAGATAGTTGACCACCGACTCTGCCCTGCGTTGCGACAGACGTTCGTTGTAGGCGTCAGAACCTTTGTAGTCACAATGGGCGCTTAACTCGATGGTGACATTGGGGTTCTCTTGTAACAGTTTCACTAAGTCGTCAAGGGCGGCGGTCGACTCGGGACGAAGCGTGGCCTTATCGAAGTCGTAGAAGATATTGTCTATCATCACGGGAACGGAGATGCTGGCCAATGGAAACTGCAGTGTGTGTTCTTCCGATTCTTGGGTTTCCACGATATGCAACTCTTCCTTGTGGTTGAGATAGCCTTGACAAGTGGCTAACAGAATATAGTTCACACCAGGGGTAAGCACTTGCTCAAATGAACCGTCACCCTTCACCGACAGCTTTAGGTTGGTGCCATCATCACCCACCATATATACTTGGGCGGCGGGCAACTCGTAGCCGTCCAATTCATATACCCAGCCTTTAACGGTCTGGATAATCTCGGGTTTCTCAAAACTGTAAATGTGATCCCAACCGCGACCATCGCCTCGATTTGAACAGAAAAAACCTCGGTTGTGGGGACCTTCAAAGGTCATGCCGAAGTCATCACCCTGTGAGTTTAATGGATAACCGGGATGCTCAAGGTGCCAACGGCGGTCGTTGCCTACCGTGGCGATGAAGATGTCGAGACCTCCCAAACCAGGATGACCATTAGATGAGAAATAGAGGTCACCATTGGGACGGAACGTGGGGAACATCTCGTCACCGGGGGTGTTGATGGGGGCGCCTACATTTTCTACACCACCATACCCTCCTGCGACGATGCGAACACGCCATATGTCCAGACCGCCTTGACCACCCGGCATGTCGCTCACGAAATACAACCAACGACCATCGGGAGAGATGGCGGGGTGGGCGAAACTGGATAGGGTGTCTTTCGACAACTCCACGGCGGTGGGCTTGCCCCAAGCGGCATCACTACGATTCGACTGCATGATCTTGGCATAACGGGGATAATTGGCGTCCATCACGCATTGGGTGATAAGCATCTCGCGTCCATCGACGCTGAAACAGCAAGCGCCTTCGTCATAGTTGCTGTTTAAACCACCACTGACGGGTTCAGGACGGCTCCACTTCCCTTTGTCGTCTTTCTGCGACATGAAGATGTCGGCGGCCTTGGTGCCGGTGATGCCACTCAACTCATCGCCTTGCGACTCGTTGCGGGTTGAAGTAAAATATAATTGCTCATGCTGGTCGCCGAATAGCATTGGCGAATATTCGGCGCGGCGACTGTTGAAAACGTCCATCTTCTTCACGCTATAGCGGGAACCGGCTTTTTTCCAGTCGGGTGCTTGCGTGGCAGCGGTAAGACCTTCACGGGCCAAACGGCTATCGGGGATGGAATCGAGGGCCACTCGGAATTCCTGTGCGGCCTCCTTGTAATTGCTGTTTTTCAAGAGTTGACGAGCAAGTGACAGGTGCGTCTCCCCATCGTCTTGTTTGTAACGGATAACGTTTCTATAGGCAGCGATGGCTTTTTGGGTGGCATTGATGCGCTCATAGCACAGGGCCATCTTACTGGCTATCTGACCTCTGCGGGCCCGTTCCTTCGGTGGGGTTTTCGAATAGGCCTGTTTGAATTCATTGCCAGCATCAAAATATTCACCCAAAGAAAGGTATTTTTCGCCACGCTTTATGTTCCTGTCTGCGCTGCAAGAAAACATGAACGATACCAACACCACAGTCAGCATCGATAGCAACAATTTATATGTAATTTTGGAATTCACGATTAATTTTTCACTCTTCACTATTCCCTCTTCACTATATTAAACGCAATTCCTTTCGTTTTATTGCATTTGTCTTACCAGCCACCACTGGAGCCTCCACCATCATAACTGCTATCGCCACCATACGAGCCTCCATCGTCATAACTACTGCTGCTACTGCTATAATCGTCGTCATCGTCGTCGTCATAACTGGAACTGTAACTATGGTTGCTACTATAACTGCCAGTGCTTCCTGTATCGTAATATTCCACCATGGTAGAACGCCGCTGACGTATTTTCCATAAAATGAAGAGCAAACCGAGGCAGATGGCTGTGCCGATGGCTCCAGCGGTTCTCTCTTCGGCTGGCGTTAATTCACTGGTGTTGCTGCTCTGTGACAACCTACTGGCATACACCTGCCCGCTTTTTTCCATACGCTCAAAATCTTCACGACTCAGACTGTCGCCATCCAAGTGAGGATAGCCGTCGGCCATGGTGTAATAGAGAGCTTGACTGGTTCGTATTACGGCAGCGGCGGTATTGCCGGCTTTCATATGGGGGATGATATGTTGCTGGGCGATACGGTTACACATCAAGTCGGTAAGCACGCCTTGCACACCCTGTGATGTGGCGATGGTGTATTTCCTGTCTTCAACGGCTACCACTACAGTAACGCCTCGGTGTTCGTCGGCACTGCTGATGCCATATTTACGTCCTAAGTCGATGGCAAAACGATAGGTGTCTTTGTTGGGAACATGCCCAACTAAGATAAAGGCCGACTCGGTGCGTTGTGCATGTTCTAATAGATAGAGAAAACTGTCGGCATAGGCTTTCTGTTCAGTGGTAAGATAACCGTCAGGGTCACTCACATATTCGTTCTTATGCACCAAATGAGCCATCGGCACATCGTCGATAGTCCATACCTTACCGCTCTTTTCCACGCTGCGCCGCTCGGCTATCACGGAACTGTCTGTTGGGGTGGAGAAATGAACAGGCTGTGCAACTGGACCTGATGGCTTGTCGTCGCCAAGGTTGAAGAGCAAACCTAAACTACCCAACAATAGAAAACCAACAATGTAAAAGGCGCATCCCAAACCGACACCGGTCTTGCCACGACGAACGAATCTCCGTTTGACGGTATTGTTTCCTTGTTCTACTTCCGAAATGCCAGCCCCTCCTTGACCTGAGTCGGAAAGCCCAGTCTCTTTCGTCGGGGTGGGGGTAGGGGGGGGCTCCCCCAATTTCTTCATGGCATCTTGGTATGCCTGTTGGTAAGCCTCATGGTATGCCTGTTGGTAAATCTGCTCGGTTGTCGGTTGTTCGCTGGGAACATAAGGAGGTGGCACCGAGGGTCGTTCTGGTGTCTTTCCATGTTGGTTGTATGGTGGTGGGGTCTTCATCTTTAATTATTCACTCTTCATTTCTCACTTTTCACTTTTCACTTTTCACTAAAATACGCCCTATACGAACATCCTTCTTTCCATCTACTGCAACCGTAAGCGGTCTTACCCTTGATGATTATACCTTGGCCACAAATAGGACACTTTGTCCCAATCAGTGCATCGGAAGGTGCCTCGTTGCTCGTTTCTTGTTTCTTCTCTTTTACGTTTTGCCTTTTGCTTCTTGTCGACTGACCCTTACTCTTTGCGACTACTCCATCGGTTTTCTTCCCTCTGCCTTTGTCGCTCTTCCCTTGCTCCTCCAAAAGGGTAATCCTTCTGTTCGTGGGGTCGGTCATCACCTGTTGCACAATGGCGGTCACCTGCTGTTTTAATTCGTTGATGAATTGTCCGGCATCATATTTCTTTTGTTCTATCTCGCGCAGTTTCTTTTCCCAGATACCTGTCAGTTCACAACTCTTCAGCAACTCTTCGCGGATGAGGTCTATCAATTCGATGCCGGTAACTGTGGCTACGATATTCTTGCGCTCTCGCCGGATGTAATGACGCTTGAACAACGTTTCTATGATGCTCGCACGTGATGATGGCCTGCCGATGCCATTTTCTTTCATCGCAGAACGCAACTCTTCATCGTCAACAAATTTGCCGGCGGTCTCCATGGCTTGCAATAGGGTGGCCTCGGTGTAGTATTTGGGTGGCGTGGTCATCTTTTCCGTCAGTGTGGGTTCGTGAGGACCGCTCTCGCCAACAGTGAAAGAGGGTAGTGTGCGCTCCTCGTCTTTTTTCTTCGAGTCGTCGTCATCAGACAGGGAGGCATCTTTGGCATATACCACACGCCAACCGGCATCAATAATCTGTTTGCCACTCACCTTGAAATCGGTGGTCTCCACACGGCCGAGAACAGTGGTGGTGGCATATTTGCAAACGGGATAGAACACGCTGATAAAACGACGTGTCACCAGATCGTAAACATGGCGTTCTAAGTCGGTCAGGTGGGTGGCAGCAACACCGGTGGGGATAATGGCATGGTGGTCGGTCACCTTGGAATTGTCAAACACCTTTTTGCTCTTCGCCAATGTCTTGCCCTGCAAGGGGGCGGTGAGCGATTCATAACCTTGCAAACCGCGAAGGATGCCAGGACACTTGGGGTACATGTCATCGGGAAGGTATTGGGTGTCTACACGTGGGTAGGTGGTCAGTTTCCTCTCATAAAGGGCTTGGATGGTATTCAACGTGGTTTCGGCGCTCATGCCAAATTTCTTGTTGCAGTCTACCTGCAGACTGGTGAGGTCGTAGAGGTGGGGGGGCGCTTCGGTGCCGTTCTTCTTCTGTATGTCGGTAACGGTGAAGGGCTTGTCGGCAATGGTGGCAAAAGCACGCTCGCCTTCTTCCTTCACGGTGAAACGACCTTTGGTGGCGGTAAACACCACGTCGCGATATTTGGTGGCGAGCACCCAGTAAGGTTCGGGAACGAAACGGTCTATCTCTTTCTGACGGTTCACAATCAGGGCGAGGGTGGGGGTCTGAACACGTCCAATGCTTAGCACTTGGCGGTTCTGACCAAAACGAAGGGTATACAAACGGGTGGCGTTCATACCTAACAGCCAATCCCCAATGGCACGGCACAGACCGGCCATATACAACGATTGATATTCATTTTGGTCTTTTAATTTCTGGAAACCTTCACGGATGGCTTCGTCGGTCATCGACGATATCCATAACCGACGAACAGGGCAAGTGGCTTTCGCCTTTTGCATCACCCAGCGCTGGATGAGTTCGCCTTCTTGACCGGCATCACCGCAGTTTACGATACTATCGGCTTGTTGCATCAATTGCTCAATGACAGCAAACTGCCGTTTTATACCGTCGTCTTCTATCAATTTGATGCCGAAACGGGGGGGGATCATAGGCAACGAAGTAAGCGTCCAACGTTTCCATGCGTCAGTATAGTCGTGAGGCTCTTTCAACGTGCACAGATGGCCAAAGGTCCAGGTCACCTGATAGCCGTTGCCTTCCATATATCCGTTCTTTTGCGACGTAGCTCCGATAATTCTCGCTATATCTCTCGCTACGCTCGGTTTCTCTGCTATGCAAACAATCATGCTGCAAAGTTACGGATAAACGAGAGAAACGCCAAATTTATTTGAGCATTTCCGAATGTGATAAGCGCTTCTCTCTTTAACCTCTTTTTCCCCTTTTCATTTCATTTTTTAATCTTATAATTGTTTATTTTTTTAATTTTCCTTATCTTTGCATTGTTGTTTTATAAACATTTCGAAAATGGAAACCATGGATGTTATTTGTTTTGGCGAGTTCATGATGAGACTCGACGATGCTAGTCAGTCAATAGAAACGTCAAATCCGGAAGAGGTGAAATTTGCTGGTAGTGAAGCTAATGTGGCGGTGTCGCTTGCCACACTAGGTGATCGTGTGGGATATGTAACACGTCTGCCCATAGGCATCGTGGGAAACGCAGCGGTACATCGGTTGGCGCAATATGGCATTGACACCTCGCGTGTGCTGCGCTCAGAAGGAAAAATAGGATCGTATTATCTCCAACAGGGGGCTTCACGACAGAAGGCAAAGACGGTCTACGACCGCGACAACACACCATTTTCATCGTTACGACCCGGAATCATTCCTTGGCACGACATCCTTAAAGGGGCCAAAGTGTTCCATACATCGGGCATATCGGCGGCAATCTCTCAGTCTTCTGCAGATGCTACCTTCGAGGCGCTCGATGTGGCGGATGAGATGGGACTGACGGTGTCTTTCGACATCAATTACCGCAGTGCTTTGTGGAATTATGGGGCCGATCCGAAGGAGACGCTCGTTCGGATGATGCAACGTTGCGATGTGATGTTTGGCGACGTCATCGAATTTGAATATATCACAGGAAAACGCATTCCCTTCGAGGCTACCTCGGCAGATTATAAAATGGATCTCAAAGCCTATGAAGAGTGGTGTGGTGAACTGCACGCGTTATGCCCGAGGTGCAAACGTATGATAATTGGCATAAGGAGCCAACCCGAACCGCGGCATCATGTGCTTACAGCAATCATGATAGCGGATGGAAAAATGATACCGTCAGTCATCCACGACATTACAGATATTGTCGACCCCGTAGGAGTGGGTGATGCCTTTGCGGCAGGGAGCATTCATGCGGCATTGAATTTCCCCGATGACCCACAACGCTGGGTAGACTATGCGCTCGCTGCGGCAACATTGAAGAACCAGGTTCCTGGTGACTTCAACCTTGCCTCAGATGAACAAATCAGTAAATTGGCGTTCTTAAAATGAGGATGCCATCATCAATTATTTAAATCATTTTCCACATCGTCAATCTTCAAACCGTCGGGGGTGTCTATGACGCGGACGCGTAACACTTCCGATCGGTTTTGGTGTTTGTTGGTCACACGGTACCAACCATTGCCCATGGGAACGATGCTGCGACTCACGAAACGGCCAGCATCTTCGCCAATGTCGGTGTTCAACATCCAGAACTCCCACATTGCCAAGCCTTCACCGTCATATTCATACAATGAACGCAGTTTGATGATGCACTTGCCTGTAAGTATCTTGTCGAGATCGGCAGGAGCCTCGCTGGTTTCTGTCCATTTGGTATAGTATTTTTTGTAGAAGGTATCAATAACCTTGATACATTTCTTGTCTTTCTTGGTGAAACGGTTGGTCTTGTCTGGCATTACCGTACCTTCCACCGTTGTGGCTTTCACCATCTGTGGCATCCCCACACTTAGCATCAATGCGCTCAATGCTATCAATAACGTTCTTTTCATATCAGTAAATTTTATAACGTAATCTTCTTAATTTCACCTTCTTTCCTCCGTCTTCTCCCTTGAGAGGGCGGTTATAAAAGA
Source organism: uncultured Prevotellaceae bacterium (assembly GCA_900313615.1). Lineage (GTDB taxonomy): Bacteria > Bacteroidota > Bacteroidia > Bacteroidales > Bacteroidaceae > Prevotella. The sequence goes on from OMRP01000008.1 coordinate 64,734, forward strand.
GGGCGTCCTTTACCTCATTGCAAATATACGTTTTTTTCTCACACAAACACTCTTTTTTATGTTTTATTTTCTTAATCTTACCATCTTCCATTTTTTTTCCTTAATTTTGCACTCATGAAAGATACAAACTCTCTTTCCATACTCTTTATATGTCTCGGTAACATTTGCCGCTCTCCTGCGGCCGAGGCGGTGATGAAAAAGATTGCGAATGACAATCACATTGGACAAAGCCTACACATCGAATCAGCGGCCATAGGTCCATGGCATGTGGGTGACTTGCCCGATAAGAGAATGCGTCGTCATGCTGCGGCAAGGGGCTTAACGCTCGATAGTCGTGCACAGCAGTTCAACGCATCGTTCTACAATCGTTTTGATGTCATCGTGGTCATGGATGAGGAAAACTATAGGGCGGTAAGCCAACAGGCACGCTCTGACGATGATCGCCGTAAGATTTGGCGGATGTCTGACTATTTCATTCAGTACAAGGGGCGCTCTTCTGTACCCGACCCATATTATGGCGGTGATAGCGATTTCGAATTGGCCCTTGACCTCATCGAAGATGGCTGTCAAGGATTGATACGTACCATTCGTAGCAAAATTTTATAGAAAACTCCATTTGTGTAATTTGTAGTTAAAGAACTCAATTCGTGAAAGTTGTAGTTAAAAAACTCAATTTGAGTATATTTGCGTTATTCGTGTTCGTGGCAGCCTCCTTCGTGGCCTGTCGCAATAGCCATTCAGAGTCTTCTGATATCCAAGGTGACACGCTGACCATGAAATATGCCACGCTCCTCCATGTTGTAAAACATGCCGACTATACCGCGGTCAGTATTGACAACCCATGGAAAGAAGGTCAGACTCTTCATCGTTATGTGCTCGTCGACCGAAACAAGACCATGCCCGACAACCTGCCGCAAGGCGATGTTATAAGGGTGCCGGTACAAAAGGCGGTGGTATTCACCACAGCGCATTGTCAACTGTTGCAATTCCTTGGTGCAGACAGTTGTATCGCTGGAGTGTGCGACAGCCGGTATATGGTCTTGCCGACGTTGCTCAAACGCATAGCTGACGGACAGGTGGTCGACTGCGGCGATGGAATGAACCCTATGGTGGAGAAAATCATCGACTTACAACCTGATGTGATGCTTTTATCGCCGTTTGAGAACACGGGAGGGTATGGCAAAGTGGAGGAGATAGAGATACCTTACCTTGAATGTGCCGATTATATGGAACCGACAGCGCTCGGAAGGGCGGAATGGATGACGTTCTATGGGATGCTCTTTGGAAAACAGAAAGAGGCGGAACAACTTTTCTTAGACGTCGATTCGGCATATCACCATCTTACTCAACTGGCGGCGGCAGAGCCTAAAGGACGTTCCATCATCACCGAACGAAAAACGGGTTCGGTATGGTATGTGGCAGGAGGGAAAAGCGTCATCGGGCAGGTGATAAAGGATGCCAATGCAGGGTACGCCTTCGCTGATAACGATAAGGCGGGGAGTTTGTCACTGCCTTTTGAGGCGGTGCTCGACAAGGCGGGCGACACAGATTTGTGGCTCTTCAAATATAATGGTGACAAACCGTTTACCTATGCTGATTTGATGGCGGAATACCAGGGGTATAGCCAACTCAAAGCCGTGAGAGAACGCCAAGTATATGGATGCAATGCCTCAAAAGTGCCGTTTTTCGAGGAAACCCCATTCCGCCCCGATTGGCTGCTGCGCGACTTCATCATCCTTGCACATCCCCAACTCCAACTGGGTTCCTTAAAATACTATGCGCCCATCGTATATTAACCCTCATCCTTTGTCATTAGTAACTCATCACTCATAACTCGTAACCAAACAAGTGCAGCACCGATTGTTTTTTCTGCTTATGTCTCTCCTCATGGTGGTCTTGGCTGCTACCAATTTGATGGTGGGCTCCGTACACATCCCCGCGTCCGATGTCTTTGCCATACTCTTTGGCGATGATTCGGCTAAGCCAAGTTGGCAGTATATCGTCATACAGGCACGACTGCCCCAGATGATAGCGGCCATTCTCTGTGGAGCGGCATTGGCGGTGAGTGGACTGATGCTGCAGACGGCATTCAAGAACCCATTGGCTGGGCCGTCCATCTTTGGTATCAGCAATGGTGCGGGACTCGGTGTGGCGTTGGTCATGCTTCTCATGGGAGGACAACTACAAACAGGGGTGTTCTCGGCTACGGGATTCATGGCGATATTGTTGGTTGCTTTCTTCGGGGCAATGATTGTCACGGCCATTATCTTTTTCTTCTCTACCATCGTGCGTAACCATGTCATGCTGCTTATCATAGGTATCATGATTGGATACCTCGCTTCTTCGGCCATATCTTTGCTCAATTTCTTCGCAACGGAAGAGGGGGTGAAGTCGTTTATGGTGTGGGGCATGGGTAATTTCGGCGGGGTTTCAATGCGCCAACTGCCTGTGTTTGCCGTGGTGACAATATTGGGACTAATGCTCGCCCTCATGCTATCCAAGCCGCTCAATGCCTTGCTCCTCGGAGAACGGTATGCTGAAAATCTTGGAATCAATACCCGGAGAACACGCAATATCTTGTTGCTGGCCACAGGACTGTTGACAGCCATTACTACGGCTTTCTGTGGACCAATAGCCTTCATCGGATTAGCGGTACCTCACATCGCACGCCTTCTCTTACGTACCGATAATCATCGGCTGCTAATGCCGGCAACCATGATAACGGGGGCAGTGGTGGCGCTTCTTTGCAATGCACTGTGTTACCTCCCCGGAGAACATGGCATCATACCGCTTAACGCCATAACACCTCTCGTTGGAGCACCGGTCATCATCTACGTCATTCTCCGCCGTCGATAGCCAAGGCGACGTCATTCGATTGTATATAGACGAAAAACGCTCCCCGTAGGGAGCGCTTTGTTGTTTAGTTCTGAAGTATCTTAGAACCTGAAATCGAGTTCGAGGTCTAAGAAGTTGTAGTTGTGCTTTGCCAACGCGCGGTTGTTCACTAGTCCATATTCGAAATTCAGCTGTAAGTTCTTGCAGAAGAAGTAGTTCACACCTACCTCATACATCGTCTTCGACGTGGCCCAGTCCTTAGCCTGACGGTAGGTCTGGTAACGGGCCTTGGCGTGCAGTTTTGACTTAATGACGGGCACGATGCCGAAAACATACCAACCGTCGGCCTTGTCGCCATTGCTGTAGTCAATCACTGTTGAACCTTTGCCTGCCTGGCCGGGAGCAACACCCCAACCCTGGCTATGGATATATTCAGTGCGGAAAGTGTATTCGTCTTTGTCCCATTCGGCTGATAGACAGTACCGATTCAGGGGTACACTACCGATGGAAACCTCCGTGGTGATGGATGGGTCGTTCAAATCGGTTACCAATGCAGACATGCCACCATGGCTACCTGTCCAACCGAAAGCACCGATGCGCAAACCTTTAATCGGCATCACCCATACACCGCCAATGACATCTTTTCTGTGGTCTTTATCTTTGCGGTTGATGCCCTCACCATTATACACACCCACTTGGTAGTGTACCAGAGGACGACCGTCGCTGTTGGGCAACACATCACCCTGTACTTGAATACCGATGTCACGGCCGCCACTCGATTTCTCTCCGGTACGGTCGCCGAAACCTGATAGGTTATTAACCACCATGGCGTATGAATACCAACCTTGAGTGATGGGGTGGGTAGGGTTCTCAAACGTAAAGGCTCGTTTGAACTGACCGGCTCTCACACGAAACTCTTTGTATTTCACCCATTCGGCATAAAGGTCGACCAACTGTACTGTCGGCTCTCCAGGTCCTTTGGCATTGGTGCCTTGCAGCTGTGCACGCCAGTCCACGTCGCCAATCTTACCGTCGGCTATCAAACGGAATAGGCGGAGGTTGAACTCGTTGTGGTCGCTGCCCTCAGGGTCTTCAAATTGATACTGCAACATGCCGTAGCCGCTCAACTTGATGTTTTTTATCCATTGGGGCAGTTCAATGCCTCCCTTGCTGTCCTGGGCACTCACAGACAGCACTGAACCTGTCACTAACAGGGCAAGAATCATCAATTTCTTCATAATAGATTGTTTATTGATTAATAATTTTTATCTTTTTCATTCTATATACTCTCTCCCTAGGGAGGGCAGGGGCGGGTGCTATTCCTTCTTTGTCGTGCATTCATTCACCAAGTAAACGATGCTCATATAAGGTATGCCTGTATTCGTCTCAAGACCAATCTCACAGGTACGACTGTTCGAATAGCCAACCTCGATATGGTGGTCTTCTATCTGGGGACGTAATTTGCGAAGGGCATATTTGTTCATCTCAGGGAAGGTGAATCCACGGTCACCGGCAAAACCGCAACAACCCACACCTTCTGGTAAATATACATTGGTGCTGCACATCTTGGCCAACGCAATCATGTCTTTGTCAACGCCCATCTCGCGAGTAGAGCAGGTCAGGTGAAGGGCGATGGGACGGTCGATGGGATGGAATTCAAGACGGTCTTTGAGATAGGTCATGATAAACTCGGCGGGCTCATAGAGTTTCATCTTCTTCATCACCTTGCGCATTCGGTGTAGACAAGGACTTTGGGCACACAACACAGGATAACGACCTTCTTCAGAGGCTTTCCATAGGGCGGCTTCCAATTCGGCGCTCTTGCGGTCGGCAATGTCAAGCATTCCTTTACTCTCCCAAATCTGACCACAACACATGCGCTCCATACCCTCAGGGAAGATGGTCTCATAGCCAGCCTTGTGCATCAATTCTAATACTTCGTCGACCAAAGGCTGTTTGGCTGGCGACTTCCTCGACAGACCCATCGTCTGGTTGATGCAACTGGGGAAATATACCACCTTTAGGCCGGTGGCGGGTTCTTGATTATTATCGACATGGGGGATACTCTCCTCGATAATCATCTTGGTCAGGTCGGACTGCTTGGGCTGGCGCCTCTTCTTCGGCATGGCAGTGGTCCATAGGGGAAGGCCCATCTTGTTCATGCCGCGGCAGATGCTGCTCATCAGTTTCGGACCCAAGGTGACATGGCCCAGATGGGCAACATCGAGCACCACGCGAAGACCTTTCTTGATGCCGGCCATGTGATTGGCGGCAAACTCGCCGGCTTTGTAACCCATCTTGCTGTTTAGCATGTCAATCTGACGGATGAGATGAGTCAACTCACCGGTATTGATCTTCATCGGGCAGGAGGTGGAACATAGACCGTCAGTCGCACAGGTCTGGTCACCGTAGTATTTGTACTGCTTGCGAAGAATGGCGGCACGTGCTGGGTCTGAACCTGTGGCCTCCAACTCGCGAATCTCACGCTGAACGGCAATGCGCATCCTGCTCGATAAGGTAAGGCCGCACGACATACAGTTCACCTCGCAGAAACCACATTCTATACATTTGTTGGCGCGTTTCACTTGTTCTATAGTCTCTTTGGCGGTCGACAAGTTGGGATCCATCAGGTAATGACCGCCATCAGGGATGCTGTCGAAATCGTAGTCCAACACGGGCAGTGGTTTCAGACACTTGATGAAACAGTCTGGGTCATCGTTGAAGACGACTCCTTGGTTCAACAATCCTTCGGGGTCGAAAATAGCTTTCAGCTCTTTCATGACGGCATAGGCCTTCTCGCCCCATTCGTATTTGACAAAGGGAGCCATATTGCGGCCTGTGCCATGCTCGGCCTTCAACGAACCGTCGTAACCTTCCACAACCAACTTTGCCACGGCGCGCATCATGTCGGCATAACGCTTCACTTCACTCTCACTCTTGAAACTCTGGTTCAGAATGAAATGGTAGTTGCCCTCAAAAGCATGACCGTAGATGCAGGCATCGTTGTAACCATGGTCGGCGATAAGTTGTTGAAGTTTCACAGTGGCTTCGGGAAGTGACTCGATGGGGAAGGCGACGTCTTCTATCAGACAGGAGGTGCCCACAGGACGGGTGCCACCCACGGAGGGGAAAATACCCGAACGGATAGCCCAGTACTTGCCATAGACAGCGGGGTCTTCGGTAAACTCGGCGGGGATGTAAAGATGGAAATTACCGAGGCATTCTTTAATTTTTTCAATCTTCTCGAGCAACTGCTCGTGGGTGATGCCTTTGGTTTCTGTGAGAATGGCGGTGAGGTTGTGGTAATCACCAGGTGACACTCCTTCAATCTTGCCGGCATCCACATCTTTCTTATATTGTAAGAAAACGGGGTCGTCAACAGAATTTAACGACATGTAGTCCAACATCTCTGCACTCTTCACCATCAGGTCCTCGGCGCTCATCTTCAAATCTTCGGCACCGGCTTTCAATTTCTTCATGGCTACCACGGCCTCGCAACTCTCTTTCATCGTCAGGAAATAAACCATGGCCGAGGCTTTGTACTTGTAGTCGCGTAGCGTGCACATGGTCACCTCGGAGAGGAAGGCAAGGGTGCCTTCGGAACCGACAATGCTGTGGGCAATGATGTCGAACGGGTCGTCGTATGCTATCAACGGACGTAGGTTCAGACCGGTGACATTCTTAATGAGGTATTTGTTGTGGATGCGGTTTGCCAACTCTTTGTCGGCTCGAACCTTGTCGCGTAATTCTTCTATCTTCTTCAAGAAATCGGGGTGGCTCTTGCGGAAAGCATCTCTGCTGGCTTCGTCACCAGTGTCGAGGATGGTGCCGTCGGTAAGAATCAGACGGGCGGAAATCAACATACGGTCGCTGTTGGCATGAACTCCACAGTTCATGCCGGAGGCGTTGTTGCAGACAATACCGCCAACCATGGCGGAGCCAATGGAGGCGGGGTCGGGTGGAAACACGCGGCCGTAGGGCTTTAGAATGTCATTTACGCGGGAACCCACGATGCCAGGCTGAAGACGAATGGTGATGTCACCCGAAGAGTGGTCTTCTTTTAATTCGTATTTCTCCCAATGCTTGCCAGCGACTATGAGCACACTGTCGGTGCAACTCTGGCCGGAGAGAGAGGTGCCGGCGGCTCGAAAAGTGTAGGGAAGATGATGCTCCTTGCACAATTTGACAATCTGGGAAATCTCTTCTTCGTTATCGCTGCGAATGACCACTTGGGGGATTTGACGGTAAAAACTGGCATCGGTTCCCCAACCAAGGGTGCGTAACTCGTCGGTGTAAATGCGGTCAGACGGAAGAATGCGTCTGAAAGCGTTAAGGATTTCTTTATTCATAGGTTTAATTGTTTAAGTCGGATTCTTGTAATACTTTCTAACTCGGCCGAAACAACATGGTTATATGTTTTTCGCGGTAGAACAAAAGGTTTATCTTGCTACAAAGATAGTGAAAAAAAAGGAATAGTCATGCATGAAAGAATAAAAATTTCACAAGAACACTCATTTTTCAATAATAAATACCGCTTTTTCATTTTATTTGTCGTATATTTGCAGAAAATATTTGCCTTTTTGTAGACTAACCTATTAATAATAACAAATTTCTGAAAAACCTATGACAGCATTAGTTTCTGTAATCCCAATCTTGTTACTCATCGTTTTGATGATGGGATTTAAAGTTTCGGGCTATAAGAGCGCGATCGTCACTCTTGTGGTTACCGTACTCCTTGCCCTCTTCGCTACTCCTGCGATGGAAATCATTCCTGACAAGTATGCAGATGTTAGTATCTATGGTATCACGCTTTGGTCGGTCATTGAGGGCTTCCTCAAAGCTTGTTTCCCCATCATTCTGATTATTATCTGCGCTATCTTCAGCTATAATATATTATGTGAGACGAAGGAAATAGAAACCATAAAGACTCAATTCATACAGATGACCTCCGACAAGGGGTTGCTCGTGTTGTTGCTTACGTGGGGTCTTGGCGGTGTGCTCGAGGGTATGGCGGGCTTTGGAACGGCTGTGGCCATTCCTGCTGCCATTCTTATTGGACTGGGCTTCAAACCGATGTTCTCTGCTGTGATCTGCCTTGTGGCCAACACGGTGGCGGTGGGCTTCGGTGCTGTGGGTCTGCCGGCCACAACGCTCGCCAATCAGGTGGCGGCAAGCGGAACGGCTTCGCCGGCTGAACTTTGCGAAGTGGCCACTTTCATCATCATACAGTTGGCGCTCATGTTCTTCATCACACCGTTCCTCATCCTCATGATGACTGACCGTAAGAAGATTCTCAAAAACCTATCCATAGCCCTTTTCGTGGGTACCTTCTCCATCACGGTGCAATTCTGCTGCGCTCATTTCATTGGCCCAGAGACACCTGCCATCCTCGGCTCCGTGGCGGCCATCATCGCTATGCTCATCTACAACAAGCTCTTCATACGTGACGAACAGCCCGCTGATGAAGTGAAAGTGGAAAAGAAGAAGTTCGGTATGAAGAAAACACTTAAGGCATGGAGCGTATATGCACTCATTATCTTCTTTATCCTCATATCCAGCAAGATCGTGCCTCCTATCAATGAGTTGCTCAATAACACGTTGGTAACTAAGTTCAATATCCCCGTCACCGGTAATGCCTTTAAGTTCGGATGGCTCTCTAATGCGGGCCTGATGATTTTCCTTGGTGCTGTCATTGGCGGTCTCATACAAGGTCTGAGCTTTGGACGTCTGATGAAATTACTGGCCAAGACAACCATCAATCTGCAGAAGACGGTAGTGACCATCTGCTGCCTCGTGGCCATGGCCATGTTAATGAACAATACGGGCATGACCAACGACATTGCAAAAGGACTGGTGGAACTCACAGGTGCCGTATTCCCGTTCTTCGCACCACTCATTGGTTCAATAGGTACCTTCGTCACAGGCTCTGCCACCAATGCCAATATTCTCTTCGGTAAGTTGCAGGCCACAGCGGCAGCTGACCTGGGGCTAGTCAACCAGAGTACATTCTTCGGCGTCAGCGGAAGTGAGACCAACTGGTTGGCGGCAGCCAACTGCGCTGGTTCTGAGGGCGGTAAGCTGCTATCACCACAGAGTATCGCTATTGCTACCGCTGCATGCGACATGGAGGGACAGGATGGTGAAATCATGCGCAAGACCATGCCTTTCGCTATCTTCTGGATTCTCATGAATGGACTGATGGTCTTCCTCGGACTGAATGTCTTTTAACTTATATCGTTAATTACTGATAATGACCGAACAGGAGAAACAGCAGGCGTGGATGCGCGAGCGGAAACGCCTGCTGTCTGAAAACAAAGAATACCAACAGACGCTTGATGGATATAAAATGAAGTCGGGTGCCGACTGGTTGCTATTTGCCATTCCGGTGGTGGCGGGCATCGTAAGTTACAATTATATACCGATAGCCAACGAACTGCTGAGATGGCTGGCTACGGTGGTTGTGACCATCATCGTCTTCGCCATCTGTGTCTTTATCAAAAGCACCACAATACCTGGGCGTACTCTCGAAGAAATAGAAAATGACGTCAAATCACAATTTCTCAAACAACTGAAGTAGAATTGGATTTTTCTGATTGGCATAAAAATATACAGGATTTCCTAAAACACTATAGGATTTTCTTCTTTATCATAGATTGATAATAATAAAAACGAAAAAGTACAATGAAAAAGCTATTTACTTTAATTGCATGCCTCATGGCTTCAGTTGCCATGATGGCGCAATCGCAGAGAACGGTGAACGTCATTGCGGGAGGGCTGGCTCAGGCGCTCGGGCCATCGCGTATGTCGGTGACAAACTTAAAAGTTACTGGCGAGATCAATGGCGATGATATTGTCACACTGCGTGAGATGTGTGGTGCCAAAGGACTACTGCAAGACCTCGACCTCTCGGAGGTGCGTATAGTATCCGGGGGTGGACGCTACTTTGGTACAGGAACAGATCAGGACTGTTTTACGCATCGCAATCAGATAACGGCACGTATGTTCTACGGATGCACCATGCTACAGCGAATCACAATTCCTGACAAGACGCGCTCCATCTCAAACGACGCATTCTCGAACTGTCCAAACCTGCGGGAATTCCGAACGGTGAACTGTACCAAATACAAAGCGGTAGAGGGCATATTGTATTCTGCCGATATGGAGACGTTGGTGAGATGCCCTGAAGGACTGCCGCTCGATGAGGTAGAGGTGCTTGATGGGGTACATCACATTTACACAGCGGCGTTCCACGGTTACTCGAAACTGCGTCAAGTGGTGCTGCCGGCAACAATCGAGAGTGTCAGCAACATGGCATTCATAGGATGTCCTTTACAGGCTATAATGATGCGTTCTCACAGGGCACCGGCCATGGAGAATGCGTTCGATGCTTTGGTGGTGGCAAACGCCATACTCTACATTCCAAGGGGTGCCCGGGAGTCTTATCTCAGTGCAAACTTCTGGAATAAATTCTCTCATATACAAGAATTCTAGAAAGTACCATCACCCCTTTACCCTTTTACTTTTTTACCCTTTTACCCTTACAAAGTCCGTCATCACCATGTCGCTAACGTGGATGCCCTGACGGGTGAGGCGAAGAGCACCTTCTTCTATCTTCAATAGGTCTTGCTCCAGATGCACCTGTGCACTCTGGAGCAAGAATTGTAAATAGGCTTCTCCAAACTCTTCGCGAACGGCACGAAGGTCTATACCATCACAGGTGCGAAAGGCGGTGACAATAAGGTCGTTCCAACGGGACTGCTCGTCTAAAATTTCTCGTTCCATGGGAACTTCTCCATGGCTTATCTGCTGGATATATCGTTTCAGGTCACTGACATTCCATTGGCGGCTATTACCGTCATAACTGTGGGCGGCAGCACCTAGACCAAGGTAGGGAACACTGTTCCAATAACCACTGTTGTGACGTGAACGGAAACCGGGCAGGGCGAAATTGCTGATTTCGTAATGTTCATAACCGAACGACTCCAAACGGTCGCATAGAAGGTCATACATAAGACGCTGGGTTTCTTCGTCGATGGCGCTGATAAGTCCTTCACGCAAATGACGTTCTAATGGGGTGCCTTCTTCATAAGTCAGTCCGTAGGCGGAGATATGCGTGGGGCGCAACGACAGCGCTCGCTCAATATCGCGTTCCCAATCTGCGATGGTCTGGCCTGGAAAACCAAACATCAAGTCAATGCTGATGTTGTCAATGCCGGAATGGCGTAGCCGACGGATGGCTTCCTCGGCCTGACTGGCATTATGACGACGATGCAAAAAAAGTAAACGGTGGTCGTCAAAAGTTTGGATTCCCAGACTTACACGGTTAACGCCAAGGGAATTCAAGGCCTGGCTGAATGTTTCGCTCACATCATCTGGGTTGCATTCTATGGTGGTCTCTTCCACCTTCAGCCCATGGTTGCGTTGTGTTACTATCAGTTTGTCAACGTGGCGAAGAATGCGCTCCAAAAGGTTGGGCGAAAGTTGCGAAGGGGTGCCGCCACCCAAGTAAATGGTGCGGATGGGACGGTCTGGTGGCAGATAGTCGGCACGCAACGACAATTCTTGCTCCAAGGCTGACACATACGATGCTTCCAAACCACTGCCTACCGTGGAGTAAAAACCACAATAGATGCAACGACTCGCACAAAATGGAATATGGACATATACCGACGACCAACGTGAGCCTGTATTGTTGGAAACAACTTGTTCTTTCATTCCCTAATCTCCTGATTGCTCAATTTTTATAGGATTGTTTTTCTCGTTTTTTCAAATCTTCTGACGCGCAAAAATACTAATAATATTAAAAGATGATGGGTTTTCTGACATTTTTTTTGGCTGTTCGTCAAAAAATGCGTACTTTAGTGCCCAAATTTTGAAAAACTGTTTTTGAACAAGAAATAATATACATAAATCACTTAAACCTATACAACTTTATGAAAGTCTATAAGACTAACGAAATCAAAAACATCGCACTCATCGGCAGTGCGGGTAGCGGCAAGACTACTCTTGCCGAGTCTATGCTTTTCGAAGCGGGTGTTATCAAACGTCGTGGTACAGTCGAGGGAAAAAACACCGTGAGCGACTATTTTCCCGTGGAACAGGAATATGGATACTCTGTGTTCCCAACGGTATTCCACGCTGAATGGAACGGGAAAAAGCTCAATTTCGTAGATTGCCCGGGTTCAGATGACTTCGTCGGAGGTACCATCACGGCACTTAACGTAACTGACCAAGCTCTTATCGTGGTAAATGGACAGTATGGTCCCGAAGTGGGAACGATGAATGCTTTCCGGAATACGGAGAAACTGGGAAAACCGGTCATCTTCCTCATCAACCAACTTGACCGCGAGCACTGCGATTTCGACACCATCATGTCGAATATGCGTGAAATCTATGGCTCAAAATGTGTCGAGGTGCAGTATCCAATAGCAACGGGATTGGGCTTCAACTCGCTCATCGACGTGCTCACCATGAAAAAATATACATGGAAACCGGAGGGTGGCGCTCCCACAATCGAGGATATTCCTGCCGACCAAATGGATAAAGCGCAAGAACTGCATGCTGCACTTATTGAGGCTGCTGCTGCTAACGACGATGCACTGATGGAGAAATTCTTCGAAGAGGAAGACCTCTCTGAAGATGAAATTCGTGAAGGTATACGCAAAGGTCTTGTAACTAGAAGCATCTTCCCGGTGTTCTGCGTTTGCGGTGGGAAAGACATGGGCGTACGCCGCCTTATGGAATTCCTCGGAAATGTGGTGCCTTTCGTCAACGAGATGCCGGCAGTGAAGAATACAAAGGGCGAAGAGGTGGCTCCTAACGCAGACGGACCTGTGTCACTGTTCTTCTTCAAGACTGGTATGGAACCGCATATCGGTGAGGTGAGCTACTTCAAAGTGATGAGCGGAACGGTGAAACCGGGCGATGACCTCACCAATGCTGACCGTGGCTCGAAAGAACGCCTCGGACAGATTTATGCCAGCGCCGGATCCAACCGTATTGCTGTCGACCAGTTGTGCGCTGGCGACATCGGTAGCACCGTGAAACTGAAAGATGTGAAGACTGGCAACACACTCAATGCTAAAGATGTGGAAAACCAGTTCGATTTCATCAAATATCCTAACTCGAAATATTCGCGTGCCATTAAGGCGGTTAACGAAAGCGAGATGGAAAAACTCATGGCAGCCGTCCTCCGTATGCGTCAGGAAGATCCTACATGGGTGGTGGAAATGAGTAAGGAACTCAAACAAACAATTATACATGGACAAGGTGAATTCCACCTCAGAACGCTGAAATGGCGTCTCGAAAACAACGATAAGATTCAGGTGAAATACGAAGAACCGAAGATTCCTTATCGCGAGACAATTACCAAGGCTGCACGTGCTGACTATCGTCATAAGAAACAGTCGGGTGGTGCAGGACAATTCGGCGAGGTGCACCTCATCGTTGAGCCTTATACCGAAGGCATGCCGGATCCCGTGGTTTACAAGTTCGGCGGACAGGAGTATAAGATGAACATCAAGAGCAAAGAGGAAATCGACCTCGAATGGGGTGGAAAACTGGTGTTCCTCAACTCGGTTGTCGGTGGTGCCATCGACCTGCGGTTCATGCCGGCCATCCTCAAGGGTGTTATGGAACGTATGGAGCAAGGACCGCTGACGGGTAGCTATGCTCGTGATGTGCGTGTCGTGGTGTACGATGGTAAGATGCACCCGGTTGACTCAAACGAACTTTCCTTTATGCTCGCTGCCAGGAATGCATTCTCAATGGCGTTCAAAGAGGCAGGACCGAAAGTGCTCGAGCCGATTTACGACCTCGAGGTGCTCGTGCCTGGCGACTATATGGGTGATGTGATGAGTGACCTTCAGGGACGCCGCGCCATCATCATGGGTATGGACAGCGAAGCGGGATACCAGAAGCTGTCTGCAAAGATTCCTCTCAAGGAACTGGCTAGCTACTCCATTGCGCTGAGTTCTCTCACCGGTGGACGCGCCTCGTTCTCGACAAAGTTCTCAAGTTACGAACTCGTTCCGAACGATATCCAGCAGAACCTTATCAAGGAACACGAAGCAGAACAGCAGGAAGACTAATTCCACACCTATTATTATTTTATGCAGCCCTCTATCGGGGCTGCATTTTTTTGTATCTACATAACCTATCATGACCGATGACAACATAGAATGCCCATGGTTATCCAAGAATAACCAAGGATTCACTATGATCGTCTTTTTTTTATTTGTTATTTGATAATTATTAATTTATATACAGTTAAGTTGTTAATTTAACTAAATATTATACGAATAATTAACTTTTATATGTTATAGAATTAAGAATTCGAGTTATTTTTGCAATTAGAAAAAATGTGATAGCATGACGAAAAAAACAATCTGGAGCATAGCGGTAATCATGGGCTTCTCGTTCCTCGCGCTCATCTTCCTGCAACTCAAATACATTCAGCAGATGGCGAGAATGAAAAAGGAACAGTTCGATGAGTCGGTGAACAGGTCGCTCAACCAAGCTTCACGAAACCTCGAACTCAACGAGACGCTGCGTTATCTCGAACATGATGTCAATGAGACGGAAAGGAGGGCCCAGCAGGCTGACTCCACTGCACTCATTACGGTAGATGGTGACACACTACTGCAACAGTCACACCAGTATAGCGTAACCGATGAGCAAGGGAATGTGTATTCTTCGTTCCAGATGAAAACTTCACGCCTGAAACCATCGGCAATGCCTAAAGCCATGATTCTATATAGCGACAAAAATACATTGTCACAGGCTAGCCAATCGATGAAGGAAATCATCAGAAATCGATATGTGTATCAGAAATCGCTGCTTGATAGGGTGGTCATGAATATCCTGTATTCGGCTTCTGAAAAACCTCTGCGCGAAAGGGTAAATTTCAAGCTGCTCGACCAAGACCTCAAGGTGGAGCTTATTAGCAACGGCATCAACATCCCTTATCATTTCACGGTGTCAACGCAAGACGGAAGGGAAGTGTACAGATGCCCGGACTATTCTGATGAGGGGGAGGAGAATGGGTATGAGATGGTGCTCTTCCGAAACGACCCGGCGAATAAGAAAGGTGTAGTGAGGATTCATTTCCCCGACATGGATAGTTATATCTTCTCCAGTGTCAGGTTCCTCATACCGTCAATCATCTTCACCATCGTCCTTCTGGTCACGTTCATCTTCACCATTGTTGTCATCTTCCGACAGAAGAGGTATTCGGAGATAAAGAACGACTTCATCAACAACATGACGCACGAACTGAAAACGCCGATATCGAGCATATCACTCGCGGCGCAGATGCTCAACGACGAGTCTCTCGCTAAGTCGCCGGCAATGCTCAAACATGTGGGTGGGGTGATCGGCGATGAATCAAAACGACTGCGCTTCCTCGTCGAAAAAGTGTTGCAGATGTCGATGTTCGACAGGAAAAAAGCGGTGTTCAAAAGAAAAGAACTCGACCTCAATGAACTAGTGGAGAATGCGGCTCATTCATTCCAGCTTAGGGTGGAGCATACGGGTGGTAAGATTAACGTAGACATCGAAGCAGTCGACTCGGCAATTTATGTCGACGAGGTGCATTTCACGAACATGATTTATAACCTCATGGACAATGCCATCAAATACCGCAAACCGGATAAACCGGTGAACCTCACCATTCACACATGGAACGATAAAGACCGACTGTTCTGTTCCATAGCCGACGACGGTATAGGTATCAAAAAAGAAAACCTCAAGAAAATATTCGATAAATTCTATCGTGTGCATACTGGAAACGTTCATGATGTCAAAGGGTTCGGGCTGGGTCTGGCCTACGTCAAAAAAATCATCGACCTGCACGAAGGGGAGATAAAGGTGGACAGCGACTTGGGAAAAGGGACGAAATTCACCATCTCACTGCCTGCTATCATCGAATAAATACAAATAACATAACACAGTGGTTCTAGATGATCCAAGAATAAATAATATCAATATTAACTCATAAAAACCTACAATTATGGAAGAGAAATTGAAAATCCTATTGTGCGAAGACGACGAAAACCTCGGCATGCTGCTTCGCGAGTATCTCCAGGCCAAAGGTTTCATGGCTGAGTTGTGCCCCGACGGTGAAGTCGGATATAAGGCTTTCCTAAAAAGCAAGTTCGATATTTGTGTCCTCGATGTGATGATGCCGAAAAAAGACGGGTTCACGCTGGCGCAGGAAATACGACAGGCAAACGCTGAAATACCTATTATCTTCCTTACGGCTAAGCAACTGAAGGAGGATATCCTCGAAGGATTCAAAATTGGTGCTGACGACTACATCACCAAACCGTTCTCCATGGAGGAGCTGGTGCTGCGCATCGAGGCTATCTTGCGCCGCGTTAAAGGAAAGAAAAACAAGGAGAGCACGCTCTATCAAATCGGACAATTCACATTCGATACGCAGAAACAACTGCTTACCATGGGTGAGAAACAAACGAAACTTACGACGAAGGAAAATGAACTGCTCGCCCTGCTCTGCAGCCATGCCAATGAGATTCTCCAACGTGACTTCGCCCTGAAGACGATATGGATAGATGACAACTATTTCAATGCGCGTTCCATGGATGTGTATATCACCAAATTGCGTAAACACCTCAAAGACGATCCGCAGATAGAAATCATCAATATTCACGGAAAAGGATACAAACTCATCACTCCCGAAGAGGAGTAATCGGATGTCCCAATCTGGAGACCAAAATTCCTACTAATAATATAAACAGGTCATTTATTTGCAAATGACCTGTTTTTGTAATATATTTGTGCCACAATAACCCCCAAATAACAAAAAAAACGATGAAAACCATAGCATTCAGTTCTCTCATCACCAAAGGATGGGTACTGTTTTTCGCTTCTATACTATTCAGTAACTATGCCTGCGCAAAAAAGACATCTCAGGATGCTGTATCAGCGAATAATAACACAGAGAAAAAAGTCGACAACCCGCTCTTCCAACAATGGATAGTCACCTATGACGATGGCTCGAGGATGCTCTATGACCTGAGCGACGGACAACACATCGTCGAGGCAAAGGCATATAGCGACGAGGAACTGGCATTTTTCCATGGCGCATTCGAAAAAGACGTGTTCTACCTCATCTCATCCGACCCGTTCCGACTGGTGGACGTCAATGGCGACAACGGCGAGGTGGAGGTAAAAGTCGAAGGCTCCGATGAGTGGTTCTCCTCGCTCATCTACTCCAAACTGACGCTGTCTTCGGTCAACCTACTCTTTGAAGGGGAATATGAGTGGACGGCCGTGCCGGCAAAAGACTACATCGCGGTGGTCAATCCGAACGATCAGGAACTGAATGTCGAAGATATGGTCACGGTCTTCAATTTCTACGATAATAATCCTAAAATATTAGAGGAAATCTGCAAAGGAAAAAATCTGCAACTACTCGACAGGAAAAATGATAATCCCGACGATTATATCTACGAGACGTGGGGCAGGGGTATAGAGGCGAAAAGCTGGCTGTTCACTAAGACCGCTGCTGACGCGCTGGCCATCCATTTGCTCAAGAAGAAAAAAGAGAACTTCATCGAGGTGCGCATCATCTTCGCAGACCCCAAGCTCATCCCCATTTACGAAAAACAGTTGGCTCAACACGGATACTACAGAAAACAAACACATCAAGTCGAGGGAATGACGGAAACTATATATGCTGACGATGATTGGACACCACAATCCAAAGGGTCTTCATACGTCATCGCCGAGGACGGGCTCGGACTCTACCACCTCGTCCTGAACAATTAGTCTTCAAAAATACCTGTAATCACCTTAGCTTCCTTAGAATTGCATAGGTTGTCCAAAAAAAAAACTAGGTTATACCCAAATAACCTAGGTTTTCCTAAACCTCACATAAACCGCAATTCCCCCCGCAATCAATAAAACTGTCGCTACCAAGAACACATTGCTCTTGGTCCACCCAAACAGGTAGCCGATAAAAAGCAACAGAGCGCCAAAAAAGACCAAACACTCACCTAAATGCTGCTTCATTCGCTCAAAGAATAAGGGTTCCTTGCCCATAATTATACTTTTTGCGGCGAAATTACTAAAAATATTTGGCTGACTGAAAAAAAAACACTAATTTTGCACCGCATTTTGCAAAAATCAATTTTTTTAACATTTTATCAACCATCTAAAGTAGTATGAATCAATACGAAACCGTTTTCATTTTGACTCCCGTTTTGTCTGATGAACAGATGAAGGAAACGGTCGCTAAATTCAAGAAGGTTCTCAAGGTTCTCACTGACAAAGGTGCAGAAATCGTGAATGAAGAGACCTGGGGACTCAAGAAACTGGCTTACGCCATTGAGAAAAAATCCTCGGGCTTCTACTGTTTGTTCGAGTTCAAGGCTGAGCCGGAAGTGATCAACACACTCGAAGTCGCCTTCCGCCGCGATGAGAAAGTGATTCGTTTTATGACTGTGAAGCTTGACAAGTATGCTGCTCAGTATGCTGAAAAGCGTCGCAACAAACTTAGTAAAAAAGAGGAGGCTTAAACCATGGCAGAACAAGATCAAGAAATCCGCTACCTGACACCACCGTCAGTCGACACCAAGAAAAAGAAGTATTGCCGCTTCAAGAAAAGTGGTATCAAGTATATCGACTACAAGGATCCCGAGTTCCTGAAGAAATTCCTCAACGAACAAGGAAAAATCCTGCCTCGTCGTATCACTGGAACGTCGCTTAAATACCAGCGCCGCGTGGCTCAGGCCATCAAACGCGCTCGCCAAATAGCGCTCCTGCCTTACGTAACCGATTTGATGAAATAATAAAGAAGGAGGACTATTTATGGAAATCATATTGAAAGAAGACATCATCGGTCTGGGTTATAAGAACGATATCGTGAATGTGAAGCCGGGCTACGGACGTAACTACCTTATCCCCCAAGGAAAAGGTGTCATCGCTTCACCGTCAGCAAAGAAAGTCCTCGCTGAGAACTTGCGTCAGCAGGCTCATAAGATTGAGGTACAAAAAGCGGCTGCTCAGAAGCGTGCCGACGAACTGAAAGACGTGGTGCTGGAAATCGCCATGAAGGTGAGCGCTACAGGCGTTACTTATGGTTCTGTCAACGCAAACGTTGTGGCTGATGAACTCAAGAAACGTGGTTTCGACATCGACCGTAAAATCATTACGATGCGTGATGCCAAACACGTAGGCGAATTTGAGGCTACCGTACATTTCTATAAGGACGTAGAGGTGAAGCTGCCTATCGTGGTGGTTGCCGAGAATGCTCCTAAAGAGGAAGTGGCTGAAGAGGCTGTCGTTGCTGAGGCTCCTGTGGGTGAAGAGGCTCCCGTTGAGACTCCCGCCGAGGAAGAGGCTCCTGTTGAGGAGGAAGCCCCTGCAGCTGAGTAATTTGGTTATTTTTCGCACTGTAAAGCAGTTAAATAAGTTGAATCCCGACAGTCGATGTGCTGTCGGGATTCTCTTTTTTTTCTCTTTGTAGAAAGAAGGATGAGCAAAGCTTTTAATTTCTCTTGAACACCACCTCTTTGGGTAGTTTTACATACTTGCTGTTAACGACAATCTTTAGTGTCGAACCACTCAAACGCTTCAATGTCAATTCTCCATCTTTTCCTATCTCCAGCGAAGCTTCGAAATCCTCGCTGCCGAAATCATTGATGAACGTGGCGTTTGCTTTCTTTGGGCCAGTAACATCGGCATCGACAATCATCCACAGACGGGTATCGCGCTTGGCGCTGAAGTAGCCGGGTAACGGACCAAGGTATTCT
This sequence comes from uncultured Prevotellaceae bacterium, assembly GCA_900313615.1. Taxonomy (GTDB): domain Bacteria; phylum Bacteroidota; class Bacteroidia; order Bacteroidales; family Bacteroidaceae; genus Prevotella. The sequence continues at coordinate 84,344 of OMRP01000008.1, forward strand.
TGTCCGCTTACCTCAATATTCTTGTCGTAGAAGTTCAGATGAAGATACACCTGATACTCCTCGTTGTAATAGTCGCCTTCAAATGGACGTAGTACCTCCTGGGCATGCAACGTCTCACCAATGAAAACGAATAAAAATAGCATGATTATTGATAAGCCTGTTCTTCGCATTTCTTGTCTGGTTTTTGTAAAACATTGACTAGTTGGCGCTGCAAATATAAATATTTTAAATCAAGAAATGAGCGTCTTTGTGAAAAATAAGATGTTGTTATGGCAATTTTTACTATTTTTTAAGTATCTTTGCAGCGGTTATAGTAGTTACGACTTTTTAATGGCAAAAGATCTTTTATTTCCCGACTTTATTTTTGAAGCAAGTTGGGAAGTCTGTAATAAGGTAGGAGGAATATATACTGTCCTTTCAACAAGGGCCAAAACATTGCAGGATGCAATGGAAGACCGAATTGTCTTTATAGGACCCGATTGTTGGAAAGAAAAAAACAGCCCGTATTTTAAAGAAGATAAGACCCTGTTTGCTGATTGGCAAAAGAAAGCGGACAAAGAGGGGCTGCGTGTGAAGGTGGGACGTTGGGACGTGCCTGGACAACCTGTGGCTATCCTCGTCGATTTCACGCCTTTCTTTGCGATTAAAGATGAAATATACACCCGTTTGTGGCAATGCTATCAGGTGGATAGCCTCCATGCATACGGCGACTATGACGAAGCGTCGATGTTTGCCTATGCTGCTGCAAAAGTGGTGGAGAGCTTCTACAAGAACAATCTTGACGAGACGAAGAAGGTCATCTTCCATGGTAATGAATGGATGACAGGTCTTGGACTGCTCTACATTCAGCAGGAAATTCCGCAGATTGCCACGCTCTTCACGACACACGCCACAAGCATAGGACGAAGCATCGCGGGAAACAACAAGCCGCTATATGACTATCTCTTCGCCTATAATGGTGACCAGATGGCCGATGAGTTGAACATGCAGAGCAAACACTCCATAGAGAAACAGACGGCACACCATGTCGATTGTTTTACTACGGTGAGCGAGATAACGGCCAACGAATGTAAGGAACTGCTTGATAAAGAGGTCGATGTGGTACTGCCAAATGGCTTCGAAAACAATTTCGTTCCCAAAGGGGCTACCTTTACCAAGAAAAGAAAGGCGGCTCGCAAAAGGCTCATCGACACGGCCAATGCGCTGATGGGCACACAACTGACCGACGATGTCATTATCGTTTCCACCAGCGGACGGTACGAATTCCGCAACAAGGGAGTGGATGTTTACATAGAGGCCATGAACAGACTGCTTCGTGTACACGAACTCGACAAAACAGTGTTGGCTTTCATCGAAGTGCCAGGATGGGTGGGTGAACCGAGAAACGACTTGGTGGAACGTCTCAACACGAACAAACGTTTCGACACGCCGCTTGAGGTGCCACTGGTCACACATTGGCTCCATAACATGAGCCACGATAATGTGCTCAGCATGTTCAAATACCTCAATATGTGGAACAGGAAAGAGGATAAGGTGAAACTTATATTCTTGCCTTGTTACCTCACCGGCAACGATGGTGTGCTCAACATGTCCTACTATGACCTGGTGCTTGGCAATGACCTCTGCATCTATCCTTCCTACTATGAGCCGTGGGGATATACTCCGCTAGAAGCGGTGGCTTTCAAGGTGCCATGCATCACCACCGACCTGGCTGGTTTTGGCCTGTGGGCTCTTGGTGAAAACAAGCAAAAAAACGATATCATCGATGGCGTGAAGGTCATCCATCGTACTGACTATAACTACTCTGAAGTGGCTGATGCCATCAAGGACACGGTCGTGGAATATTCCAAGTTCAGCGAATACCAAGTGCGTAAGGCGCGCGCCAATGCTGAAAAACTGTCGGAAAAAGCGCTGTGGAGCCATTTTATCACCTATTATTATACTGCATACGATGTGGCCTTGAGAAAAGCGCAACAGAGGATGAACAACAAATAATTAAACCCGTTTATTTTATTCCATAATTAACATATATGAAAATCAAAGCAGACTACGTGAATACTCCTCAGTGGAAGGAGTTTGCTGTAAAATCGCGTTTGCCCCAGCAGCTGCAGTGCCTCGACGAGATGGCACATAACATGTGGTGGGCATGGAACTATCAGGCCAGAGATCTCTGGAGAAGCTTGGATGAAGAACTTTATGAGGAGGTGGGACACAACCCTGTGATGCTCCTCGAACGACTCAGTTACGATAGAAAAGAGGAATTGGTGAAAGACAAGGCCATCATGAAGAGGGTCAAGGATGTCTATGCGCTGTTCCGTAAGTATATGGATGTCAAACCCGATAGCAAAAGACCTTCTGTGGCTTATTTCAGCATGGAATATGGTCTCAACCAGGTGCTGAAAATTTATTCCGGTGGCTTGGGAATGCTTGCAGGTGACTACCTCAAAGAGGCTTCTGACAGCAATGTAGACATGTGTGCCATAGGCTTCCTCTATAGGTTTGGCTATTTCCGCCAGTCACTCAGCATGGAGGGACAACAGATTGCCAACTACGAAGCGCAGAACTTCAACTCACTGCCCATAGAGCGACAGCTCGACGCCGAGGGCAATCCGCTTGTTGTCGATGTGCCTTATATGAACTATCAGGTGCACGCTTATGTGTGGAGAGTAAATGTGGGACGTATCTCCCTTTACCTTCTCGACACTGACAATGAGATGAACTCTGAGTTCGACAAACCCATCACGCACTCTCTCTATGGCGGTGATTGGGAGAACCGTCTCAAGCAGGAGATCCTTTTGGGTATCGGTGGTATGCTCACACTGAAGAAATTGGGCATCAAAAAGCAAATATACCATTGCAACGAGGGCCATGCTGCACTCTGCAACCTCCAAAGGCTGTGCGATTACGTGCACGAAGGAATGTCGTTCAACCAGGCCATGGAATTGGTGCGCGCCTCGGGTCTCTATACCTGTCACACTCCGGTGCCTGCTGGTCATGACTATTTTGACGAGGGTCTCTTCGGTAAATATATGAGTGGTTATCCTGCTATGCTGGGTATCTCGTGGGATGAGTTTATCGGAATGGGTAGACAGAACCCCGACGACCATTCGGAAAAATTCAGCATGTCTACCTTCGCTTGTAACACTTGTCAAGAAGTGAACGGCGTGAGCAAACTGCACGGATGGGTGAGCCAAAAAATGTTCGCTCCCATCTGGAAGGGTTATTATCCCGAGGAAAACCATGTGGGATATGTCACCAATGGTGTGCACTTCCCTTCATGGGCGGCTACGGAGTGGCGTCACCTCTATGCCAAGTATTTTGATGAATCGTTCATGAGCGACCAGTCCAACGAGGAAATCTGGCATGCCATATATAACGTACCCGATGAGGAGATATGGAAGACGAGAATGGCACTCAAGGAGAAACTCGTGAAATACATCCGCGACAAGTTCCGCGAGACATGGCTCAAGAACCAGGGCGATCCCTCACGTGTCGTGTCGCTGCTGCAGAAAATCAACTCCAATGCACTGATGATTGGTTTCTGCCGTCGCTTCGCCACCTATAAGAGGGCGCACTTGCTGTTCACCGACCTCGATCGTCTGTCCAAGATTGTCAACAATCCGGAGCACCCAGTGCAGTTCATCTTCTCGGGTAAGGCACATCCCGCTGATGGCGCTGGACAGGGACTCATCAAACGTATCTACGAAATCAGCCAACAGCCGGAGTTCCTCGGGAAAATCATATTCCTCGAAGACTACGACTTCCAACTGGCACGTCGTCTCGTGTCGGGTGTAGATATATGGATGAACACGCCAACTCGTCCTCTCGAGGCTTCTGGAACATCGGGCGAAAAGGCGGAGATGAATGGTGTTGTCAACCTCTCCGTGCTCGACGGATGGTGGCTTGAAGGCTACCGTGAAGGAGCAGGATGGGCGCTCACCGAAAAACGCACTTACGAGAACCAGGCCTATCAGGACCAACTCGATGCGGCTACCATATACGGATTGCTCGAAAACGAAATCATTCCGCTCTATTATAACAAGAACAAGAAAGGTTATAGCGAGGGATGGGTGAAGACCATCAAGAACTCTATCGCCACTATCGCTCCTCACTATACCATGAAACGTCAACTCGATGACTACTACTCCAAGTTCTACAACAAATTGGCCAAGCGCTCAGCGAAATTGCAGGCCAATAACAACATGCTTGCCAAGGAAATCGCTTCCTGGAAAGAGACGGTTGCCGAACGTTGGGATGCTATAAAGGTGGTATCTATGGAGTCGAGCATTCCTGAGACGGGATTGGAGACGGGAGTGCCCTATACCCTGCGTTATGTCATCGACGAACAAGGATTGGATGATGCCATCGGATTGGAGTTCGTGGTGCTTACCACCGACAGCAAGGGTGACGACTGTATCTCAAGGGTCATTCCTTTCAAACTCGTTTCCAAAGAGGCCAACCTCTACACTTTCGAGATGACTGATGAACCCGACAATGCAGGTTCTTATAAGGGCGCTGTGCGTATGTTCCCGAAAAACGACAAACTTCCTCACCGTCAGGACTTCTGCTATGTAAGATGGCTCTGATTGTATCGGATATAAACAACCAAAAAAAGAGATGCATACGCATCTCTTTTTTTGGTTTATAACACCTATTCCTTTTCATTCTTTTTATTTCCTATGGCCTTTTCGTCAGTTCAGTGGCGTTTCGGTGATATAAACAAAAACTTCGTTATTTGTTTTGTATTTCTCCCAACTTACACTATCTTTGCAATCAAATGAGAATCGATATTATCACTGTATTGCCCGAGATGATTGAGGGGTTCGTTCACGAATCTATACTCGCCCGGGCACAACAAAAAGGATTGGCAGAGATTCATCTGCACAATCTGCGTGACTACACGTTGGATAAGTGGCGCCGTGTTGACGACTATCCTTATGGAGGCTTCGCTGGCATGGTGATGCAGTGTGAACCGATCGACAGGGCCATCAGTGCGCTGAAAGCGGAGCGCGACTATGATGAAGTGATATTCACGTCGCCCGATGGCGAACAGTTCGACCAGCATGTGGCCAACGACTTGTCAATGTTGGGCAATATCATTATCCTTTGTGGACATTACAAAGGCATCGACCAGCGTATTCGTGACCACCTGATCACACGCGAAATCAGCATCGGCGACTATGTGCTCACTGGGGGCGAATTGGCAGCGGCAGTGATGGCAGACGCGATAGTCAGGCTTGTTCCCGGTGTAATCAGCGACGACCAGAGTGCATTGTCGGATTGTTTCCAGGACGACTTGTTGTCTGCTCCCATCTATACCCGTCCCGCTGACTACAAGGGATGGAAAGTGCCAAAGATATTGCTGAGTGGTAATGAGCGTAAAATCAAGGATTGGGAGATGGAACAGAGCCTGGAACGAACCAAGCGACTGCGACCTGATTTGCTGGAAAGGATAAAAAAATAGAAAAGGGTTCTTAGCAGCAGCATATTGAGAAGACGCATCTGAGTGATGCTGATGCCTCCTTTGGGTCCTTTTGCTTTCGAATAACGTAGAAACGCCACTTACCATATAGGAATGGTTCAAATAACAGTCTCTTAAATTTTCCTTAAATGTCCATGTTCAAAACACTCTATCGACAAATTGGAGAATACAAAAAGGCATCCATGCTCACGCCAGTATACACTTCACTCGAAGTGGTGATGGATGTACTCATACCCTATGTTACGGCGATGCTTATCGACAGGGGTATCAATGCTGGCAACATGTCGAATGTTTATCTCTATGGGGCGGTCATGATAGGAATGGCTTTTCTTAGCCTTTTCTTCGGTATCATGGCCGGACGATATGCTGCCTATGCCTCGTCAGGATTTGCTGCCAACCTGCGGAAAGCGATGTATCGGAACATACAGACTTTCTCGTTTTCCGACATCGACAAATATAGCACGTCGGGGTTGGTGACACGTATGACGACCGATGTGTCTAACTTGCAGAATGCTTACCAACAGATACTGCGTGTAACGGTACGAGCGCCTTACCGGCTCATCCTGAGCATTTTCATGTGTTTCCTCATAGACAGACGCCTGAGTATCATCTTCTTTGTGGCGATGCTCATCCTGGGGGTGGTGCTCTATTTTGTAATCTCCCGTGTGGCGCGTCTCTTCTCGCAGGTGTTTGTGAAATATGACGAGCTGAATGCGTCGGTTCAGGAAAATGTGGCTGGCATACGCGTGGTCAAAGCGTTTGTGCGCGAGGACTATGAAAACAAGAAATTCGCCAAGGCGGCGGTAGGGCTGTACAAACTCTATGTCAAGGCGGAGAGTCTCATGGCTGTCAACCATCCGGTGATGAATCTCGTGGTATATGGTTGTATCATTGCCCTGTCGTGGTTCGGTGCACAATTTGTGGTGGGGGGAACACTCACCACGGGTGAGTTGACTTCGCTCTTCACCTATGTCATGAGCATCCTGATGTCGCTCATGATGCTCAGCATGATTTTCGTCATGTTAACACAGAGTGCGGCAAGTGCCAAACGTGTGGCGGAGGTGATTGAGGAGGAGGCTGACATCACCAACCCGGAACAACCGCTCACCGAGGTGGCCGATGGGCGGGTCGACTTCAACGAGGTGTCGTTCGCCTATAAGTCGGGTAGTGGTGAATATGCGCTCAGCCGCATCAACTTGCACATCCGTTCGGGCGAGACGGTGGGCATCATTGGTGGCACGGGCAGCGGAAAATCGTCGGTGGTGACGCTCATCAGTCGACTCTACGATGTGTCGCGAGGTAGCCTGTGTGTGGGCGGAAAAGACGTGCGCCGTTATGACCTCACAACATTGCGCAATGCGGTGTCGGTGGTGTTGCAGAAAAATGTGCTTTTTTCGGGAACAGTGCTCGACAACTTGAGATGGGGTAACCCTGATGCGACACTCGAAGAGTGCCGAGAGGCATGCCGACTGGCACAGGCGGATGAGTTCGTCAGCCAGATGCCCAATGGATATAACACGGTTATTGAACAAGGTGGCGTCAATGTGTCGGGCGGACAGAAACAGCGTCTGTGCATCGCGCGGGCACTGCTCAAGAAACCGAAAGTCCTGGTGCTCGACGACTCCACAAGTGCGTGCGACACGGCTACGGATGCGAAAATACGAAAAGCGTTCCGTGAGGATATACCTGATGTCACCAAAATCATCATCGCCCAACGCATCGCAAGTGTAAAAGATTGCGACCGTATAGTGGTGATGGACAACGGTAAGGTGTGTGGATTCAACACGCATGAGAAACTGCTTCAAGAGAATAAGATTTACCAGGAAATCTGCCAGATACAGGAAGAGGATGGCGGTGACTTCGATGAAAAACATAAAAAGTAAAGGCCATGGCTCAGAAATTCGGTATGCATAACCATAACGACCGTTTCGCACCTAAAAAAACGGCGAAAAATAAAAAGGCGACGCTGCTCAGACTGCTGAGGTATGTACTCGAAAACTATAAGGTGTCGTTCTTTGTAGTGGCGGTGTGCATCATTGTCACCTCGGTGACAACGCTTGTCTCCACATTGTTCACACGCACGCTCATCGACGATTATATTGTGCCGCTCACGCAGTCGGCCCATCCAGAATACAGCGCGTTGGCGAAGGCGCTCTTCACGCTGGCGGCGGTGCTGTTGGTGGGAGTGGTGTGTTCCTATGCTTATAACCGCATCATGATAAATGTGTCGCAGGGTACAATGCTGCGTATGCGAAAAGACATGTTTGCTCATATGGAAAAGCTGCCAATCAGCTATTTCGATTCGCATGCCCACGGCGACGTGATGTCGAGATTCACGAATGATGTGGATACGCTGAGACAAGCGGTAGGGTCATCGTTGCCCAGCGCATTCAGTTCCATCATCACACTGGCGGTGACTTTCACCAGCATGGTGGTGCTCAGCATACCGCTAACCATTGTCAGTGTCATTATGGCGGCGGTCATGGCGATGGCGACGTCGTACCTGAGCAAGAAATCGAGAAAACATTTCCTGCAGCAGCAGAAAAACCTGGCGGCGGTAAACGGATTCATCGAGGAGATGATTACAGGACAAAGGGTGGTGAAGGTGTTCTGTCATGAACAGGTGGCCATCGGACGGTTCGAGAAAATGAACGAGGACCTGCGTAGCAGTGCCAACGATGCCAACAAAACGGCAAACATTGTCATGCCGGTGAACGGAAATCTCGGCAACTTGGCGTATGTGCTCATCGCCGTGGTGGGCGCTACCATCGCATTGTCGGGCGACTATGGACTGACTTTGGGCACGCTGGTGTCTTTCCTCACTCTCAACAAAAATTTCGCACAGCCGGTGGCGCATGTTAGCCAGCAAATCAACAGCATCATCACGGCTTCGGCGGGTGCGGAACGGTTGTTCGAACTGCTTGATGAACAGGAGGAAAAAGATGAGGGTTCTGTGACACTCGTCAACGTGGAAATAGAGAGTGATGGTACGGTGGAGGAGACAAGCCAACGAACAAAACACTGGGCATGGAAACAACCCGACGGATCGCTTACCCCAGTGGAGGGTGGTGTGTCCTTCGATATGGTGGACTTTAGTTATGTGCCTGAAAAACAAGTGCTCTATGATATAATACTCGATGCCATGCCCGACCAAAAAATTGCGTTCGTGGGAGGAACGGGGGCTGGAAAAACGACAATTACCAACCTCATCAACCGCTTCTATGACATTCAAGACGGGAAGATAAAATACGATGGCATCAATGTCAACGAAATAGCAAAACCACACCTTCGACGAAGTCTGGGAATGGTACTGCAGGAAATACGCCTGTTCACGGGAACCGTCATGGACAATATTCGATATGGCAGGCTTGATGCTTCTGACCAGGAGTGCATCGAGGCGGCTAAACTGGTTGGGGCCGACGACTTCATAAGACGTCTGAGCAATGGCTATCATACAGTGCTTAATGGCGATGGCTCAAACCTCAGTCAGGGTGAACGACAGCTGTTGTCCATCGCACGAACGGCGATAGCCGATCCGCCTGTGCTCATCCTTGACGAGGCGACGTCATCTATTGATACGCGTACGGAAAGAATGGTGCAAAAGGGTATGGACTCTCTCATGAGGGGAAGGACGACGTTTGTCATCGCCCACCGACTGTCTACGGTGCGCAACAGCGACTGTATCATTGTGCTTGAAAAGGGACGTATCATCGAACGGGGCACACACGATGAACTTCTTGCCTTACATGGCAAATACTACCAACTATATACTGGCAATGAAATAACATAGGAGTTAAAGAGGAGGGAAAGGGCATTACTCCTCTGTATGGTATTGTCCCTTTAACTTCCGAGCGAAGCAATAACATCCTTTTAACTCCCAAGCGGAGCGATAACTTCCAAAACAAGAATTGCATAACAATGACCGAACAAGATAGAATCCTCCAACTACGCAAAGAACTCCATGAGCATAACCACCGTTACTATGTGCTCAACCAGCCTGTCATATCCGACCAGGATTTCGATTTCCTCATGCATGAACTGCAAGAACTCGAAGCGCGGCATCCGGAGATGGATGATCCCAATTCGCCAACCCAACGGGTGGGCAGCGACTTGAACCAGGAGTTCCACCAGGTCACTCACCGTTACCCGATGCTTTCGTTGGCCAATACATACAATGAACAGGAGGTGTCGGAATGGTATGCATCGGTGAAAAAACTGCTGGCGGGTGAACCGTTCGAGGTGTGCTGTGAATTGAAATACGACGGACTGTCTATCTCACTCACTTACGAAAAAGGACGACTTATCCAAGGTGTCACTCGTGGCGATGGTGTGCATGGCGACGATGTGACAGCGAATGTGAAGACGATACGCTCCATACCACTCGTCCTGCAACAGCAAACGGAGATACCATATCCTGATAATTTCGAGATACGTGGTGAAATCCTCATGCCGTGGGAGGTGTTCCAACGGCTGAACGAAGAGAGAGAGGAGATAGGTGAACAATTGTTCGCCAATCCTCGGAACGCGGCTTCGGGAACGCTGAAAAGTCAGAAATCGGAACTGGTGGCGAGCCGACAACTGGATGCCTATCTTTATTATATGCTCGGTGAACAGCTACCTGCGGAGGGGCATTTCGAAAACCTGGAAGTGGCACGCTCATGGGGTTTCAAAATCAGCGAGGGAATGAGGAAAGCGACAACGCTCGACGATGTCTTCGATTATATCCATTTTTGGGACAAAGAAAGGAAAAACTTGCCAGTGGCCACGGATGGCATTGTGTTGAAAGTCAATTCACTGCGCCAACAGCGGGCATTGGGATTCACCGCAAAAAGTCCACGATGGGCCATCGCTTATAAATTCAAGGCGGAAAGGGCGCGCACGCGTCTCAACGAAGTGACATATCAGGTGGGACGCACAGGTGCGGTTACCCCTGTGGCAAACATGGAACCAGTGCTGCTTGCTGGAACAACAGTGAAAAGAGCAACACTCAACAACGAAGATTTCATCCGTTCTTTCGACCTGCATATCGGTGACTTCGTTTTCGTGGAGAAGGGTGGGGAAATCATCCCGAAGATAGTGGGCGTAGATGTGGAAAACCGTCCCGACGACGCGCAGCCGGTGCACTTCATCACGCATTGTCCTATCTGCGGGACGCTTCTGGTGCGTTATGAAGGTGAGGCGGCATATTATTGTCCTAACGATGCGGGTTGTCCGCCACAGATAAAAGGGCGCATCGAGCACTTCATTGCTCGAAAGGCGATGAACATCGAGTCGTTGGGGCCGGAAACGGTGGATGACTGGTTCTCTCGGGGATTGATTCATAATATTGCCGACCTCTACGACATCCGCGTGGAACAAATCAACGGCGACGGCTCGCGTGAAAAGTCGGCGCAAAAAGTGGTAAAAGGCATTCGCGACACAGTAAAAGTGCCATTTGAGAGGGTGGTGTTTGCTTTGGGCATCCGCTTCATCGGTGAGACGTCGGCAAAACTGTTGGCTCGACATTTTAAATCGATGGAGGCGCTGGCAAATGCATCGATAGATGAACTGCAACAGGTGGAGGGCATCGGCGAGGTGATGGCGAAAAGCATCGTGGCATATTTCCACAACGAGGAGAACCAACGCATACTCGACCGTCTGAAAGCTGAGGGACTGCAGATGGCCTTGTCCGACGAACAACAACAGGGACTCAGCAATGCACTCGCAGGAAAGAGCATCGTCATCAGTGGCGTGTTTACGCAACATAGCCGCGATGAATACAAGGCTATTATAGAACAACATGGTGGCAAAAATGTGGGTTCCATCAGTGCTAAGACATCTTTCATCCTCGCTGGCGAAAATATGGGACCTTCAAAACTCCAAAAGGCCCAAAAACTAAATATCCCCATCGTCAACGAAGAGGAATTCATAAAAATGCTCTCTGAACCCACAGACACCTCTGATTCCTCCGAAAATTCCGACTCCTCCGATTATTCCGAATCTCCCGAGATTCCCGAATCTTCCAACACTCCCGAGAGTTCCGAAGTTTCCAAAACCGTCAACTCGTCCGAGAGTGCCAACCCCATCGATTCCTCAGGGAAGTCTGGTCCCGTCCAACTATCTCTCTTCGATGAACTATAATTCCTATAGCTACTATTCATCAGTCATCATTCTTCAATGTTCAACTTCATCGTATCAAAAGAAATAAAAACCGTATGCCCCAACTTTGTGGGTGCCGCCGTAGAAGCTTATGTAGAAAACACTCCCTACAGCGAACCGCTGTGGCAGGAGATAAATGCCATGGGGGAGAAATACCGTACCACACTCACCACAGAGTCGCTAAAACATCTCTCGGGAATTGAGGCGACAAGGCGTGTTTATAGAGCGTGTGGCAAGGACCCTTCGCGTTATCGTCCTGCTTCTGAAGCGCTCATCAGGCGCATGCTTCAGGGCAAGCCGCTTTATCAGATAGATACGTTGGTCGACCTCGTCAATTTGGCAAGCATAGCATACGGCTATAGTATTGGAGGCTTCGATGCTGACAAAATCGTGGGCGACACATTGACCTTGGGCATCGGACGTGAGGGAGAACCTTACGAGGGTATTGGAAGGGGCATGCTGAATATCGCCGGCCTGCCTGTTTATCGTGATGAAATAGGAGGAGTCGGCACTCCTACCAGCGACAATGAACGTACGAAAATCGACATCAACACGTCTCATCTCCTCGTTCTCATCAATGGTTATGACGGTCACGAACAACAAGTAAGAGCTAATGCCGAATACATCCTTTCACTCGTCGAAAAATACTGCCAAGGCCATTCCGCCCAATACCACATCTATGGAAAAAGCGAATGATGAGCATGTTCATCATTCGCTTTTTTCCACCTTTACCTCTTTACCCTTTTACTTTTTTACCTTTTTATCCTTTTTCCCTTTTACCTTTTCAAGATATTTCTCATACAACCATTCATTCTGCTCAGGAATAGTCATCTCGCTATTATCGAGAATCAGCGCATCGTCGGCAGGACGCAATGGAGCCACTTCGCGGTGCGAATCAATATAGTCGCGCTCTTGTACATTCTTCAGAATCTCGTCGTAGTCGGCTTCTTCACCCTTGCCTAGCAATTCCTTATAACGACGTTCGGCACGGACCTCGGCGCGGGCAGTGACAAACACCTTCAGCTCGGCGTCAGGGAACACCACGGTACCAATATCGCGACCGTCCATCACCAGCCCTTTGTCTTTGCCCATCGCTTGTTGTTGGCGAACCATGTCCTCCCTAACGAAGGGCAGGGCGGCGATGGCACTCACATGCGACGATACTTCCATGCCACGAATCTCGTCTTCCACACGCTCACCGTTCAGGTAGGTGTCGGGTTTGCCTGTTTCCTCGTTCAACTGGAAGGAAATAATAATGTCTCCCATCGATTCTTGCAGACGCTCTGTGTCGATGGCTCCATCTTCGGCGATAATGCCATTGCGCAGTGCATATAGGGTGACGGCACGGTACATCGCACCGGTGTCTACATAAATATAACTGATTTTACGGGCCAAATCCTTGGCCATCGTGCTCTTGCCACAAGATGAGTGGCCATCAATAGCAATCGTTATCTTTTTCATAATATGATGTTTTTTACTCTTTTCCTTTTTTTTACCCTTTTACCTTTCTACAAAGTAAACGCCGCATTCACCAATATCGACGATGATGACACATGGTATTTGCCGTAGGCGATGTTCAGTTTGAATCGTTCCAACTCGATACCTCCACCCAAAGTGATGCCGGCACCATGGCTGCTCACGTTCTCGCCATCGCTCACACCCATCTCGTCGGCGCGACGGAAATTATAGCCGGCACCTAACCAGATATTTTGCGACAACAACACATCGACACCTGCCGACAAGTGGTTCACAAATCGGTAGTCCCAATGGGTGAGGTCGCTTAGGGTGGCGCTCAGACGGAAAGGGGCTCCGGTGAGTTTCTTGCTCACACCCAACATCAAGTCGAAGGGCAGACGGTCATATTCGTCGTTATAGGCTTTCAGTTGACCACCAAGATTCTTCGCCACAGCGGATATTGACCATTCCCGCTCGGGATCGTAATAATTCAAGCCCAGGTCCACACACATGGCCAATGAATTATAGTCGCCAAGGTAACTCGTGATAAACTTGGCGCTGATGCCACCGGCAATACGTTCCGACAGGTCGTATGCGATATAGGCGGCGATGGAGATGTCTTTGGCGCTGAACTCACCGGTGATGGTGCCGTCGACGGTGGTCTCTTTCATCTTACCGTAGTCTAAAAACTGACCACTAACACCTATCGACACTTTTTTGATATCCCAGTTATAGGTGGCACTGCCGGTGTTGGCTCCTTTCATGTAGTTCATGTAGTTCAGACCGATGGTCTTGCTGTTCACAGAACGCAATAATGCGGGGTTGGAGAAGATGAGCGAGGCGTCGTCTTCCACCAACGTGATGTTGTCACCTCCCAACGCGGCACCATGGGCACTCACGGGCAGGCGGAGAAAATTATAGGCTGTACGGCTCTCTTGGGCACTAAGCGACAAGGCGACCGACAGCAGGAACAGCAATATCGTGGCTTTTTTCGTCATGATGGCTTAATTTCTCGGCAAAGTTACACCTTTTTTCAAATACTTGAGTTATTTTTGCAGGTGATTTAGATGATTATATAACGAAAAGGGCGCGCGTTTATTGGATGATGCTCTTAAAATAATTGTTTATCACCTGGATATATGGAAGTAAAGAAATCGACGGCGGCTTCGCTAGAACACCAACGCCCAACAGCGTTCCTCATGGGAATGGTGCTTGCCTTGGCATTGTTCGTGGCGGCCATCGAGTTCCACTCGTCGGATGAGGATGTCGCTGTCGGTGATGATGCTTTCGACGAGATGGCGTCGGACATGGAGATGGTGCCGGCCATCGATCCGCTCGACATGGTGGTGGCAATGACACAGCCGGAGGTGCCGGCGGTGCGCATCAATCCAGTGGAGACGGTGACCACGGAGGAGAACCCGATAGAGGAGGCATTGTCGAATGCGGGCGAGGATGAGATACCTGTCGTGAAAACTGAACAGGCCCAGCCAACACCGACCACGGATGCCAAACCGCTCATGGTGGATGCCGACAACAACGAGGTCGTGCTGCGTATCGTCCAACAGTATCCTGAATTTCCCGGGGGAATGGTGCAATTCATCAAATGGCTCACAGACAATTTGCAGTACCCCCTGCCGGCAAGACAGAGAAAATTACAGGGGACGGTGGTAACTACCTTCGTGGTCAATAAAGATGGGTCTATCGCCGATGCCAAGGTATTGCATGGCGTTGACCCGCTGCTCGATAGAGAAGCGCTGCGTGTGCTCAACATGATGCCACCATGGTCACCGGGACAAAACGAAGGGAAACCATGCCGAACCCTCGTCCGTCTCCCCATCGTTTTTAAAATCTAATCGTAACTCATCACTCGTAACTCATCACTCATCACTCGTAACTCATCACTCGTAACTCGTAACTCATCACCATGACTTCACAAGAAATTCTATCACTTGTCAACGAACACCTACAGACCATAGGTAAGGACCACCAACCTTCCACGCTCTACGAACCCATTCAGTATGTGCTCACCTTGGGAGGGAAACGTATTCGTCCTATGCTGATGATGCTCTCGTATGGCCTTTTCAAGGATAACCCGGAAAACATTCTCTCGGCGGCGACTGCCCTGGAGACGTATCATAACTTCACGTTGCTCCACGACGACCTTATGGATAATGCCGATATGCGACGCGGACAACTCACTGTGCACAAACGGTGGGATGCCAATACGGCGATCCTCTCGGGCGATGCCATGATTATTCTGGCATATAAAGGTATGTGCGATTGCGATATATCGAAACAGAAAGAGGTGCTCGACCTGTTCAATCAAACATCGCTGGAAATCATGATCGGTCAACAGTACGACATGGACTTCGAACGGCGCATGGATGTGGCGGAAGAGGAATATATCGAGATGATACGGCTGAAAACCAGTGTGCTATTGGCGTGCGCCATGAAAATGGGAGCGATATTGGCGGATGCGCCTGCTGATGACCAAACGAGATTGTATAAATGTGGCGAACGACTAGGCTTGGCGTTTCAGCTACAAGACGACTTCCTTGATGTCTACGGCGATCCAAAAGTGTTCGGGAAGAATATCGGCGGTGATATCCTTTCCAATAAAAAGACATATATGCTCATCAATGCCTTCAATCTGGCCAACGAACGGCAACGTGAGGAATTGACACGTTGGGTGGAGTGTACTGATTTCAATCCACAGGAGAAAATAGCGGCGGTCACACGATTGTATGATGAGATAGGGGTGGCTGACATGGCTCAAAAACGCATCAAGGCTTATTTCTCGGAATGTAAAGAATACCTCGACCAAGTGCAACTGCCCGAAAAGAAAAAACAACAACTCGTTGATTATATCAACGGGATGATGGAAAGGGAATACTGATGCAGTTCATCGATACACATGCCCATCTCGATGGCGAGGAATTTGCCGATGACCGAGCGCAGGTAATGGCACGGGCGAAAGAAGCGGGAGCCATCAAGGTGCTCATTCCCGCTATTGACGTGTCGTCATGCCATACGGTGCTCAATACTTGTCGCCAGTTTCCTGATTTCGCCTTCCCCATGCTTGGACTGCATCCCGAAGAGGTGAAAGAAAACTGGCAATCGCAACTTGACGATATCTGGCTAGTGCTCTCTCAGCCTGAAGTGTTGCCATCGGTGGTGGCCATCGGCGAGGTGGGCATCGACTATTACTGGAGCCGTGAATTTGAACAGCAACAGATAGAGGCTTTCGAACGACAAGTACAGTGGGCGGTGCAACTGCAATTGCCGCTGATGATTCATTGCCGTAAAGGACAGCAACAGGTGGTGTCTATCCTGAAAAGATATAAAGACCAACTGTCGGGCGGGGTGTTCCACTGCTTCACGGGTAATGCCAACGAAGCGGCTGAGTTGCTGCAATTCGATAATTTCGTGTTGGGCATCGGTGGCGTGTTGACGTTTAAGAAAAGCCATCTGCCGGAGGTGTTGGCTTCCACGGTGCCACTTGACAGAGTGGTGCTTGAAACGGATGCACCTTATATGGCCCCCGTACCCATGCGAGGCAAACGCAACGAGAGTGCTTTCGTCACGCACGTCATCACCAAGATGGCGGAATCCTATAACCTCACCGAAGAGGAAATAGCCACCCAGACCACGCTCAACGCTTACCGCATCTTCCCTAAATTGCTCCACTAATCTTTATTAGCGTTCAATATACAACATTCAATATTCTATATTCAACGTTAATCTCTACTTTCCCCTAGCATGATACTTTCCACCCTCCTTTACCACCACAAGACTTCTTTTACCCTCCTTTTCCGTCACAAGGTATTTTTTCCCCTCCTTTTCCAAAGGAGGGGCAGGGGTGGTTTGTCAAATACGCTACCTTCCGCTTTCCTTTTCCTCCTGACAATTCTCACACTCTCCTCCCTCCCCGCCATCTCTTCTGCATCAACACCGCCACCACCGCCTTCCGACTCACTGCGTCATTGGGGCTTCTCCTTCATAGCCAGTCCCTCACGAGCATTGGTTATGGACAGTTACCAACGCAAATGGCAGAAAGGAAAAAGCAACACCTCCGTGGCCCTCGAATTGTCCTACAGCAGTCTCCCTTCCGACAGCAACCAGTATGCGGCTGACTTCGGCTATCCCACTTTGAGCCTTGGACTGAAATACAGTTGGAACCATGGGGTGACGATGCAACGTACGGAAGACCCAGCATGGGGCTTGGCAGAGATGGTCGACTATGAATCACGCATGGGCAACGCGCTGATGATTTATGGGCGCTTCGCTCGGCCTTTTTACCGAGGAAATAGGTGGGAGATAGACTATTCTTTCGATTTCGGTGCCGGTTATACTGCAACGAAATACAATCCTAATAATAATGTAGATAACGAGCTGATAGGTTCGCATTGGAATATCTATTTTGGTGCTGGGCTGCATGCCACCTACCGCGTGGCTCGACAATGGGGCGTGCGCATGGGTGTCGACTACTGGCACCTGAGCAATGGGGCGCTCTACCGACCGAACAAGGGGGCGAATTTCGTGGGACCGTCCTTGGGCGTCGTCTATTATCCTTATTATGAGCAAGTGCTCCATCCCGACCCGATGCTGCGTTCCCGTCATTTCAAAGGTTATTGGTTCTCGCGCGTAGCGCTTACCCTAGGTGCAAAGACGCTGAATGAGGACTGGCAACGAACGCAGTTTCAAACACCCAAAGGTGACCCCGACTATCGTACGTCTCATTTCAAACTCTATCCGGCCTATGCTGTGCAACTCGATGTCATGCGTCGTTATGCGCTACGGTGGGCGAGTGGTATAGGACTCGACCTCTTCTACGGCTCCTACAGCGACCATGTCAAGGAACTCGACGAGGAGGCCGGGCATACGGTCGACCACAGTCCGTGGTCGGTAGGCATAGCCGCGAAGCATGAGGTGTTTTATGGACGACTGCGGCTGCACATGTCATTGGGATTCTATCTCTACCGTAAGATGGGTGTCAACGCAAAAGAGATAGAACAACCCTATTATGAGCGCATAGGACTACATTATGAGATTCCCCATCTCGGAGGCCTTACCGTCGGTGCCAACGTGCAGGCGCACCGCACCAAGGCCGACCTAACAGAGATAGTCATTACCTATCCCTTCCTCAAATGGTAAACATCCTCGTCGTTGGCGTTTTGAGGAAAAGAGTGGGGCGGAATGTTAATGTTCTTTAACAAAAATGTTAGTATATTTTACTTTTGCGTTCTTGTGGCGTCAAAATACAAATGTCTAACCAAATACTTATTTATTATTTCTTATGAAAAAACTATTCCTTTCATTGATGGCACTCTCAAGTTTGACGGTGTCAGCACAATTTGGCATGCCGAGACAGAACCCCACAGTTCCTTCGGTGGTTGCGGACGTGGAAGACTTTAAACCTGCTACAACCAATCAAGACAACAAACAATACCCGATGGTGAACTCGCAACGTATGGTGCGTGCGCAGATTTCTGCTCCTCAAGCCTCTTTTGTAGGACTTGACATCGATGGCAAAATCTATCAGATGACCAAGGACGAGAATGGTGTGTGGACTGGCACATCTGCTCCGCAGGACGAGGGGTTCCACTACTATCAACTCAACATCGACGGTGCCTCGGTGCCCGATCCAGGAAGCAAGTATTTCTATGGTGCCAGTCGTTGGGGCAGTGGTATTGATGTTCCGGCCACCGACGAGGAGTTCTATACAGTAAAAAATGTTCCGCAGGGTTCCATCAATGAGGTGTATTATTGGTCGACGGTAACCGAAAAAATGCGTCATGGATATATTTATCTGCCCAACGAGTATTACAAAAATCCCACTAAGAAATTCCCCGTGCTCTATCTGCAGCATGGTATGGGTGAGAATGAGACGGGCTGGAGTGCGCAAGGCAAGACGGGTATCATTATGGATAACCTCATTGCAGCCGGCAAGGCGGTGCCGTTCATCATCTTCATGGACAATGGTCTCGATGTGCGTCGCCCAGGTGAAGAAGCGCCTATGGGTCCGCGCCCACAGGGCGCTCCTCAAGGCCAGCGTCCACAAGGTGGTCAACGTCCCGGTGGCTTCGGACGTGGTTTTGGTGGCTTCAATGCCTTCCAGGAGGTTCTGTTGAAAGATATCATCCCGATGGTAGAGAGCAACTATCGTGTGATTGCCGATGCCCAGCATCGTGGTATGGCTGGCTTGTCCATGGGTGGCATGCAGACACACGCCATTACACTGGCTAACCCCACCACGTTTGCCTATGTGGGAATGTTCAGCGGTGGTGCTTTCAATGTAGATGAGGTAAAGGACAATGCCGACTTCAAGAAGACCACCAAGGTGCTCTTTATGAGTGCTGGTGGCAGGGAAACGAGAATGGCTGAAGGTGATGGTAGCGTTGTCAAGGCTGCCGAGAATCTGAAGGCTCTCGGTGTCAACGCTCACAGTTATGTTTCTCCAGGAACGGCGCACGAGTGGCAAACCTGGCGTCGTAGCCTCTATCAGTTTGCCCAACTGATTTTCAAATAAGAGTCAAAAAGAGAGTGTATCAAATCCGATACACTCTCTTTTCTTTTCAGCGGAAAGGATAGGATTCGAACCTACGAACCGGTTTCGCCGGTTACACGCTTTCCAGGCGTGCCTCTTCAGCCACTCGAGCACCTTTCCTTGTAAATGCGGATGCAAAGGTATGATTATTTTGGCTATTTGAAGAATTTTCCACCAAGTTTTTTCAAAAAACTTTTCTTTTTGCTTCTTTTCTGGGCAACCCAGTCAATACACAAAGTGGGGCGCGCCACAAGGCGCACCCCACTTCTCTCTTGCGAAATAACGAGGTAATAACTACATAAAAACTAGCACTATTGCTGAATCATTCAATCTATTTTACCATAATCTTTCGTGTACGGACCTTGCCGTTGCTCAGCGTCTCACGCACGATGTTCACACCCTGCGAAAGGCGTTGCTGGACCTGGCCGGAAAGGTTAAACACTTGTGTCTTCACCACGTCGACGTGCATGTCGGCATCCGTCTCTTCAATCGATGTGGGGTCTATCTCAAGCACCTCGCGAGTGATACGGTTGAAATGAACGGAAGGTGTGCCTTCGCCGATATATTGAAGGGCTAGGAACGAATAGTCATCGTAAACATCAAAAAAGTATTCATTGCTGCTGGCTTCCACCGCGGTGGTTTGCACATCCTCGTTGATGACGGTGGTCATCTGGAAATCAGATGGGATGGGCGCATCGGTGTAGAAGGTGAAACGATGGAAGGTGCCTGTGGCTACGGTACCGCTATAGGGACCAACATAGGCGTACTTCTGGTTGAAATCGACAGTGCCGTTATATACGGGTTCTGAACCGAAGGGAACGATGGTGGCGGGATTCCAGCCATTGGCCACAAGACCGCTGGTAGCCACAGAAGTGTTGTCGGCTTTGTACAGCGTCACGTCTTTCACCACAGTCTGAACGGTGTTGCTGGTCATGTTCTGAAGGGCAAACTGAACCACCACGGGGTCGTCGCCCAGGTCCTCGGGGTTAAACGCACCTTCAAGCACGGTCTGTGTGGCGGCGAAGGGATAGTAGTGACCACCATAAGTGTCGGCCTGGGCTTGGTTGCGCAGGAACATCTGTAACTGACCTTCGCTGCCAGGAGCCGTCTCCAGTTCGATACGGTAACGGGGATACTCGGTGATATTGAAAGGCTCGCCCCACAATTTCACATCGCCCCAGTTGCCGGGGAGACTGACAGTGGCGGGAAGACCATTGACACTGGTCGGACGACCTTCTATCTCAGCTCCATGGTCAACGAGAACCTGTAGGTCTTCGCTCGATGGGGTGAAGTCGGTGAGATAGACATCGCGTGTGGCGGAGAGTATCTCGACGGGGTCGATAGATGTGCTGCTGTAACGCTGCACCGCGAGGTACCAATAACTCTGGGTTAGGGTAATTTTGCACTCGTTGCCGTTAATCTCCAATGCGGGATAGGTCTCGCCGAGGTTCTCGCCGTATTCGTCTTTGTAACCGAGTTTCCACTGCAGACCTTCGGGGATGGGCTGGGCACACTTCACAGTAATCACGTGCTTTGTGCCTTCAGTGACGTCAGCACCCCAGGCCTTGCCACCAACTTCGCCCCACTGACCACGGAAATTCACGGTGCCACTGTAGATGTTGCCGTCGGCAGCGGCTTCGCCAGTGACGGAACTCGACCAGTTGCCTACCAAGGGTAACTGTTGCTCGGTACCAGCCTCGGGACCTTCATAAACCACGGGGTCGGCGCCAAATTCTTCGGGCTCACGTACACCCCACCAGCCAATCCACCAATCGAGGTCGATATCGCTGTAGCTACTTGGTGCGATGCGCACTTCTGTTTCCACATCTTCTTTGCCGAGCAGGTATTTGTCGATAAATGCTTCTACTTCAGGATACTGAACGGAGGGGAGTTGGCAATGACCGTGGCCAGGAACGATGGAATAACCCACACGGTCCTCGATGCCGAACTGTTCCCACACTTTCAGCGCGCCGTTCATTGATACATATCCGGAGGGGTCAGCCAACCAAGTGTAGTCGGGGTTGCCAAGCATGAGAAGGGCACGTGGACAGACCATGGCGGCTAACTCGTGGTGGTCATGGGGCAGGTAACTAACGTCCTTGCCGCGATAGGTGTCGCGCAGGCTCTCCATGAACCAGTTGTAATCGGTATTGTCCAAACCTTCCACCGACTCAGCATCGGGCTGGGCGTTCATCCAACGACTGTAACGCCAAGCGGCGGCTCCACCACCACCGGGCTCTTGTGCGATCGTTAGGGCAACGCGCTCGTCGAAAGCACCGCAGAAGAGGGCCATCTTGCCGGCGTAGGAACAGCCGGTTACACCAATATGCTCAGTGTCAATCTTCGTCACGTCGGGACCCAACAACTGCAGTCCGTCTATCAGTCGGCTTAGTCCCCAAGCCCATTCGCTGTAGGCGCCGTTGTTCTTTAACTCTGGATACAAACGGTCAAATTCATAGTTGCCACGACCGGCGGCACTGCCCATTTGGCTGTAACTGTTCACTTGACTTTCACTGAACGTCATCGTGGCGATGGGACGCGATGAATAGACGGCACTAGGCAGTGAGATACCGCTCGTGCCAATCATGAGGGGGTAGGGGGCACTGCCTGTGCTGGGATAGTTGATGGTGGCACTTAGGTTTAATGTTTCACCGTTGACGTTGACAGCTACCTTCAGCGTGTTTCCTTCCATGGTGGCACTGACGCATGACGGGTCGACAACGGGTTTCTCTCCTATCTCATAATGCTGTATTTCGCGGGCTATCTCGCCACGACGGAGCGACCAATCGCTGAAATCAGTCACCCTGCCACTGCCGTCCGACCATTCCAATGGGTCGGGCAGGGGATCAACCTTCTTGGCTTCGTCTTTCGTGGGTAGGATGGGACTGGCGGCGCTGCCGGTGTTCTCTATGCTGTAAACCAGGGGTATAGCACCATCTGTCTTGGTCTTCACAACAACGCTGTATGAGGCATTGCCGGCGGCATACTCTTCATTGCCGGCGAAACAGGCGGTCACCTTGCCACTGCCTTCGCCATCGCCGAGGGTTACTGCCCCTGTGTTGACATCAACACTCAGGAATCCGTCGGGATTCGAGGTGCTCGAATAGGTAACGGGCAGGGAATGGGGGTTGTTTAGAACGGGGGCGACAAAGGCCTCGCCCGGCTGTATGCGTATGCTGGTGGGGGTGAACGACAACTCGGGCTTTTGCAACTCGCCTTCTTTCACACGCTCCACGCTAATCACATGGATGGTCACCGACTCTGATTTCGTCCACTGAAGGGAGAGAAATTTATAGGTCTGGTCGAACTCGAAACTGATGTCGGTCTGGCCGGCATCGAAAGGAACATATTGGGCATTGTCGTCGCTCGTGTCGACATAATTAACTTTCCATTGGAATCCTTCAGGAAGGGGTTCCGAAACATGGATGGTGATAGTGTGCTTGCCACCAGTCACTTCGCTGCCCCAGGCACCGCCGCCCATGTCGCCCCACTGGCCGGAGAAGGTGACGTCACCACTGTACACTTTGCCGTCGGCAGCGGCGTTGCCTGACGTGCTAAAACGCCAATTGCCTACCAAGGGCAACAACTCCTGGGCGGGAGATGAAAGCACACCGAATGTTAGGCATAGAATCAGGTAGATAACTTTTTTCATGCTGTTAAAACATTAATTGTATTAATAATAGTAAATAATATAATTAGGTCCTTTTCTTCTGATGGGCTCCTTTGGGAATCGTGTTTAGGCGAGTGTTTTTAGTCTCTTTCTTTTTAGGCTTCTGCAAAGATACTCGTTCAGGAAACTATCGTACAGAAAAATCGTTCTAAAGGGTTTCACTTTTGTTTCATATAAAAAATCTTTATTTGATGAAACAAAAAAATGTGCTCTCGGGAACTTAAAAAAACATTGTTCACATGCTTTTCTTCTATGTTTTTTTTATAATTTTGCACCCATAATTATTTGGAATACTTCTATGATGATAGGTTTTGACAACGACAAGTACGTAAAAATTCAGTCTGAACATATCCGTGAACGTATATCGCAGTTCGGGGGGAAACTTTACCTCGAACTGGGAGGAAAACTCTTCGACGACCATCATGCCTCTCGTGTTTTGCCAGGTTTCAAGCCTGACAGCAAACTGTCGATGCTCCAGCAACTATCCGAAAGCATCGAAATAGTCATCGTCATCAGTGCCGAAGACATAGAGTCCAACAAGACGCGCGCCGATCTGGGCATTACCTACGACGAGGATGTGCTGCGACTGCGCTATGCTTTCCAGCAAAGGGGATTCATGGTGGGCTCGGTGGTCATCACACATTATAAGGGGCAACGGACGGCTGACACCTTTCGCCAACGTCTCCAGCGCATGGGCATCAAGACCTATATCCATTATCTCATCGATGGATATCCACATAATGTGTCACTCATTGCATCCGACGAAGGGTTCGGAAAGAACGAATTTGTCGAGACGGAAAGGCCACTGGTCATCGTGACCGCACCTGGACCGGGCAGCGGGAAGATGGCGGTGTGTCTGAGCCAACTCTATGGCGAAATAAAAAAGGGTGTACAGGCTGGATATGCTAAGTTTGAAACGTTTCCTGTGTGGAGCCTGCCGCTGAAACATCCTGTCAATGTGGCCTATGAGGCGGCAACGGCCGACCTTAACGATGTCAACATGATTGACCCGTTCCATCTCGATGCCTATGGCAAGGTGGCGGTCAACTACAACCGTGACATTGAGATATTCCCAGTGCTTAACGCACTCTTCGAGGGTATCTATGGGAGCAATCCCTACAAATCGCCTACCGATATGGGGGTCAACATGGTGGGATTCTGTATCTCCGATGACGAGGTGTGCTGCCGCGCATCCAAAGATGAAATCATCAGACGCTATTACACGGCCACGAACAAACTGGCGGATGGGGCATGCAATGACAGCGAGGTGCATAAGATACAGATGCTCTTCAATCAACTGAAAATCACTACTGCCGACAGACGTACCACGGTGGCGGCAAACGAACGCAAAAAACAGAGTGGGCACACCTCGGCGGCCATTGAACTGGAGGATGGCACCATCATCACCTCTCAGTCGAGTCCGTTGTTGGGCTGTTGCGCGGCGTTGCTGCTCAATGTCACCAAGCATCTCGCGGGAATCGACCATGCTGTGAAACTCATTCCTCAAAGCATGATAGAACCTATACAAAAGACGAAAATCGAATATCTCGGGGCACGTAACCCTCGATTGCATACTGATGAGGTGCTCGTGGCACTCTCCGTCTTATCGCCACACGACGACAACTGTCGCCGAGCCTTGGAGAGTCTGCCCAAACTCCGTGGATGCCAGATTCACTGTACTGTCATGCTTTCGGAGATAGACCGAAAGATTCTTAAAAAATTGGGTTGCGACCTCACTTGCGATCCCTTGCGCAAAGTACCTTCCGATAAAGACTAAATAAAAAGTCCGCCGTCAGATGACGGCGGACTTTTTAATTCTTTAATTCTTTAATTTTTTAATTTTTTAATTTTTTAATTTTTTAATTCTTTAATATTACATGTGTATCATATGGGAGGGCATTCTCTTGCCCCTTGCTCCTTGCCCCTCTAATTCCTAAACACCAATCCTTCGCCGAAGTGGTCAATCAAAATGGGCTTGTCGGGATTCACCTCACCAGCCAGCAGCTTCTTCGACAACTCGTTGAGCAGTTCCTTTTGGATGGCACGCTTCACGGGACGGGCGCCGAATTCGGGGTCGTAACCTACATCGGCCAGATAGTCGATGGCTTGTGGCGTGGCTTCCAACGTGAATCCTTGCGGAGCGAGGATGGCCTTCACGGCATTCAGCTGTAAGCGTACCACGTCGGCTATCTGTTCCTTCGTCAGCGGCAAGAACATGATGGTCTCGTCGATACGGTTCAGGAACTCGGGACGGATGGTTTGCTTCAGCAAGCCCATCAACTGGCTGTTCAGCGCATCGGTCTCATTGGCCGTCAGTGTGCCGCCATGCTGCTCGAGATATTCGCGTATCACTTGGCTGCCTAGGTTCGAGGTCATGATGATGATGGTGTTCTTGAAGTTGGCGGTACGTCCCTTGTTGTCGGTCAAACGACCATCGTCAAGCACCTGCAAGAGGATGTTGAACACATCGGGATGGGCCTTTTCTATCTCGTCGAAGAGTACCACGCTGTAGGGCTTGCGCCGTACGGCTTCGGTCAACTGGCCACCTTCGTCGTAACCCACATATCCCGGAGGGGCTCCGATGAGTCGACTCACGGTATGCTTCTCCTGATACTCACTCATGTCGATACGCGTCATCATGCTCTCATCGTTGAACAGGTAGTCAGCCAAAGCCTTCGCCAACTCTGTCTTGCCCACACCAGTGGTGCCGAGGAAGATAAACGAGGCGATAGGACGCTTGGGGTCTTGCAGTCCGGCACGGCTGCGGCGTACGGCATCGGCAACGGCTGTGATGGCTTCGTCCTGACCCACCACGCGTTTGTGCAGTTCTTCTTCCAAATGGAGCAGTTTCTCTTTCTCGCTCTGAAGCATACGCGTAACGGGGATGCCGGTCCAGCGGCTCACCACCTCGGCGATATCGTCGGCGGTCACCTCCTCGCGTACCATGGCATCGGCTCCTTGGGCATCGTGTAATTGCTGCTGCAGACGTTCTATTTCGTCGGACAGCGAACGCAACTTGCCATACCTAATCTCTGCCACACGCTCATAGTTGCCCTCGCGTTCGGCACGCTCGGCCTCGAAACGCAGGTTCTCCATCTCTTGTTTGTTCTGCTGGATATGCTCGATGATGCCACGCTCACCCTCCCAACGGGCGCGGAACGACTGCTCTTGGTCGCGTAACTCGGCTATCTCCTTGTCCAACTGGGCCAACTTGGCTTCTTGGTCGCTCTCGCGCTTGATGGCCTCACGCTCAATCTCCAACTGGGCACGCCGACGGGTTATCTCGTCCAACTCTTCGGGCACGCTGTCGTGTTCCATACGCAATTTGGCGGCGGCTTCATCCATCAGGTCGATGGCTTTGTCGGGAAGGAAACGGTCACTGATATACCGCTCGCTCAGTTTCACGGCGGCAATACAGGCGTCGTCCTGGATACGTACCTTGTGGTGGTTCTCGTAACGCTCCTTCAGACCACGAAGGATGGAGATGGCGCTCATCTCATCGGGTTCATCCACCATCACGGTCTGGAACCTACGCTCCAAGGCCTTGTCTTTCTCGAAATACTTTTGGTATTCGTTGAGTGTCGTGGCACCGATGGCACGCAGCTCACCACGAGCCAAGGCGGGCTTTAGGATATTCGCGGCATCCATAGCACCCTCGCCACCTCCGGCACCTACCAATGTGTGTATCTCGTCGATGAAAAGGATGATTCCTCCGTCGCTCTTCGTCACTTCCTTGATGACACTCTTCAGACGTTCCTCAAACTCGCCTTTGTACTTCGCACCAGCTATAAGCAGACCCATATCGAGGGTGTACAACTGCTTGTCTTTAAGGTTCTCGGGAACATCACCACGCACAATCCTTTGGGCCAACCCTTCCACGATGGCGGTCTTGCCGGTACCTGGCTCGCCTATCAAGATGGGGTTGTTCTTCGTGCGCCGTGATAGAATCTGCAACAGACGGCGTATCTCGTCGTCACGGCCTATCACGGGGTCAAGTTTTCCAGCACGGGCATCGGCCACCAGGTTCTTGGCGTATTTCTCCAATGCTTGGTAGTTCTCGTCGCCCGAGGCGGTATTCACCTTATTGCCTTTGCGCAGTTCGTCAATGGCTTTCTGGGCATCGTCCTTGGTCAGGCCGGCGTCTTTCAAGATGCGGCTGGCGGTGCTGTTCACCTCCAAAAGGGCCAAAAGCAGTGGCTCGATGCTCACATACTCGTCACCCATTTTCTGCGAGATGTCAAGGGTGCGCTGCAGCACTTGGTTGGCGCTGTTGGAAAAATAGGGTTGTCCGCCTTGCACACGCGCCAAATGGGCGATGGCTTGGTCGGTCACGGATTCTACCTGCTGAATATTGACTCCTGTTTTTTGGAACACGAAACTTACCACATCGCGTCCCTTTTGAAGAATTCCTTTCAGCAGATGCTCTGGCTCAATGGCTTGTTGACCATTGCGCTCGGCACTTTGCAGCGCTTCCTGCACTGCCTCTTGTGCTTTGATTGTAAATTTGTCAAAATTCATATCTTTTCTCCTTTCTTGTTTTTCAAATGTGATGTTTTATCTCCCTCTTTTCCCCTCCTTTTTTCATTCCCCTCCTAGGAGGGGGTAGGGGTGGTTTGTTAAACACTGTCCCAACCTCTTTTCTTTCAATTTTCTAATTTTTTAATTCTTTAATTTCTTAATAATTTTCCTCCAAATCCTGTGCCCCAATCATTCCACTGACAAATTGGCGCATTTGAGTGCCATCTTGTCCCCCGATACGCCCCAAACTTCCAAACTTCACCTTTACCTTTCTCATATCGCGCCATCCTCTTTCCCCTTCCTTGGGAGGGGGCCAGGGGGAGGTTCCATCCTCTTTCCCCTTCCTTGGGAGGGGGCCAGGGGGAGGACTCTTGCGACAAAAAACACACCTTTCCCCTTCTCTTGTCGCATATTTGGCCACTTGTCGCATCAAGTTTGATATTGGGGCGTTTATTCTTGCATTTGTGTATGCAATACACTTGTAATTTTGCGCAGAATTTTCAGGATATAATTCAACGATGAAAAAAACAATGAATTCTTTAACAAAGGGTCGCCTGCGTAGAACGTGGGCGCTTATCCCTTTGCTTGCCCTCGCCAGTGGAGCATGGGCGCAGACGAAAGTAGCTAATGAAACTGAACTGAAAACGGCTTTGAGTAACGGCGGTAAGGCTGTCTACACGGCTTCTTCTTATTTGCCCCAAGTTATTCAGAACGCCAAGGCATCTAGGGATTGTAACGGTGTAATCATGCTCACCGAAGACATCATTTTAAGTTCTACAATTAACATCAATGATGGCGATAATTATACCATCGACCTGAACGGCCACAAACTGGCCATCGACGACAACTGGGATGCACTGATGCAAAACTCCGATGTAGATGCAAAGGTGATCTATGTGGACAAGGGTGGCACGTTGACTATCAAAGACGGTGGAAAAGGAGGACTCATCACTGGTGGACGGAGTGACAAGACAAATGGCGGTGCCATATTCAACCTTGGCACCCTGACTGTCCAGGGAGGTACAATTAGCGGCAACACAGCGGTAACCGACGGCGGCGCAATAGCCAACTACGGCACGCTCACACTCTGCAGTGGAGTCATGGTGAAAGACAACATGGCTGTCAACGGAGGTGCCATCACCAACTATGGAAAGATGACAGTCCAAGGGGCAACTATATGTGGTAACAAGGCCAACGACCACGGTGGAGGAATTTACAACCATGGCACGCTGACCATCCTTGGCGCGACAATACAACGCAACGAGGCTGGTGGCAATGGTGGTGGCATGTGGAACGAAGGCACTGTGGCGATGCAGGGCAAAGTGATGGTCAATGGCAACGGAAAAGATGACCTTTACCTCTTAAACGGTAAGAAAATTCGCTGCACTGGCGCTTTCGACAATGCCTCGCGCATCGGTGTCAAAATGAAAATTCATGGTGACAACGAGGCATTCACCGTCAATTATGCTATATATAATAAAGAAAACAACCATTTTTTCCTCAACGAAGACTCTGCATTCCCATATTATCTGATTTTCGACGAAAAGGGTGAAGTCGGTATTGAGACAGTAGATAAGTATTACGAGTGTTCTTGGGATGGTGAAAAGAAACAGGTGGTACACACGCAGAAGGCGATACCCGAAGACAAAGAAGTCGTAAACCTCTGCTCAGATACGTTCTCACATGGAGGTGACCTCTGGGGGGATAGTTTCTGGTTCGTTGTCAAGGGTAAGAAAACCATCCCCAACGGCTTGACCTGCCAGGGAAAAGACGTACATATCGTCCTCTACGACGATGCTGAAGTGACAATTGAAGGTGGACTGAAAGTAAAACCGGATACACACTTGCACATCTACTCGCAGTCCTATGGCGACAACATGGGCAAGCTCATTGCAAAAGGTTCTAAAGAAAATGCCGCTGCCATCGGCGGAAACGAGGACTATGTATCTGGTAACATCACTATTCACGGTGGCTTTATTGAAGCCACGGGTGCGTCTGATGTAGCTGGTATTGGCGGTGGCGACGAGGATAAGAGTGGTTTCAAGGATATCATCATCTACAACGGCATCATCAGGGCAAAGGGTGGTAACTATGCTGCTGGCATTGGCTGCGGTGATGATAATGACCACTACGGCACAGTCAAAATTTATGGCGGCGACATTGTGGCTACAGGTGGTAAGTATGGTGCGGGCATTGGCGGCGGCGAAGACTGTCGCGGCTTCGACGTCAGCATCTATGGTGGCATGGTAAAGGCCATTTCAGATCGCTTTGCGTGTGCTATTGGTGGTAGTGAAAGTAATAAAGGAGGAAATCTTGAAATAGAAGGTGGCACCGTCATGGCCGTAGTTGCTTTGTCTGATACCTATAAAGACGAGGCAAATAAGATTGGAGGTAGTATCTTCGCAGGTATGACGGCGACATTTGCTGGTACAGGAGCTCTTGTTGGTTTTGGTACTGCAGGTCCCTTAGGTGCGCTTGTTGGAGGTGCATTGGGTGGTCTGGCGGGAGCCTTCTTTGGTGGTGCGTTATGGCTTTACAGCGCCATCAATGATAGTGGCTGGCATCCTAATCCCGTATTTATGGGTAATTACAATGTCAGTTCTGACATGACTCTATATATTTTCGAAGGTGATGATTCCGAAAAGGCTCTCGTAAATCGTGATGTAAACGAACTCTCCAATCTATGCGGATCATATAATATCATCTTCATAACGGGAAAAGACGTCCCTGTTGATTCTCTTCACGCTGTTAAAGATACCAAAGCCAACGCTTTCGATTTCGAGGAAGAAGAGACCACAGGCATCGACGAATCTCTCACCTCTCACCTCTCACCTCTCGCCTCTGAGTACTACACCCTCGATGGCAAACTCATTGATGGTAAACCTTCACAAAAAGGTATCTACGTTGTGAAATACACCGATGGCACATCCCGAAAGGTGTCCATCCAATAAAATACATAATCCCCATCCCTCCTAGGATGGGGATTATTGTATCCTCATTTTTCACTCCTATATTTTTCCCTTTTCCCTCATTTGTTTTCACTCCTCTCACTCCTCTCACTCCTCTCACTCCTCTCACTCCTCTCACTCCTTCACCCCTATGTTTTCCCTTCCCTCATTTGTCTTCACTCCTTTCACTCCTCTCACTCCTTCACTCCTCAATTCTCAATTCTCAATTCTCAATCTTCACCGTATACCTCCCTTCTGTTCCCATGAACTCCGGCGCGTATGCGCACTGTGCCGTGATGCTGCCGCTATGGTATGTGCCCGCGCGGTCAACGTAAAACTCCTTTTCTATCACGTGCGTGCCTTTACTCAGCATCGAGATGAAATATTGGGTGGTGCAGTCACGGTTCTGAACATAATAGC
Source organism: uncultured Prevotellaceae bacterium (assembly GCA_900313615.1). Classification (GTDB taxonomy): domain Bacteria; phylum Bacteroidota; class Bacteroidia; order Bacteroidales; family Bacteroidaceae; genus Prevotella. The sequence goes on from OMRP01000008.1 coordinate 115,522, forward strand.
CGTTACGATAACCACTCAATGGGTCGACAGGTTCCAAGCAGGCGGCACGGCGGTCGTTCACCTGAACAAAGTCAAGGTCACGCTTGGCGGTGAGCGTGATGCGTACCCGTACCTTGTCGCCTACGCGAAGTGCACCGCCATGGGGGGCGATAATCTCGCGATGTACCTGTAGGTCGTTGCCTGTTGCTTCCACATCCTCACTGCGTTGCATATATTGAGCATAGACAGTACCCCATGAGGTGTGGCGCTCATGCTTGATAATATTGATTTCACTCGCCTCTTTTGCCGGGTGTGTCGTCTTCACATATCCCAAAGTGCCAGTACCCGTCTTCGTGTCCACGGTCTCGCCATCGATGGTGATGGTGGGCATGGAGTAGGTGTTCAGACTCTCCATATTGCCACGCAGGAAGGCATAGATGGCATTGGCGGATTGTATGGGGGTGACCCAATATTGACTTCGCTTCTCCTGCAACAGCCATTGTCGCATCTCGGCAATCTTTTTCTCGTCATCGGGACGGATGCGCTCCAAGGCTTCAATAACCATCACCTGGGTGGGAATCTTGTAGTCCAACCATGAATAGGGGGCGAGGTAGGAATCGAAATATCGGCCGAGGGTACGCTCGGTGACGGTCAGGGCCATGATCTGGTCGAGCAAGGCCTCGGCGCCTTTTTCATTGAAAGCATCCAGCACGATGGCTTTCACGGCGGCGGAATAGATATCGCTGATGTCATTGCTCTTGGCTTCACGACGCAGGGCTTTCAATTCCTTGCGTACCTCGCGCCGCAGCGAGTCGGAGGGATGTCTACCGTCCAAGGCACACAGGTACAGGTAGTGCAGGTCGGCTCCCTTGCTGCCCATGTAATGGAAGGCTTCGTCCAACATGGGCTGTGTGTCGAGATGTCGACCGCAAAGAGCGTTGCTGCGCACCAACAATTCGGATACCACATGGGTAATGTATGGGCTGCCTGGCATGCCGGGGAACCAACTCCACGAGCCATCGCCGTTCTGTAACATACGGAGGGCGTTCAACGCTTTGTTGTGTAACTTCTTTTGTCTCTCTTGATCAAAGAGAGATAAGAGATGTTCTTTCTGTTTGCGCTCGTTCTCGGCTGCCATCAGCCATGGTGTCTCTTCATGGAGGATATTTTTTACTTCGTCGTTGCGTTCAAGCGGTGAGAGCGCGGTGACACTGTCTTGTTCCTCGTTCCAACGCTGAATGGCGGCATTTATCTCCTCATGGCTACCCAACGATGTGGCGATATCTTGCGAGAAGAGGGCCATGGCTTGGCAGATGGCACAGTCATCATAGGGATGCGCGTATTCATGCAAGGCTTCCACCATCAGCCAGGCGGGGTTGTTGGTGTATTCGAAGGTGAAACGTTTGTCGGTGCAGCCCGCGGGGAAGAGTTGCTTCACGTCAATCAACGAGTTGGTGGGGCCAGGCAGGGTGAAGGAGTATGTGTTCAACTGGGGCTCTACACTCGGCAATACGGGCAGGTAATGCTGTTCGCCGTCGGTCATGCCATCGGCCATGACAGCTATCTTGCAAGTAAGCAACGCTGGTGTCTGCTCACCAGGGGTATAGGTGAAGGTGAGGGAACTCACGCTGTCGGCCATGACCTGGAAGGGTTGGCGGCTGGTATAGACGATATGATCGTTTTCGGGGTCGATGAGCTGCATCACGCCAGTGCCCTTAAGGGTTTTATCGGAGGTATTGCTCACACGGGCGGTCAGGGTAGCTTTGTCACCGCTACGCAGATAACGGGGCATATTGGGTTGCACCATCAGGTCTTGATGGGCGGTGGTCGTGGCTTCCACAATGGCGTGGTCCATGTCACGGGTATGGGCGGAACCAAGGAACTGCCATGTGGTGATGCTCTCGGGCAGGGTGAAGGCGATGCTCACCTCTCCATTGCCGTCGGTGCGCAGGGTGGGATTGAAGAGGGCGGTCTCCGACAGGTTCTCACGCAAAGCGACGTTCAGGGGGACACTCGGCGAGGTGACCTGCTTCCCCTGGTTAGTGGTGATGACGATGACTCCACCTGCAGCCCGTGCTCCGTAGATACCGGTGGCGTCACTGCCACTGAGAGTGGTCATTTCAACGATGGCATCGGAGGGGATGCCGCTGATGTCATCAACAATCTCTCCGTCAACGATATACAGGGGTTGGCTGATGTGGGAACTTGTGTCGCGTTTAATGACGGGTTCTGTGAACTTCACACCCGCTACGCTTCCCGTCAGATTGCTCTTCTTCTGAGTGCCATAGCCCACCACGACCACTTCTTCCAATGCATTGGCATCTTCTTCCATTATAACATTTATGGTGTGCGAGATTACATGCAAGGTCTTCGTCTTGTAGCCGATATAGGCAAAGGAGAGACGACTGCCGGCAGGAGCCATCAATTGATAGTTGCCGTTGATGTCGGTCACCGTGCCTATGCGGGTGCCTACTACCATGACGGAGGCTCCGATGAGGGGCTCGCCATCGGCATCGACCACTTGACCGCCAACAGGAACTCCTTGCCCAAAATTGCCGATACCGAAATTCAGCCAACTCATGATAAGTTCTTCTTCCTTGGCATGTTTGATATGGACATAGTAGTCAGAGGCATTCAGTTGCTCTGAGCGCTGGTAAATGTCCACATCGGCCATACGACGTGTTTGGCGGGTGTTCCACGACCAATTGTGCCGGCTCACCAACTCGTCCAATGACTTGTCGTAGAGGGTGGCTATCACACGGGCATCGGCGGGGCGACCGTCCTGATGGGTCAACTTCAGACGCCACTCTTCCTGCTGACCGGGCATCAACTTGTCACGGAAGGTGGTCCATTGGGCATTCAACTTCTTTTCAGGTTTGGCCAATTCAAATTGGGCGGTCTCTTGATAGTACCTGCCGTTGCTGTACCAACTGTACAATACGGTGATGCCGTCGCCATAATCCTCGTGGTAAGTAAAATCCTGCCTGACGATGCTGTCGCTCAGATGCAACAGTCCTTGACTGAGCAGACTGTCGGCGGTGAAGACATAATAGTGGATGGTGACATCGCGTTCGGAAGTGCCTATCCATACACTGCATGGTTCTTTGCCTTCCTCATCAAAAGTGGAACCAGAAACATCAAACCAGTCGGAGGTGGATACACACGGACGTGTGGCTTCTCGGTCGTAGACGATGAATACCTGACGCAGGGTGTCGGCTTCATGGGTGATAACGAGGGTATGGGGGCCTGTGCCTAATTGAGGCGCGGTAAAAGTGCTGCCTACGCCGGACTGTTCGTCTAATAGGTATTGGAAGGGTATGTCCACCTTGTTACCACAGAAATTGGTGGCTTGGAGGGTGAAAGTAAAGGTGTCCAAATCTTTCCGCTCAAGGAGTTTGCCCTGCACGTTACTGCTCAGCGCAATACCACGTTTTGTGAATTGGTAGTTACCCGTCACTTCATGGGTCTCGCCGGCAACGTCGGTTACGTAGGCGTGAATCTCCGTGCGGTAAATATCATCGTCGATGGGGTGACGCTCCTGACTGACAATGGGAAGGGTGATGGTGAACCGTCCTTCATGGTCGGTTATCAAGGTGTCACACTCATCGCGCAATACTTTCCATTGGCGGGCGCTTCTGATGACGCTGCTCCACGTTACGGTGGCACCTCGTACTGGGTCACCCGTGATGGTCTGGGCACGGCCGACCAAACGCAGGGTGTCGCCAATACGTACTACATCGTTGCTCTTGTCAAGGCTGACCTTGAAGGTGGGTCGTTTGTATTCCTCCACGAGGATGGTTTGGCCGGTGGTGCCATGTAAGCGTTGCTTGATGTCCGAACGTTTTTTGTCGATGCTGAAGGTGTAACGGCCTAAGGGCAGGTGAGCAGGCAGACGGTACTCGATATGGGCGGTGCCGAAGGCGTCGGTGGTCAACGACAAACTGTCAATCTCTTTCCATTGGGGATTCTGCACGGTCACGATGAACGACTGGTTGGGCAGTACCTGTGTGGTGCAACGCTCCTGAGTGTAGGCGACCAATGCCAGATGGACGGTCTGGCCAGGACGGTACACGCTGCGGTCGGTCATCAACTCGCCCACCACTTGCTCTTCATCTTCTTCTGTCATGCCATCGAAGTTAATGTAGTCGTCGGGGGAGAACAGGGGCAGGGCATGGTCGTCGGGGGTAAAGACGTTGCATTCTACGTCGGCATCGTCGAGCACCACCTGGCCGCGCTCGTCCATGGCGATGGTGGTGGCAGTAAAGTTGATGTCATCGTCATCGTCATCGCTCTCTTCTATCACCTGCAGCGTGGCATGCTCCAGCGGACGACCGCTCAGGGCATCTACGGCGGTTACGATACAGCTGTCGTCGGGAAGCGGGGTGATCAGCACGCGCACGTCGCTCACGAAGAGCAGGTGGCGCAGCGGTTCCATCTTGGGCTTCGACGCAGTGCCGATTTCCACGATATAGATGCCTACGGGAAGGGGAGGCAGGTGTAACGTCTCGCTGCGAGTGTCGTAAAGGGTCTCTTCGCCGAAGGTCATGCTCCGGCTGTGACTCGGCAGTGTCTTGAACTTGTGGCCGCGGCGGAAAAACTTGAACTCTTTCTTGGGAAGACCGCGATGGGTGCGGTGAGCACTCCATAGCCCACCTCTCTCATCATTGCGCATGTCGGTGCTGTAGATGCACAGGGTGGCGCTGCTGACATTGCGGTGGCTAAACTTCAAATACAGACTGTCGCGTGAGGTGAGGAGGGAAGAGTAACTCGTCATCGAGGCAGTGGGGTAGGTCAGCTCGTTGAAGGCATTGCGCAGGATGCCGACGCGTTCGTATTTCTTGTAACGGGCAAGGAACGGTTTCAGATAGGTCACCTTCTCGGTTGGCTTCACGTCTCTCGCCGTTTCCATGAACTTGTAGCGCTCGATGGCTATCTCACACGAGAGGTCGAGGTCACCGTAAACGGTCATCAGCGAGTCGAGGGTGGCGACATAGGTGGAGCCTTCCATTTTCCTCGTCTTAGCATCGCCACGCTGGCATATCGCTTCCAGGGCGCAGAGCAGGGCAGCCTCCCTGTTACCATGTCGTTCGTAGTAGTTGTGAAGCAGGTCGTATTCACCCAATTCGAAACCTATCACGCTCAACATGTCGTCGTTGAAATACCGGCCCATCGGCATGCGTTTTACCAGCTTGGGATAGTCCTTCGCCTTGGCACGGGCGAGGGCGTCGAGGTCGCTTAACGCCAACCGACGGTATTCACGGGCCAAGCTGTCGGTGGTCTGCATAGACAGTAATGTCTCCAGAACGGCGGCCTCCACACGGTCGGTATATCGTAACGCCTGCTCGCGCTCCATAAATTCACGGAGTACAGCGGGAACACTGTCGGCCGACACTTTGGCTTGCTGTCCCAAACGGCTGAAGTCGGCATCACTATTTTGTGCCATCACAAAAATGGCTAAAAAAGCAAATAATATAATAAGTGTCTTTCTCATTTCTTAAGTCATCAGGTTGGTGCAAAAATACAATTTATTCATGAAAGACCAACACATTTCACCTACTTTTTATGAGCATTATTGTAAATTGTCATCATAGTAATATGTAAATGTATTCCTCTCAATCAATATTCCCCCTCATGGAAGGGGGATAGGGAGAGGGAGAGGCTTTCCCCCTTCACTTTAGGGAAAATCCTACACCGCTTTAGGATTTATCCTTTGCGGCGGATTGTTTTTTCTCCTACCTTTGCCCATGAAAACAAGAAGATAACCAATTCGTCTAACCATTTAAAAAGTACCATTATGAAAAAGATGATGACTTTGGCAGTGATGATGACGATAGCCATCTCCGCCACCGCAATGACATACACACAGGCTCGTAACGAAGCTCTGTTCCTCAGCGACAAGATGGCCTATGAACTGGGTCTTAATGCAGAGCAGTATGCAGCAGTATATGAAATCAATTTTGACTACTTCTATAGCGTGGGAACTTTTGCCGACCTGAACGGTGTATACTGGACTCGTCGTAACATGGATCTCCGTTATGTGCTCTCTCCCTGGCAGTATGACGTCTATATGATGGCCAGTTACTTCTATCGCCCGATAGGGTGGAGCGGAAACCACTTCACGTTCTACATCTATTCGCGCTATGCTGACAGGTACCACTTCTACATGGGTCGCCCGCATACCTACGCCCACTATCGCGGCGGAAACAATAGGCACGAGCGCAGCGTCTATGCTGGAAGGACTTTCAACCACACTGCGGCGCCGCACAAAACGACGACACAGCGTACTTTCAACCATGGCACACCGGCGCGGACGGGTTCCGCAACGAATCCTTCGCACAACGGTTCTGCATCGTTCAACCACGGCAGCACATCGTTCGGCTCCGGCCATGCGACAACGGCTCCGAGGACCTCTCAACCAACAGCAAGGACTTCTGGCGCACGCACCTCGGGTGCACGCACGGTAAGCCCACACAAGTAAACACTAGACACAAAAGTAATCACATGACATAAGCAACCTCTAATACCACACAAAAACTAGATTGTTACATATAAGGGTTTAAAGATTTGTTTTTCCTCCGTGCTCCGAAGTGATTCGGGGCACGGCTTTTTTAGCCCAAATCGGGTCGGCAAAAAGGAAGCTTGTTTGTGCATTTTGCCGTGTATGTCTCTACCACGGGCAATGAGTCGGTAGATGACTTCACACAGGTGTCTGATGTGTTCGATGTCACGGGTTGGTCGCAGGAGTTCTCCGTTGATCTCAGCAGTTATGCTGGTCAGGAGGGTTATATCGCCATCCGACACTTCAACTCTTATGACAACTTTGCGCTGGTGGTCGACGACATCTCTTTCACCAAAGCGCCTTCCTTGCCCGCCAAGTACAACGTCTATGTTGACCAACAACTTATCGCCACTGTTGAGGGTGAGGTCACCACTTACACCATGGCTGCTGGGCAGTTGGCCGAAGGCGAGCACTCCTTTGCCGTTACCGCCGTCTATGCCAGCGGCAATGAGTCGCGTCCCGTTACCGCCACTCTCACCATTACCTCTGACATCCGTCTGATAGTGGCTGACGGTCAGCCCTTCGACATCTACTCTGTAGATGGCCGTCTGTTGCGCCGCCAGGTAACCACGACTGCCGGACTGAAAGGCATCTATGTCGTAAATGGACACACGGTGATGATTAAGTAAAAGGATTTAACGCTCATGATGATCCCCCAATATGACATCTCCCTGTCATATTGGGGGATTTTCAACATCATAAAGTTACAATGTTTCTTGCTAATCAACCAATGTTCTGACAGTTGTTATTTCTTCGAATTCACGTCAGGCAGGAAATACGTGAATATGCCCAACAACGGCAAAAAGGCGGTTAGTGCAAATACATGCTGGATGCCACTTACGTCAGCCATCCATCCAAATAACGCGGAACCAATGCCACCGAGTCCAAAAGAGAGACCAAAGAAGGCTCCGCTTATCATTCCCACATTGCCAGGCAACAGCTCAGTGGCATAAACCAAGATGGCCGACATCGACGAGGTGATAATCAGACCTATCACCACACACAAAACGATGGTCCAAAACAAATTGCAGTAGGGGAGCAACAACGCAAAAGGCGCGGCACCGAGGATACTGCCCCAAATCACGTATTTATGGCCATAACGGTCGCCCACCTCACCACCGATAATCAGTCCCACGGCAGAGGCGGCCAAAAAGGCGAACAGACAGTATTGCGATGATTCCACACTCAGCGAAAACTTGTCGATGAGAAAGAAGGTGAGGTAGTTCTGGATGTTCGACATGTAAAAGTCTTTTGAAAACATCAACACCAACAGCACCAACAGGGCGATGGTTATCTCCTTGCGACTGTGTCGACGTTTGTTCTCCACGTCAAACTTTGAGGGACCTTGGCCATGACGCGCTATATAACTGGCATACCAACGCCCGATGCGGGCAAGTATAAGAATGGCGACAACGGCCAGCAATGTCAGCCAACGGATAGAACCCTGACCGTGGGGAACAATGAGCAGGGCCACCACAACGGGACCTATGGCACGGCCAATGTTACCGCCAACTTGAAAAATACTCTGCGCCAAACCCTTGGCACCGCCTGAGGCCATGCGTGCTACCTTCGACGACTCGGGATGCAACACAGATGAACCGATTCCTACAAAAGCAACGGAAAGGAGGATAAGCCAAAAATTATCGGCCATGGAAAGCAAGAGCAACCCCATGAGGGTGAAGCACATGCCCACGACCAGTGAATAGGGGCGGGGGTGCTTGTCGGAGAAATAGCCCACCAAGGGTTGCAACAGGGATGAGGTGAGTTGGTTCACCAAGGTTATGATGCCAATCTGCACAAAACTAAGTCCCAAAGATTCTTTAATCATGGGATAAATGGCGGGTATCACTGCTTGGAACATGTCGTTCAGCAAATGACCCAAACTCACCAATACCAGTATGCCAATAACGGCTTTTCCTTCTTTTCTTTTCATCATCAACGAGGGGACGGGGCTCAGTTGTTGTCGTTCGGATTGTCTTCATCTGCCAAACGGCGCTTCACCCATTCCATTTGGGCGCGGTTGGTGGCATCACTGGTCCAGTGCTCGTTGATGGGGGTGATGAGCGAGGTCTTTCGGCAACGGAGCGTGTTCCATACGGCATAACTGGTGGTGGGGGAACAGGTATTGTCGTTGTAACCCCATGTCATGTAGGTCTCGCAACGGATATGACGGGCAAAATTCACCACATCGTAGTACGACATTGTACGAAGCGTGGCGGTATTGTATTCTTCAAAACGAAAATGAGGATAACCACTGGTGAGTCCTGCACTGCCGGCTCCCATATCGCTCAAGGCGGGGTGATTGGCAACGCATAAGTTGACACGATGGTCAAGGGCGGCGGCCACGAGGGCGAGGGCTCCGCCTTGACTGCCGCCGAGGGTGATGACGTTACGGCCGTCCCACTCGGGCAACGAGCAGAGTAGGTCGATGCAGCGAACCAGACCGAGATACACGTGACGCATATAGTAACGGTCGGGGTCGTTGAGACCGCTACGAAGGTAACCGTGGTCCTTGCTCTCAAATGCGCGGCGCATCTCTTCAAAATAACTCTCGGGCATACGTGGATCGAGGCCGTGTATCTCGGTCACAAAACGTATCATGCCATTCTCTTGGAAATAGGGACGACTGGTCACTTCCTTGATGGTCTTGACTCCGGCACCAGGAGGGGTGAGCACCACTGGACAACTGCCCTTTTCGGCATCTTTGGGCATGAGCAGGTAGCCGTAGAGCGATTGACCTGCTTTGTTCAATTCCAAGTGGATGAGCCAGCTATCGGTGGTGCCATCGCTCATCTCGGGAACGTATTCTTTGGTGTATTTCAATGGATATTGCTGCGCTTCTTTCATGGCCTTGCGCCAATAACTCATGAAGTCAGCGGGCTCCTGTGTCCAAGGCTGAATCTTTTCGGGCGAGAAACCAACCTTCACATGGTGCTTGTAACGCTGATTGTCTAACTCTATCTCCAAACGAAGGTCACGAAAACCTGGCTCTTGCGAGGTACCCATATTGATGGTGGCACGGCCTTCTTTCAGTGTTATCATGCCTTGGTGGTCACTGTCCAACAGGTCGCCGCCAATGCTGTAATTGACTACTCCGTCGCGGGGGATGCCGTATTTGTATACCTGCACCTCGACGATGGCTTCTTCGCCCGTGGTGTAGGTCCAGTCGGCGTGGTTGGGTACGGCGACCCACATTACGTCGCTACGATAGGGATTGTTCTCGGCATAGATGGCTGTCAATGTCAACAAAAGCCATACGATACTAATGATTCTCTTCATATCTTCAGTTGTCTGTTTTCATTTCTCCAAACGCTTCCATGATGACCGTCGGACGGTGGTTGTCGAAGGCGCCCAACGGATAGTGGCCTTCTGCCTCGGGCGCCCAATAGAACACACCATGACAATGTCCGTCGGTGTCATAACGCATGGCTCGCAGTAGGGCTGACATGAACCGTTTGCCTTCCTCGGGCTTTTTCGCCTCGACACCGGTCTCTACCACCATCACTTCAGTGCCGTATTCCGTGGCTAGGCGTTTCACATTGTCGGTCACCTTGCGTAAAGTCTCCTCACTGCTGGTCGTCAGTCCGGCCTGCATGTCCCAGTAAGGGTATACGCTGATGCCTATCATGTCCCAGGTAGTGCCATTCTCGCGAAGACCGTTGAGGATGAAATGATAGCGATTGATGTCGCAGCCGGCATCGAGGTGGATGATACATTGGGCGTTGGGGTAGACGCGCTTGGCGGCTTCGTAGCCGCTCTTCGTGAGAAGGGCATAACCACGCATATTGGTCTCGGCACGTCCTGTCTCCCACAGCATGCCATTGGTGGTCTCGTTGCCTATCTGTATCCATCGCACATCGATATGGTTTTTCTTCAACAGTTGTAATGTCTCACGGGTGTGACGGGCGAGTGCTTTGCGCATCTGTTTCAGGCTCATACCTTCCCATGCTTTGGGGATGGGTTGCTTGCCAGGGTCAGCCCACCAGTCGCTATAGTGGAAGTCAATCATCACGGGCATACCCAACGACTGGGCTCGCAAAGCCATGGTGAGAACGTCTTCTTTTGAGCAGAATCCATCACGTGGGTTCACCCAAACACGAAGACGGATGGCGTTGAGCCCCAACTCTTTCATCAGGACGGTATTTTCCCTTGGCTCGCCAGCGGCATTGTATAATTGCCAACCGCGGGCTTCCAACTCGGTGGTGCCACTGATGTCGGCACCCAACCAAAAGGTGTGGGTATCGGCTGACGATGTCTGAACCTGGGCACGTACCATCGTCAGACTGATAATGAGTGTCAATCCTGTTAGTAATAAGTGTAATCTTCGCATGGTAATTTGTCTTGTGCTTTGCAAATTTACTTCTTTTTTGTGACAATCCCATTTTTCGGGTTGAAAAAACATATTCATCCTCCTCTTTAGTTCTCAATCGTTTGAGTATAAAAGTATGTTCATGCTGTTTTTCTTTTGCCGTGTCGTGTTTATTTCGTAATTTTGCCGCGAATTAAAAGCACCAACAAATCATAATCATCAATCTCAAATGACCCTCTACCCAAAACTTATCACTGACGCACTGGCTACAGTTACTTATGCCGGCACAAAGAAGAATCTTATCGACAGCGAGATGCTGGCAGACAACTTACATATCGATGGCATGAAGGTGGCGTTTTCGCTTATCTTTCCGCGCGATACCGACCCGTTCCTCAAATCAACGCTCAAGGCGGCAGAGGCGGCCATACACTACCATGTGAGTCCTGAGGTGGAGGTGACCATCACGCCGGAGTTCAAGTCGGCGGCGCGACCGGAACCAGACAAACTGTTGCCACAGGTGAAGAACATCGTAGCGGTAAGCAGTGGCAAAGGGGGTGTGGGAAAGAGCACCGTGGCGGCTAACTTGGCGATATCACTGGCACGACTGGGCTATCAGGTGGGACTGCTCGATGCGGACATCTTTGGACCGTCAATGCCCAAAATGTTCCAAATGGAGGATGCTCGGCCTTATGCGGTGAGGGTGGACGGACGTGACCTCATAGAACCCATACAGCAGTATGGGGTGAAATTGCTCAGCATTGGTTTCTTCGTAAAACCGGAAACGGCGACGCTTTGGCGTGGAGGCATGGCTTCGAATGCGCTCAAACAACTTATTGGCGATGCTGACTGGGGTGAACTTGATTACCTTATCCTTGACACACCACCGGGAACGAGTGACATACATCTGACGTTGCTGCAAACGTTGGCCATCACGGGAGCGGTCATCGTGACCACACCGCAAGAGGTGGCGTTGGCGGATGCGCGAAAGGGTATTGATATGTACCAAAACGACAAGGTGAATGTGCCGATTCTTGGATTGGTGGAAAACATGGCTTGGTTCACACCGGCTGAATTGCCTGAGAACCGCTATTACATCTTTGGTAAGGATGGGGGAAAGAAACTGGCGGAAGAGGCAAATGTGCCGCTGTTGGCACAGATACCATTGGTGCAGTCGATTTGTGAGAATGGTGACCAAGGTAAACCTGCGGCTCTAGACATCGACACAGCCACAGGGCAGGCGTTCATCAATTTGGCTCAAGCGGTTGTCACGACCGTCAATCGACGTAACCGCGAACAACCTCCAACCAAAAGGGTCGGGGTAAAGTAAAACTCATCACTCGTCACTCGTCACTCATCACTCATCACTCAACCCTATACTCTCGTTCCTCACCTGTTTCTGAAACCAAGGTGAGGACGTGTTTTTTAGTCATGTCTAAATTGAAATAGGCACACGGGTTGTCTTCTACGTTGATGCCGTCAATTTGGGTTAAGCGGTCTCCCACACGAACACCGTTTTGCCATGCCTTGCTGTCTTCCCACACCAAGGTGACCTTATAGCTCTTGCCGTCATACATCAGCACCACGGAGTGATATTGGTTACCGATAGTGATGCCACCGTCGTATTCATAAGGCTGGTAAATCATCTCACGCTGGCGGTAATCGATGACAAGCGTTCCGTATTTCAATAACAAGCTGCCAACGCTCGACGTGTTGGAGCGTTGCACGTTGGTGGTGATGTCGCGGAACACGCAACCGCCAATGCTGATACTGTCCAATAACACTTTGGCGATAAATTGGTCATGACTCTTACCGTAAATGCCGGCATTGGTGGAGCCTGTCGCTGTGGAAAGAGTGTCTATATGCTCAAGGTCTTTCTTCCTTACGGTGATATAACCCGGAAATCCCGTGTCGAACATATACTTGGTTTCTTTGTCGGAACGGGTCTTTACCATGATATAGGGCACGTGCATGTCGGTCTCGAAAGGAATGCGGAAACCAGGTTCGCTTGAGAAGAAATGAGGGGTGTCACTGACCACCATCTCACCACGTCTGACATCAATCTTTACGGCTTTCTTCTTGAAAAGGTCGCTGCCGATACAGCCTACGATGTCTTGGCAGTCGTATTCTTGGCGCATCATGCTGCTGGGGGGGCTGACGATAACGCGGTATTTCTTGATGTCGGTCTTGCCGATGCGCATCATGGGGATGCGTTTCTTCTTGGTCAGATGTACATTGCCGGCGGCGTCGCTCACAAAGGTGAAGGAAAACAGACCGCCTTGCTTGATGGATATGGTCTCGTCGGTGAAAAGTAGACCGCAACTGCAACCGGTATCGAACACAAACTGATGTTCATGACCACCAATCTCGACGGGCAAGAGAATGCGCCCATGGCTGAAAGTGATGGGGATGGTATCGGCCTGGGTACTGTAGGATGAAAGTGAGAAAAAGAAAGATGTGACGACGGATAACAGTCTGAACAAACGGATTCTCATGAGGTGGCCCCTTCCTTGGATTGATGGGCTTCACGTGTCTTGTCACGCAACCGTTGAAGCCGTTCGATAGCATGACGACGGGCATGAAGAATCTGGTAACGGTAAACCAAACAGGTGGTGAAGAAATAAACGACAACCTGAACCCATAACATCTGATACTCATGTTGTATGTCAGCCAAGTTGGCTCCCATACTATTGATACGGACGAAACCTCGTACACCAAAGGTAGAGGGGAAAAGGTAGGCCACGCTCTTCCAAAGACCTGGGATGGAGGCTTCGGGCCACGACACACCGCTCATGAACAGCAGGGGGATGGAGGTGAAAACGACAATCAATATCACATTCTCGCGGTAACGGATAAAGCAACTCATCGTCATGCCAAAAAAGATGCAGGCTAATATATATGGGGTGAGTAACCCTATCAGAGCTAAACGATCAGAGAAGTTGACGAAACTGAAGATACGTGGGACGACCATAGTGAGGTAGGCACCCAAAACGGCATAAATCATGAAATAGCATAGTCCCTTGCCCAATACGATACGGAATATGCCATTGTAATGCTTGCTCACGGGCACAAGGTCGCGGTAGCGGTTGTTCTCGCGGGCGGTACCGGCCGACATGCCAATGCCTAACAACAGGGTCTGCTGGATAACCAAAATCAGTACAGCGGGAATAATGGCATGACCGTAGCCGCCAACAGGGTTGAAGATGGGAACCTCGGTGTAGCCTAATGGCTGACCGGCCACCTCCTCTTCATAGGCTGTGTATTTGCCGCTTAACTTCACTTGAATACTCTTGTTCATCTCCATCGACACGGCGGTGGCGGTGGAATAGATGGCGCTGTAGGCCAACATCAGGCTCATGTCGCAATAGACACTTACATGCGATTGCTCCAGTCGGTTCAGATTGGTGCCGAAGTCGGGCGGGAAGTAGATGACGCCTCGTGCTTTCTGATGACCGACCAAATCCTGGGCTTCCTGCATGTTGTTGCAGTGATAAGCCACTCGTACATGTGATGATGCGTCGTATTTTTGGATGAATTCACGACTCTCTGCGCTGTGCGACATGTCGACAATGGCTACAGGCACTTCTTCAACAACCTCGTTGTTATAACACCAGGAATAGAGGAGGGGATAGAACAGGGGAACGATGACACAGAAGATGAACACGCCCTCGTCACGAATGATCGAGACCATTTCCTTCTTCCAAATGTAGCACATGTCTTGAATGCCTTCAATCAGTTTGTGCCATATACTCTCATTATGTTCCATCGCAATCGCTTATGGGATATATTCGTATTCTAACATGGCCTTGCGGGTACGACGCAAGACAAATAAGGGCAGGGCGGCAAAGCCGACCATGAAAAGGATGTTCACAAAACAGTCAATCAACGGATAACCGCCAAGGATGCCTATCTGATAGACCATGAAGTAATGACGCATGGGGAAAAGATACGACAGGGCTTCAATGGGCGCGTCCATAGCGTATACAGGAAAGGCTCCGCCGCAGACGGTGAAACTAAGGACTCCCCACAATGAACATACACTCATCGACATGCGCAAGGAGGGCATCAGCCCGAAGATAAAAATGCCAAAACCTTGAGAGGCCCAAATAGACAATATGGCCAGCAATAGGATGACGCCCCAGCCACCGGGGTGGGGAAAGTTCAACACGCCGAACACATACCACATGTAACCCAACATTACCAACAGGTAGATAATATGGTGGGGAAGGAACTTGCCCACCAAGGCTACCCACGAACGGTTACCGGCCATGGCCATCCACTCCTTGGAACGGTTGAACTTCAATTCGGTGCCAATGCTGTAGGGGGTGACAAGGAAGATAAACAGCAGAATGCAGGCAGGTATGAACACATTACTCAGGTATACATTGTAATTGGTCCAAGGGTTGCTAATCTGATGAAGGTCAATGGCAATGGGTTGCAAAAAGGCCTTGATTTGTTCGGAACTGATACCCTTTGCCTGCATAGTTGCCATACCTACAGCGGCACTGCCCAACGTGCAGACGGTCTTCATGTCGCGGAACACCATGCTGCCGGCTGCCAACACGGCATTGCTGTAATAGAATGAGATGTTGGGTTGACGCGCTGACAACAAATCATCGGTTGTGTGCTCCGGGAAAAACAGAAAACCATATATCTCGTTGCGTTGGATGGCCTGGCGGGCACTGTTGATGTTGGGATAGTGGCTTACCACATCCGAGGTCTGCATGGCATCCAACTTGCGGATAAGGGCACGGGTGGTGGCACTGTTGTCCTCGTCAACAACGCCAATGGGTAACTCTGTGGGCACACCTTCCTTCAACATCGAGGTGAAGAAGAAGATGACAAGCACAGGAAACAACACCATGCAGAACCAATATATAGGGTTCCGCATAATGATGTCTACCTCTCTACGCGCTATGCGTAATATCTGTCCCAGTACCTTCACGTCGTTCTTATTTCTCCTCATCTACCCTCATCTAGGGAGGGGACGGGTGAACTGTTACTTTTCACTCTTCACTTTCCCCTTAATGATCAGCGACATGCCAGGACGCAAACCATCCATCTTTTCCAATGGACGCGCGCGGACTTCGAAGGTCTTCAAGTCGTATTGACCATTGGTCTTCGTGGCTTTCCACACGGCATAACTGCCTTCGTCTTTGAGGAAAAAAACTTTCATCTTAATCTCTTTATCGAACGCGGGGGAATAGGCGGTGAAGGTGTCTCCCACCTTCAGACCGTTCAGCTGGTCTTCGCGAACATTGAAGATACCCCACATGTCGCTCAACTCGGCTATACTCATGATAGGGGAACCGGTACCAACCAACTCACCTACCTTCGGGTAAATATTACTAACTTCACCATCGGCAGGGGCTATTTGGATGGTCTCACGTATATAAGAACTGACTTCTTGGATAGCTCCCTGAGCTTGACGTACTTTGGCGGCGGCGGCTTGGCGCTCCTCGGAACGGGCTCCGTTCATGGCCATGTCGTATTGGCTCTTGGCGGCACGCTCCTGGGCCTCGGAAGCCTTGTACATGGCATAGGCCTCATCGCGTTTCTGAGCGGTCATCACCCCTTCGTCAAACAAACGCTGCACACGTTCGTACGATTTCTTGGCAATGTCCAAACCGGCCTTGGCCTGTTGCCACAGTTCATAAGCACCGGTAATCTGCTCCTTGCGGGCTCCGTTGTCGGCCATCTCGCTCATGGCGGCAGCGGCTTGCTCTACACTGCGGGCTTGGGCGTCCTTGGCACGCACCTCAGGGGCGTCCAAAATAGCCAGAGTATCGCCCTTATGAACAAAGTCACCTTCTTTTACTAAAATCTCAAGAATGCGACCAGGTACCTTGCTGGATACTCGGTATTCACTCACTTCCACTTCGCCTTGGATAATCTCCTTGCTGCGGTCGAGGGTGAAAAAACCTATCAAGGCAACGATACCCACTACCAAGACAAAACCGACAACGGCTAAAAGAATGTTGTTGTGCTGTGATTTCTTCGACATATCTTAATTATCTTCAATTTCAAACTTATATAGATTTTTCCCTTTTCACTCTTCCCTTTTCACTCTTCCCTTTAAAGATCTCCTAAAGCCTTACGTAGGGCGGTCTGTGAGAGTTGTACCTCGGTTTCTGCATCAATCAACTGCGAATGGGCTTGCTGCCAAGCGGCTTGTGCGCCCAATACGTCTGTTGAACTGATAACCCCTTCGTGGAAACCAACAGTGGCACAACGAAGGTTCTCTTCTGCGCTGGCGATGTTTTTCTGGGCCATAGACAGACGCTTTTGGGCTTCGTTCAACTTATAGCGACATTGTGATATCTGCAAATTGATTTTCTCACTCGCCTCTTCATATTCCAACTCGGCTATAGTGGTCAAAGCGCGGGCGGCACTGGCTTTGTAATGACCTTCACGCCAACTCCATAATGGAACACGAGCCACAATGCCAACGTTGAATAAGCCTTTGAACTTGTTCTCAAAACCATTGAAAGTGCTGGGGTTGGTAATCAGGTAACCTGCGGTCAACAGTATCTGCGGACGATACAGGGCGCGCGCCAATGTCTCTCCTTCGTGGCTGATGTCTATGCCTGTCTGCAACATGCGCAACTCGGGACGATCCCAACCTTCGGTATAGGTACTGTCTGTCGAGGCTGCACTGCCTACGATATGGTCGGCTTCTTCATCGGACAATATGATATCACTCTCCAAAGGAAGGCCGCACAACTGGCATAGCAACATCTTGGCAAGACTGACACCATCATTGGCCTGTGTGATGGCCATGTCGGCCTCGTTCAACTTCACGTCAACCTTCAGACCATCGGCTCGTGTGGCAACTCCTTCGTCAATCATCTTGTGAACATCGTCGTTCAACTGTTTCACCAAGGCATAAAAACTACGGGCCAAACGCTGCTTGTGACGAAGCGAAACAACCAACCAATAGGCTTCCTCAATGCCATAGAGGGTTGACTGACGGCGTAGGTCTAAATCGGTAGACGCAAACTCCTCGCCTAAGGCGGCGATGTTGTTCAACGCGGTGATGGCTCCTCCCATATATAAAGGCTGACGAATCATCACGGAACCGGCAAAAAGATGATGGGTATTGGTGCGGAAGGCATCACGGATATCCTGGCCAATGGCATTGCCTTTCTCGGCCACGCCGTTCATCACGGGATTTACTCGCTCTTGGATAGCCTGGACATCTTCGGGACGGAGTAATCCCTGTTGAACCATCTGGGTCATGATAGAGGAAAGGGGCTCGGTAATCTTTCCTACGGCATTGCTGCCTAAATTGCTCAGAAAATCTTTCTGGGAATTGTTCAGCAGGGATACCTCACGACTGGTATATTCATAACCAGCCAAAGCATCTACCTTGGGAAGGTATTTCGTGCGGGCGGCCTTGCGCAAATCACTGGCCAGGCTTTGCTTGGCACGACCGATAGTAAGTTGTTTGTTGTTGTCAAGGGCTAACTGACGACAATCTTCCAAAGTCAGCACTTGCTGGGAAAATAAGGGCAAAATGGATAATGCCCATAATAGCACAGTCTGAAAAAATCTCATAAAATAGACTTGGTTAATGACGCGTATACGACAGTGCAAAAATACCATTATTCGCCATTTTTGCCAAAAAAAAACTTCTTTTAATTCCTTCTCGTGCGCTTATTTAACAATTATAAGGAAAAAAAGAACAATATATATTGATACTATAAATCTTTGTAATCATCTGTGCGCTATGGGTGGTCAAGGAATATCGCTTCTAAAAAAATGACAAATAATATTGCACTTTTAAAAATTAACAGTATATTTGCAAAAATAATTGATAATAAAAACTTATATTGACCGCCATGAAAAAGTCGAATTTCATATATAAGGCTTTCAGTCTCTATTATGAGGGATTCAAAAACATGACGGTGGGAAAAACGCTGTGGGCGGTTATACTCATCAAACTGTTCATCATTTTTGTGGTCCTAAAATTGTTTTTCTTTCCTAATTTCCTGAAAAACAATGCGGGAGAAGGAAACGAAGCGAAATTCGTGGGAAAACAACTTGTGGAAAGGGCTGACAATCAATAATTCACGATTCACAATTAGCCTCTGACTATTGTCAAATCTCCTAAACTCCTAATCATCTAGACTCTTAAACTCCTAAACTCCTAATAGTATGCATCACCTATTGCTTGACATCGATGCCGGTACAATTGACTGGTCGAGGGCGCAATTTGCACTCACGGCTATCTATCACTGGCTTTTTGTCCCGTTGACATTGGGATTGGCCCTCATCATGGGCATCATGGAAACGTGCTACTACCGCACGAAAAACACTTTCTGGAAAGACATGGCCAAATTCTGGCAAAAACTCTTTGGCATCAATTTCGCCATGGGTGTGGCCACGGGCATTATCCTCGAATTTGAATTTGGCACAAACTGGAGTAACTACTCATGGTTCGTAGGTGACATCTTCGGAGCACCTCTTGCCATCGAGGGCATTGTGGCTTTCTTCATGGAATCGACATTCGTGGCGGTCATGTTCTTTGGTTGGAAAAAGGTATCGGCGGGGTTCCATCTCGCCGCGACATGGCTCACTGGTCTGGGTGCTACCATCTCGGCATGGTGGATTCTAGTGGCAAACGCCTGGATGCAAAACCCCGTTGGATGCGAATTCAACCCTGACACGATGAGAAATGAAATGGTGTCGTTTTCCGACGTGGCTTTTTCGTCGTTTGCGGTTGATAAGTTCTGTCATACCGTAACGTCGGCGTGGGTTGTCGGAGCGGTGTTCTGTGTGGCGGTAAGCGCATGGTACTTGTTGAAGAAAAGGGAACAAAAATTGGCGCTCGAAAGCATGAAGATTGGTGCTGCAGTAGGATTGGTAGCTTCGTTGCTGGCGTTCCTCACGGGTGACATGTCGGCACATAAGGTGGCGCAAAAACAACCGATGAAACTGGCGGCAATGGAGGCACTGTACAATGGTGGGACGGACCAGAGCTTAACGGCGGTGGCGTGGGTGAACCCATTCAAACAAGCGGATTATGAAAAAGGGGAGGAACCGCCGCTCCGCATAGGCATTCCTTACGCGCTGTCCTTCCTCGCCACGCATGACTTCCATGGCTTCGTGCCGGGCATCAACGATATCATTCGAGGTGGATATACCAATGCTGATGGCGAGGTGGAACCATCGTTGGAGGAGAAAATGCAGCGGGGAAAGGAGGCGATAACGACGCTCAATGCGTATAGAAAACTGAAAGACGAAACGAAGGGTAACCCTACTGATGCGCAACTGGCACAACTCAAGGAATACGCGACTTCTCTAAACGCCAACATGAAGTATTTCGGATATGGATATATCAAAGACGCTTCTCAGGTGGTGCCCAATGTGCCAATCAACTTCTGGTCCTTCCGTGTTATGGTGGGCTTTGGCACAATCTTCATCTTGTTCTTCCTTGTCGTCATGTGGATGCTCAAGAAGAAAGATATATCTAAGAAAAAATGGTTGCTCAAACTGGGAATTTTCCTCGTGCCATGCGTTTATTTGGCCAGCGAGGCGGGATGGCTCGTGGCTGAATTTGGCCGGCAACCGTGGACCATACAGGATATGATGCCTACATGGGTTGCCGTGAGTGACATCAATGCGGGAAGTGTGATGCTTACATTCTTCCTCTTCCTCGCTCTCTTCACAACCATGCTCATCGTGGAGATTAACATACTCTGCAAACAGATAAAAAAGGGACCGGAATATTCTAGCCCTATCTCTTAAACTAAGTGTCTATTCGTCTATTTTTCAAATCGTCAACTTAAATAGCCATGACATACGATTTCTTACAACATTATTGGTGGTTCCTCGTTTCTCTACTCGGGGCACTGCTCGTATTCCTGATGTTTGTACAGGGGGCTAACTCTATGATTTTCAGCCTAGGTCGTTCTGTTGAAGAGCGGAGACTCATCATAAATTCCACTGGTAGGAAGTGGGAATTCACGTTCACCACGCTCGTTACTTTCGGTGGAGCGTTCTTCGCTTCATTCCCTTTGTTTTATAGCACCAGCTTCGGTGGGGCGTACTGGCTCTGGATGATTATCTTGTTCTCATTTGTCTTGCAGGCGGTGAGTTATGAGTTCCAAAACAAACTGGGCAATATCCTAGGTACAAAAACTTTTCAGTGGTTCCTTATCATCAATGGCATACTCGGGCCATTGCTCCTCGGTGGCGCGGTGGCAACATTCTTCAACGGCTCTAACTTCGTGGTCGAAAAGATGAACCTCACCGACTCTATACAACCGGTGATAAGCCATTGGGCGAACGCTTCAAACGGTCTGGATGCGCTGCTCGACCCGTGGAACCTGGTGTTCGGACTCGCGGTGTTCTTCTTGGCCAGGGTATTGGGAACGCTTTATATTATAAATAATGTAAATGATGAGAACATTCGGTCACGGGCATCGGTGAGACTGGTGGGGGCCATCGTTCCCTTCCTACTCCTCTTCCTGGCTTTCCTTGTAAGGACATTGCTCAAAGATGGATATGCATACAACCCTGGCACGGGAGAGATATTCATGGAACCGAACAAATATTTGCATAATCTCTTCTCGATGTGGTATGTGCTGTTGGTCTTCTTCGTGGGTGTAGTGCTGCTGCTCTACGCGGTGATAAAGACGGTGGTCAGCAAGTCCTACATCAAGGGGATATGGCCGGCGGGTATTGGTGTGGTGCTCGTGGTGCTCGCATTGCTGCTCTGCGCGGGATGGAACAATACGGCGTATTATCCTTCCAACGTCGACCTGCAAAGCTCGCTAACGATAGCAAACTCGTGCAGCAGTGAGTTCACGCTCCGAACAATGGCATGGGTGAGCCTGCTCATACCGTTCGTATTGGCATATATATTCTATGCTTGGAGAAGCATCGACAGAAATAAACTGGATAAAGAAGAACTAAAAGATGGTGAGGCATATTGAATCTTGTGTGAAGGGTTTGGCGGTGGCGCTTGTCATGGCTCTCTCTTCTTCAATGGCACTGGCGCAAGAGGAGCGCCGTGAGGTGATGTTGGAAACTTCGTTGGGAAATGTGCGCATCGCACTCTATAATGAGACTCCAGCACATCGTGACAATTTCTTGAGGCTCGTGGAAAGCGGATTCTACAATGGCATCGCTTTCCACAGGGTTATTTATGGGTTTATGATTCAAGCGGGCGACCCGGCTACGCGCGACTCTGCCGTGGTGGCGCCACAGGTGCAACTGGAAAAAATACCTGCGGAAATCCATTTCCCACAACTTTTCCACAAAAGGGGTGCTTTGGCGGCTGCACGGGAAGGGGATGAAGTCAACCCGGAACGAAAATCATCGGCTTCACAGTTTTATATTGTTTATGGCAAACGGCATGATGATGCCATGCTCGATAAGGCGCAAAGACAACTCGACAAAAACACTCAGTCGACGATTGTTCTGCCGCCTGAGGTAAGGGAAGAGTATAAAAGGATAGGGGGCACCCCCCATCTCGATGGACAATATACGGTGTTTGGAGAGGTTGTGGAAGGGCTTAATGTGGTGCGCGACATTGATTGGGTGCCCACCGACGACCAAGACCGACCTATCGATGCAGTCAGAATCATCCGTGCCTACATCGTCAAATAAAAACGCCATCACCACATCCATTATTTGTCCAAAATCATAACCTTCCAAATTTTCAAACACCCAAACTCCCCTCCTTCCCTTGACTTATGTCAATAATCCCGAAAAAAATTAAGTTTTCGGGATTTTTTCGTTCTAAAAATTTGGCGGGTTGTTTTAAAGGTTGTACTTTTGCATCCGCTTTCGGCCAAAAAATTGGTTCGTAGGCAAGAGAAAGAGTTCTTTGAGAGATTTACATGAAGACAGAGAAGTAGTACAGGAAGCCCGCCGCCCCGCCGTTGTCGGCCTGGGGTGGCGATGGTAATGTCAACCGTCAATTTTTCGAAAGAAAGAGCGGCAAGCTTTGGCTCAACACTTCCATACGAGGCAGCCTGGGACACG
>OMRP01000012.1 GCA_900313615.1 uncultured Prevotellaceae bacterium
GGAGGATTGCCTATGACAATATCAAAGCCCTCTTTTGAGGGTCGTTTATGGCTTACGCTATAATCAATGGTAAATGCCATATTCTTCCCATCCTTCTTGTTGACAATTTATTGGCAAGTGAAGTCCAGTGTAAACAAGATAACGATAGAAAGTAGTCTTTGACACTTTCAATCTCTTGGCTATAATGGTTTTCTCCGTACCCTTTGCCAATTCTTTAACAATATAGTCGTGCCTATTGGCACATTTAGGGTTAAGCCTACAACGGAAGCCACGTGGATGACCAAGTTTTGCTCCTTCAGATTTCTTTCTCGCCAGTGCCTCTTTTGTGCGCTGGCTGATAAGATTGCGTTCTATCTCAGCAGACAGCCCGAAAGCAAAAGCAAGGACTTTGCTTTGAATGTCATCGCCAAGGCGATAGTTATCCTTGATAGTCCATACACGACACTCCTTGGTCATGCAGATATTCAATATCTCCATGATCATAAAGAGATTCCTGCCAAGACGTGACAGTTCACTACAGATAATGATGTCGTCTTTGTGTACCTTGCGGAGCAAGCGACCAAGCTGCCGTTTAGTATAGTTTTTTGTTCCGCTAATAGTTTCTTCTATCCAGTCGTTAATTACTATGTTCTGCTTCTCACAGAACTTGTTAATCTCAAAGCGTTGGTTCTCAACCGTCTGCTTGTCACTACTTACTCTAATGTAACCGTAAACCATATATATATAATTTTAGTTATTGATGGCTCCTATTAATATATAATGGTAAGAAGAGCGCTATAAGGATTGGAAACAAACTATTTCTAATCCTTATTTACAAGCAACTATCGATGCAGTCCCCTTATTTTTTGAAGTTTCATCATGTGCCGTGCCATCTTGGCACGGCGAACTGCTCCAAGTATAATGAAATCAATAAAGGGTGTTATCCAGAATGATACTCAAGGTGGTACTTAAGGTGACACTCAAGATGACACTCAAGATGGCACTCAAGGTGGCACTCAAGGATTTACTAAAGATGTTACTCAAGGTGTTACTCAAGGTGTCCCTCAAGATGTCCCTCAAAATGTCTCTCAAGGTGTCCCTCAAGGTGTCCCTCAAGATAAAGAACTTGATGATTGGATAGAGAAACAAATCCGAAACAATCCTCAAATCTCGACAGAAGATTTGGCTAAATTGAGTAATCGAAGTTCAAAAACCATAAAACGCCACCTTGCCAAAATGCCACATATTCGTTATGTGGGTAGTGGCTTTAGTGGTCATTGGGAGGTACTTGACAAAGAATAAAGCCACCGTCGCGAAATGCGACAGTGGCTTCAACGATTTGACATGGTTAAGAGCATCGGTTAAATATAATCAGCGCACGGGCCTGTTGGCTGTGCGCTGATTACTATTGATGCTGAAACCTTCAAACTTATTTCACCTCCTCGAAGTCAGCATCCTGGATGTTGTCGTTGGGGTCGCTGCCTTGGGTCTGCTGACCACCGGCTTGCTGGTCTCCGAAACCGGCACCACCGGGTTGGGCACCACCTGCTTGTTGATACATCTTGGCACTGGCGGCCTGCATCACCTGGTTGAGGTTGTTGATGGCGTTGTCGATGGCAGTGATGTCGCCAGACTTGTGGGCATCCTTCAACTGTTGTACGGCGGCTTCCACATTGGCCTTGTCGGCACCCAGTTTGTCACCGTTCTCATTGAGGAAGGTCTCGGTCTGGAAAATCATCGAGTCGGCTTGGTTCATCTTGTCGATGCGCTCACGCTCTTTCTTGTCGTTCTCGGCGTTCTTCTCGGCCTCAGCCTTCATGCGCTCAATCTCTTCCTTGCTCAGACCAGAGGAAGCCTCGATACGGATAGCCTGCTCCTTACCTGTGGCCTTATCCTTGGCAGACACCTTCAGGATACCATTGGCGTCGATGTCGAAGGTAACCTCTATCTGAGGAACACCACGACGGGCAGGGGCGATGCCAGTGAGGTTGAACTGGCCGATGCTCTTGTTCTGGGCAGCCATCGGGCGCTCACCTTGCAGCACGTGGATGGTCACCTCGGTCTGGTTGTCGGCAGCTGTTGAGAAGGTCTCACTCTTCTTGCAAGGAATGGTCGTGTTGGCTTCGATCAGTTTGGTCATCACACCACCGAGGGTCTCGATACCGAGGGTCAGCGGGGTAACGTCAAGCAGTACGATATCGCCTACGCCACCTTCCTTGTTCAGGATGGCACCTTGGATACAAGCACCTACGGCCACCACCTCGTCGGGGTTCACGCCCTTTGAAGGCTCTTTGCCGAAATAGTTCTTCACCAAAGCTTGCACTGCGGGGATACGGCTGGAACCGCCCACGAGGATAACCTCGTCAATGTCGCTGGTCGACAGTTTGGCGTCACGAATGGCGTTCTGGCAAGGAGCTAGACAGGCCTGGATGAGGTCGTGAGCCAGTTGCTCAAACTTAGCACGGGTAAGGGTCTTCACCAAGTGCTTGGGAACACCGCCCACGGGCATGATATAAGGAAGGTTGATTTCCGTGGAGGTGCTGCTCGACAACTCAATCTTCGCTTTCTCAGCGGCTTCCTTCAGACGTTGCATAGCCATCGGGTCTTGCTTGAGGTCGGCACCTTCGTCGTTCTTGAACTCTTGGACAAGCCAATCGATAATCACCTGGTCGAAGTCATCACCGCCAAGGTGGGTATCACCATTGGTGGAGAGCACTTCGAATACGCCGCCACCAAACTCAAGGATGGAGATATCAAATGTACCACCACCGAGGTCGAACACGGCAATCTTCATGTCTTTGTTGGCCTTGTCAACACCATAGGCCAGAGCGGCTGCTGTCGGCTCGTTCACGATACGCTTCACGTCAAGACCGGCAATCTGACCGGCTTCTTTCGTAGCCTGACGCTGTGAGTCGGAGAAGTAAGCAGGCACGGTAATCACGGCCTCGGTCACTTCCTCGCCCAGATAGTCCTCGGCGGTCTTCTTCATCTTCTGCAGTACCATAGCGGAGATTTCCTGCGGGGTGTACTTGCGGCCTTCGATGTCAACGCGCGGATAACCACCTTCATTGACCACATTGAAAGGAACACGTGTCACCTCTTTGCTGCACTGCTCATAGGTCTCGCCCATGAAACGCTTGATACTGTATACGGTATTCTTCGGATTGGTGATAGCCTGACGCTTGGCTGGGTCACCCACCTTACGTTCGCCGTCTTTTACGAATCCCACCACCGACGGGGTGGTGCGCTTGCCTTCACTGTTGGCAATGACTACCGGCTCGTTGCCCTCGAATACGGCAACACAGGAGTTGGTAGTACCTAAGTCAATTCCAATAATTTTTCCCATAGTTGTATTGTTTTTATTTGTTTATATTGTTTCTTAAAGGGTAAGGAGTGAAAGGTGAGGGGCTAGAGATATCCCCGCTTTCACTACCATGGATGACAAGCATCCGCATTATTAACAGCAAACCGCGTGCCAAACAGTGTGACAAAATAAAAAATCTGCCAAACCGCGTGACAGTTTGGCAGATTTCTCTCATATCTTATTACTTACTTCTCACCACTTTGGATGGCTTCCATAATCTTGGCTTCCAGTTCCTCGCACAACTCGGGGTTGTCCTTGAGCAGGCTCTTTGTGGCATCACGTCCTTGGGCCAGTTTCGACTCGCCGTAGGAGAACCAACTGCCGCTCTTCTTGATGATGCCGTATTCCACGCCTAGGTCGACAATCTCACCTATCTTTGAGATGCCTTCGCCGAAGGTTATCTCGAATTCCGCCTTGCGGAAAGGAGGAGCCACCTTGTTCTTCACCACTTTCACACGTACCTGGTTGCCGATAGCTTGGTCGCCATCTTTCAAGGTGGTGACACGGCGGATGTCGAGGCGTACGCTGGAATAGAACTTCAGGGCGTTACCACCGGTGGTCGTCTCGGGGTTGCCGAACATCACACCGATTTTCTCGCGCAGCTGGTTGATGAAGATGCAGCAGGTGTTCGTCTTGCTCACCGTGGCGGTGAGTTTGCGCAGTGCCTGACTCATCAGACGGGCCTGCAGGCCCACTTTGTTCTCACCCATGTCGCCTTCTATCTCCTGCTTGGGGGTGAGGGCTGCCACGGAGTCGATGACGATGATGTCGATGGCCGACGAGCGGATGAGTTGGTCGGCAATCTCCAAGGCCTGCTCACCATTGTCGGGCTGCGAAATCCACAAGTTATCGACATCGACACCTAGGTTGGCGGCGTAGAACCGGTCGAAAGCATGCTCGGCGTCGATAAAGGCCGCTATGCCACCTGCTTTCTGTGCCTCGGCGATAGCATGGATGGCCAGCGTGGTCTTACCCGACGATTCCGGACCATAGATCTCGATGATACGTCCGCGGGGGTAGCCGCCCACGCCAAGAGCAGCATTCAGACTGATGCTACCCGTGGAGATGACCTCCACGTTTTCGATCTTCTCGTCGCCCAGTTTCATGATGGAACCTTTGCCAAAGTCTTTCTCTATTTTCGACATGGCGGCTTGCAGTGCTTTCAGTTTGCCGTCCTGCATGTTTGTCATTTCTTCTTCTTTCTTTGCCATTGTTGTTTTTTTTAGGGGGGCAAGGGGCATGGGGCAAGGAGCAAGAGATTACCTTACCTCGGCTACCCTTAGCCAAGTTAATGTTATAATTGTGTTTTGTTCATTTTTTCTTCTAAAGACTTCCTCAGACCTGAAAGCAAACGGGAGATGGAAACCATCGTCTCTTCGTTCTTTTTCAGCTCTTCATCAGATATGTATGAGAGAAGATTTGCTATTTCCAATTGACACATTGTCTCTGTGATGGAGCCATTGGCAATCTCCAGAAAGTGAATTCTTTCTTTAATGGAGAATCTGCCCATGCCTTCAGCTATGTTGGATGGAATGGATACGGCTGCTCTCCTTATCTGATTTGTTAATCCGTAAATCTCGTTTGAAGGAAAAGTTGCTGTCAGGGCATAAATGTTTTTAACTTGAAGCAATGCCTGTTGATATACCTTCAGTTTTCTATAGAAAAAATCATCCATACGACCAATATGAATTGTTTTGCTTTTTGTGCAATTTTTGTGGCTTGTCAGGTATTCTCTTGCTCCTTGCTCCTTGCCCCTTGCTCCTTATTATAATTCCAAATCAACATCGAATAGTTCTTCCCACGGCAGGCCTTGTTTGTTCAGCTGTTCCATGAATGGGTCGGGATCGAACTCTTCCACGTTCCACACGCCGGGTTTGCGCCAGAGACCCTTGCAGAACATCATCGCACCAATCATGGCGGGTACGCCTGTGGTGTAGCTCACGCCCTGCATGCCCGTCTCTTCGTAGGCGGCGCGGTGTGAACAGTTGTTGTATACGTAGTAGGTACGCTCCTTGCCGTCTTTCAGGCCACGGATACGGCATCCGATGGAGGTTTGGCCCTCGTAGTTCTCGCCCAGGTCCTGCGGGTTGGGCAACACGGCCTTGAGGAACTGCAGGGGCACAATTTTCACTTTCGCCGTTCCTGTGCCGTCGGCTAAGGGCGCCTCGTAGGTAATCTCGTCGATGCGGCTCATGCCGATGTTCTGAATCACCTCCAGATGTTTCAGGTACTGCTGGCCGAACGTCATCCAGAAACGTGCACGTTTGATGGTGGGGTAGTTGATGACCAACGATTCTATCTCTTCGTGGTGCAGCAGGTAACTGTCGCGAGGGCCGATGCGCGGATAGGTCAGGTCTTTGTGTATCTCCAGCGGCTCGGTCTCCACCCATTTGCCGTCTTCCCAGTAGAGGCCTTTCTGGGTGATTTCGCGGATGTTGATTTCGGGGTTGAAGTTCGTGGCGAATGCCTTGTGGTGGTCACCTGCATTGCAGTCGACGATGTCGAGGTATTGTATCTCGTCGAAATGGTGCTTGGCGGCATAGGCGGTAAAGATGCTCGTCACGCCCGGGTCGAAGCCGCAGCCGAGGATGGCGCAAAGGCCCGCCTCGCGAAAACGGTCGCGGTAAGCCCACTGCCAAGAGTATTCAAAGTGTGCCTCGTCCTTCGGCTCGTAGTTGGCGGTGTCGAGGTAGTTGCAGCCACATGCCAAACAGGCCTCCATGATGGTGAGGTCTTGGTAGGGTAGGGCCAGGTTGACCACCAAGTCGGGCTTGAAATCGTTGAAGAGGACTTTCAACTGTTCCACATCGTCGGCATCCACTTGTGCCGTTTTGATGGGCATGTCATAGCCCTTGGCATGGATGGCGTCCACCAGTGCGTCGCATTTCGTCTTGCGGCGGCTGGCGATCATGAACTCGGTGAACACGTCGGCATTCTGTGCAATCTTGAAGGCGGCTACCGTGGCCACGCCTCCCGCACCAATCATCAGTATTTTTCCCATTTTATGTGTTTTTATGAATTAGTAATCATGAATGAAGGCATTAGCCTATCGAAATGCAAAAATAGCGAAAATATGATAAGATGTAAAAATAATAAAATTAAAAAAATAAAAAACAACAAATTGGAACTCGAGAAGTTGAATTGTGAATTATGAATTGTGAATTGTCACTCAAAACTCGTCACCTCGAATGCCGAGGGCACTCATCAGCGAGTAGCCCAATATCTCTTGGCGGAAATTACCACCAGGCATGGGCTGCATGGCGAACAGGGTGATACGCTTCTCGTCGTCCACATCGCGCAGAAGATGGCGGAGGTCGTCCCACTCCTTGTCCTCGTCAGCCGCCACCATCACCCGTTTCACCTCTTTTTGCTGACAAATGAAGGACACAGTGTCGATTAGCAGTCGCTCGCCGCCCACGCCCGTTTCTATGGGGATGGCCGAGAGCGTGAACTCGCCCAGATTGTCACGAAAAGCCTGGCCGTTTATTTCTTCGGAAAGATGGCTTGGGGTGAAATTGTCGAACGCTGTCTTCTCCTTGCTGTGGATAAAGATGACGTTTGTGTGATGGTCACCTTCGCGTATGCCGCCATCAAGGGCAATGCAGTCTATCCACCGCGCCAAGTCGGCTTTGGGGATACGGCGGTTCAGCATACGTTCGAAATTCACAGTCAGGTCAAAGGCCACGCGGTCGAGATGGTCAGCATCGGCAATGATGATATTCTCTGCCCAAAGGGATTGGTTGTTGTCTTGTCCGTTCATGACTACAAAAGTACGATTTTTTTTTGATTTCTTCTTATTCTTTTGTATTTTTGCACATATAAATCAAAACCAGATAATCTTATACAATTACAATGGCTTCATTAACAACGGCGATTGTCATCGTCTTTATCGTGGGCTATCTGTGCATAGCCTTGGAGAGTGTTACGAAAATCAACAAGGCGGCCATCGCCTTGCTGATGTGTGTGGGCTGTTGGACGCTGCTCATGCTCGCCCCCGGCTCGTTCTATCCCGATGTGCCCGCCGACGGCGTGATGCATAAGATAGCCGAGGTGATAGAGCATCACTTGGGCGATGCGGCAGGCACCCTTTTCTTCCTCATGGGCGCCATGACCATCGTTGAGATAGTCGACTCCAACGGCGGTTTCAACTTCGTGCGCGACGTGATGAAGACACGCTCGAAACGCAAACTGATGTGGCGCATGGCATTCATGACCTTCTTCCTGTCGGCTATCCTCGACAACCTCACCACATCGATAGTGATGATTATGGTGCTCCGAAAACTGGTGCAGGAGCGCAAGGACCGTCTGATATATGCAGCGCTTGTCATCATCGCCGCCAACTCGGGTGGTGCTTTCTCACCCATCGGCGACGTCACCACCATCATGCTTTGGATAAAAGGGGTCATCACCACACAAGGTGTCATCACCGAGATATTCATCCCCTCACTCATCTCCATGCTTGTGCCGGCATTCATCTTGCAATACCAACTCAAGGGTAAGTTCGACAAGTCGCAGAACCTTCCTGCCGCCGACGTGAGCCAGTTTACCAAGAAACAACGTAACATCATCTTCTGGCTCGGTGTGGGTGGATTGGTGTTTGTGCCTATCTTCAAGACCCTCACCCACCTACCGCCGTTCATGGGCATCCTGCTCGTTCTCGGTGTACTGTGGACCGTGACGGAGATATTCCATCATAACACCGATGAGGACGATACCATGGCGAAGCGTGTGAGCGACTTGCTCTCGCGCATCGACCTCAGCACCATCATGTTCTTCCTCGGCATCCTCATGGCAGTGGCTGTGCTGCAGGAGATAGGTGTGCTTACTGCTTTGGGCCAAGGACTGAACTCCACTTTCTCAGGCAATTATTATGTCATCAACGGCATTATCGGTGTGCTCTCGAGCATCGTCGACAATGTGCCGCTCGTGGCAGGTTGCATGGGTATGTATCCCGTCGAGGCGTCGGGAGCGATGGCTGTCGATGGCATTTTCTGGCAACTGTTGGCCTACTGTGCCGGTGTGGGTGGCTCGATGCTCATCATCGGTTCCGCCGCTGGCGTGGTGGTCATGGGTCTGGAGAAAATCACCTTTGGATGGTACATGAAGAAGATTACTTGGATTGTCTTTGTGGGCTACATTGCGGGCATGTTGTCCTATTGGGTGGTGGACTCTGTATTATATTAAACATAGAAAGTATACGATTCTTATCAATCCATGAGGGTGGCCAACAGTGGCCACCCTCATGGATTATAAAAGGACTGTAAGGCAAATCTTAATTTTCAATATTCAATATTCAATATTCAATTTTCAACGTATAATCGCAGTCCAGCCACCGCCCGGGGCAAGATGGATAGTGAGACGGTCGGCACTGGTGAGCGTTTGCTCACTGCGACGGTAGTCGGTGGCTTCCTTGGCTGCATTTGTGCCATCGGCGAAGATGACGGCTTGGTGCGAGCCGTTGCCAAGGAATGATAGGTCGATTTGCAAGTCACGCTCCGTCCAATCGGTCAGTGCGCCAACATACCAGGTGCTGCCCTTGCGTCGTGCCACCACGGCATAACGGCCCAGTTCACCGTCGAGGGCCACCGTCTCATCGAATGTCGTTGGTATGGCGGCGATGAAGTTGGTGCATTCCTGTTCCTTCATGTATTTCGATGGACTGTCGGCCAACATCTGCAGGGGTGCTTCGTACATCACGTACATCGCCATTTGGTGGATGCGTGTGCCTTGGCTCATGGGATGGTCGTTGTTGCCGAAATAACAGTCGCGTGTGGCGTTCGTCATTGCTCCCGGGGTATAGTCCATCGGACCGGCGAGCATACGCAGGTAGGGGGCGCTCACGTCATAGCGTGGGAAGTCATGCACAGGACCTGCTGACGTGCGTGGTTCCCATTTATTGTTTTCCAGTCCCTTCACCCCTTCGAAATTCATGATGTTGGGATAGGTGCGTTGTATGCCAAAGGGTTTCAGTCCATGCAGGTCGAGCAGCAGGTGGTGCTTGGCGGCGCACTCGGCGATGGCATAGGCACTGCGGATGACGGCTTGGTCGTCGCGGTCGAAGAAGTCCACCTTGAAACCTTTGATGCCCATCTGTGCATAGTGGGCGAAGGTGCGGTCCATGTCCTTGATGCAACAGCGCCAACTCGACCAGAGGATGATACCCACGCCCTTTGCATTGGCGTGACGGATGAGTTCGGGCAGGTCAATGTCGGTACTCAGGTTTTCCATCAACGACTCCTTGCCACTCCATCCCTCGTCGATGATGATATATTCGAGGTGGTTCTTGGCGGCAAAGTCGATATAGTACTTATACGTGGCGGTGTTCATTCCCGTCTTGAAGTCCACACCCGTCAGGTTGAGGTTGTTCCACCAGTCCCATGCCACCTTGCCGGGACGAATCCATGAGGTGTCCGACAAGGAACACGGTCGCGCCAGCCGCTGTGCCATGTCGCAATTGAGCAGGTCGGCGTCGCGCTTGGTCACCACGACAGCACGCCATGGCAATGCCATCTCGCCCTTTCCTCGGAGTTCTGCGATGTAATTGGCGCGCCGAGTGGGTTCCAGATTCAGTTGGTCGAAACCGCCAATCTTCTCTTCCAACACATAAGGGGCGAAATCGGCCACAAGACAGTTTCCCTGACCTTTGAGGAGCATCATGCCAGGATAGTTCTCCACGCCGGCATCCATCACCACCACCTTCTTCCCGTCGGGCAGACAGACGGCCAGTGGCGTGATGGCCAACGAGTCGGCATACATCTTCGACAGTGGCACCTCGTCGTACAGCGACTCAAACGAATAACTGTAGCGTTCGCCGCCACGGTTGTCGTTCACGTAGGGAATGAAGGCGGGGTAATCGCCGGTAAAACGGAATTCTGCCTTTTCGCTATTCACGGTGACGTCGCCTTTTTTGTTCAAGATGATGCGGTAGGCGGCTCCGTCGTCGTAGGCACGGAACTCCACACGGTAGTCTTTGGCGTAAACCACCATCTCGCCGTAGTTGTCTTCCACGCGAGCCTTTTTGTAGAATGGTGTGGCGAAAGAGTTGCTTATCTGTCGTACCGCCACCTTGGGTTGCGGCATGTTGCTACCGATGGTTGTTAGCGGCTTGCCTTTGGGGGTGGACCACTGAAGACCAATGGCCGACTCCTCCATCACCAATGAACCGAAGGCGGCAATGCTCCAGCGCAGTTGCCCGTCGCTCTTCACAATTACCGACAGTTGGCCGTCAGGCGACTCCACATGATAGGTCTGTGCAGCGGCATTTATGCAGAATGCACCACAGCACAAAAACAAAATAGATAATATCGCTTTGTTCATGAATATATAATATGATTTCTTTTTATCCCGAATTATAAGAATGAAAGAATAATACTTTTCCACATAATCTCATTCGGGTATTTCTTATTATTTGTAATTAGGACGGTTAGGGAAGAATTTATATTGAAGTCTTGACGTTCCAAAATTAAGGAGTAAGCCTAAACGATGATTACCTACATGGATATAATTGATTATTTGTGATTCAAACTCTCCTGTTATTTCACTGAAAGCTTTTAATTCGACACCGATTTTGTCATAGCACAAAAAATCGTAATAATAATCATGTTCCAAAACAACACAATGAAAAACCATTGAAATATGCTTTTCTCTTTCATAAGGAATGTTATTTTCCTTGAGAAGGACTTCAAATGCGTCTTGATAGACCTTTTCCTTAAATCCACACCCCAATTCGTTGTGTAATTGTATAGCTAGCCCCAAAAGTTTTTTGGATTCTTCTTTATAGATGTATTCCAAGTTCGTTCGTTTTTCTTTACAACCTTGAGATGATTATACCATGAAAAATAATAGTTGGGTTTTCTTTTTTATCCCGAATTATAAGAATTATTGAATACTTTTATTCTTTCATTCTTATATTCGGGATAATAATCAAAAAATACTCCTCAGATATTTGTCTGCTTCAATGGCGGCTTTGCAGCCACTGGCGGCGGCGGTGATGGCTTGTCGGTAATGCGGGTCGGCCACGTCGCCGGCGGCAAATACGCCGGGAAGGGCAGTGCGCGGTGTGCCGTCGATGGTCTTGATGTAACCCGTCTCGTCGGTTTCCAACCAAGGCTTGAACACATCGCTGTTGGGCTTGTGGCCAATAGCCAGGAAGAAGCCGTCGATGGGTAGGTCGTAGCGCTCCTCGTCGGGCTCTCCCATGCGGACCACCACATGGGCACCCTCCACGCCGTACTCACCATAGAGCCCCACCGTATTGTGCTCGAACAGTATCTCAATGTTCTCCGTCTCCTGAACGCGCCGCTGCATCACTTCCGAGGCGCGGAGGAATGGCTTGCGTACAATCATGTATACTTTTTTGGCCAGTCCTGCCAGGTAGAGCGCCTCTTCGCAAGCGGTGTCTCCACCGCCTACCACGGCCACGGTACGTTTGCGATAGAAGAATCCGTCGCAGGTGGCGCATGCTGACACACCCTGACCATTGTATTTCTGCTCGTCGGCCAGTCCGAGATATTTCGCCGAGGCTCCAGTGGCGATGATGACCGTGTCGGCTTCTATCTCATGACCGCTGTCGGTGGTGAGTACGTAGGGCTGGGCCGAGAAATCGGCTTTCACTATCTCGCCGTCGCGGATGTCGGTGCCGAAACGTTCTGCCTGTTGCCTAAACTGCATCATCATCTCATTGCCATCAACTCCTTCTGGATAACCCGGGAAATTCTCCACTGTCGTGGTCTGTGTCAACTGTCCTCCTGTCTGCAAACCGCAGTATTCCACGGGGCTGAGATTGGCGCGGGCGGCATAGATGGCGGCGGTATAACCTGCGGGGCCGCTGCCAATAATCAGGCAGCGTATGTGTTCTCTCTGTTCCATAAATGTGTTATTTTTGAATATAAATATGTGGTCTTAAAACAATAAATACGAAATCCGAAATGGTGTTTCGTATTTCGTAATGGGAAAAAAGATGGCGAAAGGTGGACTTATTGCCGTTGGAGTTTGGAGAGGGAAGGAGGGGACGGCAGCCACCAATCGCCAAGGGGTGGGGTGTTATTTCAGCAATTCTACGATTTGTTTCTCAATGTCTTCTATCTTGGCCGTGGGCTCGAAACGTGCCACCACCAAACCAACCTTATTGATAAGGAATTTGGTGAAGTTCCACTTGATGTCACTCTTCTCCTTGTAGTTGGGATCTTCCTTCGTGAGCATCTCGTCGAGGATATGGGCGATAGGATGATCCATGTCCCAACCGGCAAAGCCCTTTTGTTCCTTGAGGTATTTGAACAGGGGGTCGGCATCTTCGCCGTTCACCTTCACCTTCTTGAACCGTGGAAATTCGGTGCCGTAATTCAACTTGCAGAAACTATGAATGGTCTCGTCGGTGCCCGGAGCCTGTTGTCCGAATTGGTTGCAGGGGAAATCGAGAATTTCGAAACCTTCGCTGTGGTGCTTTTCGTATAATTTTTCCAGTTCCTCGTATTGGGGAGTAAAACCACATTTCGTGGCGGTGTTCACTATCAATAATACTTCGTTGGCATACGACTTGAGCGGAACAAGGCCGCCCTTACGGTCTTTCACTGTGAAGTCAAATACGGTTTTCATTTCTTGCGGTAATCAAATAGGATGGCTAAATACGTTTGTTTTTTAAATGATAGTGCAAAGATAACGATTTTTCCCAAACAATCAAATTTCGAGACCTTTTTTTTCTCAAAAATGATTTTTTCGCCAAGCCATTGTCTTTGCGAAATGCGCTATTTATCCCTTCTTAGGGTTTTCCCTAATAAAGAATATGGAATTATCTTTGGTTGTTTTGTGGGATTTTATTACTTTTGCAACAACTAAACCAACAAAAACGATTATGAAAAAGTTAGTTACACTCCTGATGATGGCCACAATGGCCTTATTCACTTTCACCAGCTGTGAAGATGAGAATATTGCTTATACCCTTGAAGGAACATGGGAGGGCCAAGTGTTCGACTATTCCCAATGGGATGGACAAACGTATAATATCTCTTATTCGATGCTGGACTTCAGAATGGATCCTTTCGCCACACGTACCGGTAATGGTTATTGGGTGGATATCTATAGCGGAGGAAATCGTCATCATGTGTCGTACCGTATCGATTGGAAAGTGAGAGATGGAATCATCTACATCAAATTCCGTGAGGATGGTACCACTTATCGTATCAGCGATTACCGCTTGTCCGATTATACTTTCCGTGGCACGATGTATGAGGCAGACTGGAATACAGGCAATTACAACGGAAATGCGCACGATTTCTCCATGCGTCATATCGATTCGCCCAACTGGGATTACTACTATAATGACTATGACTCCTTCTGGGGCTCCTATAGCGGCCATTATAACGGTTACTACTGGAGCAACGAAGGAACCTTCGAAAGTGAGGATGGCTCGACTGTGGCACCTGCCAAGAGTTACAGTGATAGTGTCGTAAAAATGGCTCCCAAACGTCACCTTATTGAAGATAAGGAGTAAGTAGTTAAGCCGAAAGGCCCATAAATACTGATGAACAATCGCCGGTGCGGATTCCGCACCGGCTTTTTCAATCCCCATTTGTCTCCCCCCCCAACTCCAAAACTCCTAAACTCCTCAGACTAATGTCCCTTTCTCTTCCCTTCTCTTCCCTTTAACTCCTCTTCCCTTCCCGTTAAAATAGGGATTTCCCTACCCCGAAATAGTAAAATCATCTTGTGGGGTATATGATTATCCCATATCTTTGCACCAGAAATCAATCACAGATTATTAACTAAAAACAATACGGACATGAAAAAGTTTGCTTCTTTCTTCACCATGGCTCTGCTCGCAGCCACAAGTCTCACCTTCGTGAGCTGCGATGACTACTACTACGATGAGCCTTACTATTATTATGATGACTATGGCTGGGATGACCGGGGTGGTAACCGTTACGACAATGATTATTACTATCAGTTGGCACAGACCATGCGCGGACAGTGGGAAGGAACCATCCACACCAAGTATGTTGATGACGACAATCGAGTAGTGGAAGGCAATTACTACACCGACTTCCAGTTCGACCTCTACGACAACAACTCCACCAAAGGTCGTGGAATGGAAACGGACTATGATGGCGATGAGTGCGTCTACAACGTGGCCTTCTCCTGGGAAATCGATTGGAAATCAGGCGACATCTACCTCTATTTCGATGACGATCGCGTGATGATTATCGATGACTACCACGTCGACCAGAACAAGTTCTACGGTAGCATGTACAGCAAGAACAATGACGAAGAGGATGACTTTTCGCTAACACGCTACACTTTCGCCAACGAAAACAACACCTTCGAGGCTGAGGAAGGGGCTGCCGCGTCCACAGCCAAAGTAAAGAAGGAAGCCCCCAAGGGCATGATAACCGGCGGCGGCCACAAAAACTAAACTCTATATATATCCCACGACGGGCTGGCAAGAAATTGCCAGCCCGTCTGTTTTTGTCTAAGGAGCGGAGAGCAAGAGGTAAGGGGCAAGGGATATGCCTGTGTGGGTATTCCTTGCCCCTTGCTCCCTGTTCCTAATTCAACGCCTTCCTGAATGCTTTCAACACATCGCATTTCATGATGTATGGTGCGTTCTGATCGGGATGTTCTTTTACATAGAGGTCCAATTCCGTCAAAGCCTTGAAACGCCGTGATGTGGGCTGCGGTATCTGGATATAGGAACTGGTTGATTCATTCCATTCCTCTTTACACCAGTTGCCGACGGGAATGAAGCCCAAAGCGTAGAGAGAGTTAAGACGCAACGTGGGGTTCTTGCTCTTCTTGCTCTCCTCCAAGAGGCGTATGGCGCGCATACTGGGGTCGGGGCGATTTACATAGGCACTGTCATAGGCGCTCCAACCATAGCGGGTGAGGTGCCAGCAGTCGCCCATGTAGGATGACTGGAAATGGCGCACGGCCAGGTCGTAAGCCGCTTGCAGACGTTGTTCGCCTTTCGACTTGTTGTAGGTGTTCTCCAATTGTTGCATCTCCTCGCAGTAGCGTACTTTGGGGTTGCTGGTGAAGACCTCGGGACCTTCTGTGTAGTCTCCGTCGCATGACTGGCATTCGAACCAACGGGCCTTGGTCCAGTCACGGTGTTTCATCCACCAAGCGATGTTCTGATGACCGATAAAGTCCATCGACACCTGACGCAGGTAGGGTAGGGCTTCGTTCCATCGTCCTTCGCCCAGGTATTTGGTGCCCATGAGGTCATTGAGGAAGTCATCACCGATGTCGCTGCGGCTGATGACGAATCTTTCAAGGGAATTGGTGCCTCCTTGATGGCGCCATTGGTAGTATCGGTAGGTGTCGTCGGCGTTGAGCGAGTCGACGAAAGCGAAATGGTAGGTGCTGTAATAGGGGTTGCGGTCTTGTCCTCCCGTTTTTTCATACCGACGTGCCACAGGAACGAGCGATGAGGTGGGATGGTCAACCATCGTAAGCAGGGCAATGGCCATCTCTTCGCGTCCTTGGCTCTTGTAATAAGGCACCAAACCCTGATGGACGGCACGGTCGAGGATGTCGAAATAGTGGTTGTATGTCATGCTGCCGAAATCGGTGCCCTCGGGACTGTTCGCCTCTTCACGTATCTTGGCGGCCAACCATTCCAGCTCGCCAACCAACCATTCGTCGTAGTTGGCGTCTTTATGCTTGCACGAGGCGCTGGCCACGATACGTATGGCGCGTGCGTTGTCTTTCATGCGTGCCTCGCCCTTCATGGCCATGGCCTGGGTGAGGGAGGCGAAAGCGTAGTCGCTATGGCCGGAGAGATGTTGAATGGCGCCGATGGCGGCTTGCCATAGACAGGGATTCTTGCTCTCGCCACGATTCACGATGCCTTGGGCAAAGCGGATGAAGGCATCCATCTCAGGTTGGAGAATGACGCGTGCATTGATTTCTTTCATCCATTCCTCGTAGGCATCGCAGTCCATCGTTTCCTGAACGTTGTTCACGAAGTCCTGCACGAGGAAGTGGAGCAGCGGCGTGTCGTGGTTCTCGTTGTAATATTGTTGAATTCCGGCCAGGTTACGGTGCTTGCGCATAGCCCATTTCACACTCACCATGTCGCCTTGGGCGGCAAACGCCTCGCATGCTTCCACCGCGCGTCCGTCATGAAGCAACGCTCCGGCGTAGATGTTTTCCATCATGTCGCGGAACACGCTTGCGGACATGCTCTTTCCTGTTTTCTGCCAGAAGTCGATATTGTCCTTGTGGCGTTTCAACTGCATGTTGGCACGCATCAGCAGCAAAGCCCATTGCGCTTTGTGGGCTCCACGTAAGTGTGAAGACGCCTTTTGGCGCATGGTCTCCAACTGGGCATGGCGCTTGTTGAGTTGTTCCTTGGTGGGATACTCCCACGTCTCGCGCAGTTGTTCGCAGATGCCTAGGTATATGTCAAGTTGGTCGGCATACTCCAATAGGTCTTTATCGCCCCGTTGGGTGGCTACCTCGCGAATCTTGTCCTTGTTTTCGTAAAGCAGTTGGTAACTGCCTGTCGTCTCCCCGGGAGGAGTCACATATTCGTAGTGTGAGCCGGTGTAGGAGTCAACGGCACCGCCCGTGTAGTCCTTCCAGTATTGGTTTACACGGTCGCCGTAGATGTTCTCACTCATCAGCTCGCGACGGAATACGCTGAACAAGTAGTTGTTGTGCTCGTTGCCCCAGTAGCCGCAGGCCATGGTGGCAAGACTGTTGCCCAATAGGACAAGACTAATGATAATAGACTTTTTCATAGTGGTTGTGTATAATGCGTTGTATGTTATTCGGACTCAAATCGAAGAGTATCACCTCTTCATTGGCTTCAGGCAGATGTTCTTCCACCTGTTCTTTGGCTTTCAATACCGTTTCCAATGGCGCCTCATGACGGACGATGGTATCGCCAGGGAGTACCGTCAGCGCGTCTTCGTCGTGCATGATACCTACATAGTGGTTCCCACGGTAGAGAATACTCCATTCGAAGGCAGGGTAGGCTGTTGCCAACGGCAAACTGTAACTGTCAAGATTTCGCAAGTAGGGTTTCACGTCGCGTAGGTCGAGGATGGGATTGCGGTCCATTTTGCGCACGTCGCCCGTGTTGTACATCATCAGCACGCCGCGGTCGACGGGAGGCGCTTCCATTCCTAGCTGGTGCAAGCGGATGGTGCAGGAGACTTCCCAACCGTCGGCATGGGCGCGCTCACGCAACCGATGAAGCATCTCAAAATAGGTCTTTTGGGTGCGTTGGCTCCAGTCGCAGTCAATCTGCAGTTCCTTCACCCCCTCGATGTCGTGGGTGTCGTTCATCTGTCGCACCCGTTGATAGATGAGCGAGTCGAGGTGTTCGGGTGCCTTGGCCATGCTCTCATTGGTGACGAACACGCAGGGTATCACCTCCACGCTGTCGGGCATGGTATTGTTAAACTGGATGGTGGCGTTGGGGTGGACATTGTCGTGTTCGTCAATCACCACGTCGAAGTAACGCACATACAGACGACTGATGTGTTGCTTCTGGATGAATGCCGTCATGGCACTGTCACCACTGAAGGTGGTGCTCCAGTAGTAAGCTGCATTCACGTGCTTCGTCTCTTTTCCGCACGAAATCAGCAGCGCCATCAAGGCCAAAATAAGTAGCTTTTTCATTCGTCACTCATCACTCGTCACTCGTCACTCATCACTCGTCACTCACCACTACTTAAACCCCCATACGGCAGGTGACATGTTGTCTTCCACTTGGCGTTCCACGTCGTCGGGCAGGTTGCAGAAGAAATCGATGCCGGTAAGTTCTTCCAACTGGTCGATGCTGATCATGTATTCTTTCAGGTTGTCACCGCTATGGTCGACACCATCGGTGAGGTGCTCCACCCAGAATGCCATGGCCTTGTAGCCTTGTTTGTTCTTGCAGAGCACGGCCATGAAGAAATATTTGGGAATCAAGGCTCCTTTATTGGTGTAGCCGAGAATCTGGTCGGGACGGTCGATGGTGCCACCTTTGCACACATAAAGCGTGTCGCGGAAAGACGGTCGGTTCCATGTCTTCCATATTTGTTGTTCCATCTTTGCCCACAGACCGGCGTTGAAAGCTTTCTTCATGGGCTGCATGTTCGTCAGGTAGA
Source organism: uncultured Prevotellaceae bacterium (assembly GCA_900313615.1). Classification (GTDB taxonomy): domain Bacteria; phylum Bacteroidota; class Bacteroidia; order Bacteroidales; family Bacteroidaceae; genus Prevotella. The sequence goes on from OMRP01000012.1 coordinate 18,442, forward strand.
ACGTCTGGATATTTGCTTCTTTGGAACATAACCGTTCTGCCGAGGCAACGATATGGCCATGGTCGTAACCCGAACTGTAATAAGGATCGTTGTCGGGTGTCCATCCGTAGGCTGAGGGCAGGTTGGGGTCGGCGGGGTATTGGGGATTGCCATAATAACGTGACGTATTTGTCACACTATTACTCTCGTACATCTCATAACATGACCAGCGTTGCGATTTCTTCGCTACGTCCCACTCCAGAGAATAGTTCACGCCATAGTCGCTGGTGCTGTGTATGATGACCAGGTTGTTGTCGCCACCTTTCAATCGTGGGAACTCCAACCTTGCGTATTCCTTCCGCGTCGTGGGGTTCTTGTTGTCGTTGCGCACAGTACTCTGCTCACGTCCTTCGTTGGCACGTTCATCGTCATCACTGCCGCAAGCAGCAATGAATAGCATCATAAAGGCTGATGCCATAAAAAGAGTGACTTTTCTCATGGTTGGCTATTGTTTTTAGTTGTTTCCAGGTTATTTAGGCACCAGATTGTCCTAGGACTATTCTCTTGCCCCTTGCTCCTAACTCCGCCCCTTAAAACCAAACAAAGGTGCTCCAAGCGCATATGCAACTACGCTGTGGATCACCTTTTGTATGTGTAGATGATAGTGGTATTTACTTCTTAATCTTACCGTAGCGGTTCATGAAGCGATCCACGCGACCGGCGGTGTCGACCAACTTGCTCTTACCAGTGTAGAACGGGTGCGAGGTGTTGGAGATTTCAATTTTCACTACGGGGTAAGTTTCGCCTTCAAACTCTACTGTCTCATTACTCTTGCATGTAGACTTTGTAAGGAACATATCGCCGTTGGACATGTCCTTGAACACGACGGGGCGATAGTTGTCGGGATGAATACCTTTTTTCATTTTAATGTTTCTGTTATTGTTATAATTATGAATAATCCAATATGGGGTGCAAAATTACAAAGTTTTTCTCAACCTGCAAAATTTTTTTGGAAAAAAGTGGTGAGAGGGAAAGAGTATGACTTGCAATCATTTCTCTAACCGATAACCATCCTCTAATACTCCCGCCTGTGCTACAGGTTGTTTGCTAACTGTTGACATGGTGTCTTCAGACACTTTCAGTGTACCGCCCGTGAAGGAAAATTGGAACCCTCCACTCAACGATGCCGATTGTGTAGCATACCCTATTTCGCCTGCCTGTCCTTTCTCTATACTGCTGGTGCCCTCGAAAGTTTCCACAATGTCATTTGCTGATGCGCGAAAGGGCATCAGCATCAGCATCATCAAAAAAGGATGAAATAGTTGTTTTAGTAGTCTGCTTGTCATTTTGCCGTGGTTTCACCCAAGTGACTGAGAAATGACGAAATAGATGACAAAAAGAAAGTTTGTCAGCGCGTAATAGTCTAATGGTCGGTTTGGCTTTAGAAAAAGCGAGGAGCAAGAGTATACCTCACAGGCATATCTCTTGCTCCTTGCTCCTAGCCCTCTTTAATCCGGTCTGGTACCGACGGTGGCTGTCACGTTGCCGCTCGCGTCAATCACTTCAGCATAGGTCGGTGCCAGGATGCCCGTTGCATTGAGGTAGGAACCGATTTGTCCGTAGATGATGACTTTGAATCCCAGAATGTCGGGGTTGTTGGCCAGACTGAGGGTGCTTCTGAACGAACGAGGCAGTTGTACCGGCATGGAGAAGTCGACACCAGTGTAGTTTCCGCCCATATCGATGATGATATTGGTGTTGACACCCGTCTGCCCGACACTGGCAAAGTAGGTATAACCAGTGGCAAAGTCGTCACCCTCGACGAAACCAGTCACCTCACCTGTTACCCAGGCGGCGTCGGCGGTCTTCAGTGCTTTGGCTTCGAGGATGCTCAGCGGTTCTTCGTGCGAACCATAGTTCGGGCCTTGGTGCGTGGTACTTACGATATAGCCGCCCTGAGTCATCTCGGGAGTGTTACCCTTGTAGTTCACCAACGGACCATAGACAAGCACCTCATCGCCCACGGCAATCTCGTTCTCTGCGGTGTAGTCCTTATTGTCAAAGTTCTTGGCGCGGTAAATCAACAGTTTGTCGGTGCCGGCGGCATCATCGCTGATGTAATAGGTGGCATTGCCGTTCTGAACACTCACCTCAGTGATGCTAGTTACGATACCTTTCACGTATTTGTTGTCGGAAGTGGCGGAACCTAACGTCTTAATGTAAGTCAGCGCGCCTGCCACATTGAAAGGCGTATCTACGCTGCCGTCACCATCAGGAGTGCCGTTGACAGCAGTTGGGTCTGTCTTGTCTTTGACCGTTCCGTTGAGCGAATAAATCCAGTTGCCTTGGGTTACCTCGGGTGTATCGCCATGGAACTTCACCAACTGACCGCAGATGATGATGTCGTCGCCCACGTTGAAACGGCTATTGGCTGTGAACTTGTCACCGCCCAAGTAGCTGCCGCGGTAAACGTAGAGTTGGCCGTTCTCTGTGCCGTCGTCACTCATGTAGTAGGTGGCATTGCCGAAATTAGTATCCACCTCGTCAATCTTCACTACTTTACCTTTGACGAACACCTCCTCGGAGGTTGCAGAACCTAACGAGGCGATAATCTTATTGGCATCGGCCACGGTGTAAGGATTCTCTTTGGTACCGGCACCAGTAAGGTCGGTGGGCAAATCGGGTGTTACAGGTCCTACATTAGGAGCCTTGCCTCTCATCACCTTTAGGTTCTTCACTTCCCAAGTGCGAGAGCTTTTGTCTGTGCCACTATAATACAGGGCGATGCGCACGGCATTCTTGCCGAGGAATTTTTCGGGGATGTCCTGGGCGAAAGCACTGAACGTTTCCCAATCGGTGCCTTCGGTAAGTTCGCCGGTTATGTCATCCCAATTGGTGGTAGTGGGGTCGCCAGTGTATTGGTCGGTGATGAGCACCTTGTCCTCGCCGGCATTGTTCTTGTAGCGGAAGATGTACAGGAAGGTGAGGTATGCCTCGTTCTCTTCCGACAGGTCGATTTCTGGCGATATCAGGAAACTCTCCGACTCGGTATTGGTCTTGTCTTTGCTGTTGTAACCAGTACCTGTAGCGGTGCTGTAGTTGATGACCCAGGCGATGCCTTTGGGGGTAACCACCTCGAACTTGCCGAAATTGTTGGCGAAGGCCTCGCTGAGAATCTCGTTTTCGTCGATATTTTGTCCGTGGTGGGCGTTGGGGTCGTCGTACGGCGCGGGCACGTCTTCACAGCTGCTCAGGGCGAAAGCCATCGTGGCGATGGTGAGCATGGAATAAAATAGCTTTTTCATATCGTATTGTTTTTTATTTTTTTACGGTTGGATGATTCAAGGTGATTAGTTGGAAGAGGCCGGCTTGATGTCGTCGACAGTACGCAGCAGAATCTGCCACGTGTTGTTGTAGCGGGTGAAGATACCCGTGATATCCACTGGACCCGTAGGCATGGGGTCGTTGGCGAAGTCGGCATACGAGCTGGTACGCAGCACAATGACCGAAGTGTTGTAGCCTTCAATTGCGCGGTTGGCGCAATTGGAAACCAATGTTACGCTGCCATCGTCGGGGGCGAAGGCGGCAGTGCCGTCAGCATCCGTCAACACCACATTCTTCAGAACCATTAAACGGCCGCAGTTCTCTGCCAAATATTGCGCATCGGCTGTACTTTTCTTAATCTTTGTCTTGTCAAACTCGATGGGTGTGACAGTATGGCCTCCCATGCCGATGAGTTTGAAGTGTTGGTTCCATAACATACGGCTCATGCGACTCACGTAGGTGCGTCCGCTGGCGTTGGTGTAAGGGGTGCCAATTTCGCCTTGCTGGCCGTAGGCTCCGATATATAGGTCTTTCAGACTGACTAAAATCTCCTGTCCTACGGGCAGGTAGCCATAAAGACCACCTTGTGCGATGCAGATGATGAAGGCGGCGGTGCCGTCGTCGATACTCACCTCATTATATATATTTCCCTGGATATCATTGCCAGTGACAACGCCTTTAATCTGAAGGTCCTCGGTAATCTGTTCCATCATGTTGCCGCTGATGGTGTTACTGAAACGTGCTTTCAGGTCGGCGATGCTGATGACGTTGGTCTCCGTAATATCGTTGTTGCCGTAGGGCGGCTCATTCAAATTGGGCTCGTCGTACCCTGAGTCCATACACGATGCGAAGAGCGTGCAGGAAAGTGCTATTGCTAATGTTTTCAGTGCGTTCATATCGTGTGGGTTTTAGAATCTGAGGGTGAAATTAAGCATACCGTTGGTACCGAAAGCGTAGAACTTCATCGGACTGCGCGAGAACTTGTAAGCGCGTTCGTTGTTCATCGTACCATCGTCTTTCACGGTGTAGTCGCTGCGGCTCTGTTCGAAACCACCGGTACACAGGCGGGTGTTGTTCAGAATGTTCGTCACCATGAGGTTGATGTTGAGGTTCTTGCCACGACCCAGACGGATGCTGTGGCCGATGGAGCCGTCGAGCATAAAGCCACCCTTGCCTTTGGCTTGTTCGGGAACAATGAAACTGCCGTCATTGTTCACGTTACCCATAGTGATGAGTGTGCCTTGGTAGCGGTAGGAAGGAGCGTAGCTCAGGTAGATGCGGTCATAGTAGTTACCGTTTAGGTTGATGTACCAACCCTTGCGGTGGTAGTTCAGACCCAGACTGAGTGCCGTGAGCGGTGTGCCGCTCTCGTGCATGCCCTCGTTCATGACAATATCGCTGGTGTATGTCTTTTTCGTGGAGTTCATGTAAATCACGTCAGCGTTGTTCGTGTTTTTACCTTCGCTCATAGTACCTATGGCACGCAGGTCGAGCCAGTCGGTGAGTTTGAAGTCAAGACCCAGTTCCACACCATAATAATCTTTCTTGATATTGGTCATCGACACGTACGAGAAAGAGTTGATGTCGTCGAAATAGAAATTCTGCCATTCCGTTACGTCGTACATGTGGGTATAGTAAGCGTTGACGTTGGCACGGAGCCAGGAGTTCTGGTATTGGTAGTCGAACTCGCTGCTGAACACTTTCTCATTGTGCAGGTTGGTCACGAAGTCATTGTTCATCTCTGGCGACACAAATGCGGCCTGTGCTTGCGGAGCATTGAGTTGGAAACCAGCTCCAAAGCGAATCAGGTGACCTTGACCCAGGTTCACGCCAAGGCTACCCTTCACGCCGCCATCGAGGAATTTGGCTGACTTGCTCTTGCCGTATGAGTTGTCAGCAAACATACCGTTGCGCATGTTACCGTTGCGGTTCATGGTTGTTCCGCCAAGACGACCGGCGAGGAAACCGCGGAATCGGCCGAAGGTGGTGGTGTAGTTACCCCAGAGGAAGGCTTTCTTCACATTCAGGTCATAATCGTATCCGAAACGGTCGCCTTCACGGATGAACGCACCCTTGCGGTCGGCACCCATCGTGTTCAAGTCGTACTGCACATAGTCGCTCGTGCCAGCGTAACTACCCATGGCATAGGAGTTGATGTTGTGGAAACTATTGGCTCCCAACAAGTCCTCCATTGTCTGGTAGTGCATACCTTTGTTCGTCATGGCTATCAAACCAACGTTATACGAATTGTGGGTGTTGATGTTCGACTTCAAGGTGGTCGCAAAGGTGAAGTTCAGATTGTCGTTATGTTTGCCATATTGGTAATACATGGCATCGGCACCGGCAGCGTTGGCTTGTAGGTTTGCCCAGTACAGACGGTCCCAGTTCACCTGCCTGTTCTCTCTCGAAGCCTTGAGGAATTCGTAGGCGGTGTTCCAATCGGCAAGGCCCTGGTCGGTGCGGTTGGCATTCACACCGTCGGTGCTCTCTCCCCATACGTCGTAATAGCTACTGGGCATGTTCTTCCAATAAGTGGGAAGGGGGTTGTCTGTGTTCTGGTACGACAGACGGGTGCTTTCATACCAACTGTAGCGGCCATGCAATGTGGTGGTTAACGTCATGTTGTCATTGATGGTCCAGTCCCATGTCAACAAGGCTGAAGGCTGGAAGTCGGTCACCACGCGCGAGTTGCGCTTCTTGCCATTCTGGTAGCCCCAGTAGGGATTGTATTGGTTGTCGTTGGCTATCCAATACATCTCGTCAGTCACGGGGCCTTGCGAGGCACGTTCGGTGGGGTTGCCCCAAGTGGAGAATGCCAGAGAGTGACGACCTTTCCAGATTTTCTGCACTCCGAAATAGTATGACAACGAATTGTAGAAAGTACCTTCCACATATCCTTCTTTAGCCCAGCGGTAGCCGATGCTCAAAGCGTAGGACCATCCGCGGGCACTCAGGCCGCTTCCGTAGGTGTACATGCCACGCAGCAAGTAATTGCGGTTGGCGATGCTGGCGGTCACCTTGTGGCCTGTGGGTACGTTGGCGGCGCGGAAGTTGTAGTTGTTGCTACCAGCCATGGCGGGCATGGTGAAGTTGTTGTCTTCAAACGGAAGTGCGGTGTCGTAATTGCGGGTGAGGTTGTTGATGCCACCCACATTGGAATAGCGGAACTGGCCCGTTTCCATGTCGTTCATGGGTGCTCCGTTGATGAACACCTCGTTGTACTTCTGGTTGAAGGCGCGGTAACGATGGCGGGCTGGTGAGAAGAGGTATCCCACCTGGCGGGCATACACGTTGGTGTTGCTGCTCATGATGGTCACGCTCTGCGTCATGTCCTCGTCTTCGCCAAGCTGTGTCTCTGAGAATGTGAAGGTCGACTCATCCAATGAGATGACGACCTGCCCTGTGCTGTCTACGTCGATACTGTACCCCGGATCATCGGTCTGGGCCATAGCGAAAGAAGCGCAGCAGAGGGCAATCACTGCTAATGTCAGCCTTTTTTGCATAGATTTAAGATGAATTGATTTTTAACTTTTTGCAAAGTAACAAATTATTTTTCAAAAAAATACATTTTATGTGTGTTTTTTTTTGACTTTCATGCGTTATTATCCTAAAAAATTACGATATTTGCACTCAAATCATGGTGGGTGAAATCATGATGCCTCCATGATGAAGTTTTTTAACCGAAACAATCTGGATTATGAAACGAGTTTGTTTTCTTTTGACCGTCATGATGCTGGCAGCGATGACTGTCATGGCACAACAAAAGCAATATCAAGTGTATGGCGTGGGATTCTACAACCTTGAGAATTTGTTCGACACGGTTCATGATGTGGGCAAGAACGATGTGGAATACCTTCCCAACGGCGCTAATAAATGGGGTTCCGTGAAATATACCCATAAGTTGCACAATATGGCCCGTGCGGTTGCCGATATGGGTACCGACGTGCTCAAGGGTGTGGGATGTGCCGTCATTGGCGTGTCTGAGGTGGAGAACGCCAATGCGCTCACGGACCTTATCAACCAACCCGAACTCAAGGAACGCAACATGCAGTTTGTACATATTGAAGGTCCCGACCGAAGAGGTGTGGACTGCGCCATGCTCTACAACCCCAAACTATTTACCGTGCGTGATGTCAAATTGGTGCCTTATGTGCCTGAACTGGAGAAAGACAGTCTGTACATCACTCGTGGTTTCCTCACTGTCAGCGGCACGTTGGCCGACGAGCATGTGGCCATCATCGTCTGCCACTGGCCCAGTCAGTATATCGGCTCGTTCTATCGCGAGTCGGCAGGACGACAGGTAAGGGCAATCAAAGACTCTTTGCTTGAAGAGGATCCCCAGTGCAAGGTGATGGTGATGGGTGACATGAACGATGACCCACACTCCCGTTCCATGTCGCGTGAGTTGAGGGCGCAACGTGACTTCAAGGACATGCGTCCACGCGATATGTATAACCCTTGGTGGAAGATTCTCGACAACGGAACGGGCACGCTTACTTACGAGGGACGATGGAACTTGTTCGACCAGATTGTGATGACCCCCAATATGCTCAATATGGAAGATGAGCGCGACTTCACCACGTTGAAGTTCTGGAAAGCGCAGATACAACGTCGCGACTACCTCATCCAGACGGAAGGGTCGTATAAGGGTAGTCCCAAACGAACCCATGCTGGTGGTGTGTGGCTTGATGGCTACTCCGACCACTTGCCGGTAGTGGTCTATCTCATGAAGGAGAAAAAATGATTGAGCAACATCCGCTCAAGCCCTTCTTGCCCGATGGGGCCCGGCTGCTTATGTTAGGCAGTTTCCCTCCGGCACGCCATCGTTGGTGCATGGACTTTTTCTATCCAAATTTTACCAACGACATGTGGCGGGTTTTTGGGTTGTGTTTGCATGGAGACAAATCTTTTTTCGTCGACGAGGAACACCGCACCTTTCGCCGTGAAGCTATCGAGCAGATGCTACACGAGCAGGGCATTGCCATCTACGACACTGCCGAAGAGGTGATACGCACCAAGAACACGGCATCAGACAAAGACCTTGAGGTGGCACGCCCCACAGACCTCAAAGCCCTCATCAGCCAACTGCCTTCGCTGCAGGCCATCGTCACTACTGGGGAGAAGGCCACAGCCCTGGCGGCGGCACAGTTGGGTGTGGCAGTGCCCAAAGTGGGCACTTTCGTGGATTGTTCTTGGCAGGACAACCATCATGGCAGCACCCGCTCCCTCCGTCTCTACCGTATGCCCAGCAGTTCACGCGCCTATCCCATGAAAGTGGAGCGCAAAGCGGAATACTATAAAGAGGTTATAGGGACAAGTGAAAAGGAAAGTTGAAGGGAAGTTGAATGGTAGTTAAAAGGGAGTAAAAGGGAAGTTGAAGAGAGTAAAAGGGACAATAGCAGGCTAATCATAAACCTCAAACCTCAAATCTCAAACCTCAAATCAAAATATGACCATCATTGGAATTGCGGGAGGCACGGGCTCCGGAAAAACAACCGTGGTAAGGAAAATCGTTGAGGCACTGCCGCCCCATTATGTGGCCGTGGTACCCCTCGACTCGTATTACAACGACACGACGGGCATGACCGACGAAGAACGTCGTAACATCAATTTCGACCACCCCGACGCCTTCGACTGGAAACTGCTCATCAAGCAAATCAATCAATTGCGCAATGGTGAGGCCATTGAACAGCCCACCTATTCGTATATCCTTAGCAACCGCTTGGAAGAGACCATCCACGTGGAACCCAAGCCCGTGATTATCATCGAAGGTATCATGACACTCATCAACCGCAAACTGCGCGAGATGATGGACCTGAAAATATTCGTCGACACCGACAGTGACGAACGGCTCATACGCAATATCCAACGCGACGTGGTGGAGCGCGGACGCACTGTCGACATGGTGCTTAGCCGGTACCTCAACGTGCTCAAACCCATGCACGAGCAGTTCATCGAGCCGACAAAAAAATTCGCCGACCTTATCATTCCACAAGGCGGCGAAAACCTGAAAGGCATAGGCATACTCTGTAAATATATCGAGCAACTGGTGCCTGTGCCCGTGAAGAAGAATCCACAACTTTAATCCACTTCTTCGTATTCCACATATTCGTTGTCATCGTCCTTGGCAGAGGAGGATGACGACCTGTTCCCTTTTGTTTCGTCGCGACGGGCAGGTAGGTTGCTCTTTTGTCCGCTATGGATGGCGGAGGCATTGACAATCTCGCTGATGCCGTAGGCTATCAGGCAGATGCCGAGGATGATAAGTGGTATGGAGGCACTCTCCATGGGTTTGACAATGATAAAAATGCCCGTGAGCAGCAAAACGGTGGGCAAGATCCAAAAGCCCAGTCCCAGCTCCACGTATTTGCGTGCCTGAACCAATGCCATAAACTGGTTAATGGCTCCCAGGATGACGATGGCTCCGAGCACATACATCAGACCTTTGTCGAACCAACCGGGAACCAGGGCGAGCAGCAGGCCAAATACGGTGCTTCCAATGCCAACCACAGGAATGGTAGGTGCCAAAGCACTCTTCTCTTCCAACAGCCGCTGACGGTCGTTCCAGTAGGCGATGCATGAGATGACACCCGACACCAGGAACAGAACGCCGATGCCGATAGTGATGCCTTTGACGGTGCTGTCGGGACGCAATAATATCAGTGTGCCTATCACTAAGGCACAAAACGCGCGGAAATAGGAACTTTGGATGATTTTCATGACGTTTGTCTTTGATAGTGCAAAGATAAGCGATATGTAAGAAAAAACAAAAATGAGTGGCTGTATTTTTGTATTTTTTTGTTCGCAGCAATTCAAGACAAGCAGGAATAGCGCTTTTTTTCGACATTCCAATGCTTTTCATTTTGTCAAATTAAAAATATTGTTTTATTTTGCACATTCATGGAGAATAAAAAGACAACGACGCGATTGTTGCTCACACGTCATGGGCAAACCGTGGGCAATGTGGACCAGGTGCTACAAGGGCAGATGCAAGGCGAACTGACCGAGGAGGGTAGGGCGCAGGCTCGTGAGGTACGTGACCGGTTGCGCACGGAGCATATCGATGCATTCTACTCAAGCGACTTGAAGCGTGCCATTGACACCTGTGCGATTATAGCCGAACCGCACGGGTTGCCTGTGCAGACAACCCCCCTATTGCGTGAACGCGATTGGGGTGACTTTACGGGTGAACTCATTCCCGAACTGAAGGACAAAGTGTGGCCCGACAACGTGGAGACCATTGAGCATATGAAGGAACGTGCCATGGAGTTTGTGCGTCTCATACGAGAGCAGTACCCTGGTGGCACTGTCCTTGCCGTGGGCCATGGTATTCTCAACAAAGCCTTGCAATCCGCTTTTTACGGCAAACCCATGCATGAGGTGTTGAAAATGACCAACGCTGAAGTGAGGGAGATTGAGGTATGAGGGTTCTTAAGGTAAAAAAGAAGAGGGCACCAAGTTGGTGCCCTCTTCTTCGTCAGTACATGTTGGTTGCAAATTTATTAATAACTTCCTGATCTCTAACCTTTTTACCTTGCAAAACTGCAACCCATTGAATTTGAATGATATGTAAGTCGATTCAAAACAGTTATCTTTCAAAATTATCTTTAGCTGTAGAATGGATTAGCGATGTCCACCGCGTCCGCCACCACCATGGCTGCCACCACCGAAGGAGCGTGAACCGCCACCATGGCTACCGCCACCGAAGGAGCGCGAACCGCCACCATGGCTACCACCACCGAAGGAGTGTGAACCGCCACCGCTACGGCTGCCGCCGAATGAGCTGGAACTGCGCGATGAGGGAGCGCTGAAGCTGCGCGATGAGGGGGCGCTGCTGCGACTGCCTGTGGAAGGAGCGCTGTAGCTGCGTGAGCCGCTATCTCTGCGTATACCGCTGCCGGAATGAATCTCACGGCGCTGGCTGGGTGTGAAGGTGCCGCTGGGACGAGAACTGCTCGAACCACTGCCATAGCTACGGCTGCCGCCGGGGGCTGTGCTGCGTGTGCTGCTCTCACGACTGCGCATACCGTCGCTCCTGCGCATTGTACGGTCGCTGGCTCCGCTACGTATGCCGTCGCTTCTGCGTGAACCGTTGTCGATGCTACCACCGCGTGTGCTGCCCATACCGCTGTGGGGGTTACGTCCGGTGGTGCTACCACCGCGTGTTCCCACGTCGCTGCGTGAACCGCCGCGCTGTCCGTGGTCTACGCCACTGCGTCCGCGTCCGTTGTCACCGCGTCCGATGCCACTGCGTCCATTGTCGCCACCACGTCCACGTCCGTTGTCAACGCCACCGCGTCCACGTCCACTCCTGTGGTCGAATCCGTTGCGATAGTCGCCGCGGTCGAATCCGTTGCGCATGCCGGCGTGACGGTCGCCATTGCCGTGATGTCTTCCGAAGGTACGGCCGTGATACCAACTGCGTCCGCCGTTGTGACGCCAACTGTGTCCACCGCGATACACATGATAGAAGTGCGGGCGACCATAGTAGAAGTAGTCACGATAGGGATAGCGTGCGTAGATGCCGAAATGCCAGTAGCCACCTGACCAGTAGAGAGGACGGTAGAAGTAGCTGGCGGCACAGAACAACCGATATTGCCAGTCGAAGAGCACATAGCTCATGTCGAGGTTACGGTAAGTCCAATAGGTGCCGAAAAGGTCGGCCTCGGTGTTGACGCTCAACAGATAGTCGAGGTTGATCTCATACACTGCTTCGTACTGCTCCTCGGTGAGGTTCAGTTCGTATGCCATCTTGTCGGCCAGGAACAATGCCTGCTGACGTGCCTGCTCATAACCCATGGCGCTGGCCGAAGTCGTGATGGTGAACAGTGCTACGAAGGCTAATAACATCTTTTTCATAATCATATATATTTAATTGTTTTACGTGTTGATATCCTTTCACGATGCAAAGAAACGAACTTTTTTCTTCATGCTAAAAGGATTTTCCCTAAACACTCGGGGGAATTTCCCTATTGTTGAGATAGTTGGTAAGTTGATGAGTTTGTGAGTTGATGAGTTTGTATATAACTATGAAATGAAGAAGTAATAGTGAACAGTGAATTATTTTACACTTTTCGTTTTTAACTTTTACTTTCAAGGGTAATCTCTTGCCCCTTGCTCCTTGCCCCTAAACAATTCCCTTTCTCCCTGCTCCTTGCCCCTACACAATAAAACCCACGTTCATGCGTTATAAATTTAAATACGATTATGCCAATGCGACAAACATGGTTTATCATCATGGGTATGCTACTCGCCACAGCCACCCATGCGCAGCACCAGGACGAGCAACCCGTGCCGTTGGAACCTTTCAGCAACATCGAATACAAGGTCGAGGCGCAGGGGTCTTTCTCTTCTGGAAAGACGCCATTGTGGCTAAATGCCAACAAGTATGGCTTGTCGTCGCTGGAGAGTAACAACGGCTATTTTAGGGCAGCGGTGGAACGCCCACTGGAAACCGACGACGAGCGTCGTTGGGGCATAGGTTATGGCCTAGACCTTGTGGCGCCATTCAACTATACATCGAATGTCATCGTACAACAGGCTTATGTTGAGGGACGCTGGTTGCACGGCTCGCTGTCCATAGGTAGCAAGGAATATCCCATGGAACTGCGCAACCAAAATATCAGTTCGGGTGTGCAGACGTTGGGCATCAACGCAAGACCGATTCCACAAGTGCGACTGGCGCTGCGCGATTACTGGGCCATCCCCGGCACACATGGGTGGCTCTCGCTAAAGGGACATATCGCTTATGGTATGCTCACAGATGAGAATTGGCAGAAAGACTTCGCTGGTCCCAACGGCAAGCATCAGCAACGGGTGAAATACCACAGCAAGGCAGGCTATATGAAAATTGGCAACGAAGAACGTTTCTACCCTTTCTCCGCTGAACTGGGTTTGGAGATGGGCGGATTGTTCGGTGGCACTGCCTATATTCCTCAACCGGATGGCACCATGCAGACGCTTACCGGCGAGTCGGGAATAAAAGGCATGTGGCATGCGTTTATCCCCGGTGGTACCGACGCCGGTGAGACACTCTACACCAACGCCTCGGGAAATACCTTGGGCTCGTGGGTGGCTCGGTTGAACTGGGATGAAGATACTTGGCGTGTCAGTGTCTATGCCGACAAGTTCTTCGAAGACCACTCCGGAATGCTTCAGGTGGACCGTGACGGTTACCAAACGGGAGAAAACTGGGAAACGGCATCAAAGAAGACACTGCTCATTTACGATTTCAAGGACTGGATGCTAGGAGCGGAGTTCCATTTCAAATATGAGCGGCCCATACAGTCGGTGGTGTTTGAGTATCTTTACAGTAAATACCAAAGTGGTCCCATATATCATGACCATACTCCGACCATGGCCGACCATATCGGTGGCAAGGACAACTACTACGACCATTACATGTATACCGGATGGACACACTGGGGACAGGTCCTCGGTCATCCGCTCTATATGTCGCCTATATACAACGACGACGGTGCCTTGGAACTGCGTAGCACCCGTTTCATCGCTTTCCATCTCGGTGTGGAGGGTGTTATCAACCATAACCTCACATACCGTGCCATGACTACCTATCAAAATTCAGTGGGCACCTACGAAAAACCATTTCATAAGATGAAGCACAACGTGAGTGCGTTGGCTGAGGTCAAGTACCAGTTCGACGAGGGTTGGCTTGATGGATGGTCGGTGAAGGGTGCCTTCGGCATGGATGGTTGTGGACTACTTGGCCACAATTATGGTGGACAGGTCACCATTACAAAAACAGGATGGCTCACTAAAAAGAAAAAGAAGTAATTATTATGAGAACATTGGCATATTTTTTTATCGGTGCATTATTTATCTCTCTTGCAGCCTGCGATGTGGAACGCTCATCGCATGGCGACCTTTACGGCTATTGGCACCTGGAACAGATAGACACTTTCAACGGTGGCTCTGCCGACATGTCCAGCCAACTGAAATTCTGGGCCGTTCAGAGCCGGCTCATCGAACTAAGTGACCATGATGGCAAGTATAGCAGCATCATTTTCCATTTCGAGCGTCAGGATGACTCCCTCTTCCTCTCCGATGCCCATGTCAACAACCGTATGGAGGGCGATCCCGAGGCCGAAGGTGTATGGCAGGTCGAACCTTTCGGTCTGAATAGCCTCACACCGCGATTGCGCATCGTCAGTCTTAGCAGTGGAAAATTGGTTGTCAGCAATAAAATTGTCAGGCTGAATTTCAAGAAGTTTTAACCTCCCCTAGCGACAACCCTGGTCGTTCCTTTAAACAAACGTTTCTTTGTGTTGGCGACGGATATACACGTTCAACAGGTAGTTGAGCGCGATATATAACAAACCGTCGGCCAATACGATGAATGTAAGTCCCCATCCAAAGACATTCGCCAACAATAGATTGATGATGGTGAAACTTACCGCCAAGGTCAGTATGCAAGCCAAGGTCAGGTGTTGGTTCATGCCGCATCTGAGTAGTTTGTGGTGGATGTGGTTCTTGTCGGCGTCGAACAATGGTCTACGGTGAAGAATCCTCGTACATACCACACGAACCACGTCTAATACGGGTACAACAAGGAAGGTAAACGAAAGCAACAAGCGATGACTGTCGTAAGGAATGATGTCGGGCTTGTACATGGCCAGCTTGATGAAAAGGAAGCCAAGGATGAAACCGAGCGTCAGACTGCCGGAGTCACCCATAAAAATCTTTCGGCCTTTCTTCGGGTCGCCTTGCATGTTAAAATACAAGAAGGCCACCAGAACACCCATCAATCCGGCTATCAGAATGGCGTATGTCCATATTTCCTCAGAGATAAAACAAGCCAAAAAACCCGATAGTCCCAACAGGGCAAGTCCGCCGGCTAACCCATCGATGCCATCGATAAGGTTGATGGCATTGTCAATGAATACAATGATAAACACGGTCAGCGGCATACCTACGTAGGCAGGTATCTCGTGGAATCCCAGAAAACCATACAGGTTGTTGATGTATAGTCCCGAAAGGGGCATGAGCGTGGCTGCCACTATCTGAACGAAAAATTTCGTGGTGGCATCCAAGCCTATCAGGTCGTCGATGATGCCCACAGCATATATCAGCAACAGACTGATGAAGAAGAGGCAACTCCACAGACTCAATGTCACATGCTGGTCGCCCGTGATGCCGTCATACACCAAAAGTGCAATGATGCCCGTGGCTATCATGCTGGGCATGAAGCACACCCCACCGAGGCGTGGTATCGCATTCTTGTGCACCTTGCGCTGGTTGGGCATGTCAAATAAGCTTTTCCGCTTGCAATACTTGATAATTTGCGGGATGAATACCAATCCGCAAACCATGCTCAGCACAAATGAAAGAAGAATATATAGTAAATGTGAACTCATAGTGAATACCTTTCCTACAATTAAACTCCATTTTCTGGGGTTTATTGTATGAAATGGATGTAAAAAAGTGAAGTTAAATAAGTAGTTAATTCGCTTTGCTCATGGAAGTAAAAGTGGACAATTCTCCATATCTTGCTATTGTCCTTTTTAACTTTCTTATATAACTTCCTCTATTACTTCTTTTTATAATTTCTTATTCAAAATGGGAAATGGATAGTGCCCGATGATGTGGCAGCTGGGACAGACACACCAGCTGAACTCGTTTGCCCTCCTTTTCCTGCCATCGAGCCATATACTCCTGCTTCTTCGTAGTTGAAGGGTTTGAAACCGATTCTCTCGGCATTTGCCTTCGAACGGAAATGGAAATTGCCGCGCTGGGCATCCACGAACATCGGATCCGCTTCTACCGCTTTCTTCTCATGACGGTTGCGGTATTGGCTGAAATCGAGCGAGGCGAAGTCAGAGGTCCCGCCGTTGTTCCAATATAGATTGCCTTCCATCTTGGCACTCGACTTGAGCCAACTACCTTTGCGGATGAAGGTGACGCCAGGCAGACTGACCACGATGTTGCGGCGGAAAGTGAAGGGCACTTGGCTCTCGTTCTTCGTCAGCATGAGCACGTATTTGGAGGCGAAGGCGAAGATGTTGTTCTCCACGATATTTTCCTTTCCATAATGTTGTTGGAAGCAGGCTTCGCTACAGCGATACACCAGGTTGTTGCGGATGGTGATGTAACTGGCTCCCTGGTCAGTGTAGATGCCCATGCCCCCGTAATCGTAGGAACGGACATCGTGGACGACGTTGTTCTCTACTACCGTGCCGGGTTCCTCACCCAGCAGGTAGATGCCGCCCATGTCGGAGAGCATGCCCTGGCCGATGTCATGGATAAGGTTGTAGGCAATGTGGTTGCCCACGGTGGGGTTGTATCTGCTGCCGGTGTTGTAGCCCCATGTCCACCCCACGCTGATGCCGGTGTAGTAGAGGTGGTGGATATGGTTGTGGGTGATGCTGTTGTCGGCAGAGCGGAGCACGAGGATGCCCACGCCAGCTTCCGTGACATGACCGCCGTCAGCGATGACGTTGTTGTCGATGGTGTTGTGGTTGGATACCGTCTGTCCCCGTTTGACGTTCGAGTAATGGCCCACCTTCACGCCCCCAGCCCCTAGGTCAGTCATCGTACACTCCCTGACGGTACATCCCGACACCTTCTCCTTGAGCCACAGCGCATATTCTCCAGTGCCTGTGATGATGCAGCGGCGCACCGTGATGCCCTCGGCATGGCTCATCTCGACGGCTGCCCCAAGGTGTGCCATCGCTTGTCCCACTCTCTCGCCCGCCTGCGGCATGATGTGGGCGGAATGGCAAAAATCGATGCCCTCGATGGTGATGTCTTTGACGGGCTTTCCTTGCTTGCCCTTGATAACCAACAGCTTGTCGAGCACAGGCGCGATGACCTCTGCCGTCGCCATATTCTCTCCCTGTTGGGGGATGTAATAGACGTAATGGTCGGCAGCGTCGGCAAACCACTCGCCAGGTGCATCGAGTGCCCCGCGGTAGTTCTCAATGATATAGCGCGTGCCCTTCTTCACGGGGTTTTGTTTGCCCATGCTGCACTTCGTGAAGGTGATGGCGCTGGGTGACAGCGAGGCCTCCGACAGGCTCCATTTCAACATGTTCCATTTCTGCAGGAGATGCAGGCGCACCCTGTTGCGCTCCTCCGTCTTCAACTGCTGCAAGGCCTTGTGGTGACTGCTCTCTATCTCAACGATGCGCACCGCCTTGTCGTCGTCCTGTTCCTGCTGACTGAAGGATTGCACCTTACCCCATCCCGTATTCGGTGTACGGGCGAGGGTGGCGCGGTGGCCGTTCACGAACAGCTGTTCGAAACTTACATACTTTCCTCCTGCCATGGGCCACGGCGCACGGTAGATGCCTTTCTTGTATTGTTGCCAGCCGCTGACCTTTATGCCGCCGGAAATACGTGGATTGCTGCTGCCGGTACCACGAATGACGACGGGCCGTCGGGGTGGGGTGGTAATGGTCTGCGTCTTCGGGAAATTGTATTCGCCCGCTTTAAGCAAGATAAACAGCGTGTCGGTGGTGGACTTTGTCCAAAGAGGCGACTTCGAGGCTTGCTCAAGGGTCGCCATCGGCTGGTCTGATGTCCCTGCATGGGCATCATTACCCGTGGGGGAGAGATAGATAATGTCCTGAGCCCTCAGCTGACTGCCACAAAGCACCGACAGAAGGACCAAAGTCACGGAAAACCGTAAGATGGAATGATGGGTGTGAAGGGATGATATCATTCTTTTTCTAATTTTAAATAGAGAGTCTTCAAACCTCCTAAATCAAACTTGAACTAATGATACACATTTCCAAGGTTGTTTTTATGAATTTTACACTTTTCCTTGATTATCATGTAGGAAAATTAGACACTAATTTTATAATATGACAGATACCATGCTATGAATTTGGATATGCCTTCATGGAGAGTAGTTTGGGGCTTGAACCCGATTTCTTTTTCCAATCTCGAAATGTCAGCATATGTCTGGTACAGATCTCCTGGCTGCATGGGTTTCAACGCCATTTCTGCTTTCTTACCCAATGCACTTTCAATCTCGTGGATGAAGTCCATGAGATTGATGGGATTTGCACACCCCACATTAAACACTCTGAATGGTATATTGCCCTGACTTCGTTCTGGTAATGGCGGTCGGTCGAGACATCGTATTGCCGCATTGGCCACATCGTCAATATATGTGAAGTCGCGTATCATATTGCCGTTGTTGAACACATTGATGGGCTTTCCCTCACATATAGCGTTGGCAAAGAGCATGGGAGCCATGTCGGGTCTACTCCATGGTCCATAAACAGTGAAGAAACGCAGCCCGGTGATGGGTATATGATACAGTTTGCTGTAACTGTGTGCCATCAGCTCATTTGATTTCTTTGTGGCTGCATACAGACTTATTGGCGTGTCGGTCTTGTCGTCTTCAGAAAAAGGCACTTTGTCGTTTGTTCCATAAATCGAACTCGACGAGGCAAAGAGCAAATGTTGTACGGGATGGTGCCGACACGCCTCCAAAATGTTGAGAAAAGCAGTAAGGTTGCTTGTCAGATAGGCATATGGATGGGTGACGGAATACCGCACGCCAGCTTGTGCTGCCAAATGCACCACCATATCAAAATTCCCAGAAGTGAACAGTTGGTCGGTAGATTCCTTGTCTTCGAGCGAGAGTCTGATGAAATGGAGGTTCGGTAGGGAAGAACTATGATATTCTGTATGCCATTGATACTCCTTATCGTCATTGACGAATCCCATGCTTGCCAGCCGGCCATGTTTTAGCTGAATGTCATAATAGTCGTTAATATTATCAACGGCCATTACATCATTTCCACGTAATGCAAGGAGGTGAGTGATTCTCGAACCGATGAATCCTGCAGCCCCTGTAACTAATATTTTCATATACTTTGTTCTCTTTTGTGAGAAGCAAACTGTTTTTGCGCTTCTGTATAGCTGTCTATTGTTCCGATGTCTATTCGTCGTCCAGGCATTTCCCAAGCATAGATCGTCGTCTTGTCTGCCAGGTAATGTGCTAGGTTGCCAGGTGCATCCGTTCCACAACCATGATTGAGACAATTTTGGATGAGAGGGAGGTCGCTTCTCTTATAAATGTAAAAAGGAGGCACAGCCCAGTGCGATTTGGGAAGAAGGGGCTTTTCCTGCATCTCTATCACCTTCATATTCTCATCCACCCTAATGACCCCTGTGCGTTGAAGTAACTTGAGTTCAGGTTCATGGTGACACATGATGACTGATGCTTCTTTTTCTTTGAAGAACGCAGCGAAACCTTTCAATGAGAAGTCAAGAATATTGTCTGCGGCTAGCACCATGATGTCGTCGTTGATGTCAAGTCGATCC
This sequence comes from uncultured Prevotellaceae bacterium, assembly GCA_900313615.1. Lineage (GTDB taxonomy): Bacteria > Bacteroidota > Bacteroidia > Bacteroidales > Bacteroidaceae > Prevotella. The sequence goes on from OMRP01000012.1 coordinate 38,041, forward strand.
AGAGCCAACAACAGGTCGCTCACGGCACCCATGCGTTGTTCGTTGGTTTCCGACCCATCGTCGATGATGGTGACGGGATGATGAAGTGAAGGTGCTGTCTGTTGTGCCCATTGGCAGAATAAACTGTAAAACTTGTGATTGCTGATGATGAAATGGCTGTCTATATCATCGATGTCATCCACATTCTTTATCAACAGGTCCAAAATGGTGCAATCACCCATCTCAAGTAAAGGCTTGGGATGGTTTTCTGTTAGGGGATAGAGACGTGTGGCATAGCCTGCAGCCAATATGATGCTTTTCATTCAGACGAGATTTGGAAACGGATGGTTTAGATGAAATCTACACCATCAGCCAATTCACAGAAGAAAACGCGGAAAGTATCCTTATATTGTGGATAGATGCTCAAATAATCATCTTCAACATGCTTTTTTATGAATTCCTCCTTCTTAGGGTCAATCAACCCGATGCAAGCTCCCTTGAATCCTGCTCCGCTGAAACGCCCTCCAAAAATACCCTCTGTGCGGCGCATGATATGGTAAAGCTCTATCAGTTCAGGTGAACCACATTCATAGTTGTTTATAGAGCTTTCGCAACTTTCAAACATCAGTTGACCGAAGGTAGCAATATCACCTTTTTTCCATGCCTCCACCCCTTTGTTCACCCTTTCACATTCGGAGTAGAAATGTTGGACTCTCTTGGAAAACCTTTCGGGCATCTTGTCTTTATGCCTGTTAAAGAGCTGTTTGTCCACTTCGCGTAGTCTGGTATCTTTCAAGTTTTTCAAGGGTAATCCTTCGTAAGCTTGAACCATCCATGCCGCTGTTTTACATTCTGTGACGCGCAGGTTGTAGTCGGTATCGGTGAGTTTGCGTGTTACACCGCTGAAGAACACCCCTATTTTAAACGGGAGCGGTTGCTGACCGTTGCCGAATGGTAGGAGCGCGTAGTCGGATTTGTCGGTATCAAAATATAGCAGCTTGTCTTTCTCACATAGAACCACACAAGCTTGGTCAAGAATGCCATTGTTTAGACCGATATACACACGCTCGGCAAGTGAGGCGTAGTGTATGACTTGCATCTTGTCCAGTCCCAATGTGTTCACCTTATCCAACGCCATCACAAATCCGCATAGAAGGGCTGCTGAGGATGACAAACCGCCGATGGGCATGGATCCTTTAACGATACCTCGGACACCTTGTCGCAGATGGAAATCGCGCTGTAAGGCCCACACAGCCCCACGCAGGTAGTCACCCCAGTTATCCTGTTTCTCCTCCATCTGACGCTGGACATTAAAGGTCGTCAATCCTTCAAAACTCAACGATGCCATCTCCACCTTGCCATTGTCGGTGGCAGAAAACAAGAAGTCGATGCCGCTGTTGAAGGTAAATCCGGAAACGATGCCGTGCTGATGGTCGACATGGGCACCGAGTGGGCAGATGCGGTATGGTGAGAAAAGTCGGATAAGTGTATCGTCTTGTCCGAAGAACGTGTTATATGCTTTTAATAAGTCGGTCATTTCGAGATGGTTTATGTGTTTCTCCACTTCACAGCAGGTGGCGGTAGATGGTCAGGTGCCTGTTTACCACATCGTCAACGGAGAATTCGCGTTCTGCCTTTTCCCTTCCTTTCTTTCCCATGGTATTGCGTAGCAAAGGGTCGTTGGCAAGCTGTTCAATGCGCTCTGCCAAAGCATTGCTATCCTTTACGGGGATGAGGAACCCGTTCTCCCCCTCGTCTACGGTGTCCTTGCAGCCATACCATTGGGTGGTGATGATTGGTCGGCCAATGGCACATGCCTCGATGAGCGATTTTGGTACCCCTTCCCGGTAGTAGCTTGGGAAAGCCATGATATGCGATTGTGTGAGCAGTTCTTTAACATCTCGGCGGAATCCTAGCCATTTGATGTATTGCCCATCACACAGCCGTTCCAACTCTTCGCGGCTGAGAGCTTTAGGATTGGCCGATAGGTCGCCGCATAGCAGGAATTCAATTTTGCCACTCATCTTGGCACGCAACCGTTCTGCTGCTTCTATGAGCACCAAGACACCTTTCTCTTTTACCATACGTGCCGTGAAGATAACACGTATGACTTTACCGCCGGGATCTGGGACATAGGCATATTTCTTTAGGTCGACGCCAGAGCCTTTGATGAATTGGCATTGGGTCTCCTTGACGATATGGTGGCGTAGGAATAGATCCTTGTCCTCATTGTTTTGGAAGATGACGGCAAGGTTGTTTCGTCGGTTGGCATATTTGATGACCGTCATGATCATTCTTGTCATTAACGATGGTCGGCTACCGGAGAACAGCACGCCCAGACCGCTAACAGCATTGACCACTCCTCTCACCTTGACTCTTTTGGCAGCCAGTCCTCCCCAAAGGATGTTCTTCAGTCCTACGTGGTGTACAATATCGGGTTGTTCGTCCTTATACAGTTTCTTAAGAAAACGGTAAGTCTTCCATTCCTCTCTCAGGTGTGTGCCTGTAGGATTGATGGGCAAATCCAACGTCTTCAATCCCAAGGCTTTAACCTCGTCCATGCGTCCAGTGTCCTTGCATACAATAGTCACGTCGAAGTCTGCTTTCAGGGCTTCCACGGCTATCTCTTTCCTATGGGATAGGAAAAAGCGGTCTTCGTTGACTATCATGAATAGTTTTGCCATTGTTTGGGTTTTAAGACACATCCTCCTTATGTATCATAGATGCCATGCTGTGTATTTTCCGCCTGCAAAGGTAATGCAAAAAAATGATTACGCAAGTGAAAAACGGCTGCAATTCCGTTTCATGAAATGAGAAATAAAGAAAACGTTACTATTTATACACACCCGAGAATTATTCTCAACCGCAGCCAGAAGTTGTTGGAGAAATGTCCCATGGAATAGCGCTTGTCAAAGAAAAGTGACAGTCTTCGCAGCGGATTCTTTTTGTAGTAAGCCATTTTGGCCACTGCTTTCCTATGTTCATCGCTCATTTCATCGCCATGACATGAGAGCAGTTCCCTAGCAGCCCATTCGCGTTGGTGCTGGGCGAACAGTGTTCTTAATTGCTTCAGCCGCCGTTTCCATATTTCCGTAAAGGAACTTTTATAGCCTATTTGGTTATCGACATGTTGCCGGTATAAGATATGTGGTTTCGGGTCGTAAATCACGCAACCTGTAGCCGCGGCCACCTGATAGACCCAATAGTCATGTGCGAAGAGATATTTGGGCTGGTTGTTGGCTACTTTTTGTTGCAGTCCTCTGCTGAACACCATGGTGCATCCTGCCGTGGCAGCTTTCACCATGGCAGTGTAAATATTGATGACCGGAATCTCCGAATAAACTTCTCCTACAATCTTGCCTTCTTTGTATTCATACAGGTTCGAGCAGTATAGTTTAATACAACTATCTTCCTGTTGCAACATTTTCACCGCCACGGACAGCTTATCTGGCTGCCAGATATCATCGTGGTCGCAAAATGCATAATAGTCTGCTTCGGGGGCATGGGTCAGCAGGTGCATGAAACTCCAAGCCCACCCCATGTTTTCACCGCGATACCATGTGATGTCTCCTCTCTCTTGCCAGCTTCGGAGAATGTCGGGTGTGGCGTCGGATGAACCGTCGTCTCTTACGATAATCTTATATCTCACCCCTTCCTGTACAGTGAGTGAGCGGAGTTGCTCCTCGATATAACGTTCGCCGTTGTATGCGGAAAGTAAGATGATGACAGTTGGCATGTTACTGATTGATTGAATTGATATCTTTACGTATATTGTTAAAAAACTCGTCGAGTCGACGGTCTATTTCTTTCGACATGTATTTCTTGGCGAAATGGAAGTTGCGGGTGGCCTGTGCCCTTTTCTTTTCCGTGCTCATGGATAGGATGGCTTGAGCTATCTCCTCAGGGTGGCGTGGCCTGACAAGACACTCTTTTTCAAGCATCTCAGGAATACCGCCAATAGTGGAACCGATACATGGCATAGCCCTGCTCATTGCCTCGGCTATGCTGCGTGGCAACCCTTCCTGTAGACTGGGTTGAATGTAGATATCGCAGCGATCCATCATGTCGATGACTGTGTCGCGTGTCTGACTCCCCATGAAATGCACATTGTCGTTCAGGTGGAGCGATTCGGTGAGTTGTCGTAAATAGCGTCCTTCACCGCCACCTATGAGAAAGAGGTGCGTGTCGTGATGACGACCGATGATTTGCGGAAGGGCCTTGATTATGTCGTCCTGACACTTGAACCCCACGTCGAGGTTGCCTACGTCGAGCAGGTGAACTCTCTCAGGGTTCTTATCTATGAGGTCAAGCCGTCGTTCGAGCACTTCTTGCTGACATTCGTCGAGGTTTGAGTCGGTATAACCCAGTGTTATGCCGTTTGTGGGATAGCGGTGCTGTAGGAATTGTTCTGTCACATACCAGGCATAATCGGCATGGCGCAACGTCTTTTTCATAGCTAGATAGTGGGCGGGAGCCATTAGCTTAGCTTTCCAACTTTTGTGGTTCCACATCGAGTCCCATGGGCAGGCAACGACAAAAGCCATGTATTTCTTTCCGTTGTGGTGTGCTATTTTGCATGCCAGGTCGCCCACGGTGCTGGGCACATATCCTATGACCAAATCCACCTCTTTCACGAACCGTTCTATGCGCTCTATGTTTGGCTGTCGGTGCAGATATCTGTTGTAGATACTGCTCTCGCTGTTCAACAGGGCGATATGCTCTTCTGGGATATCCATGGTCATGTCGAGCGGTTGTGCCACCACTTTTCCCGTGAAAGGACTGCAGCACAGATATAGTTCTCCTAAGCGTTGGAAACGTTTAATGGTGGACGAAATGGCGAAATCACATGACAGCCATCCGTCGATGATGCGTAGCGCCTGCTTAGTTACTAGAAGTACTTTCATTACCGGCCTTCGTTATTTGTTTCTGATATCCTGAATAGTTGCTCGGATGATAAAACGTCATTCCTAGACATGTGCAAGATTCGTGCCTCGCGATAAGTGTAATTCCTGTCCCACATGTTATTGTTGATGCTTACATTCCTACATCCGTCGAACAGGAAGGCCGACCGTTGCCAAGTGTATTGAGGATATCGCTGTGTCTTTATGATTTTGTTGAACTCATAAGTGATGCCGTCAACAGCCCGAGCGTATAAGATGGGAGCATCGAACACCTTGAAGGTGTTGTTGCTTATCTTGATATTATGGTGGTAAGTCCTGCTCCGTGCTGATGAGGGTAGGTAAGAGGGCGTGATGCTGATGATAGCATTGCCCCAATTACCGTTGTTGCCGTTGCTGTTGCCCGACGAGAAACAGTTATCGAAAGTGTTACCCGTAATGGTCACATCTTCCACAGCTCCCGACTCATACCAGTTATTGGCGTCACCTTCGATGACGATAGCCGCCCCGGCGCAGGCAAAATAGTTGTTTTCTATCCTAACCTTCCCTGGGGAGGAGACCAAAATGCCACGTGCCCGGTGACGTCGTGTGATGCGGCAGTTGCTGATTACTACGTCGGGAATCCATGTCTTACTCTCCATGAGGTCGCCAACTGAAATGTCCTGGGGCAGATAATCCTCCAATTCCACTTCATAACGTTTCCATTCTCCTTTCGAAGGAAGCACCTTACAACTTCGCACTGTCACGGTTTGTCTTTTCTGGAACATACCTGATTTCAACGGCCATATCTCTTCACCTATAGAAACATTAACATCACGTGACTCTATCACTACAGTGCGGGCATCCTTCTTTTCTGCTATCTTAAAATATCGTCCATGGATGTTTGTAAAGTCATCACCGGCGCCACTCTGCTCACAGTTTGTCAACAAGATTTTCCCCTTGCAACTGACGAAGTGGGCATTGTCGTTGACACTGCTGAACACCCTCCCTTTCTGCTCGTTGCATACGGCAGATGCATTGTCTAATGTGATATTCTCGGAATGTTCGAATAAAAAAGCATGGCTCAGCGAATGAAATACCTTGATATTTTGGAACATGAGGTCTTTTGATTCCTGAACGAAGAAAGCACATTCGTAATTCCTCACATGACGTATGGCTACTATGGTTCCCTCTGCAGGTAGAGTAGGTGGAGTGCCGAAAAATCTTACCACATCTCCTTTTTGAAGTTTTGCACGCTGTTCGAAAACGTTCCCCAAGGGCGCATCGCGCGTATCGAAGACGATTTCTTTCGTCTCCTTGTCATAGAGGTTGTTGAATTGTGACGACGGCGGCAGCTCAACTCCCTCACATTGAAACACTATCTTGTCATTCTTTATCTCATAAGGATATAGCTGAGCATCGATGTGGATGTCGACATACCTTGATGTCACTTTGCGTATTTCACCCTGCGAGATAAAAGGACGGTCCCAGTCGATAGAGAAATTCTTGAAAGTAATAGCATTGCAATTTCTGATGACTGCGGGTCTCATGATACCATGAAAAACGAAATCACTACCTTGGCCGTCGATAGTAATACCATCCAACCCAGTCATGTCGAATGCCGTATTCGAAAGTCTCGAGGGAAAGAAATCGTATCTGCCGCGAGGGAAGACTATCGTGATGTTCGGTTTGCCTTTTGCATGGGTGAGGGCTCTTTTCAAAGCAGTCATTGCATCCTTGCGATTGTCGGGTAATCCTCCGAATTGAGTGATAGAGACAGTCTCTTGACCGCTGACAGGAGTACATAGGAAAAGAAAGATGCTTAACAAAAAATAAATGCCATGGATAGCCATTATAGATGGTTGGTGTGATTGTTTTCTGCAAAAATAAGAAAAAAAAGTTGATTGAAAAATAAAAACAATGTTATTTGACAAAAAACTCGTAACTTTGTGTCGTATTTCCAAAAGTTTTATATCCATGTGTGCCATTTCAGGAGTTGTTTCATACGCATCACACGTAAATCGTAAAAGTCTACAAGCTATGTCCGACCGAATGGAGCGTCGCGGCCCTGATGGTGAAGGCTTGTTCATTGATGGAAAAGTAGGTTTGGCCCATCGTCGGTTGGCTATTATTGACTTGGAAACGGGCAACCAGCCTATGTCATTGGCGAATGGCGAGGTTGTGATTGTTTTCAATGGGGAAATTTATAATTATAAATCTTTACGCGAAGAATTGGTACAGCAAGGCTTCACCTTTCATACATCCAGTGACACGGAGGTGGTGGCTGCCGCCTATTCTTTTTACGGACTGGAAAAGAGTCTGCTGAAATTGGAGGGAATGTTTGCTTTCGCTATATACGACAAACTTAAACAGAAAGTCTTTCTTGTGAGGGATAGGTTCGGTGTTAAACCTCTGTATTTTCAACAGGATGGCGAGCACTTCAGTTTCGCGTCAGAGTTGAAAGCTTTTGCTCCTTCCCTCAATACTCACCATTTAGATAAGACGGCACTCAATATTTTTCTTTCAGTGGGCTACATACCTGCTCCTTACTCTATTTATGAGGAGATTCGTAAGGTGATGCCGGGCACATGGATGGAAATTTCTTGTGATGGAGAAGTGTCGGAACACCGTTATTACGATGTGAAAGAAGAAATGTCGGGACCTGCCCTTACGGATGAGAAAGAGGCATCAGAGTTGTTGCGTAACCGACTCGCTGAAGCGGTGCGTCGGCGAATGGTAAGCGATGTGGCTGTAGGGGCGTTTCTCAGTGGTGGCATAGATTCCAGTATTGTTTGCTGTCTGATGGCTAAGATGCAGAAAGAACCTATAAAAACATTCTCCATCGGTTTTAATGAGCGTGATTATGATGAGAGTGAGCGTGCGGAGATTGTGGCTAAGCATATAGGAGCCTATCACACAAGATTCGTGTTAAGCTACGAAGAGGCCCTTCCCATGCTCGATGAGTTGATAGCCTATTACGACGAACCGTTCGGTGACAGCTCAGCTATTCCATCTTATTATGTTGCTCGATTGGCGAGTGAGCATGTGAAGGTGGTACTTACAGGTGATTGTGCCGACGAACTATTTGCCGGTTATGAGAAATACCTCGCCAAGTATTATGTCGACAAATACAATCATCTTCCCCAGTGGATAAGGAAAAGCATGGAGTGGGGCGTCGGGCATTGTCCTATCAACAAATATACCAACAACTTGTTGAGGAAAGCCAAAAAAGTAATTCGCAACAGCCGTTTTGACGGACTCGACTTGTACTATGCCCTCCTTTGTCTTGGTTTCGATGATGATGGTCGAAAAAGTGTGCTGTGTAACGATTTCTATCGTGACGTGAAAGGCTTTTACCGTGAGCAGTATCATTCGTTCGATGATGATGTAACTTATCTCCAACGTCAACAGCTTCTTGACGTAGGGCGGGTACTCGAAGGGCAGATGTTTCCCAAGGTAGACCGAGCCTGTATGCACGTGTCATTGGAAAACAGGGCTCCTTTCCTCGATGGGAGTATCGTGAACCTAGCTTTTCACTTGAGTGACAGTCTGAAACAGCATGGTAAAGACAAGAAATATATCCTCAAAAAAGCGTTTGCCGACATTCTGCCGGAAGCAACAACTCATTTCTCCAAGAAAGGTTTTGGTGTGCCTGTTGACCACTGGATGCGCCATGAGTTGAAAGACGATTTGTGCAGGCTGCTTGCACCGGAGAGACTAAAACAGCAGGGTCTCTTTCAGCAGGAAACTGTTTCGCAGCTCTTGGAAGAGCATATCAGCGGCAAGGAGAATCACAAGGAGAAGCTTTGGTTCCTGTATGTCTTTCAGAAATGGTGGGACAACGCTTCTTTACATTGATGAGAAACACTCCTTACCAATGGCATTTTCTCAACTATTGGTTTGACTACTGGAAATGAATCTTGTCTTGGGTCATCGGCCACAGACAAATAAGGAACTGTGCGACAATAGGCGCACTTAATATCAGGTTGTCCTGAAAGAATTGCAAGATGAGGACGTATGAAATGTATATATACACGCATTTCCCAAAAACATTTCCATTTCGGAACAGACGATATGCCCAGCCGGAGAGTGAACCGTAGAGAAAGGCGAAGAGAGCCACTCCTTTTTGTCCGAAATCTTGGAAGAAAGGTTGGAAAATGGTGTACACATTGGTAGGAATGGGCACCCAAACGAACTCTTTCAGTTTGAGGTTAATCTCAAAATCGGCTCCAAAGCGGTTGAGGATATTGTAAAATGCGTAGAAAGTGTTGGAGCCGAACTGTCCGGACAGGTCTTCGCTTATTCTCTCGTAGGCTACTGACGGAGAGAGAATATACAGGGCGAAGAAATCGATGAATGTCATCTTGTCTTCGTCACTTACTTCGGAAGAGTCGCGTGCACTGTTCATAAGGAAGAATAGAACAACGACCACAGCTGCACCTATCGCTATGCTTCTCACCTTAATGACTTTTTTCTCGTATAACACGAAAACTGTAGCCGTCAAGAAAAAGAAAAGCATACCTTTCTCCATGATGGCAAAAGCACTCAGACCACATTCGAAATAAATGGTCAGCAGTTTCCATAGAGGGGTCTTGGGGTAATGCCAGATGGCAACAGCTAAGAGTGACATGTTGATGACACTGGAATATTTCAGTATGCCGTAATCTTGTTCGCCATATACCGCCATGATGCGCAGGTTGTAAAGCATGTCGGCAGGGTCGAACAGCATGATGGTTTGCATGATACGGTAGAGGTAGAGCGGTGTCATCACCACCGACAGAAAAAACAGCACATTGAAAACGCCTGTGTTGATATCGATGCTCGTGTCTTTTTCTTTTTTCTCATGCGCTGGAAGGGCGTAATACGTGAGAAGTGATGAGACGCAGAAAATAGGCACCCAGATGGTTACGCTGGTGAGGAACTGCGGTCCGAGGGGGTCAAGCGTCTCGTTGAAGAGGAAGAGAAAGAGTATGGCGAACCATACGGCAGCGGTAAGGAACCACGGCGAGAAGATATCGCCAATCTTCAACACGGCGAATGCCACCACAAGCACACCAAAGAATATAAGAATACCGATACTCATGCCTCCTCTCCTCCTTTTAGCATCAAGTATTTCTTGCGTAGTAGCACCACCCAGGTTGTGGTGATGAGGGCGATGGAAAGAAAGGCGAGCAGGTAGGCCAAGAAACGGGGACTGTGGACGTTGCCCAGCACCGTGACGTTCTTCACTATGGCAAAAGGCGGCGCTGGCTTGTTCACCAAGGCTTCGGCCCTAAGGTATTGCAGCGTGGCTTCGTTATAACGCTCATAGGCCTTGTCGTATTCATTCTGCAATGCTTTTTCTTCATTCGTTTCTAATGCCAAACGACTCTCGTTGTGGCTGTCGGCATATTGTACATAACGCTGTTGGGCATCGCGGTAGCGCTGTTCGGCTTGGCTCTGTAGGATGGCATAGTTCTGTTTGAGTTGAAGCGCAATCTTCTGTTGCTCACCCGTCACGAAGCGCTCCAAAGCGGTTCGCACGCTGTCGCACAGCAGAGCCGCAACCACTGGATCCTGTGCAGTGGTCTGGATGCGCAGAGTGCCGAACTTGCCGCTTACTTCGGTCTTGATACTCTCTTCAATCACACTGATGACATCCATATTCTCGTTGGAAATGAAGAGGCGCTCCCACCACGGACGACGGTAATGCTCACGTAGATAGTGCTCATAGTCGGAACCAAGACCAGCTAGTTTAATGCGTCCCATCTTTTGGGCAAAGGTACGAGAGGTGACATGGTGGCTGTACACCTCGATGTTCTTATAGCCCATATTCAGTTTCAACGTCCCCTTCATCCAGGCTTGCATCTGACTCATACCCAAAAGCAGGTCGGTCTCTTTACTCTCGTCGGCGAGGGTGAGGCGGGCTGCATATTTTTTCGGTATGCTGATCACGGTGACCACGGCTATCACAACAGCTAAACCGCACGTAATCAAATACGTACGCCAATGACGGCGACATTCTCTGCCGGCACTCCATGACTGATGATTGCTGTTGTTGGCCATGAGGTTCTTATGGTTTAGGGCATAGGGTTTGGTGCAGGTGTAACTTCGTCGCAGACTATTCTCTTGCCCCTTGCTCCTTGTCACTACACTTCTACCACTCTGAAGACTTCGCGCCGGCGTTTCCACATTAGGATGACCATACGGAGGAGGAAGCCGAGGAAGATGAACATTAGCACCCTGGAGGCTTTCGATTTGCTGCTGTGCTCGGTGGGCACGGTGGCCGACTGTATGACGGTGAAGGCCGGTGTGCGTTCTTGTACTTTGGCCCTTGACAATTGCAGTTGCTCGGTCATCTGGGTATAGATGTTGAACTTCAACTGCATCTCGTTCTCCAAATCTTCCTGTTTCGACTTGTAGGATTCGAGTATCACCTCTTGGTTGGCATCGCTATAGGCTGCATACTGTTGACGTGCTTGGACATATTGCTGGTGAGCTTCGTCGAAGAGTCGCTCAATGTATGCCAGGTCGTGGCGGGCCTTGTTAGTGCGGTAGTCGGTGATGAACGACTGAAGCCGTTCCTTCACCGAGTCGGCCATGGTGGCAGCGATGAGAGGGTCGCAGTCTGTCACCTCGATGCTGATGGCACTTGTCTTCTTGTCGACAGTACAGTTGATTTTCTTTCCAATCTTTTCTGTGATGGCCATTTGGCGCTTGCTCAGTCTGAAAGGGTCTACCAATGTAGCTCCCTTACCCTGTGCATCGGCTGGTCTCGATGACAAGCTCTGGAGTAATTGCGTGAGCCACAACTTGGGATAATCATACCATGAGGTGTGTTGCCGTTTGTCGAGATAGTCATAATAGGTGGTCTTCACTTTTTTGTCGATGGTCTCCACCTCAATGGGGAAGAGACTCACCCTAAAATCGGTGCTTTCCATCAGGTCGGGATAAATTTCGGGATAGATGGCATCTTCGCTGTTGCCGAAATTCAACTTCATGCCCACCATTGAGGCCAGCGACGAGATATTGCCCGACAGTCCGCTATTCTCCGATGATTCGGGAGCCAGCATTACGCCTGCTGTATATTCCTTTGGCGTGTCGAGCACCACGGCCACACCCAGCACAGCTGCGATGCCACAGTAAAGCAACATCTTTTTCTTGTCGTTCTTCAGTGCCTTGAAAAAGGCGAAGACATCGAAAGCGATTTTTTTCTTCTTATATTCTTCCATAGGAATTGTGATTGTCGTGATTCTTTTATTGCAGCCAGATGCCCCGGGCTTTGTGGTTGATGATACGGTAGAACTGCACGTGGTTTGCCGTCAGTCCGGGGGTGTTGACGATTATCATGGCGATGACCACGCTGTAGATGTTACCCATCCAGTGGTGGAGTAGTAGGGTGAGCGGTATCAAGGCAAGTGCTGCCAACGTGGTGAAGATAAGCTGCAGCGTCAATGCCCCTATACCGTTGAGGAAATAGCAGTAGCTCAGACTGTACATGATGAGGTAGATATAAACAGCCATGAGCACGTTGAGCAGGAAAGGTATCTTCACTTGGTCCTGTAGCCATATGTGATATACTGGTTGTGAAATGGCTATCATCAGTATCAGCACCAAAGGAAAGAAGAGCAGCAGGCTGTCCATACGCCTTCGGCAGTCGCGTATCCACTGTTCTTCATTACGTGCGTAGGCATCTGTGGTGGCACTCCAAATGGGCGCACTGATGATGTTGAAAAACATTAATGGTATGCTGAAATAGCGGTAGCAAATCTGAAATGGGTTCACCGCTTCGGGCGTGAACAGACGTGAGATGAGCAACGAACCTGCTGCGAACAGCACCAGTCCAGCCATCTGTATGACGAAAAATTTCACTCCAAGGGTGAACAGTCCCTTCGTCTGCTTCCAACTGAAGGCACTTGCTTTGGGCCGCAGGTCAGGATAGCGGTTATGGAAGGTGTAAGGGTAGGCTAACAGGTAGATGAGAAGTGGCGAACAGGTGTTGATGGCAGCTATGACCACCAGTGAGTGACAACCCATGAGCCAGGCCACGATGGTAGCCAAGAGCACAAGCGTCTGTCCGAGGGCAATAATGAAATTACTGGCGGCGGGCAACTGCAATCCCATGTAGAAATTGCCAATGAACTTGAAGATGAACGTAGCGCAAACAAACAACAGAGCGGTTGCTACTGCATGGCGAAGGTCGGGAGACAGGGCAGGGTCAACATTCATGAAACTGAAGATGTCGAGACTGTATGTCATTCCCACTGTAATGAGTGCCACGGGCACGATAATCATGATGAGCATGAAAAACGTGGAGGTGACCACCTGCTGTGCCTGCTTGCGGTCGCCATGCGCCAAATGAATGGCCAACTGGTTACGCAACCCATTGCCCAACCCTATGTCGAGGTTGTCTATCCACATGAGCATGGCACTAATGGTGAGCCAAATGCCGTTGTGGTAGGTGCCCAGACAGCGTAGCGTAAGAGGTACAAGTGCCAGATAAATCACACCCGTCCATATTTTCAGCAGCGCAGAGACAGCCATGTTCTTGCGCATGAGTTGGGTGCGGGGGTCTTTTCCCAAAAGGGCCTTTATATTCATGGGCTATAGGTCTTCATTCGGCTTAACTCCTTACCTCCCTTACCTCCTTACTCCTCAACTCCTTATTTCAGCAGACTGGCCAAGGTGGCAATGATGGCGGCAAGCGAACCGATGCCAGTGGCGATGCTCAGCGTCTCTGTCAGCGTAGTCTTGTTCAACGGCTTCGAGGGTACCACTATCTCACAGCCGGGCTCGGGCTTGGCATTATGGCCGGCCTTGGCCACCGTACCGTTCATGTAGATGATATAGGTCTGGCTCTTCTTGCCTTTACTGGTGAATCCACCGGCTTGGTCGATGTACCAACTGGCACTCTTTCCCTTGCGGTAGGCCACGGTGTTGGGGTACATCACCTCGCCGTTGATCTTCACCGTGGCATCGTAGCGAGGTACGATGATGCGGTCGCCCTCGCGAAGCACGATGTCCTCACGACCGCCGGGGGCGGCCAGGGCCTTGTCGAGCTCAATACCTACGGGGTAGCTGTAGGGTATCTCGTATTTACGCATCTGCTGCGTGCCCTTGCCTGTCTGGTCGGCTTGCATCTGCTGGATGGCGGCAGCATTGCCACTCTTCATGAGCGACTCCATCATGTTCGTTTCAAACTGTTCGCGCTCCTTCTTTTGGATGGCTTCCATGCGCAGACGTTCGGTCTCGTTGGTGCGGCGCTCCAAGCGTGCTCCGCGAACATAGGCCAGGTCGCTCACACCGCCGGCGGCTTTGATGGCATCGCTCAACCGCATCGTCTTCTTGTCGATGGTGTAGGTGCCGGCGAAGAGTACCTCGCCGTCAATGGTGATATTTTGCTGGGTGTGCGAACCGGGACTCTTCCTGACGTATACCTCGTCGAAGGGCTGCAGTGTAAAGCCCACCTCGCCATCGATGACAAAGCCGTCTTTCAAGGCAAAGCTGTAGGTTTGGGCCACGATGCTGTCGTTGGTGGTGGCTCCAGGATTGATGATGCGGCGCGACACATCCACCTTGGCAGTCGAGGCACCATCCTTCAGACCGCCGGCCTGCAGGATAAAGTCTTCAATGGTCTCGTTATGGGCGAACTTATAGATGCCCGGATAATGCACCTCTCCATGGATGGTGAGCGTTTGTTCTTCCTGCAGGTCTTGTTTGGTGGGGATGAACAGCACATCGTTGGGCTTCAGAGGCATGTCGGCCACACGACCGTCGAGGATGCCCTGAACGTCCACCTGTATCACCTCCAACGTTCGGTCGGGACGCATCCTGTGCAACACGGCATGGTCGGTAAAGGCGTCTTCGGTCAGACCCTCACTGTTCTGGATGAGCGAGTGGACGCTGGTGATGTCGCCGCCTACCTGATACATGCCCGGACGGAACACGGCACCCTTGATCTCTACCATGTTCTCAAACCTTTGGATGATGCTGTCGACGCTCACCGAGTCTTCGTCGTTCATGGTAAAGGAACTCATGTCAAACTCGCCCACGTTATACACGGAGAACTGACGTCCCGTCTTCCTCACCACGCGGACGCTCGACTTGTATGCGTCGCCCGTAAAACCGCCAGCGTAGCGCAGCAAGGTCGACAGACTCTCGTTCTTGCGCATCTCATAAAACATCGGGCGTTTCACCTTGCCACTGATGTTTACCAGGCAGTCGTAGGTACCTACCATGATGACGTCGTTGTCTGCCAAACGAACGTTGCCGGTCAACTGTCCGTTGAGGATATAGTCATATACGTCGACGGTGGTCACCAACTGGTTGTTGCGGTACACTTTTATGTTACGTAGCGTACCCAACTCGCTCGGACCACCAGCCATATACAGGGCGTGGAATACGGAAGCAAAGGCGCTCAGCGTGTAGGTGCCAGGGGCTTTCACCTCGCCGAACACATTCACCATGATGGTGCGCGTCTGGCCCACGGTGAGACGTATCTGCGAACTTTGGTAACGTTTGCCCAACTGCGAGCGCAACTGGGCATTGGCTTGCTCTACCGTCAGACCCGCCACTTGAACAGGACCGAATCCCTCGATGGTCACGTCGCCGTCGGGCGACACCGTGGCCTCGATGGTTTTCTGCGAGGCTCCATATATATCGATGAGTACGGCATCACCAGGCCCCAAACGGTAATTGGCAGGGGTGGCAATGCTCATGCTGGGTTCGAAGGAGAGGTTGCGCTTGTTGAAAATGTCGCGGCCGAACACTTTCTTCTTGTCTTTCTCCATCTTGGCTAATAGCTGCAAGTACATCGTGGCGGTGTCAGCGGGCAGGAACTCGTCCAACTCATCGCGGAACTCGGTCCATTCCTCGTCGTCCTCGTTGTACATGCGCTGCGTGGGCACTCCCTCACGCACACGGTAGGTGCTGCGGTCGTCACCACGCTCGCGGTCGTCGCGGAAATTGTCGTAACGTGATTCACCGTTGTTCTTGCGCTGACGGCTGTCGGCGGTCTGGTCGCGCTCAGTGTCGTTTGACAGCACACCAAGTGCTTGGTCCTTCGACATACGCTCGAATTTCTTCCTCACACGGCGAATCTGCGTGATGTCGACACCGCGCTGCATGAGTTGAGTCACAATCTGACTCTGCGAGGTGCCGTTCTCATGTTCCTTGATCACGTACTTGAAAACTTGGTCGTCGGTCATTGACGACTGTGCCATAATGCCCATGGGGATGAGCATCATGACGAACAAGAGTATGATGGATTTTTTCATATTCATGATTAGAATTTCTTTCCGCTAACAATGCTGCATGCGGTGTGGAAGATGATTTTCATGTCAAGCCACAAGGAGCGGTTCTCCAAGTAGCGGATGTCCATGTTGAGGCGCTTGAGCATCTTGTCCATGGTGTCGGTGTAACCGTTGTATAGCGTGGCCTCGCTGGTCAGTCCTGGACGCATCTGGTAAACCAACTCGTAGTCGTTGGTATGGGTCATGATCTTGTCGATGAAATATTTGCGTTCGGGGCGCGGTCCGACAAACGACATGTCGCCCTTGAGCACGTTCCACAGCTGTGGCAACTCGTCAAGGTGGTGCTCGCGCAGAAACCGCTCGGTCTTCGTTTGCGGTGCGTCGTCGCCCTGGGCGATGAGACGCGGCCCCTCGTCCTCCACCACACTACTCATGGTACGGAACTTATAGATGCGGAAGGGTAGTCCCTTGTAGCCGATGCGCTCTTGCGAGAAAAACACCGGTCCATTTTTCTGCACTTTCAGCATGATGCTGATGGCCAGGAATAACGGCGAAAGCAACAACAATCCTAACAGCGAACCGATGATGTCTGCCGTTCGTTTTATTCCACGTTGAAACCACCCCATGGCATCGTGGCTATAGCCAAGACTCTTGGGGTCGTTCTTGGTCATTTCTTCCAAAACGATACCTTTTTTTATTATTTAAACTGCAAAATTACAAAAATATTGCATAAATCGTTTTTTTCATCATCTTAACTTGCGTGTTTATCCAAAATATGGTTAAAAATTTGGTAAAATTTGAAATAATTCTATATCTTTGCATCAACCAAACTAAACACCGAATATGAAAAAGACTTTCATTGCATTACTTGCTGTGGCTTTGGCTTTACCAGCCACCAGCAATGCCCAGCGTAAGCGAGCATTCATGGTGGGCGTTTCCACCTATGATTCCAGCGTTACAGGCTGGGATGAGATACATGGTGCCGAAGACATCTACCTGCTGCGCCCTGAATTGGAAAATCAAGGTTTTCAGGTGACGGCATTGGTAAACGAGGAGGCCACACACGACAATATCTTGGCGGCGATGGACCAGTTTGCCAAGGACTCGAAGAAGGGCGACGTGGTTTATCTCCATTTCTCCTGCCACGGACAGCCCGTGGAGGATGGACTGAATGGCAACCAACTTGACGAGGCTGACGGATGGGACGAAGCACTTATCCCCATCGATGCGGGTGCACAATATCGTGCTGGCGTGTATGTGGGTGACAAGCATATCCTCGACGACGACTTAAACGTGTTCTTCGATGGCCTGCGCAGTAGGGTAGGGACGACAGGCGCTGTTTATGTGGCATTCGATGCCTGCCATAGCGGCACGATGTCGCGTGACCTCGATTTCGCCACTGTTCGTGGCACGAGCGATGGTTTCACGGCCACGGGCAAGCGTTTCCGTCCACCGTTTGAAGATACCAAACATTATCAGGTCACCTCGTCAGTGGATCAGGCACCCATTCTCTTCCTCGAGGCGTGCCGCGCCCGCGAACGCAACACCGAGTTGCTCATCGATGGCGTGGAATATGGCTCTGTCACCTACAATGTGCTCCAGGCAATCAAGAAGAACCCACTCGGCCGTAACGGCAAGCAATTTGAGGAGGATTACATTTGGTCGACACAACAGCCGGGACATTGGAACGACACTCAGCACATGGTGATTGAATCAAGTTTCTAAATGAATTTCAACATACTGATAGATCAATTGAGCGGGCTATAGTCCGCTCAATTCTTTTTTGGCCCATCCCTTCCCTCCCAAAGGGAGAGGTAATTCGCTAAATCTTTATGATCGGGATAATACAATTAATTACAGCGAACCTTCGTGACAGTTGGTCCTATGATTTTTTTCTTCGTGTGGATTCGTTCAATTCGTGTTCGCCCTTTATGGCACGCTTAATTCGTGTTGCTTGTAGTCTAAAAATTTTCTTCGTGTAGGTTTGTGTTCGTCTCAGGTGTTCTCCCCTCAAGGCTGGGATGCACTCCCTCCCTTTGGGAGGGTCGGGGTGGGTAAAACAATCCCCCAACTCTTGTGAGCTGGGGGATGAATTCGAGTGACTCTTCTGGAAGATTAGTTGGTCCAGATGGTGTAGTAGTTGCGAACGTTTCCGCGGTTCACCACTTTCACCTTGAAGGGACCTGTCCATGCGGGAGTCCAGCTCACGTAGCACTGGTCGGTGTAGTCGACGTCGCTCTCGATGAGGTTGTTGTTCTCGTCGTAGACATAGAGGTCGAGGTCTGTGTCG
>OMRP01000023.1 GCA_900313615.1 uncultured Prevotellaceae bacterium
CGTGTCTTGTTCTCTACAGTTTCGCTTTGTCGCAACATGTCAAAGATCGTATTGTGGGCCACGACCGTGTCGTGGCGCGGATTGGCTGAACGCCCATCCCTCGTCCCGAACTGGTGTCGTGGCGCGGATTGGCTGAACGCCCATCCTTTTCCCACTTGGGTGGAGAATAACGGATTCGAACCGTTGACCCCCTGCTTGCAAAGCAGGTGCTCTAGCCAGCTGAGCTAATCCCCCGTTCCGGGGGCGGCGCTCCCAGCGCCGCCTGCCGTATGGGAAATGAAGACTCGAGAAGCGGAAGCCGTCCCCCAAGGGGACGCGGCGGCTGCCAGCCGATAACGACAAGACGGCGCACACCAGGAGGCAGCCCCAAAAAGGGACCGCGGGTCTCCAGAAAGGAGGTGTTCCAGCCGCACCTTCCGGTACGGCTACCTTGTTACGACTTAGCCCCAATCACCTGTTTCACCCTAGGCCGACCCTCGCGGAATCCAGCTTCGTGGGGTCGGGTTGCAGACCCCAGTCCGAACTGAGGGGGGCTTTCTCGATTCGGCCGCACTCGCGTACGGCCAGCCTTCTGTACCCCCCATTGTAACACGTGTGTAGCCCCGGACGTAAGGGCCGTGCTGATTTGACGTCGTCCCCACCTTCCTCACACCTTGCGGTGGCAGTGTCCGCAGAGTGCCCAGCATAACCTGATGGCAACTACGGAGAGGGGTTGCGCTCGTTATGGCACTTAAGCCGACACCTCACGGCACGAGCTGACGACAACCATGCAGCACCTCCACAGAGGCCCCGAAGGGCGGGACCGTCTCCAATCCCCTCCTCTGCAGTTCAAGCCCGGGTAAGGTTCCTCGCGTATCATCGAATTAAACCACATGTTCCTCCGCTTGTGCGGGCCCCCGTCAATTCCTTTGAGTTTCTTTCGCTTGGCCACCGACCAAAAGGCCGACAGCGGGCATCCATCGTTTACCGTGCGGACTACCAGGGTATCTAATCCTGTTCGATACCCGCACCTTCGAGCTTCAGCGTCAGTAACGCTACGGAAAGCTGCCTTCGCAATCGGGGTTCTTCGTGATATCTAAGCATTTCACCGCTACACCACGAATTCCGCCTTCCTTCAGCGAACTCAAGCAAGCCAGTTCGCGCTGCACTGCGGCGGTTGAGCCGACGCATTTCACAGCACGCTTAACATGCCGCCTACGCTCCCTTTAAACCCAATAAATCCGGATAACGCCCGGACCTTCCGTATTACCGCGGCTGCTGGCACGGAATTAGCCGGTCCTTATTCACGCGGTACCTGCAAAACGCCACGCGTGGCGCACTTTATCCCCGCGAAAAAGAGGTTTACAACCCGTAGGGCCGTCGTCCCTCACGCTACTTGGCTGGTTCAGGCTCTCGCCCATTGACCAATATTCCTCACTGCTGCCTCCCGTAGGAGTTTGGACCGTGTCTCAGTTCCAATGTGGGGGGGCCGTCGCCCCGCCGCCTGCCTAATCGGACGCATCCCCATCCCTGTCCGGAAAAAATCCTTTCGTCACGCTCTGATGCCATCATGTGACAGCGTCCGGTATTAATCCGCCTTTCGGCGGGCTATCCCGAGGACAGGGGCAGGTTGGATACGCGTTACTCACCCGTGCGCCGGTCGCCATCGGGGTTTGCAAGCAAACCCCATGCTGCCCCTCGACTTGCATGTGTTAAGCCTGTAGCTAGCGTTCATCCTGAGCCAGGATCAAACTCTCCATTGTAAAATAATACTGTTGAACTTGCTCCGAAATGAACCGTATATCCCGAAGTATAGGGCCGTAAGCAAACACCTGTCGTTATCGCCTTGAAGGCGATTGACGGTTCTTTTAACTTCACCACTGACCATGCAAGCATGGTCGGCTTCCTGTACTACTTCTCTGTCTTCATGTAAATTTCTCAAAGAACTCTTTCTTATGGCTTCGACCCTATTTTTTGGGCGAAAGCGGATGCAAAGATATAACAAAGATTTTTATCCTGCAAGTTTTTTGAGATTTTTTTTCGAGAAAAACGCATTTTTTCGTATTTGTTGACAAAAGGGCGAAATAGCATGGAGGGAGGGGATAAAATAGGCCGCATCTCAACAATAAAAACAAAAGTTTGTTTTGTATTGTTTTCGATTTGCACTATCTTTGCAGTCAAAACAATATAAAAAGGTAAAACATATGATTATCAATATAGGTCGTCAGTTAGGTTCAGGCGGTCGTGTAATCGGTGAGTTACTGGCCAACGAATTCGGTTGTAAGTTTTACGACCGTGAGATATTGAATCTGGCAGCTAAGGAGAGCGGTTTCGACGAGCGTTTTTTTGAGCAGACAGATGAGCACAAAGGATTTTTCCGTTCGCTGTTTCACCTCCATGCTAGTCATATCGGCGACAACAACTTCTACCCCAACAAGTTTTCCGACGAGAGTCTGTTTCAATTTCAGAGTGACGCCATCCGCAAGGCCGCCAATGAGGGAGACTGTGTGTTCGTCGGTCGTTGCGCCGACTATGTGCTTCGCGACTTCCCCAACACACTGAACCTATTCATCACCGCGAGTCTTGATTTCCGTGCCCAGCACGTGATGGACCGCGAGGGAGTGGACCGACAAACCGCGGAAAAAATCATCGCCGACAAGGAGCATGCCCGCGCCACCTATTATAATTATTATACCGGCAAGCGCTGGGGTGACAGTTCCTCGTACGACCTCTGCGTGGATGCCTCCATTCTCGGAGCGGAAGATACCGCCAAGTTCATTGCCGAGTTTATCCGCCGCGCCAACAAGGTTAGAAAATAGTCATGAAACGCATCGGCATCATCAGCGACACCCATTCGTATTGGGACGAGAGGTATGCAACCTATTTTGCGGAATGCGACGAGATTTGGCATGCAGGCGACATCGGTTCGATGGAAGTGGCAGAGCGTCTGTCGGCCATCTGTACGTTACGTGCCGTGAGCGGCAATATTGACGGAGGAGACATTCGGCGTATGTATCCCGAACTGTTGCGCTGGAAATGTGAAGACGTGGACGTACTGATGAAACATATCGGCGGCTATCCCGGCCATTATGACGCCAGCATCCGCGCACGCATCTACGCCTCGCCCCCGAAATTGTTTATCAGCGGCCATTCGCACATCTTGAAAGTGCAGTACGACAAGACACTCGACCTACTCCACATCAACCCAGGAGCCGCAGGACTGCAGGGTTGGCAGAAGAAACGCACCCTTGTCCGGTTGACCATCGACGGCAGCGAGATGAAAAACTGCGAGGTGGTGGAACTGGGATAATGGTGGTTTGTGAAAAAGGATACAATAAAAAGCGCCTCATGGCAGTTATTTAGATATGAAAGACAAGATAGGACATTTTATCGAGCTGAAAAAAATCACCGACCCACGAGGCAACCTGACGGTAGCCCAAGGTTTGGAAGATGTGCCTTTTGAGATACGCAGAGCCTATTGGGTATATGATGTTCCCGGTGGCGAATGTCGCGGCGGCCATGCGCACAGGCGTTGCCGCACCTTACTGGTTGCACTGAGTGGCAGTTTCCACGTCACCTTAGATAATGGTCAGCGTCGGGAGACATACCTGCTGAACCACCCTTGGCAGGGCCTTATCGTTGAAACTGGCGTTTGGCGCACTCTTGACGATTTCTCATCAGGCGCCGTATGTCTTTCGCTTGCGTCGGAGCCGTTCGAAGAAGAAGATTACATAAGGGACTATGACGAATTCTTGAGAAGCGTGAAGTAAGCGTGGCTTTTTGCTATTAGATACATGGACATCATCAGATACTGGGCAGATTTATTTGATCAATGGAACACGTTTGTGGCGTGCTCCAAGAATGGCACGTTTCTATTAGACCGCCATTACATGGACTACCACAACGACCGTTTTGAAGACCACTCCCTGTTGTTTTTGGACGGCGACAAGTTGCTAGCCGTATTGCCCTGTAATGTACATGGAAACACGCTCTATTCGCACCAAGGTCTGACATACGGCGGACTGGTGATGAACGAACATTGCACGACTGTTCGAGTGATGGAAATGTTCAAGATCCTCAACCATTATCTGTCAGCGCAAGGCATAGAACATGTGGTGTATAAAGCCATTCCCCATATCTACCACCTTATGCCCTCGGAAGAAGACCTTTACGCCTTGACAACAGTGTGCCACGCTCACCTTGTCCAACGCGATGTGTCCTCCGCCATCCACTGCCAGGATGCCATGAAATGGCGTCGTGACCGACACTATGGAGCCAATAAAGCCCACACAGAGGGCGTCACCGTCAGCCGCAGTGAGGATTACGACATTTTTTGGCCCATTCTGGAAGACAACCTGTTACGCTGTCATGGGGTGAAGCCCGTTCACACTTTGGAAGAGATGACACTTCTGAAGTCGCGTTTTCCCGACGCGATACAACTCTATCTTGCCCACAGCGCCAATGGCGAGGCGTTGGCCGGCACCGTGCTATACATAACACGTCAAGTGGTTCATGCCCAATATATCAGTGCCACCGCCGAAGGCAAGCACCAACATGCCGTCGATGCCCTTTTCGACCGCATCATCCGTCACGACTACGCTTCGCATCCCTATATCGATTTCGGCAAATCGACAGAAAGCGACGGCACGGTACTCAACGAATCGCTCCTTTATCAAAAGGAAGGATTTGGAGCCCGTGCCGTGTGTTACGACTGGTGGGAGTGGGACGTCACTCGATAAGTAACACCGTCACACCTCGTGCCGCTTGTGCGCCCATTACGAGAGCCTGTTCGATGTCTGCCGTTTTCGAGGGTCCGCTGATCCAGCATCCGTATCCCAGCGCCGGAACCTCTATGCGTTTGTAACCCTCGTGCATATTATCGACAATGTTTTTCTTGTCGAGCAATATCACCAATTCCTCGGAGATGAAACAGATAGCTTTTTCCTTCATGGTCTGCGGAACCCATATACATCCGTTTTCAGCCACCCCCAATTCTCCTTGTAGTATACCCACATCCGTTCCGTTGAGGTCGTTGGCCTCTTCCACGGTATCTGGATTTTTCTGAGCGATGGTGATTCCAGGTACGTTAGATGCGAATACCTTGGCTTCAGGATATAGTTCTTTGATGACTTGGTTGACATCATCCGTTTTCTTGATGCATTTCACCTTTCCTCCCACCGCCTTGCTCATCTCGATAAACTGTTTCACCGTATCGGGATATTTGATGGCATTGATGGAGAGGTCGGGCATATCAAACTGTTCGCGCGTGTTTTTGCGCAGTTTGTCTAACAAATCTTCTTTTTTCATATATGAGTTTGTGAGTTTATGAGTTTGTGAGCTTGTGAGTTTATGAGTTCAGTTTATGTTCTTCTCTTTTCACTCATTACTTTACTTTTCCGTTTTTCCACAAGACATGGAACGGTTTTTTGGGGAACCGCATCATCTCATGTCCTTTGCCCCATCCGTTCAGTCCATTGTATATGAGGAAGCGAGGCATGTGGTTTAGCATAGGCGACCACCACAGCGCGGAGTTGTAGATCCACTTGTTATTGAACACCAAACTCATACCCCTCGACATCCATTTCTTTTCCGAAGAAGCATGTCCAAGTTCCTTGAGTTGCTGTCTCCACCGGTATACCTGTTCGCCGAGGTCAACCTTAGCCGGGCACACATTGGAGCACGACAAGCAGAGCGAGCACGCCGACACATTGTCGTAGTATTTATTCGCATTTTTAAGCATTCCGAGATTAACACCGATGGGTCCCGGTATGAAATATGTATAACTATATCCTGTGCTCCTTCGGTATACCGGGCACGTGTTCATGCATGCGCCACACCTGATACATTTCAGCGTGAGCCAATGCTGTTCATTGGCAATGATGTCACTTCGTCCATTGTCAACAAGCACCACATGCATTTCCGCTCCTGGACGCGCTTTCTCAAAGTGTGCGGTGAACGTTGTGGTTGGCTGTCCCGTTCCGCTCCGGCATAGCAGTCTGTGGAATACCGCCAAGCATTCATAGTTGGGCACGATTTTCTCCAATCCCATCGCCACGATATGCAGTTTCGGCATTGATGTGCTCATGTCGGCATTGCCCTCATTGGTGCAAACCACCACATCGCCCGTTTCGGCGACGCCAAAGTTGCATCCGGTCATGCCCGCCTCTGCCATCATAAATTCGTCGCGCAGATGATATCTGGCACATCTGGTTAGGTATGTTGGATCATGGTTACCTATCTCCTTGCTGATGCCTCGTTTTTCAAATTCCTTGCCAATGTCATCACGCGAGATATGTAGTGCCGGCATGACGATATGCGATGGTTTCTGATCCATCAGTTGTATAATCCGCTCTCCGAGGTCCGTCTCCACCACATCGATGCCATGTTTTTCGAGATACGGGTTCATCTCACACTCCTCAGTGAGCATGCTCTTGCTCTTGACCATTTTCTTTACGTCGTGGTCCTTAAGAATTTTCAGCACTATCTCGTTGAATTCCTCCGCATCTTTCGCCCAATGCACATGCACGCCCCTTTTCTCCAGGTTTTTGGAGAACATATCGAGGTAGTCGGCCAGGTGAGTAACCGTATGCATTTTTATCCTGCTTGCCAGTTCGCGCAAATCCTCCCATTCCGGCAGTCCTTGTGCCATGGCATCCCTTTTATCACGAACACCCCAAAATGTTTTGTCATGTCGTGTAATCTTTTCCACGTCCTTCAGGAATTCGTGGCTTTTCTTTGAATGTACTGTACTCATAGTCCCGCTGCTAAGATTTCTACTACGTGAATGAATTTGATTGGCATTTCCTGCCGTTTAGCGATACCCGCCATGTGCATGAGACACGAGCTGTCGGGTCCTGTTACATATTCCGCCCCCGTATCCATGTGGCGTCTTATTTTATCGGTGCCCATTCTCACCGACACGTCGGGTTCTTCCACAGAGAAGAGTCCTCCGAATCCGCAGCACTCATCCTTTCTCTCCGGTTCATGTATTTCAATGCCCTCGACGAGGTTCAGCAAGTCGATGATTTTATTGAAAGGAGGCACATTACGTTCAGACGGAGAAGAGAGGCCCAATTCGCGGACCCCGTGGCAGGAGTTGTGCACACTCACTTTGTGTGGGAATTTCCCAGGTACCTCTTTCACTTTGAGCACATCGTGCAGGAATTCCACCACATCCATAGTCTTCTTTGCCGTGGTACATTCCATTTTCCCTTTCATGATTTCCGGGTGAAAGCATCTTACAAATGCCGCACACGAAGCTGAAGGCGCTACGACATAGTCGAATTTCTTAAACATGTCTTCATACTTCTCAATGAGAGGCTCTGACATATATTGAAATCCCCCATTCGCCTGCGGCTGTCCGCAACAAGTTTGTTTTAGAGGGTATTCCAAATCGACGTCATAATGATTGAGAAGTTTGTAAGTTGCGACGGCCACCTCAGGATAGACGGCATCGACGTAACAAGGAATAAATAGACCGATTTTCATGTATTAAATGGTTAGTTGCTAATAGATTTTAGGTAATTTTTGCAAATATAACTGAAATTCTTGTCTTTTCCAATTATTAGTCGATAATTTTACGAAAAAAAGTAAGGTCATTGTTTTATTTCGGATGTTTTCAAAAAAAGGCTTTAAAAAATTTTGGCAATTAGAAAAAAAAGATTACTTTTGCATCCGATTTATGACAGGAGCGTAGCTCAGTTGGTTTAGAGCGCTGCAGTCACATTGCAGAGGTCATCGGTTCGAGCCCGATCGTTCCTACAAGAAAATGCCGCAGAAATGCGGCATTTTTTATAAAGCGATTATAGATTTTATTGTCCTGGCATTCTGCTATTGAGGAATTCTTCGAATGCAGGTTTATATTGGTCAGTCACCCTGATGATTTCTTCACCAATGTATAGGCACATGTTTCTGTCGACCGACCTTATTTTTTCAAGCGCCACGATATATGACCGATTCACCCTCATGAATCCCTGTTGTGGCAGCGACTGTTCCACCATTTTCATGGTCAGGTGAGTAATCAGCGGTCGCCGTTCGCCTTCGATATGGAACATGACATAATCTTTCATGCCCTCGACGAAAAGAATTTTGCAGAACTCCACTTTTCTCCATTCTCCGTCAACCCGCAAGAACATGCTATCAGTGGTTTTTGTCTCGTTATTCTCCTCTTGTGATTCGGCTGTGGTTTGTTCACTCTCTATTTGCGTGTCAAACCATTCCTTTGCCCTTTCCACTGCTTGTTGGAATTTGACATACCTTACAGGTTTAAGCAGATAGTC
The DNA here is from genome assembly GCA_900313615.1 of uncultured Prevotellaceae bacterium. GTDB lineage: Bacteria > Bacteroidota > Bacteroidia > Bacteroidales > Bacteroidaceae > Prevotella. The sequence goes on from OMRP01000023.1 coordinate 8,259, forward strand.
GATGGCCGCGAACTCATAACTATCGAAAGCAAATTCCTTGAATGCTGTCGTAAATATGATCTTCGTTTTTCCTTTCAATGTTCGCGCCAGTTCCAATCCGTTGACGTCCGGCATTTGGATGTCGAGGAAGAGCAAATCCACTTGATTTTGGGCCAAGAACTTGGAAGCCTCGATAGGATCAGTGAACGATTGCTCAAAAGCGAGGAAATCGGTGCGTTTTACGAACGATTCCAACAGTTGTACCGCTAACGGTTCGTCATCGACGATGACACAAGAGAGTTTTCTCATATTTTGAGTGATATTTTTACATGGTATACGTCATTTTCTGTCGATTGTTCCCATTCATGCAGTTTTGGATAGAGCAGTTGCAACCGACGTCGGGTATTCTCCACCCCTATTCCCGACCCACTTCTGTCATGATCGTCTTTCGGGAAGTTTGAATTGTCACATTCAAAGACCACCGTTTTCTCATCAGCCTTCAGTGACAAATGGACGAACGATACTTTTCCACTTGCCACACCATGTTTGAACGCATTCTCCACGAGCGCCACGAAGAGCAACGGAGCCACCATAGGATGTCCTTCGATTTTGAAATCAGTCTTTATGTCGACAAGTTTAGAGCATCGCAGTTGCATAAGTGAAACGTAGTTTTCCAAGAATCCCACCTCATCCTCAAGTGGCACAAGGTCCTTATCAGAATCATACATGGCATACCTGAGAAGGTCGCTGAGTTGTGCAATGCTGTCCTGAGCCTTGTCGGGGTCAATCTGGGTAAGACTCGAGATATTATTCAGCGTATTGAAGAGAAAATGGGGGTTAAGTTGGTTTTTTAGCCATGCCAGTTCCGCCTCTTTGTTCTGTCTTTGTTTTTCTTCCATTTCCAGTCTCAGTGAGTGAGTGCGTATCACATACCTGACGGCCACGGCAGCGAATGCCACGAGCACATCGAATAAGATGATGATAGACCAGTTGGCGTATGAGAACTGAATAAAGGGAGCAGGGACACGAGACATATCCGCTGTAAACATCCAAAAGTTGACAATAAAAATGAGAAGCACATTAGCCAGGAAAAAAAGCCAATATCTTTTTCTAAAGAACAGGAAAGGTGCCAGCAGATAGAAATTGACGAAATAGATGAATCCAAGAGGCACAAACCATCCCAGACTGATGCGAAGAATCATAGCCGAGTTGGAACTACCTTTGCTCATCAGAGTTACGAACAACAACGGCATGATGATAATCAAGCCTACGATGAACAATTGTACGAGGAACATCAAGATTCCTCTTTTAGTCATTTTCTTCATGTTGCAAAAATAATACAATTATTTTGAATTATGAATTATATTTTTCGAATTATGCGCATTTGCAACCAAGTTGCACGTATCTATCTATACCTTTGCACCCAGAAACGAATAAACATGAGCATCATGTCACAACATCATCAACATCATCACCAAGAGGAATCTCACGCATGTCATTGTCATGAACATCATGAGGAAGGGCATCACCATGAGCACCACCATCATCACGAGCATGAACATGGCGGCATCAAGAAACAGTTGACTCTCATCATTGTCAGCACCCTCTTGCTTCTTGTAGCCATATTCATTGAGAAGCGATGCGATTTGCCCATTTGGCAGCAGTTATTGATATATTTGGTACCCTATCTGCTCATTGGCCATGAGACCTTACGGGAAGCAGCGGAGGGCATCATTGCCGGCGATATATTCAATGAGCATTTTCTGATGTCGGTTGCCACGATTGGCGCCCTTGCCATTGGATTCCTTCCTGGAGCCGAGACAGAGTTTCCCGAAGCCGTCTTCGTCATGTTGTTTTTTCAAGTTGGCGAACTATTCGAAGGCTATGCCGAGGGCAAGAGCCGGGAGAGCATCGCCCACCTGATGGATATCCGTCCCGACGAAGCCCATGTTGAACGCTCAGGTCAAATTGAGAGTGTTTCTCCCGAAACCGTTGCCGTTGGCGAGACCATGGTGGTGAAGCCGGGAGAAAAAGTTCCCCTTGATGGTGTTATCATTGTGGGCCGTTCCTCTCTCAATACTGTCGCTCTGACTGGCGAGAGTGCCCCTCGCGATGTGGAAGAAGGCGACGAAATCATCTCCGGCTGCATCAATCTCACGGGACTGCTCAAGATTCGAACCACGAAGTGTTTCGGTGACAGCACCGTGTCGAAGATACTCGAATTGGTGGAACACGCCAACGAGAACAAGTCGAAGAGCGAGACATTCATCACTCGTTTTGCAAGGGTGTATACCCCTATCGTTGTTTTCGCGGCCTTGGCTTTGGCCATTGTTCCCCCACTCTTCTCCGGTGCCTTTACCAGTCAGTTCCCGACATGGCTCTATCGAGCCCTGATGTTCCTGATAGTATCCTGTCCTTGTGCGTTAGTCATCAGCGTACCCCTCACATTCTTTGGGGGTATCGGAGGAGCGTCACGCCAGGGCATCCTCATTAAAGGAGCCAATTATATGGATGTTCTGTCCAAGGTTAGCACTGTCGTCTTCGACAAGACCGGCACCTTGACCCATGGTCAGTTCGTTGTTGAGGCTGTCCACCCCGACTCCTGCGACGAGCATCATCTTTTGCATCTGGCCGCCCATGTGGAGCATTTCTCCAACCATCCCATCGGACAGGCCTTACGCCAAGCGTTTCCCGAGGAAGCCACCGATGGTTGTGTGGTGTCTGATGTGGAAGAGATTGCCGGCAAAGGCATCCGTGCCCGTGTGGGCAATGATATTGTGTGCGTGGGCAACACTAAGATGATGGACCTTGTAGGGGCTCGTTGGCACGATTGCCATCATGTTGGCACCATCATCCACGTGTCCATCAACGGAGAATATGCCGGCCATATCGTCATCAACGACGCCATCAAGAGTGACAGTTTGAGCGCCATCGAATCCTTGAAGACGTTGGGAGTGGAGCGAGTGGTGATGCTTACCGGCGACCGTGAGCATGTGGCCGCCCATGTTGCCAACCAGTTGCATATCGACGAGTTTCATTCAGAGTTATTGCCCACCGAAAAGGCCACTCATGTGGAACGCCTTCTTTCAGGTCATCATGCCGAGGGCGGTTATCTCGCCTTTGTCGGCGACGGCATCAACGATGCCCCTGTGCTGGCTCTTTCCGATGTAGGCATTGCCATGGGCGGTCTTGGCAGTGATGCCGCCATAGAAGCCTCGGATGTGGTCATCATGGACGACAGTCCCACGAAAGTGTCATCAGCCATACAGATTGCCCGCCGCACGCTTCGTATTGCTTGGGAGAACGTCGTTTTCGCCATTGGCGTGAAGGTAGCCGTGCTATTGTTAGCCGTCTTTGGCCTTGGCACATTATGGATGGCCGTTTTCGCCGATGTAGGCGTCACCGTCTTGGCCGTACTGAATGCCATGCGTGCATTACGGGTGTCACACTAAATTCATTCGACAATCAACGATCGAGGGGACAAGGACCGCTGTCCTGTCCCCTCGTGTCTACTAAATGAATGCTATATTTGTTGGATACGGTACAAAGATACATTGTTTTATTTCTGTTGTCAAGTGATTTTCGACGAACCCACCCATTTGCTTCGACGAAATTCACCCACACCTTACCTTGCTAGTCCCTAAATAATAAGATTCATCTTTCTTTACATTTTTTAGGTTAACGAAAACACATTGCTGCAAAAAAAGCGAAAATAGGAAGTTAATGAGTGCAAAATGTCGAGGTAATACCCATTGCGTTGTTATTTTTGCAGCATGATAACACGAAAAGGATTACACCTTGTTTTACTGTTCTTTCTAACTACCGCCCATACAGCGACAGCTCAGCAAGACAGCCTTCAGGCTATGGGTCCAATGATGGCCATGGTATCCGATACCGTGGTTGTGATAGACATGGAGACCGGCCTTCCTCTGCGCGACGTTAAATTTTTCACCAATACCGGCGATTCGCGACAGACAGACTATCGTGGCCGTTTTGTATTACCCGACAGTACGTTTCAGAGTGCCACGCTGACGCATGGAAAATACCTGAACAGGGTGTTGGAACGATACGAGATAACCGATACCATTGAGATGTTGCCATCAGCCAGTAGTTTGGGCGACGTGGTGGTATGGGGCAAAGACCGGCGACTCATCCAATCGTTGGTCTTGTCGGCCACTGATAATCTGGCAGCATACGCCCCACCCCGAGCCATGGTCAATTTTGACTTCTTCAAGATGTTTGAGAAGAAGCCACTGAATAAGAAGGCACGGCGAGGTAACAAGGATTTATTGGAGCATTGGGACGAGGTGTATGCCAATCCCGATCCTATGACTCACCCGGATACCCACCCCGACCCTCCCGAAGGGAGGGAGTAGATACCTACCCTGACCCTCCCAAAGGGAGGGAGTTCGTAGAAAAAAGAACAAAAATGATGTGATTTATTTTGAATTGTGTAAAGATTCCTTTATATTTGCAGAAATAAACCATTAACAAAGACAGCGATATGAAAAAAGGTATTCTTTGCAGTATGATAGTTGCGGTGTGCACCATGTTCGTGTTTTCTGCCTGCGGTTCTTCAAAAAGCACAAGCACTGACAACTCCAGTTATAACCCGCCACAGCCACCGAAGCCCACTACCATTCACATTCCATCAGGGTCTTCATCAACAGATGCACCCGCTGACAATCCCGGTTTCCACATTGGAAATTGAATGAAGATTGAACGTTGATGGTTAAAAGAGGTTAGGTCTTTATTTGACAAGCCATCCCTACCCCTCCTTTATGTTCCATGATTTTTGTCACGGCTCGGCAATGACTAGCGAACTCGCCATTGCTCTCGCTGCTCCAAAAATTGGAAAAGGAGGCGAATGTGGTATGATTTGGAAAAGGAGGAAAATGGGGTGATTGAATTAAGGAGGTAAGTCCCCTATCTTATTGATATTCAATGACGGCTTTTTGGGTGATTATCCAACAGCCGTTTTTTAGTATCGCTTTTCCAGGTTGGCAGGAATAATGAGCAGATTTCGCCGTTGAGAACGTACATGCCCTTTCGATGTATTTTTTCGAACTGTTGTTGGCTTTTGACAACTGTGTTTCACTAATGGTCTTGAATAGGAATTCCGCCTCTGTCGCAGAGAGGAGGTGAAACTCATAGTATGTATTTTCCGTAGCCACAGGTTTACGTTCCGCATCACTGAACGAGCCATCTTCTGCCGGCCATCTGAAATAGAACACATCTTTTTTTGTTTCCGATTGCATCTGTTCAACAGGTCTTTTCTGTGTGGGATTACCTGTGAAAAACACACGCTGTTCAATGGACGACACCCTATCGTCAATGGCCTGCAAATCAATTTGCCGCTGTTTAGCCGTTTTCTCGACATAATCTTTCAGTTCTTTCTTCGTAGCGAAATGGTGGTCGGCATGTTGGTCCGCCTCATCATTGGAACGGTTTACGGACTTAAGCCGCCATTCCACATAAGCGATAGCAGCCGCGAAAAGAATCAAAGATATGACGAGAGACATAGGAAAAATTAAAAAATTAAAATATTAAAAAATGAGAAGATTAAAAAAATATATGATAAAACGAGAATGGGGATATCAAGAAGAGAATGGGCCAACAGCCCGAGGGCTGTTGGCTAGTGAGTAGATATGTGGTATGCCAATCGGGCGATACCTCCTGTGAGCGGGATGAAGAATAGCGAGTCGTTGATTTCCGGATTTTCCTCGTTGGCCATATTCTCCTTACGGAGCGCCACCACCTTGTTGAAATCCTGTTCCGCCTTCTCGGTGAGCACATTCTTGAACTCGTTGAAGTCCCTTTCGTTGACTATCCCGAAATATTTGGCAAAACTATATTTGCCGTTAAGTCCGAAGAAATAATCAACAAAACGAGTATATTCTTCCAACACCTCGCTACGCACCTGGTCGTTGATATCGCCATAACGCGAATTGGCCACTTTGTCGAGGGTGGCAGAACCTGTTTGGAACAGCGTGATACCCTCCACGTCGTCGACAACGAAGCGTTGGCGCATATTCAACCCTCCCTTACAGGTGATTTCCTTTGGATTGTCAACAAGTTTCAACTCCACCCTACCATCATCGCCAAGGATATCATTGAAGATAATTCTCGCCATGTTTTGCAGCACCTCGACACCTCCGATGAGCGTAAGCACTTTCGAAGCCGTACCACTGACAGTGACATACGCCGGTGAAGACAGTTTTTTCGCCTTGAGCAGATGAGCCGCATAGAAAATTTCCGCAGCATAGAAGAGCAGCAACACCACCCTCATCGACTGGTCTGCCCTCAGTTCTTCGCTGAAAGACACCCCTTTACCCACCATACGTGGATTGCTATCGAGCGAATAGAGGAACGACACAAATTCAGCGCTCGACCGTTTTGCCTTGGCATACACATCGCTCACTCCCGCTATATCGCGCAGCAAGTTGTCGAAGAGCGGTGCGAAAGCGCGCATGAATCCGTTGTATTCGGTAGCCCTTCCAAGGAAGTCACCATAAATACTGTTTCCTGCGAACCTCACCGATGATATGGCTACTGCCTTGTTGCCTTGGTGGTAAACAACGAAGTCGGTCGTTCCACCACCGATATCGAGCGATACCACTGGTCTAGACTCCGCATCCACATCCTCGTTCATAGTGTAGTAATAATATGGTGCCAACGATTCTGGCACTTTCATGAGTCGAGCCCCTTGAGGTGCTATTAGTTTTTTGGACAGTTTATTCCAAGCCCCTTCAAGCGATGCTATCTGATAAGGCTGCATGCACACGGGGTAGAACCAAGTAATGCCTGTTCGTGCGAGAGCGCCACCGCCCATGAGCACCTTATTCCTTATGATGAGAAGCAGTTCTTCGAAATAGGCCTCAACGAGCATGTTGTCATTTTTCGCATCAGCCCACTTCAGGTCAGTGCGCGTGTTGTTATAATCGTACGTATCCTCCTTTTCGTAATGGAAGCCAACGTTATAGTCAGCCAATGTAAGCACATCGCGTCCCACTACATTGTGTCCTTCACGGAAACATAGGTTCGTGCGCATGGGGAAACGCGCCACCTCACCCTGTGCTATTACCAGCGGTAGGAATTCCTGCATGAATGCTTGCGTCGGTCCACCATAGAACGACTCCAGTCCCTGCTCGTCCATCTTTCGTATTGCAGCATCAGACAGAGAGTTGAGCGCCAGCACCTGCGTCTGTTCATGATCCACCGTGAGCGGCCGAGTCTTTTCATCATCGTTGGTACGGTATTCCACATGCGTGTTCGTCGTTCCGAAGTCGACAGCAAAGTCGAAGACCTTATTACCCTGTTTGATTTCCTTGAATCGCGGTATGAGCACCCCCTGTTCATTACCATTACCGATAACGATGTAGTCGTATTCTTCATCGAGGCAGAAATAGCGCGACGAAAGAAAATGTTCCGCCTTGTTAGCCCTGTCGACCCTTACTGTCGACAGAGGGCTGTCGGTTAGGTGTTTATATGGCGATACCGTATATTGGTATTGTTCCTTTCGGAAGCCCTCCGTATCCTCGTCGACGAGGTATATACGTTGTGGTGTTGCCACCCCCGCATCCAAGATGTGGAACGAAGGGAAGAGGAACAAGTCAACCCTAGCCTCGATTACCGGGTACAAGCCCTGGTTGTTTAACGATGCCGAAGACAACGGCGTATAATCACGCCGCAGCGTAATAAACCTGCCTTTTTGCACAGGAATGCGCAAGATAGCCCTCACCGTTCCATCGGCCATATCCGACAGTTCACATACAGGTTCGGCGCTGTTGCCCACATACCCCATCACCGTCTGCACCTTGAGGTATTTGAAGATAAGCGGTTTGAGCGGCAACACATACTGGCAGGCATCATTTGCCACCCTCCCGTCCTTATATAGCGCGTTGACGAACGCCTTGTCGTTGACGGGATACGGCAATTTCAGCAACGCTGGCTGGAATAAGTCATCGGCCGTGAGATATGGATATGGTGAAGAGTCGAACGGCAGCGTTCTCTCCTCCATTGGTCTACTATCGACATTTGGAGCACACAGCCGCGGCATCCAATCCACAGTAGTATACCTCATCTGTTTTTCGAAATACGGTTCTTCCGGCAGTACAAGCGGTATCTTTTCGTTGGTTGCATTGTCTTCAGCCAAGATACGGAAATCACTCTCTTGATCAATCTTGTTGCCTTTTGCCGTCATCAAGACCCATCCACCTGGCAACAGGATCTGTGAAGCCCCCACCGTCAGTGGTTGGTAAAGCGACTGATACATCGCCGGTGGCATGGCATTCACCTGATTTTTGAAATCTGTGTCATCATCCATACGGAAGCACTCGTCCACGTATGTATAGAACTCATTGTAGAGCGCATTGAATCCCGGCTGTTTTGCCAATAGATAGACGAACAGTTTGAAATCCCTGTCACGGTGGCATAAAGCCCTAAACGACCCGTCCTCATCAGGTTGGAACGCCTCGTGGTAATTACCCAGCCACACCCCTTTGACATAAGAAAGGTCGTTAGGAGAAGCCAGTGTTACCGATGTGGGCGACGTAGCCCCCACAATATTGAGTTGTCCCACGGCTCCACGTCCCACGAAATTGAGCATATACATCTGCTGCATATCTTCGAAGTGGAACGCCTTGGCGTCCTGTGACAAGAACAGTTGTAGTGTCTCCGCCACCGCCTTATGTTCAGGCGTACCGTCAGAAGCCAATTGCTGCAACGAGTTCATCTTATCCCACGCCACTATCTGGAAGTACTTCTCGTATTTTGTCTTATACCCGAAAAATATCTCCAGCACATCGAGCGCATTAGCCACTAGTTTATGATAGATAGTGCTACCGATTACGTTTCCCCGTTGAGCGCAGTAGGCAAAAGCCGTTTTTGTTAATTCCAGTCCTGCGAAAGGAGTAGGAATAGACGTGATAGGCAATGAAGCCTTTGCCCCGTTGGGGTCGTCGATTGCCTCTATATCCTTGGCTCCCACCTGGGCCGTTTCCTGCCATCCGTCGATGGTGTCAGCCCCTTTATGGAATCTGAAGACGTAAGCCATGTGTGTATCAGAAGTTGTATTTACGTTTTATGACATTGTTGATGGCCGTTTCATGAACGGTGATGAAGAAGTTGTAGGCATCCAATCCTTTTATTTTTTTCATCGACACATCGGAAATCTCCGTATCTATGGCCGGGAATCCCTGCAAGTTTTTCCCCAACCATTTTTCAATCACCGATGTTTTTTTAGGATGGATATGGTTGATCGTGTCAAAGATATCCGCCTCGGCCGGATACAGTTCAAATGGTTGGAAAGAACGTTGGTTGTCCGACATTTCTTTGAGCCAGTGAGCCCTGTATTCATCGAGGAATTGTCCGAGATCGATGAAGAACGGATCGGAGAACGACACCCCCTTCATCTGCTGAGTCTTTGTCCACGCATATTTCTTTGTGTCCTGAAAATGCTCGAGATAGAATCTAGCAAAGACGAAGAAACTCACCATTTCCTTTCCCATGACAGCAAATGTGGCCGGTCCAAGGTCAGGCAACGTAATGGGGTTGAGGTCTTCGCGCACCGCGAATTCGCGGAACGATGTCTGTCCTTTCGTTTGGTGACGGATGTCAGACCTTGCAAAGTCGACGATGCCCAATGCCGCCGCCATCTCCACGAAGTGAGCGTTGTTCTTCTGTTCGGTGGCCCCTTCCACGTTATTGTATCTGTTTTTGATGACGTCGCACATATAATAGAGCGCATCGACATCAAGGTTGCCAATATAGTATTTCAGAGCCGCCTTGGTTTTCGACATGAAAGTCTCCATTTTTATTTGGCTTTCCTTGTCGTCTTTGAGTCCGAAATAAGGCAACACCGTCACCGCCCCAATGGGAGCGTGTGCAATGGCCGCCGAGTTGGGCATATCGAGCGATTCCGCCTCACGCATCGTCTTCTGCAACAAAGGGAACCCTGCCGCTCCTGTTCCACCGAAGATGCTGGAAATGATGAAGATGCGGTCACCCGTCTGGAACTGTTGCATCAGTTCGATGAGCGACTTTGTATTTTGTGGATCGTTTAGCACAATAGACCCCATGTTCGGGTTTCCTTTGAAGCCCACGTCAAGTGGAGTCTGCAGATTCTGATCAGAGAACAACAGAGACAGCAGTGCCTGGTTGGGATCGGGCTGTCCTTCTGTTGTGAAACGGTTGAAGGCGATATAGTCAGAGAACTTCATGTTCGCCACATTGTTGAGATGCAGCCGGAAGTTCGTGCCCATGTCATCAATATCAACATGGAAATACCCCTTTTTCTCAGGTCTATTGTCGAACCGGAGATGTTGCCTTATTTTCCGGTATAGTTGCATGATGCCTATGGTGCGGCTCAAGTCGCCGTTAGAACTATCGGGGTCGATAATTACCGGCACCACAGTATCGATGTCGTTTCCCAGAGAGACACCAGAGGCAAGCAACATCGTAAGCGAGCGTAGGACCCTTGCTCCCGTTCCTCCAATGCCATAGATATATAATTTGCTCATTATCGGTAACTAGTGTTATAGAAGAATCAGAACGGAATATTACGGCACCTGCTGCTGAACGATTTGAAGATGACGGAGAATACGGCGAAGAAAAGTGCCGCCCACGCAAAGACAATGACACCGAAAGTGACATAGTCATCCGCACCGATATCGGCATCATGAATGTTCTGCATAAAGATGTAACCATGCAGTTTCGTCCTGGCTATGAGAAGCGATATGACGGTAGAAGCAACGGCCGTCAATCCCCCAATCATCACCCATTTGCTGTTTTTGGCAAGCAATATATGGTCGAGGATGATGTAATAAACGAAAGCCACTGCCACAGGCAGAAGTAATGTCACGTAAAACACCGACCCATATACGTCGGCTTGGTACATGTACTTGGAAAAGTCGCCGAGATAGGCACCTCCAAAAAGTTCGAATATATCTGTTGTGAAATCCATCTGTTAGGATATTAATTATATGAGTCTTCCTGCCCCTTTGTGGCAAGGGATTAACTTTTTTTACTTTGTTTTCGTGAAAGAAAGAACCCCATGGTTTCCACCCAATACTTACTGTTCAATGATCAATCGTAGTGGGCGACACGTATCTTAAGCCGGAATAAATCTTGGTCGTTTCCACCTTTTGCGTTGTGGAAAGCGCCGAAGATTCCCTCCACCATCTCATAGAGTGCATATGATTTATGAGGAGCCGGATAACCCATCAAATGTTTGCTGTAGCTACAGTCAGCAACCCATTGTGGTATACGGTTTTTGAGCACCAGTGTTATTTCCGGAGCATAACTGTCGTTTCCCGTTCCTATCTGTACACAAATCGGCCTTCTGAAGAAGTCGCATTCGGTGAATTGTGATTTGTCGTTGATATCAAGGAGTCGGTATTGTGCCGGCAACACCTCGTAGTTGGCTGAATCGAGCACATATTCGCGGTCGGCAAACAATTGCTCAATACCCAGTCCGACGGCGAACTTTAGCGAAGCCGCCTCTTGGTCTGTCGTGAAATTATGGATGTTCAACCCATCATGTTCCGGTTGAATGCGCAAAGCATTGGTAAATCCCGAAGTAAACACCCGCGCCGTCTGGTTGTCGAGGTCCCATGTTTTTTCCGACGAGAGCATGTATTTATGTCTTAGTCCCGGCATTCCCGTTGAGGTGTTCTCCAGTTCCAAGTGAGCGTTCAAGTCAGCCAACCGCTCTTTGTCGCCCATGAAAATGAAGTAGTATGGACGTTTACCGTAATAAGGCATCCCTAGCTTGCCCTCATAATGTGTCCCTTGGAACAGCGACTCCATTTGGAGTATGATCACGCCAAATTCGCGTTTGTTGTCTTGTGCCCGCCGGATAGCCTTCATGAACGTCCCCGTCGTGGCGCTTGACGCTGCGGACAACAGGTTCCCCACGTTGTCGATATCATAGACACAATCGCTCACGAGCACACTCACTGTATCTCCGTTAGTGCGGTCGAGCAACAATTTGAAAATCTTATTGAGGTCTGTGCTACCCGTATGTCCCACTTTCATACTGGTGGTGTTCAGTTTCAGTACGAAATTGTTAAGATCTTGGCAAATTGGTGCGTCGTACACGTCGTCGTTGACGAAGAACAGTTTCGTATCGTCATAATATCCATCAGCTTTTGCCAACAGATGGCCGAGCGCATTTTTAAACTGCGTATTGAGTGTTACGAAGCCGTCCATCGACCCCGAGTTCTCCATGTAAATGCGCAAGACAGGTTTACCCGCCACCATCTGCGCGGTGTCGGGTGGAAGAAAATGCCCATCGGCAGACCTTCTATCGGACTTATGACCAATAAAATAAAGTGCGAGTCCCACTACTGCGAGCAACAGTAGGAGGGCCCAAGACTTTCGTTGCATGCTGTATGATAATGTTCGAACGGGTGCAAATTTACGGAAAAAAAATGAATTGCCCAAAAAAGGAGAAAGGAATTATAAATAGAGGTTGGGGATATACTGCAAAGGCTTTATTTCTTTGAACCATCAAAAAAAATGCCCAATTGGGTTGCCATTTATTATATTTTTTATACTTTTGCAGTCGAGAAAACTCAACGCGATAGGTTTACCTTCGGGTAATTAAAAGGGAATCGGGTGAAAATCCCGGACAGTCCCGCTGCTGTGAGTTGTCCTTATGTGCCACCAACAACAAGCCACTGGCATAGTCTGGGAAGGCGTTGGTGAGCAAGGCAACAAAGTCAGAAGACCTGCCATCGCGTACCCCTTTCGCCACGGTGCATGGCTTGGGGTATAGCCGTTGAAATGTAGGAAAGGCAGATGATGCTTTATTTGTGCGTTGTGTCATAATTGGCATTTGCACAAAGAAAGCCGTTGGCAGCCATGTATCTCAATTACACGCACGATTACCGTACCGAGCTTGAGATATGTGGATGAAAAGGCAACACAAAGCTAACGTGTGTTCATGAGCAAACGCCGAAAAAACTGAAGACATATCATATTATTCATTTTATAACATCATTGACTATGAAAAAATTTTACATTGCATGTATCACCGCTCTATTCTTTGCCGGCACATGTTTGGCAGACGACGTGGTGACGTTTGAAGAGATTGATGTCAATGCCGATGGATATCAAAATGATTTCGGCGAAGATGGCTACTTCGAATCAGGCGGTTTCACCTTCAACTGCAACTATTTCCCCGAATGGTCTTATTGGTCGGGATTTGCCGTGTCGAACCGCACTGAGACCACCTTCGCGACATTGACTCCCGACCAATTCAACAGTTGTGTGGGACACGGCGTCAATGGCTCAGAAAAATATTGTGTGGTCTACCCACAAGGCGAGTTGATCGAAGTTGACGCTGCTGGTGGCCAGGAGATTTCCGGTATGTACGTCACCAATGAGGCATGGGCCGTGGATGCCATCCTCAACGGCGACGGCATGACTCCTGGAGCTTTTACCACTGGCGACTACCTCATCTTGAAAATCATCGGTAACCATGCTGATGGCACATCCGATTTCGTAGAGTTCTACCTCGCCGACTACCGCTCGGAGAACGAAGCCGACCACTACTATGTCAACGATTGGCAATGGGTGGACCTCAGTGCTTTGGGAAAGGTGGAGTCACTTACGTTCCGCATGGACAGTTCGCGCAAAAACGACTGGGGCATGACCACACCCGCTTATTTCTGCATCGACGATTTCAACGGCACTGCTCCCGTAAGCACGGATGGCGTGGCCACATTTGAGGAGGTTGATGTCAATGCCGATGGATATCAAAACGACTTCGGCGAAGATGGCTACTTCGAATCAGGCGGTTTCACCTTCAACTGCAACTATTTCCCCGAATGGTCTTATTGGTCCGGATTTGCCGTATCGAACCGCACCGAGACCACCTTCTCGACATTGACTCCCGACCAATTCAACAGTTGTGTGGGACATGGTGCCAATGGCTCAGACAAGTACTGTGTGGTTTATCCACAAGGCGAGTTGATTGAAGTCAACGCTGTTGGTGGCCAAGAAATTACCGGTATGTATGTCACCAATGAGGCATGGACCGTGGATGCCATCCTCAACGGCGATGGCATGACACCAGGTGCTTTCACCACAGGCGACTACCTCATCTTGACAATCATCGGCAACCATCCCGATGGCACATCCGACGCCATTGATTTCTATCTCGCCGACTATCGTTCGGAAAATGAAGCCGACCACTACTATGTCAACGACTGGCAGTGGGTGGACCTCAGCGCCTTGGGAACGGTGGAATCGCTAGCTTTCCGCATGGACAGTTCGCGCAAAAATGACTGGGGCATGACCACACCCGCTTATTTCTGCATCGACGACCTCGGAGGTGAGTCCGATGGAACAACAAACATCCCCCACACCAGCACCAGCACCTCAAGAGTGGAAATCGCCCGCTACACCATCGACGGCAAGGCTATCAGCGCTCCACAACGTGGCATCAACATCGTGAGGATGAGTGACGGCACTATCATCAAAGAGATTGTAAGATAATCCCTAATCGGGATAATCCATCTCACGTATCAAACTAAAAACGTCAGTCTTTTCACGAGACTGACGTTTTTAGTCTGGATATATTCACATTCCCGTGAATATGACCGATTGGGGATTATACATTCATGGTCCCACAATGAGGACATTGTCCTTTGCTATGTATCTGACGACCGCAATTTCCACAGACATATTTTGAACGTGTGTGATGGATATATCGCCAGAAAGCAAAGGTAACATAAGCGATGAGCAATGGGTAACCAACATAATACAACGTGCTCACCGAGAACACCACATAGTTGAGCGCACACATTCCCAACAAGCCAAGCAGGTAGAGCAATCCTTCACCCACCTTGAGGTGCCTAAACGTATCGTCCACCGCCGCAATGGCCACGATGACCATCAACCACACCGAAGCCAAGAACACCGCCAAGAGAAACGGTTGAGTGAACGGGTTGAGCGAAGGATGGAAATAGAAATGCCTCCACATGTCGGGATAAAAGAGTTGTATGGTGGAATAAATTGTAGCCGAAATGGCCACAATAAGCGCCAACAATGTAGGGTAGAACGTGTCAATATCGCGGAAATGTACGATATGGGCATTGTGCTTGACAAGCAAGCGCAACGTATACCCCACAAATATCATGATAACCACGATAAGGAAGATGAGCAAGTGCTCATTTGAGAAGAACGAGATGAACTGAGATATGGGGTCGTCGGGGTCAACGTTTTTCAACAGTTCGCTTTCGTGTATCCATCCGAAGTTCGCTTGGTCGGCCGCCAATTGAATCCACACCGAATCGACCATATCGCTGGGAATGAAACGAATGTCGGCCACCACCAATCTTTGGTCATGCCCCACGGTAAACGAATCCACCGACAGTCCATTGAGCACCTCTTCCGGCATCTGCCTAACAAGTCTCAATGAGTCGGTTCTCACCACGAAGTTGAAATTCTCTGTATAATGATGGGTATATAGGAACCTCAACGAATCTATCTGCGTGTCGGTATATGCAGCCACCGATTGTCCCACCGTCTGTCGTTTGTTGCTATAACAAGACAACAGGCAGCAAGCCACCAAAGCGATGATGAAGAAACATTTACTGTTGCGCATATATATTCATTTGACAATTCCCACAGTCAAACTCCAAGGTAAAACGGCGTTTGTCGGACATCACCAACTCCAGCGGTTCCTTCCAAGTTGGAGGTGTATGTCCGTGACGGACGCAATGGCCCAATGCATATCTGAGACAATGCCTACACTCCATGATTCGTATCGAGGACGACTTATCGTTTTTACTTTGCCGTTCCATAGCCTTCACAATGGTGCTTATTCCTCGTTGAAGGTAATAGTCACGCGCCAAGGAGTTAGCCACGTTTTTGGCTTTCGTAGCGGCAATAGATTCTATAGATTTTATAGGAGCTATAGCATCCATAGGAACTATGGGGTTTATAGGTCCTATGAGGCTTTTTTTATTAGACAAGCATTTTACCATCTCATCGCAAGCCATGCGTCGCATATCTGCCATCACGGAAGATGGCACGAAGAAGCGCTTTACCTTGTCAACATTGACATTTATCGCCACAAATGGCGTATTTCCCAATTTGGACAGTTGCCTGAGCATCATCTCTTGTTGCGGTTTATCCGCTAAATCCAATGACATCAGTCGCTTGATAGACACCTGCTCCCCTGTGTCAACTTGTGTCATGACAAGGGACAGTACCTTTCCATCGTAATCCGCATCCCATTCCACCTCCATTTTCCGGATAGAAGAATGTTGCTGTGACAACATTTGAACGAACGACTTGTCGTAGTTTCTATACAACGTGATGCCTTTTTTCAGCCCTTCTGGCATTTGCGCCGGAAAGAGCCGATTGCCCTCCACCCTATTGACACGGAATCCCACCAATTGACGTCTACCGTCGAAGAAACATAAGCCATCACCATTGGCAAAAGCCGTCGTTCCCGCCACTACAATGCTCCTATTTTCCACCGCTTTCACCAAGCCCACCTTCTCGCCCGTTGCCTTTGGCGAATCCATGGCTGCGATGTCCGCTTTCCTGCCATGAAGAAAATAATCCGTGAAGCCCCTGTTGAACGACTTATGCAGTTCAGGCGCAAAGGAATATTCGCACCTTCCCAAAGACGTTCTCCGATACAGTCCGGGATTTCTACGAACGATCTGGTTCAGCCGTTGGTTATACGCCGCCACTACATTTTTCACATAGTCGACATCTTTCAGCCGTCCCTCAATCTTCAGCGAAGTCACCCCCGCCTGCAACAATTCCTCCAAGGAATCTATTCTGCACATATCTTTGAGAGATAGCAAATACTTGTCGCGAACCAACGTTCTCCCTTCGGCGTCTTCCAACGTGAAAGGCAATCGACAGAACTGAGCGCACTCCCCTCTGTTGGCGCTGCGTCCGAAGCAATATTGCGATGCGTAACAAGCACCCGAATAGGACACGCACAATGCACCATGAACGAATGCCTCCAACTCGACATCAGGTACCTGTCGGTGTATTTCTTCTATCTCCCCGACCGACAACTCCCTAGCCAGCACCACTCTTGTGAATCCCTGTGCCGCTAGCCATGCCACCTGTTCGGCATTACGGTTGTCGGTCTGTGTAGACGCATGCATTTGCGGCATTGGCTGGCCTTCCTCCATACATTGACGAGCCAACTCCATCACCGCCATGTCCTGCACAAGCACAGCGTCAACACCCGCCTCCGCCAACCGACAAAGCAACCGTTTCGTCTCCGCCACTTCTTCATCGTAGATGATGGTATTGACAGTGACATACACCTTAGCCCTGAACGTATGCGCATAGTGGCACAACGTGGCGATATCTTCGACCGTATTTGTGGCCGCCGCCCTTGCCCCGAACCGTTCAGCGCCGATGTATACCGCATCCGCTCCATGGTCAATGGCCGCGATACCACATTCGAGGTTTTTCGCGGGAGCCAGCAGTTCTATCATCTGGAGTTCGGGCGTCATGACTATTACTTGATGTCGTCGATATTATAAGGCGTCTCTTGATAGACGTAATAGTTCACCCAATTGCTGTATAGCAAATTGGCGTGTGCCCTCCACAACACACGCGGTTTATTCTCCGGGTTGTTATCGGGGTAATAGTTCGCAGGCACCTCCACATCATCGCGCGTGTCACGATCACGACGATATTCCTTGTCGAGCGTATCGGGAGCATATTCTGGATGTCCCGTGATATAGAATTCCCTGCCGCCACGTGCCATGACAATCCCCACTCCACTGTCGTCGGACTCTGAGATAATAGACAATTCAGGCACTTTAAGGATATCCTCCTTACGCACCTCGGCATGACGACTGTGCGGCATAAAGAACACATCGTCGAAACCACGGAAAATAGGCAACTGCTGGTTGACACATTTCTGAGGAAAGATGCCAAACTTTTTCTTGGGCAGATTGTATTTTCCTATACCATAGTGCAGGTAGAGTCCCGCCTGTGCCGCCCAACAGATATAAAGCGTCGAGGTGACATGTGTCCGTGCCCACATGATGATTTCCTTCACTTCCGGCCAATATTTCACCTGCTCGAAATCAAGTTGTTCCACCGGAGCCCCTGTAATGATCATCCCGTCGAACCGTTGGTTTCTCAACGTTTCGAAATCACGATAAAACATCATCATGTGCTCTATGGGTGTATTCTTCGGTGTATGGCTTTTGAGTTTCATGAACGAGATATCTAGTTGGAGCGGCGTATTCGAGAGAAGCCTAATGAGGTCGGTCTCTGTTGTTATCTTCAACGGCATGAGGTTGAGGATGACGATACGCAGCGGTCGGATGTCCTGCGCATGGGCGCGCTGGTCATCCATCACAAAGATATTCTCACGTTTGAGGATATCAATGGCCGGTAGTTGGTTAGGAAGTCTTAGAGGCACTTTTTAGTGACGAGTTATAAGTTACGAGTGACGAATTATAAGTTATGAGTGACGAGTTATGGAGTTTACCAAAGGCTGAGACGCTGTTCCTTAGGCAGGAACATCTTATCGCCCTGTTTCACGCCGAAGGCCTCATACCACATGTCTACATGGGGCACAGCACCATTTACGCGCCATCTTCCGAGAGAGTGCGGGTCACTCTTTGTGCGTTGGCGTATTTCCTCATCAGTGATATTTGCTGCCCATACCCCAGCATAGGCAATAAAGAAACGTTGTTCGGGAGTAAAGCCGTCGATAACACCGAGTGGGTTATCCTTGGTAGCATTTTTGAAAGCATAATAAGCCACCTGCAGTCCACCATGGTCAGCCAGGTTTTCTCCCAGCGTGAGATGGCCGTTAGCATTGAGGTCAGGCAGCACCTTGATATTGTCGAAGAACTGCGCATAGCGCTCCGCTCTTTCGTTGAAATTCTTTCCATCCTCATCAGTCCACCAGTCCACCATATTTCCCGTCTTGTCATAGTGACGTCCCTGGTCGTCAAATCCATGAGTCATCTCATGTCCGATGACCACGCCAATGGCACCATAGTTGAACGCATCGTCCGCCTCCATGTCGAAGAACGGTTTTTGCAAGATACCAGCCGGGAAACATATCTCGTTTGTCGTCGGGTTATAGTAAGCGTTCACAGTCTGCGGTGTCATGAACCACTCTTTGTTGTCGACGGGCTTTCCAGCCTTCTTCTCATTGGTGAACTTATCCCAGAAGACACGACAGTTCTGCACGTTTTCAAAATACGATTTTGTCGGGTCGATAGTGAGTTTGGAGATGTCCTTCCACTCGTCAGGATATCCTATTTTCACGAAGAACGTAGCCAATTTGTCGAGTGCATTTTTCTTTGTCTCCTCGCTCATCCAATCCTGGGCTTGTATTCTTTCCCCGAGAGCCACCCTGAGGTTTTCCACAAGTGCACGCATCCGCTCTTTCGCCGCAGCCGGGAAATAGCGTTCCACATAAATACGTCCGAGAGCTTCACCCATTTGTCCTTCCACCTGTCCGGTAGCCCTTTTCCATCTTGGATAATTTTCTTTCCTTCCCGACATTGTACGTCCAAAGAAGTCGAAACTGGCTTCCGCCACTTCATCACTGAGGTATCCTGTTGACGAGCAGATGAGATCCCATTCCATATAAGCCCTCAACTCCTCTGGTTTGAGGTTTGCCAATATGCGGTCAGCGCCCTCGACAAATGAAGGTTGTCCAACCACCAATTCTTGGAATGTACGTTCGCTCACCCCGTCAGCATTCATCAGTGCGGTTAGGCGCACATGTGGGTAGCGACTTTCGAAGTCTGCAAGAGACATCTTGTTGTAGTTTGCCTCGACATCACGCAGTTCGGTCCTTGATTTCGACACCTGCGCCAGTTGCGTTTCCACATTCATGACAGCCGCCATTTTCTCCCGTGCCACTTTCTCCTTGAACCCGAAGAGTTTGAACATACGTACGATATGTTTTTTATAAGCCTCGCGGATAGCCGTTGTAGCCTCGTCTTGGTCAAGGTAATATTCCTTCTGTCCGAGTGTCAGTCCACCCTGATAAACATTGAGGATGTTCATGGATGCGTTTTTCTCATCGGCACCGAATCCGATGCCCATGGGCACACCATATCCAAACGAAGCATATTTGAGTTGCAGCTGCTGGAGTGCATATTTCGTCTTTGCTTTCTCCATCTCTTTTATCAACGGCATTACAGGTGCCACCCCCTCTTTGTTCCGTCTTACCGAGTCCATGGCCAAGCGGTAGAAATCGCCCAATTTCTGTTCCACAGAACCCATTGGATATTTTTTACTTACCAAATCGTTGAGAATCGTGTTGATTCGTTTGTCATTGTCCTGGGCCAGTCGTTCGAAAGAGCCAAATCGAGAATACGCCGCTGGCAGCGGGTTGTTCTTCATCCATCCTCCACAAGCGAACTGGAAGAAGTCTTCCGTGGGATTTACCGTCTGGTCAAGGTTGCTGAGGTCGATTCCCGAATTTAGCGTCTGTGCACCGGCTCCCCATGCCAAGGAAGCGATGGTCATCATAGTAATCAGTCGTTTTGGTTTCATATTGATGGTTTTTTATGGGGTTAGGAATCAAATGCCACCCCAAAGGTTTATATTTTGTTATTTATTTGTTCATCTTCAACTCTTCCAGTTCAGCAGAAAGCGTCTCCCAGCGTTCCACTTCCTCATCGAGTCGTTTCTTGGTTGTCGTGTACTCCGTGATGAGCGTCACGTCGGACGCCCCTTCCGGCGTGCACAATATGCTGTCGAGTTCAGACAGCCTGTTTTCCATTCTCTCTACATTTTTCTCACATTCCTCCACCGCTTTTTCAGCCTTACGCAAGAGTTTCTGCTGTTGTTTGCGCTGTTCGTAGGAAATGGCGTTGGCTTTTTCAGGCTGCAGTGTCGCTTTGGCAATGTTGTTTTTGTTGGAAGTAGGAGCATTTGACAATCCCAGTTGGTTGAGAGAATCGATGTTGTGATGTTGGAGGAAATCATATATGCCTCCAATATGTTCACGCACGCGTCCTCTCGCAAATTCGAAGACTTTGGTCACCAACCCGTCGAGGAACTCACGGTCGTGGCTGACGATGATTGCCGTTCCATCGAATGCTTTGAGAGCCTCTTTCAGCACATCTTTCGACTGCATATCAAGGTGGTTTGTCGGCTCATCGAGGATGAGCAGGTTTACCGGTTCAAGTAGCAGTTGAATCATAGCCAGTCGACTGCGTTCTCCACCACTCAGCACTTTAACCTTTTTGTCGCCCTCCTCGCCACCAAACATGAACGCCCCAAGGATATCGTTAATGCGCATGCGGATCTCCCCTCTTGCCGCTTGGTCGATGGTCTCACGAACTGTCAGTTGCTCGTCGAGCAACTGTGCTTGGTTTTGAGCGAAATAACCTATCTGAACATTATGTCCTATCTTCAGCGTCCCCCCGTAAGGAATCTGCTGCATGATACATTTCACGAGCGTAGTTTTTCCCTCACCATTCTTCCCCACGAAGGCCACTTTTTCGCCCCTTTTTAGCGTCAAGTTGACACCCGAGAAGACCACATGTTCGCCGTACGCTTTCTGCACTTCATCGCAGATGACGGGATAGTCGCCACTTCTTAGGCACGGCGGGAATTTCAGGTGCATAGCAGAGCGGTCAACCTCATCTATTTCAATCGGCACTATTTTCTCCAGTTGTTTGATGCGGCTCTGCACCTGTACCGCTTTGGTAGGCTTGTAACGGAACCTTTCGATAAAATCCTTCATCTCCGCTATCTCGCGCTGTTGGTTTTCGTAGGCCCTTAGTTGCTGTTCCCTTCTCTCGGCACGAAGCGTGACATACTCATTGTATCGCACTCGGTAATCAACGATTTGTCCACATGATATCTCAATGGTTCTGTTGGTCACATTGTTGATAAATGCACGGTCATGGCTGACCAAGATGACCGCTCCCGACGACTGTGCCAGGAATTGCTCCAACCACTGTATACTTTCTATGTCGAGGTGGTTTGTCGGTTCGTCGAGCAACAGCACATCAGGACGTTGCAAAAGTATTTTCGCCAGTTCGATGCGCATGCGCCATCCTCCACTGAATTCCGCCGTTGGCCGGTCAAAATCCGTCTTGAGAAAGCCCAATCCCACCAGTGTGCGTTCTATCTCCGCCTCATAGTTTTCGGCGCCCAATATCTGGTATCTATCTTGAGCCGCCGAAAAGCGCTCCACCAGTTCCATATATTCGGCGCTATCATAATCCATACGTTGTTCCAGCGTCTTCTGCAATGCGTTTACTTTCTCGCCTAGTGCCGTAGTATTGGCAAATGCTTTCCGCGCCTCCTCGCGCACCGTCGTCTGGTCGGTGATATTCATCACCTGAGGCAAGTATCCTATCGTCGTGTCCTGCGGCACGTTCACCTTGCCGCCAGTAGGTTTTTGCATGCCAGCGATGATTTTCAACAGCGTCGACTTCCCCGCACCATTTTTCCCGACGAGAGCAATACGTTCACGTCGGTTCACCACAAAAGAAGCGTCATGGAAGAGCGGTTTGGCACCAAATTCCACTGTAAGTGCGTCGATAGAAATCATTCTGCAAAGGTATATTTTTTTTTCGACATTGCCTTCATGAGCGGCAAGAAAGTTCATTTCAACGCCACGAGGGCACCTTTTCAGGTGCCCTCACATGCATATTCAGAACGATTCCTTAGTGGAATGTGTTATTTCACGACCACTTTTTTGCCATTCTGTATGTATATGCCTTTTTGAGTAGGCATGCCCTTGATTTTGCGTCCATCAACATAGTAATACCCGCCATTCTTATCCATCGAATCAGATGCCACAACACCGTCAATGCCTGTTGTCTGTTCATCTTCGAATTCCAACGTTATGCCATTGGCGAGGTTTGCCACCGACCTTGTTGGCAGTTGTAGGTATGCCTTTCCCGCTCCCAATGCACCACCATTTGCGGATACCGAGTAGAACCCTATGCCATGGACTCCGTTAGCCAAGATGAAGTTGGTGTACTGTCCGTCAGTTGTCGTCGGCATCAAGAATGTGCTTTCCGTCACGCCAACAAGTAACTGAGTGTAGAACATGTTCGTTTTTTTGACATCGATGGTGTAGGTGCCCGGTGTACCCTTCACATACAATCCCGTAGCAGCAGGCACCTCGTAAGCACGAGTGAGCACCAACTTACCATTGCTTGCATTGAAACCACTTGCCACATACGCCTTGACGTCAGTAACGCCTGTAAAATCAATATCGTAGTTGGTGCAGAATGTTCCCACGCCAGCCGCCGTAATGGTAAGTTGCACTTCCGTCACATCCGGTTTGAAGGCAATAATAGGGTCAGGTGCTCCCGAAGCCTTAGTGATGAAGGCCATGGAACCGTTAACCTTTGCCGAAGAGTCGTAGTTATTCACTTTTTCCGGTACACTGAGAGTTGTGCCATCCGCTCCTATGAGAAGTATCGACCCATCCACGGCCTTGTTCTCAGCCAATGTCATTCCAGAGAAGGAGTAGTTGCCGTAAGTGACCGTCTCCCCATTGACCGTTCTGTAATTGACAATAGGGTTACGCAGTATCACCTCTTCGAAGGTCAGTGTTGCCGGCACGTTGGCAGACGGTTTGATGAGATACGGTTTCCCCGCAACCACCAATCTGCCTTCCACTGGCAAGAAGAGCATTTTTTTCCCGTCCTCTGACACACCCGTGAACTCACGCAGTTCGTAGTCGTTGCCGAAAACAGCCTTCATTTGTTCCAAAGAAGGCGAGAACGGTAGAGTGAGCATGTTCCATGCGTCTTTGATGAATGAACGGTTTGTCATGGTGACATTGACCATTTTGTCACCTTTTGCGCTCATGTCATCTGTCGACGACACCGTCACGTCGTAAGTGAAGTCGGTAGGAGTACATGCCGCCTCGTATTTCTCGTTGATGAGTTGTTGCAGGGTTGTAATGCGCGATGACATCCATGTTTTCAAGTTATTGGCATAGTCTTCCTGGTTTTCCCATTGACAATACGCCTCCATGCCCTCTCTATGCGTCACGTCCCATCGTGTGTAGTTAAGCGCCCAAGTCTGCGCTATCATCGCCGTCGTATTGTCGATGAAATCATGCACCTTGCTTTCCAATCCCTCGTCGACCAATCTGTCGAGCAGTTCCTTCATCTTCTTGATGAAGAGCGGATCGGTATAAAGTTTTCTCACGACACCCTGAAGAGTGGATCCATTGGGATTGTATGCCACGAGGATGTCGGAAGTATCCGACTGGAAATTGCTAAATGCCAAGTCCTTATCCCAAATAGGCCCGAGGAAGAGTTTTCCGTCTGCCTCGCGGTAAGCCTTGACAGTCATCAGACCATCCCAGTCGCCCGTCAGTTCAGTGAGTACCAAGAACTTCACCCACGTCTCCTCGTCGTTGTAGGCTCTCCAACCCGTTATGGGATTAGTGAAATTAGAATCGAAAGAAGATTTCCATATAGTAGTGAACCACTCTTTTATGGGGTTGATGATGGCGTTGCGTTGAGCCTCGTCGTCCTCGTCGGCGGGTTCTGGGTTTTTGATATTCATCAGCAAACTACTTTCCGAGAAGCACATAGGTTGGTCGAGCATGCCCGTGTTGCCTTGGAATTCGACAAACCATCCCGTATCCTCGTCGACATCGATGCGGTGAGACCCCACATCACAGTGATCCGTCACCTGGTAAGTGCCTCGGTAGTCGCCATTGATGACCATATCGACGTACATATAGCCAGGAGTGAAGGGCAATCCTACCAGTTCCGACATTTCACAAGACAAGGCATTCTGTAGCATCGAGTGGTCGAAGGTGTTGGCCAGCAGTACCCAGTTGCGTTCGGCATATCCTTTGCCGGTGAGGTCGTGCTTCTTCGCCTTTCCTGTCGACGATGTTTTCTTACTGGCGAACTTCAGTCGGTAAGCCCTTTTCGAAGGGGTGGCCGTAGCGTTACCACGCACCTTTATCTCCAAGTCTTGCGGGTTGGCCTCCTCGAACGACTCCAGGTAGCACGGGCTGTCCGTATCATCGGTAGCCACCACCTTGATGGTAGCATGGTGATAATCAGCCTGTCCTGTGGTGCGGTCTTTGGTGAGTTGTGTGTCCAGGTCGGTCACATCAGGAATATCAATATAGATGGTAGGCACATTGGTAAGTTGCACTCTATTGGCGATTTTCACGAACATCGGCTCGTCGTCTTGGAACACCAGCCCCTCGAAGGTTGTCTGCTCTGGCGTGAATGATGGCACCACCGTTGCGTCAGATGAACTGATATATGCCGCTGTCGCTATAACGCTGCCGCTATTGGGCCATCCAAGTTTCTTCAGCATCCCTTCCGTCATTTGGTAGTTCGGACCGCTGGCGAGATCCCAATTATGCGATAAGATAACCCCTTTGAGGGTCATGCTTTCAGTGCCGTAGAAAGTTGTTGGATCGCTGTTGAGCGTGACCGTCACATTGTTGAATGTAGGATTGGTCACCCTGGATTTCGTGCGTATGAGGTAAGGGTATCCCGCCGTTATTTGCGGTGTTTCCATTTTCAGAAAATGGAAATTCTTTCCGTCTACCAATTCGCTGAACTGCTGCACTTCGTAATTGTCGATACCGAATGCGTCATCTAGTGTTGCTTGAGAGGCATCAAAAGGAAGGCAAATGAACTCCCACACTCCTGGATAGAAAATGCGGTTAGAGAATGTGATGTTATACGTCTGTCCCACGGTCCAGGGGATGTTGTAACTAGAAACGCTAGTTACATCGACCGTCACATTTGTTTGCGACATCACCAAGTTCGAGAACAACAAGGCAATGGATGTCAATAAAAGATGAATGTTTTTCATTTTAAGTAATAGGAATTGTTTTTAGGTATACTGCATATTTTATGCAAAGATAGTGTGTTTATTTGGTTACAACAAATAAATACAGGGAAAAGTGGTATTCATCCTCGTCATTTATACTCATTTTATCAGCCTATAAGATATGACATCACGACTCTTGACCACGATTTTGCGTTCCACTTTATTCTTTACCGAAGTTTTTCCTTCCTGTTTGTGGTTCCACAGATTATACACCTTATATATATTTTTATCGAAAGCCGTGCTCTGACCACTCACCTCCTTGTCGGTGAGGTTGAAGTCCTGCCAGTTAAGATTCAAAGTGATGTCATGCCGTGTAGGATTTAGAATAGTGAATGCCCAGTCGCCACCTGCCAACGGTTTGAACCAGAACTGCAATCCATCACGGTCAGCGTAATGTAGCCCCTGTATGCCGAGTGGATCCTGGTCGATGGCTATCATCTCCTTGTTCATAATGATGCTGCGCGTGGCCTCACTCATCGATCGCAAATCATTGCCTAGAATCAGCGGACTGGCCATCATGCACCACATTGTGAAGTGGGCGCGGTCCTCATTTTCCGTCATGCCATTGCCTACTTCCAACATATCGGGGTCGTTCCAATGACCTTTGCCCGCATATTGACGCAGGGAATCATTGAACTGTATGCACTGCATAACGCCAAATTGGGTATATCCAGGAAATACGCGCAAAGAATCGAAATCGCACCATATATCCGGGGTGGTACGCCATGAGTGCCCCACTCCACTGGCCCATGCCCAAGGTCTGCTATTCCCCCACTCGCACATACTGAGAAATATGGGGCGTCCTGCCGAGCGTAGGGCATCGCTGATGAGTTGGTAAGCCCCTTGAGGATTGATGTTGGCGGTGTTGCACCAGTCGTATTTCAGGTAATCCACTCCCCATCGTGCATATTGGATGGCATCCTGGTACTCGTGTCCCAGTGAACCAGGCATTCCTCCACAGGTTTCCGTACCAGCATCGCTATAGATACCCAATTTGAGACCTTTAGCGTGTACATAATCGGCGACGGCTTTCATGCCGTTGGGGAACTTGACTGGGTCTACTTGTATAAAGCCATTCTCATCACGCTGGCCATGCCAACAGTCATCGATATTGATGTAGACATAACCGGCATCACGCAATCCACTCTCCACCATTGCATCAGCAATACCTTTGATGATATCTTCAGAGATGTTGCCCTGAAACTTATTCCAGGTACTCCAGCCCATCTGCGGCGTATCAGCCAATCCTTCCCATTTTTGAGCGTTTGCAGGTGATACCATTATCCAGACAGTCATCACCACAAAAAGTAGTTTTAATTTCATAGTCAGTAGTTTTTCTGGCACAAAGATACATTATTTTCACAAACCGATGAAGTTTAAAACGGAAAATATGTTGAATGATAATAACATGTGAAAAATAGTATGTAATGATGTCAAAAAAGTAGCAGTTATAGGCCTTTTCCCTATAAAGCGAGGTGAACAAGAAAACAAATAATGATAACCGTGAATAACAGAAAATAAAATGAACGATTTCCCGTTTCGTGTGTATTCTGTCAAAACGAAACGAAAACAGAAAAAATGAAACGGATTTTGACTACACTGCTGGTAGCAGCCACGATGATGACAGGAGCCAGCGCACAGAAAACGGAACTTATTGAGCGTGGAATACCACTATATCTGACGGACTCGCTCAAGTTGGACAGCATGTACAACTACTGGAACGGCTTCGTGACCCAGCACCCGAAGGACGATGTGGCGTGGCGCAACCTCTTCGAAGTATGCTTTAACCAGGAGTTTAGACTGAGATGCAAGAACTGGGAGGCGGGTATACAGCACTTCAAGGACGAGATGGTGCCGCTGTTGGAACGAATCAAGAAGGCCATCCCCGGCAGTTACACTGCTTACTATTGCGAATATGAAGGTATGCTCGCCACGACGACCGACAGGAGAGAGCTTGCTGCCGACTCTGCCATTGTTTTGTTGCCAAAGGATGCTCCTGCCGGTGATTACGAATTGTGGACGCAGTATCTGATTCCCAAACGTGACACGGTGAGGATAATCAACGTGCTGACCCAATACTACGAGAGTGGGCAGTATCCCGAGGAGTCGTTGCAGTATCACTTCAACGAACTGCAAGGCATGGAAGAGGGCGGTGTCTATATCGCTCCCCATCCGGGCGAAATGGTCGGCAAACTCATCCTGCAGCATGTGCTGGGCGTTCATAAGGATAAGATACTCTACGACGAGGATGCCGCAATGAACCCCGAATATGCGAAAGATGTGTTTGGACATATTGGCATCCCCTTCAACGATTACGTATGGAACCAGTTGTGGACTACTTGGCAGGACAAGACACTGGCAGCCATCATGCGCTACATCTTCGAACACTCCAAGCGTCCCGTCTATCTGTCGGCTCACGACATGTGGCAATACATTATAGGAGAAGGCTTACCCGATGAACTGAAGGCCTGCCTCTACAACGAAGGACTGACCATGCGCTATTCCGCGAAACCTTACGACAACAGGGCCGTGAAGCGCCGCAACATTGAGCAGCGCTACCG
>OMRP01000007.1 GCA_900313615.1 uncultured Prevotellaceae bacterium
AACCATTGTGCAGAAGATGAACTACTATCCCTCCGGCCTGCAGTTCTGCAACAACGTCACGGACAGCGACGTGCAGCCGCAAAGGTACAACGGCAAGGAACTGGACAAGATGCACGGCCTGAACACCTACGACTACGGCGCAAGGCAGTACAACCCCGTCACCGCACGCTGGGACAGGATGGATCCGCTCTGCGAGAAGTACTACAGTATCGGTCCTTATACATATTGTGGAGATAATCCAATAAACGCAATAGACGATAAAGGTGATAGCATTTGCGTGTTGAATTACGGAAGTGGTTCGCATCAACATTTGGCAATGCTGATCCAGAATGATGAGGGTAAATGGTCTTATTATTCTTTTAATGGAACAAAAATCTTTAGTAGCACATCTGGACTTTTGGGAGGGGCACCGCACAATAATCTAGGTGAGAGGTCTTTTGATAGTCCTAATGATTTTCTAAATAGCATATATAATAGTGACGGAACCAAAGAAGATATCAAACAAGATAAAATCAATGGGTATGGATATACCGAAGGCTATATTCTTCCGACTACTCCAGAAGAAGATGGAAAAATAAAAGAAAATTTTGTGAAAGCGGTAAATGAAGGTTATAATTTACTAACAAACCAGTGTGCAAATGGTGTTCAAAAAGCATTAAATAGTGTTGGAATAAAAACAACTACTATCAATAATTTTAATCACAGCACTTCTTCTGGAGCAGTTTTTCCGATGTCTCCACATGATAGAGTGGAAGTAAATCCATATTTACCTAGCTCAGCATTTAAGGCAATAAGAGATAATAATCCTAGAGGTATATATATAAAAAGGTAACTTTACCATGCAAAAAGTAATTGACTGGTATTTTCTTATAGTAAGTAGTGTAATTACTATTATGTCTTTTTGTTTTTGTATTCAAGAAAAAAACTGGGGCAATATTCTTTTGTTCTGTTTTTCTACCATCGTATCTATCCTTTACATCATAAATATATTAAAGAAATCTGCTTTTTTTCGATTGGTTGTAAAATGTGTTTCTGTATTATTAAGTCTAATAATAGCATTAATTTTGCCAATTTCATTAATAATGCTTACTTTCAGATATGAAATAGTTTTTTATCTTGCTATTTGTTTTTGTATTCTAAATATCATATTATCATTATGTATGAAAACTGAGGTGCATAAATGAACCAAAATCACAGGAAAGGTTATGGATTAAAAAGAGATTCATTTTATCATGTTCAACATGAATGAAGGAGAAAATCATCGATGAAAAAACGAATAGACCATACAACATATCGGCAGAAAAAACAAACATTTCGGGCGAAATCTACCTGTTTTTACATAGATTTCGCCCGGAATAATTCTTAATTACGTCAATCCGTCAAGTTGTTTTTTCAGTGCCAGCAGTTCATCACGTACATTGATGAGACTGTCCATGACACGGGCACTGCGGTCAGCACCGTCACGGTTTTCATTGAGCATCTTCCTGGCAGAGGCAATCTTGAAGCCCCGCACCTTCACCAGGTTATAAATCAGTTTTATCTGTTCGATATCCTTCTCTGTATATTGGCGCACCTTGTTGCCTGTGGTTTTAGGCTTCAGATGTGGAAACTGCGTCTCCCAATACCTGAGCAAGCTCTCTTTCACATCGAACATGGCCGCCACCTCTTTGATGGAGTAATAAATCTTCAGATTTTTAGCACCTGTTTCACTCATATCGTTGCATTGAATGGATTGACAGTTGCAAAAGTACGAATTTTTCCCAACATTCCCCTTGAAAAACATGAGATTTGGGAATTTTTCCGTATTTTTGCAAGTTGAAATGCAATGAAAATCAAAAAACTACAAAAATAATGATGACAGCCAATGAAATCCGCGACTCGTTCAAGAAGTTTTTCGAGTCGAAAGGACACGCCATCGTGCCCTCAGCACCGATGGTAATCAAGGATGACCCCACCCTAATGTTCACCAATGCCGGTATGAACCAATGGAAAGACATTATCCTCGGTACACGCGACCCTGAACCGCGCCGCAGAGCCGACTCGCAGAAATGTCTCCGCGTGAGCGGCAAGCACAACGACTTGGAAGAGGTAGGACACGACACCTACCACCATACCATGTTCGAGATGCTCGGCAACTGGAGCTTCGGTGACTATTTCAAGGAGAAAGCCATTGACTGGGGATGGGAATACCTTGTCGACGTGCTGCACCTCGACCCCAAAGACCTCTACGTGACCGTATTCGAGGGCTCCGAGGAAGAGGGACTGAGCCGCGATGACGAAGCCGCCGGCTATTGGGCCAAGCATGTGCCCGCCGACCATATCCTCAACGGCAACAAACATGATAATTTCTGGGAGATGGGCGACACAGGACCCTGCGGTCCCTGCTCGGAGATACACCTCGACTCACGCACGCCCGAAGAGAAAGCCAAGGTGCCCGGCCGTGAGTTGGTGAACAAAGATGACCCCCAGGTGATAGAGATATGGAACCTCGTGTTCATGCAATACAATCGCAAGGCCGACGGCTCGCTGGAGAAACTGTCGATGAACGTCATCGACACCGGCATGGGCTTTGAACGTCTGGTGCGCGCCATTCAAGGCAAGCATTCCAACTACGACACCGACATCTTCCAGCCATTCATCCGCGAGATTGCCCGACTGTCGGGTATGGAATACGGCAAGGACGAAGCTACCGACGTGGCTATGCGCGTGGTGAGCGACCACCTGCGTGCCGTGGCCTTCAGCATCGCCGACGGTCAACTGCCCGGCAATGCCAAGGCGGGGTATGTCATCCGTCGCATCCTGCGCCGCGCCGTACGTTATGCCTACACATTCCTAGGACAAAAAGAAGCCTTCATCTACAAACTCATCCCCGTGCTCGTGGCCGAGATGGGTGACTCCTACCCCGAACTGAAAGCACAGCACCAGTTGATAGTCAAGGTGATCAAGGAAGAGGAAGATGCCTTCCTGCGCACCTTGGACAAAGGTATCGCCCTGTTGGGCTCTGCCATGGACGAAGTGAAAACCCAGGGTGGCACCACGCTCGACGGCACCAAGGCCTTCCGTCTGTTCGACACCTACGGATTCCCACTCGACCTCACACAGCTCATCTGCCGCGAGAATGGTCTGAGCGTTGACGAGGAGCAGTTCCAGGTGGAGATGCAGAAGCAGAAAGAGCGTGCCCGTAATGCCGCCGCTGTTGAGAACAGCGACTGGGTGGTGCTGCAGGAAGGCGAGCAGCTGTTCGTGGGTTACGATTTTAACGAGCACGACTGCCATATCCTGCGCTACCGCAAGGTGACTCAGAAGAAGAACAGTTACTACCAGTTGGTGTTCGATGCCACTCCTTTCTACGGTGAGATGGGTGGACAGGTAGGTGACCGTGGTGTCATCGTCAGCGAATACGAGACTGTTGACATTGTGGACACACAACGTGAGAACGGGCAGAGCGTGCATATCGTGAAAGAACTGCCCAAGCATCCCGAAGCTCAGTTCATGGCCTGCGTCGATACCGACAGCCGTGCCGCTTCGGCAGCCAACCACACTGCCACTCACCTGCTGCACCTTGCCTTGAAAGAGGTGCTTGGTGACCATGTGGAGCAGAAAGGTTCGTTTGTCAGTCCCGACACGCTACGCTTCGACTTCTCGCATTTCCAGAAAGTGACCGATGAGGAGTTGCGTAAGGTAGAGCGTAAGGTAAACGCCATGGTTCGCGCCGACTATCCTCTCGACGAGCATCGTGACACACCTATCGCCGAGGCGAAAGCCCTCGGTGCCGTGGCGCTGTTCGGTGAAAAATATGGCGACAAGGTGCGCGTGATACGTTTCGGTCCCAGCTGCGAGCTCTGTGGTGGCATCCATGCTCACAGCACTGGCAATATCGGGTTCTTCAAGATTGTCGGCGAGAGTAGCGTAGCAGCGGGTATTCGCCGTATCGAAGCAAAGACTGGTATGGACTGCGAGGAATTGATTTACCATTTGGAAGATGGCATGAAAGCCATCCGCAACCTGTTCAACAACGCCAAGGACCTGCAAGGTGTCATTGCCAAATACATTGAGGAGCACGACAGCATGAAGAAGGAGATAGAGACCTTCCAGGCCCAGGCCGTAGAGCGCATGAAAGATCGTTTGTTGGAGAAGGCTCGCCAGATAAATGGTGTGACCGTCATCTCCGCCATCCTGCCCATCGAGGGCGGCTCCGCCAAAGACCTCGCCTTCAAAATACGGCAGGCAGTGCCGGAGAACCTATTGTTCGTGTTAGGCTCCACAGGTGGCGGCAAACCCCTGCTCACCGTGATGCTCAGCGACGACATGGTGAAGGACCACGGTCTGAATGCCGGTCAGATGGTGCGTGAAGCCGCCAAACTCATCCAGGGTGGCGGTGGCGGACAGCCGCACTTTGCCTCTGCCGGTGGCAAGAACGTTGATGGTCTGTCGGCCGCCGTCGACAAGTTGGTAGAGATGGGAGTTAAGTAGTGACAAGTTACGAGTGATGAGTGACCCTAAAATTTTCACTTTACCCTAAAAAACAAAAAAATGTCTGTGTTTAATAAAAGATTCCTGCGGCTGTTGGCCGCGCTGATACTGCTGGCGCTGTGCATACCCAGCAGTGCCATCGACATCAAGTTTCTGAAGAAAGACAGGACGGTTGTCGACGGTATCGCCTATCAGGTGAATGTGAAAAAGGAAAAGGCCATTGTGGTGAAGAACCCTGATGGCTATAATGGCGACATCGTCATTCCCGAGAAGGTGGAGAACGACAGTCTGACGTTCTATGTCGAGGGCATCGCCGCCGAAGCTTTCAAAGGATGCAGCGGCATGACCTCGGTCAGCATTCCCCGTACGGTGACTTCCATCGGTAATGGTGCCTTTGAGGGCTGCGCCTCGCTCACTACCATCGAGTTGCCCAATGCCATCACCGAGTTGCCCTCGGGACTGTTCAAAGACTGTTCTTCGCTGCGCACCATCGAGATGTCTGCTAGTGTAAAGAAGATGGGAGCGGGCGTGTTCAAAGGGTGCAAGTCGCTCGACATGCTTACCCTGCCAACTTCGTTGGAGAGTCTGCCCACCGAAGCCTTCGCCGAGTGCAGCAATCTCGTTTATGTGGGACTGCCCACCGGATTGAAGAGCATCGGGCACGGTGCCTTCGAAGACTGCAGTAGTTTAGAGACTATCGAGATTCCTGTTGGTGTGAAGAGTATCGACAGTGACGCTTTTAAAGGATGCAGCAGTCTGCGCACCTTCGTGTTTCCTGCCAGCATGCACACGGTGTCCAACGAACTGTTCGAGAACTGCTCGTCGTTGACAACCGTCACCTTGAGCAATAGCATCAAAAAGATAGAGCACGATGCTTTCAATGGCTGCACCAGTCTGGAGACCATCGAGATTCCCAACAGCGTGAAGGATTTCGGTTCCGCCATCTTCAGAGGGTGTAGCAGTCTGAACAACGTCCGCCTATCGAACAGCATGAAAGAAGTGCCGTCGGACATGTTCAGGGACTGTAGCAGCATGGAGGCCATCACCCTTCCCGCCTCCATCAAGTCGATTGGCAGTAGCGCCTTCGAGGGGTGTACCTCTTTATCGTCGATAGTCATTCCTATCGGAGTGAAAGATATAGGCGGCAGTGCCTTCGCCAAATGCGCCAACCTGATGGACGTCACCGTGCAAGGTATCGCTCCACCAAAAATCAGTGGCAGCACCTTTGCCAAGAGCACCGAGAAAGAAGGAACGCTCCACGTGAAGAGCAATGCTTACAACGCCTTTACCAACAACAAGCAGTGGAACAGGTTCCTGACGATAGTGAAGCAGTAAGGGAACGTCACCATAGAACGGACATCGGGCAGCGAAATCTATTCGCTGCCCGATGTCCGTTTTGTTGCATTAAATCACCCTCCTCCTTAGGAAGGGAGAAACATGCTTACTTCCTCATGTCGAAGCCTAGACGGAGACCGCTGTAGTTCTTGCTCAGTTCACCGATGGCAGAGAGTGTACCGTTGCCACTCATGGAAGCCACGGTCTGCATGATGCTCAGCAATTTGCTTCCCTCGAAGAGAAGTGCGATGCCAGTGGATGTGCCCTGTACATATCCCTTGAGCGTGATGAGTGTCGCCTTCATGTTGATCTGTCCTGACGAGGGGTCATAGGTATAAGTTCCCGAGAGGGGCACACCCATCAGTTTTCCTGCGAACTGGTTGGAGCCATCGAACTGGAAGGCCGTGTTCGACGAGCTGACGCCTACACTGCTATAAACAGAGGCCAACTTCGACTTGATTTCGCTGGCTGCCACTTCACCACCCGCCTTGGCAAGGAGGTTGTCGCTGGTGAAGGCACATCCCGGCTGGGCATAATACCACGTTCCCGCCAACTGTTGCGCTGACAATTTGTCGAGTCCGAGCACACTGGTGAGCACGCCACCCAAAGCACTGCCTGCCACGCTGGTGCCGTCGCCACCGAGGATACCGCTGAGGAGGTTTCCTCCTGCTCCGCCGCAGCTAGCTAACATGATGCAACCTGCGGCAAATGCCATAATAGTTTTTTTCATGAGAATATAAGTTTGTAAGTTAATGAGTTATTAAGTTATTAAGCTATTGAGTTAATGAGTTATTGATGCTTGAGTTAATGAGGCTATGAGTTATTAAGTTTTGAGGTTATTGAGTTAATGATGTTTGGCAAAAATAAACAAAAAAATCGAATAAAGGAACGTTTTTCTTGTTTTTTTACTGTTTTTTCAACAGAATGGTCATTTTTGACGATGCACGCTCTGGTATTATTCCACTTGGTTTTCAGGCCAATTGACGAGGAAAAGTTTTTCCGTGGCGCGTGTGAACGCGGTATACAGCCAATGAAGATAGTCGGGAGTGAGCATGTCGTCGGTCATATAGCCTTGGTCGACGTAGACATGCGCCCACTGTCCACCCTGCGCCTTATGACAGGTGACGGCATAGGCATATTTCACCTGGAGTGCGTTGTAATAAATATCCTTGCGCATGCGGTCCATACGCTCGGCTTTCGTTGGCAAGTCGGCATAATCCTCCATCACCCCATTGAACAGCGCCTCATGCTGTTCGCGCGTCAATGCCGGAACCTCCGTCTGCAACGTATCGAGCAGCACCGTGCATGTTAACTCCACATCATCGTAGTCAGGCAGTTGCATCGTCACATCAGCGAAATGGAAACCATAAAACTCGCGTATGTTACGCACACGCACTACCCTCGCCCTATCGCCATTGGCAATGAACTCGAGATTGATTTTTTCCTTCTCCGCCCAGAAATAGTTATTGCGCACCACCATCAGCATATCGCCCGACGACAGTTCCTCCTCACGTCCGAGCACACGTCCACGAATGCCGTTGTTGTATATGCCTGCCCTTTTGTTGCTGCGCGTCACCACAATGGTCTCATCAGCTCCCACCTGGGCATGACTGGTATAGAGTGACTCTATCAGTTCGTCACCCGGCACCCGTACGATGTCGGCAAAGCCATCGAAACGAACCTTGGGCAGCAATGTGGCCTCGTCATGTTCCAACATGGCACGCACTGTGGTAGCATTGTACAATATGCCCGACTGCGCCTGTTGACGTAACACCTGCGACAGCCGTGATTCATACACCTGCAGACCATAGCCCTCCATCACCTGCTTGGACAAGGCCGGCGACACTTCCTCACCCACTGGT
Organism: uncultured Prevotellaceae bacterium; assembly: GCA_900313615.1. Taxonomy (GTDB): domain Bacteria; phylum Bacteroidota; class Bacteroidia; order Bacteroidales; family Bacteroidaceae; genus Prevotella. Next base: position 7,671 of record OMRP01000007.1, read on the forward strand.
GGCAACTGCGCCCAGTCGCCAATGAGCACCAATTTGCAGTTCTCGCCACCGAAGACATACTGCACCAAGTCGTCGAGGAGCCGTCCGCTACCAAAGAGCGCATCGAAATCGCCATTGTTGCTGACCATCGACGCCTCGTCGACGAGCACCACCGCATCACGCATCTTGGCATAGTTGAGTTGAAAGGAGCCACGGTCGGGACTGTCCATCTGCCCTCGGTAGATACGCCGATGGATGGTGTAAGCAGGATGGCCGCTGGCCAAGGCAAAGACCTTCGCCGCACGACCCGTGGGAGCCAACAACAGAATTTTCTGTTGAAGCGCCACCAGTGTTCTGACGAATGCCGACGCCACCTCGGTCTTACCCGTTCCCGCCGCCCCCTTGAGGATGAGCACGGCAGGCTGATCCTCGCAGAGGAACTGAGCGAAAGTGTCGAAAGCCATCTGTTGCTCAGCGGTGGGGGCGAAGGGAAAATGCTCCTGTAGGAGAAACGCTATCTCTTGGTTAATCATTATTAGGGGAATTGGGATTTCCCAAACTATTCTACGATTACTTTTTCAGTGAGTTTCCGTCCGTCGGCAGTAGTCTTAACTACGATGTTCAGACCCAATTGTGGAGCGTTCAACTGTTTGCCGTCGACCGAGAAAAACTCTGTCTTTATCACTTCAGCATCTATGGTGTCGATACCCGTGGATGCCGTCATCTCTGCCTTTTCGCCGAAACCGCCATGGGCATTAGCCGCACGCACAGTATAAATAGCATCAGGATTGGAGATATCTGTCCAATAATTGAGGTTGTAACTTGTATCACCCACACCATCAAGCAAGGCCAAAAATTGTCCATTCATTTCCAACAGATACTTTGTGGCTCCTTCCACTGGATCCCAGACCAACTTGCTATCGAGTATCTTGGCATTTGCCGGAGCCGGCATCTGAGTGGCGATACTTGCGGGATCCCAGTCAATGAACATTTTTTCGTAGGCAAAGTTTGCTGCCTGTTCAGCAGTAAGGATGGTCTCGAACGTGCCACCATACGACGTGATGATGTTGGAGGCGGGCGTGATATTGTTACCACTCTCATCCATCGTACCGTATTCACCGAAGAGTTTCGGGTCACGGTTGTTCATGCCTTTTTCCGTCCACCGCTTTGCCACGAGTGTGTTTTTAGCGTAGTTGTCGAGTGTCGTGTTCAAGAAGACGCACACGGGATCATTCTGCCAGGTACGGCCGAAGTTCCAGTTGCCTTTGCCTTCGGCCAAGTCAACCACCCTGCAGTTGTCAAACACATAACCATAATTGGTAGTAGTGGTGGGTGCCGTGATGGTACGTCCGCCCGTGCCGTTGGCATTGCGTTTCTCCAAAGAAATAGTGGTGTTTTGGAAACGTACGTCGCCACCACCGCAGATGAAGTCGACCGTACCATGGATGTCGCAGTCCTCCCAATAAGCCTTCATATTGTTGTTATTGCTGCAATAGGTATCTTGATAGGATAGTAACGTCACGTTCTTGCAGATAGTATTCGTGCCTTTGTCCCAAAGACAAGTGGCGCGTCCTCCCACCAGTCCGTCAGCCAAAGCCCCATAGTAGTCGAGAGCATTCTGGATGGTCAGGTCCTGGATATAGGTGTTCTGCCCTGTCACCAAGAGCGTAGCCGCCTTGTCGATGCCCTCGTCTTCCTTAAGCGGAGCGTTCCTGATAATGACACCCTCTTGACTTTCTCCGATGAGCGACACATTGTTGCCACTGAGAGTGGTGAGCACGGTGTAGCCCAAATCGTAGGTTCCATTGGGTATGAAGATGAATGCCCTTTCCGCATCTTTACTGGCATTGGTACCGTTTACCCCGTCAATGGCATCGACCAAACTACTGACATCTCCAGGGTATACACTATACCACTGTCCATTGACACTATAATTTGTCATCTCTGTGTTCACGATTCTCAACTGATGAATATAAACAGCCCCGGACGACTCGATATGAAGTACTATTTTCCCACTGGCACCTTCATGCTGGTAAGTGACGATATTACCATCCGTAGTATCATATCCAGCCACAGAGCCGAGAGTGTTGCCGTCAGCATCCTTCACCACGATTTGTGCATCGTCTTTTGAATACCTGCACAATGAGATGAAGATATTGGCTTTCGTTCCAACAAGCAGTTCTATCTGGTCGCCATTGGAGAATACCCATCCGTGTTGTTTGTCATGGAAAGAGCCTGTACCCACCGGATTGAATGCTTCATGGTCTTCAGGATAGAAATATTCGTCATTGAGTGGGAATGAATATTTTTTAAAGGAACTAGCCACTTCTATTTCCGTGGCCACGGCATAGAGCTTGGTGTCGGCGGTTATCACGTCGTCAACATGATATTTCCGTCCTCCTTTGGGCGTGACGAACCATCCACGCACCATATAACCCTCTTGGGCGGTAGACGTGGTATAATCGACGGCAAATTCGCCAATGGCAGCATCTTTCTCCACAAACTGCGTACCCATTACTGTATTATCTGTGTTGTAATAAGTAAGCATGAAGTCTGGCTTCTGCACCACGCGGAGCACATAGTCCAAAGACACATCACCGGCAGTCATGGGAATGGTAACCACACATTGCGTTTCATCGCCGACATAGGTGACGGTGCCTATCTCGCCATTGGATGCCAACAGGTCAGTGAGAGGGTTGGATGCGCTGATCATCGTTGCCGTTTTTGACAATTCGATGGTGCCCTCGTAATGGTCGCCACTGGCCGTAAAAACGTCTTCAGCCAAGTATTCCTCACCGTTGGCCTTGAAAGATGCCAATATGGGCATATCCTTTTCCTCTCCACTGAGCACACCATTGATGACGATGTCGGCGAAACCAATCTGCTTGCCATCCTGCAAGTCATAGAGGTTGACAACCAGTCCACAGGCTCCCTCGCCTGGTGTGGCGCCTGTCACCGTGTAACTGAGGTCACTGTATTTCATACCCTCCTCATCCGCATTGGCGGGGTTGGTTCCATTGTTGCGGTTGGGCCTCACAGCAGTTGCCAGCGTCATCGTGGTGCCATCGGCATTGAGCCACGCGACATTGATTTTGCCATTGTCGGTACCGAAACGTGTGGCCTTTAACGCCACACTTGTAGGCGTAAAGGTGTAGCCAGGCTTGGGCTGGATGATGAAACGAATCTCATTGGTGGCATCGGCATTGCTATTCTTGCTGTAGGGCTCGAAACGAGTCTCGTCAAAACCAGCCTGATTGTTCTTGTCCTTGATCCACAAGCCTTCGCCATGTGTCACTTTACTGCCGAGGAAATAACTATCGGCATCACCAAAGACCGCAATCTGTCCTTCTGTACCGAGGTTGAAAGGGAACGTGGCTGTGACAGGTTCATCGCTGAGCGCCATAACTCGTGTCACCATGGTAAGGAGCATCATCAAGCATAGACTGATGCATCGTAGTAGTTGTTTTTTCATTTGTTTTTAGTTTTTAAGCGTTTCAATTCTAGAATAATCCAGATGGTTCAAGGAAACCTAAGTGTACCTAGTATATCCTATGTTTTGCAAAAATAAGAATAAAAATCGAGATGATGAATGAATGTGGCGTTTTTTTACTATTTTTCAATAACATAGGCGGCATCTCAACAATAAAAACAAACAGTTTGTTTTGTATTATATTCGATTTGCACTATCTTTTCATAAAATAGGCTGCGTTTCGGAAGTAAAAATGAAAAAAAGAATTTTTCATTTTGTACTTCTCTCAACTTGCACTATCTTTGCACCGAAGAAAAGTACCATGCACATCAAGCTCAATCATCTGCTTACCTTTGCCGTCATACTCTTGGCTGTCGTAGCCTACTTGAGTGTGTCGAGACCGCTGCGCTTTGAAGAACAGCGCGAACAGCGCGAGCAGACGGTGAAAGAGCGATTGGCCATCATCCGCAATGCTGCGGAACGCTATCATGCTGACTCTGGACACTACGCCAGCAGTTTCGATCAGTTGGTAGGTGCGCGCTATCTTGTAGACAGTCTGCGTATCATTCCATTCTCTGATGGCGAGACATTCCATCTGAGTGCTATCATCCGCACCACTCCATTGGGTGGTGACGAGTCGCTGATGGAATGTGGCGCTGAATACGCCCAATATCTGAAGGGACTGCCCGAAGAAGAAGTGAGCGCGCTCACCGAAGAGGCGCTGACGCGCGGTGCCTATCCTGGCGTGTGCATCGGTTCACTAACAGAAAACAACCATAACGCCGGCAACTGGGAATAGTCCGTTGCCTCAAGAACAGACCATCATGCAAGCCACATTATCAAACGACACCTCTGCAAGGTGCTTTCTCCGACTGTCGGAGCGTTCGTTGAACATCGCATACACCGACGGAGCGGCGGAACCTCGCATTCATCATACTATTCATGCCCTCAACCCTGGTGTCGACCAAGCCCATCAGGTGAGCGCCATCCTTGACAAGTCAGAGACGGGCTCCGCCAACCATTGTGATGCCACGCTACTGGTAAACGGTCCTGTTCTGCTCATCCCCGCCGACGAGTATGATGCAGAGACCGCTGGCGACCTCTACGACCATACCTTCACCGGTCATGAGAAAGAGGAAAAGATATCGGTTGGCATGGAACAACTCTCATGTATCGCCGTTTTTTCTTTGGACAAAGCCACCCGCACAATGCTTGAAGGACGGTATTCACATCTTCACATTTACCCATGCGAATGGCCAGTATGGCTGCATTTCCAAGCCACCGACCAACATCTGCACCGCAATCCTCTATATGGCTATTTCCATGACGGTTGTCTCGACATTTTCCGTTTCCAGCATGACCGGTTGCGTTTCTTCAACCGATTCGAGGTGGAACAGGCACCCGATGCCTTGTATTTCCTGCTCAATGTGTGGCGGCAGTTGGGCATGGATGCTGAGACCGACCACATGGTGCTTGTAGGTGAGCAACCGGCTGAACTGAAAGAACGGTTGGAACGCCATCTACGCCACGTGAGCGTGAACGCACCCGCTATCGATACTGACGACGAACAGACAACCTCCATTGCCGACATACCATACGACTTGCTGCTGATGCAGGAAAGACTGATCAAACACTAAACAATAACAATCCATGCGCATCATCACAGGTAAATACAAAGGGCGTCGTTTTGACGTGCCGCGCTCATTCAAGGCTCGTCCTACGACCGACTTCGCCAAGGAGAATCTTTTCAATGTGCTTGGCGGATACCTTGATTTCGATGGAACCGATGCACTGGACCTTTTCTGCGGCACTGGCAGTATCACCCTTGAGTTGCTCTCACGCGGTTGCCGCAGCGTAACCGCAGTGGAGATGGACCGCGACCATTGCGCTTTCATCCGTAGTTGTCTGAGCAAATTGGGCGACGACAATGCCTACCTGCTCCGCACCGACGTGTTCCGTTACCTTCGGCAGTGTCGGCAACAGTTCGACTTCATTTTTGCCGACCCACCCTATCAGTTGCCCAACCTTAGCACTCTTCCCGAGCAAGTGCTCACACGCAACATATTGAAACCCGGCGGTCTGTTTGTGCTAGAGCACGGTCAACAGTACGACTTCAAGGACCATCCCCTATTCGAGGATCATCGTTGTTATGGCAGTGTGAATTTCAGTATTTTCCGCTGTTCAGAGCAAAGGAGCGAACAGTCTGACGATAGACTCCCAGAGACGGGAGAAGAATGACCGTTTGGTAAAAGCCAAGTCTTTCAGAGCCACACAGTGTTGCATGTCATCGAGAAACACCTGTTTCATCCGCTTCGTCACCTCTGTGTCATAAAAAAAGATATTTCCCTCGAAATTATTCTCGAAACTACGGAAATCGATGTTCGTTGAGCCACAGGTGCACAACGTATCATCGGCGATGAGCAATTTGGAATGGTTGAATCCTTTTTGATACAACCACACATCCACCCCATCGTCGGCCGCCTGCATCACATACGACCTGCTGGCCCACTCCACCACCTTGGCATCCGCCTTGGCCGGTATCATTAGTTTGACATCGACACCCGACAGCGCACAGATTCTGAGAGCCGACATAAACGTCTCCGTAGGCAGGAAATACGGCGTTTCCATGTAGACATATTTTTTCGCCTGCATGAGAATACGCACATAAGCATTCATCATCTCCGGCCATTCGCTGGTGGGGTTGCTCGTCACCACCTGCGCCAAACAGTCGTTGAACAGGGTCTTGTCAAGTTCTGGATAATACTTTCTATCAGACACCAACGTACGGTCGACGAAGAACCAATCGACGAGGAACGCACTCTGTATACCATACACAGCCCCACCTACAACGCGCAGGTGCGTGTCGCGCCATGTCTGTCCATTGCGTCCTTTGACATATCGCTCGGCGATGTTCATACCTCCAATGAAGCCTACACGACCGTCGATGACACATAGTTTGCGGTGATTCCGATAGTTCACCTTACTGGTGAAAGCAGGGAATTTCACGGGCATAAACGCATGCACATCGATACCCGCATCGCGCATACGTTCGAAGAAAGCACTCTTCACGCCCCACGAGCCCACGCTGTCGTAAATCACGCGCACCTCGACACCTGCCTCGGCTTTGTCGATGAGCGCATCCGCCACGAGCATGCCCAACGCATCGTCGTTGAAAATATACGTGTCGATGTGAATATGGCTTTTTGCCTGCGCTATCTCACGCAGCAAAGTGGTAAAGAACTGATGGCCGTCGGTGAACATCTCCACCTCGTTGTTCTTAAACGGCAACGCCCACCCCTCGCGCGCCAACATACGCACCAGCGACCGATGTTCTTCGGGCACAATGAGGTTTTTCTGTTCCACATATCCCAACATCGACCGCCGCGACAACTGGTCAAGGCTCTGTTGGCTGATAATGCGCTCCTTGCGTGTGTTCTGTCCGAAGAAAAAATAGAGAATGATACCCACCACGGGGATGAAGACAAGCACGAGCAACCACACCAACGCCTTTGTGGGCTGTCGGTTCTCCATGAGCACGGTCACTCCTACGCCGAGGGCTACCAAGCCATAGATGAGAAATAGAATCCAGTTGATGTAGAGCAAAGAGTTAACAGTTTAAGGTGGGAGGTTAGGGGAATAAAGGGTCAAGGGGTTGTAGTAGCAGAGGAGTCAGGGAGTTGAGAATTCCCTCGTTCCTGTTGTGCGATATAGGCCAGTTCCTGAATGGCAAAATCAGCGTTTTCGGGTTCGTTGAGCATCTCCCTCAGGTTGGCGCGTGCCGCCTCGAACTTTCCCTTTTCGATATAGATATACACTTTTCTGCGTCGCAGGAAATTACGGAATCCCTGTATCTGCTGTGGCACACCCTCCTCGTCGTCGTATCGGTCGGGATCGGTATGCACAAGCAGCTCATTGACCACATTCTCAGCTCTCATATCACCCGAATTGCACAGGCAGTTCACATATTCGACCGTATAGTTGATGCGGTGGAGCGGCATGAGCATATCAAGGTAATAAATGGCCTGGGTATAATGGCGCAGTTCACTGTGGCAGAATCCGAGATGATATGTCACCTCGAAGAACACATCCTTCATCGAGGCCTTGAACGAGTCGAAGTCGCGCTGCATGATTCTGAAAGCATGTTCGAGGGGCACGATGGCTTCGGCGAAACGTTTCTGCAAGAACAGCCTTTTGCCCCTGTAGATGAATCCCGCCACATTCTCGTCCATGATTTCACATACGAGTTGTTGTTCTGGCGTCATCTGTTCATCTTCGCCTTTCTTGTGCATCTCCAACGCTTCTTTCCACATATAACGGAACTCATCATTGCGCCGCTTGCCGTCGGTCTTGTCGAACGCAACGATGAACGACAGCACCATTGGGCCCGTCACCAAATAACCTAGGCTGGCAGGTGTCTCGTTGGGCATCTTATGACATGTCATCCGGTAATAGGCAGCCTGTTCGTCTTCACCCTCCGCCTTGAGCGTGATGGCCACATCCTCACGGCACTCCTCATGTTCGAGCGGTGTGAGTTGCACCACAGCGGCGAGATATTCGTTCCTGTCCAATTCACGAGCCTTAGCTATCAAGTCGAACCTGGCAATGCTGTCCGAATCGTCGATGACCACCTGTTGCTGTCCTACCCATAGAGTCAGTCTCCGGAATGGTTTCTCCACACCCAGGACGGTGCGCAACAGTTCACCCAGCCTCAATGGTTCGCGCGGTGGCATCGCCGTGCGCAACTCACCCAGTTGCTGGTGACTCAGCTCCATCTCCTTCAACAGACTCATTTCGCGGTTCCACTCCCCTTCAAGTCGCTCGGGATCGCGTGCCTTGTCGCCTTCGGAACGCTGGCGCAAACGCTCGAATTTTCTTACGAATGCATTCTGCCATCCAAACATACGCCCGAAGGAACGGTTCAGTACGGGCACCACATTATTCGGCAGGATGAGAACGCTCGACAGCACATGGATGTCGATTTCGTTTCTGTCACCATTGACCGTATATATCACCTTCTCATTGTCGCTGTTGGCGTTACAGTCGTTGCACACATGCCGAACGAGTTGGAGGTTATCCATCTCGGTGGTATAGACAAAGGGATAAAGCACCCTAGCATAAGGATTGTCTTCGTCCAAATGCAGTTGGAAATGGCCGTTTTGATAGTCGAAATTAGCCAATATGGATTTCTCCTCGTTTTCCCATGTGGCACTGGTGTTCAACGCCAGCAGCGCCTTGTCGACGAGTCGTTTTCTCGAAGGTATGTCAACCGGCAATTCCTCGTTGCCGTCGGCTTTGGGAACGTCTTCTTGTCGTCCGAAAATAGAATTCCAAAAATTACTCATAAATCTCCTTTCATCTGATGTTGTTGCCTAGTTTTTTTGCGATTTTGTTTCTCAAGTCTTCCTCTTTCCGTATTTCAGCAAGCACCGCCATCAGTTTGTCAGACTGGTTCTGCACCTCAGCCAAGTATTGCCGTAGTTGCACCAACTGTTTCTCAATACGGTTGAGTTTATAATCGAGAACAAGGTGAACAGCCTGGCTACGCAGGAACTCTTCGTCATGGTTCATCTGTAGGCTTTTCGTCAGTTGCACCGAATCGGAGCAAAGCTCCGCAGCTGCCGTGCTGACTTCGAAATCGCTATGCTTGGTGAAGAATGCCTCCGCCTTGAAATTGTCGTCACCCGCATGGTCCACCGCCTCGACTAGGATTCTGGCGTAGATGGGGTTTTCAAGTGTCATCTCATCGGCCGACAAATCATAATACAAATATTGTGCCAAAGTAATGTTCATCGAAGAGCCATCGGCCTCGTTTTTCACATCACGATAAATGACCTGCTCACCATAGCGCACCACCATCTCTGCCATCATCCGCTCCAACTGTTGCTTTTTGTCTACGTGGGCTATGGGTGTCCGTGGTGTAAGGGCGGTGGGGGAAGCAGGAGAGGTGGACGTCGAGACGGTGGAGGTTGAGGGGGCCATGGCATCAGCAGGTGGATTTACCGTTACGATGGTGGGTGTTCCTTGTGGAATCTCCTGATACTGTTTACGCTCCGTCTCGCGCTGTGCCTCCTTTGCCCTTTGTTCACGCTCGCTATGGATGAACTTGTTCATTTGGGCGATGAGCGTACGTTCATCGTATCCGATACGCCGAGCACAGTCCTGCACATAGGTAGCCCTGACAATGGGGTCGGGAATGACCGATATGCTCTTGATGATGCCCGATATGGCCTGTGACCGTTTGAAGGGGTCGGTAACGCCACGCAGCGTCACGTTGGTCTTGAACTCGATGAAGTCGGTTTGGTGCTGCTCGATGTACTGCCGAAACTCTTCTGCCGTATGCTTGCGTGCGAAACTATCAGGATCTTCTTGGTTGGGCAGCAACAGCACTTTTACGTTCATCGCCTCGGCAAGGAACATGTCAGTTCCTCGCAGTGCTGCGTGTATTCCCGCCTCGTCGCCGTCGTAAAGCAGCACGATATTCTGCGTGAAGCGTCGAAGCAATTTTATCTGGAACAAGCTCAGTGCCGTTCCCGAATTGGCGACCACATTCTCTATGCCACACTGGTGCATGGAGATAACGTCGGTATAACCCTCAACCATGTATACACAGTCTTCCTTCACGATAGCCTTCTTCGCTTGGAAGATACCATATAACTCATGGTCTTTGTGGTAAATGTCGGAATCGGGTGAGTTGACATATTTCTGGCTCACCCCTTTGGTGCGGGCATCGAGCAATCGGCCACCGAAAGCCGTCACCTTACCTCCCACGCCTATCCATGGGAATATGACCCGTCCGGAGAATCGGTCGTAGAGCGAACCATCCTCACGCTGTCCGCACAGTCCCGTCTTTGTCAGAAACTCCGTCTTGTAGCCTTTCTTTTTCGCCTCGTCGGCCAAAGCGTGACGGTTCGATGGAGAGAATCCCAGTTGGAATCGCTGTATCACATCGTCGCGGAAACCTCTTTCGCGAAAATAGCGCAGACCTATGGTCTTTCCCTCCTCGGTGTCGTTCATCTGCTCCTGGAAGAACTTCACCGCCCATTCATTGACGATGAAGAGTGACTCCCTTTCCGTTTGAGCTGCTTTCTCCTCAGGTGTCAGTTCTTTCTCCTTCACCTCGATATGGTATTTGTTGGCCAACCATTTCAGGGCATCAGGATAGGTCATCTGCTCATGCTCCATAATGAAGTTGACCACGTTGCCAGCCTTGCCACAGGAGAAGCATTTATACACTCCTTTTGCCGGCGACACCGAGAACGATGGTGTGCGGTCGTCGTGGAAGGGGCACAGACCTTTATAACTCGTGCCACGCTTGCGCAGCGACACGAAGTCGGAGATGACGTCGACGATGTCCGCCGCGTCCATGATACGGTCTATGGTAGGTCTGTCAATCATGTGAGGATAAGTTTTCAGCCAACAAAGATACGATAATTTTGGAAGAAATAGGGAGAAATAGGAAAAAAGTATTGTTGAATGTTGTTCACAATGGTTTTCGGAGAAGAACGACAACGGCTCCCTTTTACTCATCAAATTTCTCCTGTGCCCCCCCAAAAAAAATTGTGGGACGACCAAAGCCGTCCCACAAATCAACAGGTATATCAAAAAAGTTATTCCATCAAATCATCGCTGTTTTGCTGCGGTTCAATCTCCCAAATTGACCCACTGTTGGAACCCAGTTCTTCACCGTCATCTATCACGGGTGCGTCACCCGTATTTTGGCTAATGGTCTGCATTAGGACCACACCCACCTTGGTTTGTTCTATGTTTGGCTTGATATATAATTTTCTTTCCATGGCTTGTGCTTACTTGATGACGATTTTATGGTTGTTCTGGATATAGACACCACGCGGCAGACGGTCAGTACGGCCGTTGACATCAACCACACGTCCATCGATGGTATATACTGGCGCATCGGTAGTGGTATCGAACATTCGTAAAGATGCGATGCCATCAGTCGACTCTTGGAATAGTGCTTGGGGTGCTGCATTGTCGCTGGCGGCAGGAATGGTGAAGTAGCAGCGGTAAGCCGAGATGTTGGCTCCACCACCTGTGCCTACCTTCACGAAGGTGCCGTCGCTGGCTTTATAGCCATAATACACCACTTTGTTGTTCGACACGAGATGTGTACGTTCCACGGTGCCTACAAAGGTATAGTCACCTGCCTTCACTTCTATGGGCTTTCCTTCCACCAACTGGTGATTTGTGAAAGGTTGGAAGCACTTGCCCGTGGTGTTGGCGATGAAGATATAGGGCTTATAAGCCTCGATGCTCGACACTGCCGTAAACGTCAGGTAACCGTTTTCGAACGATGTCAGCTCGTAGGCTGTGCCATCCACCTGTTGCATATCGCTCTCGCTGAGGTTGATGGGCAAGCAGATGGTGTTGCGCTGATCCTTCACGAACTCACGGTCGAAGAGTGCAGACGTGTTGAATCCCATGCCCGTCTTGCCTGTGGTCGTGTAATAGCCACCATTGGTGAAGGTAAAGTCCGCCGTCTGCTGCGTATTCTCCGACGCTCCATTATTGAAAATGATGCCTGTGGGCATGGTGGTCAACGAACCCGTATAGGTCCATTTCCAGATATTCAACCCTTCAGCCGTCTGTCCCACAATTTCACACTGTTGTCCTGGCCATGAGCCACCCGTATAGTTGTCTGTATTGTTCCAAGCCCAGCATTTCACATTCGTCCAAGGCTGCGGAGCCTCGAAGAAGGCGCATATTTCATCATCTGTATAGGTGACATCACTGATGGGCGTTATCTCTTTGTCTTTCTCTTGCTCGGTCACGTTGGTTGTACCAGAAGAACCATCATAGGTGAGAAATACATCATCGGTGAATCCCTTAAGGTCGGCTGTCTGGTTACCATTACCATCATTGCAGATACAGTTGAGAGCACCTGCTGAAGTGTTGAACGTAGCGTAGTAATAGGGTTCATCACCCACGAGGCAACGCCGAGTCATCAAAGTTCCCGGCCAGCCACCATTTAGTTGGTTGCCACTTTCCTCCCACACATAGAGATAAGGAGCATTGTCAGCCTTCACATAGACGGTTATCTCTTTGTTCTCTGAAGTAGAAATATAGAAAGCATAATTGGGATTTTCTGCCGTGCCCGAGCTCACCAGTTCATAGCCAGTGAGGTCTACACCTTGCGGATAGCCACTGATGACCAGGATATTCTTGTTTTCACCCTGAACGATGGTCACATAGCCACCGTCATATTCCTGACCAACGAGAATCTTGCTTTGGTTGGTGATTCCCGCTTCCTTACGTGCTTCAATCATCTTTTTCAGTTCTTCCTTATAAGCCGTCCAATGTGGCCAGAATATGCAGGGGGTACCTGGCATGGCGAGAATAAATGCATTGGCAGCAAGAACGTTGGAAGTAATACGATTGTCGTTGCGATAGGTGTCGTGGTTGTCGACAAACGTCACCACGTAGGGACTCATGTTCGGGTCGCCAGCCACCCCTTTGTTCGAAAGAGCCGACCAACTGCCGCCCCTAAACACATCCTGCATCACCCTTTGCAGCGGGAAATCGAAAGCTGCCGAGGCATAGCCCGTTCCTGCTATCCATCCCGTAAGGTTATCGTAACTGGTGTCCCAGAATTCGCCCACCGAATAGGTCGGTTTCACAGCGGTGTTGTACATGCCCGTATATTTGGCAGCAAAACCCTTCACCATGTCATAGCGGAATCCGGAATACCCCAATTCGTTGAGCAGAAAGTCGAGGTAAGTGATAACGTTCTGCTGCACCGTGGCATTGGTATGGTCGAGGTCGCGGTAGCCATCAAAGTTATCGCCCGTGTCAGCGGCGCCACCACATAGATGACCACTATTTGCAGCCTCGTCGTTACTACAGATGCCCGTATTACCTGTGTTGTCCCAGTTGATGGTGTAGGTGACTCCCGTATTCTGTCCTGTGACATTCTCATTCACAAAGTCTGTCCATCCCGTGAGTCCGTTCTTGTGGTTGATAACCACATCTTCGATAATACCCACTCCTTTGTTGGCGAACGTCTGAATCATCGAGCGTAGTTGAGTCTCGGTACCGAAGCACGATGTGTGGTTGAGCCAAAAACATGGGTCGTAACCATTGCTGAAACTGGTATTGTCATAGTAATAGCTGGAAGTCATGCCCGAGTTGGGCACCCAAATGAGATCGAAGTACTGTGACAGTTCCTCGGCATTAGCTTCGAGCGTGTTCCAATTGGTTTGTTGGTATGAGTCCCAATAAAAACCTTGGAGCATCACCCCGCCGTAATTGGCCGGCCATCCCTGTGCATTAATACCCAGCACTACGATGAGGGCCACAATAAATGTAAAGATTCTTTTCATGTAAAGAATAGTTTATGATGATTGTTGAATGAATTGGTTATTAGGTGGGCACAAAAGTACTGTGTTTTATAATAGGTTGTTTTTCTTATGTGGCGTTTTTTTCCACAGGGGCAATGCAATCGGTTGCATGGGAAAGGTTTAGGGTAGAAAGATTAGGGTAAAGGGGGTAAAGCAAAGGACCAGATTGGGCATTTTTGCGTCGTTCACTTTGCTTTCTTCCAAGAATTGTGTAACTTCGCCGCATGATTCGTTCACGTCTGTTGAAAACGATGGCTGTAGCCTGGATATGCCTATGGTGCATGGCCACCATGGTGTGTGGACAAATTGTCGACAACCGACAGGTGTCGCCCCATTTGGCCATGCACCTGGAGCATCATGCAGGAGACCAAGACAGCATTGACGTGCTTATGCGTTTTGTCAACGACGCTGAAGGCGAGCGGTTGGTGCTGACACAAGGTGGCAGACTGATGGCATGGATAGATCATGTGGCCATTGTGCGAGGCACGACGGAGAGCATGACGCGCATGGCCATCGACAGCAATGTGGAGCGTATGGAGGCGGAGCCCTATGGACAGATGCAAACAGACGAGAGTGGACAGATTGTCCACACCAACGAGGTGCATGCTGGTGAATCGCTGCCTCATGCGTTCACTGGCGCGGGTGTCTGTTGCGCCATTGTCGACCATGGGTTGGATTTCACCCATCCCGCCTTCAAAGACGTCGAGGGACGTCTGCGCGTGACGTATCTCTACGATGCCATCACTGGCGAGACTTTCGAAGGAATGGATGCCGTCGCTGAGCGACAATGTTCCACCACCGCCGAACGGTCATACCACGGCACCCACGTACTGGGTATCATGGGTGGTTCGCAGTATGGACCATTCTGTGGCATGGCACCTCAAGCAGCCCTCCTTGCTGCCGACTTCGATGGTTATGCACATAATTTCGAGGGAGGCAGTTCCGCAACGATTATCTTGGCCATGAGACAGTTGTTCGACAGGGCAGATGCGTTGGGCATGCCGTGCGTGCTGAACTTCAGCAGCAGCGTTGGCTACCTGCCGGGAAACCTCCGCACACTGGAAGAAGAATGTTTAGAAGCCATGACCGGACCTGGCCATATCATCGTGTGCGCAGCGGCAAACCGAGGGGAGAAACATTGTTGGCTACACAAGGAAGAGGGCCAGGCACATGGCGGAGCGATGATGGACAATGTGACGAGCAACTACAGCGGCATCGTGGAGTGGGACCTCTTTACCGCAGGTGACATCACCCTGACCGTCGGTCTGCTCAACCGAGAACGCACAGAGGAAGAACAACTATTGACGATAAGCACCAGCAATATCCTCCAAGCCGACAACCATTCGCAAAGTACCCAGGTGATGCGCAACTCCACTCAATACACCCTCATGGGAAAGGCGATAAAACAAGTGGGTGACCAGTGGCTCTACCACTTCACACTCACGCCAAGCATGGGCAGTCTGCACAGCGTATGCACGATGCATCTTGACGGCGAGGCCGACGCATCCATTTACCTTAATGCTTCCGTGAGCACTTTTTTAGACTCCCCCGCCCCAGATGGTTGTGCCGACGGTTTACTAGGCGCTACCATCGGTTGGCCTGCCGCCAGTCCATCGGTCATCGCTGTGGGAGCCACGGCACACACGCTGACGTTCACTAACCTCGATGGTGAGACAATGGACCAGATAGACGATGCGCCCAATGGTGAAGGACAAATAGCACGTTTCTCCAGTCGTGGTCCCATGCCCCCTGGGTGCCCTGCCAAACCCGATGTGTGCGCTCCCGGGGTGGCCATCAAAGCACCCTTAAATCATTTCTACCCTTTGACCGAAAAGGTGCAAAATCATCTGGTGTGGCAGACGGAGGAACAGGGTAACACTTATTATTATGTGGCGCAGAGTGGCACGTCGATGGCGTCGCCCATGGTGGCAGGCATCATCGCTCTTTGGTTGGAAGCAAAACCCGACCTCACCACAGAAGAGGTGCGCGAACTACTGTCATTATCATGCCACCATCCCGACGCAGCCCTGCCCTACCCCAACGAGCAATACGGCCACGGCGAAATCAACGCTCACCTAGGCATACTACACCTATTAGGTCTTGACGGCATCGAGGAAATATCACACCGCCCATTGGACAACAACCTCGTCAGGATAGATGGTGACAAGCTTATGCTGGTGCCACATGATGGGACAGCATCGCTTGATATACGTATCTATAACAACCAGGGACAGATGGTTTTCCGTGACTCACTGTCGAACAACAATTCCACCATCGAACTACCCATGCTTCCCCATGGCATTTATGTGGTGGCAACGGAACAAGGAAGCAAAACAATAAAGATACAACATTGAACCCTAAACCTTATATATCACCCTTCAAAAACTGCACAAAAGGGGCAAAATGTGCACAAATCTGTCTGATTTGTGCATTTTTAATTACATTTCCTTTGCCACACCATGAAAAATGAGTAATTTTGCAGCCGAATTGCAAAAGGTAGGTGTCCTACCTTGGCAAAAGTAGGTTGCAAACTACCGTTTTTATATGTTTTTGGAATAACCATTTTTATCAATTACAATAATATGAGTTTGAAAATTGTTGTACTTGCCAAGCAAGTACCCGACACCCGCAACGTGGGCAAGGACGCAATGACCGCCGAAGGCACCGTCAACCGCGCCGCGCTGCCCGCTATCTTCAATCCAGAAGACCTGAACGCCCTGGAACAGGCACTCCGTCTGAAGGAGCAACATCCCGGCAGCACCGTGGGTTTGCTCACCATGGGCCCTCCCCGCGCCGGTGAAATCATCCGCCAAGGACTCTACCGTGGCGCTGACACTGGTTGGTTGCTCACCGACCGTCTGTTCGCTGGAGCCGACACGCTGGCCACCTCGTACGCCTTGGCCACCGCCATCAAGAAAATTGGTGATGTGGACATCGTTATCGGCGGCCGTCAGGCCATCGACGGCGACACCGCTCAGGTGGGTCCCCAAGTCGCCCAGAAACTGGGTCTGAACCAAGTAACCTACGCCGAAGAGATTCTGAAGATTGAAGACGGCAAAGCCACTATCCGCCGCCATATCGACGGTGGTGTGGAGACGGTTGTCGCCCCCCTGCCCGTGGTAATCACCGTAAACGGCAGTGCCGCGCCTTGTCGCCCGTGCAACGCCAAACTAGTAATGAAATACAAATACGCCAGTTGTCCGATGGAACGTGCTGAGGACGACCCACGCGCCAACCTCTACGAGGAACGTCCTTACCTGACACTGAACCAATGGTCAGTGGCTGATGTGGATGGCGATGCCTCACAATGTGGTTTGGCCGGTTCGCCCACAAAGGTGAAGGCCGTGAAGAACATCGTGTTCCAAGCCAAGGAGTCGAAGACCCTTACCGCTTCCGATGCTGATGTGGAGAGTATTATCAAAGAATTGTTGGAAGAGAAAATTATAGGATAAAGCCATGCAGAACGTATTTGTATATGTAGAAATAGAAGGCACCAAAGTTCAGGAAGTTTCACAGGAACTGCTGACCAAAGGGCGCAAACTCGCCAATGAATTGGGCGTGGAACTGCACGCCGTGGTCATCGGCACTGACATCAAGGGTCAAGTGGAAGACCAGATTCTGCCTTATGGCGTTGACAAACTGTTTGTCTTCGATGCCCCCGAGTTGTTCCCTTACACTTCGGCTCCCCACACCGACATCATGGTGAACCTGTTTAAAGAGGAGAAACCGCAAATCTGTCTGATGGGTGCCACCGTCATTGGCCGCGACCTCGGACCGCGCGTGTCATCATCGCTGACCAGCGGACTGACCGCCGACTGCACACAGTTGGAGATTGGCGAATACGACGACAAGAAGAACGATAAGCACTACGACAACCTGCTCTACCAGATTCGTCCCGCCTTTGGTGGCAATATCGTGGCAACAATTGTCAACCCCGAACATCGTCCCCAAATGGCTACCGTACGCTCGGGCGTGATGCAGAAAGCCATCTATGACGGTAAAGCCAAAAACGAGGTGGTCTATCCCGAAGTATCGAAATATGTTGGTCCCGAGGCTTTCGTGGTGAAGGTGCTCGACCACCATGTGGAAGCTGCCAAGCACAACCTGAAAGGTGCGCCCATCGTGGTGGCCGGTGGCTACGGCATGGGCTCGAAAGAAGGTTTCGACATGCTCTTCGACCTGGCCAAGGTTCTCCATGGCGAGGTGGGTGGCAGCCGTGCCGCTGTCGACGCCGGCTTCTGCGACCATGACCGTCAGATTGGTCAGACGGGTGTTACCGTCCATCCGAAAGTGTATATTGCCTGTGGTATCTCTGGTCAGATTCAGCACATCGCAGGTATGCAGGACTCGGGTATCATCATCTCTGTGAACAGCGATCCCGATGCTCCCATCAACCGCATCGCCGACTATGTTATCGTTGGAACGGTGGAAGAGGTTGTCCCGAAACTGATCAAGTATTATAAGCAGAATAGTAAGTAATCAAATAAAAAACAATGGCAAACTATTATAGTGACCACCCGGAGATTGGGTTCTACCTCAATCATCCACTGATGAAAAGAATCGTCGAGCTGAAAGAAAAAGGTTTCGCCGACGCGAAAGACTATGCCGATGCACCCGTCGACCATGAGGATGCCATCGAGAACTACAAGCGTATCCTCGACATCACAGGCGATGTGGCTGCCAACATCATCGAACCGAACTCGGAGAGCGTGGACCTTGAAGGACCACACCTCGAGAACGGACGTATGATTTATGCCTCGAAAACTTTCGAAAACCTTGACGCCACACGCAAGGCAGGCCTGCATGGTGTGAGCATGCCGCGCCGTTATGGCGGTCTGAACCTGCCCAACGCCGTCTTCTCGATGCTGAGCGAAGTCATCGCCGCCGCTGATGCCGGTTTCCAGAACATCTGGTCGTTGCAGTCGTGTATCGACACCCTCTATGAGTTTGGTTCTGAGGAGCAGCGCGAGAAATACATCCCCCGTGTGTGCGCCGGAGAGACCATGTCGATGGACCTCACCGAGCCCGATGCCGGTTCCGACCTGCAGCGCGTGATGCTCAAGGCCACCTACGATGAGAAAGAGGATTGCTGGCGTCTGAATGGTGTAAAACGATTCATCACCAATGGTGACTCCGACATCCACCTCGTGCTTGCCCGTTCCGAGGAAGGTACGAAGGATGGTCGTGGTCTGTCGATGTTCATCTACGACAAGCGCCAGGGTGGTGTCAACGTGCGTCATATCGAACACAAACTCGGTATCCATGGTTCCCCCACCTGCGAGTTGACCTACAAAAACGCCAAGGCTGAACTCTGCGGAAGCACTCGTATGGGACTTATCAAATATGTGATGGCCCTGATGAATGGTGCCCGTCTGGGTATCGCCGCCCAGAGCGTGGGTGTGGAGCAGGAAGCCTACAACGAAGGACTGAAATATGCCAAGGAACGTCAGCAGTTCGGACAGAAGATTATCGAGTTCCCCGCTGTTTACGATATGCTCGCCCGTATGAAGGCGAAATTGGACGCCGGTCGTTCGCTGCTTTATCAGACCGCCTGCTACGTCGACGTATACAAAGCATTGGAGGATATCCAGCGCGACCGTAAGCTTGAGGTCGAGGAACGTCAGGAGCTGAAGAAATTCCAGCGCTTGGCCGACGCCTTCACGCCGCTGGCCAAGGGTATGAACTCCGAATATGCCAACCAGAATGCCTACGACGCCATCTCCATCCATGGTGGTTCAGGTTTTATCATGGAATACAAGAGCCAGCGTCTGTTCCGCGATGCCCGTATCTTCTCCATCTACGAAGGTACGACGCAACTCCAGGTGGTGGCAGCCATCCGCTACATCACTAACGGCACCTACCTTGGCATCATGAAAGAGATGTTGGAGCAGGAGGTGAGCGAGGAGCTGCTTCCGCTCAAGAAGCGCATCGAGGGCATGGTGGCTCAATATGAGGCTGCCCTCAACTATGTGAAGGAAGCGCAGAATCAAGAGTTGCAGGACTTCCTGGCCCGTCGTCTCTACGACATGACTGGCGACATCATCATGTCGCTGCTCATCATCGGCGATGCCACGAAAGCACCTGAACTGTTCGGCAAGAGCGCCCAGGTTTATGTGCGCATGGCTGAGGAAGACGTGATGGGCAAAGCCATCTACGTGCGCCACTTCACGGCAGAGGACCTGCCCAGTTTCCGCGCCAAGGATGAGGAGACCGAGGAAGAGGCCGAAGCATGAGAGACTATCCGTCGCGAATGACACCACAGCAGGCACGTGCCTTCAGCGAAGACGTGCTCAATGTGGTCGCCCAAATACCGTGCGGCAGTGTGACCACCTATGGTCACATTGCCGCACTTATTGGTTGGCCCAGCCATGCCCGCATGGTGGGGCGCACCTTGCGTTACACCCCCGGAGCCGAACAGGTGCCTTGCCATCGTGTGGTAAATGCCGTTGGGCGCACCGCCCCCGGCTGGTCGGCCCAACGACCGATGCTCGAACGCGAAGGTGTCACATTCAAGGCCAACGGCCATGTCGACATGGCCCGCCACCTATGGGAGCCGGAAGAGTTAATTCAATAATTTGACCTTTACAAACAAACCGTTATTCCGCTTTTCTAAACATGTACCACGGAATAACGCCCATCCTTTTCTGTTGGGATAGAGACTGCTATCGCCTAAGCTATATGGAAATCATTCAACCTTCTCCACTTCTTTCATCATTCTTTCCACCAAGCGGGGAATGGCATATTGGTCGAGGTTAGATTCGTCAATCCAAAAATAGCTGTCGGGCAAGGCAGGACAAGATTCTGTTTCCACCAGAAAACAGTCAGCCAAGATGATTCGGTGGGTGAGCACGTGGCGGAGACCACGACAAACGATGCGCACTGATTGGAGAGAAACGGCAAGAAACTGCTGGATGACCTGCAATGCCTGTGTCTCATCGGGAGCCATATCTCCCTCCCACTCCACCATGGGCGGTTCATAAAGACCCTGCCAAATATCGCCGGCGGGACGACGGTGCCATGCTATCTGTCCCTGACAGCGAAGATAGATATAGATAAAATGGCGTGTTTTTACCTTGAGTTTTTTCTCTTTGACAGGCAGTGCTGTCACCTTATTATAATTATAAGCCTCGCAACGGTCGGCCAAGGGACAGTCTTCACAATGTGGTGAAGATGGCGTACACCACGTAGCCCCAAAATCCATCATCGCCTGGTTGAAATCGTGGGGGCAGTCAGTGGGCAGCAGCGACTGCGCCAACTCGGCAAACAGTTTCTTTCCCCTTGACGTGTTGATGGGGGTGTCGATGCCAAAAACACGTGCCAACACGCGGTAGGCATTGCCATCAACAGCAGCCACGGGCAGGTGGAAGGCGAACGAGGCGATGGCCGCCGCCGTATAGTCGCCCACGCCCTTCAGTTGTTTGATTTCTTCGAAAGTGTTGGGAAAATGGCCCAGCGCCACTATCTGTTTTGCCGCCGTATGCAGGTTACGTGCCCGCGAATAATAACCCAGTCCCTGCCAAAGTTTGAGCACTTCATCCTCTGAAGCCTCGGCCAAAGACTGCACATCGGGAAAGTGGTCGACGAAACGCCACCAATAGTCGATGCCCTGTACCACACGTGTCTGTTGAAGAATAATTTCACTCAGCCAGATGCGGTAAGGGTCGGAGGAAGCACGCCATGGCAGTTCACGACCATGCGAAGCGAACCATCCCAAAAGAGTATCCGTGAAGGGGTCACGCCTCGGCATCGATACGCTGTAATATGGAAACGTCGAAATTGGGCAGGTTGATGTTCTTGAAATAGGAATTGAAGAGCGCCAGATAGTCGCGTTTCACATCCTTGTCTGTGAAATGGTGCGTGATGCCCTTGATATTGCTTTGCAGGAAACTGTCCTCAAAAGGCGGTAGGTTCTCGCGTATGATTTTGAAAAAACGTATCTCAAAATAGTCGATGCGTTCATCGGCCTTTTCAATGTCGACAGCCACCTGGAGGATATCGAGAGCCTGTTCTTCGGAAACATGGCTGTTGCGAAGCGTCATGACATAGTCGCGAAGGAATCGCACACCACGGAGGTTGATTTCCTCTACCCACCGTTTCAAGCAATCCTCAACGTTGAGCGAAGTAAAGCGGTCGTTGTTTAAAGCATACTCGCGTATGCGTTCCACCTCTGAGGGTGCTATCTCGCCGTCACATGCCATGCAGGCGAAAGCGGTCTTGAGTAACAGTTCTTGTTCATTCATGGCATTATTCATTTACAGGCGAATTTGATGATGAGGAAGATGGCGATGACAATGGCCCATCCCAATAGGTGGTATTCCCATCGGAAACGTATCTTGCCGCCCTCGTCGGTATTGTTCATGATTTGGTTGAACACCGATGCCAACCGGTTACGGTTCTCGGAGTAACGGCCTGCCTTATATTCCGGCAGCATGGCCATGCTGTCGAGTTGACGGAACAGTCCCATCGACACCATGATGGTATGCTTGATGCGTGCCAGCCCTTCCTTCGTGTCGGTATGCAATAGCCGTTCGTTCACATCGTCGACAATGGTGCCAAGCACACTGTCCACTACTTTGGTCGACATGGAGAGGTAGTAAGTATTGTCTGGGGCCGTCGCCTCCTTGATTTTCGTGAGCAGTGGTTGCGCCTTGTCAAGCGTCTGCTTGGCATATTCCACCTCGTCAGGTTGCGCTGTCGCATCGATGAGGCATTGGCGTAGTTGACTATCCGTCTCCTTGAGAGCCACAGGTGGTCTCTCCACCAACATCTGCCGTATCACGCTGATATTATCGTCACACCGCTCTTCCGTGAAACGGGTCTGTGCTATTTCTCGCGCATATTCCACCAATGGCATGGCCCGCTCCGCCGCTACATTGTCGTCGCTACCATTGACATAGTCGATGCCACACTGTAGGATTTCCTCGGCAAAATCCTCCGCCACCTGCCTGTATTGCGGTGCGTCGGCACCCACTGCGGCTTGCAACTGTGCCAAAAACGCTTTCGCCTCATTGGCCAGCCGTTTTCCAGCATCGAAGCGCGTTTCGGGCAATTGCCCACGTGAGTCCTTCGCTTTCTCCAACGCTTGTTTGCATAGGTTTTCCAGGGGGGCAGTCTCTTGATTAGGCATATTATTGTTGTCGTCCATAGGTTCAACCTTTTACATTACGTTGCAAATTTATATAAAATCTTTGGAATAACCATCGTAAAAAAACGAAAAACGGCTATTCTGTAAATGAATTGCAAATTGGGGAAAAAGGGGGAACTTGCCCCAAATAAAAAAAATTGAAAAAAATAGGCAAAAAATTTGGAGGGAATGAAAAAACGTATTACCTTTGCAGTGTACTATTAAAGTATTACACTATTACACAGATACACAACAAGGTAAAAACCACCATTTTACGAAAATAATATCCATTTTTGTAGTAAAAGAAGTGAAAAGGTGTCTAATGTATTAGAATGTGAAAACAACAGTAAATAATCATAGAAAAGAGAAAATCATGAAAAGATTGATGATTCTGGCCCTTACGGCCCTGTTTCTCGGCACTGCCGATGTTTCAGCACAAACCATTATCAAGGGAGTGGTGAAAGACTCCATTAGCGGCGAAAGCGAACCTTACGCTACCGTACGCGTATTCAAGGTAACCGACATGGAGAAAGCCGTGGCCATGTCGCTCACCGACATCGACGGCAAAATCAAACAAGAAGTAACTGGTACGGGCGAACACGTGGTGACCATCGCCTCGATGGGCAAGATGGATATCCGACGAACCGTGAACCTCAACGGGCAACGAGAGATTGACCTCGGCACCGTGTTGGTGTCCGACGACTCAAAAACACTTGCCGGCGTGGAGGTGGTGGCCCACAAGCCATTGGTGAAGATGGAGACCGACAAGATGAGTTACAACGTGGAAAACGATGCTGACTCGAAGACGCAAACACTTCTCGACATGTTGCGCAAGGTACCCATGGTGACCGTCGACGCTCAGGATAATATCACCGTCAACGGCTCGTCGAGTTTCAAGGTGTATGTTGATGGCAAGCCCAACCCAATGATGTCGAGCAACCCCTCGCAGATATTCAAGTCCATCCCCGCCTCTATCGTGAAGAACATCGAGGTGGTGACCAACCCTGGCGCCCGTTACGATGCCGAAGGAGCCAGCGGCGTACTTAACATCGTAATGCAGCACGACGGAGTAGGCGGTGGCGGCATGTCAGGCATCAACGGCTATAGCGGCACTATTACTGGCGCTTACGCTGGACCGCGCGGTATTGGCGGCGGTGCCTTCATCAACGCGCAGTTGGGTAAATGGTCGGTAAATTTCGATGCCTACTACAACTACAACCGTCTAGACGATATGGAAATTGAGATGACTCGTGAACAAATGTCGGAACTGGGCACCTCGACCATGCAATACAAGCAAAAGAGCAACACGAAGGTTCCTTTCACCATGAGCAACATAGGGATAGGTTACGAAATTGACTCGCTAAGTTCCATCAATGCCTCGTTTGGTTTCACACACTACAACACCAAACTCAATGGACACCCCATCACCACCATGAGCGGCGGCATCTACGGCGATGGCTATACCTATGGCAACATCATGAGACAAGAAAACAAAAGCCAAGACTTCACCGGAACCCTCGACTATCAACGATTCTTCAATGCCGAGCGCACCAGTCAGATGGTCATCAGTTACCAATTCGACTATTCGCCGGGACACACAAAGAACTGGAGCGAATTTGACCCCGTGGAAGGTTCCATCCCTCTCGATTTGACCGACCGCTATTCAGATAACAGCCAGAAGACCATCGAGCATACCCTACAAGTGGATATCACCACGCCCATCGCACAGCAACAGACACTGAACTACGGCGCGAAATATGTGAACCGCCATAACGACGCCGACTCGAAATACTACCTGTCCGACGTATACAATGAGGCGATGAGTTCGGATTACCGTTACATGAACAACATCGGGGCCGTGTACGCCGAATATGATGGACATTGGGGAAAGTGGGGCACCAAGGCAGGTCTGCGCTACGAGCACACCTGGCAAAAAGTGGAATACCGACTGGGTAATGGCAGTGACTTCAGCAAAGACTACGGCACACTCGTTCCCTCGGCCACCCTATCCTACTCGTTCTCACCCACACAGAACCTTGGCCTGTCGTACAACATGCGCATCTCACGTCCTGGCATCAGTTATCTGAACCCTTACGTGGACCGTTCGAACCCCACCATGCTGAATTACGGTAACAGCAACCTCGACGTGGAAAAGTCGCACAACATCAACCTCGTGTTCAACAGTTTCTCATCGAAATGGATGATGAGCGCTACGCTGCGCCATAGTTTCTGTGACAATGGCATCGAGCAATACAGTTTCTTCGACAACGCCACCAACCTGTTGAACACTACTTACGGCAATGTGGTGAAACGCCACACAACAAGCCTGAACTTCTACGCCAACTGGTCTGTCTTCCGCGACACCCGACTCATGTTCAACGGCGGAGTGAGTTATTCAGATATGCGCAGCGAAGCCCTCGACCTGAAGAACAATGGTTGGAGTTATAATATGATGGTCAACGTGCAGCAGAAACTGCCATGGGACATCCAATCGAGCCTCTTCTGGATGACCAACTCGAAGAGTTACACCCTGCAAGGTTGGAGCACTGGTTTCAACATCCTTGGCCTGAACCTCTCGAAAGACATTATCAAGGACAAACTCACCGTGGGTGTGATGGCTTTGACGGGTCTTGATAAAGGTGGAAAGATAATCATGGATACAAAGAGCCGCGGCAAAGACTTTGTGAACACTCAGCGCATACACGTACCCATCCAGCAATTCTCCATTGAGATTACCTACAATTTCGGCAACCTGAAACAGCAGATCACGCGTCGTCAGTCGAAGGTGAACAACGACTATATCGAGGAGCGCAATGCCGGCGAACAACTCAACAATATCGGAGGCATGGGAGGCGGCATGGGAATGTAAAAGACCTCCCCCCGACCTCCTCCAAAGGAAGGGGGAAAAAGAGTAAAAAAGTAAAAGGGTAAAAAATAAAAAGGTAAAAAGATTAGAGAAAGGATAAGGAAAGAGGCGTCCCGATGTATTCGGGACGTCTCTTTTTTTGTATTTGTTCTATACGGAACAACAAATTTGGTCGAAAAGGAATGGGGAAGTCGTCGAAAAACAGTTGGAACACATATCATATCACATTACTTTTGCACACAGAAATCAAAACAACAAAAACAACCATTATGAAAAGACTTATGATTTTGGCCATTACGGCCCTCATCGCCAGCCTCGCCGACCTCTCTGCCCAGACCATCATCAAGGGTGTGGTGAAAGACTCCATCAGCGGCGAGACCGAGCCCTACGCCACCGTGCGCGTGTTCAAAGCAACTGACATGAAGAATGCCGTGGGCATGTCGCTCACCGACATCGACGGCAAAATAAAACAAGAAGTGACTGGCACGGGAACCCATGTGGTGACCATCGCCTCAATGGGTAAGATGGACGTCAAGCGTACCGTGACCCTCAGCGGACAACGTGAGATAGACCTCGGCACCGTGCTGGTGTCCGACGACTCAAAAACACTTGCCGGCGTAGAGGTAGTAGCACACAAACCATTGGTGAAGATGGAAACCGACAAGATGAGTTACAATGTGGAGAACGATGTCGACGCAAAGTCGCAGACCATCCTCGACATGCTTCGCAAGGTGCCTATGGTTACCGTCGACGCACAAGACAACATCAGCGTGAACGGCTCGTCCAACTTCAAGGTGTATGTTGATGGCAAGCCCAACCCCATGATGTCGAGCAACCCCTCGCAGATATTCAAGTCCATCCCTGCCTCGATGGTGAAGAACATCGAGGTGGTGACCAACCCCGGCGCCCGCTACGACGCTGAAGGAGCAGGTGGTGTGCTCAACATCGTGATGCAGCACAACGAACCCGGTGGCGGCAGTGCACTGACCTCTGTCAACGGCTACAGCGGCACCCTTCGTGGTCAAGTGAGCACCCGTGGTTTTGGTGGTGGTGCCTTCCTGAACGTACAGCAGGGCAAATTCACCATCAGCGCCAACACCTTCCTGAACTCTTCGAAAATGGATGGCACCGAGGTGGACATGATTCGTGAGCAATTCTCCGACTTCGGCAACATTTCGACGAAATACCATCAGGATGGCACCACCAAACTGCCTTTCATCATGGGCAACCTGAGCATCGCCTATGAGATAGACCCTATGAGCAACCTGAATGCCACCTTCGGACTCACCCGTTTCA
This sequence comes from uncultured Prevotellaceae bacterium, assembly GCA_900313615.1. Lineage (GTDB taxonomy): Bacteria > Bacteroidota > Bacteroidia > Bacteroidales > Bacteroidaceae > Prevotella. The sequence continues at coordinate 34,757 of OMRP01000007.1, forward strand.
ACATGAAGAGCGACGGCCATCCCATCACCACCATGAGCGGCGGCTACTACGGCGACGGATTCAGTTACGGCAACTTCACCAAGACGGAGAACCTGAACCAGTCGTTCACGGGAACCATCGACTATCAACGCTTCTTCAACCAGGCTCGCACCAGTCAGATGACTGTCAGTTACCAACTTACATATTCTCCAGGACATACAGAGAACTGGAGCGAGTTCGACCCCATGGACATGGATACGGAAGCGGCATCAACCATGCCTCTCGATCTGACCGACCGCTACAGCGACAGTCACCAGAAGACCACGGAGCATACTGTCCAGGTAGACTTCACCACTCCCATTGCCCCACAACATACGCTGAGCACGGGTGTGAAATACCTCAACCGTCACAATAACGCCGAAGCGAAATACTACCTCTCCGACGTGTACAATGAGAATATGAGTTCCGACTATCGTTACACGAACAACATCGGTGCCGTATACGCCGAATACGATGGTCACTGGGGTAACTGGGGCACCAAAGCCGGTCTGCGCTATGAGCACACCTGGCAAGACGTGGAATACCGCTTAGGCGATGGTCATGACTTCAGCACCGACTACGGCACGCTCGTTCCTTCGGCCACGCTCTCCTATTCGTTCTCTCCTACACAGAACCTCGGTCTGTCGTACAACATGCGCATCTCTCGTCCTGGTATCAGTTACCTGAACCCCTACGTGGACCGCACGAACCCCACCATGCTGACTTACGGTAACAGCGACCTCGACGTGGAGAAGACCAACAATGTCAGCCTCGTGTTCAACAGTTTCTCTTCAAAATGGATGATGAACGCCACACTGCGCCACAGCTTCTGCGACAATGGCATCGAGCAATACAGTTTCTATGATGACAAAGGTCTGCTCAATACCACCTATGGCAATGTAGTGAAACGTCACATGACTAGTCTGAACTTCTACGCCAGTTGGTCTGTCACCCGCGACACACGACTGATGTTCAACGGTGGACTCACCTACAGCGATATGCGCAGCGAAGCCCTCGACCTGAAGAACCACGGCTGGAGCTACAACTCAATGGTCAACGTACAGCAGAAATTGCCATGGGACATGCAGGGAAGCCTCTTCTGGATAGCCAACTCGAAGACTTACACCCTTCAAGGCTGGAGCACCGGTTTCAATATCCTCGGTCTGAACCTCTCGAAAGACATCATCAAAGACAAACTCAGCGTGAGCGTGATGGCCATGACCGGTCTGCAGAAAGGTGGCAAGATACACATGGATTCGGAGAGCCGTGGCAAAGACTTCGTGAGCACCCAACAGATACACGTTCCCATCCAACAGGTATCGCTGAACGTCAGTTTCAACTTCGGTAACCTGAAGAAACAACTCATGCGCCACCAGTCCAAAGTGACCTCCGACTACATCGAACATCAGAGCGCCGGCGAGCAAATCAACAACATCGGCAGCGGTCAAGGTGGAGCACAAGGAGGTGGAATGCCTCAAGGCGACATGGGAATGTAAAATGCCCCCCTACCCCTCCGAAGGAAGGGGAACGGAAATAGCTTGGAAGAGTAAAAAAAGTATAGTAGTAAAGAAATAAATAGTTAAAAGAAAACACTGACAACAAAGAGGAGCACCCCAAGATGGGATGCTCCTTCTTTATATTAAGAATAGTAAGCTAATCTACTTACTACTTATTCCTTGTCGGTAGAAATCACCTTCCAAAGGAGAGCGGCGATGGCACCACCGATAAATGGACCAACAATGAATACCCAGAGCTGTGAGAGAGCCTCACCACCTTGGAAGAGAGCCGGACCGATGGAACGGGCGGGGTTGACGGAAGTTCCAGTAAAGTGAATACCCACCAAGTGGATGAGAATAAGGCTCAGACCGATGGCCAGACCTGCGAAATTGTTGGTGGCTCCGTTGGTCTTCGAGGTAGCACCGAGCACGACAAGTACGAAGAGGGCGGTGAGCACGATTTCAACAATCAGACCGTTGGTCACGCCGAAAGCGCATCCGTTGGCACCTGTTGCCGTAGTGATGACCGGTGAGGTCTCACCCGAAGCGACAATGCCTGCCAATACGGCGGCGGCGAGGATAGCACCGATAACTTGGAAAATCATGTACATACCGCAGTCTTTGGCACTCATTCTTCCGCTCAGGAAAACACCGAGGGTGATGGCGGGATTGATATGGCAACCCGAAATGCCACCGATGGTATAAGCCATTGCCACCACAGACAGACCAAAGGCAAAAGCCGTACCCACAACTGCTGCGGTGTTAGAAGCATCGCAACCCAGAGCCACGGCAGCACCGCAGCCCAAGAATGTCAGCACGAAGGTGCCAATCATTTCAGCTAAATACTTTTTCATATATGCAAATGTTTTAATGAATAATAAAATTCTTCTTTCAAAACGCAAAAATAGTCAAATTATTTTAATTCCGCAAGCTTTTTTGCAAAAAAAATCAAAAATTTTCTTGGTAGTCGAAATATTTGAACAGGGCATAGGCTGGTTGTGAAGAAGCTGCATAAAGGCCCAACACCACACCAGTGAATCCACCAGCCACCTCACTACTAAGCAAAGCACAATCGAGAGTGCCCAAAGAATGCCACGAGTCGCTACCCTTCTGAGCATATTCGAAATAATACATCGTACCGTCACTGCGCACACGCAGACGTGTCTCACCAGACGGCTCAAATGGCAGTTTCTGCTCCTTCACGATATAGTCGATGGACTTTAGGCGGCAGCGCAGTGCCACCGAATGGCTCATGTCGGCATTGACGCGCACGAAAAGGTCGTAATGCCCGTCATTAATCTGGTAAACGGAGAGTCCCGCTTCGGCACCCACGGCCTTCGTCTCGAAAATGGGTATCATCGTCTCAAGGGTGAAATTGGCACTCTCCTGCCGACGACCCATAAACGCGGGATGGTCGTTCTCCGACAGCGACTTGCCTGCCTTCAACCGCAAATAGGTGCTGGCAGGTACGCTGGAACCATGTTGGGCTTCACCCGCAGACAACGCCACCGTTTCGGCCATGCCTATCTCTGGATTCTGTATGAAGAGCCATCCTGGGTCTTCCATGTCTTTTGGGAAAACAAATCGCCCCGTACGTCTTTGCAGGGGGTGTTGCGGCAATGTCGACACCTGCATGAGCGTATCCACCGTACCGTTGCCATTGACCACAGGCCAACCACCCTTGGGCCACTCCACGGGAGCGAGGAACGTCTCACGCCCCAAGTGATGGTAGTTGCCGCCATAAGTACGAAAAGCAAGGAATGCCATCCACCATGAACCATCGGAGGCCTGCACCAAGTCGGCATGTCCCGTACCTTGTATCTGGTGCGATTGGGTGACGCGCCGTTGATGGCAGAGAATGGGATTGTCGGGGTTGGGCGTATAAGGTCCATCAATGTTTTTGCTGCGGGCGATGGTGATGGAATGGCCATATTCCGTACCACCCTCGGAGATGAGGAGGTAGTAGAAACCGTCTTTCTTGTAGATATGCGGTCCCTCGGGATAGCGCCCACCTGTGCCTTGCCACAACGCCTTGCTCTCGGTGAGTTGTTCACCCGTAACAGGATTGATCTCACAAAGCCAGATGGTATCGTCGGGGTTGCTCACCATGTAGCATTTGCCGTTCTCGAAAAAAAGCGACGGGTCAATACCTTGTTGTTTCAGCCAAATGGGTTCACTCCATGGTCCGCGTGGGTCAGTTGCCGTGACCATGAAATTGCCACCATTGCCCACATTGGTGGTGATCATGTAATAAGTACCTTCATGATAGCGGATGGTCGGTGCATAGATGCCCAGCCACGAGGAGGACAACCCAAGGGGAATTTGCGAAGGCCGGTCGAGCACGTTGCCTATCTGTTCCCAGTTCACCAAGTCTCGACTGTGGAAAATGGGTACACCTGGGAAATAATGGAATGAGGAATTGACCAAGTAGAAGTCGTCGCCTACACGGCACACGCTTGGGTCGGGATGAAAACCGGGGATGACGGGGTTGCGGTAACCCATGTTCGTCTGTGCCATGGCCATGCCTATCGTCATGCAAGCCATCAGCGAAAAGAAAAACTTTCTCATGTAAATCGTTGGTATTAATTACACTGCGTTTCCCCTTGGGAGAATCAAGGCGGTTGTTAGATTACGTATTGAGATGGTAATGTTAGCGTGGCTACAAAAATAACAAAAAAGGCCATGCCATGCAAACTTTAGGGCATAAAAAAAGGAGTACCGCTGTACTCCGACCTTTGTTAACCTTAAATCTAATACTATGAAAAACACATTGCAAAATTAAAGAAAAACGTCCGTTTTTGCAACAATTTAATACTTTTTGGGGTAAAATCCCGCAATTTCTTGATTTAAATCAAGCCGAAAGGGCGGTTTTAGAACTTCGCCATCAATGGTTCCTCTACAAGTCAGCAAATGACATTTTTAAAATGACTAGTTGACTTTTTGTTGACAAAAACTTTTATTTTGGGGTATTTTGATGGCCATTGACATGATGTTTACTCAAAAAACACTACCTTTGCAAAAACGAACGACAAAAAACGACCATGAAACTAAAAACCATTTTCGCAAGTCTGCTCATCGTAATCTGTGCCAACATGGCCATGGGCAGCACCACACTGCCAATTAAAGGCAACATCATCCCAGCCAGTGACCCCAATATCCAATATGTGGGACGTATCAGTTTCAAAAACCCTGAATCACCCTTGTTCACCTATCCCGGCGTGCAAATCAACGCACGGTTCGAGGGCACGTCGCTGCGCCTGCACTTCAAGCCGGAGAGCGGCTATTTCATGGTGAGCATCGACGGTTGCGAAGCCTTCAAGGTGGGTTTCACCGCCAAAGAAGACTCGGTAGCCACTGTGGCTGTCGCCCTGCCTCATGGCGTTCACGAGGTACGCATCATGAATGCCATAGAGAGCTACCAACGACGGTCCGAATTTCGGGGGTTCATCCTCGACGAGGGCTGTCACCTCGCAGCCCCCCCTGCCCTACCCGAGCGTAGCATCGAATTTATCGGCAACTCCATCACCTGCGGCTATGGAGTGGAGGACATGAACGAAAACGACCATTTCAATGATGCCACGGAAAACCATTACCTGACCTACGCCGCACAGACCGCCCGCAACCTCAAGGCCGTGGAGTATGTGGTGGCACGCTCGGGCATCGGCGTGTACCGCAATTTTGACGGTCCGCGTGAGGGCAGCCCTGTGGTCATGCCCAAGCAATATGAATACACCAACTTCGACGATTTCAGCGAGCCATGGGACTTCAGCCGTTACACACCCGACGTGGTGTGCATCAACCTCGGTACCAATGACACGTCGACGAACGACTACGACAGCGACCGTCTGCTGAAGGCTTACCGCCAATTCCTCAGTCAAGTGCGCGGCCACCATCCTAAGGCGAAGATAGTACTGTTAAGCGGAAGCATGCTACAAGGCAAGGAACTGGAGTTGGTGCGTCATCACCTTGACATGGTGTGTGAGGAAGCCCACCAACGTGGCGACAAAGAAGTGTACCGTTTTGACTTCACGCCTCAAAACGGTGATTTGAAATATGGTGCCGACTGGCATCCCAGCCTGTGGCAGCACCAGAAAATGGCGGGTGAATTGACCGCCTTCCTGAGAGTGTTGATGGGATGGTTCTGATACCCACCCCGACCCTCCCAAAGAGTGAGTAAGTGAGGGGCAAGGAGCATGAGATTTGTAGAGAGGACGCTTACGTGAGCATCCTGCGTGCTTTCATTTCGAGGTATTTATTTACCACGTCGACCACCAAGTGGCGTGTCGACGTGAGTATGGAGTGTATACCCTGCTGCTGGAGGATATCGACAATGAGACGACGCTCGTGCATCATTTTTTCCGCCACCACCCGTTGGTAGTCGTCTTCGCAGTCGTCGCTATCCGACTGGGCGAAGCGTAACAGTTCCTCATCGTTGAAGAACACCACCAACAGACGGTGTCGTTTGTTGATTTGGCGTAGATAAGGCAGTTGCCGATACAAACTGCCCAAGGCATCGAAAGCGGTGAAGAGCACTACGAAGGAACGTCGACGCAGTCGATGGTCGAGCGAGAGACACAGTTCGGAATAGTCGGACTCGCCAAAAGCCGTCTCTGCGTCGTAGAGCGTCTCCATGATACGGTTCATCTGTCCCGTACGGCGCGATGCCCTCACCAGTGTATTGAAATGGACGTCAAAGGTGGCCACGCCCGCTTGGTCATCTTTGTTGATAGCTACATAAGACAACACCAATGCCGCATTGATGGAATGGTCGAGGAGCGTCATCCCCTCCGCCGCCACCTGCATGGTGCGGCCCATATCCACCACGCTATATATCTCTTGCGACCGCTCGTCATGATAGACATTCACCATGGGCATCATTCGCCGTGCCGACGCTTTCCAGTTGATATGCCTATAGTCGTCGCCGGTTACATATTCCTTGATATGCTCAAACTCCGTATTGCTGCCCACCTGACGTATGCGTTTTGAGCCTTGTGCCACCAACCTGTCGCTAACCGGCCTGAGGTCGATACGTCGTAGTGCGAGGAACGAGGGATACACTTTCACCGTCATGGGACGGGCACCCCTGAAACGCCGTTCCACCAACCCTATCATCGTTGATGCATATACCCACACATGACCGAAAGCCATCTGTCCACGTTGGGTGGGTCTAATGGTATAATTCATCGTTTTTTCACTGTGCGGACTGACTGTCATGCGCCACCGTAGGTCGCGCTCCTGCAGTTGCGGAGGCACCTCGTCGACTAGCGTCACAGCCAATCGCAGTGACGAGCGGTTGGTCAATGTCAACACCACCGTATTGTCATCACCATTCGACAGCCGCGGTTCACACGACCGGCGCACCTGCACACGGGCGGTCATATAGAGCAGCACCATGTCGACCACTGTCAACGCCAACATGACAGCCAATGCCACCGCCGCCAGATGGAACAGCGGTAGCCAAAGCAGTCCGAAGGCCATGACGACGGCCACAACGGCTAATGCGATGAAAAACCTATTACGCAGAAACATTTATCAAAATTCTTATCTCGGCACCGCCAAGGCATTGGCCACTTCAATGAGCACCTTGTCTGGGGTCACCCCTTCCATCTCTGCCTCCGAGGTGATGATGAGTCGGTGGTGTAGCACCGGCACCACAACACGGCGCACATCATCAGGTGTAACGAAGTCGCGCCCCTGCAACAAAGCATACGCCTTGGACGTACGGAGCAGTGCCACCGCCGCCCTGGGCGACGCGCCGAGGAACACGGCACGATGGTTGCGCGTGGCCTGCACCACACGCGCCATATAGTCGAGCAACGACGGGTCGACCACCACATGGTCGAGCAATGTGCGGCAACGTGTCAACTCATCGCGCGTCATCACAGGATAGATACCCTCGAGCGATGCCAGTCTGTTGTTCAACTGATGACGCTGTAGGATGGCCACCTCCTGTTCGAACGATGGATAACCCATGGTGATCTTCATGATGAAACGGTCAAGTTGCGCCTCCGGCAACCGGTAGGTACCCTCCTGCTCCACGGGGTTCTGTGTGGCCAAAACGGCGAAGAGGTCACCCAAGGGATAGGTGGTGCCATCGATGGTAGCCTGCCGCTCCTCCATCACCTCGAAGAGTGCCGCCTGTGTCTTTGCAGGTGCGCGGTTAATCTCATCAGCCAACAGGATATCCGTAAACACGGGACCACGGTGGAAATGGAACTCCGACTCCTTCATGTTGAACACCGACGTACCCAGAATATCGGACGGCATGAGATCCGGGGTGAACTGTATGCGCGTGAACTGCGCATCGATAAGACGTGCCACCACCTTGGCCAAAAGCGTCTTTGCCACGCCTGGCACTCCTTCAAGCAACACATGACCATCGGCGAGAATAGCCGTCAGCACCAACTCCACGGCCTCTTCCTGGCCTACAATCACCTGTGCTATGAACTGTCGTGCTGCGAGCATCTTTTCAGCAAAGCGCGTCAGGTCGATTCTTGATTGGATATTTTCTTCCATATATACTGTTTTTTTATGAAGTTAAAGAGGGTGTTAAAATGGGAGTTAATTCGCTTCGCTCATGGAAGTTAAAGTGGGAGTTAAAATGGACATTACTCCGCTTACTGTTTTTACTTTTTTACCTTTCAAAGCTAATGTCCAGCACGAAGTGCTTAACTTCCCTTTTTACTTCCCTTTTTTACTTTTTTACCTTTTTACTTTTTTACCTTTCAAAGATTTTTACTTCCGAAATTTACATGTTTTATTACCTTATTCATGAAACGGATGTATTGCCGCATCTGTTCCTTGTCGAGTTGTTTATCGTCGGGCAGAAGAGCCTTGCGCAACACGTTCAACTGCATCTGCAGGTCGCTGGCCGACATCCCAGTCACGCTGGCCAGCGCCGCCACGGTATGCACATCGGCATTCGAGTCGGTGACATCCACGAACAGGCGTCTCCTTAGTTCATAGGCGAAATAGCGGTATTTCTTATTCAGCAAGTCGCGATGGTTACCCCTACGGTAATAGATGGTTCCCAAGACCTTTGCGAATTCCACCGACTTGTTTTCCGGCAGCGACATGACGGGAATGACGCGCTGTCGACGGCGTGCCCTGAACACGAAGAACAAGCCAATGGCCACCAAGGCTACGATAAGCGCCCAACGAGTTGGTTTGTTTTTCAGGAGGAATGACAGCGGCGACGGCGACGAACTATCTGTTTTCTCCCATTTGGGTGTGGCAGAATCGTTGAAGCGCACCACTGGTTTGTCGTCGACGAGGTCCATCACCCTTCCCACGTAGGCAGAGATATCGGGATGAAGCACCCCATAGTTGGTGAACAGCAGCGTGTTGGTGGCGATGACAATTTTCCCTTTGCCATAGTTGCGCTGCAGGAGGACAGGTCTGGTTTCCCGCCATCCCACGTCACCGTCAGGTTCATGAACGACTACTTCCGTGGTCGCCATCTTCTTGTTGGACATGTTCTTGTTTTCCAATGCCGCAGAAAGTAACTGCGGAGGCATGTGGAACACCTGGCCACCGACAGTCCATTGAATGGAATCTTTGGCAGCAACCTGCAGAGAGTCCTTGAATTCAGAGAAGTCGAAATCGGCGAAGCGTATACTGCTGAATCCCAACGATCGAGCCAGCGACGTGTTAGATTCTTCATCGTAGATATCCTCTGGATAGTTGTTGGCAACTAGCAGCAAATTATTACCACGAGCCGCAAAAGCCAGCAGTTGTTGTTCTTCCTCATCGGAGAAATAAGCCGTACTGTATATATACGCCAGCGAAACCAGTCCTGCAGAGTCGGCCCGACAGGCTTCATCTACCGATACCTTCGCATAACGATAGCCGTTGGGCAATGATACGGCCATCACGCTGTCGAACAGTTCCATGCCGAAAGGCATGTCGTCGGTGTGACGATAAGTGGCATTCCACTTAGCGGGATTATCGTATTTCCCGCTGCTACTGAAAATTCCCAGCAACCATGCCACAGCCAGCAGACCAGCCAGAACCAACAACGCGACCAACATATTGTTCTTGTTCATCCCTCACCCCCTTTCTCGGTCGTCTTTCGCCACTCCTCTGTCTTGCGCCACTCCTCCTCCGTGGCAGGATATTTGCCGAAACGTACCCTGAGGAACGAATTGGTGAGATGTAGGAACGGAGCCATGCCCACCGCCAGCACATAATCCATAGGCGTCTTGCTGGGCAACCATTGTATACGCCCTGCCTCATGCAGGTATCGCAGCGTGAGGATATAGGTCATACGCACAGCCTGGTCCCAGTCGTGAGCCTCAACAGCCCGCCGCAGTTCCTCCTGCGGCTGGTCGACTGCGTAAATATCCACGGGCAGGTCATCCTCCGCCGTTTCCTCCACTTTCTTTCCTTTTTCGCCTGTACGGAGATTGTACAGTATCCATATCAGCATAACAGCCACCACCAGGACGAGCAAGGTGTACCATACGAAGGACGGCACCTGTCCCAGCCACTGGAACATATCGGAAAAGATATTGGAGTCGTTAGACGACCAGGAACTGGACGTCTCCTGTGCCATCGTATCCTTCGGCCATTTCATGTCGGGTGCCAAACCATCCACATAGCCGTAGTCGTCGCGCATCCGTTGGATGAGTCCTTTATTGAGTGCCAATGTATCAGTGAGTGCGCCCATGGTCTACAGATTTTCAAATTGGTCGATGTCTTTGGTCAGCGACACGTTATATGTCCGTTCCGCCCCGTCGCCATAGATATACGCCACGGTGATGACCAGGAAAGAGAAACCCAAGAAAAACGCCCACCACGACAACATGGTGGAGAGGAACTGAAGAAAAAGTAGCCACGTATCGGGCCGTTCGTCAGCCAGTGTGAACATGTCGACCGCATTCTCTATCAACATGGCTGGCACCTGCACCACTCCTTGGAGCATGAGCACCAAGAATCCTATCACCGGCACAACAACCAGCAGTTCCAGCCACTTACGTACCGCCACCGTCACGCCTTGGGCCAATGTCTCCCCCACGGGCATGTCGCGCAGCAAGAACGCTGGAGGCACACATGCCACCGGCAAGAACAACAAGAAGAGCAGGAAGGCAAGATGAGCTTTGTCGCCGCTCAGCATATAGAGCAAGAGGTAAGCCACCACCACAAACGCCAACATTCTGGGGATCAGTCGACGCATCTCTGAATACATTTTCTCTTTCCTATCGTTCTCTGCCACGCCTACACTTCGGAACAGCGCATGCACGGACCATAGCACATGACACAAAGCCAGAGCCACCAATAACCTCTTGAGAGAAAACAAACTGTCGTCGGTATTGAAGTCGAACCCCATCAGACGGGCAAAAACCATACTAAAGACATCCGCCACATCAGTTTCTATCGGTTGACCCATCAACGCCAAAAGAAGAGACAATGGCAACAACGGCAACGCCACCCACAGCAGCCACATCCGCCGGTGGTGCCGCATGAAGTCAAGCGGCACATCCAACAACTCACTTATCGTGCGCTGTCGGAAGAGTAACAAACTGTCATCAAGTCGTTCCATGGCGATGTCGATGATAGGGTAAGTAGACGTAATAGTATAGGATGAACAATGCGGAGAGCACGATGACCGTGAGTCGGAGTGCGTCGCCTGCCTCGGTGAGCCGTGTGAAGAAGCCCTCGATGAATGCCGCCACCACGAAGATGGGTGTGGTGCTCACCAATATCTTCACACCTCTTTTAGCCGACTGTTTGAACGACTCGATGCGCGAATAGGTGCCGGGGAATAGCCATCCGTTGCCCAACGCTATGCCCGCGCCGCCCGCCACCACCAGCGCTGATATTTCAAGCGTGCCATGGAGAAAGAGCGTGAGCAGGCACGGCCCCAGCAGTCCGTGTTGTGTGAAATAGGAGATGAACGCACCCATTATCATTCCGTTGTAAAAAATGAAATAGCCCGTGGCGATGCTAGTAAACACACCCATGGCAAAATAGAGGAACGACACCCACACATTGTTGAGCATGATACTAAGGAACATGCTCGACGACTCTTCGCTGGAATAAACGCCAAACGGTTGTCCTTCACGGATATTGTCGGCCGTCATCTCCACATAACCATCGCCAAGAATAGCCCTGACGAACTCCTCGCCACCCCAGGCACTCACCGCGCCCACCAATACCCCCACGAGGAGAATGGCCAACGAGAGCAATATGCACCGTCGGCCTTCGTAGACAAAAGTAGGCACCTCATGTGTCCAAAATGTCAACAGCCGACTCCATTTCTCATTCTTACGCTGATAGAGTTCACCATGAAGAGAGACGGCCATATTGTTCAGGTATTCGGTGATGCGCGAATTGGGATAATGCGTTTGGGCGAAAGCCAAGTCGGCGTTCACCTCGGCATACGTGTCGACGAGTTTGTCGGGTGGCGTATTGGCCATGTTGCCTATCTGCACCTCCATGGCACGCCATTTCGCGATGTTTTTCCTGATGAAGACAGCCTCTTTCATTCGTTCATATACTTCCGTTTCGCCCTACACGTAAAAAATACGATTGGGTATGCAAAAATACGGAAAAAAATACTACTTTTGCAAGAAAGAAAGGAAAAAAAGAGATTATGGCAGCCACCACTTTCGTTACGAGCCAACATGTGAGCCTGCACCAACGTGCAGCCAGTCTGTCATTCCGTTTGTTGGCTTGGCTGATTGACGGTCTCGTAATGATATTTGCCTATACCATGATTGTAGGCATGCTGACTGGCATATACATCAACAATAGCACTTTGGCCATCGTAGTTTTTGTGGCCAGCGCCATCTGTATACTGCTCTATCCTTTGGTCATGGAGCGTTTCAACAAAGGACAGACCCTGGGGAAAATGGCCCTGGGCATCCAAGTGATAAGTCTTGACGGTAGCCGTCCCTCGCTCAGCCAGTTATTGCTGCGCTGGCTCTTGCTCATTGTCGACGGCCCATTGCTGGGCAGCATCGGCATGCTGTCGATTATCTTCTCCAAGAACAGCCAACGGTTAGGCGATTTAGCAGCAGGCACTACCGTGATACAAAAGAACGGCTATGCACAGTTGCATATCCGACTTGATGATTTTCAATATGACATGCCCGGTTACGTTCCCTCCTATCCTGCTGCTGCCAACCTGTCGTGGCGACAGACGGAATTGGTGTCACGGGTGCTTTTCTCCCCAAAGACCCCCCAGCGTTGGAACAATCTGGCCGCACTATCGACAAAGGTGCAACAGACGTTGCAAATCACGGCACACCAACCGCCGGAGCCGTTCCTGCATACCATCCTCAACGATTACCGCTACTACGCGGGAAGAGAAGAGGGATGAGTTCTTTTTACTCCTTACAACAGGAACTTGCGGAAGTTGGACTAAAACAGCCAGGCTGCTGTCAGGATAATGCTGCTTTTCTCGTTCAGTCCGTCTTTTCCACCCCATGCCTTTGGACGGTATCGTTGTCGTTGGTGATGATATACCCTTTCTTCAATGTTCAATTTTCAATATTCATCAGCACCACGCCTTCCTGTTTCTTACCATCCATCATGATTTTCAGCGGATGCGTAAAGCGCACGTGGCGCACATGCTCCGTCTCCTCCACCGCCGGCATGGCATCGAGCAAATCCTGACGGAACAGTCCATCGCCCGTCACCTGATTGACATTGAAATAGCCTACGCCGAAACTGGTGAGGTTCTGGAAGAAATGCGTTCCCTGCGAGGGGTCGACACGGAAGTTCTTGATGGCCATCTCGACGATGACACGCGCCGCGCTGATATGCGGCCATTTGACGGGTATGCCCAACCAGGGGTCACTCGAGCCCCATCGCCCTGGTCCCACAAGCACATAGTTGCGCCCCTGGTCAAGGAAGGAACGGTTGAACCGCTCTATCTCGTCGGCGATAGCGGGGTTGTTCATCGCGGTGAAATCATCATCGGTCTTCACATACACCACATCTGTCACATCCTCGCTGATGCCATGACCGAGTGACATGTGCGAGCGCAACAGACACCGCTCGTCGGGTATCGCCGCTATATCCTCGTCGAGCATCTGCTTGGCATCGACGATGGGGCGAATCTGCAACAGGTAGAACTCGCCGGTGCGGTCGTCGTTCACGTTGCATGCGAACTCTATCTCCACGGGACGGCGCATACTCTCAGCCCCATATTTCATGGCCATCTGCATAATTTCAGGCAGTGGGAAGATGCCATGTTGGAGCACGCCACAGAACGTGATGACCTTGCGCCCGCCTTCGTAGATACCATCACGTATCACCTGATCGTAAGGGTCGAAGGTGGAAGCGATATAGGTGAGTGTCTTGTCGGCATCAGCCTCCTTCACCCTGAGGTTGAGAATATTAAAACCGTCGTCCACCTTGAACTCCCGTCCTGTATTGTTCAGGTCGAGGGCATAAAAACGCGTCTGCGTCTCCCGCAATGCCGTATCGAGTTCACTCGTCTGCAGCACCTGATTGGGGTGGTACGGACTCACACGGAGCGTCTGTCCACCATCGACGATGTATTTGCCCAGTCCCAGCGCCAGGCTGGCGATGCCGTCCTCAGCCTTCTCGTCGCCGATGGGGTAATAGTTCAGCGAGCGTATGACACCGCTCATGGTAGGATAGAAGCGGCTGCCATGCTCATGGCCCACCACCTCTTGAAGGATGACCGCCATCTTCTCCTGGTCGATGACGTTGCTGGTGGCTGTCATATACGCTTTCGAGTCACGGTAATAGACAGACGCATACACACCCTTGATGGCACAGGCCAACATACGCAGCATGTCATACTTATCTTCGAGATAGGGCACCATATAGGTGGAATAGATACCGGCAAATGGCTGGTAGTGGGCATCTTCGAGCAACGATGACGAGCGCACGGCAATGGGGCTCTTCGTAGCTTCGAAGAACGTGAAGAAGTCGGCGATGAGTGTGTCGGGCAACTGCGCCTTGAGGAAATGGTCGAGTATCACCTCGTCGGGCGCATCGCTCAGCGCTATCTGATAAAGGTTATTGCTGTCCATGAACTGGTCGAAGATATCGGTGCAAAGCACCACGGTCTTCGGTATGGTCACCAAGGCGTTGTCGAACTGGTTCAACTCAGGGTTACGCTTGATGACATTGTCGAGGAACGCCAGTCCACGCCCTTTTCCGCCAAGCGAGCCATCGCCGATACGGGCGAAGTGGGCGTATTTGTCGAACTTGCCACGGTCGAACACCGCCACCACACCGATGTTCTTCATCTGGCGGTACTGCACGATGGCATCGAAGATAATCTGGCGGTGCGCTCCCACATCCTTCAGTTTGTGCCATGTGACATTTTTGAGGAAGTTAGACACAGGGAAGATGGCCCTGGCACTCAGCCACCGGCTCATGTGGTTACGCGACACATGGTAGAGCATCGAGTCGTCGGGAATGCGGAAGATATTGTCTTGCAGTTCCTTCAAACTCCTCACACGCATGATTTCCTCGTGTGTGGCGGGGTCGCGGAAGATGAAGTCACCGAAGCCCATGTGCTCCGCCAACAGGTTGCGCATGTCGATGTTGCGCTTTTTCGAGTTCTTGTCGACGAACTTGAAGCCCTCGTCGAGAGCTTTCTGCCGGTTTTCCACCTCGGCACTTTGCAAGATGAGCGGCACATATTCATTGCGCTGACGGATGGTGCGCAGCAGACGGAGCCCCGCCTCGGGGTCTTTCACCCCCTCACGCGGAAAACGACCGTCGGAAATGACACCGAGCATATTGTTCTCATAGCGGTTATACATCTCGATGGCCTCCTCGTAGTTACGTGCCAGCACCACCTTCGGACGACCTCGCTTGCGCTGTGCCGCGGCATGCGGGTTGAGCGCCTCGGTGGAGAAGCGCTGACTCTGTTGGAGGATGTAACTATAGAGGTTGGGCAGTATACCCGAATAGAACCTGATATTGTCCTCGACGAGCAATATGACCTGCACCCCAGCTTCCTGGATGTCGTGGTCTATATTCATACGGTCCTCAAGCAGCTTGATGATGGAGAGGATGATATTCGTGTCGCCGAGCCAACAGAACACATAGTCGAAGATGGAGAGGTCCTCATGTTCCATGCGGCGTGTGATGCCATGCGAGAAGGGCGTGAGCACTACGCACGGTATGTGGGGGGCATGGGCCTTCACGTCACGTGCCACGGTAAAGGCGTCGTTGTCGGCATTACCGGGCATACAGATAACCAAATCGATGTCGGTCTCGGCCAATGCCGCGGCGGCATCCTCCGTTGTACTCACCTGCGTGAAGGTAGGTGGGTAACGCAGTCCCAGTTCCACATATTCATTGAAAATCTTCTCGTCGACGCGTCCATCGTCCTCCATCATGAAGGCATCGTAGGGATTGGCGATGATGAGCACATTGAAGATGCGTTTTGTCATAAGGTTGACAAAAGACACGTCCTTGAGTAGGAACGTTTTCCACTGCTCGGGTATGGCTTCGTTCATTGATGTTTGATGTTTAAGGAGTGAAGGAGTGAAAAGGAGTGGAGGAGTGAAGACAATACCCAGGCCCACCACTCGTCATTATTTGCAAGTTCAGCTGTTTCACTATCGTAACTTGAATGCAAAAGTACGAAAAAAAGGGCAAAGGAGACAATGAGAGTATATCGTTTTTTTGGTATTTTCTCAAAAAGAAAGGACGAAGACGAAAAAACATGTGAAAATATTTGGAAGGTGTGAAAGAAAAACCTATATTTGCAATGAATTTATGACACTTTGTCAAACCTTATTTAACTAACAAATAATTAATACTATGGACGTTGAGAAAATCATGCATTCGCTGGAACAGAAGCATCCCGGCGAAGCCGAGTACCTGCAGGCAGTACGCGAGGTATTAATCTCTGTGAAAGACGTGTACAACCAACACCCTGAATTTGAGCGCGCCAAACTAATTGAGCGTATGGTGGAACCGGAGCGTATCCTTACCTTCCGTGTGCCTTGGACCGACGACAAGGGTGAGGTACATGTGAACCTGGGATACCGCGTGCAGTTCAACAGCGCCATTGGCCCGTACAAGGGCGGTTTGCGTTTCCACCCATCGGTGAACCTGTCCATCCTGAAGTTCTTGGGCTTTGAGCAGACCTTCAAGAACGCACTTACCACGTTGCCTATGGGCGGCGGCAAGGGCGGTAGCGACTTCTCCATCCGTGGACGCAGCGATGCCGAGGTGATGCGTTTCTGCCAAGCCTTCATGACGGAATTGGTGAAGGTGATTGGTCCCGATATGGACGTGCCCGCTGGCGACATCGGCGTAGGTGGCCGTGAGATTGGCTACCTCTTCGGCATGTACAAGAAACTGACGCATGAATGGAACGGTGTGCTCACTGGCAAGGGTCTGGAATGGGGCGGTTCTCGCATCCGTCCAGAAGCAACTGGTTTCGGAGCACTCTATTTCGTGAACCAGATGCTGCAGACGCGTGACATCGACATCAAGGGCAAGACGGTAGCCATCAGTGGCTTCGGCAATGTGGCCTGGGGTGCCGCAACAAAAGCCACCGAATTGGGTGCCAAGGTGGTGACCATCAGTGGTCCCGACGGATATATCTACGACCCAGATGGCATCTCCGGCGAGAAGATCGACTATATGCTTGAGCTGCGCGCTTCGGGCAATGATATCTGCCAACCTTATGCCGACGAATTCCCGGGTGCCAAGTTCATCCCCGGCAAGAAGCCTTGGGAGGTGAAGGTGGACATCGCGCTACCCTGCGCCACACAGAACGAACTCAACGGCGACGATGCCGACATGTTGCTCGCCAACAAACCGCTGTGCGTGGCCGAGGTGTCGAACATGGGTTGCACCGCCGAGGCGGCTGAGAAATTTGTCGCAGCAAAAATGCTCTTCGCTCCCGGCAAGGCCGTGAATGCTGGTGGCGTGGCCACATCGGGTCTGGAGATGACACAAAACTCCATGCGTCTGAGCTGGAGCGAGAAAGAGGTGGACGAGAAACTCCACTATATCATGCACTCCATCCACGAGGCTTGTGTGAAATATGGCAAGCAGCCCGACGGTTACATCGACTACGTGAAGGGTGCCAACATCGCTGGTTTCATGAAGGTGGCCAACGCCATGATGGCACAAGGTATCGTGTAAAGGTAAAAAGGCTAAAAAGAAAAGTAAACCTTAATAAAGACAGTCAGTCCCTGCACATGAGTGCAGGGACTGACTGTTTACATACATTCAATGTTCAATGTTACTTCCTTGTGGTGATGGAGAATTCCGTCACACCCGACATGGCTTGTCCGCCCTGGAGCACGGAGAGGCAGAAGGTGGCGGTGCCGTCCTTAATCTTACCTGCCTTGACCATGGCCGTGTAACGAATGGCTGCACCTGGGGCAAGACTCTCCACATGCACCGAGGGTGAGATGTAGATGCGTTTGTTGCCTGATGCTTCCACCACGGTGGGCTGGAGGTCATAGAGCGTACGGCTGGAGGTGTTCACCACCTCGAAGATAACCTTCGACAACTCGTTGGAACGGAGGATATTGTCGTGGTTGTCATCGACGAAGCGTGGGTTGCGAATCTCTATCTGCGGATTGTAAGCATAGTCACCCATGTCGTAACTCGACGACGCAGGATTCATCGTGCGTGCCGGTGAAGCGGAATAGGTGCCCGTGTAGTCGGTGCTACCGAAGTCGTAGATACGGTCGTCGTAGGATTGACCTTCGGTCGGTCCGTAATAGCCACCATCGTCGTAACGCGAGTCGTCATAACGAGAATCGTCACGTTGCTCCTGACGCTGTTGTTGACGTTGCTGATGACGTTGCTCATAGCGGTCTTCGATGCGCTCCTGACGTCTCTGGTCGGCTGCAGAGCCAATAGCGCCGCCCACGACGGCACCACCCGCCATGCCGATGATGGTTCCGATGTCGCTGCCACGAGGACCGCCGGCGATGCCGCCGATGGCCGATCCAAGGATGGAGCCCAACGTTGAGCCTGTGTACGCTCCCGCTCCAGCATATGAGCCGCACCCAGCGAGCAACAAGGTGCCGCATACTGTCAATACCAAAATCTTTTTCATTGTCTATGAGTTATTAAGTTGTTGAGTTCGTGAGTTTGTTGAGTTTATGAGTTCGTGAGTTTGTGAGTTTGTGAGTTATTAAGTTATTGAGTTGTTGAGTTTTGTTGCAAAAATAATTGATTTTGTCAATATTTGCAAGTATCAAGGGCCTGAATATTCATTACTGTCCATCACAGCCACGAGAAAACCGCATTTTCATCGGTGCAAAAATAGCCAGAAAAATGGTCACAAAAACGGGAAAATCCCGAAAAGAAGATAGGGGAAACCCTAAAGAGTGATGAATGACAAGTGATGAGTGATGAGTGACAAGTGACGATTTTCCGGTCAATGACCTCAACAGCCCGTCAACATTCAAAATTCAACATTCATCAATTCTTCATCGCGAAGCGACAATTCATCATTCAAAATTCAAAATTCAACAATAAAAAAGGATGCTCCGTGATGGAGCATCCTTTTTATGTAGACTAATTGGAAATTATTCAGCCTTTGCCTCAGCGGCTTTCTCTTCAACAGCCTCGGCAACCTCAGCGGCTTTCTCCTCGACTTTTTCCTCGACGGCTGCAGCAGCTTCAGCAACAGGAGCCTCAGCTTTGGCACCCGAACGACGGCTACGACGAGTCTTCTTGGCAGCCTTCGGAGTCTTGGCCATGTTCTCGTCAAAGTCAACGAGTTCGATGAAGCACATATCAGCACCGTCGCCCTGACGGAAACCGAGTTTGATGATGCGTGTGTAACCACCGGGACGATCGCCCACCTTCTCAGCAATGTTGGTGAAAAGTTCGGTGACGGCATACTTGTTTTGGAGATAACGGAACACCACGCGTCGCGAACTGGTGGTATCTTCCTTGCAGCGGGTGATCAGGGGCTCTACATATTTCTTGAGCGCCTTGGCCTTTGCGAGGGTCGTAGTGATTCTTTTGTGCTCGATCAGCGAGATAGCCATATTCGCGAGCATGGCATGACGATGGTCAGCAGTACGGCCCAGATGGTTGAATTTCTTATTGTGTCTCATTACTGAAATTACTCTTGATTAAGTTTGTATTTTGAAATATCGGTTCCAAACGACAGATTCAGACCTTCGAGCAAATCATCAAGCTCAGAAAGCGATTTCTTGCCGAAGTTGCGGAATTTGAGCAGGTCGGTCTTGTTGTACTGCACGAGGTCGCCGAGTGTTTCCACGTCGGCTGCCTTGAGACAGTTGAGCGCGCGCACCGAGAGGTTCATGTCGACGAGTCGCTGTTTGAGCAACTGACGCATGTGGAGCACCTCTTCGTCGAATTCCTGGTTGCCATCGACTTCCGGGTTTTCGAGCGTTATCTTCTCATCGCTGAAGAGCATGAAATGATAGATGAGCGTTTTGGCCGCCTCTTTGAGCGCATCCTTCGGGTGAATGGAACCATCCGTGGTGACTTCGATGACGAGTTTGTCGTAGTCGGTCTTCTGCTCGACACGATAAGGCTCCACCGAATATTTCACGTTGCGGATAGGGGTGTAGATAGAATCGATTGGTATGACGTTGACATCTGTGCAGAACTCCCTATTCTCATCGGCGGGAACATAACCCCTACCTTTGTTGATAGTGATGTCGATCTGCATCAACGCTTTGGGCTCTAAATGACAAATCACCAAATCAGGGTTTAACACTTCAAATCCAGTCAGATATTTTCCTATATCGCCGGCTTTGAACTCGGTGGAGTTCTCGACGGTGATACTCACTTTATCGTTCTCGAATTCTTCTACTACTTGTTTGAATCGAACTTGTTTGAGATTCAAAATAATGTTAGTGACATCCTCCTTGACGCCGGGCACGGAAGAGAATTCATGCTCGACACCGGCAATTTTGACGGTGTTGATGGCGAACCCTTCGAGCGACGAAAGCAGAATGCGGCGGAGCGAGTTGCCGATGGTGACACCGAAACCCGGTTCCAAAGGACGGAATTCGAACTTGCCGAACTTCTCGTCAGCCTCCAACATTACAACTTTGTCAGGTTTTTGAAATGCTAATATCGCCATTAATTCAATGATTATTTAGAGTACAACTCAACGATTAACTGTTCCTTAATATTCTCAGGGATATCCGCTCTGTCGGGCTTATGCAGGTATTTCCCGCTCTTGGAGTTTTCGTCCCATTCGATCCAGGGATACTTGCTGTGGTTGAATCCAGCGAGTGCGGCCTCAATGACTTCGAGCGATTTAGCCTTTTCTCTCACGCCGACCACTTGTCCGGGCTTGACGGAATAAGAAGGAATGTTAACGACCTTTCCATCAACAACGATATGCTTGTGGGAGACGAGCTGACGAGCAGCTGCTCTCGTGGGAGCGATACCGAGGCGGAAGACGATGTTGTCGAGTCGGCTTTCAAGGTTCTGGAGCAGCACCTCACCGGTGATGCCTTCGGCCTTGGCAGCAGCCTCAAACATATTCCTAAACTGGCGCTCGAGTACACCATAGGTATACTTAGCCTTTTGCTTCTCTGCCAACATGACAGCATACTCCGACTGCTTGCGGCGACGGTTGTTGCCATGCTGTCCAGGAGGGAAGTTCCTCTTGGACAAAACTTTGTCTTCGCCGAAGATGGGTTCACCAAAACGGCGAGCAATTTTTGATTTCGGTCCTATATATCTTGCCATAACTGTGAAAATCAGAGAATTAAAAAATGAAAAGATGAAAAGAATGGCCTTTCAATTCTCAACTCCCAATTTTAATTTTTATAATGTTATTATATTTAAATTTTTAATAGGATTACACGCGGCGGCGTTTCGGTGGGCGGCATCCGTTGTGGGGCAGCGGAGTGACGTCAACAATCTCGATGACATCGATACCGGCACCGTGAATGGCGCGGATGGCCGACTCACGACCGTTACCTGGACCCTTGACATAAGCCTTCACCTTGCGCAGACCAAGGTCGTAAGCCACTTTGGCGCAGTCCTCGGCAGCCATCTGGGCGGCATACGGAGTATTTTTCTTTGAACCACGGAATCCCATCTTGCCAGCCGACGACCAGGAGATAACCTGACCCTCGCTGTTAGCCAGAGACACTATGATATTATTGAAAGAGCTATGCACATGGAGCTGTCCCATAGCATCAACCTTAACGTTTCTTTTTTTCGAAGCGACTGTTTTCTTTGCCATGATAGTTTCCTTTCTACTGATTACTTAGTTGCCTTTTTCTTGTTAGCCACAGTCTTCTTCTTTCCTTTGCGGGTACGGGCATTGTTCTTGGTGCTCTGTCCGCGTACGGGAAGACCGTTACGGTGTCTTACGCCACGATAGCAGCCAATGTCCATGAGGCGCTTGATGTTCATCTGGATTTCCGACCTGAGGTCACCTTCCACTTTGAATTCAGCACCGATAATCTCACGGATTTTGGCAGCCTGGTCGTCGGTCCACTCATTCACTTTGAGTGCACGGTCTACGCCCGCCTTATCCAATATCTTTGCTGAACTACTTCGACCTATACCGAAGATATAAGTCAATGCGATTTCGCCACGCTTATTCTGGGGCAAATCTACTCCAACAATTCTTATTGCCATTTTGTTTTAATTAAAAAAAAGAGGTTAAATACTTGGTTTATCCCTGACGCAATTTATACTTGGGATTTTTCTTGTTGATGACGAACAGCCTGCCTTTTCTCCTGACGATTTTGCAATCAGGTGTCCGTTTCTTTAATGATGCTCTTGTCTTCATATCTGATAAAGGGTTATTTGTATCTGAACACGATGCGGCCCTTGGTAAGGTCGTAGGGGCTCATCTCCACCTTCACCTTGTCGCCGGGAAGAATCTTGATGTAGTGCATGCGCATCTTACCCGAGATGTGGGCAGTGATTTGCACGCCGTTTTCCAGTTCCACCCTGAACATGGCGTTGGATAGAGCCTCGATAATCGTTCCGTCCTGCTCGATAGCAGATTGTTTTGCCATAATGAATGTTTATTATTTATTTTCGATATACTCAAAGGAAGACAGTATTTCGGCCTCCCCCTTTCTCACGGCGATGGTATGTTCGAAATGGGCCGCTGGTTGGCCGTCGCGTGTGCGCACCGTCCAACGGTCGCTGTCGAGCACCACCTGTCGCTGTCCCATGGTAATCATGGGCTCGATGGCGATGCACATACCTGCCTTGAGCAACGGGCCGTTGCCACGTCGTCCGTAGTTGGGCACCTGCGGGTCTTCGTGCATCTTACGTCCGATGCCATGGCCTGTGAGTTCCCTCACCACACCATAGCCTGCCGACTCGCAATAGTCCTGCACCGTTTGGCTGATGTCGCCCACATGCATGCCCGCCTTGGCGGCGGCTATGCCCTGATAGAGCGCCTCCCTAGTGCGTCGCAACAACTGGCTGACCTCATCGGACACCTCGCCCACCGTGAAAGTGTAGGCAGAGTCGCCATTGAAGCCGTTGAGCAATGTGCCACAGTCGATGGAGATGATGTCGCCCTCTTTGAGAATGGTCTTCTCGTCGGGTATACCATGCACGACCACGTCGTTGACTGAAGTGCAGATGCTTGCCGGAAACGGTCCCCCGTAGGGATTGGGGAAGTTGAGGAAAGTAGGCACGGCCCCATGGTCGCGGATGAACTCGTCGGCTATGCGGTCGAGCTGTTTCGTGGAGACCCCGGGCATGATATGTTTCGCCAATTCGGCAAGCGTAAGACCGACGAGTCGGTTCGCTTGCCTCATCAGCTCAATTTCGTCTTCCGTCTTGAGGAATATCTTCATTCCGCCTGTGCGCCTTTATTTGGCCTTCATATCGGCATTGCGCGTGTGTCCCGGAGTGAGCAGACCTTCATAATGCCTCATCATGAGGTAACTCTGTATCTGCTGCAAGGTGTCGATGACCACACCCACAAGGATGAGCAACGATGTACCTCCGAAGAACTGAGCGAAGCCCTGCTGCACATTGAGCAGACCTGCAAGCGCCGGCATAATGGCGATGAATGCGATGAAGAGCGAACCCGGCAGGGTGATACGCGACATCACTGTGTCGATATACTCTGCTGTCGGTTTGCCGGGCTTCACACCCGGAATGAAACCGTTGTTGCGCTTCATGTCTTCAGCCATCTGCGTGGGGTTGAGCGTGATTGCCGTATAGAAATACGTAAACGCGATGATGAGCACGGCGAAGATGATGTTATAGAGCAGGCTCGTGTGATCCATGAGCGAGCGCATCACAAAACTGGTGCTGTCAGACGAATACTGTACGATGGCCAGCGGTATGAACATCAGCGCCTGGGCAAAGATGATAGGCATCACGTTGGCAGCAAAAAGCTTCAGCGGGATATACTGACGCGCACCTCCGTAGGTCTTGTTGCCCTGCACTCTCCTAGCATACTGCACGGGCACCTTGCGGACACCCTGTACGAGTACGATGGAAGCGCATACCACGGCGAAGAGAATGAGAATCTCGATGATGAACATGACGAGACCACCACCAGTGATAGCCGTGAAGCGCGAAGTCACCTCCTGGAAGAATGCCTGGGGCAGACGGGCGATGATACCAATCATAATGATGATGGATATACCGTTGCCCACACCCTTGTCGGTGATGCGCTCACCGAGCCAGAGGATGAACATCGAGCCGGCGGCCAGGATGATGGTTGCCGGAATCATGAACACCGACCATGAGATGCCAGAGGCGAGAGCGCCACCCGACTGCATCTTCAGGTTGATGAGATACGACGGAGCCTGGAAGAGCAGAATGGCCACGGTAAGGATACGCGTGTACCAGTTGATCTTCTTTCGTCCGCTCTCCCCTTCACGCTGCATTTTCTGGAAGTAAGGCACAGCCACTGCCAGCAGCTGCATCACGATGGATGCCGAGATATAGGGCATGATACCCAACGCGAAGATGGAAGCGTTAGAGAAAGCACCACCGGAGAACATATCGAGCAGCGACATAAGTCCCCCCTCGGTCTGCGACTGCAAGTTTTCCAACTGTGTCGGGTCGATACCCGGCAGTACGACGAAGGATCCGAAACGGTAAATCGCCGTGAAGAGGATGGTGACGAGGATTCGCTGGCGCAAATCCTCCACCTTCCATATGTTCTTCAGTGTCTCAATAAACTTTTTCATTTACCTTAAATAATTGATATGTTACCACCTGCTGCCTTGATAGCCTCTTCAGCTTTCTTGGAGAAAGCGTTGGCCTCGACGGAGATTTTGGCTGTCAGCTCACCGTTGCCCAGGACTTTCACCAACTCCTTGCCGTTGGTCAAGCCTGCCTGAATGAGTTCCTGAATGCCTATCTTCTCCCATCCCTTGCTCTCAGCCAGCTTCTGCAGAGTAGAGATGTTCACGGCGAAATACTCCTTGTGGTTGATGTTTTTGAAACCGGCCTTCGGCACACGTCTCTGCAAAGGCATCTGGCCACCCTCGAAACCTATCTTTCTCTTGTAGCCCGAACGAGACTTGGCACCTTTGTGTCCACGGGTTGAAGTACCTCCGAGACCCGAACCTGGTCCGCGTCCGATTCTTCTCCTGCTATGTGTGGAACCCTGGGCGGGTTTTAGTTCATGCAATTTCATTGTTTGGATGTTTTTTACGGTTTAACAAAATTAGTCCTCGACGATAGTGATGAGATGGCGCACCGTTCTGATCATGCCCCTGATGGAAGGAGTATCCTCCACTTCCACCACCTGGCCGATTTTGCGCAGACCCAGGTGCATGAGAGTAGCCTTCTGGTTAACGGGATAACCAATTTTGCTCTTTACCTGTTTGATTTTTATCGTTGCCATGATACGTCCTCCTTATCCTCTAAAAACTTTGTTCATACTGATTCCACGTTCACCGGCCACAGTATAGGCATCCCTGATTTCGCTCAGAGCCTTGATAGTAGCCTTGACGAGGTTGTGGGGGTTCGAAGAGCCTTTCGACTTAGCGAGCACATCGTTAACACCGGCGCTCTCGAGCACGGCACGCATAGCACCACCGGCCACCATTCCCGTACCGGGAGCGGCGGGTTTGAGGAACACCTTTGCGCCTCCGTAAGCCACTTCAATCTCATGGGGTATGGTACCCTTGATCACGGGCACCTTGACGAGGTTCTTCTTGGCAGCCTCCATACCTTTCTGTATGGCGGCCGTCACTTCGCCGGCTTTGCCGAGGCCCCATCCGATGACACCCTTGCCGTCGCCAACCACGACGATGGCAGCGAACGTGAACGTGCGTCCACCCTTGGTAACCTTCGTTACGCGGTTAATAGCCACGAGTTTGTCTTTCAACTCGACGTCACTGTTTATCTTTACTTTGTTCATTGCCATAATCGATTAGAAATTTAGTCCTCCTTTGCGAGCGGCATCTGCCAGTTCCTTCACCCTACCATGATAGAGATAACCGTTGCGGTCGAACACCACGGCCTGGATACCTTTCTCGGCCGCTTTCTTTGCCACGAGTTCTCCCACTTTCTGTGCCTGTTCCTTTTTGGGCATGTGCTCCATGCCAAGCGAAGAGGCTGCGGCGAGTGTATTGCCAGTGAGGTCGTTGATAATCTGCACGTAAATCTGCTTGTTGCTGCGGAAGACCGTCATGCGAGGTCTTTCTGCCGTGCCGTTCACTCTCTTACGAATTCTGAATTTTATCTTGATTCGTCTTTCTTCTTTTTTCGATGTCATAATGCTATGGTATTAAAGTTACTTGGCAGCAGCCGACTTGCCTGACTTCCTGCGGATGACCTCGCCCTTGAAGAGGATACCCTTTCCTTTGTAAGGCTCGGGCATACGGAACGAGCGAATCTTGGCACAGATGAGTCCGAGCAGCTGTTTGTCGCACGATTCGAGAATAATTTGCGGGTTCTGGTTACGCTCCGACTTCGTCTCCACCTTCACCTCTGGCGGCAACTGGATGAATATCGGGTGCGTGTATCCCAACGCGAATTCAATGAGGTTGCCCTGGTTCGAGACGCGGTAACCCACGCCCACGAGTTCCATTTCCTTCTTGAATCCCTGGCTCACGCCCACCACCATATTGTTCACGAGTGAGCGGTAGAGTCCGTGGAACGCTTGTTTCTGCTTGATGTTGACGGGGCTGTTCTCGTCGATCTCGAACACCAGGTGTCCATCTTCATTCTTCATGATGATAGACGAGTCGATTTTCTGTGAGAGTTCCCCTTTGGGTCCTTTTACCGTGACAATGCCGTTTTTCTGTTCGATGCTGACCCCGGCGGGTATAGCTATTGGCAATTTACCTATTCTTGACATAGTATATCCTCCTAAAGATTAGTAGACGTAGCAAAGCACTTCGCCACCGATTTTCAGCTCGGCGGCCTCTTTGTCGGTCATAACACCTTTCGACGTGGACAGGATAGCGATACCCAATCCGTTGATAACTCTCGGCATGTCTTTATAGCCCGTGTACTTACGCAAACCCGGCTTTGACACACGCTCCAACTTCTTGATGGCGTTGGCACGGGTTACGGGGTTGTACTTGAGGGCCACCTTGATGGTGCCCTGCGGACCGTCCTCAACGAACTTGTAGTTGAGGATGTAGCCTTTCTCGAAGAGGATCTTCGTGATTTCCTTCTTCAAGTTGGAGGCAGGAATTTCCACGACGCGATGATGCGCCATGATTGCGTTTCTGAGTCTGGTCAGAAAATCTGCAATAGGATCTGTCATTTGATTGTGATGTTTAATTAATCGGGACTGCCCCGACAATATTAAATAATAAAAAAAACTGTTACCAGCTAGCTTTCTTCACGCCCGGAATGAGGCCTTGCGACGCCATTTCACGGAACTGGATACGTGAGAGTCCGAACTGACGGATATAACCTTTCGGACGACCGGTGATCTTGCAGCGGTTGTGCAGACGGATGGGGTTGGCGTTGCGGGGGATTTCCTGCAGTTTGCGCGCAGCCTCATAAGCCTCGGCCGGGTCGTTGGTGGTGGCGATGATTTTCTTCAGGGCCGCCCTTTTCTCAGCGTATTTAGCTACCATCTTGGCGCGTTTCACCTCACGCGCTTTCATTGATTCTTTAGCCATGACTTAATCTTTTTTAGCGTTTTTGAACGGCAGTCCGAAAGCCTTGAGCAGTGCATAGCCCTCTTCGTCGGTCTGAGCCGATGTAACGAAGGTGATGTTCATGCCCTGGATGCGTTCGATGTTGTCGATATTGATCTCCGGGAAGATGATTTGCTCCTCGATGCCGAGGGTGTAGTTTCCACGTCCGTCAAACTTGGTCTCGATGCCTTTGAAGTCGCGGATACGGGGCAGAGCCACACGCACCAGTTTCTCCAGGAACTCATACATTCTCTCACGGCGCAGGGTCACCATAACGCCGATGGGCATCTTCTTACGCAGTTTGAAGTTGGCGATATCCTTCTTCGAGAAGGTAGCCACAGCTTTCTGGCCCGTGATGGCCGTCACCTCGTTGATGGCAACGTCGATGATTTTCCTGTCCTGTGTGGCATCGCCAAGTCCTTGGTTGACGACAATCTTCTTGAGCACAGGAACCTGCATGCTTGAAGAGTAGTTGAACTGCTTCTTCAGTGCCGGAGCGATTTCCTCGGCATATACTTTCTTTAATTGCGCGGTATTCATTATTTGATCTCCTCTCCCGATTTTTTAGCGATACGTACTTTCTTTCCGTCCTCGTTGATTTTCATTCCGATGCGAGTAGGTTTGCCACTCTTCGGGTCGATGAGGCTGAGGTTAGAGATATGAATGGGCGCCTCCATCTTGATACGTCCCCCCTGAGGGTTCTTTGCCGACGGCTTGGCGCTTTTGGTCACGATGTTGACCCCTTCGACGATGGCGCGGTTTTTGTCGACGAGCACCTTGAGCACCTTACCAGTCTTGCCTTTGTCCTCACCGGCGATGACCACCACTGTATCGTTTTTCTTGATATGTAACTTAGCCATTGTTTTAAATGTTTATAGATTAAAGGACCTCAGGTGCGAGCGAAACGACCTTCATGTTGACGGCCCTGAGTTCGCGTGCTACGGGTCCGAAGATACGGCTGCCGCGGAGTTCACCGGCGTTGTTGAGCAGCACGCATGCGTTGTCGTCGAACCTGATGTACGAACCGTCGGCTCTTCTCACCTCTTTCTTGGTACGGACGATGAGTGCTTTCGACACGGTACCTTTCTTCATGTCGCTGGAAGGGATGACATTCTTTACGGTGACGACGATGACATCGCCCACGCTGGCATACCTTCTTCCTGTACCTCCGAGCACACGGATGCAGAGCGCCTCTTTGGCTCCGCTGTTGTCGCATACTGTCAGTCTTGTTTCTGCCTGTATCATAATTACTTAGCTTTTTCGATGATTTGAACTAATCTCCACCTCTTGGTCTTGCTCAGAGGTCTGGTTTCCATCACGAGCACGGTGTCGCCGATATTGGCTTCGTTTTTCTCGTCATGGGCATGGTATTTCTTCGTTTTCTGAACGAACTTACCATAGATTGGGTGCTTCTCCTTGAACTTGGCGGCAATAACAATGGTTTTATCCATTTTGTTGCTGATAACGACACCCTGTCTTGTTTTTCTTAAGTTTCTTGTTTCCATGTGTCCCATTGTCATTTGTTAA
Source organism: uncultured Prevotellaceae bacterium (assembly GCA_900313615.1). Lineage (GTDB taxonomy): Bacteria > Bacteroidota > Bacteroidia > Bacteroidales > Bacteroidaceae > Prevotella. Next base: position 63,813 of record OMRP01000007.1, read on the forward strand.
GCTCTCGTTGGCGGAGCTCGGTTTTCATGCGAGCGATATCCTTCTTGGCCTGTCGGATGAGCATCGGGTTCTCGAGCGGCGTGATGGCATGGTTGAGCCTCATCTGCTGCAGGCGAGCCACTTCCGTTTCGAGGCGCTCTACGAGGTCTTTCGTGTCGAGTTCTTTTATTTCGTTAATTTTCATGACTTATGCGTTTTTATCGTAATCTCTTCTGACGATGAACTTAGTCTTCACAGGCAGTTTCTGCGCTGCGAGGCGAAGGGCCTCCTTTGCGATGTCGAAGCTGACGCCCTCGACTTCGAACAGCACCCTACCCGGAGTGACGGGAGCGACCCATCCTGCGGGGTCACCCTTACCTTTACCCATACGTACGTCGGCAGGTTTGCGTGTGATTGGTTTGTCGGGGAAGATGCGAATCCATACCTGTCCTTCGCGGTTCATCCTTCTGTTCACGGCCACACGTGCTGCCTCGATCTGACGGCTGTCGATCCATTTAGCCTCAAGTGTCTTGATGCCGAAGGATCCGAAAGCCAGCTGGGTGCCCCTGTGTGCATTGCCTTTGTTTCCGCGGCCATCCTGGGGTCTTCTATATTTTACTCGTTTTGGCTGTAACATGATAACTTCTTTTTATCGGTTATTGTTTCTTTTTCTGTTGCCTCTCTCGCGACGTCCGCCCTGAGCGCTACGGCCCATGGATTTCTCCTGTGCGAAGTTAGGAGCGAGGTCAACTTTTCCGAAGATTTCGCCGCGGCAGATCCATACCTTGATACCGAGCAGTCCCACTTTGGTGAGCGCTTCAGTCTGGCAGTAGTCCACATCGGCCCTGAAGGTATGCAACGGTGTACGTCCTTCCTTGTACATCTCCTTGCGAGCCATTTCGGCACCGTTGAGACGACCGGTGATCTGTACCTTGATACCTTCGGCACCAGCTCTCATCGTGCTGGAGATAGCCATTTTGATAGCTCTTCTGTAAGCAATCTTCTTCTCTATCTGGGTGGCGATGTTTTTACCCACGATGGTAGCGTCGAGTTCAGGCTTCTTCACCTCGTGGATATTGATCTGCACCTCTTTGCCATAGAGTTTCTTCAGCTCTTCCTTCAATTTGTCGACATCCTGACCACCTTTTCCGATAACCACACCCGGACGGGCTGTGCATATGGTGATGGTAACCAGTTTGAGTGTTCTCTCGATAACGATTTTCGAGACCATGGCGCTCTCGAGCCTTTTGTTGAGGTAAGTCCTTATTTTCTGGTCTTCCACGATGTTATCGCCGAAGTTCTTACCACCGAACCAGTTGGAGTCCCAACCTCTGATAATGCCGAGACGGTTGCTTATTGGATTAACTTTCTGTCCCATTTTGATTAATTTTCGTCGTTATTAATTGAGTCGACAAAGAGAGTGACGTGGTTGCTGCGTTTGCGAATTCTGTATCCACGTCCCTGCGGTGCTGGTCTCATTCTCTTGATGGTGACGCCTTCGTCGACGAACACCCTTGATACGATGAGTTCACCGTCTTCGGCTTTTCTATCGTTCTTAGCCTCCCAGTTGGCAATAGCCGAGCGGAGGAGTTTCTCTACGTTTCTGGCGGCCTGTTTCTTGGAGAAGCGGAGGATACCGAGTGCACGGTTCACCTCGACGCCCCTGATCATATCGACCACATACCTCATCTTACGAGGTGAGGAGGGCACGTCTTTGAGTTTGGCGAAGTACAAGCTTTTCTGTGCTTCTTTTCTCTTGTCAGCCGCAATTTTCTTTCTTGCTCCCATTATTGATTTCTTTTTTTCTACAATTTGTTGGGTTTACTTCTTGTTGCCTGCATGACCACCGAACCTTCTCGTGGGAGAGAACTCGCCCAGTTTGTGTCCGACCATGTTTTCAGTGATGTAAACCGGAATGAATTTGTTACCATTGTGAACTGCTACCGTATGTCCCACGAAGTCGGGAGAGATGACGGAAGCCCTGGCCCATGTCTTCACGACGTTTTTCTTGCCGCTTTCGTTCATGGCGAGAATTTTCTTCTCGAGTGCCACGTTGATGTATGGTCCTTTTTTAAGTGAACGACTCATGTGTTATTCGTTAGTTAACTTGTTACTTTTTAGCTCTTTCGATGATATACTTGCTGGAGTGTTTCTTCGGAGCCCTAGTCTTGAGGCCCTTAGCATACAATCCGGTGCGTGAACGTGGATGTCCTCCGGACTGACGTCCTTCACCACCACCCATCGGGTGATCGTGCGGGTTCATCACCACGCCGCGGTTGTGCGGACGGCGTCCAAGCCATCTTGTGCGGCCGGCTTTACCCGACTGCTCAAGAGCATGGTCGGAGTTGCCCACCGAACCCACGGTAGCTTTACAAGCAGAGAGAATCTTGCGTGTTTCTCCTGAAGGGAGCTTCACCACGCAGTAAGAGCCTTCGCGCGAAGTCAACTGAGCGAAGTTGCCAGCTGAGCGAACGAGCAGGGCGCCCTGTCCCGGGCGCAGTTCGATGTTGTGGATCACGGTACCCACGGGGATGTTGGCCAGCGGAAGAGCGTTTCCGATCTCAGGCGCTGCCTCAGGTCCCGACAAGAGTTGTGTGCCCACCTGCAGTCCATTAGGAGCAATAATGTAACGTTTCTCGCCGTCGGCATAGAAGAGCAAGGCGATACGAGCCGAACGGTTCGGATCGTATTCGATGGTCTTCACGACAGCGGGTACACCATCCTTCTCTCGTTTGAAGTCGATGAGGCGATATTTACGCTTGTGTCCGCCTCCTCTGTACCTGACGGTCATTTTACCGGTGTTGTTTCTACCTCCGGTGGATTTTTTCCCGAAAACGAGAGATTTCTCTGGTACGGATGCAGTAATATCCTCGAACGTACCAATAATTTTGTGTCTTTGTCCCGGTGTTACCGGTTTTAGTTTACGTACTGCCATTTTTTATTAGATATTGCTGTAAAAATCGATTGATTCGCCCTCCTTGAGGGTAACGATAGCCTTTTTAAAGGCAGCCTTCTGCCCTTTTACAAGCCCGGCCTTGGTGTAGCGCTGCGAGCGTTTCCCTGCATATTTGGCCGTGTTCACTTGTTCGACCGTCACGTTGTAGGTCTCTTCCACTTCTTTTTTAATCTGGAGCTTGTTGGCCTCGGGCTTTACAATGAAGCCGTAACGGTTGGGCCATTTGTCCGTAGTCTTGGTCATCTTCTCAGTGACCAGGGGTTTAATGATAAATGCCATGTTTTGAATCTCCTTGATTATTTAATTAAGACCTCTTCGATGGATTTCAACGAATTTTCAGTCACGACAAGCACATCAGCATTCAATACTTTGTAAGAATTGAGTGTCGATGCAATCATGACTTCTGTACCCGGTAAATTTCGAGCCGACAAATATACGGTTTTATTTGCACCTGGCAAAAGGAAGAGTTGCTTCCTACCGTCGACTTTAAGATTTTTAATAATGTTTAAGAATTCTTTAGTCTTCGGAGTCTCGAAGTTGAAGTCTTCCACCACGATGATGGCATTTTCCTGGGCTTTGTATGAGAGAGCGCTCTTGCGTGCGAGCACCTTCACTTTTTTGTTGAGCTTGGTGCGATAGTCACGCGGTTTGGGACCGAACACTCGTCCACCGCCCTTGAGCAGAGGAGAGTTGATGTCACCATGACGTGCGCCGCCGCCGCCCTTTTGACGTCCGAGTTTACGGGTGCTACCCTTGTGCTCGCTTCTTTCCTTGGCCTTTGCCGTACCTTGGCGTTGGTTGCCGAGATACTGTTTCACGGCGAGGTAGAGCACATGGTCGTTTGGTTCGATGCCGTAGATCTGGTCATTGAGGACAACCTTTCTGCCGGTTTCCTGTCCTTTGATATTTAAAACGTTGATTTCCATTACTTCTTAATTAACACGGTTGAACCATTGAATCCAGCCACCGACCCCTTCACGAGGATGAGGTTATGTTCCGGAATCACTTTCAGAACTTTCAGGTTTTGCGTGGTGACGCGGTCGCAACCCATGTGGCCACCCATGCGCATTCCTTTGAACACTTTAGCGGGATAGGAGCAGGCGCCGATAGAACCCGGTTTGCGGGCGCGGTCGTCCTGTCCGTGTGTCTGTTGTCCTACACCACCGAATCCGTGTCTTTTCATAACGCCTTGGAATCCCTTACCTTTTGAGATACCAACAACATCCACGAAAGTGGTGTCGTTGAAGATTTCCACGGTAATCACGTCGCCGAGGTTGTGCTCCTCGTCGAATTTGAACTCGGCCAAGTGCTTTTTCGGTGTTGTACCTGCTTTCTTGAAGCAACCCATCATCGCTTTGGTGGTGTTCTTCTCCTTGGCTTCGCCAAAAGCGAGCTGCAGAGCGTTGTAACCATCTTTCTCGAGGGTCTTCACTTGGGTGACAACACAAGGACCAGCTTCGATAACAGTGCACGGCACGTTTTTGCCGTCGGCACTGAAAACGGATGTCATTCCGATTTTCTTTCCAATTAATCCTGGCATTTCAAATTAAATTTTGTAGATTTATTATTTTGAGGTGAGAGGTGAGGGCTGATAGCTAAAAGATATGCCTGTCGGAAGATCTCTTGCTCCATGCCCCATGCTCCTTTCCTCATTTTTACACTTTGATTTCCACTTCCACGCCGCTGGGCAATTCCAGTTTCATCAGCGCCTCAACGGTGTTGGCCGTAGAGCTGTAGATGTCGATAAGACGTTTGTAGTTACTCAGTTGGAACTGTTCGCGTGCCTTCTTATTGACGAAGGTGGAGCGGTTGACAGTGAAGATACGTTTGTGGGTGGGCAGTGGAATCGGTCCGCTGACGATGGCACCCGTAGCCTTGACGGCCTTCACGATTTTCTCAGCCGACTTGTCCACGAGTTTGTGGTCGTACGACTTGAGTTTGATTCTGATTTTCTGACTCATTGTTTTGTTTTGTTTAAATGATGATTATTTTCTATCGAGGTCGGCTTAAGAGTCATTCACTAAGCTGGCGCCTCGACTTATTTTCATTATACTAGGTCGGCACGACCGTTCACCTCTTCAAGCACTGCCTTGGCGATAGAGCTCGACAGCGGTGCGTGGTGGTCGTATTCCATAGAACTGGTAGCACGACCGGAGGTGATGGTACGCAGCGCGGTCACATAGCCGAATGTCTCCGACAGTGGCACCAGCGCCTTGACGATACGTCCACCAGAACGAGCCTCGTCCATACCCTGAACTTGTCCGCGGCGTTTGTTCAAGTCGCCAATCACGTCGCCCATGCTCTCCTCGGGTGTTACCACCTCAAGTTTCATGATAGGCTCCATGAGCACTGGCGAAGCTTTCACACAGGCATTCTTATAGGCCTGGATGGCAGCGATCTCGAACGACAACTGGTCGGAGTCCACTGGGTGGAACGAACCATCGAGGAGCGTCACCTTGAGTGAATCCATGGGATAGCCACCGAGGACACCATTCTTCATGGCCTGTTCGAAACCTTTCTGTACAGAGGGGATGAACTCCTTGGGAATATTACCACCCTTCACCTCATTGACGAACTGCAATCCGCCCTCCTTGAAGTCCTCGTCCACAGGACCGACATTGCAGATGATATCAGCGAACTTACCACGTCCACCACTCTGTTTCTTGTACACCTCGCGCAGGTTGACGGTCTTCGTGATGGCCTCCTTGTAGTTCACCTGGGGTTTGCCCTGGTTGCACTCCACCTTGAACTCACGTTTCAGACGGTCGATGATGATATCGAGGTGCAACTCACCCATACCCGAGATGATGGTCTGTCCACTCTGCTCGTCGGTACGCACGGTGAATGTCGGGTCTTCCTCGGCCAACTTGGCAAGTCCGATACCCAACTTGTCGACGTCGGCCTGCGACTTCGGCTCTACAGCGATACCAATCACTGGGTCGGGGAAGGTCATCGATTCAAGCACGATGGGATGTTGCTCATCGCAGAGGGTGTCACCCGTATGGATATCCTTGAATCCAACGCCGGCGCCAATGTCACCTGCGTCGATGGATTCCATGGGAATCTCCTTGTTAGAGTTCATCTGGAAAAGGCGGCTGATACGCTCTTTCTTTCCCGAACGAGGATTGTACACGTAGCTGCCAGCCACTACCTTACCCGAATAGACGCGGAAGAACACCAGGCGGCCCATATACGGGTCGGTAGCGATCTTGAACGCCAGGGCAGCTGTAGGAGCGTCGTCAGCCGGTTTGCGTGTTTCCTCAGCCTCAGTCTCGGGGTTGGTACCCACGATGGCTTCCGTGTCAAGCGGTGAAGGCAGGAAGGCGCAAGTATAGTCGAGCAGGGGCTGCACACCCTTGTTCTTATATGACGAGCCACAGAGCATAGGAGTGATGGCCATGGCCACGGTACCCTTGCGCAATGCTGCGATAATCTGCTCCTCGTCGATATCCTCGCCCTCGAGGAATTTCTCCATGAGGTCGTCGTCGAAGTCTGCAGCTGTCTCGAGCATCTTGCCACGCCATTCCTCGGCCTCAGCGACCAGTTCGGCGGGGATATCCTCGACATCATATTCGGCACCCATCGTCTCGTCGTGCCACAGGATGGCCTTCATCTTAATGAGGTCGACCACACCCTTGAAATGCTCCTCAGCACCGATAGGAATCTGCACGGGGCAGGGATTGGCACCCAAAATGTCGCGCATCTGCTGCACCGTCTCAAAGAAGTCGGCGCCCGAGCGGTCCATCTTGTTCACATAACCGATACGGGGTACATTGTATTTGTCTGCCTGACGCCACACGGTTTCCGACTGCGGCTGCACGCCGTCAGCCGCCGAGTAGGTGGCAATGGCACCGTCGAGCACACGCAGCGAACGCTCCACCTCAGCGGTGAAGTCGACGTGTCCCGGAGTGTCGATAAGATTGATTTTGAATTTTTTCTTGTTCCATTCCCAGTAACAGGTGGTGGCAGCCGAAGTGATGGTGATACCACGCTCCTGCTCCTGTGCCATCCAGTCCATGGTGGCCGCACCGTCGTGCACCTCACCGATTTTGTGCGTCTTGCCTGTATAGAACAGTATACGCTCCGATGTGGTGGTCTTACCGGCGTCGATATGGGCCATGATACCAATGTTGCGTGTCAGGTGAAGATCTTGCTTTGCCATTTCTTTATATCCTTTACCTTTTTACCTTTATTACCTTATGTCTATATTAGAACCTGAAATGTGCGAAAGCACGGTTAGCCTCTGCCATGCGGTGCATATCTTCCTTACGTTTGAAGGCACCACCCTGATTGTTGTAAGCATCGATAATCTCAGCAGCCAATTTTTCGGCCATGTTCTTTCCACCACGCTTGCGAGCGAAGTTGATCATATTCTTCATCGACACGCTCTCCTTACGGTCAGGGCGTATTTCAGTAGGCACCTGGAATGTGGCGCCGCCAATGCGCTTCGACTTCACCTCCACGAGCGGAGTGATATTGTCGAGAGCCTGTTTCCAAATCTCAAGTGGTGATTTTTCCTCTTTGGCCATTTTTGTCTTGACCACGTCGAGGGCATTGTAGAAGATTTCGTAAGAGATGGTCTTCTTTCCATCATACATCAGGTGATTGACAAATTTCGACACTTTCTGGTCGTTGAAGACGGGATCCGGCAGGATAACCCTCTTCTTGGGTTTTGCTTTTCTCATTTTATGTTTTAAAAATTTATGTCTGCTGAGGCTGTTCTTTCTTGTTCTTCAACGCCCACACCTGGGCATTTACTCAACCTTGACTTAACAAATCATCAGCAAAACGGTTGTTTCTTTTTTTCTTATTTTCAACCCGGGGTATTCAGGTGATTGGGCTAAAGTTCTGAAGTTATGTGTCACCACATGCTTACCAACCGAGGCTCATGGCCTGAAGACCCTGGGTTGTTGGGGCGAAGCGTGATTATTTCTTCTGCTTCGGACGTTTGGCACCGTATTTAGAACGGCGTTGTGTGCGGCTGGCCACACCTGCGGTATCCAATGTACCACGGACGATGTGATAACGCACACCGGGGAGGTCCTTCACACGACCACCGCGCACCAGCACAATGCTGTGCTCCTGCAGGTTGTGTCCCTCACCGGGGATGTAACTGTTGACCTCCTTTTGGTTGGTCAAACGAACACGGGCAACTTTACGCATTGCCGAATTAGGCTTTTTAGGTGTTGTGGTGTAGACACGCACGCAAACACCGCGGCGCTGAGGACATGAGTCCAGAGCGGGCGACTTGCTCTTGTCTACGAGCACCTTCCTGCCTTTTCTTACCAATTGTGAGATTGTAGGCATTTTGTTTTGTTTTTTTGTTTATATATTATGTTTATGTTATTGTCACACAAAAAGATGGGCGTTGGCCGTGGGCACAACACACCATTTTGGGCTGCAAAGGTACATAATTTTATTCAACCCACCTAAAATATAAAGTCCCTTTTGTTTCAAAAACTAAAGATTTATACATTTTTAACATTTTAAGCTGCTTTATATTGTCTATAGAGGCATACAGGAACAGAAAAAGCCCCTACAAGTGATGTCTACAGACCACAAGTATAAATATAGTCTGCCCATATCCTAAACACAAAATACAGGTATAAAGCCAGTCCCTACATCGTGCGGTAGCACGTTGCAGGGACCAACCTCCAGAAACTAAACCTATTGCGGTTTATTTTTTTTAATTATTTAATCTTTTAATTTTCCTCATTCCCACACCGATGTGGATTGGGGAAGAGATTCCTGGGCCTCGACCTCGGCCGGCTCCTCAAAAGTGGCTTCGTTACTCATGGCGCTGCCATAGCCTTCCTCGTCGCCACCGCCTATCATTACGGCCTCGCCGTTAACGGTAAGGTACTTGCTCTCTGGCTGAATATACTCTCTTTTCATAATCATATAGAAGTAAGGGTGAGGGGTAAGGGGTGAGAGATTACCCCGTCACACGAGTTTTACTTTTTTACTTTTTTATTTTTTAATGGTTTTCTTGCCGTTCTGGATAACCACGCCCTTATAGTCCTTGCCTACGCGCTGGCCAGCGAGGTTATACATCGGCGCGGTCACGTCGAGCGAACTGTCGCTGTCGATGGTGGTGATACCCGTGGCTTCGTCGAACGTGAAGCTAAAGCCATTAACACCGGATGGAGCTACGCCCTCTTCTATCCTCATATAAGCCTGGTGAGCCTTTACCTTGGCGTAAGCACCACCCGAACCTTGGAGCCAGTAGAAGCCTACCTCGTCCACGTTCTTATTCTTATCCTTCCAAGAAAGTACGTAGTACTTGGCGCCGTCATTGCCAAACGTTCCAGCTTCATCTGTACCAATCAAGTCATTAGGACGTGTATTTTCCATATTGTCGGCAAGTGCTTCGTGCTGCAGTGTGTATGTACCTTCGTTAGCGTGCAGCACCACGGGGCATCCCTTAGGTATAATCTGGCCAATTGATGTAAGGGTTACGCTGTTTTCACCCATCGTGGCCAGGTTGACACTCACATCAGCAGGCGCACGCATGGCCATACTCGAATTGTAGTATGTTGCGTAGGTAGAAGCAGAGATGGTCACGTCAACAATCTCAGGTTCCTCACTGTTGGGACGTACCATGGTGATGAGCGTGACATAGGTACCAGTGTTACCAATACGGCCCAGATACAGTACGTCATAGTCATTCTCGAGGGTGTAGGTCTGCTCCATAGGTTCATCATCCACTAAGCGACCATTGATGAATGGTTCAAAATCATCCTTGATGACAATTGCCGTTTCTCCATCCTCTGAAATAAAGAGTGCCACACGGGCATCCTTCTCTGACGAATTGTTGTATGCTCCCGCTATAGTCAGCACATCACCTTTCTTAAAACCGCCTTCCACTTCCAGTTTGATGTGATTGCCATTCATTGCCGTGCCATTGGAATAGCCATTCATCAACCCAATACCAGGGATAGCATCCGTGTTGGAGTGAATTTTTACTGTCCCTTCCACCGTAGAACCAGAAATCGTTATGCCGTCATTGGTATTTGGATAGTCAATCAATAAGGTACCATTGATAAATCTTGTCACGTTTAGGGTATAACTGGCAGTTGCAGCGTTATAAGTATCATCGCCAGCGAAAGAGGCGGTGATGGTTGTGGTGCCTTGTGCCACTACAGTCACCGCTCCAGTGCTTTCATCAACAGTAGCCACATCTTCGTTGCTGCTTGCAAAGGTGATGGGAGATACCTCTGGAGAAACGGTGAGCTCCGGAGCTTCAAACGTTGTTCCCTCCATAACGGAGTAGCTCTCCTCTGGGAACGACATGGTGACATCCTCTTTGTCCTCACTGGAAGGACGGACAATCTTAATGGCAGCGATGCCAGTGCCAGAACCTTGTGCACGCATAATGTAGAGTGTGGTGACTCCATCTGCAGCTTCTAGTACAGCCACTTGCCCGACATTGTAATCGTTTTTACCTGTTCCTGTTGACAGCAATGTTGTAATGTCGGCATCTGAGGCACTCGTGCTTGCAGAAGATACGGCAATACCATTATATCCACAGATGTAGATAATGTCACCTTCCGCCAAGGCAGAAGTGAGGTCTACCTTCAGATACAAGGCGTTTGATCCAAATTTGAGACCTTTTGACGGACCAATCAGGTCGGCGTCTGTAACGGCACTGTTATAAGTTGCACTTTCCGTACTCCACGATTTGCTTGTATCCGTGGTATTAAGGGTTACAGAGCCTCCAATTCCTGCAATCGTAGATTCATGTGCCGTTGTCGACCCATCATATTTCCATGAGAAAAGCGTCGTTTGCGCCCATGAGCTCATAGTCATCGCACATAGCAATGACACCATAAAAAAGCGTAATGATTGTTTCATCTTTATAGTTTTTTGGTTGCTATTGATTTGTTATATAGTAGATTAAAACGTAGTTCGGGTGCAAAGTTACGTCTTTTTTTTTAAATAAAAAGCACAAATGCTATTTTTTTGACAAAAGAGCCATGTTAGTGATGAGTGATGAGTGACAAGTGATGAGTGACTTGAAATTTGTATAATTTGCGTAACCTGTAGCCTAACAAACTTAGGCGGCATATAAACAAAAAATCGTCTCTGCAAGGCATACCACAAATGGCACTCCTTTGCAGAGACTGATTTTTACTCTTTTACCTTTTTTACTCTTTTACCTTTCCCATACGTTCAGGCTAGAGATGTTCGAACTGCGGGCTTGCGTTTCGGCAGCCTTGAGATCGTCGTCAAGCTCGTCATCGAGATCGTCGAACAGCCCCTCATTGATGAACTGACCCTCGTCGCCCATCGTATTGGAAATCTTTATCATCAGGTCCTCCTCGAGGGCCGTCTGCTTCACTGCGGGTTGAATATATTTATGTTTCATAATCAAAAAGAAGCAAGGGGTGAGGGGTAAGGGGTGAGAGATTACCCCGTCACGCGAGTTTTACTTTTTTACCTTTTACTCTTTTACTTTTTAATGACTTTCTTTCCGTTCTGGACGACGACACCCTTGTACGACTTGTCGACACGCTGGCCGGCGAGGTTGTACATAGGAGCGTTCAGGTCGAGCACGCTATCCACTGCGACGGTGCTGATGCCCGTTGATGTGCCGCTGAAGTAGAACGCTGGAGCCTGAGCTGCCTGATCGGGAGTCAGCGCAAGGAATGCCTTGTGAGCGCCGTTGGTAAACGGCGCACCCTCTTCAGCACCCCAATAGAAGCCCACCTCACCATCCTTGGCAGAGAGTTGGTAGTAGAGGTAATCAGCGTCCGCCAGTTCACACGACTCTTCTTCGTCGGTACCACGGAGCATGTTGTCCTCGAAGGTCTCACCATCATTGGTTTCTTTCTTACCCACCAGCGTTACTGTGCTGTTTGGCTCACCACGTAGGATAACAGGGCATCCGCTGGGGATAAAGCACAAGCCAGAGTTGGCTGTGAGATACTGCTCTACCAGTTCCTTGCCATTAACCCCGGTAATTATCGAAGCCGACATATTCTTTGGCAGTTCACCAAAGCGCAGGTCACTATAATAGAATGTGCCTATGCCGTAACTGTTGAATGTATATTCCACATTCACCTTCTCCGCTGTTTCTTCAACATGCATGAGCAGGAGTTCTGGTGTCTTGCTGCTGCCGTATGAAGTTAAGATTCCGGCCACAAGATAGTATTTACCATCTTCTACTAGGTCAGCCACCTTGTCGCCACTCTGTACTTCTCCACCATATACGCTGTTGGCCGCAGCCACCTGGTTATTCACATAGAGTTGGATATCACCTATGAAGAAGTTGTTGCCATTCTTCGTTACCGTGCCCTCAAACATGATGAGGTCGGCCACGTAATTGTCGGTGGTCACATCTTCCAAATTCTCCACGTTCTTCACCCATGACAGGTCACCCTGAACACCATTCACGGTGATGTTTACGTCTGTAGCATTGGTCAATTCGGGAAGACCATTGTAGTCAGCCCTCGTACCTGTCAATTGTCCAGAGATGACAGCACCTGTCGTCACGTCTGTGCCGAGATTGCATTGATAGAAGCAGATGGCATTGGCCGTCTGGCTGGCGTCGCTGCCAGCGTCACGCACGTAAACATTGTTACCCGCAGCGACAGTCACCTGAGCGCCTTCAAGGTTAAGGATAGCCGTCTCACCAACTTCCAACTGACGGAACTCAGCGATGCTGTTCACCACGAGCGGGAAGGTGAAGGTGGCGGTGGTTATTGTCGAAGCCACGTCGCCGATATAGGCGATAGCTTTGACGGTCGTCGTCTCATTAAGCATGAACGAACCCGTATATTCCGTACTCTCATTGGTCGGTTCGCTACCATCAAGGGTGTAGTAGATGGAAGCCTCGCTCTGGTCGGAGGTGATTTCTACCTGTGTCGGTTCTTGGAAGATGCCTCCCTCGGGCGTGATGGTCGGTGCATTGACCGTCACGGCAGTGGCATCGGTCACCTTGATATCGTCGATGAAGCCGCGCTTGCCGGAGAAGTGAATCCAAAGGTTACCGTCTGCAGTCGTCGTCACTTTCTTGATATTCAAGGTATAATCAGTCCATGAGGCGTTGGTCAGGGTGATTTCCTTTAGTGTCGATTGTGTTTCGCCTTCATCAAACACGAAGCCGTTTACGAGTTGTATGGTCAGTTTGTTGGTACCCGAACCCCATCCGGCAGCGCGGAAGGTGAGTGTGCCTTCATCGGTGAGAGCGATTTCCCTCGTGATGAACTCACCATCAACCGAACTCGAACCAAACTTCATACAAGCATCAGCACCGTAGCACTTGCTATCCTTGCTCATGGTTTGCCATATCATGTCGGTGGTACGCAGGTGTTCACCATCTTCGGAGTTGCCAAAGATATCACTACTGGCTATGGTACCAGTGAAGCCTCCAGAGTTACCACCTGTACCTTCCACCTTACTGAATGTCTCCCAGAAATAAGTACCCTCGGGCAGTTCTTCCTCGGCGGGTTCTTCAATCACCACGGCAGCCTTGACAGTATAGGCAGCCTCGACCACCTCACTCCAGTTGCCTTCTTCGTCCTTGGCGGCAGCTTTGATGGTCACAGCCTCGTTGATGGTCACGGAAACTGTAGCATCGCCGCCCAGGGCACTGTTATTGCCAATAGGTGATGTGCCCTCAACGGTGTAGTACACCTCATAGTCGTCACTTTCAGCGGAGATGGTCACCACGGTACCCTCCTCCACCTCACCGGCAGCAGGTGAGAAGGTGGGAACAGGAACTTCCACCACAGGAGGTGTATCACCGCTAGTCACCACATACACTTCATCAAGGAAACCACGTTTATCTGCAGCTAGATAGAACTTAAACTCACTCGACGTAGTCAGTCCCGTAAATTGCAGACTGTGCTCTTTCCATGTGCCAGTTTTGTTCAAAGTCACTTTCGCCACTGTATTTTCAGATGTCAAGTCGACACCGGCCTGACCTTCCACGAACGTTCCGCCACCTACGATGGCCACGTAAAAATTACCCGTATCTGTACCCCATGACTCGGCACTGAAGTTCAGCGTTCCATCACCCTCAAGATTCAAGCCATTTGTGGTGAGAGAACCATTCTTACGGATGGAAGCACATTTGTATCCAGCATATACAGGGGCCTGAACCGTCCATTCTTGATCGGCACCTTCAAAGGCAGGTGTTTGGTTGATATTTTTCCATGTATCATCATTACCGCCAACGCCATTCATGTTATCGAACGACTCATACCAGTTGCTTTCAGGAGCCACTTTCTTGGTAATCGTAGCTGTGGCCACATCGCTGTCCTCCATACCGCTGGCAGAGGCATAGGCTGTGATGGTGCTCGTCTCGGTAATGGTAAAAGGAGCGCTATAGGTCTGTTCTGAACCACCGTTGACGGTATAGTGGATGGTTGCGCCCGAAGTAGCGGTGGTGATGCTTACCTCCTGACTCTCGGTAGTAAACACCGTGCCATCTTTAGGAGAAATGATGGGCTTGGCAGCCTTGGCTGACGACGTAAACTCTACGCCCAATTCGCCCACGTACAAGGCACCATTCTGAGGGGAACTTGCATCATGCTCAATGGAGATGACGATTTCACCCGTTCCCGTACCTGTGAATGTCACCTCGGTAAGGTTTTGTTGGTTGGTGAATTGCGTTGTAGTGGCTTCGAAATTAGCCCCGCCCACAGTTACGGCTACATTGACAATCGACTTCGAACGTGCCGCAAAAGTGAACCACACCTTTGTGATGGTTCCAGGGAAAGAACTGGATGAAAGGGTCAACCCATTCACCGGTTTGCTGTTAGATCCAATCTTCAAGCCTTTGGAAGAATCTTTGTTGTAATCGGTCTGTGTTGGATCTGCCCAGTCTGCGGCCAAAGTCCAGTCTGCGCCGCTGAGGGTCACAGTCTCGTCACCTTCGAATGTCTTTTCAGATGTTGAGAACGTATGGCTCCATGGACTCTCCAGTCCATCTTGAGCATACGCAAATCCGAACACTGCGCATAGCAGTGCCATCATTGAAAAACGTAATAATTTATTCATAGTCTTGTAGTTATTATGGTATTTAAGTATTATGTGTAGATTGTTTTAGATGAAGAGACAGAAAGACCTCTTTTAACATTAAGATGTTGATTTTACCAAAATCGGCATAAAGTTAACTTATTTATATTTAAGAACCAAAAAAATGAGGAACAAAAAAAACATTTTTACATAACTTAACGTAAAAAGCCAGCACAAATGGTATGACAGGGGCTGATAATACAAGGGCTGACAAAAAATCAATCCCTACAAGGGAGTGCCTGTAATAACACGCCCTTGCAGGGACCAACTTCCAGAAACTAAACCTATTGCGGTTTATTTTTTTAATTATTTAATCTTTTAATTTTCCTCATTCCCACACCGATGTGGATTGGGGAAGAGATTCCTGGGCCTCGGCCTCAGCCGGCTCCTCAAAAGTGGCTTCGTTACCCATGGCGCTGCCATAGCCTTCCTCGTCGCCACCGCCTATCATCACGGCCTCGCCGTTAACGGTAAGGTACTTGCTTTCTGGCTGAATATACTCTCTTTTCATAATCATATAGAAGTAAAGGGTGAGGGGTAAGGGGTGAGATTACCCCATCACACTGGTTTTACTTTTTTACCTTTTTACTTTTTTATTTTTTAATGGTTTTCTTGCCGTTCTGAATAACCACGCCACGGAACGAGTCGTTCACACGTTGGCCAGCGAGGTTGTACATCGGGGCAGTGCTATCGGTGCCGTCAGCTGCGATAGAGGTAATGCCTGTAGTCTCTCCGATGACATAACCAGCCTCGTTTGCCTGTGTGGAAGTCACGCGCATATAAGCCTGGTGAGCCTTCACCTTGGCGTAAGCACCCTTTGAACCTGAGAGATAGTAGAAGCCCACTTCCTCGGGATTCTTGTTCTTGTTTCTCCACGAGAGCACGTAGTACTTATAGCCGGCCTCGTTGTATGTGCCACCTTCTTCTGAGCCAATCAAGCTATTGGCAGTAGGCATAACACCTTCCTCTGTGGTCTCCACGAACTCATATTCACCAGCAGCGCCATGCAGCAATACGGGACAACCTGCGGGAATAACATTCTCCACGGGAATTTCGCTAAGAGAAGAGCCGTCCCTCACCACAGCCGAAGCGGTGATACCCTCAGGAATCTCAAATGCCTTGCTCTCATAATAGAAGGTAGCATAAGTGGACTCGGAGATGGTCACGGTGATGGGCTCTTCTACGCCAATCGGTTCATAAGTAACGTTGACCAAAGTAAGGCGTACCTGAGCACCAGATGCTGTGAACGCCACCTCGTCGGCACTACCAGTCCACGTGTCACCATTCAAGCCTTCCACCTCGCCAAATCCTGACACGGGATTGTCTCTTGTGGCAGTGAACTCAATCTTCGTAATCTTGCCCACGGTAGAAGAAACGGTGAAGATCTGGTTCTTATAGATACGGTATTCCGAACCATTACCACCTACACCATTTGTACAAGAAATGGTCAGACCATCTTTCGTGATGCTCCATTCCGTTTGACTAGTACCTGTAGAAGCAATGTCTTTCGTTGCGTCGAAAGTAGCTGTGACTTCTGTCGGCAGTTCGTCAACCACGTTTACAGAGAGTACTGCCTCACAGGATTTCCATTCGTCAAAGAATTGGCTTATAAAGGTAACCTTGATATCGGTAGTACCCAAACCAACCACTACCAGACCTTCTTCAGGAGTCCAATAGGCCACGTTTTCGTTAGTACTGGTTACCAACGCCTGTCCTCCATCAAGGAAATAATCGTTATCGGCAGATGTGAACACTGGCTGTTCGAATTCTTCACCCAACACAATGGTCATTTTGGCGGGAGTGAAAGCGAATTCGGGATCTGGACGATTGTCCACCACATTGAAGGTAAACGTCTTGTCCACGTCGCTATAGGTTGTCTCTTCACCTTCATAGACGAAGTGGAAGGTGATAGTGGCTGTTCCCTCTTCTTCAGGAACCAATCCCTGTTCGAGATCCATCTGGAAACCATCACAATCATAGTCAACGCTCACTTCACTTTCAGGGTCTTCAATACCATCAGCATAGGTAATGACAAAATCATCCCACCTGATAGGCGATCCTACTTCAAGTTGTGTCAGCTCAGTGGTGATATCGGCCACGGGGTTAACACCGTTCGGCTCATAGGTGATGGTGACAGTCTTAATACGCACCTGTTTTTCAGACGCTGTGAATTCTACTTCATCGGCATTGCCTGTCCATGTATTTCCTTCCAAACCTTCAACAGTACCGAAGCCTGTTACACCATAATCACTTTCGGTAGTGAAATCTATCTTTGTAATCTTACCCACGGTGGAAGAGACAGTGAAGGTCTGGTTCTTATAGATACGATATTCAGAACCGTTTCCACCGACACCATTCGTACATGAGATGGTCAGGCCATCCTTCGTGATGTTCCATGCACCTGCTGTACTACCTGTAGAAGCCTTGTCTTCTGTAGCGTCGAAGGTGGCAGTAGCTTCTGTGGGCAGCTCATCGACAACATTCACCACGAGGGTAGCTGTGGCCGACTTATACTTGCCGTCCAGATAAGAGCCATTGTAGGTAGCGGTGATGGTGGCCGTGCCCAAGACATTTCCTATAATAAGACCTGTTTCATCATCCCAGAAAGCCACGTCGTGATTACTTGTTGTAATAGAGAGCAGGCCGCGAATCTCGGGCGTGCAGTTGAGCGTCGGCTTGGTGTATTCAGCACCCTGCAAGACAGTCATGGAAACAGGCTCGAACGAGAGTTCGGGTTCAATGGATTCGTCAACGATGTAGAACCAGAAAGTCTTCTCCACTGGTCTGTAGGGATTTTCAACACCTTCACCCGGGTTGTAAGAATAAGTAACTTTCATCTGTGCCACACCTTCCTTGACAGCTTTGTAACCACCAGTTTCTGTTGGTTCAAAACTATCGTCATAATCACTTTCAACATGAACGACCTTGTCAGGGTCAGCTTCAGGATCTAATTCGACCTCAATCATGTCAGAAAGATTATACACCTTACCAAGAGTCAGTGAATTCAATTTCTGGTTCAAGGTAATACAGATGGGATTCCCTTCATCCTCAGTAACCACCGTAATGTACTTAACATAAATGGCACTCGAGGTTTCAGGCTGGTTAAAAGAGATGACTATTTCGCCAGCTGTGGCAACCTCACCGCTCATGATAAATGTGGAGGGGTCAGTGTGCAAATCCCTTTGCTCACCAAACGTAACGCCACCAACGGTAACGTCAAGAGTTGTTTCACCACCACTGGCCACACTGGCATTCACGATCACGTCAGTGATGTTTCCGGAGATGCCGGAGGTCTTCAACACCACAGAAGTAGCAGGCTTTTTAGCGCTACCAATCTGAATTCCTTTGTCATTGTTCCAACCCATGTAGGATTGACCCGATGTCTTCCATGTGATGGAAGCGTTCCAAGTCACTTCATTCAAAGTGAAGTCGCCGCCGGCAGAAGGAATCGACCCGTTCGCGAATGTGAAGGTCGTAGATTCCGCCCATGCGCCATTAAACACTGTCATGAGCAGTGCCAACAGAGAAAAACGTAAGATTTTTTTCATAATTATGATAAATAATGTTAGGTTTGATTTCGCTGATTTACAAGGCATTACCCTTGTCATACAAGACCATCACGGTATGTATTGTGTTGCTTTCTCTTTATAAAGGGATAAGTCACCAAAACTATTTTCGCGCACAAAGGTACGGAGAAATATCGACTGACACAAATTTTTGTGGAGAAAAAAGCAACAAAAATGAATGAGTGACGGGTGACGAGTGATGAATGACGGGTGCCGAGTGATGAGTGACGAGTGAGCCCCTCTAACTCACCGTACTTGATGGGGCAGAAGGGCCTTCTATTATTATTTTTTAATTCTATAATTTTTTAATTTCATATTTTTTTAATTTTTTAATTTTATAATCTTTTAATTTTCCTACGCTTCCCCCTTGCCATTACCGAAGGGGTTGATGGTGCGGGGCTGACGATTGGGCAGTTCGATGCGTCCGAACTCCTGTTCATACTTGACCAGGTTCTCTTGGAGCGCCATGGCCAGGCGTTTGGCATGTTCGGGTGCGAGGATGACACGGCTACGGACTACGGCCTTGGGCACGCCCGGCATCATCTGTGCACAATCGACCACGAATTCACTACTGGTATGCGAAATAATGGCGAAATTAGTGTATACACCTTGCGCCATGTCGGGCGACACCTCAATCTGGAGTTGTTGGCCCTGATTCTTGTTGTTATTATCCATTGTTTATTGGGAGTTTAGAAGTTTGGGAGTTTAGACGATAGTCTATTTAAAGAGAAAAAGGAGAAAGGCAAGAGAGGTGAGAGAATACTCCGTCAGGGACATTTCTCTCACCTCTCATAACTCACCTCTCACTTCCTAATGAGATCATATCTGAACGGTGTCGTCGATAACCACTTCCTCATCGGAGAAGTCGAGCACATTCTTGCGGTTGGCCAGCATACGGTCGTATTCCTCTTTGGAGCCCACGACAATCTTGTCCCACTGGCGCAGTCCAGTACCCGCCGGTATGAGGTGACCGCAGATAACGTTCTCCTTCATGCCTTCGAGGGTATCCACCTTTCCACGTATAGCTGCCTCGTTGAGCACCTTCGTCGTCTCCTGGAAGGAAGCCGCCGACATGAAACTCTTCGTTTGCAGTGCCGCACGGGTGATACCTTGCAGAATCTGCTTGGAAGTGGCGGGCACCACGTCGCGCACCTTCACCAGGCGCAGGTCGCGCCTACGGAGTGAGGAGTTCTCGTCACGCAGTTTACGCGCCGTAATAATCTGGTCTTTGCGGATATTCTCCGAGTCGCCCGCGTCGATGACATATTTCTTGCCCCAGATACGGTCGTTTTCGGCGGCAAAGTCGAGTTTGTCGACCACCTCTTGCTCGAGGAACGTCGTGTCGCCCGGCTCTTCGATTTGCACCTTGCGCATCATCTGACGAACGATAATCTCGAAGTGCTTGTCGTTGATCTTCACACCTTGCAGACGGTAGACATCCTGCACCTCGTTGACGATATATTCCTGTACCGCCGTGGGGCCCTTGATGGCCAAAATGTCGTTTGGCGTGATAAGACCGTCGGACAGCGGTGTGCCAGCACGCACTGCGTCATGCTCCTGCACCAGAATCTGTTTCGACAGGGAGACGAGGTATTTCTTCTCTTCACCCGTCTTCGATGTGACGATGATTTCACGGTTACCGCGTTTGATGCGTCCCATGGTCACCTCACCATCGATTTCACTCACGATGGCGGGGTTCGACGGGTTGCGAGCTTCGAAGAGCTCGGTGACGCGCGGCAGACCACCGGTGATATCACCACCCTTAGCCATGCTACGAGGTATCTTGACGAGCGTGGTACCAGTGCGCACCACCATATTGTCGTCCACCACCACGTGGCCACCCACGGGGAAGATGTATGTACCCACCACTTCGCCATCGTCGTTCACGATGTCGCACGTAGGCACACGGGTCTTATCCCTCGAATCGATGATGATTTTCTCCGTCAGACCTGTCGTCTCATCGGTCTCCGCCTTGAAGGTGGAGCCTTCTTCAACGTCGCGGAACTTCAGCGTTCCCGCATACTCTGTCACGATGACCGCATTGAAAGGATCCCACTTGGCAATGAGCGTACCTTTCTCCACCACGTCGTTGTTCTTATAATAGAGCGAGCTACCGTAAGGCACACCCATGGTAGACAGTACGATACCTGTGTTCGGGTCGACAAAACGAACCTCGGACAGACGGCTGACCACCATCTCGCACATCTTGCCATCTTCTTCGAAGGGCACAGTGCGCAATTCGTCGAACTCCAGACGAGCCTTGTTTTTCGCCACGATAGAAGCGTTGGCGGCAGCGTTGGCAGCCACACCACCAGCGTGGAATGTACGAAGGGTCAACTGAGTACCGGGCTCACCGATGGCCTGTGCCGCAATGACACCCACGGCCTCACCCATCTGCACCATGCGTCGAGTTGCCAAGTTACGTCCGTAACATTTCATGCACACACCCTTCTTGCTCTCACAAGTGAGCACCGAGCGAATCTCCACGCTCTCGATACCCGCCTCTTCGATGGCCTGTGCAACACGTTCGGTAATCTCCTCGCCCGCCTCGATGATTACATCACCTGTGTGGGGATTGACGATGTCGTGCACCGACACACGTCCGAGGATACGCTCGGCGAGTGACGAGATGATTTCGTCGCCAGCCTTCAGCGCCGTGCATACCAATCCACGCAGCGTGCCGCAGTCCTCCTCGGTGATGATGACGTCGTGCGAGACATCCACCAGGCGTCGGGTGAGGTAACCGGCATCTGCCGTCTTCATGGCCGTATCGGCCAAACCCTTACGGGCACCGTGCGAGGCAATGAAGTATTCAAGCACCGACATACCTTCCTTGAAGTTGGAGAGGATGGGGTTTTCAATAATCTGAGCCCCTTCTGCACCCGCCTTCTGCGGTTTAGCCATCAGACCACGGATACCAGAGAGCTGTTTGATCTGGTCTTTCGAACCACGGGCGCCGGAGTCGAGCATCATGAACACGGCATTGAAGCCTTGGTCGGCTTGTGTCATCTCTTTGAGCAGGATATTGGAAATATCGTTGTTCACGTGTGTCCACGTGTCGATGACCTGGTTGTAACGCTCGTTGTCGGTGATGAAACCCATGCTATAGTCGTTGGTGATGCGGCGCACCTCCTCGTTACCTTTTTCGATGAGCTCAGCCTTCTCTGGCGGAATGATGATATCGTCGAGGTTGAACGACAGACCTGCGAGATAAGCCATGCGGTAACCCAGGTTCTTGATGCCGTCGAGGAATTCGCATGCCTCAGCGAAGCCCACCGACTTGATCACGTCGGCAATGATGTCGCGCAACGACTTCTTCGAGATAATCTTGTTGACGTAACCCACCTCATCGGGTATGATGCCGTTGACGATGATACGTCCCACCGATGTCTCCACGATATGCTTGAACGCGTTGCCATTGTCATCGCGGTCGTCCACCATCACCTTCACCTGTGCGTGGAGGTCGCAACGGCCCTCATTATGGGCGATGATGGCCTCTTCAGGACCATAGAACGTCAGTCCTTCGCCCTTGGCACCCGGACGAATCTTGGTGATGTAATACAGACCGAGCACCATATCCTGCGACGGCACGGTGATAGGAGCACCGTTTGCTGGGTTCAGGATATTATGGCTCTGGAGCATGAGAATCTGCGCTTCGAGGATAGCCTCGTTGGACAGCGGAAGGTGAACAGCCATCTGGTCACCGTCGAAGTCGGCGTTGAACGCCGTACATGCCAACGGGTGCAATTGTATGGCTTTTCCCTCGATGAGTTTGGGCTGGAATGCCTGAATACCCAGTCGGTGCAGTGTAGGAGCACGGTTGAGGAGCACGGGATGGCCCTTCATCACATTCTCGAGGATGTCCCAGATGACCGGCTCGCGACGGTCGACGATTTTCTTCGCCGATTTCACCGTCTTCACGATGCCACGCTCGATGAGCTTACGGATGATGAATGGCTTGTAAAGTTCAGCTGCCATAAGTTTGGGCAGACCGCACTCTCCCATCTTCAGTTCAGGACCCACAACGATAACCGAACGGGCGGAATAGTCGACACGCTTACCAAGGAGGTTCTGGCGGAAACGTCCCTGCTTACCCTTGAGCGAATCAGAGAGCGACTTCAGCGGACGGTTCGACTCACTCTTCACGGCAGCGCTCTTACGTGAGTTGTCGAACAAAGAGTCGACGGCCTCTTGGAGCATACGTTTCTCGTTGCGGAGAATCACCTCCGGAGCCTTGATCTCCACCAGTCTCTTCAGACGGTTGTTACGAATGATGACGCGACGATAGAGGTCGTTGAGGTCGGATGTGGCGAAACGTCCACCATCCAGGGGCACCAACGGGCGCAACTCAGGCGGCGTAACGGGAATGATCTTCATGATCATCCACTCCGGCCGGTTTGTCTCACGGCTGCTGCGGAATGCCTCCACCACCTGCAGACGTTTCAGAGCCTCGGTCTTACGCTGTTGCGAAGAGTCGTTGTTGGCTCTGCCACGCAATTCCTCTGCCAGCAGGTCGAGGTCGAGATTCATGAGCAGGTCGTAGATTGCCTCGGCACCCATTTTGGCGATAAACTTATTGGGGTCGGTGTTCTCCAAACGCTCATTGCCTTCGGGAAGACGGTTTTCGATGATGTCGAAATATTCATCTTCAGAAATGAGGTCGTACTTATGCGAGCCGTTGAGCTCCATTCCCTCGGAATTCTTCTTTCCCTCGAAAGCACCTGGCTGGATCACCACATACTTCTCGTAATAGATGACTGAGTCAAGTTTCTTCGTGGGCAATCCGAGCAGATATCCAATCTTGTTGGGCAGCGAACGGAAATACCAGATATGTGCCACGGGCACCACCAATTCGATGTGTCCGGAGCGTTCGCGACGCACCTTCTTCTCGGTAACCTCGACGCCACAGCGGTCGCAGACGATGCCTTTGTAACGGATGCGTTTGTACTTGCCGCAACCACACTCATAGTCGCGAGTAGGACCGAAGATACGTTCGCAGAACAGACCCTCGCGTTCGGGTTTATATGTGCGGTAGTTGATGGTCTCGGGCTTGGTCACCTCGCCGTAGGAATTCTCCAGGATCTCCTCGGGTGAAGCCAGACCGATGGTTATTTTCGTGAAATTGGTCTTTACCTTGTTTTCTTTCTTGAAAGCCATATTATGTGTATAATTGGGGTTAGTCGAGTTTTACGCTTAATCCGAGTCCACGGAGCTCGTGGAGCAGCACATTGAGAGACTCCGGAATACCTGGAGTGGGCATGGGTTCGCCCTTGACGATAGCCTCGTAGGCCTTGGAGCGTCCCACCACGTCGTCGGACTTGATGGTGAGGATTTCCTGTAGCACATGGGAAGCGCCGAAGGCTTCGAGTGCCCACACCTCCATCTCACCGAAACGCTGTCCACCGAATTGAGCCTTACCGCCGAGGGGCTGCTGTGTGATGAGCGAGTAAGGACCAATGGAACGTGAGTGCATCTTATCCTCCACCATGTGGCCGAGCTTGAGGAAGTAGGTAATACCCACTGTGGCCGGCTGGTCGAAGCGTTCGCCTGTCTCACCATCGTAGAGATGGGTGGAGCAGAGGCGCGGCAGTCCTGCCTTGTCGGTCCATTCGGAGAGGTCATCAAGCTTGGCACCGTCGAAGATAGGTGTGGCGAATTTCACACCCAGTCGTTTTCCTGCCGCTCCGAGGATGGCCTCGAAGATCTGTCCCAAGTTCATACGCGAGGGCACGCCCAGCGGGTTGAGCACGAGGTCGACGGGACGTCCGTCCTCGAGGAACGGCATGTCTTCCTGTCGCACCACCTTCGAAACGATACCCTTGTTACCATGACGTCCGGCCAACTTGTCACCCACGCCAATCTTGCGTTTCTTGGCTACGTACACCTTAGCCATCTGGAGAATGCCCGAGGGCAGTTCGTCACCGATGGTGATGGCGAACTTGCGACGCTTGAGTTCTGCATCAAGCAGTTTGTACTTGCGGATATAGTTACGGATAAGCGTGGCGATGAGACCATTGGTATGTTCATCGGTTGTCCAGCCACTTGACTGCACGCCGTCGTATTCGAGATTCTTGAGGTTGGTGACGGTGAACTTCGCTCCCTTGGTAATCACCTCGGTGCCGCTATAGTCCTTGACACCCTGCGAGGTGAGGTTGTCGGTCAACTTGAGCAGTTTCTCAACCAAAATATCTTTCAGGTCGTTGTTCTTGGCATTGTATTCCTCGTCAATCTTAGCCAGGATGATTTTATCCTGTTTTTTCGACTCACGGGTCTTGACGGCCTTGGAGAACAGTTTCTTGTCGATGACGACACCCGAAAGCGACGGATTGGCCTTGAGTGACGAGTCTTTGACGTCGCCTGCCTTGTCACCAAAGATGGCACGCAGCAGCTTCTCCTCCGGCGATGGGTCGCTCTCACCCTTCGGTGAAATCTTACCGATAAGGATATCGCCCGGTTCAACACGAGCACCCACGCGGATGATACCATTCTCGTCGAGGTCCTTGGTGGCCTCTTCGCTCACATTGGGTATATCGGATGTGAATTCCTCCATGCCACGCTTCGTCTCACGCACATCGAGCGAATATTCATCGACATGAACAGAGGTGAGCACATCCTCACGCACAAGGCGTTCGGAGAGCACGATGGCATCCTCGTAGTTGTATCCCTTCCACGGCATGTAAGCCACGAGGAGGTTACGTCCCAAAGCCAACTCACCATTCTCGGTGGCATAGCCCTCGGTGAGAATCTGTCCCTTTGTCACCCGCTGCCCTTTCTCGCAGATAGGCCTCAGGTCGATGGTCATATTCTGGTTGGTACGGCGGAACTTCGGAATGCGGTATTCCTTCAATGCCGGTTCAAAGCTCACGAACTCCTCCTCTTCAGTGCGGTCGTAGAGGATGCGTATGGTGGTGGCATCAACATATTCGATGACACCCTCACCCTCGGCAACCACCATCGTGCGCGAGTCTTCGCACACCTGTGCTTCGAGACCCGTTCCCACGATAGGAGCATCGTTGTGAAGCAGTGGCACAGCCTGGCGCATCATGTTACATCCCATGAGGGCACGGTGACCGTCATCATGCTCGAGGAAGGGGATGAGCGCTGCCGACACCGATGCGATCTGCTGGGGCGACACGTCCATGAGTTCTACGTTTTCCGGACCAAGCACGGGGAAGTCGGCATCGAGACGACATTTCACGACGTCGCGAATGAAAGAACCATCTTCGCGCAAGGGCGCGTTGCCCTGGGCAATCACCTTGCCCTGCTCACCTTCGGCAGTGAAATATTCCACCTGAGTATTGTCGAGGTTCACCGTCTTGTCCTTCACATGACGATAGGGAGTGACGATGAAGCCGAGGTCATTGATAGTGGCGTAGACGCAGAGCGACGAGATAAGACCGATATTCGGACCTTCTGGACTCTCAATGGGGCAGAGACGTCCGTAATGGGTATAGTGGACGTCGCGCACCTCGAAACCTGCGCGTTCGCGTGACAGACCGCCAGGACCGAGAGCAGAGAGACGACGCTTGTGTGTCACCTCTGCCAGAGGGTTCGTCTGGTCCATGAACTGCGACAACGGGTTGGTGCCAAAGAACGAGTTGATGACGCTCGATATGGTCTTGGCATTGATGAGGTCGGTAGGAGTGAACACCTCATTGTCGCGCACGTTCATACGCTCACGGATGGTGCGGCTCATACGTGCCAAACCAACGGAGAACTGGTTTGACAGTTGCTCGCCCACCGTGCGCACGCGGCGGTTGGAGAGGTGGTCGATATCATCGACGGTGGTACGTGAGTTGATCAGGTCGATGAGATATTTGATGATGGCTATGATATCTTCCTTCGTGAGGATACGCACGGCGGGGTCGATGGCAAGATGTAACTTTTTATTGATGCGGTAGCGTCCCACATCACCCAGATCGTAACGCTTGTCGGAGAAGAACAGGTTCTGTATCACCTCGCGTGCCGAAGCGTCGTCAGCCGGTTCGGCGTTGCGCAGTTGGCGGTAGATGTATGCCACGGCCTCTTTTTCCGAGTTCGTGGGGTCTTTGGCCAACGTGTTGAAGATAATACCAAAGTTGTTTGCCTGTTCCTCGTTTTTGTGAACGAGGATAGTGGCAGTTCCTGAATCGAGAATCTGGCCGACATTCTCTTCCGTGATCTGCGTCTCGCGGTCCATAATCACTTCATTACGTTCCACGGAGACCACCTCACCCGTATACTCGTCGGAATAGTCTTCATTCCAACTCTTGAGCACACGCGCAGCGAGGGTACGGCCAATCATCTCCTTCATGTTTTTCTTCGTCACCTTCACCTCTTCAGCCAGGTCGAAGATCTGCAGGATTTCCTTATCCGCTTCATAACCGATAGCGCGAAGCAGCGTGGTAACCGGCAATTTCTTCTTACGGTCGATGTATGCATACATCACGTTGTTGATGTCGGTGGCAAACTCTATCCACGAGCCTTTGAAGGGGATGATACGTGCCGAATAGAGCACGGTACCGTTGGCATGGATACCCTGTCCGAAGAACACACCGGGAGAGCGGTGCAACTGCGACACCACAACACGCTCGGCACCGTTGATGATGAACGTACCGTTCTTCGTCATGTAGGGAATGGTGCCCAGGAACACGTCGGACGTCACCGTACCGAAATCTTCATGGTCGGGGTCGGTACAGTACAGTTTCATCTTCGCCTTCAGAGGTACAGAATAGGTGAGTCCTCTTTCAAGACACTCATCAATGGAGTAACGTGGCGGGTCGATGAAATAGTCGAGGAATTCGAGCACGAAGTTGTTACGCGTGTCGGTGATAGGGAAATTTTCGGCGAACACCTTATAGAGTCCGTCGTTTTTTCTCAGCTCCGGCGGTGTGTCGAGCTGCAGGAAATCCTGGAAGGACTTCAATTGCACGTCGAGGAAATCCGGTGTGGGCATCGGATTGGTTACTGACGCGAAATTTACTCTTTTTTCAACTTTTTGAGCCATTTATTCTGGTTGTTTATATTTGGTTTCTAGAATATTCAATAGCGGATTCTGCCATAGCAGTAATGGGGTCGGTATAACCTAAAATTTCTTAGGAAAGCCTAAGAACTCTTAGGATAACCTATACATGGATGTCACCTCTTACCTTTCACTTCTTGCTTTATATGATTAACCTCTTACCTTTAATTATTCTTACCTTCCTCCCAAGCGACACAAAAAGGTTAAGAATCCCCGACTGGGAGACTCTTAACCTAAGTTGTCCGCATATTCATTGCCATGGAGATGGAGAGCCGTTTGGAACGTGTATTCCGGGGCATCCCCCACCCCATGCGATGTGCAAAGTATTGATTACTTCAGTTCGATCTTGGCACCCTCAGCCTCGAGGGTCTTCTTCAGGTTCTCAGCCTCGTCTTTCGACATGCCTTCTTTCAGTGTTGAAGGAGCACCGTCGACGAGATCCTTAGCCTCTTTCAGACCGAGACCACAAGCCTCTTTCACAGCCTTAACGACCTTCAGCTTGTTGGGACCCACCTCAGCGAGCACCACGTTGAATTCGGTCTTCTCTTCCTCAGCGGCAGCAGCACCACCAGCTGCGGGACCAGCAGCCACAGCCACAGCAGCAGCGGCGGGTTTGATTCCATACTCCTCTTCGAGGACTTTTGCCAACTCGTTAACTTCTTTCACTGTCAAGTTTACCAACTCTTCAGCAAGTACTTTGATATCTGCCATTTTATTTAAATTTTAATTGTTTTTGTAAATTGAATAATTTGACTTTATAAGGTTGTTGTTCAGCCTTCGCGCTCGCCTAAAGTCTTCAGCACACCATGGATGGTGCTTGCGCCCGACTGCAAAGCGGAAACGACATTCTTGACCGGTGACTGCAGCAATGCCACAACTTCGGCGAGAACTTCGTCTTTGCTCTTGATGGTAGCCAGCTCCTCAATCTTGTCGGCACCCACGTAGAAACCTTCTTCAGCATAGGCGGCCTTCAAAGCGGGAATACCTTCTTTTTTGTATTCCTTGAGAAGACGGGCAGGAACATTAGCCGTATTGGTGAACATGACGGCGGTATTGCCTTTGAGCGCTTCATAAAGAGGTGAGAAGTCGACATCGGCAGCCTCGAAAGCCTTATGGAGCAGCTTGTTCTTGACCACCACCATCTTGATCTCATTCTTGAAGCACTTACGGCGCAGATTACTGGTGTTCTCTGCATCCAATCCGGTAACGTCGACCAGATAGAAATGCGGATATTGCTTCAGTTTCTCGCCAAGTTCAACGATGATAGTATCTTTTACTTCTTTCTTCATTTTGAGTGTGGTTTAGGTGGTTATTCAACAGTTTTCGGGTCGACCTTTACACCCAGACTCATCGTGCTTGAGAGATAGATACTCTTGATATACGTACCCTTAGCAGCAGCCGGTTTGAGTTTGATAATCGTAGCGATAAACTCTTTGGCATTCTGGTAGATTTGTTCAGGAGTGAAGCTCACCTTACCGATGGAAGAGTGAACGATACCCGTCTTGTCGACTTTGAAGTCGATCTTACCTTGCTTCACCTCTTTCACAGCCTTGGCCACATCCATGGTCACGGTGCCGCTCTTGGGGTTAGGCATAAGTCCGCGGGGACCGAGCACACGGCCGAGGGGACCCACCTTACCCATGCACGAAGGCATAGTGATGATGACATCCACATCAGTCCATCCACCCTTGATCTTTTCAATATACTCATCGAGGCCAACATAGTCGGCGCCGGCCTCTTTGGCAGCAGCTTCGGCATCGGGTGTACAGAGGCAGAGCACGCGGGTGACCTTACCAGTACCATTGGGCAGCGACACAACGCCACGCACCATCTGGTTGGCCTTCCTCGGGTCTACACCCAGTCGCACATCGATATCGAGAGAGGCGTCAAACTTGGTGGTAGTGATTTCCTTCACCAAATCGGCGGCTTCTCTTAAGGAGTATGCTTTCCCTGCTTCAATCTTGTCGGCTACTGATTTTTGGTTTTTTGTCAGTTTACTCATGTTTCAATTGAAGTTAAGATTATTTACCAGGGAATTCACCTTTAACAGTGATACCCATACTTCTAGCCGTGCCGGCGACAAGTTTCATAGCCGATTCAACAGTGAAGCAGTTGAGGTCGGACATTTTATCTTCAGCGATAGCGCGCACCTGGTCCCAAGTAACGGAAGCCACCTTCTTACGGTTGGGTTCAGAGCTTCCGCCCTTCACCTTGGCTGCTTCCATGAGCTGTACGGCAGCAGGAGGCGTCTTGATGACGAAGCTGAAAGACTTGTCGGTGTAATACGTGATAACGACAGGCAGTATCTTGCCGGCCTTATCCTGTGTTCTGGCGTTGAATTCCTTGCAGAAACCCATGATGTTGATACCCTTGGAACCAAGAGCAGGACCCACGGGAGGTGAAGGATTTGCAGCGCCGCCCTTAATCTGTAATTTGATTAATCCAGCAACTTCTTTAGCCATTGTTAATAATACTTTTTAATACATTGGTTGAATATAAAAGAATGCACATGCTCGTAACCGCATATCATTCTTTTGCCACTTGCATAAAACCGAGTTCGAGCGGAGATTTCCGTCCGAAGATCTTGACCATCACCTTCAGCTTACGTTTCTCGGTGTTCACCTCCTCGATAACACCACTGAAACCGCTGAATGGACCATCAGTAACCTTAACAGTCTCATCGACTTCATAAGGAATGTTGAGTTCTACATTTTCTATCGTGGTTTCTTCAGCAGTACCCAGAATTCTGTTTACTTCTGACTGACGAACCACCTGAGGATTATCCATGCCGCCAAGGAATCCCAACACATTGGGGATAAAACGCAGCATGTGAGTTACCTCACCCTGCAGAGATGCCTGCACCAGAACATAGCCGGGCAAGAAGAGCTTCTCCTTAATGACACGTTTGCCATTACGGAGCATGGCGTACTTTTCGGTGGGAAGCAAAACCTCACCAACGTGAGTAGCGAGTGTATCGTTCAGCTTCTTGGCTGCATCGATATACTCCTTTACTTTTGCTTCTTTTCCACTGACGGCACGCAGAACATACCACTTCATTCCTGTTGTATCGGCCATTTCTTTACTATCTCTACTTTAATTAATTAGGATATACAGAACTCATGACTGCCTTGAACGCAACGTCCATCAGCCAAACCACCACTGCAATAACCAATGAAGCCGTCAGTACTACCACAGCACTTTGTGTAAGCTCCTTATAGGTAGGCCACGTTGTCTTGTGGGCCAGCTCGTCATAGCAAGCTTTGCAATAATTGATAAATGTCTTAAAAATGTTCATACTATCTTCTTTCTAAGCACGGGAAGGAGGACTCGAACCCACGACCCTCGGTTTTGGAGACCGATGCTCTACCAACTGAGCTATTCCCGTATGAAAGCCCCCACCCTTGAGCGGGGGCCTTGTTTGTGTTTATGAGACCTAGTCGGACTAGTCAAGCTAGTCACACTAGCATTAATCCTCGAACACCTCAGTGATCTGACCAGAACCAACGGTGCGGCCACCTTCACGGATAGCGAAACGCAGACCCTGGTTCAGAGCAACAGCGTAGATCAACTCAACAGTGATCTCTACGTTATCACCAGGCATTACCATCTCAACACCTGCGGGGAGAGTGATCTCACCTGTGCAGTCCATTGTGCGGAGATAGAACTGGGGACGATACTTGTTGCCGAATGGTGTGTGACGACCACCCTCTTCCTTCTTCAGGACGTAGATAGAAGCCTTGAACTTCTTGAAAGGCTTGATCTGTCCGGGATGGCAGAGTACCATACCACGCTTGATCTCGTTCTTGTCGATACCACGGAGCAGCAGACCAACGTTATCACCAGCCTGACCCTCATCCAGGATCTTACGGAACATCTCA
>OMRP01000010.1 GCA_900313615.1 uncultured Prevotellaceae bacterium
CCCCCTTTCATAAGACAGCGAGGACGTTCCCCAAAGGGAGCGTCCTCTTTTTGTAATCTCTCACCCCTTACCTCTCACCCCTCACCCCTATCATAGCTTAGCTATGATTCCCTCACTTTAGAATTTAGGGCTATGGGAAAACTCATCTTAATGCCAAGTTGTAATTGAAATACCGCGTATCACCGGTAATTTCTTCCAAAACCTTGATAAATGGAGGGAATTTCACGTCCTCACCTTCAACAATACCCTTTGTCTCCAGAATAATCAATCCTTGACGCGGTGTATAGAACTTGTCCAACTCAAAGAACTGCCCTTTCCAGATGAAACTTCTGCGTACTTTGTGGATAGTTTGGCGATAGGGGTCAGCTTGCTGTAACAACGACTGGTATAGGTTGTTGCTCACCTGACGTTCGGTTTCCAACTGCTCGGTATCTGATATCTTCTTTTTCGTCGTGTGTACATTCACGAACTTGCTGCCCCAACCACGACGACGCAATCTGACCTCACAACCTGGCTCGGCCACCAAATAGGTCTGTGTGATGTCACTCTCAATATAGTCGGGCAATTCTCCCGTTACCTCTACAATGTATTTACGCTCTTCCTCAATAGGTTGGGGAATGCCCAATACGTTGGATATTTCTTTTAATACGCGGTTCAGCTTATGGTCGAAATTCTCGTGGTTGTTAATCACGCGAAGATGGCTGTGACCCGTCCAGGCTTCTATCACTCGTTTGTCCAACATTCGGGCAATTTCCAATCCTTTTTCGTCGGCGGCTTCATTGCGGCTGCTGTTGTTGCTTGTTGTGTAAAACTGCTCGGCACCGTCGGCAGCACTCACCAAATGGAGAACGGCATCGTAACGTTGGTCGCGTAATTTGGCGGTTGATGTTCCTACAATGCCCATGAGTTTCAACCAGTCCTCGGAAGTCATGTAGGCGGAGATGTCCATGGCGCCACGGTCGCATACGATCAGACAACGACCATCGTAGGCTTCTGCCATACGCATGAACTTGTCTTCCAAAGCCAACTGAACTTCCAAAGTGGCTTTCTCGCCCTCGAAGAAAAAGTCCTTGTTCTTCGTCAGATAGTCCATACCTGACTGGGTGAACATAGTGGGTACCTCGGGAATAGTGAATACCTTATAACCCAGACTCGAAAAATGTTCTATCACCTTTACCAACGCGGTGGTCTTGCCGGCACAAGGACCGCCTGTCAAAACGATTTTCTTGATGTCGTTCATAGTTTTATGATGTCTTTGTTATTATATTCTTTTGTCCTTTTGCCAAATGAATGGATACGATGCCAAAAAAGACATTTGTATGAATTGCAAAGATAACCAAAAAAACTCATCTGTCACTAAGTCTAATCAAAAAAATGTTGACTTCTAATGCCTTTTGCTTTTTTTTGAGTAATTTTGCACCGTCAAAAAAGAACCGGCACTTACATGTGTCGGATAATTAGTAATATTATTAAGGTAAAAAAAGATGAAAGCATTCGTTTTTCCCGGACAGGGAGCTCAATTCGTGGGCATGGGTAAGGATCTCTACGACAACAATCCGCTCGCTAAACAACTTTTCGAAAAAGCAAACGATATCCTCGGCTATCGTATTACTGATATCATGTTTGAAGGTACCGACGAGGACCTTCGCCAAACTAAGGTGACTCAACCCGCTGTATTCCTTCATAGCGTCATCAGCGCTCTCTGCATGGGCGAAAACTTCAAGCCCGACATGACGGCTGGGCATTCTCTCGGTGAATTCTCTGCTCTTGTGGCTGCTGGCGCTTTGTCATTTGAAGATGGTCTGCGCTTGGTCTACGCTCGTGCTATGGCGATGCAAAAGGCTTGCGAGGCTGCTCCGTCTACCATGGCGGCTATTGTGGGACTGGCTGACGACAAGATTGAGGAAATCTGTGCCCAGGTCAACAAACCGGGAAATGTAGTGGTTCCTGCAAACTACAACTGCCCGGGACAGTTGGTCATCTCTGGTAATGTGGAGGCTATCAATGAAGCTTGTGCCCTCATCAAAGAGGCGGGTGCCAAAAGGGCTTTGCCTCTGAAGGTAGGCGGCGCTTTCCACTCGCCACTCATGCAACCGGCAAAGGATGAACTGCAAGCTGCCATCGAAAAAACGGAAATCAACACACCGAAATGTCCTGTATATCAGAACGTGGATGGTAAACCGCATACTGACCCCGCTGAAATCAAGGCGAACCTCATTGCGCAACTCACATCCAGCGTGCGATGGACACAATGTGTGATGAACATGATTGCCGATGGCGCTGATGATTTCACGGAGTGTGGACCGGGAAAGGCGCTGCAAGGCATGATAGGGCGCATTGACCGCAATGTCAATGCCCATAGCATAGAATAAAATGAAATGAAACAAGTCATCTACCAAGTCCTTCCACGACTCTTCGGACGTAAAACGGCTAAGAATGTCACTGACGGGTCCATTGCTCAAAATGGATGTGGGAAGTTCAACGACTTCGACGACCGCGTGCTGCAACATATTCACGACCTGGGAACCACTCAT
The DNA here is from genome assembly GCA_900313615.1 of uncultured Prevotellaceae bacterium. GTDB lineage: Bacteria > Bacteroidota > Bacteroidia > Bacteroidales > Bacteroidaceae > Prevotella. The sequence continues at coordinate 2,535 of OMRP01000010.1, forward strand.
GTGTGGTTCACGGGCATTATACGGCATGCCACGCAGACGGACTATTCACAATATGGAATACCTCGACAACACCCTGACGTAGTAAAAGGCAAGGCGGGTTCGCCCTATGCCATAGCCGACTACTACGATGTCGACCCTGACCTGGCTGTGGATGTCAATAAGCGCATGGAGGAATGGACGGCACTCGTGAATCGTACACATCGTGCGGGGATGAAGGTCATTATCGACTTTGTGCCCAACCATGTGGCACGACAATATCATTCCATAGCTAAACCCGAGGGGGTGAAGGACTTGGGAGAAGGTGACAATTCGGAATACCATTTCTCAACAGACAACAATTTCTACTATTGCTGGCAGCAACCGCTCGATCTATCCGATATACCCACCATTGTGGATGGCGAACGTTATATGGAAAATCCGGCTAAGGCGACGGGAAATGACCATTTTGACAACCATCCTGGCAGAAACGACTGGTATGAGACGGTGAAACTGAACTATGGCGTCGATTATTGCGATGCGGGGGGGCGTTCGGAGCATTTCAATCCGATTCCCGACACATGGAGCAAAATGACGGACATCTTGCTTTTTTGGGCACAGAAAGGGGTGGATGCGTTCAGATGCGACATGGCGGAGATGGTGCCGTCGGCATTTTGGCATTGGGCCATAGACAAGGTGAAATTCATTCACCCTGACATACAGTTCATTGGTGAGGTGTATAACCCTGCGTTATATAGGGATTATCTCAACGCCGGTTTCGATTTGCTTTACGACAAGGTGGGCATGTACGATTGCTTGCGTGATGTAATTTGTCATCATCGAAACACTGCAGATATCACACAAGCCTGGCAGTCGACGGATGACATTCGCGACCACATGCTCTATTTCCTTGAGAATCACGATGAACAGCGTATCGCATCCGACTTTTTCGCAGCAGATGCTAAAAAGGCTCTACCTGCGCTAGTTGTGGCGGCATTGCTACATCGTAATGCGTTCATGGTCTATGCGGGACAGGAATTTGGCGAGAGGGGCATGAACAAAGAGGGGTTCAGTGGACATGACGGAAGAACTACCATTTTTGACTACTGGACACTAGATTCTATTCAACGGGGCTTTTTCGACAGACGACGGTTGCATAAAGAGGAAAGGATGCTGGAACAGTACTACCAGAAGGTGCTAAAAAGGATAGTGCAAGAAAAGGCGGTACACTCAGGACAGACCTTTGACCTCATGTATGTCAACCCCCAACTCTCCCAACATCAGTTCGCATTCTTACGCAAGGCTGCTACTGACATCCTACTTGTCGTGGCAAACTTCGATGAACAAGATGTCATGGTTGATGTTGCCATCCCGCAGCATGCCTTTGATTTTCTGGCCATACCTCAACGTCATTTCAAGGCAATTGACTTGCTGTCGGAAGAAAGCCTCTCTGGGCAACTCTCTGCTGCCGAGCCAATATACATGGGTATTTCCGCCCATAGTGCTCGTGTCTGGAAAATTAAACTCTGAAATCCTTCGGTATGGATGATTGTCTCTCTCGACAACTCTGCCATAATTCGTGAAAATCGAAGTGAAACGGTTCAATAATGCAATGGTAAGAAAAATGTTGTGGTCTCTACTCGCCCTCCTCGTCATCGCCGTCGTAGTGGCGTTTGTCTGTGATATGCTCATCGCGCGAAATGCCGACGAGAAGTGCTTCACAGACGTACAACAGATTCCTAAGAACCACGTTGCAGTGGTTCTCGGCACGTCACCATTGTATAAGAATGGAATGGAGAACCTGTTCTTTACATACCGCATTCAAGCGGCGGCTGAACTCTATAAGGCGGGAAAAGTGGATTTCCTTATACTCAGCGGCGATAACAACAAACGGGAATACAACGAACCGGAGGAGATGAAAAAAGCGCTCATTCAACAAGGGGTACCCGAACAGGCAATTTTCCTTGACTATGCGGGTTTTAGGACGCTCGACTCCATGGTGCGTGCAAAGGAGGTATTCCAACAGGAGTGCATCACCATTATTAGTCAGCGATTCCACAACGAAAGGGCAATCTACTTGGCTGAGCACGCCGGATTGAAGGCTGTCGCACTCGATGCAAAAGATGTGCCAGGCCACCACGGTTTAAAAGTTCGATTACGTGAATACTTGGCACGCGTAAAAATGTTTATCGACCTTCTTATTGGGAAGCAACCGCATTTCCTCGGCGAAACGATCGAAATTAGATAAATCACCTAAATCATATCACAACAATCCTAACCTCATGCAACTCAACGAACACAACAAAGAAGAGTTTCCCCCGGCTCATACCGCCGAGCACTTGCTCAATCAACTCATGGTGCGTATGTTCGGGTGTGAGCGTTCTTCAAACGCACACATAGAAAGGAAAAAAAGCAAAATAAGTTATATTCTTGATCATAAACCTGACAGACGCGAAGAGAGGGAGATAGAACGTGAGATGAACCGACTTATCGACGAGGATATGCCGGTAACTTTCCAATTCGTGTCACGTGCTGAACTGGAGGGAATCATTATGGATGCAGAACCAGACTCACCTGATGCCAAACTGTCGCTTGAAAGACTGCCTGAAGACGCCAGCGACACCATCCGGCTGGTGCGCATCGGCGACTATGATGTGTGTCCTTGTATCGGTCGTCACGTGCGAAGCACCTCACAGATAGGGCGCTTCGAAATGCTCGGCACAAACTGGGATGAGATGGCACATTCATTCCGTATTCGCTTCAAAATAGTATAGTTTCATATTTCCATTACCATTCCCGACCATTATATCCCTGTGGCGTATATTGTCCCGCGCGCAGACTTCAATGTCGTGCCGCTGCCAAATGCCATTACTCAGGTGGCGAACGTGCCTGATATTAACTTGGCATCTATAGAATGTATATGCTTTGGTAACTATGGAACAAACAACGAGGCAATGAAACGTAACGCTCGCTTCCTGGCACAATATATCAATGAGGCCATAGGCGAACAACTGCCACAGCAGATAGATGTGTCGCGTTCTATACCACATATCGAACTGGCTCTGAATACAAAGAAAATCACCAATCCCGAGGGGTATGCCATCTCTGTGGGCAAAAAAGTAATACGTATCGAAGGGGCTACACCGCAAGGGGTGTTCTATGGTATCCAGGTGTTCCGGAAAGCGTTGCCTGTAACGGAAGGCAAGGATGTTGTCATCCCGGCGGTACAGGTGTCGGGGCAACCGCGCTTTGCTTACAGGGGTATGCACCTTGACGTCTGCCGACATTTCTTTGGCGTCGATTTTGTTAAGGAATATATCGACATCATGGCGCTACATGGGTTGAACACGTTACATTGGCATATTTCTGATGACCAGGGATGGCGCTTCGATGTGGAGGGTTATCCGAGACTTATTGAGGTGGCTGCTTTCCGAGAGGGGTCGGTCATAGGACGTAACACGGGACTATACGACCATCAGCGTCATGGAGGGTATTTCACACGCGAGCAGATACGTGACATCATCAAATATGCAGCGGAACGGTATATCACTATCATCCCCGAAGTCGATATGCCAGGACACATGGTGGCGGCATTGACGGCATATCCAGAACTGGGATGCACGGGTGGACCTTATGAAGTGGAACAAAACTGGGGAATCTTCGACGATGTGCTCTGTGTAGGAAAGGAGGAAACGTTCCGCTTTGTCTTCGCGGTGCTTGATGAAGTGATGCGAATCTTCCCCTCGGAATATATTCATATTGGAGGCGACGAAGCTCCACGTACTCGTTGGAAGGCTTGCCCTCGTTGTCAACAACGTATAGCAGACGAGCATATCACCTCTGATGGCAAACACTCGGCCGAAGATATGCTACAGAGCTATTTCACCAAAAGGGTGGAGAAATATCTCGCCGACCATGGAAGGAAAATCATCGGATGGGATGAGCTGCTAGAAGGCGATGTCAACCCTTCGGCTACCATCATGAGCTGGAGAAGCAGAAAAGGTGATGACGACGTGAGAAGCGCAGCGGAAAAAGGACACGACATCATCATGGTGCCCAATGCCATCCTTTATTTCGACTTTTATCAGTTCCCTGAGGATGAGTGGTACAAGCCGCTGCTTATTGGCGGCGAGTCTACACTCGAAAAGGTATATAACTATGAACCGGCACCGGCTTCATTCTCCGATGTGGCACGTAGTCATATCATCGGTGTCCAGGCGAACCTGTGGACGGAATACATCGCATACAAGGAATTAGCGGAATATCAGGTGCTTCCGCGTATGGCGGCACTTGCTGAACTCCAATGGCTTCAGCCGGAACGAAAAAACTATTCTCAATTCCTTGACAGGGCACAGCGTCTTACCGCACTCTACGATCGTTATAACTGGAAATACTGTGAATACGCTTGGAAGAAAAAAACAGACTAACTCTCTCTAGGCTTACGCCCTTCAACTACACAAGACCAACAGTCCGCAAACCATCCCGCAAGGTCTCCGTCAAGTAGTCTCTCCACAATTATCCGCAAGTCTTTCCACTTGCGGATAATTGGTTTATTCGTCTAAACAGTGTGATTCGTTGTTAAGTATCCTATTCGTGTCCGGTATCATTCGCTTCTCTGATGTTCCGCATCAGTCCCTCATATTTCGCTCGTTTCACTGCGCTGCCTTTGAACAAACGGCGCCATTCTTCTTCGCTCAGAGATTCCCATTTCTTGGCGGTCATTCCAAGTAACTCGGCGGAAGGCTGCAAGGCTGGTTCTTCTGTGGGATGGGCAAAACGGTTCCACGGACAAACGTCCTGACATCGGTCACAGCCATAGATGGTATGCCCCATCAGTTTGCCTAGGCCTTCAGGTAAGTCGCCTCGGTTTTCGATGGTGAGGTATGACAGACAGCGACGTGCATCAAAACGCGTCATGCCTCCATCGACAAGGCGGAGGGCATGGTTTGGACAGACATCGATGCAAGCATGGCAGTCGCCACAACGAGAGTGAAGGGGATGGTCGTATTCGCATTCAAAATCCACGAACAATTCACCTAAGAAAAACATACTGCCGGCATGGGGGATAATGAGCAAATGATTCTTTCCAATCCATCCTATCCCAGCGCGTACAGCCCAATGACGTTCTAACACGGGGGCGGTATCGCAAAAAGCACGGTAATGTTCAATTCCAATGAGCTGCGCCAAGAGGTGCAACTTTTCTTTCATCACATCGTGATAGTCATGACCGTATGCATAAACGGCCAATTGGGGTTCATCTTCGGGTATACGCTCTCTGGGGGCATAGTTTAGTGCAACACAGATAATGCTCTTTACCTCGGGCATTAGCTGCTTGGGGTCAAGACGTTTGTCAAGGTGCCCTGCCATATAGCCCATGTCACCATGTGCTCCGTCAGCTAACCATTGGCGGAACAGTTGTTGGGTGGCGTCATCTACAGGTTCGGCAGGGGCGATACCGCAAGCACTGAATCCCAATTCAGAAGCCGCCGCCTTGATCTCATTCGAAGATCTTAAACTCATAACCCTCCTTTTGAAGCCATTCGATGCTTTCAGGCAAGGCGGTCTTTAATTTGTCGATGCTCTTAAGGGAATCGTGGAAAGTGATGATAGAGCCGTTACGGGCATAACGCTTGACATTGTCCACCACGTCCTTGGCGGTCATCCATTTCGAATAGTCGCGGGTCACCAAGTCCCACATAACCACACGGAATACCTTGCTCAACCAGTAATATTCACTCCAGCGCATCACACCATGGGGTGGGCGGAACAGGTGGGAGTGGATGTGCTCGTTGGCCTTCATCGTGTTGATGATATAGGTAACAGTCCAGTGCTTGAAGGCTCCCAAGTGGTTATGGGTATGGTTGCCTACCTGATGACCGTCTGCAATAATCTGTTCGTATAACTCGGGATGTTTCACCACATTGTCGCCAACCATGAAAAAGGTGGCTTTGATTCCGTAATGGCGTAAAGTCTCGAGGATAAAGGGCGTGGATTCGGGGATAGGACCATCATCGAACGTCAGGTATACTGAACGATCGTTCTTGTCCATTCGGAACAGGGCATTTGGAAAAGCCCACCGAAACCAGAAGGATGGTTGCTCAAGTATCATTGGCTAATCATCACTTGTTTCTATCTCGCCAACTGCCCTCCACGACTTTGGTATGTTCCCATCAGACTGCTTGCCTCATTGTAATGTTTATCCACCCAACCTTCGTCAACGGTCTGCATAGATTCGATAATGGCCGAGAGGAACATCATGTGCATCTGGCACTCGCGCTGATAAGTGAAGAAATCGGCTTGGTCGAGGTTCATGTACCAACTCAGATATTGCTTCGAGGTCTTCCACATCTGTTCGGACACATGTGTGGCTTTAGCCTTGTCGCCAACGGCACCATAGGCTTTGATGAGGTCCAAACCGCCACTGAGATACTCGTGAGGCACATTGTACTCCGGCATCTCTTTCTCCATCTTCGCCAATACTTGCTTGGCTTTGTCTATGTCGCCGCGGTTGGCTAAGGCAAGAGCTAACTGGGCAAACAGACGCTTGTGAGTGCAGCACATGCGGTAGATGGTCTGGTCTAAGTAAAGACCTTTTTCGCTCAAACCGCCATACTTGAACTTGTTCATCATCATGTCGTAGGTCTTGTCCACATCGAATTTGTCTTCACCCTTCGTGGTGAACGGTGTGATACGGTAAGCAAGGCCTTCCTGGATGGTGTTGTCGCCAAGGTTCATGTAATTCTCGTCGCCTACGGTGATGGCTACATAGATAGGACGGGTCCAGTTGCACTGGGAGAGCATCTCCAGAATCATCAAGTCGCCCTTGCCCAATGAACGGTGTCCCTTCAGCGATATAACCATCTTGTCGGGTATGCTGTCGCCGGGAATCATCATTCCGCTCTTCTTCACGGCTTCCTTGTCGATGGTCATATAGACACTGTCGGTGGGTATTACTTGAACCTTTTCGGCACTGGCTCCATTGGCAAGACCGAACATAGCGTTCATATAGGCTTGTTGCTCAGCACTGACGTCCCCTCGAACCCATATTTTTAGAATGTTCTTCAACTCAAACGGGTCGTCGCCAAACACTTTCTTCGCTCCCTCTGGGTCGCGTTTATAAAGGTCGAGGATACCTTGCTTCAAGTCGGGCTGTATGCTTATCACTTCATTGGTGCCGGCACAATAGTCCAAACGGGGCCATGTCAATGGCACTGCAGGCGAATCGTAAGCGGGACGCTTCATCTGGTCGATGTACCAATCAGTCTGCAAATAACTGAGGTTGCACACGCGAGCATCGGTGCGCTCACCTTCCACTTCTTGGTTGTACCACAAGGGGAAAGTGTCGTTGTCGCCATTGGTGTAGATAATTGGATAGCCGCTCTCCTGCAACGACATTAAGTAGTTCCTGCCAAAGTCACGACAACAATAACGTCCGCTGCGGTCATGGTCATCCCAAGTCTGCGACACCATCTGGATGGGCACCAACAGACAGACGGCGCCCACCACGGCGGCAGCGAGTGTTCCCTTCACGTTGATGCGTTTCAACAGGTCAATCAAGGCTACAACGCCTAGACCGCACCAAATGGCAAAGGCATAGAACGAACCGGCATAAGCGTAATCTCGTTCGCGGGGCTGGTTCGGGGTCTGGTTCAGATAGAGCACAATGGCCAGTCCTGTCATGAAGAACAGGAAGAATACAATCCAGAACTGTCGGATGCCGCGCTGACCACGGAAGGCTTGCCAGAACAGACCGATGAGGCCGAGCAACAGGGGCAGACAGTAGAACACATTATGTCCTTTGTTGTTCTTCAAATCGTCAGGCAATGTCTCTTGATTGCCCAAACGGGCATTGTCGATAAAGGGGATGCCGGTAATCCAGTTGCCGTGTTCCAGTTCGCCGTAACTCTGTATGTCGTTTTGACGGCCTGCAAAATTCCACATGAAATAACGCCAATACATAAAGTTACACTGGTACGAGAGGAAGAATTTTAGGTTCTCAATGAATGTGGGCATCTTAACTGGGTCCATACCATAGGCAGAGGGTACGTATTTGCCAGTCACTCCACCCATCCAACTCTCATACGACTGGGCATGGGCGGCACTATACATGCGTGGGAAGAACATGTTCTGTACATATACAGCATTTTCCTTGCGGCTTACGATGAAATAAGAGTCGGGCTCATCGGCACTGGCCTTCTCCTTGCGCTGCCAGATGGGCGCTCCGCCTGACATCTTCACGTGACCGTCATCGGTGGCGGCATATTCTGAGGTGTAGGCCTGGCCGTAGAGCAATGGACGATAGCCATATTGGTCACGGCTGAGGTAGTTGCCTAAAGTAAAAATATCCTCGGGTGAGTTTTGGTCCATCGGCGGGTTGGCTGATGAACGGATAACTATCACGGCATAGGTGGAATAGCCAATCATCAGCATCAGCATGCAAAGGGTGATGGTATTCTTCATACGGGCGGTAACGTATGCCACTCCGTCTTTGCGAGTGCGCCTCAAGAAGAAATAAATCAAGGCGAGCACGACAATTCCTATGAAGAAAGCACTCCAGCCATAACCGTAGAAAGGAATACCCAACATGGCGATGGCAAGGATGAACGATACGTTTTGGCGCTTGAGACTCTTGTCTTGGTAACTTTCGCGAATAGCCCACAGAACCACGGCCACCAATAGGATGATATAGATAATCAAACCGGTATTGAACGACATGCCGAGGGTGTTCACGAAGAACAACTCAAACCAACCGCCTACGGTGATGATGCCAGGAACAACGCCATAAAGTACGGCTGCGACAATCACCGCCGACACAATCAGGGCAAACAACGATCCTTTGAGGTTGGCATTGGGATAGCGCTTGTAATAGTAAACAAGTACGATGGCGGGGATGCACAACAGGTTCAGAAGGTGTACACCAATGCTCAGACCTGTCATATAGGCTATGAGCACCAGGTAACGGTCGCTGTGAGGCTCATCGGCATGGTCTTCCCATTTCAATATCAGCCAGAACACCACAGCGGTGAAAGCGGATGAATAGGCGTAAACCTCACCCTCAACGGCACTGAACCAGAAAGTATCACTCCAAGTGTATATCAATGCACCAACAAGACCAGAAGCCTCAATGGCGATAAGTTTGGCGGTGGTCAACTCCGACCAGTCCTTCAAAATCAAACGTCTGGCCAAATGGGTGATGGTCCAGAAAAGGAACAAAATACACAACGCACTCAAAAGGGCGTTCATGATATTCACTAGGTAGGCCACTGTCGACGGGTCGCTCGTAAACTGTGAGAACAGGTTAGCGGTCAACATGAAGAATGGGGCGCCTGGGGGATGGCCTACTTCGAGTTTATAACCGGTGAGGATAAATTCCGGACAGTCCCAAAAACTGGCTGTCGGCTCTACGGTCGAACAATACGTCACGGCGGCAATCAAAAAGGCCAACCATCCCAACGCATTGTCTACCAATCTGTACTTTTTCATCCGAAAAATATGTTTATTTTGATTATTCCGAAATAATGGCTACAAAATTACTGCAAGGCGAGCGAAAAACCAAAAATATTTGAGTTTTTCAGAGCCATAGCGTAATTTCTGCAAAAATACTGCAAGTTGAGCGAAAAACCAAAAATATTTGAGTTTTTCCGAAGCACTGCGAATAATATTACAAAAAGTATCCTTATATCCATTAAATAAAAACTTTGTTACGACTAAAACAGCAAATTAGCTCCTTGCATTACCAACACGTACCGCAATAATTTACCAACTAATGTACTGAAAGCTGTAATCGGTAGGTTGGCACGCATAAGCCCCAAGAGGATGCTAATGGCGGTGCCTATTAGTGGTAGAAAAGCGAAAAAGCCCATCCATGCCCCGCGACCGCCAAGGAAACGCTGGGCTTTGTCAAGCGTCTCTTTCTTCACATGGAGGTATCGCTCTATCCATTCTATCTTGCCCATATGCCCAACCCCATAGTTGAACATGCTGCCCAACCAGTTGCCGAGAGTTCCGTAGATGGCCAAGGGCCATGGCTCAAGACCATAATACAGCAGACCGACCATTACAGCCTCACTGCTGAAAGGGAAAAAACTGCCGGCCACGAAGGCGGCAATGAGCATTCCCCAGTAACCGTAGTTGACTAAAAGATCAGTGAGGGCATCCATAGGTTATAAGCGGCAATGGAGAACGATAACAATAATAAGAAATAGAAGGCGATGTTCGTCAGCCATGTACGGGTGAGGGTGATGAAATGGGCCAACAAAGGGGCGGTGTTTACAATGAGCATACCCATCAATGGCTCGTAATGCTGAGGTTGTAGCACAAGGAATAACAACGACATCACATCCATCAGGATGAACACCTCATAAAGCATACGGGTTTGTATCTTGTCGCTGTAACTATTGCGCATGTAATGGATGATGCCAATGAGGGCGCAAAGGGCAACAAAACCGAAGGTCACCAGTTGATGTTCACTGACCTCACTGTAGTTGAATAGGGGGACAAAATGGCTTATCTCCATAGCTTGGTCTGTAAAGAAATGGAGGTCGCCGGTGAAGATGCCGTAGCCGGCAAGAAACCAATAGGGTGTGAGAAACCCGAGAAGCGAGGCGAAAAAGGTCTTGGCATTCAAAGCATAGAGGTTGAAAGCCATGGCACCCCATAGGAATGGTATGAAAAACACAACCTGTGGAAAGACAAGGCTGGCAAGACCAACGCAGAGAAAACCGTAAAACACCCAACCTGATGACTTGCGCTGCTGATAGCAACGGAAAAGCATCGTATACAATGCGGCGGTGCATAAAGTGATGATGCCCATGCGAAGGCTAGGAAAAAGGGGGTTGGCGGCGATGAGTAACAGCAGGAAACTGCCACTCACCATCTTGCTGTATACACGCAACAGTTGGTTGGCATTGTTCAGCTCAATCAATAGATAGGTCGACATGCCCAAACAGATCGCTTGCATCCACAAACGCTCTTCCCAAAGACCACAGCATACCCAGGTGGCTAAAGTAACCACCATCAGGAAGGGCAGGGCAAACCTGCTCTCCGCAAAGATATTCTGAAATCGCTTGAATGCCACAGCGCTTTTACCCTTTTACTTTTTTACTTTTTACCTTTTTACCTTTTTACTCTTTTACCCATCAAAGGTCTTTCCCTATATCGCTGCGGAAATATTTGTCGGTGAAATGTATCTTGCCGGCTTCTTCAAAACTCTTCTTCAGTGCGGCGGCTTTGTCTGTTCCATAACTGCTCACGGCGATGACGCGACCACCGGCCGTAACTACTTCTCCGTCTTTCATGGCGGTACCACTATGGAATACAATGCTGCCGTCTACTGTATCCAAACCACTGATGGGATAGCCTTTTTTGTAGAATTGTGGGTAACCGCCACTCACAAGCATCACACACACGGCAGCACGCTCGTCAAACTCTACATGGCATTTGTCTAACGTGCCTTTGGCCACTCCTTCAAACAAGTCCACAATGTCGCTCTTCAGACGGAGCATGACGGTCTCTGTCTCGGGGTCACCCATGCGACAGTTATATTCGATGACCATCGGGTCGCCCCCTACATTGATAAGACCAAAGAAAATGAAACCTTTGTAGTCGATGCCTTCACTGGCCAGACCTTCTACTGTAGGACGGATGATGCGGTCTTCCACCTTCTTCATCCACTCATCTGTGGCAAAAGGAACTGGGCTGACACTGCCCATGCCGCCAGTGTTAAGGCCAGTGTCGCCTTCGCCAATACGCTTGTAGTCCTTGGCTTCGGGAAGTATTTGGTAATGCTTGCCATCGGTAAGAACAAACACCGAGCATTCTATGCCGCTCAGAAACTCTTCAATCACCACCTGGGCTGAGGCTTGGCCGAACATGCCGCCGAGCATCTCCTTCAGCTCCTTCTTGGCCTCTTCCAAAGTGGGAAGGATAAGCACTCCTTTGCCGGCACATAGTCCGTCGGCCTTTAGCACATAAGGAGGCTGCAAACTCTCTAAGAAACGCAAACCTTCGTCTAGTGTTGTGCCGTCAAAGGTATGGTAACGGGCAGTGGGGATTTGATGGCGCATCATGAATGCTTTGGCAAAGTTCTTGGAACCTTCCAACTGGGCGCCTGATTGTGAGGGACCGATGACGGCAATATGCCGTGTAGCGTCATCGCTAGCAAAGGCATCGTAGATACCTTTCACCAATGGGTCTTCAGGACCGACAACCACCATCTTCACGTCGTGCGACAACGCAAATGATTTCAGTGCCTCAAAATCGTCGGCTTTGATGTTTACATTCTCACCGCAATTACCTGTGCCAACATTGCCGGGGGCAATGTATAGCTTATCTACTCGTGCGCTCTGCGCTATTTTCCATGCTAAGGCGTGCTCCCTGCCGCCACTGCCTAATAACAAAATATTCATATTTTGAGCTTGTATTATTAGTTAGATATCTTCGTAAAATTCGTGTTCGTCGTTTGTGAAATTCGTGTAATTTGTAGTGAAAAAACTCACTTCAGATAATCATCAAAGTACTGGCTGATACGTTCATGCAGATGGGTGCTCTGATGACCTCGCATATTGTGGGGCTCGCCTGGGTACACGAAGAAATCGGGTTGCGTGCCTTCTTGGATACAGGCGGCAATGAACGACAGACAGTGCTGGGGCACAACCGTGGCATCATTGTAACCGGTGATAATCTGTAACTTGCCTTTCAGGTCTTTGGCACGGTGAAGGAGCGAGGTCTGCTCGTATCCCTCGGCATTTGTCTGGGGGGTATCCATATACCGCTCGCCATACATCACCTCATACCATTTCCAGTCTATCACGGGGCCACCGGCAACACCAACCTTGAAAACCTCAGGGTGGTTCACCATCAGCGTGATGGTCATGAAACCGCCGAAACTCCAACCGTGGACACCCATGCGGTCGCTGTCTACGTAAGGCAATGAACGAAGGAACTCGACTCCCTTCATTTGGTCGGCCATCTCTGCCTGACCCAAATGGCGGAACGTCACTTGCTCAAAGTCGCGTCCACGGTTCTCGGAACCACGGTTGTCGAGTATGAAAAGCACGTACCCCTTCTGGGCCATATAGGTTTCCCAACTGCGACTGCTGTAGTGCCATGAGGCGTCAACGCAATGGGCATGGGGACCGCCATAAACGTAGATGATGGTGGGATATTTCTTTGAGGGGTCGAAATGGGTGGGTTTCACCATCCGATAATACAGGTCCGTTGTGCCATCTGCGGCTTTGATGGTGCCGCTCTCGTAGGTGGGCACCTCATAGTCTTTCCATGGGTCGGCGGCATGGAGCCAGTTAAAACGCGGGTTCTTGCTACCAAGGGAGAGTATATCAATGTCGCGTGGAGTGGTGGGCGCAGAGGAGATATCGCAAAGATAGCTACCGCTTTTACTCAATTCGCCATGATGATAGCCCTGTCCATTGTCCAGTAGCGTGCGCTTGCCGTTGCCAATGTTCACCTCGTAGAAATTGGCTTGGATGGGGTCCTTCTCGTTGCTTAGGATGATGGCTGACTTCCTCTTCTCGTTGAAACCAGAAAGTTCCATGACGACCCAATTGCCTTTCGTCAACTGCTTCAGCATCTTACCGTCGGTATTGTAGAGGTAAAGGTGGTTATAGCCGTCACGCTGACTCTGAAGGATGAATTTGTTTGAATCCCAGGGTAAAAAGGTGATGGGATGCAGGGGCTCTACATACTTGTCGCTGGTCTCGCGATACAACTCGCCTTTCTTCTTGCCAGTCACGGCATCATAACTGGTCAGACGGCAATCATTCTGGTCGCGGTTCAACTCAAACAAGTATATTGTGCTGCCGTCCGGACTCCATTGGATATTGGTGAAATAGCGGTCGGTGGGGTCTCCGGCATCAAGATACACCACACGGTCGGTATTTAGGTCGAACACACCGACAGTAACCTTGTGCGAGGTCTCTCCGGCCATGGGGTATTTGTCGGGCTTGTAACTGGCTATGCGGGGGTCGATGTCTACCTGGGGGTAGTCGGCAACCATACTTTGGTCCATGCGATAGAAGGCAAGACGACGTCCATCATTGCTCCAAAAAGTGCCTTTCTCTATGCCAAACTCATCGCGGTGGACACTTTGGCCGTAAACCAATTCACGGCTGCCATCACGACTCAATTGGTGTAGACGACCTTCTCCATCAGTGACGTAGAGGTTGTGGTCGGAAACGAATGCCACGGCACGTGAAGCGCTGTTCCAGTCTTCACTGCTTTCATGAAGACCATTAACCTGTCGACTCTGGCGCCACACACAACGTTTCTGTTGCCAGTCTACCAACAGACGCTCTTGTTTGCTGCTGAGCAAAACAAGCGGTTCATCGGGATAGGGGAACGTGGCATAGTAGAAATGGCGGATACGGGTGCTGTCCACAGTGCCTGCCCAGTCATTCAGTTCCACAAGTTGGAACAACAAGGTCTCTTCGCCTGTCTGCTTGTTCACTATAGAGCAGTGATCGTATTCGGTGCGCACCAACTCATCGCCCCACCAAGCGGTGTAGCGGTTTTCGGGTATCATGTTGTAATAGTTGGTGCCGCCGTAGTTCAGGTCTTCTAACGTGAATTGTTTCTTCTGGGCCATGGTATTTGTGGATAAGAGCAATAACAAGGGAAGAATGGCTGACCATAGGTGCTTATTCGTCATCATGACGACCTCCTTTCTCTCCTTTGCGGTAACCATCACGTGACTTGCCATCGCGTTTCCATGAGGGGCGGGAATCGCGGAAATCTCGGTCTCCGAAGCGTTTCTTGCCGCGGTCGCCAAAACGGTCCTTGCCACGATCTCCAAAGTGGCTCTTGCCACGGTCGCCAAAACGGCGTTTCTCTCCTTCTTCATGGTCATGGTGCCAAGAACGGCCACCACGCTCGCGGTCTCCTCCTGAACGTTCAAAACGGCGTCTGCGGGCTTCACGCTCACGTTCACGCTCATCTTGGCGTTCTATGGAATGGAAGGTGAAGGAACGGATGTCGCCTTCTTCATTCTCTTGTTCTTCGTCAAGGCGTTTCTTAAATTCACGCACTTTCTTGAAACGGTGTTTCTCGGCCATGGCGGCACGCTCATCGTCGGTCTGAACAGATCCGCCTTCTTCACGGAATTCTCTTAATTTGCCACTGAAGATATTATACTTGCGGAACTCGCATTCCAAAGAACCATTATATAAGGGTATCTTAATCGATGGCTTCAAACCTATCTGGTCAAAGCATTCTTCACGATAACTCAATACCCAAGCTACATTGTCTTGGAAAGCGTGTTTCAGCCGCTCGCCAATCATGCGGTAGGTGCCCAAAAGGTCTGGGGTGCTGATGCGTTCGCCATATGGGGGGTTGGTCACGAGAATACTCTTGTTCGCTGGTTGTTCAAAGTCCTTAAAGTCGGCTTGCTCGATGGTGATGTCTGACGACAGACCGGCGGCTTTCACATTCATGCGGGCTTTGCCCACGCATTTTGGATCGATGTCGTATCCGTAGATATGTCCTTGAAAATCACGCTCTCCAGAGTCATCGTTATAGATTTCGTCGAACAGATCCTTGTCGAAATCGGGCCATTTCTCAAAGGCGAACTCTTTGCGGAAAACACCAGGGGAGATATTACGGGCAATCAACGCGGCTTCGATGAGA
This sequence comes from uncultured Prevotellaceae bacterium, assembly GCA_900313615.1. Lineage (GTDB taxonomy): Bacteria > Bacteroidota > Bacteroidia > Bacteroidales > Bacteroidaceae > Prevotella. The sequence goes on from OMRP01000010.1 coordinate 18,150, forward strand.
AGGGTGCCACTACCACACATCGGGTCGATAAAATCGGTCTCTCCCTGCCAACCGGTAAGCAATATCATACCGGCGGCCAGCACTTCATTCAGGGGGGCTTCGGTTGACTCCTGACGGTAACCGCGACGATGCAACGATTCGCCACTGGAATCGAGACACAGCGTACAATCGGTTTCGGCAATATGCATGTGCAAACGGATATCGGGATTGGTGACGGAGATGTTCGGGCGAGAACCGGTCTGCTCCCTGAACTGGTCGGCTATCGCATCTTTCACCTTGTAACTCACAAACTTACTGTGGCGGAACTCGTCGGAGAATACCACGGCATCAACCGCGAAGGTCTTGTTGTTGTCCAGATAATTCTGCCATTCTATCTTCTTCACTTCCTCATATACCTCGTCGGGGGTACGGGCCTTGAAATGCTTAATGGGTTTCAAAATGCGGATGGCGGTGTGCAACTGGAAATTGGCACGGTACATCATCTCTTTGTCACCGGTAAACGATACCATTCGGCGACCTATCTGCACGTTGTTGGCTCCTAAGTGAATAAGTTCCTTGGCCAAAACAGGCTCCAATCCCATAAAGGTCTTGGCTATCAATTCAAATTCCATGATATGTATTTTTAACTATTTTATTTTTTTACTCTTACCTTTTCCTCTTTTACCTTTTACCCTTTTTTGGCTTTTTCTCCCGCTTCCATATCTTTGGTCACCCATAAGTTGGCTCCCACAACGCAACCTTCACCGATGGTGATGCGGCCTAATATAGTAGCATTGGAATAAACCACTACATGGTCCTTGAGGATGGGATGGCGAGGGATTCCTTTGATGGGGTTGCCGTTTTCATCCAAGGGGAAACTTTTGGCGCCCAAAGTAACGCCTTGGTATAACTTCACGTAGTTGCCGATGATGCAGGTGGCACCAATCACTACGCCGGTGCCGTGGTCGATGGTGAAATGATGACCAATGGTGGCGGCAGGGTGTATGTCGATGCCGGTTTCCGAATGGGCCATCTCTGTCATCATGCGGGGTATCAATGGCACACCCAATAGATATAGTTCGTGGGCGATGCGGTAATTGGAAAGGGCTTTGATGACGGGATAACAGGAGATGATTTCACCGTAACTTTCAGCAGCAGGGTCACCATTATAGGCGGCTTCCACATCTGTGGAGAGCACCTGGCGTATGTCAGGCAAACGGCTGATAAGGGTGGTGGCGGCTTGAATGGCAATCTGGCGCTTTGCCTCCTGTTCTTCAGCATTCATCTCGTGGTCATCGGAAAAACAAAGACCAGCATGTATCTGCTCTAATAGAAGATGGTAAAGACGCTGGGTCCTCACGCCAAGGTGATATTCCAACGTGGACAGGTGTATCGTGTCCATTCCATAAAAACCGGGGAAAAGAATAGCCCTGGAAATCTCAATGATTTCCTGCAAAGTGGCACCGGATGGCAATGGCAATCCGGTTTGGTGCTTGTGGAACAGTCCCTTCAGCGACGTGGGCTCGGAAAGAGCCTCAACGGCTCGCGTTAGTGTGAGGGTCGTGTCGCGTTGACTCATGATGAGCGGTGTGTCAGTAAATGTTTCTTATAAGATGATGCAAAAGTACACAATTTACACGAATAACTCTTAATATAAAGCTTTTTTTTGCTTTTTTTGTTTTTGTTGTCGACAATAATGGTTAACTTTGCGGCCTAATGTAATAATGGGGGATGACCCCAGAATGAAAAACGTGTGTTCATGAAATTTGCCATCATTGCGGCTGGAGAGGGTTCGCGGATAGCGGCCGAGGGAATGTCGTGCCCCAAACCCATGGTAAGGGTGGGGGAAGAACATCTCATCGACCGCTTGGCGAGGATATTCAGCGATCATGGGGCTGATGTCATTTCGGTCATCTGTAACGACAAAACGGATATCGTCGCTGATCATTTGCAAAAGATGGTACTCAAGGGGTTGCCCCTGCGGTTCATGGTGGAAAGCACTCCAAGTTCCATGCACAGCCTCTATCGATTACACAGCCTGATAGGCGAGGGACCATTCTGTCTCACAACGGTCGATACGGTGTTTGCCGAAAAGGAGTTCACACGTTATGTTGAGATGTTCAAGAATCTCTCTGGTGGAGGTGCGTGCGACGCGCTCATGGGAGTGACAGATTTTGTCGATGACGAAAAACCGCTATATGTCGACGTTGATGGGCAGATGAACATCAAAGGGTTTTACGACGAAGCTGCATGCTGCAAGTATGTGTCTGCCGGTATATATGGGTTGACTCCTGCGGTATGGCCGATTCTTGAAGAGTGTATTCTCAATGGCGAACAGCGGATGCGTAACTTCCAAAGGGCTCTAATTCGAAAAGGACTGCGCCTCAAGGCGTTTGCCTTTTCTAAGGTGATAGATGTTGACCATGCGGCCGACGTGGCATTGGCTAATAGGTTCATTGCTCAGTCATGAAACGCAAGGTGGCAGTATTGCGCGATGAGTCGTTCTCGCCGCATTCGGTGGAAAAGGATAGGGCTATTCTCGAAGAGGTGGCCCGTCGGATGGACATAGGTGAGGTAATTGGCGAAAAAGAGCTGATGGATCTGGAGAAACGGTTTGACGATTGCTCGCTGCTCCTCTCCATGGGAAGACTGCCGCAGACATTATCATTCTTGACGGGAATGATGCGGAAAGGGACAGTGGTTATCAACAACCCGAAGGGGGTGGAAAACTGTGCCAGAAACGTGTGGCAACGTGTCATGAGGAGGATGAACGGTCCGTTACCTCCAGATGATGGTCCATTCGGCCATTGGGTGAAGAGGGGTGATGGTGCCGCACGGGAGAGGGATGATGTGGTGTACGTGCCCAACGGAGAATCTGTAGATGAGTGTGTGGCGCGTTTCCATAAAAGGGGGGTGATGAGGGTATCGGTGTCGGCTCATGTACCGGGCGATGTAGTGAAATTCTACGGGGTGGTAGGAACGGGATTTTTCCGTTTCTGTTATCCTACCGATGATGGCGACACGAAATTCTCACTTGAGAGGATAAACGGTAGTGCTCACCATTATTCCTTCGATGAAAGAAGAATGAAGGTGGTGGCGGAGGGGCTGGCTACCGCTCTCGGGGTGGATGTCTATGGAGGAGACTGCATCGTCAATGAAAATGGTCAGTTCTTCTTCATCGATTTCAATGACTGGCCGAGTTTCTCACGCTTCATAGATGAGGCGGCGGAGGCTATCGCTTCAATGGCGACAAAACGGTTGGAAAAGGATGGACAATAATGAATAGGACGGAAAAGGATCAAATGACAGATAATGCCAAAGAACGGTCGTTCAGCGAATTGCTGAAGGCTTCTCTAAAATCGAAAGATACGGAGGAATGGCTCGACGTGTATTTTACTCGTCCAATAGGGCTATTCTTTGCTCTGATATGGAAACGTCTGGGGGTGCATCCAAATGCCATCACCATACTGTCCATATTCTTGGGCATCGCCGCGGCGGTGATGTTCTATCATACCGATGTGTGGCATAATCTGGCGGGAATGGTTCTGCTCATGACGGCAAACTTCTGCGATAGCACTGATGGCCAACTGGCCCGGCTCACCAACCAGAAAACACTCGTGGGAAGGGTGCTCGATGGGTTTGCGGGAGATGTATGGTTCTTCTCTATATATTTCGCCATCTGCATGAGAACTATGCCGCAATTTATGCCTGGTACCGATATTAAGTGGGGGGTATGGATATGGGTGCTCGCTGCAGTGGCGGGATTTATATGCCATTCACCACAGAGTTCTGACGCTGATTATTATAGGCAGATTCACTTGCTATTCCTGAAAGGGAAAAAAGGAAGTGAATTGGACACATATGCACAACAAAGGGCTATTTATGATAGCTTGCCCAAAAAGGGGGCTTTTCTGAAAAGGGTGTTCTATTATAACTATGCCAACTACTGCAAGGGCCAGGAGAAACGTACCCCGGAATTTCAACGGTTCTATGCGGCTCTGAAAGAAAAATACGGCGAGGTGGAAAATGTTCCGGACAAATGCCGCGAACGTTTCCTTCAAGGGAGCCGACCTTTGATGAAATATACGAATATTCTCTCTTTCAATACCAGGGCTATCGTGCTCTACATCACATGCTTGGCTAATTGTCCATGGGTGTATTTCCTCTTCGAAATCATCGTGCTCATGTGCATCTATATCCACATGCATCGTTCACACGAGAAACTGTGCAGAGAGATGCGCAACGAATGGATGGGGGAGAATGGAAAAAATGGATGAGATAAACGCTCTGATATTCGATTATGGGGGGACGCTTGACACAGGGGGATGTCATTGGGGACGGTTCTTCTGGCATGCTTACCAGACACTCCATGTACCGCTGACGTGGCAACAGTTTGCAGAGGCGTATGTGTATACGGAACGGACGTTGGCCAAGCAACAGGTTATCATGCCGGATTTTACTTTCCGCGACACCCTGAAGACCAAGATAAGGCTCCAGGTGCAATGGCTTGCGCAAAAGGGCCTCGTCAAAACAGATGGACAATCCTATGTGGAACCCGACACTTTGTTGGATTTCTTATACAATAAGGTGCGTGAATATACGTTTGAAAGTAAGGAGGTGCTTGCTATCCTGGCACAACGCTTCCCGTTAGGCCTCGTCACCAACTTCTATGGAAACATGGATGTGGTGCTACGCGAATTTCAACTCGATGGCTATTTCTGCCATGTAGTGGAGTCGGCGGTGGTGGGGGTGAAAAAACCTGACCCTGCTATATTCAAAATGGGGGTAGAGGCTTTGGGCGTAAAACCAAATGAGGTGCTTGTCGTAGGCGACAGCATCGACAAAGATATCATCCCTGCCAAACAGGTGGGATGTAAAACGGTATGGATAAAGGGGGAGACGTGGGACGGAACGCTTCAGAAAGAGGCTTGTGCCGACCATGTCATTACTCGTATTGGCGCTCTGAGGACGCTGTTAAAATTGTAATTGTAATCAAACTAGATATGATCTTGAAAAAGAAACAGACAAATGTGTTGCCGGCTGAGGGCAAATTGGGCGTAATGATTGTAGGATGCGGAGCCGTGGCCACTACTTTTATGACGGGTGTACTCATGGCACGCAAAGAACTAGCCAAACCCATCGGCTCCATGACGCAATATGACAAAATACGTGTCGGAAAAGGTGACGAAAAACAATATTTGCATTATGCTGACATCGTGCCTTTGGCAAAACTCGATGATATCGTGTTTGCCACATGGGATGTGTATCCGCAAAACGCTTATCAGGCGGCGATGTATGCTGAAGTGCTAAAAGAAAAGGATATTGAACCGGTAAGAGAGGAACTGGAAAGTATCGTTCCCATGAAGGCGGCATTCGACAGGAATTATGCCAAACGAATCAATGGCGACAACGTGAAAGAGTGCTCCACACGTTGGGACATGGTGGTACAATTGCAAGAAGATATACGGAATTTCAAGAAAGAGAACAATATCGAGAGGGTAGTGGTCATCTGGGCTGCGTCCACGGAGATTTATGTGCCAGTGTTTATGCCGGTGCATGGGTCGTTGGATGCGCTTGAAAAAGCGATGAAGGAAAACGATACGGTGCATGTGGCTCCATCGATGTGTTACGCCTATGCGGCTCTCGTTGAAGGGGCTCCGTTCATCATGGGGGCACCTAATACTACTGTCGATATACCGGCCATGTGGCAACTGGCGGAGAAATGTAAAATGCCCATAGCGGGAAAAGACTACAAGACGGGACAGACACTGGTGAAAAGTGGATTCGCTCCCATCATTGGCACAAGGTGCTTGGGACTGAATGGGTGGTTCTCTACGAATATATTGGGAAACCGCGACGGATTGGTGCTCGACGAACCGGAAAACTTCCGTACCAAGGAGGTGAGTAAACTGTCTACACTGGAAACGATACTGCAACCAGAACAGCAACCTGACTTGTACAAGGATTACTACCATAAGGTGAGAATCAATTATTATCCGCCAAGGAACGATAACAAGGAGGGGTGGGATAACATCGATATCTTTGGATGGATGGGGTATCCTATGCAGATAAAAATTAATTTCCTTTGCCGAGACTCCATTCTTGCTGCTCCGCTACTTCTCGACCTATGCTTGTTGGCCGACCTAGCGGCGAGGGCTGGTAAATATGGTATACAACGTTTCCTGAGCTTCTTTATGAAAAGCCCAATGCACGACTACACCAAGAAGGAACTGCCGGTCAATAACTTGTACCAACAATACACAATGCTGAAAAATGCCGTGAGGGAAATGGGAGGCTACGAACCTGATGAGGAAATCGATTGAACGCTGGATCATATCGCTATTGTTTTGCGTGTTGGCTGTGGCGGCCGATGCGCAGATAAATGGTGTCGTCATCGATAATGTGACGGGCGACACGATAAAGGCGCCTACCGTGGCATACAAAGGTAGGCGTATAGCGGTGGTGGGCGACTCATTGGGACATTTTTCCATCGAAAGGCACAATGGGTGGACGCTTACTGTCAGTGCTGTGGGATACAAATCGAAACAGGTCCAGATAAAATCCAACACGCCTGCCAATATGGTGGTTCGCTTGGTGTCGGATACACGGCAAATCGACGAGGTGGTGGTAAAATCAAAAAAGAAATCTAAATACTCCCGTAAGAACAACCCGGCGGTGGAACTGATGAAAAGGGTCATCGAAGCGAAGAAAAAGACTGACCTGGCCAATCACGATTTCTATCAATATAATAAATACCAGAAAATAACACTCGCGGTGAACGACGTGTCACCGGAAGAATTGGAAAATGCCCAAAAGAGAAAGATGCAATGGATCATCGATCAAGTGGAACTGTGTCCGTATAACGGAAAATTGATTCTGCCTATCAGCGTCGACGAAACGGTGTCACAACATCTCTATAGAAAGAGTCCGCGAAGCGAGAAGGATATCGTTAAGGGACAGTCGAGCACTGGAGTTAATCAACTCTTGCAGACGGGACAGGTGCTCAACGAAATGTTGAAAGAGGTGTTCTCCGACGTGGACATTTACGATGATCAGGTGAGACTGTTGCAATATCCTTTCACCAGTCCCATAGGCAAAGATGCAATAGCATTCTATAGGTTTTATATCGAAGATACGGTATACGTGGGACAGGATAGGTGCATACACTTGCAGTTCACACCTAACAACCAGCAAGACTTCGGATTTCGGGGCGAACTATACGTCATCAACGATAGTTCTCTGCATGTGAAGAAATGCAGCCTTACCATTCCGTCGAGGAGCGATGTCAACTTCGTTGAAAACCTACGGGTTGACCAAGAGTATATGAAACTTCCTAATGGGGAATGGGTGCTCTCGGTCGACGATATGATTGCGGAGATGGCGCTCACACAATTTCTCTCCAAAGCGCTTGTCATTAGAACAACAAGACTCTCTGATTACGCTTTTGATGAAATACCGAAAAAATTGTTCAAGGGTAGGGCGTCGACAAGGTACGATGCCGAGGCCAGGATGCGGGATGAGAAATTCTGGCAACAATACAGGTCGGTGGAACTGTCAAAAGGGGAGTCTTCTATGGACGCGTTTATTCATAGGATGGAACAGACGAAAGGGTTCAAATATGTGCTCTTTGGAGTGAAAGCGCTCGTCGAGAACTTTGTGGAAACGGGTTCGCAGACAACGAAAAGCAAATTTGACATAGGACCCATCAACACCATCGTGTCAAACAACTTTGTTGATGGTATGCGACTGAGGGCGAGTGGTCAGACAACGGCGGCTCTTAACCCTCATTGGTACTGGAAAGGTTATTATGCATATGGGACGAAAAGCCATAGAAACTATTATAGTTCAACAGTAACCTATTCGTTCAATAAAAAAGAATACCAACCTACCGAATTCCCTATCAGAACCCTCTCTTTTGAGTCGTCCTACGATATCATGTCCTCGTCTGATAAATTCATGCACACAGACAAGGATAATGTCTTTACGGCACTAAAATGGAACAAAGTGGAGGAAATGTACTTCTATAACCGGCAGATTGCCAAGTTCGACTGGGAAACGGATTGGGGGTTCCGTACGACCTTCGACATGAAGATGGAAAGCAATGAGCCGACAGGCGAACTGGTGTTCGAACATGTCAATGACGGACAAATTGTAAGCAAAATAAGGACGACGGAGATGACTCTGGCGTTCCGCTTACAGCCTGGGTGCACATACATCAACTCTAAAAACAGGAGAATACCGGTGAACCTCGATGCTCCGGAATTTTCGCTGTCTCATACCATGGGCTTCGATGGCTTTCTGGGAGGACAGTATAAATACAATTATACCGAGGCGGGTGTCTACAAGCGTATATGGCTCAACAGTTGGGGAAAAATGGATGTGAATGCGAAGGTTGGAGCACAATGGAACAAAGTGCCGTTCCCTTTGCTCATTATGCCGCCGGCAAACCTATCTTATGTCTTGAATGAGAGGTCGTTCGCCTTGATGAAGAGCATGGAGTTCCTCAACGATAGGTTTGCTATGGTGGACATAAAGTGGGACATAAATGGAAAAATACTGAATCGTATACCGCTCATCAAGAAACTGAAGATGAGGGAAATTGTTGGCATCAGGGGAATGTGGGGCTATCTTACGTCGAAAAACAATCCTTTCCTCGAGAAAAATGCAAACGATCCCATGCTGTTCAAATTCCCGGAGGAGGTAGGGGTAATGGATAGCGGACGGCCGTATCTGGAATTGGTGGCGGGTTTTCATAATATACTCAAATTCTTCCAAGTGGTCTATGTGCGACGGCTAACATACACAGATATGCCGGGCGTAAAAAAACATGGTGTCCGCTTCGGCTTCGAATTCACATTCTAAACCATCCTCTCTTCATTCTTTATACTTTTCCATTCCTAACTTTCGTTTACACCTAAATCTTCACTCCCATGCGTAAAATCAAAAATCCCTGGATTCAAAAAGAAGGTTATAACTGCTTCGGTTGTGCTCCTGATAACCCCATTGGACTACACATGCATTTCTATGAAGATGGTGAACAAGTGGTGTCGTATTGGCAACCGCAACAGCATTTCCAAGGGTGGGTGGGCACTCTTCATGGTGGAATCATAAGCACTCTCATCGACGAAACGGCAGGGTGGGTGGTTACACGCAAACTACAGACTGCTGGCATGACCTCACGTCTGAATGTGTCTTTCCGAAAACCAATATCTTCCGAGGATCCGCAACTGACAATAAGGGCGTGGATAACGGCAAGAAAACGCAATTTCGTGGAAATCCATGTGGCGGTGGAGAACGACAAAAAGGAAATTTGTGCCGAGGCGGAAGTTACCTATTTCGCTATGGGCGAGGAAAAAGCGCGCGAAATGGGATTTGTTCACTGTGATGTGGAAGAAGAGCAACTGTTCCCCTTCTAATTGTGGCAAGTATTAAGGTAAAGAATTAAAAGCCAATATTTTTGGCTGTATTATAATGCAAAAAAAAATGGATTAGGGTGTTTCGCAACATCGCTAATCCAGTTCTAACTAACTTATTATCAACTATTCATTACTCATTCTTACCTTTTCTTTTGCAAAACTAAATAGATTTTGTCAAAAAGAAAAGAAATCACAATATTTTTGCGCAAAAAAGTACGTAAACGTTTGCGAAAGACAACAAAATGTATTAAATTTGCACCAACTTACTTATTATTACTCTTATCAATACTTCAACGTGAAAAAACGTCGTACTTCTTTAAAAGACTTGGCCGATGAATTGGGAGTGAGTATCGCTACCGTTTCACGTGCCTTAAGGAATAGTCATGAGGTGGGCGAGGAAATGAGGGAAAAGGTGAAGGCGCTAGCCAAAAAACTGAATTACAGACCTAATCCATTCGCTCAAAGTTTGCGCAAAGAGGCTCCGAAAATGATCGGAGTGGTGTTGCCTAACCTTGTTACGCATTACTATGCTGCTGTACTCGCAGGAATTGAGGAAAGGGCACGACAGGAAGGATACTCAGTGTTTAGTAGTAATAGCCACGAAGATCATAACCTCGAAGAACAAGCCATCGACAACTTCATCTCTCTGCATGTAGAGGGAATCATAGCGTGCCTTGCGCAAGATACCATTGATTATTCGCATTTTCGGGAAATCCACGACATGGGGATTCCGCTTGTTTTCTTTGCACGTACATGTTTGCCGGAATTGTTCTCTCAGGTTGTCGCTAACGGCGACGAGGCTGCCTACGAGGCGACGATGCACATGTTGGCGACAGGAAGCCGAAGAGTGGCTTTCCTCGGTGGCCCCAATCATCTTGATATGGTGGTGCGCCGCAAACATGGTTATCTGGAGGCTCTCAGGGAACATCGTATTCCCATTGACCGCGAAATAATCATCTGCGACAAGATAGATTTCGACATAGCGCGAAACAATACCATAAAAATGTTGGAAAGCAGCAATCCGCCAGATGCCATTTTGGCTTTCAACGATATCCTTACCTACGGGGCTTTCGATGGCATTAAGAGTAAAAATTTGCGTATACCCCAAGATGTGGCTATCATTGGTTTTACCGAGGGAGAGACGGCGGCTTTCGTAACGCCCAAATTGTCGGCCATTATGGACCAGGCTCGTGAACAAGGAATCAAGGCTTGTGAACTGCTGCTAAAAAGCATAGGTGGCGATCAAAAGATTTATCGCGAAGTGGTTCCCATGATACTGAAAATAAGGGAGAGCAGCGACAAGAACAAAGCGGCACAATAAATTTCCATCGCCATGAATATGACTTTGGATTATTGGATATAAACCATAAAAAAATGACACGAAAAATGTCATAAAATTTGGTGCATATAATTATCTTTCGTATCTTTGCCAAATAAACCAACTAACTAAATGATATCATTATGAGAAAACTCTACTTTATCATGGCTTTTGCCATCGCCGCTCTGACGGCTAATGCGCAGCAGACACTCAACTTGAGTACTACTAATGGCTCTAACCTCCAGAAATATGATGGTCAGGTGTGCAAGGTAAATGCGAACCGATATGTTTTCAATGGATGGAATACCATTTCATTGCCTTTCGCTCTTTCTGAAAACGAACTCAATGAGGTGTTCGGCAATGATTGCCGACTCGAAAAACTGGTGGCCGTTGAACAGAGTGGAACAGCCGTCTCGCTCTTCTTCCAGGATTGCAAGGCTGGGGGTATTGAGGCAAATGTTCCATATATCTTGTATTATACGGGAGAAAACGGTTCAAAACGTATCTCCAAGGAAACCATCGTGTCAATGGGTGAGGCCGTTGTTGCATTCCATGCTGGTAGCGAATATGTCCAGATGGCAGCAGCTCAGAAAGCATGTAAAGGCACAGGGCTGTATGGCATCCTCGCTGCTGACAATAGCGAAGCGAAATTCGTGGCTGTCGATGAGGCAAAAGGTGGATTCCACGCTACCCGCTGCTTTGTGAAACTTGACTCGGGCAACAACACTACACTCACTACTTACCACCTGGCTGCTGGCGCAACCACATCTATCAGTGCTATTGCTGCAGCTAACGGAAAAGTGGATGTATACAATGTCTCAGGTGTGAAAGTGGCATCTGGCATCAATGCTGAACAGGTGCAGAGACTTCAGCCTGGCGTATATGTGGTAAACGGACAAAAAGTACTCGTGAAATAAACATAAATAATCATATATACGAAAGGCGGGACTCCAACAGGAATCCCGCCTTTCATTATGTCGTTTCTTCACGATGCGCCACAAACTCACAAGCTCATAAACTCACAAACTTATAAACTTACAAGCTCACCCCTTCAGCGGATTCCACCCCTGGGCGGGAAGGTCGAAATCTTGACCGTCACGGCTCACTAACTTCATGCCCAGTTCTTTCCGAGTGATATGACCGATAAGTTTTACGCCTTCCAAAAGTTCCACCTTTTCGTGGTCGCCGATGGGAACGGTAAAAAGCAACTCGTAGTCTTCGCCACCGTTCAGAGCACAGGTGGTGACGTTCAAATTCAACTCCTCGGCCATGACAGCTGTTTGGTAGTCAATAGGGATATTTTTCTCGAAAATGCGACAGCCACAGCCACTCTGTTCACAGATATGGTGCAATTCACTGCTCAAACCATCACTGATGTCCATCATTGAGGTGGGGTGGATGCCTGACTCACGGAGACTTTGGAGAATGTCTCCACGTGCCTCGGGTTGTAATTGGCGCTGCAATAGGTATTCTCTGCCGGCGAAATCGGGTTGGAAATCACTGAGGGTTTCCAAAGCACGTTGGTCGCCTTTCTTCTTCGCCTCGTCAACTTGTTGGTAATATACACGTTTTTCACGCTCCAACAGCTGAAGGCCCATATAAGCGGCTCCTAAGTCTCCACTCACGCAGATGAGGTCAGTGTCTTTGGCACCATGACGATAGACTATGTCTTCTTTCTTAGCCTCGCCAATGCAGGTGATGCTAATCGACAGACCTGTGTATGACGATGTGGTGTCGCCACCTACGATGTCTACCCCCCACTTGTCGCAGGCCATACGTAGACCATGGTAGAACTGCTCTAAGTCTTCCACCTTGAAACGCTTGCTGACAGCTAAACTGACCAATAATTGCCTGGGGGTGCCGTTCATGGCAAAGATATCGCTCAAATTCACCATCGCTGACTTATACCCCAAATGGGCCATGTCGATATAGGTGAGGTCAAAATGTACCCCCTCGACAAGCATATCGGTTGTCACTAACGTTTCGCTGTCGGGGTAATGAAGCACGGCACAGTCGTCCCCCACACCATACTTCGTCGATTCATTCTTTATTTTGATACTCTCGGTGAGATGGCGAATCAAGCCAAACTCACCCAATGTCGAAATATCTGTCATCGTTAATGTTTTTTATCTTATCCCTTTTTTCCCTTCTATCTTTAATCCTTTGATTTGCTTTATTCTTTTAATTCTTAAAATCCCAATTGTCGATTTTTTTAATTTTCTAATTTTTTAATCTTTTAATTTTTTATTTTTTTAATTTTTTCAACCTTCTTCCACCATCTCTCTCATCAGTTTTGTCATCAACGGCTGGGCCTTATTTGCGGCTTCCTGCACTTCTTCATGACTGACGGCAACAGGAACATCAAAACCACCAAGGTCGGTAATGATGCTAACCCCGAAAGCCTTGATGCCACAGTGATGGGCTACAATCACCTCGGGAACGGTGCTCATGCCAATGGCGTCGCCACCTAGTATGCGGTACATGCGGTATTCGGCAGGAGTCTCGAATGTGGGACCTTGAACACCTACATAAACACCATGCTGCAAAGGAATGCCATACTTTTGGGCGACCTGGTCTGCTTTGGCAATCAACGCATGGTCGTATGGCTCATGCATATCTGGAAAACGGGGACCCGTGGGGATGTTCTTTCCTCTCAACGGATGGTCGGGGAACATATTAATGTGGTCGGTGATAACCATCAAATCTCCTATCTTGAAATCGGGGTTCATTCCACCGGCGGCATTACTGACAAACAAAGTCTTGATGCCCAACTCATACATAACACGCACTGAAAAGGTCACCTCTTGCATGGAGTAGCCTTCATAATAATGGAAACGGCCTTGCATAGCCATGATGTCTGTCTTACCCAACTTACCGAAAATCAATTTGCCGGCATGACCTTCAACAGTGCTAACGGGGAAATGGGGAATGTCGGTATAGGGTATCTCGAAGCTATCGGTAATCTCAGAAGCTAATTGTCCGAGGCCGGTCCCCAGAACGATTGCTGTCTTTGGACTTGTTCTCAACCTTTCCCGTAACCAGGATGCTGTTTCTTGAATTCTTTTGTACATAGCTTAAGATTTTTTGGGTGAAGATTTCTTCCTGATCCAATAAGAAGGATACTTTGATGGGCAATACGTAAAGATGATGGCGCACGTCCTCACTCAAACCTGTAAGCGACAACAAACGAACGGAATCTTTCTCTGTCGTGATGATGAGCTTGGGTGAGGGTAACGACTCAAAAGTACTGTTGATAAGCTCTTCGTCTTCAGAGGTGAAATCGTGGTGGTCGCTGAAACGCATCGGAGTGAGGGCGCTGCAGTGCTGGCGAAGGTCTTCTTCGAAATGTTCGGGACTGGCGATGCCACTCAAAGCCAATACGTGTTCCTCGTTGCCGATACTCTCCAACGAACGCGCCTCGCCGCAGAATAGGGGGCGAAGTTTGTCGTATACCATACGGCTGAACAACAAGGTCTGGTAGGGATATAAATCCATGGCACGCATCACAACACGGTAGTCAATAGGATTCAGCCCCTCGGGACATTTCGTGATGATAACCATGTCGGCACGACGCTTGCCATCCTTGGGCTCACGTAACCGACCTGCAGGCAACAATTTGTCGTAGATAATCAAACGGTGGTAGTCCACCAACAATATGTTGATACCGGGCTTTACATAACGATGCTGATAGGCGTCATCTAAGAGTATCACGTCGGTGTCCTTTGTCTCATCGTCTTGGGTTAGACGGTCAATACCCTCACAACGGTTGGCATCTACGGCCACATGGACATTCGGATATTTCTTCTTCATCTGCAAAGGCTCATCACCGATGTCGGACACAGTCGAAAGAGGAGAGGCCAACTGATAGCCCTTACTCTTACGTTTGTAACCACGGCTCAACACGGCTACGCGAACTTTGTCCTTCAACATCTCGACAAGGTACTCCACATGGGGGGTCTTGCCACTACCACCAACAGTGATATTGCCCACGGAGATAATGGGTACACTGAACGAACGACTCTTCAAAATGCCCCATTCAAAGCATTTGTTACGTAGTCGCACGCCCAACCCGTAAAGCCAACTTACGGGCAACAGCCATTTATTAACCTTAATGTGGTCGCCTTCCATGCCAATGATAAAGGTTTCCCTCTTTCCTTTCCGCTTACCTTATATTAAAATAATATGGAATTCTGGCCTGAATGGCATTATGCATGTTCATGTTCTTCATTAAAGTGAACAACTGCATATAGTCTCCCAGGCTTGAACGCCATTCGTCAAGATAGCTCCTCTGAAGCTCTTCACCGAGCAACGACTCCAGGAAGTCTTTTTTGCCGGGATAGTAACTGGCGTGGTACTCGTCAAGATGGGCCAGCTGGGCGGCTTTCTTAACTGCAGAATCAAGACCGCCGAGTTCGTCAACCAACTTGATCTTCAAAGCGTCTTGGCCCAACCAAACATGACCTTGGGCAATGGCTTCTACAGAGTCTACGGGTAACTTCCTGCCATCGGCCACACGTTGGCGGAATAATTTGTAGCCACGGTCTACATAAGAGTCAAGGTAACTCATCTCTTCTGCGTTGAACGGACGTGACATAGTGCCGAAACCGCTATTCTTGTTCGTCTTCACCTCGTCAAATTTTACACCTAATTTCTCGGTGAGCAACTGACTGGCGTCGGGGAACATGCCGAAAATACCTATCGAACCGGTAAGGGTGGTGGGCTCGGCGATAATCCAGTTGGCGCCGCAACTGATATAATAGCCACCAGAAGCAGCCATACCGCCCATAGATACGACGACAGGTTTCTTCTGCTTCAACATCTCTACTTGATGCCAGATTTGCTCAGAAGCATAGGCACTACCACCACCGGAATTGATGCGCAATACCACGGCCTTAACCTCGTCATCGTTCATCAGCTGCTCCAGGTCCTTGCATACTTCCTGGGCATCAATGACATGGCCTTCCGAAAGCATACTTTGAGCGTCTCCATCTACGATATCGCCATAGGCGTAATACACGGCCACTTGCTCTCCATCATGCTTGTGCTTGGTTTGAAGCATATCCGACATGCTCAGTCGAGGAATATAGTCGTCTTCGGAAAGAGACAGCTGCTTCTTCACTACTTTCTTCACTTCATCGGTATACATCAGTCCGTCAACTAGTTTATATTTGACATAGTTCTCTGGTGCATCGAAGGAAATCAGACGGTCAGCCCAAGCGTTCAGGCTGTCAATGCTCACTTTCCTGCTCTCCGACACTCCCTTCAACACGTTATCCCAAATACCAGTGACGTAGGCGGTCACCTGCTCGCGATTGGCGTCGCTCATCTTGTCGGCGGTGAACATCTCGGGGGCGCTCTTATAAGCACCTACCTTCGACAGCTGCATCTTGACACCGAACTTGGCCAACACATCTTTCAAAAAGATTGGCTCTGAAGCAATACCGTGCCAGTCTATCTGTCCTTGGGGGTTGAGATATACCTTGTCGGCCACGCTGGCTAGATAATAGGTCGACTGGGTATAACTGTCACCATAAGCGATAACCCACTTACCTGCTTTGCGGAAATCTGCGAGGGCATTGCGAACGGCTTGTATCGAGGCATAGGAATCGGCTCCGAACAGGCCGGCTTCAATATAGATGCCGCGAATATCTTCATGTTCCTTGGCTAAACGGATAGAAGTGAGCACTTCGTCCAAACCAATGCCTCCACCACCTTCGCCGGTTATCATGCTAAGAACGCTACCTTCGCTACGTTCATCCATGGAACCTGTAAGGTTCATGACCATCACGCTGTTGTCCTCTACATTGCGCGTACCACTGCCCGAGGCAACCATGCCGATAATACACATCACGCCAAGGATAGTCATAACCAAACCAAAAAGCAACATGCCAACCATCGTGGCGAATACCATTTTGAAAAATTCTTTCATAGCAATACTGTGGGTTTAATTGTGCAAAAATAGTGTTTTTTCTGACAATAACCAAATAATTACCCTTTTTTTACCCCATTCCTTTTTTTTTCATTACCTTTGCACCCCAAATCCTTCACACCCAAAAAATGAACACTCAGGTAAAAACGCTTTTGATACTTTTCAATGTCTGTATAGTCATTTTCACCTATGCCATTAGCCCGCTAAGTTTCTCTCTTGGCGATGAACCGGTAAGGAAAGTTGATATGCAGGCGTCGCTGGCGGCACTGAATAGTGATTCCACGGCAACACAACCCGCTGATTCGGTTCAGATACAACAGAAAGTGAAGGATGAGAGCCCTCAGCGATTCCTCTTCGTGGGCGATTCCATGGTGGAGCCTATTGCACACTATTTCTGGAACTATGCTAAGGAAAACGGCCACGAACTGTATACGGTTACTTGGTATGGCTCTTCGTCCTACAGTTGGGGTTGTACAAGAACGTTAGAACATTTTATGGAGGAAACCAAGCCTACTTTCATAGTACTCTGTATGGGTAGCAATGAACTGACACTCAAGGATATGAATACGATTCATCGCAATGTTCAACGCGTGTTGGAAAAAGTGGGCGACATCCCCTTTGTATGGATTGGCCCGCCCAGTTATACGGAAAATAATCCCAATGGCATCAAGAGATGGATAGACAAGGGATACAACGACCAACTCATTAAGGAGGTGGGTGCTGACCGTTTCTTTGACAGTCGCGACATGCAGATGGAACGGGCACGCGATGGACTGCATCCTACTATGAAGGGGGCTGTGGTTTGGATGGACCAGTTGGCGCAATGGATGCAAAGTGAACTGACACGTCATCCTGTGATCCTCAATGCTCCTCAGCAGAAATCCGCTATCCAGAACCTAACGGTTATGCAAACGAAGGACAAAGGGTTCTATTGAAAAGCATATATCCTTACGATTTCGAGCATTGTATAGTGCATAAAATCAATTCGTGTTCGTTTTTTTTATTTGTGCAATTCGTATAATTTGTGGTATAAACAAACCTCATAATTTGTAGTTGAAAAAATCGAACAATTCGGTGTAAACTATTGCGTTTAAAAAAATGTATAAAATTCAACGTCCTTTATTCCTCTTTTTCTGCTTTGTGGCTATCGCATCGCAGTCATGGGCGTCCCATTTCGTTCCAGCTTCTGACGCAAATTTCGTGTATATGGGGCGTGTCAGCAGAGCTAATCCGGAAACTGTGGCTTGGACCTATCCAGGGGTGCAGGTCATCTGTCGTTTTACTGGTTCGTCGGTCAAGATGAAAACCAATCCGGGAGGCGGATTCTATGTCATTCAACTCGATGATAGAATGCCATTCAAGGTGGAGTCGAAAAAAGGAGAGGAGATAACGACAATCGCAAAAGACTTGACAGATGGGGCGCATGACCTGCGTATCATCTATGCCATTGAGGGGCATGGGAAAAAACCGGTGTTCTATGGGTTGTATCTTGACGATGGGGCACAACTGCTGGAAGCTCCTTCATTGCCGGAAAGGAAAATAGAGTTCATTGGCAACTCCATCACGTGTGGGTATGGAATAGAGGGCAATGGAAAAGAAAAGACTTTCTACTACAGCTTGCAGAACTTCTGCCTTACTTATGCTTTCTTGACGGCACAGGCTCTGAATGCTCAGTATCATGTGGTGGCGAGGTCGGGCATCGGTGTCTATCGCAACTACATGGGAAAAATTCCAGAGCAGATCATGCCCTTCATTTACCCGCATACGATGTATACTACAAAAGGGGAACTATGGGACTTCTCTCTCTACCAACCGGATGTGGTGTGCGTGGCTTTGGGCACTAACGACACCACAGGCTCATATACGGTGAGTGGACTGACCGGCGGTTTCCGGCGTTTCGTGGCGATGTTGCGTGAAAGATACCTCAATGCAAAAATCGTCTTTCTCGTAGGACCGATGATGGGTGAAAAACGGCGCAGCGACCTAAAGAAGGCACAACAGACGGTCATCGACGAATATGCGGCGATGGGCGACAACAATATTTTTACTTTCGAGTTCCAAGAGTCGAACAAGGAACTGGGGATGGGTAGTCAAGGGCATCCAAATGCAGCACATCATGCGCAGATGGCGGAGGAGCTGATACCTTATTTGGAAAATTTAATGCAATGGCAATAAACACTCTGCCATTTGTGGCAAAATGGTGTGCCAAATCTGTCATTATAACAGGTTTGGCACACTTTTCGCTATATCGGATAATGTGATTTGAATTTTTTAAACCTTTAAATATATAAAGTTATGAATATCAAACCTTTAGCTGACCGTGTGCTCGTTTTGCCAGCACCGGCGGAAGAGAAAATTGGTGGAATTATTATCCCCGACACAGCAAAAGAAAAACCATTGCATGGAAAAATTGTTGCTGCAGGTAATGGTACCAAAGATGAGGAAATGATCCTTAAAGAGGGAGACGAGGTGCTTTATGGAAAATATGCAGGTACTGAAATCGAACTCGAAGGCGAAAAATATCTCATTATGCGTCAAAGCGACGTGCTCGCCATTATCCAGAAATAATTTATGGGTTACAAACAAAAAACTCATAAACTTACAAACTCACAAACTTACAAACTCACAAACTCACAATTATGGCAAAGGAAATTAAATTCAATATCGACGCCCGCGACTTGCTCAAAAAGGGCGTAGACCAATTGGCAAACGCAGTGAAAGTAACCCTCGGACCGAAGGGACGTAACGTGGTCATTGAAAAGAAATTCGGTGCACCGCAAATCACAAAGGATGGTGTTACAGTGGCCAAGGAGATTGAACTCGAAGATCATTTCGAGAATACGGGTGCTCAGCTTGTTAAGAGCGTGGCCTCGAAAACTGGAGATGATGCCGGTGATGGTACGACGACTGCTACCATTCTCGCTCAGGCGATTGTAAACGAGGGACTGAAAAATGTTACAGCTGGCGCAAACCCGATGGACCTCAAGAGAGGTATCGACAAGGCGGTAAAGGCTGTCGTTGATTATATAGCTGCCAAGGCTGAAAAAGTGGGCGACGACTACGATAAGATAGAACAGGTGGCTGCTGTCAGTGCCAACAATGATGCGGAAATAGGTAAGCTGCTGGCTGATGCCATGCGCAAGGTGTCGAAAGACGGTGTCATCTCCATTGAGGAGAGCAAGAGCCGCGACACACATATCGACGTGGTGGAGGGTATGCAGTTCGACCGTGGTTACCTCAGTGGTTATTTCGTTACTGATCCTGACAAGATGGAGTGCGTGATGGACAATCCGCTCATACTCATCTATGACAAGAAAATATCCAATATCAAAGAGTTCCTGCCGATACTTCAGCCGGCGGCTGAGTCGGGACGTCCATTGCTCGTCATCGCTGAGGATGTTGACTCTGAGGCGCTTACCACGCTTGTTGTCAATAGACTGCGTTCTAACCTGAAGATTTGTGCCGTTAAAGCTCCTGGATTCGGCGATCGTCGTAAGGCAATGCTTGAAGATATCGCTATCCTTACTGGTGGTGTGGTTATCAGCGAGGAGAAAGGTCTCAAACTCGAACAGGCCACTATGGAGATGTTGGGAACGTGCGAGAAAGTGACAATCTCTAAGGATAATACGACCATCGTTGATGGCGCTGGTACAAAACAGGCTATCGCTGACCGCGTGGCGGCTATCAAGAACGAAATAGCCAATACCACCAGTTCTTACGACAAAGAGAAATTGCAGGAACGGTTGGCCAAACTCTCTGGCGGCGTGGCAGTACTCTATGTAGGCGCCAATAGTGAAGTGGAGATGAAAGAGAAGAAAGACCGTGTCGACGATGCTCTTTGCGCTACTCGTGCGGCTATTGAAGAGGGCGTGGTTGCCGGTGGCGGTAGCACGTATATTCGTGCTCTTGAAGCGCTCAAAGGCCTCAAAGGCGACAATGCCGACGAACAGACGGGTATCAACATCGTAGCTAGGGCCATCGAGGAACCGCTCCGTCAAATCGTCATCAATGCTGGTGGTGAAGGGGCTGTCGTTGTACAGAAGGTGCTCGAGGGCAAAGGCGACTTCGGATACAATGCACGTACGGATGTCTATGAAGATATGCGGAAAGCGGGCGTTATCGATCCGGCAAAGGTGGCTCGTGTGGCTCTCGAGAACGCCGCATCTATCGCTGGCATGTTCCTGACAACGGAATGCCTCATCGTCGACAAACCCGAGAAAGAACCCGCTATGCCGATGGGCGGAGCACCCGGAATGGGCGGCATGATGTAAATTGAAAAGCTTTTGAGACGTGCGGATTTGCAGGATTCGTAAGAATGCTGTAACTTTGCACCCCGAAAAGGAAAGATATTTTTGATTTGTTTTAGTAGATTAGTTTTTAAGTAGTTTGTTTTTTGGAAATCGGTTGTCGAGAGACATCCGATTTTTTTTATTTTCTATTCTTTTATTTCTTGTTCTTCTTTTTTTTACCTACTTTTGCACCATAATGGACAAAAAAGCAAAAATTCTGCACATCATCATGATCTTCGTCGTATCCGCCGGATTATTATTCATTACTGAATCCTGGTGGATGTCACTTGGTATCCTCATGCTCCTCTTGTTGGCTGATGCATACATCCAGGCATACCAAAAGAAGAAGGAACAACAATCCAAAGACAACGAGTCATGAAACAACTGGTACAACTCTACGAGCAGCATTACCATCATCAACCGACTCATATCGAGAAAATGCCGATGGCGGGGAGCAATAGGCAGTACTACCGACTCACCCAACCTGATGGCTCTTCTGTGGTGGGAGTCGTGGGGACTTCGCGCGATGAAAACCATGCCTTTATTTATCTGGCCAAGCATTTCAGACATCGACAACTGCCGGTGCCGGAAATCATCGCTGTGAGTGAGGATGAGCGGCGCTATCTCCAGACGGATTTGGGGAAACATTCTCTCTTTGATGCCCTAAAAGGGGGTAGGGAGGCGGGTGGTCGTTACAACCTCAATGAACGACAACTGCTCATCAGGACCATACGCATGCTGCCGGAAATACAGATAAGGGGAGCTAGAGGACTGGACTTCTCTCAATGTTATCCACAGCCGGAGTTTGACGAAGACAGCGTGTTGTTCGACTTGAACTACTTCAAATACTGCTTTCTTAAACCTACGGATCTCGATTTTCACGAGCTAAAATTGGAAGCGAATTTCCGACTCTTGGCAAAAGACCTGACGGCGGAAAAGCCGGCCAGTTTCCTCTATCGCGACTTTCAAGCGAGAAATGTGATGCTTGACAAGGAGGGGGCTCCGTTTTTTATCGACTTCCAAGGAGGGAGACGGGGACCATATTACTACGATTTGGCTTCATTCATCTGGCAGGCTTCAGCAAAATATTCCAACAAGTTGCGACGTGAGTTGGTGGCTGAATACTACGACGCACTCAAAAATGTGACGGAGGTGCCTGCAAAACGTCATTTTGTCGATAGACTGAGTCTTTTTGTTCTGTTCCGTACATTGCAAGTGCTTGGCGCATACGGATTTAGGGGCTATTTTGAACGGAAAAGACATTTCCTCGAGTCCATACCGCCAGCGATGGATAATCTGCGTGAGATGATAGGCTCTGTGCAATTCCCGTATCCTTATCTGATGGAGGTGTTACAGCAACTGACTCAGTTGCCACAATTCGCTCCTGTTCATAATGATGTGGCGGCAAGGGCTGACGGCTATAAGACAACGGAAGTGAATGTCTATGACGCTCATCCAAAAGATGGACCGGCAACATATTCAAAATACGATGGGAAGGGGCCGCTTGTGGTTCGGATATTCAGCTTCTCATATAAGAAGGGTATACCTGAAGATGAGTCTGGGAATGGTGGGGGATATGTATTCGACTGCAGGTCAACTCATAACCCTGGACGATACGAACCATATAAAATGCTGACAGGACTTGACGAGCCGGTCATCCGTTTCCTTGAAGATGATGGCGAAATTCTGACTTTCCTCGATAGTGTTTACCGGTTGGCGGATGCGCATGTGGAGCGTTATCTTCAACGTGGCTTTACCAGTTTGATGTTTTCTTTCGGTTGCACGGGTGGACAACACCGTTCTGTATATAGCGCACAGCATCTAGCCGAGCATATACATCGCAAATATGGCATCGAGGTGCGTATCTGCCACCGCGAACAAAACATTTCTCAGACTTTGCCTCCTCAAAAGCAACCTTGAACCATTCCCCTTACCATCTATAGTTACTATAGTTTCTAAAAAACTACTACAAATATCGCAACCATAGACACTATGGCTGCGATATTTTCTTTAGCAACTATCTTCTCAATAGCAGCTATGTCCCTATGACAGCTATCCTCTCTATGGCAGCTTTCCTTGCTCCTTCCTCTGTATCTTCCCCTTTTACTTTTTTACCTTTTTACCCTTTTACCTTTTACCTTTTTACCTTTAAATAGTATCCCACTCTATACAGATTAAACGCACGTAGAGTGGGGCGCCCACCCACGCACTTCCTTCTCCATTGCTTACCAAACAAACGGAACCCCAATCGTGCAAGCCATAGTAAATGCCAATGGCGCAGCTTGTCGGTTAGCTGTATCATGCGGGAATAGTCCTTCAACTCTCTGCGGAAAGAATAGAGAGTGACGAGGGCTTCTTCGGTCTTCTCTATGAACGCTTCATTGCTCTCGAAACCGCTGAACAACACGGGGTTGTCAATGTGGCGGATTCTAACATTCGCTTCTTCTAGCTGACGACCGTAAAGCACGTCTTCATAACCATAATGCTTGAAACGTTCATCAAAAGGAATACGTTCCAACACGCTACGGCGGACAAGAAAATTCGATGTGTGAAAATCTAGATAAGGATGACGCTGGCGCACAGAGGCTGGGTGGTTGAGCAAGAAATGTCGTTCGTATAGGTAACGCAGACAATGTCGCATGGTCGCTTTTTCTTCCACGACATAGCCGCCATATATTACGTCCATATCGTCTTGCTCTAGATAGGACTGAAGAAAATGGCGGTCTCTCACCCTCATACGGCTGTCGATAAAAAGAAGCCAAGGGAAATGCGACTCGCTAACAAGAAAATTGCGGATGGCGGCACGGCCCACATTCTTCTGGCGTTCGATATAACGACAACAGGCAAAGGTGTTGATGCGTCGGTTCGTTGTGATGATTTGCTGGTCCGTAGAGCCGTCATCGGCCACGATAATCTCATAACACAAGTTTGCAGCCTGTGAGGCATGTTCGGACAGAACCTCTACAAGTTGCACGCAATCCTTGTCGTACGTGGGAATAACAATGCTCAGTTCGGTAATCATTTGTGCAAATGTACCCCTTTTTTCTCATTTCAACATATTTTAAGCGAATAATTTTGATTATTGGGCTGATTTCATTAAATTTGCACCAAATATAATAAGAATGACTATGAAAAAACTGCTATTGTCAATTGTTCTTTTGTTCGTTGCGCTTACCATTGGCGCTGTTCCTGCAAAGAGAATGTGGAAGTCGGTAAAACAGGCCGATGGCACTCAGGTGACGCTCATGCTTGTAGGTGACGAGAATTTCCATTTTTATCGCACTACTGACGGGTTGCCAGTGCTCGAAGAACAAGGAAATTACTATTATGCCGCCATCAAAGGTGACAACTTGATAAAGACTGACCAATTGGCTCATAATGTAGAACAGCGCTCCGCACAGGAACTGCAAACTATCGCCAATCTGCCTACGCAAGAGCAACTGGTGGAAACGATGCGTAAGGCTCCAAGGGTAACGCAGCCGCGTCACGTAGGTGAACCAATTGGCGATTTGACGGGAAGTAAAAAAGGACTCATCATCCTTGTGCAGTTCAACGACCTGCCTTTCTCTTCAGAGAATCCTCAAGCCACATGGACTGATATCGTCAACACTGTTGGATACCGAAATAGTTACGGAGCCATTGGAAGCGTTCACGACTACTTCTTGAAACAGAGTAACGGACTGTTTGATCTCACTTTTGATGTCGTAGGCCCGTACACCGCTCCCAAAAGTGTTACCTATTATGGGGCGAACAGCGGAAAGAGCGACAATGCGAAGACTGTGAGAGAGTTTATTCGTTTTGCCATTGGTGCGGCGAATGATGATGTCAACTTCCAGGACTATGATTGGGACAATGACGGTGAGGTTGACCAGGTGTTTATCCTTTATTCTGGTTATGGTGAGGCGGGGGGAGCCCCTTCCTATACTATTTGGCCGCATGAGTCTCATCTGGGTTCGTATGCGATGTACTTCGATGGTATGACAATCGACACATACGCATGTAGCGAGGAGTTGGCTGGAGATGGTAGTGAAGAGGGCGAAGCTGGTTATGTGCCAATGCTTTCAGGACTCGGTACAATATGCCACGAATTCTCACACTGCCTTGGATTGCCTGACTTATATGATACAGCCAGCAATTCCGCACTTGTCGAAGGACAGTATGGCATGGGATTCTGGGACCTCATGGATGCGGGATGCTATAACTACAATGGATGGGTGCCCTCCAACTACAGCGGTTATGAAAGAAAATTCTGTGGTTGGGCTGATTATCGTGAACTGAGTGAGCCTTGTAAGGTGACGGGACTGAAATCCGTGGATAGCGGAGGTGAGACGTATGTCATATACAACCCTGGAAACAATAACGAATACTACCTGCTCGAAAATAGATACAAGACAGGATGGGATAAAGGATTGGAGGGTGAAGGACTGCTCATTTACCATGTCAACTATATCCCGCAAAGATGGCAATGGAATACGGTGAACACTTCTGGCGCTGGAAGTCCTTGTTTCAACCCAGTGCCAGCTGACGGGGTGCTCAGTGTTTATATATACAATGCTAGCGGTGATGCTGTAGGATATGGTGATGCGGGCGACGCATGGCCTACCTTTGTCAATGGGTCGAGAAACAACACGCTTTCCGACACGTCAACACCGGCATGCACACTCTATAATCCTAACACCGATGGCTCTTACTTGCTTCATGCTAAGGTAAAGGTTTCGAAGCGAGGAGGTGTCATTGATTTCGTCTACAATGATGGAAAAACAGAATGGACAGATGGATCAACGGGCATTCAGGAGATAAATGCTACTACAGGAGAAGTATTTGGAAAGAAGGTAGATATCTATACTCCTAACGGATTGCTACTGATGCATACCGACGCTTTTTCGGGCAATGAATCTCTTACCCCAGGGTTGTATATCATTCGCACGGCAGATGGTCAGTCGGTGAAAATGGCTTTCCCTGCAAAATAATAAGCTATAGAAGTGTCTTTAAAGTTAATATCTGTTAATTATTTAGCCCTGCCAGCAACGGCAGGGCTTTATTCAAAATAATTCTTGTAATTTTGCACCGCCGTTACGAGATGACGGCATTTAATTCAAACCTAAAAATAAAAAATTAATGGCAACAAAAATCAGATTGCAGCGTCGCGGACGCAAAGGCTATGCCTTCTACAGCATCGTGATCGCTGATTCAAGAGCACCACGTGATGGTCGGTTTACTGAGAAGATTGGTACATACAATCCCAACACCAATCCCGCTACCGTAGATTTGAATTTCGAACGTGCATTGTATTGGGTAGAAGTGGGTGCACAGCCTACTGATACCGTGCGTACTATACTCAAACGTGAGGGAGTCTACATGATGAAACACCTCAAGGGTGGCGTGAAAAAAGGCGCTTTCGATGAGGCTGCTCTCGAGCGTAAGTTCGATGCCTGGAAGAATGACAAACAGAAGGGCTTGGATAAAATCCGTACTGAAGAGGAAAAAGCCAAGAAGGCTGCTATAAACAAGGAACTCGAGGCGGAGAAGAAAATCAACGAAGAGATAGCTAAGAAAGTGGCTGAGAAGAAGGCTGCAGAGGCTGCTGCCAAGGCAGAGCAAGAAGCTGCAGAGGCTGCCGCTGAAAATGCTGAGACTCCCGCTGAGGCTCCTGCTGAAGCATAAATAGTTGAGGGGATTTCGACGATTATTGGTATCGGAGTCCTATACGACATAAAAAGGCTGGAATCATCGATTCCGGCCTTTTTCATGCCAAAAACGAAGGTATGCCTCGGCAACACGTAGGGCGTCATGATGGTGTTTGACATAATCTTGGCTCTCCTGCCGTAAACGGGGTATATCTTCTTTGTGCCTTAAGAGGTGTTCCATGGCGGATCGTACACTGCCGTCTTCTGGTGTGACATTGATGATGGGATGTAGACGATGTTCTCCTAGGTGCTCGTAATGTTCGGGTTCACCACCGCCTACACAGAGGATGCCTTTCGACATGGCCATTAGTGCATTCATAGCGGGGGTGTAACTATAAAGTTGGTCTAACAACACGTCGCTGTCGTCCAAGAGGTGTTGATATTGGTCAAAGGGAACAGACTCGGCTATGGTCAGTTCCATGTCTTCTTGGTTTTCGGCGACCACAGATTGGGTTTCGCGTAGCATGATGTCGGTGCCTTTGTAGGCGCTGCGCGACTTGTTAATGCCGATGAATACTTTTAAACGAGAGGGTATGGTGTGGGTAATGGCAGGAAGATGGGAACAGTCTATGGGGAAAGGTATATAGGTGCTCTTCATCTTGAAATGTCGGCTGTAGCAGGTCCAATATTCATATAGACCGCAGATGATACCGTCGCAGTCTTCGGCAATCATGCGGTTCAGTCGTTCTTTGGCGGTACCACACCAGTCTGCCACTTCTTCCATGGCACAGGGGTCGGTGCGAAGCGTGTCACCAATATTGAAATCGCTGTAACGGAGGTGCTTCTCTGTACGGCAGGTGTTTATCCAATACCAGTCCATGCCGAAACCACCCAAGAACATGCTGGCGTTCTGTCGACGCAAGGTGCGATAGATGGAAAACAGACGCTCGGCTTTCAACTCAAGGAACATGGGGTTGATGAGTTGAACAACGTCATAGCCGCGAAGTTGTGGCAATAATCGTTTCACCTTCCACAAATAGCATAAACCGCCTATTTTCCCAGGGCGACGTTCCAGATTGATGTCACGGGGGTAGTCTTTCCAGAAATCTCCGTTCGACAATACCGTGACATCATGACCTAATGTCTTCAATGCCTGGCCTAACGTGGCATGCACATTGCTGTATTCGCCTATCAATAGTATTCTCATCTTTCAATTCGCTATTCTTAAACTCCTTGGGCTTAGGCGTGCTTGACGTATTCGCTAATGCTCATCGTTCATCCCTCGCTCCTAACAACAGCAGTTTTCTCCCTTGGCGGTTGTTCACCATTCTCCTGAACATCGCATATTTTATGGTATAATCCTTGGCGGGAAGGGGAAAAAGACCTCGCTCACGCAGTTTGGACAGCGCTTCATCCAATCGTTCTTCACTATGGGTGAGGGTAATCACATTATATAGATAGTCCATTGTTAGTTGGTGAACCCTGCGTAGAAGGGCGTCACGTTCGGCCTGGGGCAGGGTGGCGCTACGGTCGTTCAGACGAAACAGCACGCCGAGGGTGTCATCCAAACGCTTGGTTATCCATTCCTCGTCTTTATTGTGCATGATCGAACTGCTCCTATGACGATAGTAATAGGCCTGGGCATCGGTGGTGAAGAGACGGTCGGCGCGCAGAAACAGCAAAGGGGTGAATTCCTCGTCTTCATGAAGAATGCCAGGAGTGAAACGGTGACCCAGCAAGAGTGCTTTCCTAAAGATATAACCACAGGCGCTGGCGCGAAGGTTGTGGTGTCGCATATACTCGCTGCCTGTCATAGGGCCTTCGTTAACGGGTGTCTTCTGCGAATGGCGTTTTTCGGTAAGATGAAAGGTCACAATATCGGGGTTGTGCCCTCGAAGCAGGGCGAGACAATAATCGTATGCGGTAGGATTCAACATATCATCGCCGTCGACAAATTGAAGATAGGTACCACTGCTATATTGGATACCTCGGTTGCGGGCTTCACTCAAACCACTGTTAGATTGGCGTATATAGATGATGTCGTCTGTATAATTGGATAATTCGCCCAGTGGCGACTCTGCTGAACCATCGTCGATAAACACAATCTCTCGTTCGCCCTTGCTCAGCGAAAGGGCGAGAATGGAGTCGAGACACTCGTGTAACATGCTAATAGGCAGGTTGTACGAGGTGATGATAAAACTAATCAGTGGCTCCGGCGTAGTCGGTTTCTTAGACGGTGTAATTTGCATAAACGACGTATTCCTAACATGCGTAAGAGCCTGAGTTTTAACTTGCTCTTGCGGTTGATGGGTAATTTTCGGATGGTTCGGCGGTCAAGGGTAGATGGCTCGGGAAGGATGGGGGGTTCTTTCGTGAGGTCATACACGTCCAACTGTATGTTTAGCACATCGGCATAGTAGACAGTGGGCGTGTCGATGAGGTCATATAACTCAATCATACTCACATGCACATCGAGCAATTCCGACAAACTATTGCCTTCGTCAATAGGGTCGCTATCAACAGGGGCGTATTGGTAGATGCCTTCTTCGGTGGTGGCAACGACATGGCAGTGTGACAGCAGACGGGGAAAGATGTAGGCATCTGCAAAGGTGACGCCATCGGGAAATTTCTCTTCGTCAAACAAAGATCTGCGGAATATCTTGTTGATGGCATAATTATGGGCATAGGCACCGCCTTCCAACCAATATTCACGCATGTCGGTATATTCGTGACGACCGAATTTCTGTATCATCTCGCCTTCGCTGCCTGAATGCCATAGAATGGGATATTCCAAAATGTCGTACTCGGGATGGGCCCCCAAACGGGCAAGGAGGATGGGCAAGGTGTAAGGACCCAACTTGGCGTCGCTGTCGATAAACATGATGTAGTCACCCGACGCTAACTCTATGCCTTTGTTGCGGGCGGAAGAACAACCTCTGTTCTTTTGATGGTACGCAAACACAATGTCATGCTCTGACGATAAGGTGTCGCACAAGTCTGCACACTGGGCATTGGAACCGTCGTCAACGAGGATAATCTCGGCATCGGATATACCTTGCTGCAAAATACTGTCAACACAGGATTCCAAAGTGGATTCTGCTTGATGGACGGGAATGATGATGCTCAGTGTCATGGATGTAAAACTAACGTTTTTTTTATGCTTTTATTATGTAATAATAAAATATTCAAAGCCTTTTGTCGTTTTAATAACGAAAGATGCACAAAACCAACGGTAATACAAGTTATTCGCATATCATCAAATATACAGGCCTGTTCGGCGGTGTGCAACTACTCACCATTCTTCTGGGAATAGTGAGAAATAAGCTTGTGGCCATGCTTCTGGGACCTTCTGGTATGGGATTGGTGTCGCTTTTCAATTCCACCACGAAGATGTTGTCTGACGCTACGGGATTGGGCATCCAAACGAGTGGCGTGAGAAACATATCGGATGCTTACCAGAATGGAGACAAACAACAATTGGCTCATACGGTAATGCTCATCAGGTCGTGGAGTTTCATCACTGCGATTGTGGGTATGACGCTTTGTGTTGTGCTTAGTCCATGCCTGGACAGTTGGACATTCTCATGGGGAAAGCACACGCTGCATTTCGTGTTGCTATCGCCAATAGTGGCGCTGACGACCATTACAGGAGGCGAAATGGCAATCTTGAAAGGAACGCGTCAGCTGAAAGCGATGGCGTCAGTTTCAGTGATGCATGTGCTCCTGGCTCTGGTCATCTCTGTACCGCTTTATTTCTATCTTGGCGAGACAGGTATCGTACCGTCTTTGGTACTTATGGCGGCAACGCTCATGGTGCTTACCATCGCTTATTCTTGGCGTCTTTTCCCCATGCGTCTTTCTTTCGCTAAATCATTCGTCACCGAGGGAATGGGCATGGTACGGCTGGGTATAGGATTCGTGGCGGCGGCTTTCGTTATTTCTTTCGCTGAATTCGTGGTAAGGGCTTTCCTCAATAACAATGGTTCGCTCGAAATACTTGGGTTGTATAACGCAGGATATATGCTCATATCTGTTTATGGGGGAATGCTCTTTGCTGCCATGGAAACGGATTATTTCCCAAGCCTTTCGGCACTTATCCATGACAACAGGTCATTCAATGTGCTGGTAAACAAACAGATGGAGGTGTCGTTGCTCTTCGTCTCTCCACTGATTATCTTACTTATTGTATTCTTGCCTTTCATCGTTCCTTTGCTCTTCTCGGGAAATTTCATGGAAATGGTGCCGATGGCTCAGATTATGGCTTGTTCACTGTATCTCAGAGCGGCCAAATTGCCTATCGCTTACATTCCGTTGGCAAAGGGTAACTCGCTCTTGTTCTTACTCATGGAGTCGTTGTTTGCCGCTGGGTATATTGCCTTTAGCATCGTAGGGTACAGGCAATGGGGACTGTTGGGGGCGGGTATCGCTTTCTCTGTGGCGGCGGTGGTCGACTTTACCATTCAATCGGTTTGTATGAATAGAAAATATGGCTTTGTTTTCTCATCAAGGGTAATTAAAACAATGGCCATACAACTACCGTTAGGCTTTGTGGCTTATGTGCTTACCATCTCAATCAGCAAATGGTGGGTGCTCTATCCGCTGGGTATCTTACTCGCCGCTGTTAGCGCATACTGCTCTTTGCAGTCATTGAAAAAGAAAACAAGGCTGATGGCAAAGATAAAAGAAAAATTCTCCCGCTAATTTTCTCATTTTTTAATTTTTTAATCTTTTAATCTTCCATGCATATAACGTAGTGGAAGCGTCAAACGCGCCAATGTATAATGGTGCTCCAACCAACGCTTTATCTTGTTATCCCAACCTATGACTGCCAGGTCATCCGGAGAACAGCTATCTAAAAGGGAGAGAATAGTGTTGTAGCCGGAACGGTTCCTATTTTCCAAGGTCAACCAAAGCATGCTCTGATATTGGCGTATGGTTAGGGCATTCACTTTCTTGCGGATATCTTCAGGCTTGTCGCTGTAAAAGTTGGCTATAAGTTGGTGCGAACGTACCACCTGATACTGACAATCCCATGAATGTGCAAGTTTCGACATGTAGGATGATTCATTGGTACGGTCATAGTGGTAGGTGAAGACATCGACCACGGACACACGTCGGGCAAAATACAGCAAATAGGACATGACCATGAAGTCTTCGTTGGTATTGATGCCTTCTTCCCAGTGGATGTCATGCTCCGTGAACAGCGTGGTACGAATGACACGGTTGGCGACAAACCATCTCACTCGTTGTTCAAAAAATGCGGTAAGATATGAATCGCGGTCTAAACCCTTGCCGATTTTCGTTTCTTCTACCAAGGCGTTTTCAAAATGCACATAATACTTGCCGGTAACAATGTCGGCGTCATTCTTTTGCTGCTCTGACATCAATTGCTCTACAGCGTCTTTCTCCAACCAGTCATCACTGTCTACGTGAAGCACGAACGTTCCGCTGCAGTGGTTCATCAAGGTGTTGCGTGTGGCGGCTAGACCAAGGTTGCGGGCATGGTGAACGATATGGATGCGGTCGGACAAGTGGGGGTACTGTAACTCTATTTCATGAAGAATGTCCATGCTGCGGTCGGTAGTGCAGTCGTTGGCAAAAACAAACTCCAGATTGTCATAAGTTTGCTCAAATAGGCTGCGTGCGCAACGTTCTATGTAACGCTCCACACCATACACAGGTACTAATATGCTGACCAAAGGCTTACTCATCACTCGTCACTCGTCACTCGTCACTCATCACTCGTTACTCACCCTAATCCAGTCAGCTTCCACCCATCCACGGTCGCTCTTGGCATCGCTCTCGCCAGCAACAAAACCGAATTTTGCTCCTATCCACTTACCTTCACGCATCTGGAACTCATCGCCACAGTCAGTATATTTCTTGCCATCGGTACTGTAACTGAAACGTAACTTGCTGTCGTTCACTTTCATGCGGAGGTAGATGTCTTCGTGGATGCCCGGCTTATAGTCTATCTTGTCTTCATAAGTGGGCTTCAAAGTGGTGATGAGGGTCTCCGTCTGAGCCTTACCCTTGTCGGCACCATGGCAGGTCATCTGTACCAAATGAAAGTTTTTGCCTTCACGTTTCACAACAAGGGCGGAATAGTCGAGACCCATCATAATCAAGCCTCCAAATTGACCATCGGCCTTGGAGGTCATGCGGAGTTTGGTGGTGACAGTAAATCGGTCGGCTGGTGTCTTCTGCAGCAATAGGTTGGGCATTTCCCAGAAGTTTTTCCAACCCTCTGACAATTTGTGAGTATAAATACGGAAGGTTCCGAAAGCAGTGGGCATGCCGAATTTCTCATCGTAGTTGGCATGCCACTGCCATTGCTTTCCAATCTCGGGAGTGTTGAACTCGTCGCTCTCCACGGGATTGACGATTGTCGACGATGAGGAACGGGGCTTTTTATAAGTGCTCACAGGCTCGCCTTTCTTACCCATGATGGGCCAACCGCTGCTCCAATCCACGGGGTTCAGGTGTATCACACGACCATAGGCTTCCTTGTCTTGGAAATGGATAAACCAGTCTTCACCATATTTCGTGTGTATCCAACCGCCTTGGTGTGGACCATTGATGTTGGTCTTGCCCTGCGAAAGAACAACCTTGCTCTCATAAGGACCATAGGGCGACTTGGAACGCATGGCTAGCTGAAAACCGGTAGGTACGCCGCCAGCGGGACACATAATCCAGTACCAGCCTTCACGTTTATAGAATTTCGGGCCTT
This sequence comes from uncultured Prevotellaceae bacterium, assembly GCA_900313615.1. Classification (GTDB taxonomy): domain Bacteria; phylum Bacteroidota; class Bacteroidia; order Bacteroidales; family Bacteroidaceae; genus Prevotella. The sequence continues at coordinate 51,438 of OMRP01000010.1, forward strand.
CACAGGTGCGATTCTCTGTGCCGTTACCATCGAACACAATAACGGGTTGGCCAATGGCTCGTGTACCGTCAGAAGACAATTCGCGGACGGTAAGCACCGAAGCAAATTTGGAACGTGAATTGGCCCAACCATTGACAAGATAGCAACGGCCGTCATCGTCCCACAATGGGGTGGTATCGATGTATCCCGTGCCTTTGATGACACAAACGGGGGACTCCCATTCTCCGGCGGGGTCTTTCGTTTTCACCATATAAACGCCAAAGTCGGGATCACCCCAGTAGATGTAGTATTCCCCTGCATGGTAACGGATGGAGGGGGCCCATACGCCTTCGCCATGGCGGGGGATACTGAAGTGTTCGACCATAGAAGCGTCGCCTGTATACAATTCCTTCAGGGCATACCCAACAATCTCCCAATTCACCAAGTCCTTGGAATGCAAGATGGGAAGACCAGGCACACACTGAAACGAGGAGGCGGTCATGTAATAGTCGTCACCACTGGCCCCTACGCATACGTCGGGGTCGGAATAGTCGGCATTGATGATGGGGTTGGTATATGTGCCATCACCATTGTCGGGCGACCAAACCTCTGAACGGTATTGACCATAAGTCATACTGGGTATGAATACCATAAATAGTATCGAGAAAAATGGTAGCATGAATTTCTCTCTCTTGTCTCTTTCCTTCATATTGTAGATAGTTTTTGTAGCTTTATCTTTTTTCTTCTGCAAAGATATAATAAAAAATAGCAATTACCAAACGGCAAACAAAAAATACTCCTTCTTTTCTATAAAACATAAGTCCCCGCCCATGTTTGGGAAGGGACTTAAGGCGTGGTTGAAGTGCTCTAATTATTCCACCTCAGGCACCTCAATCTGAGAGCCATAGCGGTGGTATTCGTTGGATATCGACTGCTCCTTGATATAGAAAGCCAGTTCCACGCGCCCATCCTTTACGGGCAACGATTGGGCTATGTATCTATTGCAACGGGCGGCGGCTACAAACACGACATCGGGTACTTCTTTCGAAATGGTGCGTATGCGATCAAAACGGTTCAAGCCTTGGCAGAATTCTTCAAGACTTTCTTGACGGATGTCCCCGGCAAATTGACCCATCAACGGATGGTCGGGGGATGCGGAGATGGTTAGCGGTGTGCCGACGGTCTTGGCGGCCAACTTCACCATCTGTATATGTTCCAAAGTCTCATCGCCAAAAAGGCGTAATACCATGCCTCGACTTAATGGCAGATATCTAAATACGTTCTGCTCACCGCGTATCTTTGGCTGGATGTTGCGGGCGTGGCGGAATTCTTTCTCGTACCATTCGGCATATGATTTCACATAGTTGGTGTCACTGCCGTCTTTGTCGGTGATGGTCATGAATTGCATGCAGTAGTTGGGACCTCCGGCTTTCAAACCGGGACCGAAGGCGGAGAGTTTCATGCCACCGAAAGGTTGGCGGTTGACTACGGCACCAGTGATGCCGCGGTTGATGTAGAGATTGCCGGCTTCTATATGGTTCTTCCAATAATGTTGTTCTTGTTCGTCGAGCGACTGCAGACCACTGGTAAGACCATAGTCTAGGTCATTCACAAGGGCTACGGCTTCTTCCAACGTGTCATAGGGTGCCACGGCAAGCAATGGGGCGAACAGTTCAGTGCGGAACGTGAAGGAACCGGGTTTGACGTCAACCTTGATGGTGGGCTTCAGAATATATCTCTTGTCATCGACAAACTCGGGGGCGATGAGCCAGCGCTCACCGGGTTCCAACGTGAAGGCTTGCTCCAGTTTCTCATTCTTGTTGGTAATCATCGGACCGACTATATTACCGGCATTCCACACACCGCCAACCTTCAGCGACGAAGCGCAGTCTTTTAGTTTCTCGAAGAATTCAGGATTGTCATACACGGAACGTTCTACCAAAAGTAGCGAACAAGCGGAACATTTCTGACCGGCATTGCCGAAGGCACTGCGGCAGGCGTTCATGATGGCATGGTCGCGGTCTCCCTTGGCGGAGAGTATCATCACGTTCTTGCCGCCGGTCTCAGCTGATAATGGCTTGCGGGGATTGGCATTGGCGATGCTTTGGGCTGTATCGGTGCCACCAGTGAGAATGATGTGTCGCACAACGGCCGACGAAGTGAGTAGTGGGGTGGCCTCGCGGTCGGTGATAACTACCTGAAGGGCTTCTTTTGGTACACCGGCATCCCAGAAAGCCTGGGCGAAGAGCCACGCAACGGGGGCGGCCACCGTGGCGGGTTTCAAAATACAGGTGTTTCCGGATGCAAGGGCGGCAACGACACCTCCACAGGGTATGGCACAGGGGAAATTCCAGGGTGACAAGACGAGGACGACGCCTTTCGATGCCATCTCAATATCTTTCAACTGGGCATATTTCTTCATCGTGGTGGTGTAGAAACGGCAGTAATCGATAGCTTCACTTACTTCAACGTCAGCTTCTTCGATGGTCTTGCCGGTGATGGCGCACATCGCTCCATTGAGGTCTCCACGTAACGCTCCGAGGATATTGGCTGCCTTGTACATGATGGCATGACGCTCGTCAATGGTGGTTTTGCGCCAACCGCCGGGGTCGCCATCGGCAATGGTTAATATCTGTTCGGCCTGTTCCTTGTTGGCACGCGACATCTCACATACTTTGACATCGCCGTCTTGGGAACGGTCAAAATAACTGACATGGTCGGCGTTATACACCAATTCTGTGCCAATTTGGGTGGGTAAAAGTTGACCAGGATGCCAACCGCTCCAAGTCGCTCTTCCTCCGTCCATCGTGCCGTCGCTCTTCCATTTGGTGAAAATCTTCTCCACCCATTCTTGGTTGCAGAAGCGGTCGAAGTCGGTGTCGGGCTCATTTCGCATCTCGTCGCAAGGCGCTTGACCTTCATAGGGCTTGTTGCGGTCTTGGGTGCGCGTGGGGGTATGCGACAAGGTGTCCTTCATATTGTATGCGTCGATGAACTGCTGCTCCAACTCATGCCACTCCTTGGTGTCTGGCTTCAGCGAGAACGAGTGGGTGAGGAAATTGTCGGGCGCGGTGTTCTCGTCCATGCGGCGTACGAGATAGGAGATGGCGTTGAGGAAATGTTCTTTTTTCACCACAGGGGTGTACAGGATAACATGATTGCCCAATTTTTTCTGGGCACGCCACACGTGGTTGGCCATGCCTTCAAGCATCTCAAAACAGAAACAATCCTTTGGGGTGTGGTATTTCTCTGTGAGAAGATAGGCGTATGATATGGTGAACAAGTTGTGCGAGGCCATGCCGATATGGAGCACTTTGGCATTCTCAGGCTTCAAACCGCGTTCAATGATATGCAGATAGTTGGCGTCGACCTCTGTCTTGTTGCTCCTTACGGGGTTGGGCCAACCGCGCAGGTCGCTTACGATATTCTCCATGTCAAGGTTGCATCCTTTCACGATACGCATTTTGATAGGGGCGCCTCCTGCGGCAACCCGTTCGTGGGCAAACTCCAACAACTCACTTTGGAATCCCCAAGCATCGGGGAGGTATGCCTGTACCACAATGCCCGCCTCGTAGTTCTTGAACTGGGGAAGGGAAAGGACGGCCTTGAAGAGTTTCATCGTGAGGTGCGCATCTTTATACTCTTCCATGTCGAGATTGATAAACTTGGGACGGGTTTCACCCGATGGGGTGGTGTAGGGGTTGTCAATGGCGGCTTGGTAAAGCGCTGACATCCTGCGGATGAGTTCGGGGAAACTCTCCTTATAGTTTAGGGCGTGGGTTTGTGCGTAGATACCAGAAATCTTCACGGAGATATAGTTGATGTCTGGTTCTTTCAAAGCTTCCAGATACGACTCGTAGCGCTTGTCGGCCTCGCCGTTGCCTAACACTACCTCTCCGAGAAGATTGACGTTTTGGCCCACGTCTTCTTGGAAACGGGTGGCCAGGTGCTTCGTCAGATTGGGACGGGCAGCATTGATAATCACACGACTGGTATCTCGACGAAGACGCCATTTGATGATGGGTACGGAGACCCAGTTGAATAGGGGAAGGTAGGCAAATTTCTGATACATCCAGAACAAGGCATGGTCGGCTCGCCCAAGGAACTTGGGTATGCCGTATTGGTCGATGAGGTCTTTCACACGATGGGCTAACTTCTGGGTGTCGCGCACCTGACTGGTCTCGTCAAGCATGCGGACGATGAATTTCTTATCGCTCGGGGTGGTGACCATGGTTCCGTACATGTGTTGCTCACCACGTTCCAAACGGGTAAGACCGGCATAACTCTCGTCATAGAGTTTGCGCATCCATGTAAACACTTCTTCAATGGTGGGTAGATGCTGTGTTTCCATCGTCTCAAAATTTAAGGTGATGATATGTGTTTTCGAAAAAATCGGTTAACTACTGCAAATATAAAGTTTTTTCCAATACGTTGTTGCGATTGGAACGAAAAAATATGTTAACCATATGATATATTTTATATGGTTATACAATAAACAGTAGTTTGTCTAAGATTTAGTTATCTTTTCAACACCATTTGATGGTAATGGTCAATGGCATCTGACATAATCTCGGCATGGTCGAAAGCCAAGGGTGGGAGGGCATCAATGGGAAACCACTCCGCCCTGGCGGCGTCATCTTGACCTTTAACAGACAAAGGCTTGTCAACAATGGCTAGATATGCTACAGTGACAGTGCGCCCTCGAGGGTCACGGTCAACCTTGGAGTAGGCGCCCACCTGATGCGCTTTCTCAATCTTCAATCCTGTCTCTTCTTCCAATTCACGAATGGCACACTGTTCCGTAGTCTCATCCATATTGAGAAAGCCTCCGGGGAAAGCCCAACAACCCTTATAGGGGTCATTGCCTCGCTCTATGAGCAACACTTGTGGCACTGCATCAGTGGTGAAGACAATACAGTCTGCAGTCAATGCGGGTCGTGGGTATTTATAGGTATATGGCATGTCTTTACCTCTCTGTCAAAATGGTTTTATCGTTGATGTCTTTTCCACCATAAGTGTGTACGCATGATGATGGATAAAGCCGTTGTTCATTGCTCGTAGCGCTTTTCTATGACTTCCCAATTGATTATTTGCCATAGGGCGGCAAGGTGGTCAGGGCGACGGTTCTGATAGTCAAGATAGTACGCATGTTCCCAAACATCAAAGGTCAATAGGGGCGTCAAACCACGTTGGACAGGATTGGCGGCATTCGTCTCCTGTGTGATGACTAATTTTCCCTCTTTGTCTTTCGACAGCCACACCCATCCGCTGCCAAAGAGAGTCGCACCTTTCTGAACGAATTCTTTTTGGAATGCTTCGAATGAGCCGAACTGCTCATTGGTAACCTTTGCTATCTTTCCATTAGGAACGTTATTCTCCATCGGACTCTTAAATTGCGAGAAGTAAAGGTTATGGTTGAGTATCTGCCCGGCATTATTGAGAATGCCACCTGTTGACTTGCAGACAATATCCTCAAGTGTGGACTCTTCAAAACCGCTGCCTGCAAGCAGTCCGTTAAGGTTATTCACGTATGCAGCCAAATGTTTTCCGTGATGAAATACAATAGTCTCGCTGCTGATGACAGGCTCCAATGCATTCTCCGCATACGGGAGTGCCAGTAATTCAAATTTTGCCATGATTGTATGATGTTTAGGTTACAATTGCAAAGATAATGTTTTTATCCATATTTTCCAACATTTACCCCTTCAACTATAGGTGCTATGAGAAGAAAATGGCAAATAACCGATAATAGAGTATGGGAACCGAAGTATACTTCTTGAATTGAACATTATTCTTAGCAAAAGAGGAAATACCCCTTGGAACTGGCTCTTGGTTTTTAATCGAAGAGAATGTCTGGATTCATTTCTGAAGGAGTAAGCCAACGCAAATGGAAAACATGAAATAGAATGAGCTTCTTCATATGCCATGCCCAATGGCAATCTCCAAGCATCTTCTTTCGTGGTGCCATCACGAAATCGATATAATTGTTAACTTTTTCCATAATGCTTATAGGAATGAAATCACGTCTCATATTATTATGACCTTTATTAAAGACATTGATGGAATCTTTTTCAAAAACTATCGGTTCAATTTCATTTAGATTGTCGATGTTGGGCGTAACAATTTCTATTATTGCATCCTGATCAATTAAGTGGGCGTATCTTTCCGTTATCGCAATGGCGTAGGTAACAACATCAGGAAATGGCATAGCACTATTTTCTTTTTTTGAAAAGCCAAAAATTTTATCTGCTTTTGAAAAGGCAATGATAATATCTGTCCCTACCATACCAACTTTAACGATACGTAGTTCTAATCTGTCAAAGGATATTAAAAGCAATTGTAAATGTTTGTTATTCTCGTCACACAACCACTCTCCATCCTTGATTCTTATTACAGCATCGATGTTTGGCTTTTTTCCCTCTTCTCCCTCTTTAGTTGAAAAATATTGATGATTCATAATAATTTAAGTATAAAATAAATTTTAAGAGTATGCTTTCTTCTATTCGTTCATCCTTCATTTACAATCTCCAACCTACGCCGCAAACATTAACTAACGTGTCACCATATATTTTCTCCATCTTATACCAATCGTATTCACTTCTGTCTTCTCTTTTCTTTATACCATGACAATCATAATATAAGTCATGCATCATCCATATTTCTTCAGCTGTACATGTTGCGTCGGGGTTGACAAGTCTGCATTTGGCAATTTTGAAACCATCCTTGTCAAAGTGAACGGCTGCTCCTTCATCCACAAAACGCATCTTGAATGTTTTGGCATCTATATGGTAAATGGGGTATCTTATTGTCCATCCGTTACTGTTGGGCATAATGTCTCCTACAATAAAGATATCTTCACCATACCTGTTACTATAGATAGTGGGGAAACCATCATTGTAATACTCATTTCTGAAAAGCACTTTTCGGGGAGAGTCATCGTTTTCTTCTGTGTAACATCTTATCAAGTCGCTGTCCCTTGAAAGATAAATCAATCTTCCCTTTTCCTCATACACGATAATACGCGATGGATTTTGTTTATATATGGAAGAGTCTGTATTTGCTTTATCACATTGTTGTGGATGAAGACACTCGTGCGTCTCTTCTTCCGTCGTGATATGTTTTGGTATGGCAACAATTATAATTGCGATAAATAATGTCACGATGAAGCCAATTAAATACTTTTTCATTTCCTATGTTCTAACGTTATTGAAAAAACTCTCACGTACATTTCGTGCTGACAAATAAAATAATGGCTGTTAAATAGGCTGCTCGAATCAGCCCCAATCCGTATCTGTTCATGTCTCTTATTTGGTTAGATTTAAATAGCTCTTTTCACACTTTTTTTGAAGACAATAGTGTCCGTACCCATATCAATGAGCGATTGATTCTTGAACGGCACTGTGCAGTCCAATACAACGAAGAACAGCAAGCTTAATTCCCCGGCTTTCAGGTTTAAGTAGGGATGTATGAATGCCGTAAGAATTAATAATAAACCCAGTACACCAGCCCGAAAGAAGACCTCTTTCCATCCCATTGGAGTGCCATCTTCTTTCCGGACTTCGCCGCCCATGATTCTTTTCCCTAACGAAGCCTTGAAAAGCAAGTCACAAAGCAAATAATATAGAAAATTAACAAGAATCATGATAAATACATACTTTTGATAAACGTCCATTAAACTTTTCTTGTATTCGTAGTCTTCATAATCATCATCATTTCTTATTTTAGAAATACCATCTTGATAATATTCGTAAATGGTTTTAGGAACAGATACAACTTGATAATTATTCATTTTTTCCCGTAATGGACTTAAATTTGTCATTTCAGAGTATTTGCCGACCTTTCTCAAACGATCATTCCTTTTTATTACAGAGTCAATTTCTTGTTGTCTTTTGTCAATCTCTTGTTGGGTTATATAGCTTATTCGTTTTTCTGTTTTAAATGAAGCTTTTTTGATTTCTTTAGGTTCCCAACTTGAGAGACCGATGAATGTTCCCAATTCTGAACCAGATTTACCACTGCAAAGCGTCATTCCAACGGTTAAGAAGATGGCTGCTATTGCAATTTTGTCAATCATTGTACTTGCAATTCTTCGTTCTAACGATAGAATGGTGTATGAATGTTCTTTTTTACTAATTCGTTGTGTTGTTAGTTGCTTTATCTTCTTTTTAAGTACACATAGACGGTTAGGCTTATGTCCTTTTAGGGGCGTTTTTTTTTTAAGAAGCCAAATACTCACCATAAGTACAGCTCCACCTAAACCATATAACAGAAATTCTGACCTATCATAATAGTCAAGATCAAATTCTTGGAATGGATACAGTGTTTTATCTGCAGAATCCGTAGTATAAGTGGACAAACAAAAAAGGTTATAGATAAGCCATAGTACTATAATAGCGTATTGATATCCTTTTAACATAGGTAATAACTTTTTTTCCTGTTGGTTTTTACCACAATATTTACAGAATAAGGAATTATCCTCAATCTCCTTTCCACACATTTTACATTTCATAATTTTTCTTTAGAAGAACAGTTTAATAATACTCCAAATAATAATTGCTATAATGACGAATACGCCTAAACAACATGCACATCCTCTTTTCGCTTGTTCTTGTGAAGCATAGCGTTTATAGCATGTTTTACATACATGGTAGGTAGCTCCACTTCGTTGATTGCGAAGTAAAAATTGCTGTTCGTCCTCTCTAATTGAACACATTGGGCACTTCCCGTTGTTTATTAAACCTATTTGTTTTAAGAATGAAACAGCATTGGCATCAAATACTATATTTCCACCAAAAGTGTCTTCGCTTGGTTTGTATTCGTAATATTCCCCATGAAATTCACTCTTGAATCCTGCATCATTGAGTTCTTTACACATGGCATATTCGTATTCTTTGCCACTCATCGCCTTTACTTGTTCTCTATTATATTTTAACATAAAGTTCAACTTTTGATAAATATAAATATACTTATGATTGACGATGTTATATTATATATGAAGAGTAACAGGAGTGCCCTTCTATATAAACTCACATCAATACTCATTTCCATAGCATTTAGGTCAATCCCTTCTCTCATATGATAACTTGTTTCATGATTGGGTAGTTGAAAAAGTCGTTCCAATATATAACCAACAAGTTGGACGATTGTCAGGCCACCTATTATTGATATTATTGCAACCCACCAGGAATTATTAATAAACAAATATACAGGTATAACAAAGAAAAGGATGATGAAAGGAAAACTAATACACCCAAGACATCCCGTAGTCATTTCTGCACCTATTAACGATGTGTCTTTACGTGGCTTTGAAGCATAGAGAATGGCTACTCTTAATTGATTGGAAAGCCTCATTCCACGATATAAAAAGCCGATAACAGTGGCAGAAAGAATAATGGTTAATATTGTATTCATGATTGTTCATTAAATTAAGTAATCAAGATCTCCTAATGAATCCATTTCTTCTCTTGGCGTGCCTCTCATCATCTGATTCCAGTTACTAATATACTTTCTTCCTTTATTATTGAAAATCTTTTCAAGTAATTTGAGATACTCGTATGTGTTTAGACCACATTGCCGAACCATAGAAGTGTCATACTTCAATGAATCATAAGTCTTTGTTAAGGCATTAAAAGCCATGACACCTGCAATCATTGGCATATCACCACACAGTTTCATAACCTCTTTCACAGCTTGGTCAAAGCGTTTGCCGATCATTTTTTCTGGCGAGCTCTTGAAATTGAATAATCCCATAGTTGATTTATGTTATAGTTACTTCTCCTTTATAATGACAATCCCAAAAAGTAATATAGCCACGACTACATCCACGATATTCCAGATGGTACGTCCCAAAGCAATTTTGAAAAATGGCTGGAAGAGTAGAGCAAGAGCACCAAATGTAACCATTAACACGGGTTGTTCCCTCTCATAATATTGATAAGCCAATAATCCAAAACAAATCATGGCAACGAAACGTAAGAGCATATAATACCCGTATGGCATCGCTGCCAGACATAAAAGCAGCATGGCTGCAACTATCAAACAGAAATATTTCATTGCAGTATTACTTTTTAATCAGTTAGTAAATATTTTAGATGTACTCTTTTGACAGAATAAAAAAAACAAAAATCACATAGAAAACAATCATTTCGATATAAGTTAGGATTGCCCCGAAATAGTACCAAAAGCCATGACCTATGTCTGATATTATACCATCATATGGGTGGAGAAACAAAATGTCGAACCCATGAATTAAACCAAAAATACACAAAAGGATAGGGATGACAGCCAACCATATATTCCCTTTCACAAGCCATTTTGCTCCCATGGCCACTAACCACATGATAGTCCATGCCAAAGGTAACAGAAAACCTCGCAGAGTATCAAGGCTGAACCAATTGTGCCATGATATATTCGCGAAAAAGTGTGCCGCCCCTGCAAAAAAAAGAAAGTGAAACATGTCAACAATCGCAGCAAAGACCGCAGCAGCCAGTATGGCTCCAATAAATCTTAATACATAGCCCATAGCCCATGTGTTTAAACATTTCCGCCAGGCTCCAAGACGGATATAAAACAAAATTCTTGATCTCAGCCAAAAACAATACAAAACGTGGAGCCTTTCTGATGCCCGCTTCACGTATTGAGGCTCCGGAAATCGCCCTGTCAGTGGAAGACGAGCAACGTCGAAGCCCCACGTGTATAATCATACACCAAGGGGCGTCACGTTGCCTTGTTTCTGACTGACATTTGAATTTTCCGGATTCCAATACGTCAAAACCAAAGCGCAGTAAACGCCTGTATGTAATTGTCTGACTGACAATGAACGTCACCGATAGGTGCCTCACACAATCAGCCGATGCAAATATAAATAAAAAAACTCAAACATATTCATTATTTGTATATTATTGCTCTTTTAGAGTGCAAATATATTTTATTCTGTTATACTTGCCAAGCAAAATCCAATCACAAGGCTTGTGAAAGTTGAACTTTTACCTTGTGAAGTCCTAAAAAAGAATAATAAATTGACGTTGTTATTCCCAGACAACCAAGTCCCTAGGCAATGTCACCTTTTTTGCCTCACCTCGTTCACCAGTTACAAAATAGTTTTTGGCAAGACCTTCATCGAATTCCTTCACAAATGAAGAGCGAATCCTGGCGCATTTCTCATTGATGGAATTGAGCAAAGGATTTGTAACATCCTCTATACTTTGAATTGTTCGCTTGCTCAATCCCATAGGCTTCAAAATCTTATATATATCTTGCAATTCCTCCCTATAATCAGTCAATTCCTTAAATGCAATACCTTCTGGATGCTTTAGGAACAAGAAATACACTGCCTTAACAAGCGGTTCCATCTTTACCTCGATGTCATTATAGTCGGGTAACAAAATTTTATAGTCTTTGGTGATGATGAGCCTACTTAGTTGTGCCTTCGTCTTGAACAGCCCTCTGAACGTCCATTCGTTGATGCCTTTACTCCTCAACTTTTGTATTCTAACATCCATATCCTCTAGAATTGTCAGACTTACAAATTCTTGGTCTTCATTGAGTGCTAGGATACAAGGAATGTGGTTATTCTCCTTGCAACTTACAATAAGGTTGTGGTATTCCGTATACATCACGAAACGGCATTTTTTGTCGTCAAAGCTATGAATTTCCACCAAAACGTCGTATGACAGCCCGTCGCATGTGAATGATAGTTGGCAATGAGAGTTCTTCAATTCGTATGGTGTAGCCCATGTGATAGCCTTGTTGCCCACTTCCGTTTTGATATACTGTTCTATTGCTGCCACAGCAGCCGCTTGTTCATGCAATGATGTCTGAGTTATGACTCCAAATGGAGACCTGCCTCCTAATTGCTTGCACCACCAGTAAGGCGAGGGCATCACCTCAATTTCTTTGATAAGTCCATCCTCTATTTTCATGCGATGCATCATGTCTTGATACTCGCCGTCAATGGTAATAATAGCACATGACCTTTCAGCTGACCCATCAACATCCGCCTTATAACACTTCTTTGAATAATGAAGAGAATCAAACACCTGAGCCATTAACTTCAGATAGTTTTCCTTTCCTTTGATGACTTTATACGGCTCGCCTCCTTTCCAGATTATGTTCTCATCCAGATAAGGCGCGACGAAACTCATGTCCAGTCTGTTCCAGCACATACATATCAGTTCCGCGGCCTCTCTATATGAAGATAGTTTGCCCGGATTTTCTTTCTTGGCAGCATTCTTATTAATGATATAGTCGAAATAATCCATTCTGATTTGCCATACTTTGAGTACAAAAATACGAATAAAATCCTAATGTTATACATCATAAACTAGAAAAGTATCATTCACAAGCCTTGTGGAAACTTTTTTGTTTGGAATATTCGAGGGATTTACCTACTTTTGCAATTAAAAAAACATTTAACGCATGGCTACACAAGAACAAATAGAATCTTTGAAAATAGACGAAAATGTATTTGAGTTGTTAGAAGACACGACACTTGAGTATCTCGTTCATTTTGCGGCTCCATTTACAGGTTGCGACAAGTGCCTTGTTCCAAAGGGGACGGCCTTTGCACCACATTCACCTATGCGAAGCGATGCCCTGTATATACATCTGGTAGACGAAGAGAATAAAGAATTGTTTGAAAGAATGAGGGCACAGGTGAAGGTAAACTACAATGACCTCTTCAGTCGGCTGCAAGGTTTCTCATTCTTCATCACTGAAGAGCAACTCAAAATGCTACCACTTGAATTCAGGAGCGGTAGTGTTGAGCGTGTACTGGAGATAATAAGACAATTGCGTTCTCCTGTTTACCCAATTTTCCAGTAAAGGAAATCAAGCCAACAATTGAATTTTTGGCTTTTTTATCTCGAAATGCCGCTTATCTTATGAAACGATAATGTATATCTTTTGTTTTATTTGCGGATTTCATTATTTTTTCCGATATTTGCAATGAAGATTCATCTGGTTATAAGGTTTTCAAGTTCCTCTTGTTATGGAGATAAAAGAAGAAAAAGGAAGCCGCTTGTCAGCGGCGAAGATAACGGACAATACCTTGTCCGTTCACGTTGATGGGCTCTGGGCTATTGGCTTCTAACTCCTTACAACTGGTACTTGTGGAAGTTGAATAATGTTTTAAATCCATATTTTATGGCAAAGATCAAAAGGACAAAACTGTCAAACAAGAAAGACAAACAGAAGATGCCCTTTTCTTTTGATGAGTTGCTCGATTCTCTGCCGAAGGACGTAGCTGATGAAATGAGAAAACATAATATTCAGAGTTTCGAAGAATTGTTAGGCTTTATGTTGATGAACGGTATAGACCCTCTCAAAGTGGCTTCTCTTTCCAACGATAAGCTCTTGAATAACGACTTCGACATGAATGATGTTATGATTGCCGATGATAGTGATGACGACATCGGTGATGACAATAACGGCTTTGGCGATGAAGATTATCTGCTTGGCTTAAAGTTGCCCAAGCAGAAATTTATCGGGCTGATGAAACGAGAGTTCCATATTCGAATCAAATTGAACAATGCCCCAGTCCCGATTTGGCGCGAACTTGTTGTTCCGTCAAACATCACTATGGAATTGTTAGCATATGTGTTGATTAATGCGATGGGTTGGAAACATGAACACTTGTATCAGTTCGTAGGAAAGAACAATCTTTATTATGTGAATTCCAGACAGATGAAGGAGGAGACTGACAGTTTCATGGCTTTCTTTGCTCGTGCACGATATAAGAACAGCGAAGATACATCGCTGGAGATGGTTTTGCAACCTAAGGGTGAGCGTCTGAAGTTTGAGTATGACTTCGGAGATTCATGGACACACGATCTATGGGTAAAGGGTGCACGTGACTATGCTCATGGCGAGGAGCCTGTCATAAAACTGATAAAAGCCCATGGTGAATGCCCGCCAGAAGATTGCGGCGGAGTTTGGGGATATGACTATCTTCTTGAGTTGAATAATAAGAAGCGCAAGTCCGCTGAAGACAAGGAACGCTTGGAATGGTACGATATTCCCACGGATTATGACCCGGAAGACTGTGACTTGGAATGTCTGAAAGAAGATGTGGAGTCGTTATGGAATGAAATCAAAGAGGAAATGTAAGTGTGAATTATCACAAACTGGAACCAGACATGCATATTGTTATTTTCCGATGTCATATATGACCCCATAGTGGAGACCGAGAGTACCAGTAAAAAACTTGGCTCTGCACTCGTATTTCTATGGAAATTGTGACCGATAAAGCGGCGCATCCTATGTGGGTGCACCGCTTTGGTATATAAAAAAAGAAATTCGTGTTCTATTCGTGGAAATTCGTGTTACAGAATAATAGTTCTTTCATATAGACTATAATTAGAATTGGTGTAAGCGCATGGTTTGCAACTATTTAGTCAATCTCCTTTAAACATACCAATAAATGTCATTATACCAAATAATGTAACGCCAATACCAACAACCCATCCATTGAGAATATTTGTATCATAGAAATGATGGAGTATAAAACATAAAAAAGCATATCCAACTCCTACCCTGTAGAACAATTTGTATATTATATTAAATATGATGGTTCCTTTATGATTATCATTATAGGAATCGTTATAGTCATCTGTTGTGTCTTGCTGTTGGCTATTTTGATCGTCTTCTTCCTGCCATTCGCCACAGTATTTACACTTTTTGGCAACAGCCAAAATCTCTTCGCCGCAATACGGGCATCTTCTTGTTTCTAGTTCCATAGTCATTTATATAACTAAAACATGACAAAACTATTATTTCTTTATTTGCCCTTCCTTTTTCATTATACATGTAATACCTTCTTCTTCATCTTTTACTGTGATGGTGTTCTTATCATAATTCACATCAATAATAGTTTGAACTTCCACCCTTGGTAAATTGTCTAGATCTTCTATCATCCCCCTCTCAAGGCTGTCCTGAAGTTCCTCAACATCAGCCTTAACTACAACATAAGGATCGTAATTACCCTCAATAAAGTTCCAGTCGATGGAATTATAGGTTATTGTTATCTTTTCACCGTCCTGTACCCATAATCCTTTGGATTCTACTTCGTATTTTAAAGTGGCAAGGGGTGAATCGTATCCAGGGTATAAAACTGAAAAAGTTATAGTGTCCTTTTCACTTTCTGACTTATCTAATCTAAACCATGTTGTTCCTCTGCATGTTATTCTTACTTTTGTTTCTGTGTCATCAAAAGAACCAGTAGAGTCCATCTCGACAGTCCATTTCCCCTCAACTGAAGGCATTTTATTGCACCCCAAAAAATGATACACGAAGAATCCGATGATAATGAGGATGATTCCGCCACCTAATCCAATTAGAAACGGCCATCGTTTTTTATTTCTTGATGGTAATGGGGTGGAGACATTTGGTGGTCCTGCGACATTTGTAACCTGAATGCCGTCAAATCTTCCAGACTGATATCCACTTGTCGTTTCCCCTCTTTGCCTGATGTGTGCTGTGTCAAGCCATTCTCCACAATGCCTGCACTTCTTGGCAACTGCCAAAATCTCTTCGCCACAATATGGGCATCTCGTAACTTCCAGTTCCATAATAATATATGATAAGACACTATATTCTTTTCCTCCGTCTATGCACAACTTGATTGCGTAAAGACTTTAGTCATAATCCCTCAATCCACCTATATAAGTAAGAGCAACTCCTATAGTTCCAATATAGACGGGTGACAACCTTCCCATACCCGTCATATCAATGTGGAAGAAATTGCCAAGAACAAAGTCCAAAGCGGCTAATAAATAGAATAGAATTGATAGATAAGCGCATACTTTCTTAAATGTGGAAGTTTCTTCCATCGTTTCTTCTTCCTCTTCGACGTTATCTTCATATATGGGCTGCTGTTGGGAGGCTTGTTGATTGGGTATGCTATTAGGGTTTACAGCCTGTTGGTATTGAGGCTGACCGACAAAGAGCGATTGCAACTCGCTTATTTGCGAAGCAGGCACCCAGTCGTTCCTTTCTTGTTCCCAAACCCATGTGTAGGGCGTAATCTGTAGGTTACGTAGGTCTTCAAAGGTGAAGGGACCCTGTTGCTGATCGTTGACCGAAATATAGTATTGCATGGTTGTCAGGTCTTGAGATGGAACTGTAGGTGAAGTGGTATTCGTAACCTGAATGTCTTCTGCTCCACATGACGAGTTATTACCATTTGTGCTTGCGCCTGGCATAATATCCTCTGTATTAAGCCATTCACCACAATATTTACACTTTTTGGCAACGGCCAAAATCTCTTCGCCGCAATATGGGCATCTTTTTGTCTCTTTTTCCATATAACCGAATTGTTATTAAATTTAATAATACCACTAATGGTTAGCACCCACGTGCTGTATGTAGTTATTCCAATTCACCAGTAAATAAAACCTTTATGCTTAATCCTATTGACCCAATACAGAGCAACAGCATTCCCCATTGTATCAGAGGTGCATCAAAATATTTGGTGTCTTTGTTAAAACCGTAGAATTTCTTGTTTATACGCACTAATACGACATCTCCAGTGAGAATAAAACTTTCTGAATCTGTTGTAATTACATCAGCCGGTGCCACATAACTTGCCGCTTGTATTAATGTGTGTTCTCCTCTCGTAAATTCATGCCCCCATACAATATGCCATCCGCCAAATTTAAAAAGGAGGAAAGCAATCACAAGGCAAACAGCACTAGTACTTAATCTTTCTGTAATTTCCATAGTCATTTCTGTTTATAAAATTCGTCTTGCTTTTGCTGTCTTGTTAAAACCGAATCCTATGCGTTCTGTTGTTTCCCACCTTAGTTCAAGTCCTTCAACTCGGGCATTCGCTAATCCAATTACTTGCCCTTCTTTTTCAGCTTCATCCAAATCTCTATTGGATTTGGAAAACTCTTCTTTATACAGTTCTATTTCTTCTTTCTCATCCCCTTCATTGCTTGTTACTTGAAGTGACTCCAGATTATATCTTCTCCATAGGCAATATCCTTTTGTGGTATTTAGTGCCTTGTCATCCACTTCTGTCAGCCCATATTCCCCATCAATTGAAACAACTGAAGACTGTTTCCCATTTTGATAGGTGGTAATAGTTTCAGTGAAAACAGCATCAGCTTTTAGGTCTAATATCAATTCCATACTAGAACCATCTTCGTACACACTATCTCTAGAAAAGATTTCCCATTTGCCGATATAAGTGTCAATCAACGTCTTACCGCCACAGGAAAAAAGTGTCAGTGCAATAACCAAAGCACAAATAGTACAAAATAATTTTCTCATTTCTTTTGACCCTATGCCCTCCAGCTACCACAAGAGCATTAATAAGTATGTAGAAGCGTGGAACTGATTAGCCACTTCTTCTAATTGGAGGTCGTGAGAAGTACCCTGATGTGAAAGATGCAGTAATCAGTCCACGCTATACGCGCGAACCATTACGCTTCGCTTGCACATCTTAGAAATTTCTCACGTTTCCAATTACAAGTCGAGCATAACGCTTCCTTATTTCAAAAAGTCTTGTTCCGAAGAACTTTGCAAATATACAACTTTTTTTCAAAAAAGTTATTATTCCAGCAAAAAAAAAATCAATATCTTGAAAGAAAGCCATCTTCTGAGATTCGGCGAAGAGTTCCTCTGCTTCGTTGGGATAAGCCTCGTTTTTTGGGGTAATTACGGGAACGGAGTATGTGATTGTTTTCTCCAATCCCATTGATTTAAATTATTAATCTTAGAATTGAGAATTTTTTAAGTGAGTTTTGAGAATTTTGTTTGGAAGAATTGAGAATTTTGCTTATCTTTGCACGGTGCAAAGTTCGACAGCACCTCAGCAATAAGAGCAAACTCTATTGCCTTCGACTAGTACGAGCTTTGTCAGCAGAAAATCAAGTGGTTATGTTCAAGAGATCGCAATTTCAAGAATTGAAATCAAGGATTCCAGAATCGAGAAGCAAGATTCAAGTTATCTCTGGGCCTCGTCAGGTGGGTAAATCTACTATGGTGAAGCAGGTGCTTCATGAAACAGACATTCCCTATATGCTGGTTAGTGCCGACAATATTGACCATGCCAACACAGCTTGGATTGGCGAGATGTGGGCTACGGCACGTGCACGTATGAAAGTGGCACAGGCAAAGGAATATCTGTTTGTGATTGACGAGGTACACAAGATAGGCAACTGGAGCGAGGCCGTCAAGAAAGAGTGGGATGAGGATACGTTCAAAGATCTCAACCTGAAAGTGGTCATCCTCGGTTCATCCAGGCTACTTCTGAAAGATGGTTTGACGGAATCGCTGGCAGGCAGGTATGAACTGATAAGAATGCCACATTGGAGTTATGCAGAGATGCACGAGGCATTTAATATGGATGTTGACCAATACATCTACTATGGCGGCTATCCAGGAGGAGCCATGTATATTAAGGACGAACGACGATGGCGTAAGTATATCAAGGACAGCATTGTGGCTCCTGCGATAGAGAAAGATGTGTTGAGGACAAAGGTTATCTATAAGCCGGCCTTGATAAAGCAACTGTTTGAACTGGGATGCGCTTATTCCAGTAAAGAACTGTCGCTTAACAAAATGTTGGGCCAGTTGCAGGATGTGGGCAATGTGACGACATTGGCGGGTTACCTGACTACTCTCAACGAGTCGCGACTGCTCTGTGGACTGCAGAAATATGCGTCAGATAATGCACGCAAATACAATTCTGTGCCAAAACTGATGGTTTACAACACGGCTCTCTTCTCGGTTCAGAGTGGTATGACTTTCAATAAAGCATATACCACGCCTAATCTCTGGGGGCGCTGGGTGGAGAGTGCGGTGGGGGCACATCTGCTGAATCAGGCTGATGAGTACGATTACAAACTCTATTTCTGGCGCGAGAAAGACGACGAGGTGGATTTCGTCATAGAGTTCGACAAACAACTTATTGCCATAGAGGTTAAGAGTGGCCGTCGGACTGCCAATAATGGCCTTACGTTGTTTGGCGAGAAGTTTCATCCTGTTCATTCTTTCATAGTAGGTTCTGGTGGTATTCCCATAGAAGAGTTTCTTACATGGGATATAGGTAGGCTGATTGAATGAGGCTTGTCGGCGCGGTAGCAAGTCATTACGTAAAAGAGGTGAAACTTTGCAGTTCCACCTCTTTTTTCTATGAATAGAGTTCAATTCGTTGTCTTACTCGCTCCAGTCCTCTTGCGTCTTGCGAACGTAAGACTTGTAACGAATCTGAGCCATCTTCTGGGCCTCGGCAAAGAGTTCCTCAGCCTCATTGGGATAGGCTTTCTTGACAGAGAGATAACGTACCTCGCCCATGAGGAAGTCATGGAACTTATCCCAATCTGGCTCTTTAGAGTCGAGAGAGAACGGGTTCTTGCCTTCTTCGATGAGAGCGGGGTTGAAACGCCAGAGGTGCCAATAGCCACACTCCACGGCGCGCTTCTCCTCTGCCTGGCTCTTGCCCATACCGCCCTTGGCCTTCAGACCATGGTTGATACAAGGTGCGTAAGCGATGATGATGGATGGTCCGTGCCATGCCTCAGCCTCGCGGATAGCCTTGAGTGTCTGTGCGTGGTCAGCGCCCATGGCAATCTGAGCTACATATACATAACCGTAGGTGGTAGCGATCATACCGAGATCCTTCTTGCGGATACGCTTACCTTGGGCAGCGAACTGAGCGATAGCACCAAGCGGTGTGGCCTTCGAAGCCTGACCACCAGTGTTCGAATACACTTCGGTGTCGAGAACGAGGATATTGACATCTTCACCTGTAGCAATGACGTGGTCGAGACCGCCGTAACCGATGTCGTAGGAAGCGCCGTCACCACCGATAATCCACTGTGAACGTTTCACCAAGTAGTGGTCGAGGGTCTGAAGTTCTTTGCAGAACTCGCAACCTGCACCAGCACCGGCTTTAATAGCCTCACGCAACTTCGGAGCAATCTCCTTCGTCTTGTCAGCGTCCTCACAGTTGGCAATCCACTCTGCGGCAAGAGCCTTGAACTCTTCAGGAGCTCCTTCGGAGGCTTCGGTCAGCAACTTGGCTACGCGCTCCTTCATCTTCTTGTTACCGAGTGCCATACCCAGACCAAACTCGCAGAAGTCCTCGAATAGGGAGTTGTTGAAGCATGGACCCTGACCTTTGTCGTTCTTGGTGTAAGGCGTCGAGGGGATGGAAGCGGAATAGATGGATGAGCAACCTGTAGCGTTTGCTATCATCTGACGGTCACCAAACAACTGGGAAATCAGTTTCACATAGGGTGTCTCACCGCAACCAGAGCAAGCGCCAGAGAACTCAAACAATGGCTTGGCGAACTGTGAGTTCTTCACGTTCGAACGGATATCAACAAGGTCTTGTTTTGAAGGTATCTTCACCAACTTGTCCCAATCGGCAGCCATCTTCTTCATATCGGCAGCGTCAGGATTGAACGGAACCATCGTGAGGGCCTTGCCTTTTTTCGGATGACCCGGGCAGATGTCGGCGCAGTTGCCGCAACCCAGACAGTCGAGCACGCTGGGCTCAATCACGAAGTGCATGCCCTTCATGGCGGCGGGGGCCTTCATCTCAAGAGTGGTCAGGTTGTCGAACCCACCAAGCTCCTCGTCGGTCAATACGAACGGACGGATGGCGGCGTGAGGACAAATGTAGGCACACTGGTTACACTGGATACAGTTCTCGGAATTCCACATCGGAACGAAAGCTTCCACACCGCGCTTCTCATAAGCGGCAGTGCCAACTTCCCATGAACCGTCCTGGGTGTTGAACTTGGTGAATGTGCTCACGGGCAACAGGTCGCCGGCCTGAGCGTTGATCGGACGCACCACTTCCTTCACGAAAGCGGGGGCGTTGTCTTCCTTCACCTCGTCGTCGGGAAGGTTGGCCCACTCGGGCTTGACAGTGAACTTCACATACTCTCCACCACGGTCGATAGCGGCGTAGTTCTTGTCTACCACGTCCTGACCTTTGGCTCCATAGGACTTCAAGGCGGCAGCCTTCATCTTCTCAACTGCCAACTCCACGGGAATAACGCCGGTGATGCGGAAGAAGGCACTCTGCAAAATGGTGTTCGTGCGGTTGCCAAGACCAATTTCTTGTGCAATTTTCGTGGCGTTGATGGTGTAGACAGTGATGTTGTTCTGGGCAAAGTAACGCTTTACCTTGTTGGGCATGAATTTCTCCAACTCATCGGCGTCAAAAATGGTGTTCAACAGGAACTGGCCGTTCTTCTGCAAACCACGGGTGACATCGTACATATGGAGGTAAGCCTGAACGTGGCAAGCTACGAAATTTGGGGTGGTCACCAGATAGGTGGAACGGATGGGGGTGTCACCAAAACGCAGGTGGGAGCAAGTGAAACCGCCAGATTTCTTCGAGTCATACGAGAAATAAGCCTGGCAATATTTGTCGGTGTTGTCACCGATAATCTTCACACTGTTCTTGTTGGCACCAACGGTACCATCGGCACCAAGACCGAAGAATTTGGCTTGGAACATGCCGGCACCACCGAGGGCAATCTCTTCCACTTCGGGCAGAGAGGTGAACGTAACGTCATCAACAATACCGATGGTGAAGTGGTTCTTGGGCTCGGGCATTGCGAGATTATTGAATACGCTGATAATCTGGGCGGGAGTGGTGTCGTGAGAACCGAGACCATAGCGACCACCAACGATGAGCGGACGGTCTTCCACATCATAGTAAGCGTCTTTCACATCGAGGTAAAGTGGTTCACCATTGGCTCCGGGCTCCTTCGTGCGGTCAAGCACGGCAATGCGCTTCACGCTCTTGGGAACGCTGGCCAACAGGTGCTTCACGCTGAACGGGCGATAGAGGTGTACACTGATCATACCTACCTTCTGGCCGTTGGCGTTCAGGTAATCGATGGCCTCGCGGGCGGCATCGGTGGCTGAACCCATCAAGATAATCATGCGGTCGGCATCCTCGGCTCCATAATAAGAGAACAGATGATATTCACGACCGGTAATCTTCGAAATCTCGCCGAGATATTTCTCTACCACTTCGGGAACACTGTCATAATAAGGATTGCAGGCTTCACGATGGGTGAAGAAAGTTTCGGGGTTCTCTGCGGTACCACGGGTGATAGGACGCTCAGGGCTCATCGCACGGTCGCGGAAGCGCTTGATGTACTCTTCCTTCACCAACGGACGTATATCTTCCTGGTCCATCAATTCAATCTTGTGATACTCATGAGAGGTGCGGAAACCGTCGAAGAAATTCACAAACGGAACCATTGTCTCCAAAGAAGCGAGGTGGGCAACGGCGGTCAGGTCCATCACTTCCTGTACTCCTCCCTCGCACAACATGGCGAAACCAGTCTGGCGGCAGGCCATCACGTCCTGATGGTCACCAAAGATACAAAGGGAGTGGCTGGCCAATGTACGGGCGGATACGTCGAATACACAGGGTATCAACTCTCCGGCAATCTTGTACATATTGGGAATCATCAGCAACAGACCTTGTGAAGCGGTAAAGGTGGTTGTCAAAGCACCAGCCTGCAACGAACCGTGAACGGCACCGGCAGCACCAGCCTCTGATTGCATCTCTTGAACACTGACGGTCTGGCCCCACAAGTTCTTTCTGCCACGGGCAGCCCATTCGTCAACATGCTCCGCCATAGGCGAAGACGGGGTGATGGGGTAGATCGCGGCTACCTCCGAGAACATATAACTCACATGAGCAGCAGCCTCGTTACCATCACAGGTGATAAATTTCTTTTCTTTTGCCATAAATTAATAATGTTATTGTATATGTTAATTTAATGTTCAATTCACATGTTTGATTCTTGTCACTCGTCACTCGTCACTCGTCACTCATCACTCATCACTCATCACTCATCACTAATACAAGAATCCCAACAGCCATAGTGGTAATTGCTTGCCATAACCGATTTCGGTGTTGTAACGAGCATGAATGGTACTGTCGGGAAGACGTTGGCGTTGGCGTATGCCAGCATCTTCTATACTGAACAGAAGATGGTCGTCAACAATATAGGTCCCTTTCTTCTCTCCAAGGTTCACAAAGTGGTCTTTCCACAATGAATTAACGAAAAAGGTCTCCATCACATCTTGTAGATTGACCTGGATGGGATAGATGGCATACATTAGGTTGGGGTTGTGCACCATTACCTTAGATGGCTTTTTGGGAAAAGCATTGCCAGGGGTGTAGATGAGGTTGATCAAACGGGCGTCAGCCAGATACTTGATGTAATTCATCACGGTGGCACGACTCGTTTCTATGTCTTGGGCCAACTGACTGATATTTGGAGTGGAAGGACCGCCAACAGCCAATTGATAAAACAGTTTCTTAATCTTTGTCAGGTATTTCAATTCTATCTGCTTGATGAGCAGGATGTCCACTTCGGTAATCATGTTCATCGTCTTCAGCAGATTCTCGGAATAGTTGCGGTGTTCCTGGAAGAAGGGATAGAAACCATGGTGAACGTATGAACTGAAATGTTGAGAAGGACTGACGTGGGGCAGTATGTGTTTCACGATACGCTCGTGGTCATTGAGAATCTCCTCTAAAGTGTAGGGACGGAAATGATGGCCGGTCTGCAGGTTCAGGAATTCACGGAAAGAGAAACCGCGAAGGTTGTAACTTTGTACGATGCCGTTCAATTCGGGGTTCTCTTCTTTCAGGCGCATCACACTCGAGCCGGTGAAAACAATATGCAGGTTGGGATAGTTGTCGTATATCTTGCGCAATTCCTTGCTCCAATCAGGATGCTTAAACACTTGGTCTATCAATAGCACCCTGCCGCCATGGTGATAAAACTCACCGGCAAAATCGGCAATGCCGCGACCCTGGAAATAGAAATTGTTCATATTGATATACAGACACTGGTGGTCGTGGATATCAAAACGTTCTTTGGCGTATTGTAACAACATGGTGGTCTTTCCTACACCGCGCGTGCCCTTGATGCCTATCATGCGGGCACTCCAGTCTATCTCGTCCATCAAACCACGACGGACTGGGGTGGTTGTGTGCTCCACCAGGTATGCGTGTGTACGGAAAAATGCCTCCATGAATACTTCTAATACTTTGATTTGTTGCAATACAACTGCAAAGGTACTACTTTTTTCTTTAATTGCAAAGTCAAGTTTGCAAAATATAATTTTTTTTGTTATTTTTGCAGCAAAATATAAGAAACACCCCATAATGCCACCATAACACTTAACGTAAACGAAGTGACTTTCCACATTTTCAATCCTGAACACGACATGGCTCTGGCTTTCGGTAAGCCTAATTTCACACCGCCTCATGTGGCAAGGGCTATGAGGACCAACCTCGGATTCTTGCCGGCTCTATGGGCTGACAGAGGGGATGTGGTCATTGTCGATGATGTGGATTATGCGTTGAAAGCGGCCCACAAGGCGGGACGACTAGAGGACAAGGCGCTCTTCTTGACGGTTTCTGATGCGGCGAGAATGGCAAACGAAGGGAAACCTCATGTCAACATTCAACCTTGGGGATGGGACGAGGCGGTACGACGACAATTGGAAAGAGCAAATTTCCCTCTTTATTCTTTACCTGACGATAATCAAATGGCTCTCATACGCCGCTGGTCGAACAGAAAGACGGGCGTGGAGCTGTTACGAATCATTCGCAACGCCATACCCGAAACAGTGGGGGAGAGTACAGCCTGTTCTACCATAGAGGAGGTGGCGCACATTTGTTCAGAATACCAGAATGTGGTTGTAAAGGCTCCTTGGAGTTGCAGCGGAAGAGGCTTGCGCTACGTGATGGGCCTTTTCGACGAGGGAAAGGTTAGATGGGTGAAAAATGTTATTGCCCAGCAAGGGGCTGTCACTGTAGAACCTTTTTATCACAAAGTGTTGGACCTGGGAATGGAATTTTCAGCGCTTGGTGATGGTTCTGTAAGTTACGACGGGTTGTCTGTGTTTCATACGGAGAATGGGGCTTATTTGGGTAATGTCATTGCCACGGAGCAACGGAAGATGGAGCGAATCGTAAAATATATTCCATCTGAATTGTTGGAAACAGTGAAGACGACGTTGCAAAAAGAACTGGCCACATTGTTCAACAAAAAATATGTGGGACCATTAGGCGTTGACATGATGGTGGTGCTACATGATGGACGTTTTATGCTACATCCACTCGTTGAGATGAATCTCAGGCGTACCATGGGCCATCTGGCGTTGGCATGGAACGCGTCACCTTTCGAACCCGAAAGAATAGTGCGTGTAAGAGAGGGGGCCAATTTTGAACTGCAGGTTAAACCTATCGAAAACGCATTCGTCAAAGTATTATAGACTAATAAACCATAAGACAAAATGAAAAAACTAGCAACAACTCTAGCGTTGGCTTTCATGGCTTTGGCAACCAACGCACAAGACATCAACCAACTGTCACGTGATGAAATACGTGAATTGAAAACGTCGTTCGTGGGACAAGAGGGTATGTCTCCGGAAAACCTTCCCCGAGAATACGCTTTCTTTGATGTGGATAATGACGGACGTTATGAATTGTTCCTTCGCAACCCACAGCAGACAGTGGCTTATGCTCATCCGAAACGCAGCGGATGGACGGAACTGGCTCGGACAGAGGGTAATTCGCAGATGGAAGTGGCTGCCAACCTTATTGTGGTAGATGGTATGGTCGGATACAGCTATCACAACAAACATTGGATCCAGTTGCAGGACGGCGTGGTGATGTCCGACATCCGTCTCATTGAAGAGCAAAACAAGGATACAGGTGATTATAAACCCCAAAAGATGACGTATTTCGACGTGGAACAGGAAAACATTAAACCGCTCTTGGAAATGATTGCAGAGTATCCTGAAACCGATCCTGTATCTAGCCGCTTGTATTGGATGCCATTCAATAGGTGAATAATCAAATTACCATAATAAAAGCGCAGGCAATTGCCTGCGCTTTATCGTATCTTATAGTTCCAAAACCTTTCAATTATAAGGTTTTAATTTTCTAATTTTCTAATCTTTTAATTTTTTAATCTTTTAATCTTTTAATTCCATTAGTGTGTATACAGCCACACACAAGCCAATACAATACAAATGGCAACTACAGACAAAGCAAAAAACAATACACGGCTGATAATCTTCCTGCGTTTAATCGAGGTTAATCCATGCCTTTTGAAAGCCTCCGACGAATCTCCATGGTGGTGGTGCTTACGCTTACGACTACTATCACTGCTACCACTACTGCTACTGTGGCTGTGGTAGTGGCTGTGATGATGGTGATGATGGGTATGGCTGCTAGTGCTTTGTGTTTCTTCAGATCCCATTGTTATGTCCTTGTGAATTAGTTCCTTGGTAGGTTTTTTAAGTTATGGTGACAAAAGTAGCACTAATTATCCATACAAAAGAATAATTAGTGCTATTAAATGTTAAAATAGACAAATGCGCTACAGGAAGGCTACTGTTAGACCGGCCATTACGATGCTTACCATCGACATCAACTTGATCAAAATGTTCAAGCTGGGACCACTGGTGTCCTTGAAGGGGTCACCTACGGTGTCACCCACAATAGTGGCTTTGTGACAGGCACTGCCCTTGCCTCCGAAGTTGCCTTCTTCAACCATCTTCTTCGCATTGTCCCAGGCTCCACCGGAATTGGCCATGAACACAGCCAAAGTAAAACCGGAAGCCAGACCGCCGACCAACAGGCCCAAAACGCCGCCTACTCCTAACACGACACCAACAACAATGGGTATCAAAATGGCTAAGAGTGAGGGGAAAATCATCTCACGCTGGGCGCTTCGTGTGGAGATTTCTACACAACGGCTATAGTCGGGAGTGGCTTTGCCTTCCAAGATGCCTTTAATCTCACGGAATTGACGGCGTACTTCTTCTACCATCGACTGGGCGGCTCTACCTACGGCTCCCATCGTCAAACCACAGAACAGGAATGAGGCCATGGCGCCGATAAAGGCTCCTACCAATACCTTCGGGTTCATCAGGTTCACCTGGAAAAAGTCCATGAAATCACTCATTGTTGCGTTTTCAGGGTTGAACACTTCACCTGCGGCAGTAAGGAAACGCTCTCCTTCTTGTACGGCACGTACCATGGCAATCTTAATCTCTTCCACATACGAGGCCAACAAGGCCAAGGCGGTGAGGGCGGCACTGCCAATGGCGAAGCCCTTGCCTGTGGCGGCGGTGGTGTTGCCCAAAGCGTCCAAAGCGTCGGTGCGCTTGCGTACCTCGGGCTCCAATTCACTCATCTCGGCATTGCCACCGGCATTGTCGGCTATAGGACCATAGGCATCGGTGGCCAAGGTGATGCCAAGGGTAGAGAGCATACCAACGGCGGCAATGCCAATGCCATACAAACCATGAGAGATGCTCGCGGCACTCATCGACATGTCAAAACCATTGGCACAAAGGAAACTGAGCATGATGGCCACGGAAATGGTCACCACGGGTATCATCGTCGAAATCATACCAGTTCCGATGCCCTTGATAATCACGGTGGCGGCTCCTGTCTGCGATGATTCGGCTATTTTCTGTGTCGGCTTATAACTGTGCGAGGTGTAATATTCGGTACCTTGACCAATGATGACACCTGCAGCCAAACCTGTGACAACACTGAACGATACGCCCAACCAATTTTCTATACCTAGTAAATATAAAATAAGGAATGAGGCACCTGCTATAAGCACTGAGGCGATATTTGTACCAAGGCCCAATGAGTGGAGTAGGTCTTTCATCGTGGCTCCTTCGCGGGTCTTCACCAGGAAGATACCGAACAATGAGAGGAAGATGCCCACAGCGGCAATAATCATTGGTGCCATAACGGCTTTCAACTGCATGTCGCCATTCATGGCAAAGGCCGTGGCACCAAGGGCGGCGGTACTCAGAATACTGCCACAGTAGCTCTCGTATAGGTCAGCGCCCATACCGGCAACGTCACCAACATTGTCACCGACATTGTCGGCAATGGTGGCGGGGTTACGAGGATCATCCTCGGGAATATTGGCTTCAACCTTACCCACTAGGTCGGCTCCTACGTCGGCGGCCTTGGTGTATATACCACCACCGACACGGGCGAATAAGGCTTGGGTGGAGGCACCCATACCGAAGGTCAGCATCGTTGTGGTGATGGTGATTAAAGCGTTGGCCTCACCATCGTAGACACTGTTTAATATCAAGAACCAAATGGCGATGTCCAAGAGGCCAAGACCAACGACGGTAAGACCCATCACGGCACCACTGCGGAAAGCGACTTTCAAACCGCGATTCAGACCTGTACGGGCGGCATTGGCGGTACGAGCGGAGGCGTAGGTGGCAGTCTTCATGCCAAAGAATCCCGACAGACCGGAAAACAAACCGCCTGTAAGGAAGGCAAAGGGAACCCATGGGTTCTGTACGTGGAGCACATAGGCCATGTAGGCAAACAAAATGGCTAACACAATGAACACGATGAGCACAACTTTGTATTGCTGTTTTAGATAGGCCATGGCGCCTTTACGCACATGGGCAGCTATCTCACGCATACGGGGTGTGCCCTCATCTTCGCGCATCATCTGTTTGAAGAAAAACCATGCCATGCCCAATGCGATGATTGAGGCAATGGGGACGAGCCAAAAAATAGGTGTAATGTTCATAATCTAATAAAAAAGGGTAATAAACTTGTAATTTGATGGATTTCTATGCTACTAGGTGATAAGATGCTGCAAAATTACATATAAAAATTGAAAAATGACAAGAAAATCCAAATTATTGTAGACAATACACCTGTATTATTTCTCTCTTTATTTCTTTTAACCCTAATCGGTCATTTGCGTTATGATGATAACTGCTTTAACAGCTTATTTTTTGAGCATATGCTTTGCTGGATTGTGGGAGCAATGGGGTTAGGTAATTATCTATTGCTTACAACCTCTCCTTTTTGGTATCGGCCATAAATCGTCAGAAAAATATACAAAAAAGGACTTGCCCACTGCTGAGCAAGTCCTTTTCATGATATGTGAGTGAAGATTATTCTTCAACAGCTGCCTGGACGGCGGCTAGACGATACTGAGTATCAGTTACTTACAAAGTTGTTGTAAAGTACTGGCACCTCTTTTTAGATTCATTCTGCCTATTCTGCACGTTCTAAACGTGATTAAACATCAGAATTTTCTTCTTTATGTCATTTTCATTCGTTAAATTGGAATTTACTTTTCAAACATGACAAACATATCTCGAAAGTTCAGAAAGGTTTTCTTATGCTGGAGAACGGCGGAAATACCTATATTTCCATGACAATGTTCGTCTGCCAATGGGCTTTCTTCGTCAACAACGGCCTCGACAAGTTGAATTGGCATGCTGCCTATGGAAAGACAGAATGGTCGAATGACTTTCATTTCTTTTGCCCCAGCACTACCATAACCACCACCAGAGATAGTATCGGTTGTGGCAACTTTATCAACATCCTCATGATGTCTATTGTAGTAAGCAGCGTAGAGATAGCAGGCATTATTGCTTGCGTTGCCAGTGTCGAAGAGGAATCTGAGTCTTTCTCCGTCTACAGTCGCTTCAACATGAGAATTATACAACATGTTTCGACCATATGCAGGCAATGGCGATGTTTCATAAGGGAACAGCATAGTGTTGTCATCCATGCAAATCTGAGTTTCACCGATGGCTGTTATAACGTCGCGGCCTAATATCGGACCAACTCCAACCATGTCGAGAAACTCGCTCTCCTGCTCCAATCCTACGCCTGCTATAATGTTGCGGATGGTGATTTCGCCAATTTGTAGACTGTCGATGAACGTGCGCAGTCCTTTGGAATTTCCTGTATAAGTTATTGAATCGCCTATCAACGGCAGTCCCTTCTCTTTGACGAACTTCTCGGTAACAAAAGTCATTCCAGCCCCAGTGTCAAAATGAAAAGGTATGGTTTCACCATGAAACGTTACGGGAACACTAATCAATATCGACTTGGCATCTGGATTTCTTTCATCTTTCTTTCTCATCCACGATTCTATTCGCTTAGGCTTCAATTCCTTTAGCACGAACGGCACAGATATGTCATGGTTGGGGCGTGACAGACACAGAGCAGGTAATTCTCGGACGACATTTACATGTTGATGATAATACTCCATGGCATCCAACCCTTCTGTAACGCCTTGCCCTTTCAACTGGTCAAGAACGTTTCCTATGAAATCTGCCGCTTCCGCATAACGCCCCATCTCCTCCAGCAATTGGGCACGCAGGATAATGAAGTTGAACACTCCTGCCCCTAAGTCGGACTGATGATTGGACAACAATTCATTCAAACATTCCAGCGCACGCTCTTTTTGGTTGAAGTTACGGGCAATCATCGCCTCGGCAACCACCTTCAAAAAAGACACCTGCATCGAATCCTTCAATATGGGGTATTCTTTCTCAAGCTCAAACCAGTCTTCAGTGTTGATAAGTTCTCCGATTCGCTGGTCTGGTTGCTGAGCATAAAGTGTATGAGAGGATAATATCAACAGCAGGATTATAATTATTGTTCTTAGCATATAAATTCCGATTTATCTGTTTATTTTGCTATTCTCTATTGCTTGCAACGATATACGAGCAGTATTTGCTGAGCAAATTGGACAATGGTAAATCACCTTTTTGGTATCGCTCAGCATCAAGTTTCAGCACTCTTTCGCAGATAGTTTTCTTACCTTTATACAATGCATTGAGATATGGAATGCCATTTTCTTCAGTAATGCTTACTTCTGTGAAGAATTGCGTCAAATCCTCTGCATCATAGACGATGGAGTAGCTTGGACGCTTGGCTCCGGGAATGTCCTCTTTCAGTATGTTCTTGTCAACCAAGTCCTGTATGTCACGTATGGCCGTGTCCTTCGAGCACTTTGCCAATGTTGCCCATGTCTTTGACGTTATCTTAGCCTCATAGCCGTCAAGAAAGAGGTTGAGCGTCTGCGTCTGACGCTCTGTCATCGGAACTGACGATGCCTTCTGCCAGAAGAAGCTTTTGTTCAAGATGGTGGTGACGATGGTGTCTGCCTCGTCAAGTGCATCCACCAATTTCTGCATGTACCACACCAACCACTCCGTTATATCGCCATCGCCATGCTGCATACGCTCCAGAATGTCATAGTAGTGATTCTTGTCCTTGTTAATCTGTGATGAGACATTGTAGAAACGGAACTCGCTCTTTTCTCCACGAGCCAGAAGCATGTCTGAAAGAATGCGGGCCAACCGCCCATTACCGTCCTCGAAGGGATGTATGCTCACAAACCAGAAATGGGCAATGGCAGAACGGATGACGCTGCTTACAGGCTCCTCTCCATCAAACCAGGCAAGAAACTTTTCCATCTCCTCTTCTACGCGGTCTGGCGAAGGAGCAATATAGTGAATCTTCTCACGTCCAAACATTCCGCTGACAATATGCTCCTCGTTTGTGCGGTACTGGCTAATTTCAATCTGACTTCCTTCACTGTAGCCTGTTGGAAAGAAAGCTGCTTGCCAAGCACACAGCTTCTCTTTACTGAGGGTCATGTCATAGTGCTGTACCGCTTCATGATGGCGCAGTGTATTTCACATTCTCAATCCCAAGCTTCCGGGCAATGGAAGAACGAACCTGATCAACGTTCAGCCGTATGCCTTCTATCTCCGAAGAATATACCACATCGTATGTCAGGTTCTCTGCCATTGCACGCAGCTTGCTGTCAAATCCCAACGAACTCAGCCTGCCGTAAAGCAAACCCTGCTTACGGAATACTTTCTCCTGAAGGAGTGACACTTGGGACATGTCCCAACGGAAGTCCGTCCAATTGTCTCTTTCGTGTATATACATAACGTATTCGTACTTTGTGCAACATAAAACAGCGATTAACGTCGCAAATTCTGCGAAAGATACTAAATTGACAAAGATACTAAATTAATGTCGAATAGCCAAATAAAACCGCAAATTATCGCATATTATGCGGCGTTTTTAGTCAATAATCGTCGGAAACCTTCTTCTAAAGACTAAAAAAAGACCTGCCCATGCGGACAGGTCTCTTTTATTATATAAGAGTGCTTAATTATTCCTCGACAGCTGCCTGCGCGGCGGCCAAGCGGGCGATAGGCACACGGAAGGGTGAGCAGCTGGCATAGTTCAGACCAATCTTGGCACAGAACTTCACGGAACTGGGCTCGCCACCA
>OMRP01000003.1 GCA_900313615.1 uncultured Prevotellaceae bacterium
ATAATTATTTGGTTTACTGTGTGTGGATTATTCCTATTTTACTCTTTTACTCTTTTACCCTTTTCAAAGTTTTTCCGCCGCGCCCGCCGGGGAGATGCACCTCCCCGGACGGACGGTTCCGGCGGCAGTAAAATCAGTCCATATGTTATTAATGTTTTCAACTTCCACAAGTTCCAGTTGAAAGGAGTTAGAGGAAGATTGAAGAAGTTAAAGTAGTTAAGAAGTTAAAGAAGTTAAGCCGTATGCCAAAGTTAATATTTTGAGGTACTGAATAATGATAGACGGAGTATTGTCCTTTATCTTTACCGCTGACAAGCGGCTATCTTCCTTTATCTTCATAATATGCGGAACTTGAGTTAATGTTTAGAGGTGAGGGGGAGAGGTGATGATTTCTGACCCCACCCCTGACCCCTCCCCTACAAGGGAGGGGAAATGATTGGGCTGGGGGTTGATGATTGAGATTTTTGGGTTCTGGTGATTTGTTATTTGTTAAAAATACCCGTAAAACACCTGTTCGTCGGCAACAATCTCGATGTAGTACTTGAGCTGGTCGGGAGTGTCGGTGACGAAGAGGAGGGTGTTGGCGGGTGAGAGTGTCTCACTACTGTGGTGCATGACTGTGCCGTTGAGGTCGGTGATGGTGACCTCGGCGTTGGTTACAAGAGAGTCGCAGGTGATTTCAACAGTGTTTTCGTCTGCCTGAACGTAAGGAGTAGGAATCTCCGTGCGTGTTCCTTTTCCTTTTTCTTCGTTGTCAACCCCATACATCTGTACATCATCAGCAAGCAAATTGGCAGAACAACTTACTAACATTACAAATAAAATAAAACAAATCTTTCTCATAGTGATACGGTTTAAGTATTTTTGTAGTTGGCGCTAAAATACTCCTTAAACCGTCACTATTCTATGAAAATGAATGTACAAATAATGTACATTTTCAAGTAGAAACCCTAATTGATGCTTTCGATAAAACGATCCCAGTCGGCAGGCTTGCCTTTCTCGTTTTTTCCGAAAGCCTTCTCGAACAGCCTCCTACGTATTGCCGTTACGGCTTCCCTTGATCTGTTGATGAGAATTTGAATTTGGGAAGGTTGGAATTTCATTTTCAATAACAGGCATACATGATACTCAGTTTCGTTGAGTATGACATATTTTTCTATCTCATTCTTAAAGGAGGGATAAAAATGAAGAACATTATCCTCCGTTTCCTTCCACTCTTCTTTTGTCGGAAATTTACCCTTGTTCAACAAATCAATCAGAAGATGATAATTCGCTGTATTTTTGATGAGGTTTGTTATCTGTTCTTTTCTTTTTCGTTCCGTCTCCCAAAGATGCACCTTCTCTTCCAATATTTTTATCTGCACTTCGCGTTTTTGCAGTTCATCTTCAGTTTGGCTGCTTTGCAAACGAAGCGTATCTAATTGACTTCTCATTTCAATGAGTTTCTGTTTCTCCAAATCGATTCGTTCTTGGCTGGATGTTCTCAACTGTTCTAACACACGTTTGACACCAGCCTCTCTTTCTTTCGATTTCTTGATGCGCTTTTTATAATTGCTCAGCATTCTGAATGAGAAGGTGGAAGACAAGATAAAAGCAGAGATGATGATGACCAACCACTTTGTCTTGTTGGCATCATTCAGTTGTAGAAGCCAAATCTTTTGTTCGTTGACATGCTGATTATACAATGCATTGACACGTGCAACATCCTCTGCTGCGCGTCTTCCCCTTACGCTGTCATTATATAGTTTATACAAGGCGATATATTCATTTGCTTTCTTCAAATCGCCTTGCTGAATGTATAAATCCGTTAGGTGTCTGCTTCCCCCTTCTTTAGAGAAAATATTAGGTCTTGCCAATTCCAGTTGTGAATAATATATGGCAGAATCGATTTGATGTAGTGCCATATAATACTTAGAAGCCATACCATAAACCGCACTGAGATTATCTTCGTCAATATGCTGTAAAGAGAATTGCATATAAGGCTTGGCATGTTCATTATCACCCATTGAGATATAGAATCTTGCCAATTGAGTACATATATCTGATTTTAAAATGGTATCTTGAAATTGTTCTGATAAAAGATATGCACTTTGATAAAAGAATAAAGCACTGTCAGTTAAGTTCTTATCTTCACAGACACCCGCCAATGCCTCCATATTAAATATTACATCAGCCGTATCTCTCATGTAACAACTGCTTTTCAGAGATTCTTGATAATAAAACAATGCTTCCTGGTTCACATGCTGGTCCCAGTATAACCGGCCTAACTGGTGCTGCACTTTTCCTCGCAAGGGACTGCATGAGTCGGTAGGCATGGCATCGAGGGCTTTTCTGTAATAACCTATCGCCTGCGGCGCATCGCCCAAGTCCATGTTGACACGTCCCCCGTAATAATAGGCCGTGGGGAGGAGCGAGGGGTCACCACCGTGCTCGTAATAGTCAAGCACTGTACGTATGAGGCTGTCGGAGGTATGGGGGATGTAGGCTTTGTCGGCGGCCTTGATGCGAAGGAGGCGGTAATACATCCGGTCGGGTTCGGGGGCTTGTGCCATCGGCTTCTCCAATCTGTCGAGGGTGTCGATGGCTGCCTTGGGGTTCACCTCGCAAAGGCTGTCGGCCATGAGCAATACCGTGGGATAATGATGTTTACCCCCGCAACCCAGCAGCAGCAAAGAAAACAGTAAAGGAAGAATAAGGATTTTGCGCAATGGGAACATTTGCTCAACAACTTGACTACACAATAATTGATATTTACTTTGCCAGATGATTGTTCTTCCTATCCCGCTCCTTGATAAAACCATGGCGATAAGCGTACAGCAGATCTTTCAAGTCACTGATTTGTTGGCGTATTTCCACACCCTTGTCGGTGTCGGCCACCAACATGCGGTGCTGTGACATCTCGATAATCTGTGTGGTGCTTTTAATGTCGGTGCCTCGGATGACGGCATCACGTGAACTGGTGAACGGCTCATGCTGTACTAATTGGAAACCACGACTATGATAAACCAAGGTGTAGCCGGCGATGCCAGTCTCTTTGTGGTAGGCTTGTGAGAAACCGCCGTCGATAACCATAAGTTTGCCATTGGCTTTGATGGGGTTCTCTCCGGTCTTCACATGAACGGGAACATGACCGTTGATGATATGGCGGTTGGGGCCGTTTACACCAAAGGAGTCTAAAATGCGGTCGCAGACATGTTCATCGTCGCGTAAGCGATAATAAAAACCTTTCTCTTCCTTGTGCGTTTCTTTCTCTCTAAGGAAATAACGTTCGAAGGTAGCCATCTTCGACTTGTCAAACAATGGAGAATTCTTGCCACACCAAAGATAGAGGAAATAGTCAACAGCGTAGGCTCGTTCCTGGGGCTGGGTGTCCCCTTGGAAAGCACTGCGGATAAGCATACCTATATGGTGCAACAGGTCCTTGCCACTGTACTGCTTTTCGCCGTATAATCTTACTTCACGCAACGAACCGTCGGCATTCAAAGGTACGGAGGCATGGAACAGCAGGTTGTTGTTGTACACGGCATACATACATCCATGCTGTAGCAGTTGGCGGATATGGCGGTGTAATTTCTCGCTCACACGGAAGGAATGGTGCAGCTTGCTCATGAGCAGACGCTCGGCCTCGGTCAACTCTTCGGGATGGCTGGGGGCGATGGTGGGGAAATGACAACTGGTCATCTCGTAGGTCTTGCCGCCAAGGGTGATGGTGCCTTGTTTATAATCTATGGCGGTCAACAAACGACGGTCTTCCATCTCCCACTCGGGATGTTTGGCTATCAACGCCGACTCGGTCTTGAATTGCAACACACAGATGGCTTTGTGCATCTGGGCGGTCAATTGGCGGGTCTTGGCGTCCATGTTCTCCTCACCCAACTCCCTCGGCAGGAACTCTTCGCAAGGGTCGTCGCCATAGGTGTCCATGGCAAAGGTGGCCAGGGGCATGAGGTTGATGCCGTAGCCTTCCTCCAAGGTTTCCATATTGGCATAGCGCAGGCAAAGACGGATGACATTGCAGATACAGGCGTCGTTGCCGGCGGTGGCTCCCATCCAGAGAATGTCATGGTTGCCCCATTGGATGTCCCAACTGTGGTATTTCTCCAAAGTGTCGAGGATAAGGTGGGAACCGGGACCACGATCAAAAATGTCGCCAAGGATATGCAGTTGGTCAATGGCCAGACGGTGGATGACATTGCTGATGGCGATGATGAAATCGTCGGCACGACCCGTAGAGATGATAGTGTCGGTGATGGCGTTCACATAGGCGGTCTTATCCACGTCGTCGGTGCGCTCATGCAACAACTCCTGGATGATGTAACTGAAATCGGGAGGCAGAGACTTGCGAACCTTGGAACGGGTGTATTTGCTTGACACATCGCGGCAGATACGCACCAACTGGTGGATGGTGATATGGTACCAGTCGTCAAGTTCGGGCTCACTCGACTTCACCAACTCCAGTTTCTTCTCGGGATAATATATTAAGGTACATAGCTCACGCTTCTCAGACTCGCGCATCTCATTGCCAAACAGTTCGTGCACCTTGCGCTTGATATTGCCGGAAGCATTGCGCAACACGTGTTGGAACGCCTCGTATTCGCCGTGAAGGTCGGCAAGAAAGTGTTCCGTGCCCTTCGGCAGATTGAGAATGGCTTGAAGGTTGATAATTTCCGTGCTTGCTTCGGCAACGGTGGGAAAAGTGTGCGACAGCAATTCCAAATATCGCAGGTCGACTTGGGATTCATGAATAGTGGATGTCATAGGTCAGATTTGGGTTATTAATTTCTTTCGGATTTTTTCGGTTCCTGTGTCGTCGAGGGGTTCTACAAGCATGTAGCCCTCTTCTAAATACAACACCTCGTGCAATATCTGCATCATGCGTCCTGTGAAACGATGGATATGCATCTCGTCGAGAAAATCAGCCAAACGGTCTTCGTCGATGTCGCAGTCGCGCACCAAACGGTAGAAATCGCATAGATGGCGAAGAGAAAGGGTGTTTTTCCTGAGCAGATGGCGTAGGTTAAGCAGCATAATGCACATGCGGCGCATGTCCTGCTCTGAGGTCTTGATCTTGTTGTCCAGAATGGCTACCAATCGCTTGTGGCGCTCCAACAATTCGCTGTCACTCAATGGTTCGCCGTCTTTTTCTACTTTCCAAGGGTAACGTTCCTGCGCTTCGGCTACGGATGGTGGCAGCGACAATTGCATACGGGTAATGGCATCGCGTAGGTCGTTGTCAACATGCTGGTCGCTGGCATAAATGAAGAGACGGCGCCAAGTGGGTGGGGTGAGTTCTCGAAGGGTGAGTATCGACTGGGCATTGAGCACCCGATGGCCGTCAACAGGGGTGTTGGCCACGCGCAACAGGGCACAAAGGCTCTCTTTCTCCAACTGGCCAAAGGTGTTGTACACATCGGTATCAAGAATCTTCTGATACCATGACAGATAGGCTTGGTCGAAGTCGAAAAGCTCAGATGAACCATCATTCGCTCGGACGATGTCAATGCGTTTGTTCCAACCTAAGCGCGACAATTGCTTGCTCTCGGAACTATGGAGGGCATCAATACCGCGCATCGAACGAATCATTCTCCGCTGATATAAAAGAATGCGTGGAAAACGTTTCTTCCAAAACTCCTGGTCGAGTATTTTCTTGTCTAACAAACCATGTGTTGACAACACAACGGGAAAACCGCGGCGACGACTCCAACAACTCACGCGATAGGCGGTGTGGCTCCATGCTCCGTGGATGTGGACAAAATCGGGCATGTAGCGGTAGAGGTGGGTGACAAAACGACGTTCCACACTGATGGTGAAACGGCTGGAAGAGGGATTGAGGGTCACTATGTCATCGGCACGTTGTATGGGCATACCTTTAAAAAAGACCAATAGTTGGTGATCCAACGCTGTGCTGCTGGATAACTGCTTCCGCAACTCTTCAAAAATGGGTGCGGTGGCAGGGGTAACGGTCAGGTAATGCAATATCTTCATGGATGATGTGTCATACTTTATGGCTGATGAAATCGAACTTGTCGGCGTATTCGTAGCGGATGCGGGTGCGCATGCTATGCCATGCCATGCTCCATTCGTAAAACACACCACGAAGGGGCTTCACAGGGATGGCATATTCGGAAAAGGCCGATTTGTATTGACGACGGCGGAGCAGGATGTTCAGCGCCAAACTGATGATGCTTATGCCTATCACCACATGGTCTAAGGTGACAATGCCAAATGCCAATGCGCCAACAACTAAAAATAGGAAACCGTGCAACAGGGTATGGTCGAGGTTATAGAGTAGGCGATGACGATGGCTGCGCAAAAGGTGCTCGCGTATCTCTTGATAGAAGATGTGGATATTTTCCCAGCCCTTCTCACTCGGAACATCTTCTTCCATCCACGAGTCGGGCGACAGGCAGATATTCGTATTGCCACGATGGGCGTATTTGTTCACCAGAAAATCGTATTCGCCGATGGTATATTTCAGGTTGCCTTGATAGCCTTGGCCTGACATGAATACGGATTTGCGAAACAACAATAGGGGACAGTTGGTACGATAGGCTGTGCCATGTAAGCTCTCACGGAAAAGATACATCGTGGTGTAGAAACGCTCGAAATGGTAATAGGATGGGGCTTCCATACCATAACGGACATAACCTTGAACCATGTCGCACCCGGAGGCGCATCGAGTGGCAATGGCATGGAGCCATTGTTGACTCAGGGGCTTGCACGAGGGGTCGCAGAGTACTATCCATTCGGTTTCGGCTGCTTTGACTCCCAAGGTGATGGCAAGTTTGCGCTGGCTCATGTATCGCGTGGTGTCGGGAATGAACGTGGTACGCAGGTTGGCATGACTACGGTAGCGCTTCAACACATCGTCAATGCCGGAATCTCCTAACGACGACACAACGATAATGTCGTAACCAGGGGCATAATCTTGGGTGAGGAACAGGGGGAGGTGCTCGTCTAATTGGCGATAGTCGCCCTGTGGGGTCAGCACAATGGTAAGTTTGGGCAACGACGACTCGTCAACATCGGCCTGCTCGGTGTCGGCGTATAATGACGGACGACGGCGTATGGCGCTGAACAACGGGGTGATCAGCGACAACAGCAAGAGGGCAGAACAGATGATGAGGGTGGTCGTTGTGATGGTCATCAGAAATCCTCCTTGATATATCCACGGGGAAGGGGACGGCAGTTGTATACCGAAGCCATGATTTCACCATAGGCTCCGGCACTGCGGATGGCGATGAAATCGCCACGATGGGTGGCATTCAGGTCAACGGACTTGCCGAAGACATCGCTCGACTCGCAAATGGGACCGACAACGTCGTATGTCTCTGTGGGGGCTTCACTGCTGATGTTCTCTATCTTGTGGTAGGCTTGGTAGAGCGCGGGACGTATGAGGTCGCTCATACCGGCATCGACGATGGCAAATCGCTTCACCGCTCCTTCTTTTACATAGAGACAGCGGGTGATAAGGCTGCCACACTGGGCTACGACAGCACGGCCAAGTTCAAAATGTAACTGCTGACCAGGACGTAACTGCAAATGACGGGAGAAGGTGTCAAAATAAGACTTGAAGTCGGGGAGGGGAACGCGGTTGGGATGCTCATAGTCCACACCCAGACCACCGCCAACATTGATATGCTCCACCTTGATGCGTAACAATTCTAACTGACGCTGAAGGTCGTTGATGCGGTTACAGAGGGCGGCGAAATCACCCATGTTCAATATCTGTGAACCGATGTGGAAATGGAGTCCTATAAAACGGATATTTGACATCTGCAAGGCAAGCTCGATGGTGGAAACCATGTCGCGCATGGCGATGCCAAACTTGTTCTCTGCCAGACCTGTGGTGATGTTGCTGTGCGTATGGGCTCCCACATCGGGGTTGATGCGGAAAGCCACAGGAGCGGTCTTGCCCAATAGACGGGCACGCTCGTTGATGACTTCCAACTCGGCAACACTCTCCACATTAAAGCAGAAAATACCTTTTTCCAAACCCAGGTCTATCTCCCAGTCGCTCTTGCCAACGCCAGCATAGACAATTTTTCGGGGGGAGAAACCGGATTGCAACGAGGCGCGTATCTCCCCGCCACTGACACAGTCGGCTCCCAAACCGGCTTGGCATATCACATTCAACACCTTGGGGTTGGCATTGGCTTTGATGGCATAGTGCATCACAAAACCATCATGACGACCTACCTCGGCATTGATGGCGCGAAGGGTGTCACGCAACAAGTCGGTGTCGTAATAGTAAAAAGGGGTATCCATGGCCGCAAAACGGTCCACAGGAAATATTCCTTTCATCTTATGTCTGTTATTGTTCAAACATGATTAAATAAACGCCAACTACTGTCAGCAAATCTCTCACTTCTCACCTCTCACTACTTACTTCTCACCTCCGAAAAGTTTGTCGCTGAGGTTTTGCAACGCACGCTTCTTGTCTATCTCCTTAATCAGGAAAGAGATGTTGTAATTCGAACCACCATAGGAAATCATGCGAACGGGAATGTCCTTCATCGCCTCAGTAGCCAGGGTCTCGAAACCAAGGTTGCTCCAGTCCAAATCGCCAACCACGCAGATGATACACATGTTGGTGTCGACGGTCACGGTGCCATATTTCTTCAGCTCGTTGACGATATCGGTTAGATGGGCATCGTTGTCAATACTCACCGACACGCCTACTTCCGAGGTGCAAACCATGTCAATCGGTGTCTGGAAACTCTCAAAAATCTCGAACACCTTGCGCAGGAAACCCGTGGCGAGAAGCATACGAGAACTCTTGATCTTAACGGCAATGATATTGTCCTTGGCTGCCACGGCCTTGATGTGGCCGCGCATAACCACATTGTCAATGGTGGTGCCCTCGGCGTCTGGTTCCATGGTGTTCAGCAACCTGACGGGAATGCCAGCATATTTGGCGGGCTGGATGCAGGTGGGGTGGAGGATCTTGGCACCGAAATAGGCAAGTTCGGCGGCCTCCTCAAAATTCAATTGGTGAACGGCTTCGGTATGCTCCACCACACGGGGATCGTTGTTGTGCATGCCATCGATGTCGGTCCAAATCTGTATCTCTTCGGCTTCCAAAGCGGCTCCTATCAACGAAGCGGTGTAGTCGCTGCCACCACGCTGAAGATTGTCCACCTCGCCATAGGCGTTGCGGCAGATAAATCCTTGGGTGATATATACCTGATGGCCGGCGTGTTCTTCCATCTGTAACTGCAGTTTGTCCTTGATATACTGAGGGTCGGGCTCGCCGTTCTTGTCGGTGCGCATGAAATCCAAAGCGTTCAGCAATACGGCATCAAAACCTTGCTCTTGTAAGTAGTTCGCCATCATGTTCGTGCTGATTACCTCACCTTGGGCCACGATGCTCTTTTCCTCGAAACTGGTGAAGAGGTCTTTTGTGAAGGTGCGAAGGTAGTCAAACTCTTCGGAGAGGAATTTCAATGTCTTCTCACGCCATTCGGCGGTGGAATAGAGTTCTTCCACATGCTGGCGGTATTTTTTCTCAAGGGCGTTAATCACGTCGTTGGCTCCTTCGGGGTTCTTCTTATAGAGATAGTCGGAGATGTCGATGAGCGTATTGGTGGTTCCCGACATGGCGGAAAGCACAACAAAAGTGGGCTCGCCCGAACGTGTGGTCAACGTGGCTACATGTTTCATCCGCTCCGGGCTGCCAACGGATGTGCCACCAAATTTCATTACTATCATATTTATAATATATGTTTAGCGTTTAATGTTTAATGTTTGGAGTCTATCCTTCACTGTCTTCCGTCAGGTCCATCTGGTTGTATTCCTTTGTCACGTCGGTCATCTTTGTGTCTTTGCAACGGTACACGGTGCCAGGGAATTCGTCCAAAAGGGGGATGTTATGGGTGGTCATGACGATGGCGGTGCCTGTCTTCTGGATGTCTTTCAATATGCTGACAATATGACGGGCGGTCTCGGGGTCGAGGTTGCCCGTAGGTTCGTCGGCGATAATGATCTTGGGGTTGTTCAAGAGGGCACGGGCAATGGCGATACGTTGCTGCTCTCCGCCTGACAACTCATGAGGCATGCTCTCGCGTTTGTCTTTCATGCCAACCAACTCAAGCACTTCGTCGATGCGGGCGTCGCGTTCTTCACGGCTGTCCCAGCCTGTGGCTTTCAGCACAAAGCGCATATTTTGGTATACGTTGCGGTCATGAAGCAACTGGAAATCCTGGAAGATGATACCCATCTCCTTACGAAGGGCAGGGATGTCACGGCGACGAATGTCACAGACGTCGCGACCCAGCACTTCCGACTTCTCGGCCGACTCAATGTCCAACTCGCAATAGAGGGTCTTCAGCAGGGAACTCTTGCCGGAGCCTACCTTTCCGATGATATACACAAATTCGCCTTCGTCTACCTGGAAGTTGATGTCTTGCAGGACCAGGAAGTCTTCCTGATATATGCTTACTTTCTGATAATCAATTAACATATATGTGATTGTTTAAGTTTCGTCATTATTCAAAGGTCAACCTTCAATTATCAATGTTTATGCCAATTGGGGTCGTGTCGGGTTACCAACTCCTGGGCAAGGTCTTCTATACGCAGGCCCTTGCTTGACAACAGCACGATGAGATGATAGAGAAAATCGGAACCTTCATACACCATGCGTTCATTGGTGCCGTTGGTGGCCTCAATCACTAGTTCCAACGCTTCCTCACCCACTTTTTGGGCCATGCGGTTCAAACCGTCACGGAACAAACTGGTGGTATAGCTACCTTCGGGCATCTCTTCGCGGCGCTTGTTGATGAAATCTTGAAGTTCGGAAAGAAAGAGGAGCGGGGACTTCTCGTTGCACTCGCCCCAACAGGTGTCGGTGCCGAGATGACAGGTGGGCCCGTCGGGACGGGCTTTCACCAATAGGGCATCATGGTCGCAGTCTTCGGCGATACTCACCAGGTGAAGGTAGTTGCCTGATGTCTCTCCCTTCGTCCATAACTGCTGGCGACTTCTGCTGTAGAAAGTCACAAGACCGCTTTCCAGGGTCTTCTCCAACGATGCCTCATTCATGTAACCTAACATCAGGACGTTTTTGGTGTCGGCGTCTTGCACAATGGCGGGAACCAAACCGCCCATCTTTTCAAAATCAATGTTCATATCTTTGTTTTAATTCACAATTCATAATTCAAAATTCATCGTCGTGTCACTCGTCACTCGTCACTCGTCACTCATCACTCGTCAAACTCTCACCTCAATACCTTCTTCACGCAGGTAACGTTTCAATTCCATCAAGCCAATCTCTCCGAAATGAAACACACTGGCGGCCAAGGCGGCGTCGGCTTTGCCTTTCACAAAGACATCGCGGAAATGCTCCATACTTCCAGCACCGCCACTGGCAATTATAGGGATGGGGAGCATATCGCTCAACATAGCCAACGCTTCATTGGCATATCCCTGTTTCACGCCGTCATGGTTCATGCTCGTAAACAGAATCTCGCCAGCACCGCGGTCGGCCACTTCTTTCGCCCAATCGCTCAACGTGTGTTCTACACGTATACGGCCTCCGTTAACATAACAATGCCAACCATCGGCATCTTCACGGGCGTCAATGGCACATACACATACCTGCGAACCATAACGAGCGGCTATCTCATCGATAAGTTGGGGACGGCGAAGAGCGGCACTGTTTACGCTCACCTTGTCGGCACCGGCATACAGCAAACGGTCGACATCGGACAACTCGTTAATGCCGCCACCAACGGTGAAGGGGATGTTCACTTCACGTGCCACACGACTCACCAACT
This sequence comes from uncultured Prevotellaceae bacterium, assembly GCA_900313615.1. Taxonomy (GTDB): domain Bacteria; phylum Bacteroidota; class Bacteroidia; order Bacteroidales; family Bacteroidaceae; genus Prevotella. The sequence goes on from OMRP01000003.1 coordinate 11,775, forward strand.
CGGTGAAGGTTTTTCGTCCTTCGTGCGAGGCGGTGATGTCAAGATATACCAGTTCGTCTGCACCACACTCGCTATATAACTTACCCAACTCCACAGGATCGCCGGCTTCGCGTAACTGGACGAAATTGGTGCCCTTGACAGTAGTCCCGTCTTTCACATCGAGACAGGGGATGATTCGTTTTGCCAGTCCCATAGTCACATCAGTTGGGTTAGGTCAATCTTGCCTTCGTAATAGGCTTTGCCAAAAACGACGGAGGGCACGCCGGCGCGCTCCAAGGCTAGTATGTCATCATTGCTCGACACGCCACCGCTGGCTATCAGATGAAGTGCGGGGTATTCGCGCAAGATGTCGCTATAAAGAGATATGGCGGGGCCCGAAAGCATGCCGTCACGTGAGATATCGGTGCAGAGTACATGGCGAACGCCTTCGCGGATATAACGTCCTAAGAAGGGTATGAGGTCCTCGCTGCTCGATTCCATCCATCCATTGATGGATATCTTGCCATTGCGCACATCGGCACCGAGGATGATTCGGTCGGCGCCGAAGCGGTTGAGCCAACTCAGAAAGAGTTCGGGTGATTTCACGGCAACGGAACCGATGGTGACCATCGAGGCTCCTTGGTCGAAGGCCTGCTCGATGTCGGCGTCACTCTTGATGCCTCCGCCGAAATCCACTACTAGATGGGTATTCTCGGTAATGGCGCGAAGCACATCGCCGTTTACGATATGACGCGACTTGGCTCCATCCAGGTCTACCACATGAAGACGGCGGATGCCCTGACTCTCAAACTCCTGTGCTATAGCTACAGGGTCATCATGGTATACGGTCTTCTGGCTGTAGTCGCCGAGGGTGAGCCTCACACACTTGCCGTCTATCAGGTCTATGGCGGGTATCAGTTCTATCATATCAAAGGATTGCTTGATTCATGACGTACCATGTCAAGAAAATTGTGGAGGATGAGTTCGCCTACACGACCACTCTTCTCAGGATGGTACTGCGTAGCATGGAAATTGCCGCTATGCAACGACGCACTGTAAGGGTGGATATAGTCGGCTGTGGCCGTGGTCCACGGGCATAAGGGCACATAATAACTGTGAACAAAATACACATGGCTGCCTTCTTCTATTCCGTCGTATAAAGGCGACGACAGCCCATGAAGTCGGTTCCAACCCATCGAGGGTATCTTGTCGGAATGTTCGCGTGGAATGAAACGTTTCACGTCGACATCGAAGATGCCTAAGCAGTCGGTGTCACCTTCCTCACTGTGACGGCACAACAGTTGTTGGCCGATGCAGATGCCGAGGACGGGTTGACGAAGATTGCGTATCACATAGTCAAGACCATGGGCGCGGAGATAGGTCATGGCTCCTCGGGCTTCGCCCTGACCAGGGAACAATACTCCGTCGGCGCTACGGAGTGCCGTGGCATCGTCGGTGAGGATGGGCTCCACACCTAAACGGCGCAGGGCGTTGAGCACTGAGCACACATTACCGGCATTGTATTTTACTACCGCTATTTCCATGGGTTGTCAGTTGAAAATCACCGTTTTATTGTTGTAAGTGAGTATCTTGCGCTCTATGTGCTTGGTAACGGCACGCGACAGCACGATCTTCTCAAGATCGCGGCCTTTGAGCACGAGGCTCTCTGGGGTGTCTTTATGGGTGATGCGTACCACATCCTGTTCAATGATGGGACCGGCATCCAATTCGGAGGTGACATAATGGCTGGTGGCTCCCACAATTTTCACACCGCGTTCCCATGCCTGATGGTAAGGACGGGCACCAATAAACGCCGGAAGGAAAGAATGGTGGATATTGATGATGTGGTGGGGGTATTGGGCAATCATGTCATCGCTGATAATCTGCATGTAACGGGCCAACACAATGAAGGTCACACGTTGTTCACGTAATAGTTGCATTTCAGCGGCTTCCACCTCGGCCTTGTTGGAGTGGTCCTTGTTGATTGACCACACGTGGAAGGGGATGTTGAACTGGTCGCCTATAAAACGGAGGTCTTCGTGGTTGCTCACGATGCAGGGGATGTCTACTTTCCACTCTCCACTGCGATAACGCGAGAGAAGGTCGTACAGACAGTGACTCATCTTGCTCACGAAAATGGCCATACGGGGCTTCACGTCGTTGAAATACAGATTGAACGTCATCTCAAAACGTTTCGAATACAACATAGTGATACACTCGTGTATCTTGTCCCTGGGAATGAGGAAACCATCGAGTTCCCATTCAATACGCATAAAGAAGACACCATCCTGGCGGTCAACATGCTGGTCCAAATACACAATATTGCCCTGGTTGTCCGTGATGAATTTGGTTATCTCACTAATGATGCCTTGTCGGTCGGGACAATGCAACAGAAGGATGGCGGTCGGGTTGTTGGCTGTCATTGATACCTTTGTTTAACTCTTTCAGTAAGGTGGGGTGACAAATCAGAATGCAAAGGTAAGCATTTTTTAATGATTGAGGACATAAATTGTTTCCAAATTTCTATTTCTCATGGCAAAATGAAATATTTATGTTAAAAAAATTGCATAATTACGAAAAAAATAATATCTTTGCCCTAATCAAAGCAGATTTATTATTCAACTATTGATATGGCAAAGTATAATATTACGGAAAAAAAAGAAAAAAAAGCGGCTTACAGAAGTCTGGTCAGTCCAAGGTTCATGGATGAACTGAAAGAGAAGATATTGGGTATCATTCTCATTCAGAAAAAATACAAAGACAAAGGCTATTCTGCAAAACAGCTGGCAGAGGATTTAGGTACGAATACGCGGTATATCTCCGCAGTGGTAAATGTGAAATTTCACATGAACTACACGTCTTTCGTTAACAAATACAGAATAGAAGAAGCCATGGCTTTGCTGGTCGATAAACGATATCAAGACCTCAATATGGAAGATATCAGCGACATGGTGGGCTTCTCCAACAGACAGTCGTTCTACGCCGCTTTCTTCAAGTTCAACGGGGTGACACCACGGCAATACAAGATGAATCACCTCGAACAGCATCCTTTGCTCAAAGAAAACAGGAAAAAGACACGCGTCAAATAAAAAATAAGCACCAACGCGAGTCAACACGTCAACAAAATACAAATACATGCCACAAATGCCGTTTTCCTATGTCGACGAACGATTCGCCGATATACAAATGTTACGCTATCAATTGAAAGGCTTCCATTTACTTGGCCTACGTCAGAAACAATTGGTTTATTATCTTTCACAGGCGACATTATATGGGCGTGACATCACTTTCGACCAATATGGAAAATACAACTTGGTCATTAGAAAAACACTTGAAGCTATCTACGTAAATAAAAAGGAAAAAGACCATTCCGAACAATTCCAACAACTCACTACATACCTCAAAAGGTTATGGTTTTCCAATGGCATACATCATCATTATGGATGTATGAAATTCACACCAGGCTTTTCCCCGGATTATCTGTTGCATGAAATGATGGAAGTGGGCGATGAGGCCCTTCCTTTGCTTCAGGGGCAGACGGTAAAGCGATTATTCGATGAGATTCGGCCTGTCATCTTTAACCCCGAAATCCTCGCAAAACGGGTAAATAAAGAGCAAGGTGTGGACCTGATTCTTACTTCTGCGTGTCATTTCTATGAAGGGGTGACGCAGCAAGAGGTGGAAACCTTTTACCAAGCGAAGAAAAATACGAGAACCACGGAACAGCCTTCGTGGGGTCTTAACTCTACGCTGGTGAAGGAAAATGGTGAGCTCAAGGAACAAACATGGATGGCCAATGGCAAATATGGTGAAGCTATTCGGCATATCGTTTTCTGGTTGGAAAAAGCGGTTGAAGTGGCGGAAAACGAACAGCAAAAAAATGTCATTGAAAAACTAATCCGATACTATAACACTGGCGACTTGCGAGATTTCGACGATTATTCCATAGAATGGGTGAACGACAAAGCAAGCCATGTCGACTTCATCAATGGGTTCATTGAAGTATATGGCGACCCGTTGGCGCTGAAAGGTACCTGGGAGGGCATCGTGGAATATGTGGATGAGAAAGCGACACTACGCACAAAGACCATCAGCGATAACGCTCAGTGGTTTGAAGACAACTCGCCAGTAGACCCAAGGTTCAAGAAAAAATGTGTCAAAGGGGTGTCGGCTTCCGTGATTTGCGCTGCTATGCTCGGTGGCGAGGAATACCCAGCATCGGCCATTGGCATCAATCTGCCCAATGCGGAATGGATACGTGAGCGCTATGGTAGCAAGAGTGTCACCATTGGCAATCTTACAGAGGCTTATAATCAGGCGGCAAAAGGGAGTGGAATGCGTCAGGAGTTTGTGGTAGATGAGAAGATAATGGAAATGCTCGACATGTATGACGATGCTTGCGATGATTTGCACACCGACTTACATGAATGCCTGGGGCATGGCAGCGGACAGCTGTTGCCGGACACCAATCCTGATGCGTTGAAGGAGTATGCCAGTACCATAGAAGAGGCGCGCGCCGATCTCTTCGCACTCTATTACATTGCAGATGATAAACTGGTGCAACTGAAACTGCTGCCTAACGACACGGCTTATCAAGCGCAATACTATTCTTATATGCTCAATGGATTGATGACGCAACTTACGCGCATCACTTTGGGACATAGTATTGAAGAGGCTCATATGCGCAACAGGGCTCTCATCGCCTATTGGACTTTGCGCCATTCTGATGGAAACGTGGAATGGGTGAGGAAAGATGGAAAGACTTATGTGAAGATTCATGATTATGCCAAACTGAGAACATCGTTTGCTGTGTTGCTGAAGGAGATACAGCGCATAAAAAGTGAAGGCGACTACGAGGCGGCGCGTTCGTTGGTGGAGAAGTATGCGGTGAGGGTGGACAAGGCCTTGCACGAGGAGGTGTTGCAACGCTTTGAGAAGTTGAACCTTGCTCCTTATAAGGGGTTTATCAACCCTGTGCTCATACCCGTCACCGACAGTATGGGTGAAATTGTCGATGTCAAGGTTGATTATACGGAGAAATATGATGAACAAATGCTCAGATATTCACGCGAATATGGAACACTCTGATAATAATGACATCAAATCGACAGCCAACGAGATACGCAGGCAGTTCCGGTTGCTCATGAATGGGGTGGCTTCGCAGTCAATGCGCGACAAGGGAACGGCATACCATATCAATTGGGGTATCCAATTGCCGCAACTCATCTCTCTGGCTGGGGAATACGAGAAGAATGCCCAATTGGCTGTGATGCTTTGGAAAGATAACGTAAGGGAGTCTAAAATCATGGCTACCTTACTTATGCCGCATGAGGATATGCTGCCCGACATGATGGACTTGTGGATGCAGCAGGTGCTTAACCGAGAGATGGCGGAGATGTCGGTCATCAACTTGTTCCAGTATGCAGAGTCGGCTCCGCTCTTCGCATATAAGTGGATGGCTTCCGACGATGAATTGCAACAGTATGTGGGATTTCTTCTCATGGGAAGGTTGTTCATGCAAAAACGGGAACCGAATGAAAGGGGTGTACACGAATTTATCGACCAGGCTCTCGTGGCTTTGCAGGGAGCGTCGCTGCCGCTGAGAAAAGCGGCGTTGACGGCTGTGAACAGGTTTGCGGAGCTAGGCGAGAATCACCGGAAAATAGCAGAAAAGGCAATGCGCACCATCGGACTGCAATTGTTCTGATATCACAAAAAAACATTCTCTAGGCGCTTTTCTGCTTTTTTTAGACTTTTTTTACAAAATCAACCTCTTATATTTCAGCTTTTCATTGTACCTTTGTACGGATTTGTGAAATATACCTTCATGGATGACAGTGTAAAGTCAAAAGCGGCAAAAATTCTGGCCGATTTCCTTGTGGAAAAAGGAAAAAGAAAAACTCCTGAACGATTCGCTATCCTCAACTCGGTGTATTCCATGAGAGGACATTTCTCTCTGGAGGAATTGAGTGAGGAGATGGAAAAAAATAACTTCAGGGTAAGTAAGGCAACGCTATACAACACGATGAACTTATTACTTACTGTCAGACTGGTGGTGAAACACAATATCGACAATATCACAAAATATGAGGCGACGTTCATCAACGGCAACCATTGCCACCAAATTTGCACCAACTGTGGAAAGGTGACGGAGGTGAACACCACGGCCATCACAACAGCTCTGATGGGCCTAAAACTCAAACGGTTTCACCAAGAGGGATTCACACTCTATTTCTATGGACTATGTAGTTCGTGCCAAACAAAACTAAAGAGAAAACAGGCAAAGAAAACGACTAAGCAAAAGAAATAATCAAAAGGTCACCCCATGCTTACGATAGTTTTTATGGCAACAATGACAATTATAAACATATAAAAGAAATAAACAAAATGAACAACGGAAAAGTTGATGTCCTGCTTGGCCTGCAATGGGGCGATGAAGGCAAAGGTAAAGTGGTGGATGTGCTAACCCCGAACTATAATGTGGTGGCTCGGTTCCAAGGGGGGCCCAACGCTGGACATACGCTCGAATTTGAAGGTCAGAAATACGTGCTTCGTAGCATACCTTCAGGAATCTTTCAAGGCGACAAGGTGAACATCATCGGGAATGGTGTAGTGCTGGCACCCGACCTGTTCATGGATGAGGCGAAAGAGTTGGAGAAAAGTGGACACAAACTGAAGGAAAGACTGCATATCTCGAAAAAGGCTCACCTCATCATGCCTACACACCGCGTGCTTGATGCGGCTCAGGAAAAGGCAAAGGGAAGAAGTAAGGTCGGTACAACCGGCAAGGGCATTGGGCCGACGTATACTGATAAGATTTCACGCAACGGACTGAGGGTAGGTGATATCCTCGACAATTTCATGGAGAAATACCAGGCTCATAAGGAACGTCACTTGCAGATGATTGCTAACCTGGGATTCACAGACTTTGACATAGAGGAGACTGAACGCAAATGGATGGAAGGAATCGAATACCTCTCGCAGTTTCCCATTGTCGACAGTGAACACGAGGTGAACAGATATCTTAGCGAAGGAAAGACGATACTCTGTGAAGGAGCACAGGGCACCATGCTCGATATTGATTTCGGTAGCTATCCTTTCGTCACTTCTTCGAACACGATATGTGCTGGAGCATGTACAGGACTGGGCATCGGCCCCAACAAAATAAACCGCGTGTTTGGCATCATGAAGGCTTACTGCACCAGAGTAGGTGCGGGACCGTTCCCCACGGAACTGTTCGACAGCACTGGCGAGAAGATAAGGGCCATCGGTCATGAGTTCGGGGCTGTGACAGGACGCGAACGACGTTGTGGATGGGTCGACTTGGTACAACTGCGCTATTCTATCATGGTTAACGGTGTGACGGATCTTATCATGATGAAAAGTGATGTGCTCGATTCTTTCGACACCATCAAGGCATGTGTGGCATACAAGGTCGATGGCAAACTGACGCGTGACTTCCCCTATGACATCGAAAAGGGCATCGAGCCTGTTTACGAGGAGTTGCCAGGATGGAAGACTGACCTTACACATCTCACCAGAGAAGAACAGTTCCCGAAAGCCTTTAGTCAATATGTTGATTTCTTGGAACATGAACTGCAGACACCCATCCGCATCATCTCCATTGGCCCCGACCGCGAACAAACCATCATCAGGCAATGAACAGGGATGAGAGGGACATCATTTATTATTTAAATAATTAGTAAAATCAACAACACTCAATGAAACCCAGCATACCCAAAGGAACACGCGACTTCTCGACCGTCGAGATGGCGAAGAGAAACTATATCTTCAACACCATACGTGAGGTCTATGAACAATATGGATTCCAGCAGATTGAGACGCCGGCTATGGAAACATTGTCGACACTCATGGGCAAATATGGCGAGGAAGGTGATAAATTGCTTTTCAAGATTCTCAATTCGGGCGACTTCCTCAGCAAAGTTTCCGAAGAAGAACTGAAAGAAGGCAATCCCCTGCACTTGGCGGCTCGTATCTGTGAAAGAGGGTTGCGTTACGACCTCACTGTACCCTTCGCCCGTTTCGTGGTGATGCATAGAGAGGAAATACAGTTGCCTTTCAAACGCTATCAGATACAGCCTGTGTGGAGAGCTGACAGACCGCAGAAAGGGCGCTACCGCGAGTTTTACCAATGCGATGCCGATGTGGTGGGTAGCAATTCGCTGCTCAATGAGGTGGAATTGATGCAGATTGTCGACACGGTATTTACGAAGTTCGGTATACGTGTGCGGATACACATCAATAACCGAAAAATTCTTTCGGGTATAGCTGAGGTGATTGGGGCAAAGGACAATATCGTCGACATAACAGTGGCCATCGACAAACTCGATAAGATAGGCATCGACAATGTCAATGCAGAACTATATGAGAAGGGATTGAGCGATGAGGCTGTGCAAAAACTACAGCCTATATTGGCGCTCACAGGGTCAAACGAAGAGAAACTTGAACAACTGAAAGGGTTGCTCGCCGACTCGGAGATAGGACTCAAGGGCATTGAAGAGTCGACGTTCATCATCGATACGTTGAAAGAATGTGGTCTGAACAATGAAGTGGCTATCGACCTGACGCTGGCTCGTGGCCTGAACTATTACACAGGGGCCATATTCGAGGTGAAAGCCCTCGATACGCCCATGGGCTCAATCACTGGTGGAGGACGCTACGACAACCTGACGGGCATCTTCGGATTGCCGGGTATCTCGGGCGTGGGTATATCCTTCGGAGCTGACCGTATTTTCGATGTGCTCAATACGCTTGACCTTTATCCAAAAGAGGCGGTGTCTGGAACACAGCTGATGTTTGTCAATTTTGGTGAAAAAGAGGCGCGCTATTCCATGACGATGGCGCGAAAATGCCGAGAGGCGGGCATCAAGACGGAGGTTTATCCCGATAATGTGAAGATGAAGAAACAGATGGCCTATGCCAATGCAAAGAGCATACCTTTCGTGGCTATGGCGGGAGAAGATGAGATGGCAAAAGGCATCGTGTCTCTTAAAAACATGGAAACGGGAGAACAGGTGTTGGCCAACGTGAACGAATTGGTTAGTTGCATCCTTAAATAGTCGTATCCTTGAAAAAGTCAATCTCATACCTGCTCGTCATCGTCGTTGTCTTGATGACCACGGCAGCGAAGAAAACGGTCACCATTTTCATGATCGGCGATTCCACCATGGCCAACAAATCCATCGACAACGACAAACAGGAACGAGGATGGGGTATGGCGCTACAGGGATTTTTCACGGAGAATGTCCGCGTCGATAACCATGCTGTGAATGGACGGAGCTCGAAGAGCTTCATTGACGAGGGACGATGGGACAAAGTGAAGGAACTCATCAAGCCGGGTGATTATGTGTTTATCCAGTTCGGACATAATGATGAGAAACCGCAACCGGAACGTCATACAGTACCTGGTGGGTCCTTTGACGATAATCTTCGTAAATTCGTAAAGGAGACGCGTGAGCGAGGGGGCATTCCGGTTCTCTTTAACTGTGTGGTACGACGCAACTTCATGAAAGTGGTGCCGAAAAACGACGATGATGAAAAACTGCGCGAATCAACATATTCGAACGATACGATAGAGAGTGATACGCTTTTCGATACACATGGCGAATACAGGTTGGCGCCAAAACGTGTGGCCGAAGAAATGAAGGTGCTTTTTGTTGATGCGAATGCCATCACGCATAACTTGGAACAGGGGATGGGACGTGAGGCTTCGAAGCGGCTGCATATGTGGTTCAGACCGGGGGAACATCCGTCAATGCCTGACGGACGGCAGGACAATACCCACTATTGTGTTTATGGGGCACATGTGGTGGCTGGACTGTTGGTGGATGCCATCGGCGAGGTGGTGCCTGAGCTTCGACCCTATATCGTCCATTATGATCTTGTCGTAGCCAACAATGGTTTCGGCAACTATATGTCGCTTCAGAAGGCTGTCGACGAGGCTCCAGAGGGAAAAACAACAGCCATCAGGATACTCAATGGCTCATGGCCTAAACCTGTCGTGTCAAGAAATAAAAAAATAAAGTATTATTGCGATTCACAGGCTAAAATAGGGGATTGACATCCCTGCGCTCTTACGCTGACAAATCTCTTCCATCGTAATAACTATCAGGCATTTAATACCCATTATATCAAACATTTTTTTATTAACCTTTATACAAAAGCATTATGAAGAAAAAATTTATCTGTACCGTTTGTGGGTACATTCACGAAGGAACCGAGGCTCCTGAGAGATGCCCGGTGTGCAAGGCTCCTGCCAGCAAGTTTTCTGAACTCGATGATTCGGGCGAACTGACCTTCGCTACAGTTCATGTCCTGGGTGCTGCCCGCAAAGAAGGCGCCGACGAGGAGATGATCAAAGACCTGGTCAACCATTTCAATGGCGAATGTGGTGAAGTGGGAATGTACCTCGCCATGAGCCGTCAGGCTGACCGCGAAGGCTATCCCGAAATTGCAGAGGCTTTCAAACGCTACGCTTTCGAAGAGGCAGAGCATGCTGCTAAATTTGCTGAATTACTCGGCGACGTGCTCGGCGACACCAAAGCGAACCTCGAGGCGCGTATCGCTGCTGAAAAGGGTGCTTGTGAAGACAAGTTCCGTATTGCTAAAAATGCCAAGGCAGCTGGTATGGATGCCACACATGATACCGTTCATGAGATGGCAAAAGATGAGGCGCGCCACTGTGCTGGCTTCAATGGCCTTTACAACCGCTTCTTCAAAAAATAAGTATTTGTTGGACTGAATGATTGTCCTCATCTACAAATAAATAAGGAGGTCGCCAAAGCGACCTCCTTATTGTATCTAGTCAGTAAACGCTTAAGCTTCAATAGCTGCCACGCCGGGGAGCACCTTGCCTTCGATGGCTTCGAGCAAAGCACCACCACCAGTGGAGATGTATGACACTTGGTCGGCCATACCGAACTTGTTGATACAGGCAACGCTATCACCACCACCAATCAGGGAGAAAGCTCCATTGGCGGTAGCTTCGGCTATGGCATCGGCAATGGCTTTCGAACCACCGATGAAGTTGTCGAACTCAAACACACCAGCAGGACCGTTCCACAGGATGGTCTTTGCATCCTTGATGGCAGCGGCAAAGGCCTTGCGGGTCTCAGGACCGGCATCCAAACCTTCCCAACCCTCGGGAATGGCATTGGCGGGACAAACCTGGGTATTAGCATCGTTGGCAAAAGCATCGGCGGCAATGCAGTCGGTTCCCAATACCAAGTTGACTCCATTCTCTTTGGCCTTCTCAATCACGGAAAGGGCAACGTCAAGTTTGTCGTCTTCGCAAATACTGTTGCCAATCTTTCCACCCTGAGCCTTGGCAAAGGTATAGGTCATACCACCGCAGAGTATCAGGTTGTCAACCTTGCCCAGCAGGTTCTCGATGATGCCAATTTTCGTCGACACCTTGGAACCTCCCATAATAGCAGTAAACGGGCGCTTGATGTTGCCAAGCACATTGTCAACGGCTGTCACTTCTTTTTCCATCAAGAAGCCAAGCATCTTATGGTCTTTGTCGAAAAATTCGTCGATGACGGCGGTAGAGGCATGCTTGCGATGGGCAGTGCCAAAGGCATCCATCACATAGCAGTCAGCATAGCTGGCCAAAGTCTTGGCAAACTCTTTCTGGCTGGCTTTCATCGCTTTCTTGGCATCGTCGTATGCGGGATCTTCCTTGTCAATGCCTACGGGTTTGCCTTCTTCCTCGGGATAGAAACGAAGGTTCTCCAACAACAGCACTTCGCCACTCTTCAAAGCGGCTGCTTGCTCGCCAGCCTTGGCGCAGTCGGGGGCAAACTGTACGGGTACTCCAAGGGCTGCCGAAACGGCATCGACAATCTGGCCCAGAGAGAACTTGGGATTCACCTTGCCTTTGGGCTTGCCCATGTGCGACATGATAATCAGCGCACCACCATCACTCAACACTTTCTTCAGTGTGGGTAGGGCACCACGGATACGGGTGTCGTCGGTAATCTTACCATTCTCGTCCAGGGGGACATTGAAGTCTACACGCACAATTGCCTTCTTGCCGGCGAAATTGAATTGATCGATTTTCATGTTTCTTTATATTTTAATTGATTGGATGTTGTAACATTTACAGACTCTCCAAAAGTCGTAATTACTTGTTGCTTGCAAAATTACAAAAAAAGTTCTTTATATTCTTCACATCGTCACTTTTTTTGATTTTTTTACGCATCAACTCAAATAAATGCAAACTTCACTTGCCAAAAGTAACCAACTCACTCTTTATCTTTTGTTCCTTTTCCCGTAAGTATATACTTAATTTTAACGCACTTGCAGCGTGAAAGCTCGGCGGGATTGGTGCCTGGCTGACCTTCGGGAACGGCCATACCTCGTTCGGCATAAAAATCCTGCCAATAAGGTAGAATGGTGCCTTCTGTCGTGGTGAATGTCATTGGAATGGTGTCGAACACTTTCTTGCCATTGGTCAGCACAAACGACAGCTCCACCAATTCGCTGCAATAGATGTCGATGTTGTCAGACAGAAACAGATGGTCGTAACTGCGACCGAGGTAGGCTTCGGCACGGTGCAGTGTGCGTTCTTTGTCCAAATATCCTTTTACACGTCCCACCAAATGAAAGCCGTTGCGGCAGAGCAAGCTGTCTAATGGGGTGAGAACAACGCCTTTGTCTATGGCTTCTATCACATAAGGCAGACCTTCGCGGTATACAAAGATGGCTACATGGTCTATTTTCTGGCGGTCGGTTCCTTCTGTCACAGAGGTGATGGCATTGTCTTCCATACTCACATGGAACAATAGGTCGCAGTCACGCAACAGCGAGAGGTCATGCAACTCGTTTTGGCCATTGACTCCAAGGGCACAGAGCCATGCAATGCATATCACGACAAACCACCGTACTCCTGTCATTTCACAACCTGTTTCTTCCCGTCAATGATGTAAATGCCTTTGCTTAGCTGATTGCCTCCGTGACGATTCACGGGAGTGCCATCAATCCGATAAGTCGCTCCAGTAGATGGAGTCGTTCTTACATCGTCAATGGACGTGTATGCCATAGCGGGCATAAAGATTACTTCGCCCAGGGATGAATTGTCGTTCTTATGGAAAATCACTCCTTCTATCTGCTCTTCGGTCTGTTCCGTCACATTCCATTGGTTGCATTGTGCGTAAACGGTATTGGCGGAGTTGTTGTAAAGGTCGTAAAGCACGCCGCCATTGCCGTTGTCTTTGAACACATTGCCACCGAAATTATAGGATGGGTCGTCCGTGGCAACATCGACACGGCCTAGATTCACATTGCCACATCCAATGATGGTGATGCCCCACAGACTGTTTTCAATGTGGTTGCCACTCAACATGGCTGTTTGTTTCATATAAGGGTCATACAGACTGATGCCGCTACCGCCGTTGTTGGGGTTGTTTTCGTGGCAATTGTTGATCAAAATGTTGTTTGCCACCACTACGTTCATGATGCCCATGGTGGTGATTCCATAGCGGTTGTCGGTGATGGTGTTGTCTTTGATGACGATGTTGAATCCTTCGGTGCCGTAAAAATTGCTCACACCAATACCACCTACCATGTTCAGGTCGGGGTCACCTTCTATGGAGCAACCGATGACTTCCACCAGCGACGAGGCGGTGAGGTTCAATTGGGGAATATTGCCGTTGACTGTAGAATTGTGGTAGAACGAGCAGTTCTCTATCTTCAATGGACAGAAATAGTTAGCGGCACTGCCAATGGCGGCCTTGGCGTTGTTGGCGAAATAGCAGTCTTTCACAAAGAATGGGGCTCCGTCGGGACCTAACATCAGGGCGGCACTTTGGCTTCCTGTATGGTCTGTAAAAGAGCAGTCGGTCACCTCCATGCCATAACTGCTGTAACAGCGTAATCCTACATATTCAAATATAAGGTTACTGACTTTCACTTGGCTGTCTCCTCCCCATACTTCTATGTTATATGGACGTGTGGCTCCTGCCATCATGGTCAGTGTGGTGGGTTCTTCGGGTGTAAGGGTGGGGGTACCTTTGATAATCAGTTCCGACTCATCGGCAAAAAAAACGGTTGTGCCGCTGTCCATGATGAACAGGTCGTTTTCACTGATTTCAACAGTACCGTTGACTAGATAACCACAGCCTTCCTGCGTTACGCCACTACCCGACACGGTGGATAGTGTGGAGAAAGAATAAATCTGACCATCGCCGGCTGTTACATAGGTGTCGGCCCACGATGTCAAAGGGGTGAGCATGAAAATAGTTGCAATAAATCCAAAAATGTTTTTTTTCATCTCTTGTGTGTTTTTTCGCTGCAAAGGTAGTGCAAGTTGAGGGAAGAACAAAATAAACAGGTTGTTTTTTATTCTGAAAGGGTGACCGCGGCATTTTAAGACGGTATTCTTTTGGCTTTGTCCGATTATTGTCGTACTTTTGCAGCAAAACGGAAAGACGGACATTGCTAATACATTAATATTAAAGAAATGCTTTATTTCGATACAGATTACAATAACGGTTTGCACCCCTATCTGCTACAACGACTGGCTGAGACGAACGGACAACGGACATTGGGCTATGGGTTTGATGAATTCTCAGTGAGTGCCAAACAAAAAATATGCAAGGCCTGTGGGTGTCCTGACGCTGATGTGTTCCTGCTCGTAGGGGGTACTCAGACCAATTCCATTGTCATCAGCGCCATGCTTCATGCTGTGGAAGGCGTGGTATGCGCCGACACGGGACATATCAATGTCCATGAGGCAGGGGCTGTGGAGATGACAGGGCATAAGGTAATGGCATTGCCAAACCATGATGGAAAACTTGATGCGGGTGAATTGGAGTCTTTTTTGACAAACTTTGCCGAATATCCCACGGCCACCCATTGCGTGCGACCGGGAATGGCTTACATCTCTTTTCCCACAGAACAGGGTACTTTATATAGTGCTGAAGAACTTGACCGCATTTATCAGGTATGCCAACGACATAGCATACCTCTCTTTGTGGATGGTGCTCGGTTGGGATACGCTTTGACAAGCGAGAAGTCAGATGTGTCATTACCGTTCCTGGCCCATCACTGCGACGTGTTCTATATAGGAGGAACGAAAGTTGGGGCTATCTGTGGCGAGGCAGTCGTCTTTCCAAAGGGTAATGCTCCTCGGTATTTCTTCAGTATCGTGAAACAGCATGGGGCATTGTTGGCAAAAGGTCGATTGGCGGGTGTGCAGTTCGATGCTCTATTTACAGATGACCTGTATTTCCGCATTGCAACGCACGCCAACAAACAGGCGGCTCAACTGCGTGACATCATGACGAAGCATGGGTTCATACCATTTAATGACTCGCCTACGAACCAACAATTCTTCGTCATTCCCAATGAAATGATATCACGGTTGCAACAGTATGTGATGTTCGAGACGTGGGGAGCCTATGATGAAACGAATACCACGTGCCGTTTCGTTACCAGTTGGGCAACAACCGATGAAGAATTGTCGGCTCTGTCTTCCATACTTCATTCGTGTTTAAATAATCTAGAAAAATAATCACCCTTTTATTTTGCGAACAGTCTTTTTTGCACTATCTTTGCATCAAAACAAAAGCGTATTATTCATACCACATTCATAACTCAAAAACTCGTAACTCATAACTCATAACTCAAAAGATGCACTCCAGAGAAGAAAAACTCGAGGCTTTTGGACGCTTGCTTGATGTGCTAGATCGCCTTCGCAAGGAATGCCCATGGGATAAGAAACAAACCAATGAAAGCTTAAGGCCCAACACCATTGAAGAGACCTTCGAATTGGCCGATGCACTCATTAAAGACGATATGGCAAACATCCGTGAAGAATTGGGGGATGTAATCATGCACGTCATTTTTTATGCGCTTATCGGACAGGAAAAAGGTGATTTCGACATCGCTGACGTGTGTGACAAAGAGGCGGAGAAATTGATTTTCCGCCACCCGCATATCTACGGAGAGGTGCAGGCTGACACGGAAGAAAAGGTGCTCCAGAATTGGGAACAAATCAAGTTGAAGGAGAAGCAGGGCAAGAAGAGAGTCCTTTCAGGAGTGCCAAACTCGCTGCCTTCGCTCATCAAGGCATATCGTATTCAAGACAAAGCCCGTAACGTGGGCTTCGATTGGAAAGAGAAAGACGATGTTTGGGACAAGGTACGCGAGGAACTTGGCGAATTGGAGGCAGAGCTGAAAAGAGAGGACAAGGAACATTCGGAAAAGGAACTGGGTGACTTCCTGTTCAGCGTTATCAATGCTGCTAGACTCTACCACCTCAATCCAGACAATGCTCTTGAGATGACCAACCAGAAGTTCATAAGGCGTTTCAACTACGTGGAGGAACAGACGCTAAGCAAAGGCAGGCAACTTGCCGATATGACACTGGAAGAGATGGATCAACTTTGGAACGAAGCAAAAAGCAAGGAATAATCATTATTCCAACCTCAATACATCATTTCCCAAATACCAATAAACTATGAAAATCAGGAAGACCATCATGCTCGTGGCCCTTGCGGTGCTGGCCGTCGTGGCTTGTAAGGAAAAGAAAGACACCAACCGTCCCGTATTGTCCATACAGTCGGAAAATGAAGAGGCCGACACTACTGCTTATGGCAAATGCTTCGGTGCGGCCATGAATTCGCTTATGCTCGTAACCGACAACGGCGATACGATAGCGTATATGCTGGAAACGGATACGGTCAGGGCTGATGTGCAAGGCGGACTCTTTGATGGTGACAAACTGGCCATCTTGGCAAATAATGTTGATGGCACAATGCGAGCGACGAAGGTAATTAATCTTACTACATTGCTTGGAAAGTGGACGAACGTGGCGAGAAATTTCGACATCAAGGATGGTGGAGTGGTGGAATCGCATGTTTCGGCGGAGTCGAAGCCTTACACATCGTGGAAGATATACAATGGAAAACTGATTCTTTCTACCGACACCTTCGAAATAACAAACCTCGGTCCTGACTCGTTATACCTCGAAAACGATAATGGCATCTTTGCCTTCAAACGACAACTTTGATTTTCCCCATCACTCGTTACTCGTAGCTCGTCACTCGTAACTCCTCACTAGAATGCAGCCTTTCAAAGTTCATGTCCTCGGTTGTGGCAGCGCCAAACCAACGCCACGCCATCTCGCATCATCTCAAGTGGTGGAGATAAGGGGGAAATTGTTCCTTGTCGACTGCGCTGAAGGCACACAAATGCAATTACGACGGTTACGTTTGGGGTATGCCAAAATCGGAAACGTTTTCATCTCGCACCTGCATGGCGACCACTGTTTTGGACTGATGGGCCTGATTAATTCTTTTGGATTGCTCGACCGCACGGCTCCGCTTCATATCTTCGCTCCGGCAATGGGCGAGGAGATCTTTCACCAACTGATGGACATTTTCTGCCAACATCCAGGTTATGAGGTGGTGTACCATCCTGTCGACACGACCCAGCAAACGGTCATCTACGACGATCGGTCGCTGACAGTGGAAACGATTCCTCTTGAACACCGGGTGCCTTGTTGTGGCTTCCTTTTCCGGGAAAAACCGACTCTTCCGCATATCAATAGGGAGATGATTGATTTCTACCACATTCCAACATCTCAAATCAACAATATCAAGGCGGGAGCAGATTGGGCAACGGAAACTGGCGAAATCATCCAAAACCATCGGCTGGTGCTGCCGGCAGATCCAGTGCGTTCATATGCATACTGTTCTGATACAAAGTATTTGCCGCACTTGTGTGAATTGGTGAAGGGGGTGGATCTGCTCTATCATGAAAGCACCTATGGCGACGATAAACTCGACAATGCGGAGAAATACTGCCACAGCACGGCTCGTCAAGCTGCTCAAGTGGCTTGTTCGGCTCAGGTTAAACAACTAATGCTGGGCCACTATAGTGCCCGCTATACTGATGAGATGGTTTTGCTTCGACAAGCACAGGAAGTTTTCCCAAATACAATTCTTTCAAATGAAGGGTTGGTGGTAAATGTTTAGTTAAAAAAAATTAAATATACAATAACTTAGATGTGGTAGTTGCATTTTCGCAAATTATGCACTATCTTTGCAATGTTATAACAGAATCATGCGTATGAACAAGACAATACTTACTATATTATTTTCCATGACCTTTATGCTAGGCTTGCCTTCCAGCGCGACAGCTAGCCAAGCTATCGAAATCGTAGAAAACGATTTCCAAACAGTGTCGATATCAGTGTCTGAATCGGTGCTACATATAGCAAATGCCAATGGCATGACGTTGGAAATATTTAATGTGGCCGGCGTAAAAGTGATGAGTATAAAAGTGGAGGGACAGGACAAAAAATATGAGCTGAACCTGCCCAAAGGATGCTACATCGTAAAAGTTGGCAAAACCGTTAGAAAAATATCAATCAGGTGAGAAAATTCCACCATCTCCTTTACCTCATTTTTGTTTCTTTTATTCTGACAGTAGCTATTGCTTGTCAGGATAATCAACGTGTGGATACACGTGATGTGCAACTGAGCGATTACGATGCAATCAAGGATGATGCCTATGCGCTCAGTTCTCGACGGTTGAGAGACAAAATTGCCAGTCTGTGCAAAAATGATAAGGAGAGTGACGTGGCCAACACTACCACCCGTAAGCATTATCTTAATTCGGAACCTTTCATTTGGATTGATCGCCAAGGAGTAAGTTCCCAGGCCGACACGCTTGTCGCTTTTCTTGAAAATGTAGAACAGCAGGGCCTGAATAAAGGCGTTTTCCGACTGGAACAAATAAAACAAGACCTAGACAGAGCGAGAAAACTCGACTTTGACGACAAGCACAAAATCAATGATGTGCTGGCACGACTTGAATACAATCTCACAAAAGCGTATTTTAGGTATGCTGCGGGACAGCGTTTCGGGTTCGTCAACCCACTGACATCGCTGAATAGAATCCAATTGGTGGGCTCTGATACGGTGAAGGTGAAAACAAAAGTCTACGACTTGAAGCTGCAACAACCCGACAGGCGGTTCTTCGATATGGCTATACGGCAGGTACGAAACGACAGCGTAGCGTCTTTCCTAAATGAGGTACAGCCGAAAGGTGATATCTACAACGCTTTGCTGCGTCGGCTCGCCTCTGCCAACGGCGATTACCGGAAGAAAGTGCAGGTCAACATAGAAAGGTGCCGGTGGCGCCTCGACGACCCTATTGAAAAGCATGAAAAATATGTGTTTGTCAATGTGGCTGAACAGATGCTCTATGCCGTGACTCCCGATTCCACCATGGTGATGAAGGTTTGCTGTGGAACAGTTGGAAACAAAACACCGCTCCTTAATAGCTACATCAAGAAGATGGAACTTAATCCTGTTTGGCGAATGCCCTACAGTATTATTAAAGGCATAGCGGGCAGAGCGGGCTCGTCGTCGTATTTCGGAAAACGGCGTTATAGTATCTACGACGGCTCGGGTAGAAAAGTCGACCCATCGAAAGTGACAAGGGCACAACTCCTTAGTGGACGTTATTCGGTGGTGCAAAGCAGTGGTTCTGGAAATTCGCTGGGGAAAATAATTTTCCGATTCGACAATCCTTATTCTGTCTACCTCCATCATACCAGTAGCCCATGGGTGTTCTCGCAGCAGAACAGGTGCGTGTCCCATGGATGTGTGAGGGTGGAGCGTCCCTACGACCTGGCGGTATTCCTCCTCAGCGATTCGCAGAAAGGAAAAGCTTCCGATATTAAATATTCAATGGACCATGGCACGGAATCCAAAGATTCCATAGATACCACACGTGTAATCAAAAACTTGCCAGTGGAACCTCAAATACCTGTTTACCTAAATTATTTCACCATCTACACCGACCGGAATAATCAAATGCGTGAATTCAACGATGTCTATGGATTCGATAAACTGCTTTATTCCCAGTTGGCTCCTCTAGTGAAATAATGCCGACATACCAATTTATGGAGCACTTCGACGAAAATAAAGTCATTGAAGAGCTGCTCGAACCGAAGACAAGGCACAGAGCGTTCGAGACCATCGTGAGACGGGAGTCGGAAAACTTGTATTGGGTTATCCGACGTATCGTGCTGTCTCACGACGATGCTGACGATGTGCTGCAAAACACTTTTCTTAAAGCATGGAATTCCATTGAACAGTTCCAAAACAGATCCAAAATCTCTACATGGCTGTATAGGATAGCCGTCAACGAGGCGCTCGACTTTGTCAGGCGTAATAAATATGTGGCTGATGTCGATGCTGATGACCCCAAAGGGGTGGCTGCTCAACTCATGGCCGACAACTGGTTCGATGGTGACAGGGTCGATGCGCTCCTTCAAGAGGCAATAGCTACGTTGCCCGATGTGCAACGGACGGTGTTCATTCTGAAGTATTACGAAAACATGAAATACTCGGAAATGAGCCGGGTGCTTGACACCTCAGAAGGTGCTCTCAAATCGTCATATCACATCGCCGTAAAGAAAATCAGCGAGTATGTTAGCCGAAATGAGTAGTTGAATAAGGGCGGATGATGAAAAATAATCAATTTCAATTAAACCATCGCTGAAAAAAAACGTCATAATCATACAAACAAATAAATTCTTATTTATCGAATAATAGTATGAGGTGGCAAAGCTAGTGCTAACGCCTTCCTCACACGATAAACAAAGCGAGATAATGAATGCTGGAATGAGTGAACAGGAAATTATGGAAATGGCACGGGAGCGATTGAATGTCAATCACTTCAAGACTCCAGATGGATATTTTGAACAACTCAACCAACGGATTTTACAGAAGATTGACGGAAATGTCCAACAGGATGCTGCCAAAGTGGTGCCAATGCATAAAAAGGGTACGAGATACATCGCCATTGCTGCGTCTGTCATGGCTCTCTTTACCCTTGGATCAATGTACAATGCTTTCATACGCCATGAAAAGGGTATCTCTGATAAAACGACAGCAGTAGCGGTCCAACAGCAAACAATGTCCTCAGATGCGTTTGAATTGGCGGCCGACTATACCATGTGCGATAATGATGATATCATGGCGTTCTTGATAGAAGAATGAGAACATAAACTGAAGACTATATAAATGAGGAGAATCTTTTACATAACGATACTGATGCTTGCCTTCGTGATGACAGGGCATGCACAGCAGCACCACGGTTTCGATTACGCTAGATTTCAATCCGACATGATCACGTTTATCGCCAACGAAGCGAAACTGAATGCCGCTCAGCTTCAACAGTTCAAGCCCATTTGCGAAGCGATGCTGGCTCAGAAAAGGGTCCTGTTCAAAAGAGTGAGAGAAGCTAATCGTTCTACTTACACCACCAATGAGGATTTTAAAAACGCCATACAGAAAGTGGATAAGTGGGAGCTGGAGATGAAAACCTTGGAAAAGACTTATCACGATAACCTTCTTAAAGTGCTCCCTGCCCAAAAAGTGTTCCTCATTATTAAGGCAGAAGCCAAATACCACAAACAGGTGTTCAGAAGGGCTGCAGGAAGAAGATGACAGCAAATACTAAATAAATAAAATGGAGTGTTTTCTATCAAGAAATCATTCCATTTTTCTTTTTTTATAACCTCCAAACCTAAAATGTTTTTAAAATTTCGTACATTTTGGCGAATTCCCTTTCCCATTCGGAAAAAAAACAGTAATTTTACACCTTGAAAACAGCCCAAAATCGCTTAAAACGAAAATAAACGGCCTTCTGGGCGATTTTCAAAGAATTGACAGCTGTAAGATAGTACACTAACTTCATAATAAACAGAACTAATAAGAATACACCGTAATAAATAATGTAATGGACGAGAATCAAAATTTCGAACAAGACAAAATTATCAAAATCAATATCGAGGAGGAAATGAAGTCCTCCTATATCGACTATTCTATGTCGGTGATTGTGGCCAGGGCTCTGCCTGATGTGAGAGATGGTTTCAAACCAGTACATCGCCGCATCCTCTATGGAATGCTCGGAATTGGCAACACTAGCAACAATCCCTACAAAAAATGCGCTCGTGTCGTGGGCGAAGTATTGGGTAAATACCACCCACATGGCGATAGCTCCGTTTATGGTGCCCTAGTACGTATGGCTCAGGAATGGAATATGCGCTATACGCTTGTCGACAAACATGGAAACTTCGGTTCTGTCGATGGTGACGCTCCGGCTGCCATGCGTTATACAGAATGCCGCCTATCGAAAATGGGTGAACATATCATGGACGACCTCGAGAAGGATACGGTCATCATGACCAGTAACTTCGACGAGACGCTCAAGGAACCGAGCGTGATGCCAACAAAGGTGCCCAACCTCTTGGTCAATGGTGGCAATGGTATTGCCGTGGGCATGGCCACGAACATTCCAACGCATAACTTGGCGGAAGTAATCGACGGATGCTGCGCGTATATAGACAATCCTGATATCGATACGGAAGGACTGATGCAGTATATTCCAGCGCCAGACTTTCCAACGGGTGCGTTCATCTACGGTATTCAGGGCGTGAAAGATGCCTATGAAACGGGTAGGGGACGTATCGTCATTCGGGCAAAGGCGGAAATAGAAAGCCATGAGAGCCATGACAAGATCGTGGTGACGGAAATACCTTACGGTGTTAACAAGCAACAGCTCATCGAATACATTGCCGAATTGGTGAAAGATGGTAAGTTGGAAGGCATTTCCAATGTGAACGATGAGACTGGTCGCCAAGGCATGCGCATTGTGGTGGATGTGAAGAAAGATGCCAATGCGAATGTCATACTCAACAAACTGTTTAAGATGACGGCGCTGCAAAGTTCGTTCTCCGTCAATTGCATCGCCTTGGTTCCAAATCCCTCCAATCCGCTGCAACTGCGACCGAAACTGCTTAACCTCAAAGACTGCATACGCTATTTCGTGGAGCATAGGCACGATGTGACCATACGAAGGACTAACTTCGAATTGAAGAAAGCCAAAGACAGGGCGCATATCCTTGAAGGATTGATCATCGCGTGCGACAATATCGACGAAGTGGTGCATATCATTCGGGCATCCAAAACGCCCACCGATGCACAGCGCAATTTGGAGCAGCGCTTCAATCTCGACGAGTTGCAGTCGAAGGCGATTGTCGACATGCGCCTGTCGCAACTCACAGGACTGCGCATGGATCAGTTGCATGAGGAATATGAGGAACTGAAAAAACTGATTGATTACCTACAGCAGATTCTCGACGATCCCGAGTTGTGCAAGAAGGTAATGAAGGATGAACTGATTGAGGTAAAGGAAAAATACGGTGACGAACGACGCACGGAGATAAAATATTCATCCGAGGAGTTCAACCCCGAAGATTTCTATCCTAACGATCCGGTGGTCATCACCGTCAGTCACTTAGGATATATCAAGCGCACGCCATTGTCGGAATTCCGCGAACAGGCACGTGGTGGCGTCGGCTCGAAAGGGGCACGGTCCAGGGAACAGGACTTTACGGAGTTTATCTACCCCGCCACTATGCACCAGACGATGCTCTTCTTCACGAAGAAAGGTCGCTGCTACTGGCTCAAATGCTATGAGATTCCCGAAGGTGACAAGAACTCGAAGGGTAGGGCGATTCAAAATATGCTCAACATCGATAAAGATGATGCCGTGAATGCGTTCTTGCGCTTGCGTGGACTCAACGATGAAGAGTTCATCAACTCTCACTTTGTGGTGTTTGCCACCCGTAAGGGTGTGGTCAAGAAGACATGCCTCAAGGATTATAGCCGTCCCAGAACCAATGGCGTGAATGCCATCAATATTATGGAAGGTGACGAGGTGGTCGACGTGCGTCTGACCAACGGACACAATGAACTTATCATTGCCAATAAGAACGGTAGGGCTGTGCGTTTCGACGAGAATGCCGTGAGAACGATGGGACGTGTGGCTACTGGCGTGCGTGGAATGCGGCTCGATGGAGGCGACGACGAGGTGGTGGGCATGATCGTGGTCAACAACTCGGAGACGGAAACCATCATGGTGGTCAGCGAAAACGGTTATGGAAAACGCTCACAAGTAGAGGATTACCGTAAGACGAACCGTGGCGGTAAAGGCGTAAAAACGCTTAACATCACCGATAAGACGGGTAGGTTGGTTTCTATCAAGAACGTGACCGACGACAACGACCTCATGATTATCAACAAGAGTGGTATCACCATAAGGTTGGCTGTGGCTGAGTGCCGAGTCATGGGACGTAACACACAAGGTGTGCGACTTATCAACCTCACCAAGAAAAATGATGTCATCGCAAGCGTATGTAAAGTGATGAGCTCCGAACTCGAGGCTTCCGTGGAAGAGGAGAGTCGTGCCCAGTGGGCGCTCAAGTCGGAGAATATTCGACGCGATAACCTTGCCACTTCTACAGAGCCTGAGCTTGATGAAAAAACGGAGTCATCCGATGACATCGAACCCTCAGAGCAATAATATTCGCTAAATGTCGTTATAACCCAAATAACGTATATCGTTAATAACATAATTAGATAACAAACCTTTTAATAAAGACTAATATGAAAAAAATCTTAATCGCTGCGCTGATGGTGGCCAATGCCGCCGCGGCAATGGCTGGTGATAGCGATGCGCTGAAAGCTATCATGAAAGCCAAATCCTATGACGAGGCGAAAGCCATGGTCACTTCATCTCTCGGTTCTCTCGCCAATAGCGAGGAGAAAGCAAAAGCCTACAACAAATTGGTTGATTTGGCGATGGATAAAGTGCAGGATGTGATGGGTGTTATGAGCAATAACGCAATGGCAGAGCAGATGGGTAATGGTAAGATTGAAGCTTATGATACGCTGGGTTTCTATCAGGCTATGTATAATGCCTTTGCTGATGCTGCGGAATGTGACAAATACGATAACATGCCCAATGAAAAGGGTAAGGTGAAAGTTAAATTCCATAAACCCAACGCCGACCGCCTGTGGAACATGCGTGCCCACCTTATCAATGGTGGTATCTTCTTCCAGGAGAAGGGTAACTTGGCCAACGCCTTTAAATATCTGTCTATGTATGTGGACTCCAACAAATTCCCTCTCTTCAGTGAACAGGATGCAGCTGCTGATGAAAACCTTACCAACATGGCTTACTATGCAGCCGTGTTCGCTTACCAAAACCAAGACATGGCGAATGTGGAGAAATACTGCGACATAGCCATGAAAGATCCTGAGAAGGCTTCGGATGCCATGAGCTTGAAGATGGCTGCTTTGCAAGCCAACTTGCACACTAGAGCTGATTCCTTGGCATATGCTGAAAAACTGGAGGGTATTTATGCGCAAGATCCCAACAATGAAGTGGTCTTCGGCATGCTCATCACAACCTATTCCGGCTTGGGCGAGAGCGCCAAGATGGAACAGCTCTTCGACAAGAAACTTGCTTCTGATCCCAACAACTTCACGGTATGGGCGGTACGTGGACAGAATGCAATGATTGCTCAAAACCTCGATGAAGCCATTGCTGACTTCAAGAAAGCCTTGGCTACGCAACCGAACAATGCTCAGGTGCGCACCTATCTAGGCGCTTGTCTCCTTGATAAGGCTGCTCAGGCTGAAGACCGTGCGGCGGGAAGAACAGGTAGAGTGTCTCCGCAGGCTATGGAGCAAATCCGACCCATCTTCGAAGAGGCTCGCGAAAACCTCGAAATGGCTAAACAGCTCGACCCCAACAAAGAGCAGGCCAACTGGGCTTATCCGCTCTATCGTTGCTACTACAGCCTCTATGGAGAAGATGATCAAAGAACAAAAGACGCTGAAGCCGCTACTCACTAATTACGTGATATAGTACTCAATAACAGGGGGGAGGAAAGACGCCTTCCCCCTCTGTTTTCATACAAAACCACCTCCCTCTATGAAGAAAGCTTTACCGTTGCTATTTGCCCTGATGCTGTTTCCTTGTGTGCTTTCTGCACAGAAAGCAAAGAAGGTCATAGCGCAAGCCAAGACCTGTATCAAAAACGGTAAGGCTGCCGACAAGCACGACAAGGCTCTGAAGGAGTTTGAAAAGGCCGAGAAGTCCATGCGGCAGCTTCTGCAGGATTCGGCAAACTACGACAATGAGAAAATATGGATTACGCTCTATGATGCTATACAGGCGCAATACGACCTGGGCAATGAACAACTGTATCTGAAACAGGCTTATGACACTACAGCGCTGTTCAATAATGCTTCAAAGATGTTCGATGTGCTTGTGACGTTCGACAGCATAGATGCAAAAGTTGACAAGAACGGAATACCAAAACTAAAATATAGAAAACGTCACGGTGAGATACTCGATACTTACCGGCCAAACTTGTTCTATGGAGGGGCATTCTTTGTGAACAAGGGTGATTTCAATAAGGCATATACATATTTCGACAAATATATTGGAAGTGCCGAACTGCCCATATTGAAAGATTATGACTATCTGCGTAACGACACGTTGATTCCTTCGGCAGCCTACTGGGCGTTGTATAGTGCCTATCGCATGAATCAATTCGATATGGCACTCAAATACAAAGAATTGGCATTGCGTGACGATCAGAAAACAAGTCAAACTACCCAGTATCTGGCTGAAATATACCGACTCAAAGGCGATACGGCTGAATATGTGCGGTTGCTGACGGAGGGCTTTCATAATGACCCGGAGTATCCATTCTTCTTCCCTCGCTTGATTGATTATTACAATAGCAGGGAAAAAAATGATTCGATGATGGCAGTCGTCGATATGGCGTTGGCCAACGACTCCACAAACAAACTGTATCGCTATGCTAAAAGTACTGTACTTCTCAATATGGGGAAATACAAGGAGTGCAACGAGATATGTAACCAGCTCATCGCTGAGGATGAGAACTATGGCGATGCGTATTACAATCTTGGATTGGCATATTTCAACCAAGCCGTTGAACTTGATAAGGTGGCCCAGCGCTCCCGACAGAAACGCCGTGCCATACGTGAGTTGTACGAGAAAAGTCTACCCTATATGGAGAAATACCGACAGCTGGAACCTGAGCAGAAAGGACGCTGGCTGCCAGTGCTTTATATCTTGTATCTCAATCTTAACATGGGTGAGCAGTTCGATGAGATAGACCGTCTACGCAGTGCAGCGGAAAGGCGATGATGTATCGTAATTAAATGCAAACTCGTGAACATGAAAGTTTTTCTTTCTATGCTTTCCAATTCCTAAATTCCCTGAAAAATGACCATCCAAGAAATACTCAAAAAACTACATATTTCTCAGCTTAATACCATGCAGATGGCCGCTGGTAAGGCTTTTGCCGACGATAGCAACGACATGGTTATCCTTTCACCAACGGGCTCTGGAAAGACTTTGGCTTACTTGCTGCCGTTGGCGTTGTCTATCGATGCTGAGTCTGACAAGTTGCAGGCTGTGGTCATCGTGCCTGGACGCGAACTGGCTGCTCAGTCGGTCGATGTGCTGGCGAAAATGGGAATGGGGGTGCGTGGATTGGGTGTCTATGGTGGACGGACTGCGATGGAGGAACATCGTGCCATCGTCAAGCATAAACCGCATGTGCTCTTCGCTACGCCAGGAAGACTCAACGATCATATCGACAAAGAGAATATCAATACGGCAACAGTACGTTACCTTGTCATTGATGAGTTCGACAAATGTTTGCAGATGGGATTTCTCGCCGAGATGAATAAAGCCATTCGCCATCTCAAAGGTGTGAGACGTAGATGCCTGCTATCTGCTACGAATGCTGAGGAGATACCTGACTTTGTCAACATGAAACAGACGCTGGTGCTCGATTATTCGGACTATCAGCAGACTTCCGAACGATTGCACGTTAACAGCGTGGCTTGCCCGGAGAAAGATAAACTCCCTATGCTCTGCTCACTGCTGCGGCAGTTGGGCTCGGGAGGGACAATCGTCTTCTTAAATTATCGCGATGCCGTGGAACGCACCTGGAAGGCGCTTGTCAGCCAAGGGTTCACGGCGGTACGCATGCATGGGGGATTGGAACAGAAACAGCGTGAGGAGGCTCTCTATCTCTTCAGCAATGGGTCGGCGACGGTCCTCGTGGCAACAGACTTGGCTTCTAGAGGATTGGATATGCCCGACGTCAAGGCTATCGTCCACTATCACCTGCCTCTCGGCGAGCAAGAGTATGTGCACAGGGTAGGGCGAACAGCACGATGGATGAACACAGGTGAGGCTTTTTTCCTGCTGGCTCCTGATGAAACTCTGCCCGATTTCATCGACCAAGAAGTTTGTCCTTTTGCGTTGGATGGCAAAGAATACCCAGTGCCGGTACCTCAGCGCACAACAATCTATATTGGCAAAGGAAAACTCAACAAAATTAGCAAGGGCGATGTGGTTGGCTTTCTGTGTAAGAAAGGCGGCTTGACTGCCGAGGATATCGGACGCATCGATGTATATGACAGATATGCCTGTGCTGCTGTAGCCTATGATAAGGCAGATGCACTGCTACATCAACTGAAGGGAGAAAAGATTAAAGGACTGAATACCATTGTGGAAAGACTCAAATGACGGGAGTTTTTGCAAACTCCACTTTGCATTCGCAATGGTCTTTTTTTGCCAATGGTGACAAACGGTCTTTTTCCCTTCAAAATATTTGTCGGATTCAAATAAATGACGTAAATTCGCACTCGTAAAAGAGCATTCATTAGAATATTCATAAACACAACTTTATTTCAAAAAAAATCAAAACAAGATGAAGAAGTACAACTTTAATGCCGGTCCTTCTATGCTTCCCAGAGAAGTTATCGAGAATACGGCGAAGCAGTGTTTAGACTTCAACGGTTCGGGTCTCTCTCTGATGGAGATTAGTCACCGTGCAAAAGATTTCCAACCAGTGGTCGACGAGGCCGTGGCTCTTATCAAGGAGCTCTATCAGGTGCCCGAAGGATACTCCGTGATTTTCCTCGGTGGTGGCGCTTCACTCGAATTCTGCATGATTCCTTACAACTTCCTCATCAAAAAAGCAGCTTACCTCAATACAGGTACTTGGGCGAAGAAGGCCATGAAAGAGGCTAAACTGTTCGGCGAGGTAGTAGAGGTGGCTTCGTCTGCCGATGCTAACTACACGTTCATTCCCAAAGATTGGACTTGCCCCGATGATGTTGACTATCTGCATATCACAACAAATAACACTATCTACGGAACGGAAATTCGTAAAGACCTTGATGTGAATGTTCCTCTCATCGCTGACATGTCATCCGATATCTTCAGCCGTCCCGTCGATGTGTCTAAATATGACTGCATCTATGGTGGTGCACAGAAAAACTTGGCAATGGCGGGTGTTACCGTTGTTATTGTTAAGGATGAAAAATTGGGACGTGCGCCGAGACAGATACCTACAATGCTCGACTACCGCACGCATGTCGAGAAAGGTTCAATGTTCAACACACCTCCAGTGGTGCCCATCTACTCGGCTCTCGAGAACCTCCGTTGGATCAAGAAAAACGGTGGTGTCGAAGCCATGGCAAAGAGAGCAAAGCAAAGGGCCGACATGCTGTATGCAGAAATCGACCGTAACAAGCTATTCCGTGGCACCGTGGTCGAGGAAGACCGCTCCTACATGAACATCTGTTTCGTCATGAACGATGAATACAAAGAACTGGAAAAACCGTTCTTCGATTTCGCTACAGAACGTGGCATGGTAGGCATCAAGGGACACCGCTCAGTGGGTGGCTTCCGCGCGAGCTGCTACAATGCTCAGACCATTGAAGGCGTTCAGGCACTCATCGATGCCATGCAGGAATTTGAAAAGAAGAATTAATATTCAAATAACACTCCGTTTTAACAACCCAATAAAAAATGAAAATTCTTGTTGCTACAGAAAAGCCGTTCGCTCCTGCTGCGGTAGAAGGAATAAGGAAAGAGGTGGAAGCGGCCGGCAATGAGCTGGTGCTCCTCGAAAAATATACCGAAAAGGCTCAGCTGCTCGAGGCGGTGGCCGATGCAGATGCGCTCATCATTCGTTCCGACAAGGTGGATGCTGAAGTGCTCGACGCTGCTAAGAATCTGAAAATCGTGGTGCGCGCTGGTGCTGGATTCGACAATATCGACCTGGCAGCGGCTACAGCACATCAGGTGGTGGCAGAGAACACCCCTGGACAGAACGCCAATGCTGTGGCAGAACTGGTGTTCGGACTTTTGGTGTATGCTGTGCGTAATTTCTTCAATGGAAAGAGCGGCTCTGAACTGAAAGGGAAGAAACTGGGTCTGTTGGCTTTCGGCAATGTAGGCCGTAATGTGGCACGTATCGCAGGTGGCTTTGGCATGGAGGTCTATGCTTATGATGCTTATTGCCCGAAAGAGGTGATTGAAAAAGCGGGTGTCAAGGCAGTCGATTCACAGGATGCGTTGTTTGAGCAGTGCGACATTGTCTCGCTTCATATCCCTGCTACGGCTGAGACGAAAAACAGCATCAATGCTGCGCTCGTTGGCAAACTGCCGAAGGGTGGTATCCTTGTGAACACCGCTCGTAAAGAGGTAATCAATGAGCCTGAACTCATTCAACTCCTCGCCGAGCGTACTGACCTGAAGTTTGTTACGGATATCATGCCTGAAGCAAATGATGAGTTCGCTCAGTTTGAGGGACGTTATTTCTCTACTCCTAAGAAAATGGGTGCCCAAACAGCTGAAGCCAACATCAATGCAGGTATTGCAGCCGCCAAGCAAATCAACGCTTTCTTCAAAGATGGCGACACGCGCTTCCAGGTGAACAAATAAATCATCAAAAAGCATTTTATGATTATTCGGGCGGGACAATGTGCCCGCCCGTTTTTCTTTTTCATTTTTACTCTTCATACCTTAAATCACAACCACTTTTACCCTTCTAATGATTTAATTTTTAAATAATTTAATCATTTAATTTATAAATTTCTCCATGGCTACCATTAAACCTTTCCGGGGCATACGTCCGCCCAAAAATCTTGTCGAAAAAGTAGAGTCTCGTCCTTATGATGTACTTGAGTCCGACGAGGCCAGAGAAGAAGCCAAAGGCAATGAAATGAGCCTTTACCATATCATAAAACCAGAAATCGACTTCCCTGAAGGTACCAGCGAATACGATCCAAGGGTCTACGAGAAGGCTGCACAAAACTTCCAAATGTTCCAGGACAAAGGGTGGTTGGTACAAGACAAAGACGAGCACTACTATATCTATGCTCAGACCATGAATGGCAAGACGCAGTATGGACTCGTTGTGGGCGCTTACGTCGACGACTATCTTAATGGTGTCATCAAAAAGCACGAACTTACAAGGCGCGATAAAGAGGAAGATCGCATGAAACATGTTAGGGTGAACAATGCCAATATCGAACCGGTATTCTTTGCCTATCCTGATAATGCGGTGCTCAATAGCCTCATCATGCGTTATGCAGCCACCGAACCGGTATATGATTTCATTGCGCCTATCGATGGTTTCGGACATAAATTCTGGGTAATCAGTGATGCCGACGATATTAAGACCATTACGGAGGAATTCCGTAAGATGCCATCGCTCTATATTGCTGATGGTCACCATCGCTCAGCGGCTGCAGCTCTCGTGGGAGCTGAAAAACAAAAGGCCAATCCGAACCATACAGGCAATGAGGAATACAATTATTTTATGGCTGTCTGCTTCCAAGCTTCCCAGCTCACCATACTCGATTACAATAGGGTGGTGAAAGACCTGAATGGTTTAACTTCGGAAGAGTTCCTAGTTGCACTGAAGAAAAACTTTACCGTCGAAGACAAAGGTACTGATATTTATAAACCTGCCAAATTGCATGAGTTTTCTCTTTACCTCGATGGGCGTTGGTTTGCTCTCGAAGCAAAAGAGGGAACCTATAATCCCGATGATGCCATTGGAGTACTTGATGTAGATATCTCCAGCCGATTGATACTCGATGAGATACTCAATATAGGTGACCTTCGTTCGTCGAAACGTATTGACTTCGTTGGTGGACTTCGTGGATTGGGTGAACTGAAACGTCGTGTGGACAGCGGTGAGATGAGGGCTGCCTTGGCGCTTTATC
The DNA here is from genome assembly GCA_900313615.1 of uncultured Prevotellaceae bacterium. Classification (GTDB taxonomy): domain Bacteria; phylum Bacteroidota; class Bacteroidia; order Bacteroidales; family Bacteroidaceae; genus Prevotella. The sequence goes on from OMRP01000003.1 coordinate 43,721, forward strand.
CCGTGTCGATGCAGCAAATTATGGACATTGCCGACAGTGGAAAAATCATGCCGCCGAAGGCTACGTGGTTTGAACCCAAACTTCGCTCAGGTCTCGTCATTCATAAGTTAGACTGAACAAATTCGCACTTATCGACACTTTCCTGACCATATCCGAGAAGATTGCCGAGGGCTATTACACGGAGAAACGGAGTAAGTTCCTGGCCTTTGCTCACCATGTCGAAAATACCGACCAGGTGAAGAATATTGTTGATGGCTATAGGAAACGTTTCTTCGATGCGAGACACGTGTGCTATGCCTATATGTTAGGAGCGGAAAGGAAAGTGTTTAGGGCTGTGGACGATGGGGAACCCTCATCCACAGCGGGTAAACCAATTCTCGGTCAAATCAACGCGAATGAACTGACCGACATCCTCATTGTCGTGGTAAGGTATTATGGTGGGGGCAACCTGGGAACTGGGGGCCTCATCGTAGCCTACCGCACGGCAGCTCAGCAGGCTGTAGCCAATGCGGAAATCGTGACTAAGATGGTCGAGGAAACCATTACTTTTGATTTTCCTTATGTTATGATGAATGGTGTGATGAGGGTGGTGAAGGAGATGAATCCTCGCATCGTGAGTCAGCGGTTCGATAATACCTGTTCTATTACGCTTGCCATACGCAAGTCCGAAGTCGAGCAACTGAAGAACCGACTTGCGCAACTTAGCTTCTAATAAGACCTTAATAACTAGCTAAACTGCCTTCAGGAGCATATAACAATGAATAAAACAAAAAGAGCCTCAATTATTAAGGCAACCGTAGATAACGGACTGTTTCCATCGGCTGATATTTTCATTGAAGGATGTATTTTTAATGAGATTATGTATGCTGGATTAAAAGGCAATTTAGTAGAAGAATTCAATAAAATCTTAAATGAGTATTCTTTTGATGGTTATCAACCATCAAAACGTATAATCGCGTTAATGGAACATTTTTGCAAAAACCCTGAGATAGCAGCAATGCAGCATGTAGAGTTAAATGACTGTGTTTCATATTTTGGTGAGTACTACGATGGAGTGCCTACAATAAAGTACAGAAAGAAAGATAGGTTCAAGATAGAACCTATAAATATAGCAGAGCAGGACTAGTTCCTTTCCTCCATTATATTGTACCTTTCTTTTTATTATTCGTTAATCTTATCCAGCAGTTCCATTGTCTTTATCTTAGCTTTATTTATTGAAGGAATTTTTATTTGTAGTATAAATTTAAAATATTGAACGTGTCTTAGTAACTTACTAAGTGGCTTGCATTATGCAGAATTGATTATTACATTTGCAGTGGATATGCACTTCTTCTAGGAAGAAGTATACATATCCATGTAAGTAATTCTTTTAAATATGTTTTAAGTGAATTCAATTAAATTAGCTGCTACCGTTTTTACATCCCTATTTTTTTTCGGCCTTCCATTCTTTCCATTCTTTCCATTCTTTGTAATTAGCAATATCTTCTAAAATGCTTTTGAAATTTGCAATTATAATTATAATGAATAGTGTACCACCTATAATTAAGGAAAAAGACAAATTACCGACTCCAACAACAGCTCCAATAATAAAAGAAGGTATTAAGGCTACGACAAAAGACAAAAGTATGTTAGTTATGACATTAAATAAACTTACTTTTTTAGGTTTTTCATTTATCCTAACATTGTCACCTTTTCCAAATATCTTTTGGATTAAACCTTTTATCGTTTTCCTCTTCTTTTCTTCCTTATATAGCTTTTGAGCTTCTGTAAGGCACCTGACGCAATAAAAATCCCATTCTGAAGCATAGGTCATGGTTGTTTTCTTATAAACATTTGATCCACCAACAAGACTTGAAGAAATCCTATGGGTGTGTTCCTCGGTTTTATATCTGTAAACCTTTTTCCCATCTCCATATAAGGTCAATCTGTGGCATAAATCACAGTATAAGGGTATTTTAGCAATCGTGTTTATACACAATTCTTTAAGTTTATAATCAGCATCTTTTTTGGCAATTTGATACTCTAACTCTTCAAGAAGACTGTATGAACTTAGTTTCTTATCATAGATTAGCCAATTAATAAAATCTTCTGCTTCGTAATCAGAAACATCATAATGGCCATAAATATCTGTGTAATAATTTCCTGTTTTGGGATTTCTCATAGCTTTTTTATTTTATTAGTTATAAGCTTACTATCATAAATAGTTAATATGTATAGTAATTATATAGATTATAATACTCATTTAAAAGCACCAGTAAAAAAAGCACCTCCCAAGAATATGATAACTATTAGAGTCAACACTCCTAACGTTTCAAAAAAGGATAGTTGCTCAGCCGAAGTAACAACAGCCATAATGAAGAAAAATGCTAAAATTGCTATAATGCCAAATAAAACGGATGCTCCAATATATATACGTTTCCTTTGACTATTTTTTTTGCTATTTGGACTATCTACAATGTCAATTTTCTCAATCTCTGCCATCCTTGAAGAAAAAGAATTCCATGATAATTGCTTAGGGTGTCCCAAAGGAATGCCATTTATGAAATGAGATTCACTATTTGATATGTTATCTATAGGAGGGAGTATATAAGAATCTTCATAATAAATATATAAATCTCTATACTGTTTTTTTATACTACCCATAGGCATATTATGTATATCTAATACCACGGAATAATAATTTCGTCCTTCAATAACCCAATCGTAGTCTTGTGGAAGCCCTAACTCCGATAACACCTTCAATAAGGTTTTTATTGCATAGATAATGTTTTTATCTTTGGTAATCTTAAGAATCAAAATGCCCTTTTTTCCTGTTACGACATTAATTCCTTCTGCTGAATTCCAATTATAGGTGTTAAATTCTTTATCATAATCAGATTCGTTCATATTCCTCCAATGAAGCCATTGAAAGTGCTCAGAGTAATCATAGTAAGGGTAAACCCAAATTCTCGTTTTTTTATAGTGCTCAGCCCACTCTTGTAATGTTCTCATAATGATAATTATTAAAATAGTTAGTAAAACTATTCTCGGCTATTGAACTAAACCACTCCATATATTCGAATAACCCCCTCTAAATCATCAAATGGCTCCAATAGACTTTTCATCGTTACCCCAAAGCGGTCGCTTTCTTCTGAACCCTATAGACGAGCGTTTCCATTTATACTCTCGTAAGGAATACAGGACCGACGCAAAGCCTTTCACCTGCGATGGTCATTGTAATTATATAGTTTTCAATTAACGCTATGATCACCGAGGACAAAGATACGGAATTATTTTGTATAGCAGGTGATTTCTGCAAGTTTTTTTATCCATGATGGCAAATATTCGTTCAAGACCTCGCGAAAGCGTAAATATCTCCGTGATTGGACAAAGTCAAAGTTTGAAGTGATGCTTATCATGATACTTTTCCGAAATATTGGCTACAGTTTTTTGTAGAACCTGTTAAAAACATGGGATTCGACGGATAAATTTTGATATTTGATTTTATTATTTTACATTTGCAAAAAATTATACTGCCATGTTAGGAGACGAAGAAGTATATTTCTATCTTGCAGAAAGTACAAAGTGGGTGGAACAAATTAGTTTGGTAGGATGCATATTGACTGGATGAATCGTGATATGTTAAAAGGAATAGCCGCTCCTTTTGGCATAGGATTGTCTGTTTGGGGAATAAGCAATATAGAGTAGTCACAATAATATGAATAGAAAGGGTATTATATGAATTATTATGACGAGTGGTATGAAATAGTTAATATCATTAGTGACAGATTTCAGGATCTAAAACCGCTTGCTGCAGGCCCTACCATTCTAAACTGCCCATTAAAATCTGAGATGCGCAGGCTTGAGGAAGAGCTGGTTAAGAGAGGGGTTCTCAAGAGGATGGTTGGAGAGCTGACAGAAGACGAGCGTGCTTATGAATATGAGAAATATACCAAAGGGTCAGATGAATATTGGATATATGATTCAATCTGCGTATATTATCGCATATGGGCAGACGAAAATGAAAGTTTGTATAGGCAGGGTCATTAGTTATGTCCGTTGAAAACGAATTATATCTGCCGACAAGTATTTTAAATGCATCTTAGTAACTTACTAAGTGATTTGCATCATGCAGAATTGATTATTATATTTACAGTGGATATGCACTTCTTCTGTGAAGAAGAAGACATGGCCTTGTAAGTAATTTCGTAATACATTTATTTTGTTTTAGGATTAAGTTTTCAAAAGGTTTACAATTTGTGGGCATGCTTGGTTTCCTAAGCATGCTTTTTTTGGCGTACAAAAAAAGAGACTGTCACCAGTCTCTCTGTAGTTCTTGATTCTTCAAGCGGAAGGTGAGGGATTCAAACCCCCGATACCCGAAAGGGGTATACCGGATTTCGAGTCCAGCGCGATCGATCACTCTGCCAACCTTCCTTTAATTGCGGTGCAAAAGTAATCATTAATTTCTAAATTATGGAATGAATTGTAAACAAAGGTAGGTATTTAACCTATGTTAACAGATTGCGTGGCGCTTGTTATAGATGAGAAGGCTATAATGCAGAGGAACTGTTCAACCGTCAAGTTCACTTAATTCCAACCACCGGAAACTCTTTTCATCGAGAAGTTCCACCACTTCGGGAAGGCGCTTGCTCTTTTCTGTGATATCTGCGACACTGAGCGTTCCGCTGCTAAGAGCATCTTCCAACTCTTTTCGTTCCTTCTCCAATGCCTCGATATCCTTCTCAAGAGCCTCAAACTCGCGCTTCTCTTTGTATGTCATCTTTCGGCGCGTCTCGTTGCGGTACGATTTCTTTTCGACAGCTTCTTTCTTCTCCTGCTGTGTTTCTGGCTTTTCCTGAAGGGCATTCCAATCCCGATATTGTGTGTAGTTGCCGGGGAAATCCATAATATCGCCGCCACCGTGAAAGACAAGCAGATGGTCTACCACCTTGTCCATGAAAAAACGGTCGTGACTCACCACAATGACACATCCCGGAAAATCGATGAGAAACTCTTCCAGAATCTCCAACGTTTGGATGTCGAGGTCATTGGTGGGCTCATCGAGCACGAGAAAATTGGGGTTGCGCATCAATACGGTGCACAGATATAGTTTTCGCTTCTCGCCGCCACTGAGTTTATATACATAGTTGTATTGCTCTTCGGGCGTGAAAAGGAAATGCTGCAATAACTGCGAGGCTGTCAGATGGACACCACCGCCCATGTCGACATATTCGGCGATATCGGTTACCACATCAATCACCTTCTGCTGCTCGTCAAAATGTAGGCCTTCCTGTGAGAAATAACCGAAACGAACGGTGTCGCCAATGTCGAAACGGCCACTATCTGGCTTTACCTCTCCCAACAACAACTTGATGAACGTGGATTTGCCAGTGCCGTTGTTTCCCACGATGCCCATTTTCTCAAAACGGGAGAAATTATAGTAAAAATCTTTTAGAATGACGGCGTCGTCAGACCAAGCCTTTGACACATATTGACTCTCAAAAATCTTACTACCTATATATACATTGCGCGATTTTAATCGAACCTGCCGTTCCTCCAAACGTCGTTTGGCCTGATTCTCCAATTCATAGAAGGCTTCCTGACGATAGCGTGACTTGTGGCCTCTGGCTTGTGGCATGCGGCGCATCCATTCCAGCTCACGGCGATAAAGGTTGTTGGCGCGTGCTATCTCGGCACGTGTGGCATCGATGCGTTGTTGGCGTTTCTCAAGGTAATAACTGAAGTTGCCGCGATAAACATACAGTTGACGGTCGTCAAGTTCAAAAATCACATTGCAGACCTTGTCGAGGAAATAACGGTCATGAGTTACCATCAATAGGGTGCGGTGGCCTCGTGACAGATAGCCTTCCAACCATTCTATCATCTCAAGGTCAAGATGGTTGGTGGGCTCGTCAAGAATTAACAGGTCGGGCTCGGTAATCAAGACATTGGCTAGGGCCACACGTTTTTGCTGACCACCACTCAGCTCTCCCATCTTGCGGTCCAGATTGTTGATGTGCAGTTGGGTGAGCACCTGTTTGGCTCGGAGTATCTTCTCTTCTTCGCCTTGATGGTTGAAACAGGCTTCGAGAACACTTTCTGTTGGGCTGAAACGGGGACTCTGTTCCAGATAGCCGATGCGTAGGTCACGGCGCATCACGATATCACCACTGTCATAACCTTCATGACCAGTCAGAATGGATAACAGTGTCGACTTGCCTGTGCCATTCTTGGCTATCAAGCCGATGCGCTGTCCCATGCCAATGGAAAATGACAGGTCGTTGAACAACTGACGTGCTCCGAACGACTTTGACAGGTGCTGAACGTCTAACAGGGGTATCATCCTGCCAATTCTTTGTTTATCTGGTCGATATAATCTAGTAACTCGTCGCGTCCGGTCTTTTTCTCACTGCTGGTGATGAAATAGGGGGGTAACTCTTCCCACGCATCGCGCAACGATTCCATCCAAGCCAGCGCATTTGCTTTCGCTTTCATGGGACCTAACTTGTCGGCTTTGGTGAATACGATGGAGAAGGGTATGCTACTGGTGCCCAACCAGTCAATGAATTCACGGTCTATCTTCTGAGGTGTCAAACGAATGTCAATCAGCACGAACACGTTGACAAGTTGATGACGCTGGAGGATATATCCGGTAATCATCTGGTCTATTTGTTTTTGCACGTTCTTAGAACGCTTGGCAAAACCATAACCGGGAAGATCGACCAGATACCATTCGTTGTTGATGATAAAATGGTTGATGAGCAGTGTCTTTCCTGGTGTTGAAGACGTCTTGGCCAAACGTTTGTTGTTACACAGCATATTGATGAGGCTCGACTTGCCCACGTTCGACCTTCCGATAAATGCATATTCGGGCTTCGTGTCATTGGGACATTTGTCCACGGTGGGACTGCTTAGCGTGAATTCTGCTTTCTTGATTTCCATGTTCTTTTTTAATTGCTCAGGCAAAAGTAATTATTTTTCGGGAGATACACAAATCTTGCATCATCAATATTGTTTTGCGACAGAATATGCGACCATTTCACAGTTTTGTCGCATTAATGAAGTCGTGTCACTACAAACAAGTCTGATTTTCGCTGAAATAGTTGGTGCGTACATCTTATCGAAATAATTTTGCAAGTGAAAAAACAAAAACAATAAAAAGTATCAACAATAAAAACTCATGATTATGAAAAAGTATATGAACATGGCTTGGGAACTTATCGGATTGATGAACCGTTCTGTTGCTTGTAAAGCGAACCCTAATATGATGTTCGCTGAAGAACTACCCATGTCTATCAAACTCTTCGTCATGAAGAATTTCCCCAATCTGGCAATTGCGTATGTGGAAAAAAGAAAAAAGTCCACAAGGGGATGGATATGAGGTCAATCTGAATAACGGTACAGAACTGTGCTTCAATGTGAATGGCAACTGGTATATGATCGACTGTAAGTCGAATGCTTTACCTGATTCGCTAGTTCCTATGAAAGCGTTGGATGTCATTGACCGGCGATTTACTAATGCACAGTTCGTGAAAATCGTCAAAACGAATCAAGGCTGCGATATTGTTCTGTCGAACGGAGTGATAATGAAGTTTGACACAAAGGGCGAAGTGGCTTAAACATACTTTCTCTTTATCATTCAATCTATGAGAACACTGGAAGACCGGTTCCCTTGGTGGGAATCGGTCTTATTCGTTATATGGTTTTTATCTCTCATTTCCACAAATTTCTTGCTTTTTTTGGCTGAATGGCAATAAATCACTAATTTTGAAGCCAACAAAAGAAAAAGAGACAATGGCTGACTTCTCTATCTATTATGTCACTGCTCCGCTCATCGGAGGTGTAATTGGTTATATCACCAATTTCATTGCCATAAAAATGCTTTTCCGACCGCATACGCCAAAATATGTGTTCGGAATGAAGGTGCCATTCACTCCTGGTATCATTCCCAAGGAGAAAGGACGCATCGCCGAAGCTATAGGAGGGGCCATTAGTCAAAACCTGATGAACCAGGATGTGCTATCGAGATATCTGCTCTCCGATGATATGAAGGCAAAGGTGAAACACTCTGTCATGGACTTTATGGAAACGCAGAAGAAAAACAAAGAAAGTGTTGCGGATTTCCTTAAGCACTATATGACGGAGAAAGAGTTGCAGGCTATCGTGGCAAGTGTCAATAACGACTTGACCGTACAGGTGCACACAAAATTGGCAGATTCAGAAGTGAGTCAAAATGTGGCGCATATCGTTGTGAGTAATGTCGTGGAGAAAATGAAAAAGATGAACCCTACCGAGGTGTTGGGTGGGTTGTTCCTGGGGTTGGGAGGTCTGAAAGCCTTGGCAGCGAGGTTTGCCGGTGCAAGCCTTTGGAACAAATTCTTTACCATGCTCCAAACACCAGTTGAGAAGATGCTCACTGGAAATATCAACAAAATGTTACAAAACAATGGCGAAGAAATCGTGTCAAAGATGCTTGGCAACGAGGTGGAGGCATTTATAAATACGCCAGTTTGCAAATTGCTAGAAGGCAAAGATGAACAGATAACACAGTTGGTGAAAACGGCCGAAGGCATCTATTGCTCGGTCATATCCGACCACTTGCTGCGCATCCTTGAGTCCATCGACATCTCCAAAATCGTCAGGGAACGTATCAATGAGATGAGCATGGATGAAACGGAGAAAATCATCTTTGAGGTCATGGACAAGGAACTCAAGGCTATCGTATGGCTAGGAGCGCTACTTGGTACCATCATGGGATGTGTCAATATCTTCTTTAGATAATAGGATAAAAAGAGTGCGACTAGTATATTTAGTTTTTTTTAATTATATAATCTTCTAATCTTCAATGAAGTATATCAAATGGGGCTTCATCGGCTGCGGCGAGGTGACAGAGATAAAAAGCGGACCGGCTTTCAACGAAGTGGAGGGTTCTTCCGTGGTGGCTGTCATGAGCCGAAACAAAAACAGGGCGGAAGACTATGCCCGGCGACATGGCATACCGCGATTTTACACCGATCCGCAGGAACTGATTAATGACCCTGATATCAATGCTATTTATATTGCTACGCCGCCTTCCAGCCATGCCACCTATGCCATTATGGCCATGATGGCGGGTAAACCTGTCTATGTAGAGAAACCCCTTGCGGCTAATTACGACGATTGTGTGCGTATCAACCATGTGAGTGAGAAGACGGGTATTCCGTGCTTTGTGGCATACTACCGGCGTTACTTGCCTTATTTTAAAAAGGTGAAAGAGATAGTCGATAGTGGCGTCATTGGCAAAATCATCAATGTGCAGGTGCGATTTGCCTGTCCACCTCGTGACATAGACTATGCCACAGGCAGCGAAAGGCCATGGAGGCTACAACCAGAAATAGCAGGCGGTGGCTATTTCTACGACCTGGCTCCACACCAACTCGACCTCCTTCAGGAGATGTTCGGTGTCATTACTGATGCCTATGGCATGTTCGCCAATAGGGGAGGGCTCTATGACGCGGAGGACTCGGTGAGCGCATGCTTCCGATTCGAAAATGGGGTACCGGGCAGTGGCTCATGGTGTTTCGTGGGGCATCAGTCGGCGAAGGAAGACCGCATAGAGGTAATCGGCGACAAGGGTATGCTGGGGTTCTCCGTTTATCAATACGATCCCATCTTGCTCGTTACCTCAGAAGGATCGACGAGCATCACCGTACCTAATCCGCCATATGTGCAGCTGCCCATTATCCGCGCTGTCATCGAGCATCTTCAAGGGCTTGATATATGCCAATGTACAAGCGTGTCGGCTACCCCCGTCAACTGGGTTCTTGACCGCATACTTGGTAAATTTTAATCATTCCTTTTAGCAAATTTCCCTTAAACTTCCCTTTAACAATGAAATCCATTCTCTTTTCCGCCTTATTCTTCTTCGTAGCTCTTTCAATGAAAGCCGCTGGTCCAGAATATACTAACGCTGACAACCAACTGATAACTCAATTATTGAATGATGCAAAAAAAATGCCCAAAAACACGAATTGGACACTACACTTTGCAAAGAAGTTCTTGGGACGACCATATGTGGCTCATACGCTTGACAATAACGAATACGAACGATTGGTGTTGAACACGCGTCAACTCGATTGTACCACGTTCGTCGAGACCGTGGTGGCGTTGTCGTTGTGTGCCAAAAACGGAAAGACGAGTTTTGCTGATTATTGTGCATATCTCACTAAGATAAGATATTCTGGTGGCAAGGTGGCTTACACGCATCGTAACCATTATTTCACATCGTGGATAGAGGAAAACACCAAAAATGGGGTGGCGCATGAAATCCAGTCTATCAATGCGCCTTTTAGTGCTACACAGACAGTGAAGGCCAACTTCATGAGCACACATGTCAGTGCTTACACCATGCTCAACCGTCATCGTGAATGGCTCAACGATATTGTAAGACAGGAAAAAGCCATTACGGGCAAAAAATATAGGTACATTCCCAAAAATGCTGTAAATTCAAGCAAAGCCATGAGGGATGCTGTTCACGATGGTGACATCATTGCCATCGTTACCAACAAGAAAGGATTGGAGATAGCACACTTGGGCATCGCCGTTTGGAAAAACGATGGATTACACATGATTGATGCCTCGTCCTTACAGAAGAAAGTGGTTGAAGAGTCTATTACCATGGCTCAATACCTCCAACGGCATCCTTCGCATCTTGGTATTAGGGTGGTAAGACTACGATAAACCAGTGTCATTGCTCCGGGATGCAACTTTTTCCTAAGTTTAATATTGGTAACACACCTCCGATTTCTTACTTGTTTTCGTTAAAAACCGTCTTATTTTTTTTAATATCCTTAAATTTTGGGTCGTTTTAACTTGTTATCATCCAAAGAATAGTACTTTTGCAGAGATTTGTTTTACTAAATTTAAAAATTGTTATGAAGAAACTTACTTTTATGATCATCGCCGCCGCTGCGCTGATGATTGTTTCGTGTGGAAAGAAAATGAGCCCTGAAGCTCAGAAAGCTTGGAATGATTTTAAGGCTTGTGCCGACAAAATTGACACCGATGAGAAAGTGGACAAGTTCACTTCTATTGAGGAGTTCAACCAAGTCGTTCAAGATTGGCAAAAAGCAGCTAAAGAAATGGAGTCACACGCTACTGAGTATTCCAAGGAAATCACCGATAGTATGGACGCTATCACCAATAAGGTGAAGCCAGTTATGGAAAAAGTTGAGCAAGCTGTTGCTGAAGGCGTTGCAGAAGGTATTGCTGAAGGCCTTGCCGAAACAGAAGGAGCTGAAGGTGCGGAAACCGAAGAATAATCACAATTCTTTCAAATAAAGATAGCGGTATATCTGAGTTGTCAGGTGTACCGCTTTTTTGTATATATTTAAAATGAAATCGTTTTCATGTGTTTTTCAACCTCATTTAATTGTAAAATTGGAATAATTGTATTACTTTTGCAATTGTAAACTACACATGACAAATTAAGCGTTGTTTCCATACTGTACCATGGGAAAAATCAGACATGAGGGCGTTATACAGTCAATTGATGAACAGGGCATACATGTACGGATAGTACAGACGGCAGCTTGTGCATCATGTAAAGTGGCGTCGCAATGCCAGATGTCGGACAAAAAAGAGAAAATTGTCGATGTGGATAATGATGGAACAGTAAACGTGAAAGAGGGCGACAGCGTGGTGGTCTATACAGAGGAGTCGATGGGTTTCAAAGCTGTATTTCTGGCTTTTATTTTGCCTTTCCTCTTCATGGTTGGGGCGTTGGTAGGAGTAAGTGCCATCACACACGACGAACCATTGGCTGCATTAGCGGGTATAATTGTGTTGATTCCTTATTATTGGGTGCTGTTTACACGAAAAGATATGCTCAAAAAACAATTTCAATTCAAACTCGAAACAAATCAATAACCAATAAATCTACATTATGAATTTTATCTTAAGCGCAGTACTTGTTTTAGGGGCCATCGCTCTTGTGGCGGCGGTTATTCTTTACGTCTGCTCAAAAAAATTCGCCGTTGAAGAAGACCCTCGTTTGGCTGTGGTCAACGAAGCGTTGCCCGGAGCTAATTGTGGTGGTTGTGGCTTCCCTGGATGCTCGGGTATGGCTGATGCCTTGGTCAAGGCGGCAGACAAAGGGTCGCTCGAAGGGCTGAACTGTCCTGTTGGCGGCGCAGATGTCATGGCTAAAGTGGCCGACCTGCTGGGTATGGCCATAGCCAACTCGGAACCCAAGGTGGCTGTAGTTCGGTGCAACGGTACGTGCGAGCTGCGTCCACGCATTGCCCGTTATGATGGCTTGCTTACCTGTACGGCTATGAACGCCACTGGGGCGGGAGAGACAGGATGCGGATGGGGATGTCTAGGATGTGGCGATTGCGTCAACGCATGTCAGTTCGATGCTATCCACATCAACTCGGAAACAGGACTTCCGGAGGTTGATGAGGAGAAGTGTACATCGTGTGGAGCATGTGTGAAAGCTTGTCCCAGACATGTAATCGAACTCCGTAAGAAAGGACCAAAGAATAGACGGGTATATGTGCGCTGCGTCAACAAAGACAAAGGTGCTGTGGCCATGCGTAACTGCAAGGCGGCATGTATTGGATGTGGAAAATGTGCCAAAGAGTGTAAATTCGAGGCTATCACGATTGAAAACAACGTGTCATACATCGATCCCGACAAGTGCAGGCTCTGTCGCAAATGTGAAGCGGTATGTCCTACGAATGCCATAGTCGCTGTGAACTTCCCGCCAAAGAAAGAGAAACCAGAATCTCCGAAAGAGGAGCCAAAACCGGATACTCCGAAGGTGGAGGCGAAGCCAAACGCTGAACCTGCCATAACGAAGAAAACGATCGAAAGAAAGGAGGACAAGGCATGAAACTGAAAACATTTAGTATAGGTGGCGTACACCCTGAAGAAAACAAACTGACGGCAGAAGTGGCGACAAAAACGGCGCCGCTGCCAAAACAAGCCGTTTTTCCTTTGGCACAGCACATAGGTGCCCCGGCAAAACCAGTGGTGGTAAAGGGTGACAAGGTGAAAGTGGGTACACTCATCGCTGAGGCTGGTGGTTTCGTATCGGCGCCCATCTTCTCTTCAGTGTCGGGAACGGTGTTCAAAATCGACAATGCCATAGATGCTACGGGCTATCTAAAACCCTCAATTATTATTAAGGTGGAAGGTGATGAGTGGGAAGAGAACATCGACCGTAGCGATAAACTGGAGACTCTCGACAAACACCCGGAACTGACTCCTGAGGAAATCATCAATAGGGTGAAAAATGCGGGAATCACGGGTATGGGTGGTGCAGGATTCCCAACTTTCATCAAACTTACTCCTCCGCCAACAGCCAAGGCAGAGTGCGTTATCATCAATGGCGTTGAGTGTGAACCATATATCACAGCCGACTATCGCTTGATGATGGAGCATGCCGACGAGATTCTTGTGGGTCTTGACTTGCTCATGAAGGCGGCGAAGGTGAACAAGGGATATATTGGCATTGAGGACAATAAACCGGAGGCCATAGACTTGTTCATTAAAAAGACGGAAGGACGAGATGATGTGGAGATCGTTCCTCTGGAAAAGAAATATCCCCAAGGTGGTGAGAAACAGCTGGTCGACGCAGTTATTCGCAGACAGGTGCCAGCACCTCCTGCCATACCAGTTAATGTGGGTGCCATTGTACAGAATGTGGGAACAGCATTTGCGGTTTACGAGGCGGTGATGAAAAATAAACCGCTCTTCGAACGATACACTACAGTAACGGGTAAGGAACTGAAGAATCCTGGTAACTTCCTTGTTCGCATGGGTACGCCGATGCGTGACCTCATTGACCTTTGTGGCGGTATGCCTGAAGGTGACAACAAGATATTGGCGGGTGGTCCGATGATGGGCAAGGCGCTCACTTCCACAGAAGTGCCAGTATGCAAAGGCACCAATAGCATCACTATTCTGTCGGGTAGCGATGCACTGCGCAAACCGGCACAGCCGTGTATCCGATGCGCCAAATGTGTGGGGGCGTGTCCCATGGGGTTGGAACCCTATCTTTTGGCCCAGGCTTCTGCGCTGCACCTGTGGGAAAAAGTGGAAAACGAAGACATCACATCATGCATCGAATGTGGGTCATGCCAGTTCACATGTCCGGCTCATAGACCGTTACTCGACAACATTCGTTTAGGTAAATCGACGGTCATGGGTATAATTCGTGCACGAAACGCTAAAAAATAACAATTCCTCATCATTATAATCAAGGAACAATGGCAAAATTTGTAGTATCTTTATCACCACACGCCCACGGAACGGACTCGGTGGAGAGAAACATGTATGGAGTGATTATAGCACTCATACCGGCTCTCATCGTATCGTTCATCTATTTCGGACTGGGCTCGGCCCTCGTATGTGCGGTAAGTGTGGCGGCCTGTGTCTTTTTTGAGTGGGCCATATCGAAATATTTGCTCCACAGACAACCATCAATAACTGATGGTTCGGCTATCATTACAGGTCTGTTGCTGGGATTCAACTTACCATCCAACTTGCCTATTTGGATTATCGTCATCGGTGCATTGGTGGCCATCGGTATTGGTAAGATGTCGTTTGGCGGACTGGGAAACAACCCCTTCAACCCGGCACTTGTTGGACGATGCTTCCTTCTCGTGTCGTTTCCGGCTCAGATGACATCATGGCCGGTGGTAGGGCAGCTTACTGCCTATACAGACGCGACAACAGGGGCTACGCCTCTCAGTATCATGAAAGAGGCAATAAAGACGGGAAATGCCGATGTGCTGAATCAACTGCCTGACGCCATCACTTTGCTGCTCGGTAATCCAGCCAATGGCATGGGAGCCGGTACCATTGGTGAGGTGTGTGCATTGGCACTACTCATAGGATTGGTATATATGCTTGTCAGGAAAATTATCACCTGGCATATTCCGGTGAGTATCATTGGTACGGTGTTTGTCATTAGCGGACTGATGCATTTGGCTAACCCTGCCTATGCCAACCCTGTGGCGGTTATCCTCAGCGGTGGTCTGATGCTGGGTGCCATATTCATGGCAACCGACTATGTCACCTCGCCTATGACGGCGAAGGGGCAACTCATCTACGGCGTGTGTATTGGTATCCTCACTATCGTTATCCGTAACTGGGGCGCTTATCCTGAGGGTATGTCGTTCGCCATTCTCATCATGAATGCGTTCACACCGCTTATCAACAATTATGTCAAACCAAAACGATTCGGGGAGGTAGTGGAAAAATGAAAAAACTAGAATCATCATTGACCAATATGGTGTTGGTGCTTGTGGCATCAGCGCTCGTCATGGGTGGAGTGCTTGCTCTGGTGAACCATATCACGGAAGGCCCCATCAACGAACAAAAAGAAAAGTCGCTGGCCGATGGCATTCAAGCGGTCATGGGCGGTGGCGAACTGACAGTGACGGCCAACGATACAATCGTTAAGGACGTGGACAAAGATGGCAAAGATGATACTTTCATCGTTCATCATGCCACCGATAAGAAAGGAAAGGAGTTGGGCGCTGCCGTGGAGAGTACTACACAAGGCTTTGGCGGAGCCCTGAAGATTCTCACGGGTTTTGACCCGAACGGAGATATTTTGGGTTATGCTGTTCTCGAGACAACGGAAACGCCTGGATTGGGTGCCAAGGCTGACCAATGGTTTCAAGCTGATGGCAAAGGGTCTATTATCGGGAAAAATCCCGCTGAAGATAAACTTGCGGTGACCAAAGGCGGAGAAGGTGAAATAGATGCCATCACGGCATCAACCATCACGTCGAGGGCGTTCCTTAAGGCTGTGAACCAGGCGTATATCGCACTTACGGAAAAGGATACGGATGCCAAGACTGGGGCTACTCAGAAAGCGGTTAAACAATAACGAATGGAGGAATCTTATATGAGTAATATTAAAATATTGACCAATGGTCTAATCAAGGAGAATCCTACAGTCGTACTCCTCCTTGGTATGTGTCCTACTCTGGCCACCACAACCTCGGCCATCAATGGACTGGCAATGGGACTGGCTACCATGGCGGTGCTCATTTGCACCAACTTTGTCATCTCATGCATTAAGAGTGTCACACCTGATAAGGTACGTATACCGGTGTTTGTGGTTGTCATTGCCGCTTTTGTAACGGTTTTGCAACTGGTTATCAAGGCGTTCTTGCCTGCCATCGACCAAGCGCTGGGACTCTTTATACCACTTATTGTGGTCAACTGCGTCATTCTGGGTAGGGCGGAAGCCTTCGCTTGTAAAAACACGCCAGTAGCAAGTATCTTCGATGGCATTGGCATAGGATTGGGCTTCACTTTTGCGTTGACATTGCTGGGCATCGTCCGTGAACTGCTTGGAGCAGGTTCTATCTTTGGCGTCGGTCTGTTGCCTGAGACAACGAACATCCTACTCTTTGTATTGCCTCCGGGCGCATTCATCTCATTGGGTTATCTTATCGCTATTGTCAATAAACTTAAGAAGTCGTAACCATGGAATATATATTGATTTTCATATCGGCGATTTTCGTCAATAATATAGTTCTTTCGCAGTTTCTGGGAATCTGCCCGTTCCTTGGAGTTTCGCAGAAAATCAACACGTCGTTGGGTATGGGTGGCGCCGTGGCATTTGTGCTAACGTTGGCGACTATTGTCACTTTCCTAGTGCAGAAATATATCCTCGATCCATTCGGACTTCAGTATTTGCAGACGCTGGCTTTCATCCTCGTCATCGCTTCATTGGTGCAGATGGTGGAAATCGTGTTGAAGAAAGTGTCGCCAGCTCTTTATCAGGCTCTGGGAATCTTCTTGCCGCTCATCACAACCAACTGTGCGGTGCTCGGCGTGGCTATTCTGGTTATTCAGAAAGATTACAACTTGCTTGAAGCTGTTGTCTATGCTTTCTCCACAGCCATTGGTTTCGCTTTGGCATTGACGGTGTTTGCCGGTATTCGTGAACAACTGTCGATGGTGAAGATACCGAAAGGCATGAGTGGCATGGCCATCGTTTTGGTCACGGCGGGATTGCTTAGCTTGGCATTCATGGGATTTTCTGGCGTCGACGGAGGACTGAAAACGTTCTTCGGCTTGGATTGATGCATTCCATATATTATAGCATCTATAAATACTTTATCAACTATAATAATGAAAAAGACTATTTTAGTGACAGGTGGTACGGGATTCATCGGATCCCATACTACGGTAGAATTACAGCAGGCGGGCTATGATGTTGTTATCGTCGACAACCTCTCTAATTCAAAGGCTGAGGTTATTGATGGCATAGAGCAGATAACAGGCATCCGTCCGGCTTTTGAACAGGTGGACTGTTGTGACTGTGAGGCGTTGGAAGGGGTGTTCGAAAAATATCCCGGCATCATGGGCATCATTCATTTTGCGGCGTCCAAAGCGGTGGGCGAGAGCGTGGAGAAACCATTGATGTATTATAGAAACAACATTAATTCGCTCATCAATCTGTTGGAACTGATGCCGAAGCATGGTGTGAAGGGTATTATTTTCTCTTCTTCTTGCACGGTATATGGACAACCGACACCAGAAAACCTTCCTGTCACAGAGAAGGCGCCGATACAAAAGGCGCTGAGTCCTTATGGAAATACCAAGCAAATCAATGAGGAGATCATCCAGGATTATATCCATAGTGGTGCTCCCATCAAGTCGATAATCCTGAGGTACTTCAACCCCATCGGCGCACATCCATCGGCTCTCATAGGTGAACTGCCGATAGGAGTGCCCATGAATCTCATACCATTTGTCACGCAGACAGCTATTGGTGTGAGACAGCAATTAAAGGTGTTTGGAAATGATTATGATACACCTGATGGCACATGCATACGCGATTATATTTATGTCGTCGATTTGGCCAAGGCACATGTCAAAGCCATGGAACGGGTGCTCGACAATCCTGATTCGGATGCTGTGGAGGTGTTCAACATCGGCACAGGCAAAGGTGTGAGTACGCTGGAAGTGGTGGAAGGCTTCGAAAAGGCCACGGGCGTGAAGCTGAACTGGGCCTTTGCTCCGCGCCGTGAGGGCGATATCGAAAAGGTGTGGGGAAATGTCGACAAAGCCAATAAGGTGCTGGGATGGAAGGCGGATACTCCTCTCGACCAAGTGCTCGCATCGGCTTGGAAATGGCAGGAGAAACTGCGTGAAGAAGGCATCATGTGATGTGACTTGCCCTTTTGTTTTCTATCATGAAGATTTGAAATCAATATAATCAATAAAAGAGTCTGCAATAGCAGGCTCTTTTATTATTACACCGGGTTATTCTAATAACACAACTTTCTATAAGGGCAGTTGTTACATCTTTTTTCATCCTGGGTTGGCTCGAAAGATGTTTTGGGGTTAAACATCTCTTCCACCACTTCCTGAAGCTTTTTCATGAAATCATCACGATAGATAGCCACATCATCAATGTGTTTTTTCCCTATTTTGAGTATTGGATTGTAATCCATGGCTGCCGCTTTTTGTATAAACAAAAGAGCGGGACGCACCTTCTGATGCTCTTCATTATGCCATTTGCTGACAATCAATGAATAAATAAATGTCTGTAGGTAATAGTCACTGTGCTTGGAAATGTAATCTTGGCTAAAGATGGCTTCGACATCGGGTAGGTCGCCTTGGACCTTGCTTCCTGTCTTGTAGTCAAGAACACGCATGTAACGTGTACCATCTTCATCGGTTTCCTGATCCCAGCGGTCTATCACGCCTCCATATTTCAGATGATGTTCATCGGCGGTGCCGGCAAAGAGGGTTAACTCGTCGTAAACGTCTTTTTCCAAAAATTTAATGGTGAAAGGTGCTAATTCTTGGTCCACGTTCAGCAACTGTTTAAGATACTTGATGATGACGGAGCGGTTTAGCAACTGCAATCCGTTATATTCTGGTACCCTTTTTACATTTCTTTTTATGTTGAAATATTCTTCTTTAAAGGCTTCGTCTACGCATTGTTCAATGATTTCAGGATGGTGAAGCGCATACTCCACATCGCATTTGTCAACGTGGTATTGATGTGGCATCTTAAACTTGTATAAGATTTCAGCAGCCTTATGGAAAATGGAACCAAACATCATGTTGTCTATGTCTTCGTCGGTATCATTGGGTTCTTTTATGTTGCAAAGATAGTTGTAATAGAAGATGAGCGGACAGCGAAGGTAACGGTTGATGGCTGTGGGCGACAAGGCTTTCTTCTCGTCGGTGGTGAATCTTTGGCGTAACTTCTCCATGATGACGTCATCTTTCTCAATGGGCTCGGGGCGGAAGTTAAGGGGCTTGATTTCTGTCAACAGACTTTTTCGTTCGATGATATGTGTGGCATCGACTAGCATCTGAAGCATGAAACGACTCATCTCTCCACTGTGGCGGTTGTCGGGCACATTACAATAGACAAAGGAAACATCTTCGGCGCGTTGTAACATCCTATAGAAATAATAGGAGTAGATGGTTGACTGGTGCTCTGGGGTGGACAGTCCGTAGGCCTGGCGTATGACATAAGGAATAAGTGAGGTGCTGCTACTCGCCTTGGGCATGTTCTTTTCGTTGCACGATAATACGAGCAAATGCTTGAAGTCGAGATTGCGGGTCTCCAACACTCCCATCACCTGTAAACCTACTGCGGGCTCGCCATGGAAAGGAACGGTGGTGGTGTCTACTATTTGGGTGAACAAACGCTGTAAAGTGATGATGTCTACAGATAAGTCACCGCTATCCATCAACCCTGAAAGACGGTTGAGTATGGTGTATACACGGTAGACGGTTTCTTTCAAAAGTGGGTCGGTTTCTTTTTGCGTACTTTCGTCGATGGTCTTGCCAAGCAGTTTGATAATGGCTGTTAAGTACGACAACATTTGACGGCTGGATGAATAGGTCTTCGTTTCGTCGTCCTTGGTGTCAATATCCATGAACAAAAGAGACAGTTTTTCATCGTCTTGCAACTCCTGACGTGTGGGAAAATAACGACGAGCGTTCTGCAATTCTTGCAATAGGTGGGAGGCTGCTTCTGAAATACAGACAGTTAGGGGGTGTAGCAGAACGTTCTTGACGTAGGTGAGACGGTATTTGTCGGTATTGCGAGGGTGACCGATGGTTTGCATCTCTATCAAACGCATAACAAAAGAGTATACAGGTGATAGCCGCAAGGGTAGGCCAGAGGTGATGTTGATGGGTCCGGCAGAGGAGGGCATACTGTGTATTACCGATGGCAACAATGATTCATCGCATAGTACGATGGCTGTGTCTGGACGGGCTGAAGGGGTAGGTGTTGACTTCAACCACGTGTCCACATAACGGGCCTGAATATCCTGCGATGGGGCACTGATAAAGGTGATGTTCTTTTCGCAACGGAAATTATCGTATATAGCCTCGTCGTCACCGAACTCATTGGGAAAGAGTGTCAACTGTTGATTGATGTAGTAACCTGGGTCGCTCTCATTCATGTCCTTCTTTAGGTAATAGTTGTCGAAATCCCAATAGAAATGGGCTTTTTTCTCGGCTTTCACCATGTTGAACAGTTTCTTTTCCGAGGCACTCAGTACATGAAAACCAACAAAGATATAATGATCATGGGGTAGGGTAAGGGATGATGATTCTGCCACCTCACGGAAGATGGATCCTTCATAGCCCAGTCCTTGTGAAGACAAGCAATCATTGAAATGGTGGTATATAGTGCCAAGTTGACTCCATAGACGGAGAAACCGTTCTTTCAGTTTGGTATCGTGATTGTCTGTCCAGTTGCTGAAAAACCGCTTCAGTGCTTCTTTTTGTGTATCACCGAGAAAAGAAGTGTCATCGAAATAATGTTGGTCTTTCACATTGGCATAGACACGGTCGGGATTGGCTAAGTTCTTGTCCACATCGTCGAAATCGGCTAGCAACAGCTGTCCCCAACCATAAAAGAGGTCTAGACTTTCATCCATGCCCGTACATTCAAGGTAACACTTATGCAGGTCGCAAATGGACTTGATAGGGTCGGCCACAATTCTATGGGATTGCAACCTAAACAACTCGCTGATAGTTGTGTAGCGAGGACTCCATAATGGTTTCGCCGATTGGTCCATCAATTCATTGTCCAAAAACAACGAAGCTCGCTTGTTGGGAAACACAACACACACATGCGACAAGTCATGGCCGTATTTCTTCAATAGGTCTGCGGCCACATAACTCAAAAAAGATTTATTTCTTTCCATCATAATTTATACTTTCAACTCTATACCCTATACCTTCAAGCTTCAAGCTTCAACACTAAACCATTATACACATACCACAGATAACCTTCCACATCCTGGTACCCCATGCTCCCTATCAATTCCATATAATGCTTCACTTGTTGATGATGCTCATCTTTGGGCTTGCCAAATTTGAAGTCCACCACTACCACTTTGCCATCGTGAATCATTACTCGGTCGGGACGGGGACGATGGCTTTCGTTGCTTGATGGCGTAGGATTGAGAATGGTGCATTCTGTTAATACTTCCCAACGGCCAGAATACCAGTCTTTTATATACTCGTCTTTCATGTTGAGCTCCAACAGTCGCTTCACATCGGAGACACTGACATCATCGTTGTAAAGCACACCGCCCATCTCCAACTCTTTGAGTACAATTTCAATATCGTCGAAGGTGATGATACGGGCAAACACCTCATGAAGAACACTTCCTATTTGCATGTAATGGTTGTGTGTGTTCTCTTCTTCTTCATTTAAGTAGCGGTTGCTCTCGTTGCTCTGAGTAAACGATGTGGCAAGGGGGAATGAGCGTAGATGAAGTGGTAGGGGACTCTCTTTTTGCAGGAAGACATTCTGGGTATTCTTACCTTCCGCTTTCTCCTCATTCTTGGACTGGGGCGAGGATATCGTTCCATACTCAAAAATGATTTTTTCTCCTTCGTAGGCTATATCTTTAAAACCGTCATCGTCTAATTTGATAACCAAGGGTGATTGGTCTCCTGTCTCGGAAGACTTCTTTCTTATCTCTTCGGTTACATTCTCAATTACAGCCTCTATCATTCCACTACGTGTACTCTTGGCATCTGTCTTTCCAAAAACCACCAGTCCTTTTTTGGCTCGGGTGAAGGCAACATATAGCAGGTTGAGGTTGTCCATCGTGTTTTCTAGACATTCCTTGTAGTAGTCGTCTGCATACATGCTGTTGGCAACTTTCTTGCTGTAGGAGACCGAGACAATTGGCAATTGGTCATAGGGGCGTTCTTTTTGGTCAGGTTCACACCAAATCTTGGTCCTATTGTTTTCAAGATCCCATTCACAGAAGGGGATGATAACATGTTCAAACTCCAATCCTTTGCTCCTATGGATTGATACTATGCGTACGCCATTTACAGCCACGGACTGAACGGTTTTCTTGAATAATTCATCATCCCAAAAATTGAGGAAACCATCAATGTCTGCAATATTGTCGGATTGAAACTCGCGTAAATGGTCGAAAAAAGTGCAAATATAGGGATCTTGTCCCTCTAATTGATCTAATTCAAGTAATGTGAAGAGTTTTTCCACTAATTCGTAGAGGGGCATCGACAACAATTCCATGCGGTTTTCCTCCAACTCGCGAGGGAGGGCAAGGCGCTGTGCCCCTTCTTCTACAAATAGTTCGCTCGTCGGAGTGGTTTCACGTCGGATGCGACGTTGCCAGATATTTGATAGTATGGCTCTGTTCAGTATATCGTCGGGATGGTTCAGATAACGTAGTGCAATGATGATGGCATTGACAGAAAGTGAGGCGTCAAGACGGAATGCCAAATCGCTTACAATGGGTATGTCGCTGTGTTCCAGGAAATATTTGGCAATAGCACTGATGTCTTTGTTCTCACGGATAAGAATAGCGATATTTGTATAGGGAATGCCGTTACTTACCAATTGGGAGATGTGTTTCAACATGGCATCAAGGGCTTGTTTTCTGAAATCTTCTTTGACTTTGCCTTTGTCAAACAGACTTACGCGAACATAGCCTTCATTCGGTCTGGCTGATGGTATTTTCTGTTCCACATCCTTGTAGGCTATGGAAATCTGTTCCGAATCCGAATCCAACACGCCTTTTTCTGATAGCAAGCTGCATTCTTCTTGGATGGCGGCTTTGAAGAAGGCGTTGTTGAAGGTGATGACACGGCGTGATGAACGGCGGTTCCAACACAATGATTGGTTGTCTTCATGAACCATCTCTTCTATATCCTTTCCAAAGCGCTCTGTAAAATGGGTGCGTATATTATTGAGTAAACTCCAGTCTCCGTCACGCCAGCGGTAGATGCTTTGCTTCACATCGCCCACAATGAGGTTGTGCCCACCTTTGCTCATACAGTCCAACATAAGCACCTTGAAATTGTTCCATTGCACCTGACTGGTGTCCTGGAACTCGTCTATCATGATATGATTCAGATAGGCGCCAATCTTCTCATACACGAACGGGGCATCGTCTTGTCCTATCATCGCACGTAAGAGATGTTGTGTGTCGCTCAAGAAAAAACTGTTGGTTTCTTGGTTCAGAAGTTGCAATTCATCATCTATAGTGGTCAAAAGACTTAATTGGTAGAGATGTGCCCGGGTAAGTTCGGCGGTGTAGATGTCATAGCTTGCCTTTTTTCTATAGTTCTCTGCTTCATTGATGAGACTGACTAAACAACTGTTGGCCAAACTGCGTACATCTGCTTTACGAGCACTTGTACCAACCCAGGCTTCGGCGCTCTCCATACAATCGCTGACTTTGCTAGATTTGCCCAATATGTCATCATCATATTTCCCTTTTTTCAGGTCACGGAAATAAGTAAAGATGCCTTTGCTTTTTCCTTTAAGGTCTTCGGCGCCTAGGTCATGGTCTTCAAGTAATTGAAAAAAGGTATTGCCATACTTCATCAAACCATTCTTCTTTGTGGCGATAATTTTTCTTAGCTCCTCGTTCACTAAAGCCAAAGGGGTTTTACCGTTACTACCTTTCTCCGTCAGTTGCTGCAGCTTTTCGCGGTGTTTTTTGTAATGGTCTTTGAAAATGTTATTACCAAATTCCTTGATGCCATAAATGACATTCCAATTCTTGCTTTCTTCAATGTTTTCATTCATGTAGTCGAGGATAGCCTGAAAAACTTGGTCATTCTTTTGGAGGTTGTCTATCATGCGGTCTACAGCCAAGTCTTTCAATTCTTCTTCATTAAGCGACACACGGAGATTGGCTGTCAACTGAAGTTCATGGGCCATATTGCGGAGTACCACTTGGAAAAAACTGTCTATGGTCATCACCCTGAATTGGTCATAATTAGAAAGCAAGTTTGATAAGGCGGTCATCGCCCTCTCACGGATAGAATCATCCGCCCAAGGTGTGCCATGGCTCTCCTCCAACCCCTTTTTCACCTCAGAAAAATAGTCTTTTGAATCTGGTAAACCATTTGCGATACCGTACAATTGGCTGAGGATACGCATTTTCATCTCTTCTGTGGCTTTGTTGGTAAAGGTCACGGCCAAAATGTTACGGTAACTATCGGGCTTCTCAATGAGCAGGCGGATATATTCCACGGCCAAACGGAACGTCTTCCCGCTGCCTGCGCTGGATTTATAAACGGTCAAAGGGTAGTTCTTCATCATTCTTGATTATTATATGGCAAAAATATAAAAAAAAAGAGAATAATACAAATAAATGAGGATAATCCAAAGATTATCCTCATTTATTTGTATCTCGTTAACTTGTTATTTCTTTATGACAAATAACTTCATGATTCTTTATCCCAAGTATTTCATCAGAATACGGGCATTGCCACTGTCGCGGAGCTTGGCAATGCTCTTCTCGCGGATTTGGCGTACACGTTCACGGGTAAGGCCCAACTGGTCGCCTATCTCTTCCAAACCTTTCTCGTGGCATCCGATGCCGAAGCACTCACGAATAATTGTTATCTCACGGTCTTTGAGCACTTTGTTAAGCACGGAATTTAATTCCAATGCCATCGACTCATGGTCTACCTGACGGTCAGTTCGACTGTCGTCACCGCTGGGCATCACATCGAGCATACAGTTTTCCTCTCCATCCTGGAAGGGGGCGTCGATAGACACATGATGTCCGTCGGCCATCAGACTCTGGCCAATTTTCTCTTCGTCGAGGTTGGTGGCTTCGGAAAGTTCCGAAACGGAGGGGTGACGTTGGTTTTCTTGCTCAAACTTATTAATCTCATGATTAATCTTGCTCAGCGAACCTACTTGATTCAAAGGCAGACGTACAATGCGGCTCTGCTCAGCAATAGCCTGCAGGATACTCTGACGAATCCACCATACTGCATAAGAAATGAACTTGAAACCACGGGTCTCATCAAATTTCTGGGCAGCCTTAATCAAACCGATGTTACCCTCGTCAATCAAATCAGTAAGGGTTAGTCCCTGATGTTGGTATTGCTTGGCTACAGACACAACAAATCGAAGATTGGCAGTCACCAACTTATCCTTGGCACGCTCTCCCTCAGGACCTCCTTTCTTAATTTTTTGGGCGAGCTCAATTTCTTCGTCTATGGAAATGAGCGGGGCACGGCCTATTTCTACAAGATATTTGTCCAAAGCCTCGCTGGAACGGTTGGTAATGCTCTTCTGGATTTTTAATTGCCTCATTGTCTAATACCCTAAAAACGTCTAACTATTTGAAATACAATCTGATAACGGAATATTAACCGAAAATCTCTGCAAAATTATAATTTTTTTTTGATATACAATGCTTTTTTGCGAATAAATATAGTTAAATAATACTAAATGCCTTCCCTTGGCAAAAATAAAAACTCCCCGGCTTAAAAGCCGGAGAGCCTATATAAATATGTGTCGAATGTGATTATTGACCTTTTTCCATCTTGGCTTTCAGTTCAGCGAGCACATCGATGTCACCAAGTGTAGTTCCAGCTGCCACATTGTTGATAGCAGATGCCTCTTCACGCTTCGGAGCGTGCTTGCGAGCGGCGGGCTTGCGGTCTTCCTTGTCCTCTTCGAAGGTACGGCTGTGTGAAAGGATGATGCGTTTGGTCTCCTTTACAAACTCTATCACCTTGAAGGGCAGTTCCTCACCTTGCTGGGCGCGTGTACCATCTTCTTTCTCCAAGTGCTTGGGAGTGGCAAAGCCTTCACCACCTTCGTTAAGGGTAATCACGGCACCTTTTTCCATCATCTCGCTAATCTTACCGATATGCACAGAACCTGGAGTGTAAAGTGTCTCGTAAGTATCCCAAGGATTGTCCTCCAACTGCTTGTGACCGAGGCTCAGACGACGGTTGTCCTTGTCTATCTCCAGCACAACCACGTCGATGGGGGCACCCACCTGGGTAAACTCAGAAGGATGCTTAACCTTCTTGGTCCAAGAGAGGTCGCTGATGTGAATCAAGCCGTCAACACCTTCTTCCAACTCAACAAAAATACCAAAATTGGTAAAGTTGCGCACTTTGGCAGTATGTTTGGAGTTGATGGGATATTTCACCTCGATGGTCTCCCAAGGATCTTCCTTCAACTGCTTGATGCCAAGAGACATCTTGCGGTCGTCGCGGTCAAGGGTGAGGATAACGGCTTCCACCTCGTCGCCGACATGTAGGAACTCCTGGGCACTACGCAGGTGCTGGCTCCAGCTCATCTCTGACACGTGGATTAAACCTTCCACACCAGGAGCGATTTCTACGAATGCTCCGTAGTCGGCGATAACAACAACCTTGCCCTTCACATGGTCACCCACTTTCAGGTCAGCATCAAGAGCATCCCATGGATGCGGAGTGAGTTGCTTCAGACCCAAGGCGATGCGCTTCTTCTCATCGTCGAAGTCGAGAATCACCACGTTGATCTTCTCATCGAGTTTCACAACTTCATGAGGATCGCTCACGCGGCCCCAAGACAAATCGGTGATGTGGATGAGTCCGTCAACGCCGCCAAGGTCAACAAACACACCATAAGTGGTGATGTTCTTGACCGTGCCTTCGAGAACCTGGCCCTTCTCGAGCTTGCTGATAATCTCTTTCTTCTGGGCTTCCAACTCTGCCTCGATAAGGGCTTTGTGGGAAACAACCACATTGCGGAATTCCTGGTTGATCTTCACCACCTTGAACTCCATGGTTTTGCCTACGAACACATCGTAGTCGCGTATAGGATGAACATCAATCTGGCTGCCGGGGAGGAAGGCTTCAATGCCGAATACATCGACAATCATACCACCCTTAGTGCGGCACTTGATGTAACCTTGGATAACTTCTTCATTGTCAAGGGCGTTATTGACACGCTCCCAACTCTTGCTCAGACGAGCTTTCTTGTGCGAAAGAATCAGCTGACCTTTCTTGTCTTCCTGGTTCTCCACGTAAACTTCCACGATATCGCCCACCTTCAGGTCGGGGTTATAGCGGAATTCGCTGGCGGGGATAATACCGTCGCTCTTGTAACCGATGTTGACAACAACTTCTTTCTTGTCAACAGAGATGACTTTACCATCAACCACTTGGTGTTCACTCACCTTGTTGAGGGTTTCATCATAAGCTTTCTGCAAGTCTTCTTTGCTTGCACCAGTGCTACTGCCATTCTCAAACTCTTCCCAGTTGAAGTCCTGCAGCGGCTCTACATTTTTAAGGTTCGACATAAATGAATTAAATAAAAAATAATTAATAAAGTGAGACTTTATGGTTAAAAACGCCGTGCCAAAGCCGGCGATTCGTCCAAATCGGCTGCAAAATTACAACTATTTTTCGATATTTCAATATTTTACACCTTGTTTTTTGCCATCAATCATTCTGCCAATGAATCTTTAAATATTCTTAACAGTTTTTCCAGACTATACATACTTATGCCATCTTCATGATTTCTTGTCATTTTTTCTTTGTCAGGCATAATATTTGCTATATGAGTGTAGAGATAATAATAAAAATAGGAGGGCATAAAAATGGCATTCGTAGACTATTACAAGATTCTGGGTGTTGATAAAAATATACCCCAAAAGGATGTGAAGAAAGCTTACCTCAAAAGGGCTAAGCAGTTTCACCCTGACTTGCATCCCAATGACCCAAAGGCGAAAGCGAAATTTCAGGCACTGAATGAAGCGTATACTGTAATCAATGACCCTGAAAAGCGCAAAAAATATGACATGTTTGGTGAAAAATGGGACCAAATGGATGGACAATCCACCCAAGGTGGTGCTTGGGGCGGATTCGATGGCAATGCTGACTTTAGCCATTTCGGTGGCGGTATGGGCAGCAGTGGATTCAGTTCGTTCTTTGAAAGTCTCTTTGGCGGTGGAATGAAGGGGATGAAATGGACCGACATGATGGGAGGACAGCAGCAACAAGACACTGAGGCCTCACTTGAAATAGACATGTACACGGCCTTGCTGGGTGGTGATGTGACTGTTAACATCAATGGCGGTTCCACCATACGACTGAAAATCAAACCGGAAACTCAGAACGGTACGAAGATACGTGTGAAAGGAAAAGGACCTGTGGCACGTAACGGCAAACCAACAGACATCATCCTTACCATTCATGTCAAATTACCGCAACATTTAACAGAAAGACAAAAACAATTACTCATGGAGATGAGAAACGCTCGATGAGTACTTATATTTTAATATGAAAGCCGTGTTATCATGTTGACAACACGGCTTTTGAATTATTTTTTCTGAGTGCTACTAGTCTTTGCTTTGCTTGAGGTCGACGATGTGCTTTTAGGTTTCGTTGTACTCGATGATGTGCTTTTAGGCTTCGTTGTACTCGATGAAGTGCTTGTCTTGGGCTTCGACGAGCTTGAGCTAGATGATGAGCTAGTCTTGGGTTTCGACGTACTCGAACTAGACGACGTGCTCGACTTGGGCTTTGATGTGCTTGAACTCGATGAAGTGCTTGTCTTGGGTTTAGACGAGCTCGAACTAGACGACGTGCTCGACTTGGGCTTCGATGTGCTCGAACTCGATGAAGTGCTCGACTTGGGCTTCGATGTGCTCGAACTCGATGAAGTGCTTGTCTTGGGTTTCGATGAGCTCGAACTAGATGATGAACTTGTCTTGGGTTTCGACGAGCTCGAACTAGATGATGAGCTTGTCTTGGGTTTCGACGAGCTCGAGCTAGATGACGAGCTCGTCTTGGGCTTCGATGTGCTCGAACTAGACGAAGTGCTCGATTTGGGCTTCGATGTGCTCGAACTCGATGAAGTGCTTGTCTTGGGTTTCGACGTGCTGCTAGTAGATGTCGTGCTGCTCGGTTTCTTGGTTTCGCTGGAAACGGTTGACGACGAGCCCTTTCCTTCTTCTTGCGGCACAATCTTCACCATACCTAAAGATGTCATCTTACCATCGGTAGTCATTGTGACGCTAACCTTATAACGGTCGGATGAAGACTTGTCTCCCTTTACCATATCTTGTTTGGCGGAGAATTTTACACCATATTCCAATGAGCCATTGTCTTTCTTGCTTTTCACAATTTCGTAATCACCATTGCTGCTCCACACTAACGACTTCACACTCTCGCCGTGTTGTCTTCTCATCCAACCGGCCGCTTCTTCGGCTGAGGGGTGCTCGGTGCCCATGAAGGAGACAAGGGCAGGGGAGAGGCATGACTTAAATTGCCCAGCATCGTTGTCGTTGACACTTTGGAAAAAACGTTGGACGAGAGTGGTGATGATTTGCCGTTCCTCGTTAGCTACAACATCCAGATTGCCAGCATATACTCGTTCGCGAGCTTCAGCGATATGTTTGCCTTCTTGATGGGTGGCCAGGTAGCGCTGATAGGAGGCCGCCGTATTTTCATGTAGGGCATCTGCCCAGTCAATAGAATCCAACAACAGTAAAGCTTGTGCATAATGTGACATGTTTGGGTAACGGGCCACATATGCGGCTGCCATCTCGTGTGTCTTATGTACCTGAAGGCTGTCCCACTCGCGTTCACCTTGACGAATATAATCCAAACGGGATCGGATAGAGTCGATATGGGCACTGGGGGCATCGCTGTAGGACGAAAGGAAATTGCTCATCGACAAAGTGTCGTTACTGTTTAGAGCCAGACCGAATGCCTGCTGCTCCTTCGAGCCTTTCGATTCCTTATAGAAATAGATGCTCACAGCTCCGACAATAGAAGCAATGGCCAACGACACGAAAAAAGGCATAATACGTGACTTTACAGGACGGTTGTTGCCGTCGCTTTTGTCGGTTTCTATTTCGTCTTCGTCTTGAGTGGCATTCCTTTCCAACCGCTCATCTTCTTTTTCAAATTCCTCTTCTTTATCGTGTCTTTCTTGGTTCGCCTCGGTCGTTTCTGGCTGAACAACTACATCTTCTACAATTTCCTGCTTGTCGGCGCCCTTTTCTGAAGGCTTTTCTTCCTCACCTGATACAGCGGGAATGACGGATTCCTTCACAGTCTTTTTATGAGGATGCGATGGGGAAGAAGATGGGGATGATGTGGATGTGGGCTGAGGGGTGTGACAGTTGGGACACAACACCTCGTCGTTGAAGTACACTTCACCGCAATGTTCACAACGAACTACCTTGCCGGCTATCTTAACGCCGCAACTGGGGCAGTTCGATGCTTTCTCGCTTATCTGGTGTCCGCATTCAGGACATTTGATTATTGCCATTTCAACGAATAGTTTTCTAAACGTATATCAGGACCCGACAATGTTTGCTAATGCCTGTACCACAACTCGCGTAGGGTGTGACGTCCCATAAGACGACTCTTGTCGATGTAGGTGTTTACGCCGTTGATGCGCCCCTTGCCCGTGTATTGCCAAATGACATAGTCGCGTTCGTCTTTTAAACGGGGCTCATTCTCTGAGTACTGTGCTATCATCAGCTTGTAATCGTCGAGTTTTCCCAATAAATATGTGTTGTAAAAATAGGTTCCTGTATAAACCAACGGTTTTTGCTTGTAGGCACGTTCCACCAATACAAGAAATTTGTGCAGCGAATCGCAAAAAGCAGATGTACTCATTCGCGATGGCTTTTCCTCAACGTCAATCATGGGAATGAGGTCTTGGTCACCTGGCCTGCATTGACTCATGAAATGGCGCAACTGCACCTCTTGGTCGATGTTGGCGTGGTAATAGTGGTAACTGCCCACTTTTAGACCGTATTTACGGGCATAGTCCATGTTTTTCTTATATGTGGCGTCGATGGTCAGCTTGCCTTCCGTGGCCTTGAAATATACATACGACTGGTGGCTGTTGTTGCCCAATGTCTCCCAAAACACCTCGCCTTGGTAATGGCTCATATCCAAGCCGTGGATGTGGTTACACGTATCCTCACACTGTATACCTGCGGCTTGAGCACAAGCAAACAGTGCCTCCATAAAAAAGAGGAAAACCAAGAGCTGTCGTATCATTTGATTGCAAAGATACAAAAAAAATGCGGATTAGTGGAAATGACACTCACTATTTATCAGATTAAACATATTTTTACACTTTTTTATCATCATTCTTCTATCTCGGACAGGCTGCTGGCGATACTATGGAACAGGGTACGCATGCTTTCCTTCGGAGAATATGGGAAATAAAGTCTGGTGCGACGAAGACCACGCAGCCACTGGCGGGAGTTGTTAAATAAAAATCCACCGCTTACCTGGCGGAAATTCCATTCTGATGAGGAATAGCGGCTGATGTTGGTAATACAGCCCAATGCCACACGGCGTGCGTCGGGTTCCAATTTCTCCATAAAAGGTAATTCACTCGTCTCAAAACCAAAAACAGAATGAAGGATGCTGCCTTGCAACTGAACCATGCGCTGTAAGTCCATCAAGTTGATCCATGATTCCAACTTGACAAAGTCGACATGGTTGCCTTCGTTGCGTAAGGCTAGGCCAAGGTCCAACAGTCCGCGAAGGCAAAATCCGGTTAGTAACATGTCGCAAACATTGCGCATGAGGATGAGAAACATCCTGCGGGTTTCGACAGTGGTATCGAAAATGTCTTTCTCAGCCAATTCCGCAAAAGCGGTCTTGTGACGTGATGAATAGAAATGAATAGCTCCAACGGAATATCTTTCGTTGAAGATTGGAGGCTCAAACTGGTGCAAACGTGTACGGATGGTATCCACCAATTGGTCGGGAAAATGCTGAAACTCGGAGAGGTTGTTGTTCATGCCTTTGCCTAGGAAGTCCAACACCTCATGGTCTTCGGCCATATTCACCAAACAGTTCCACTTGAACAGTGACATCACTTCGAGGCGAGCAGGATGACCGAATGCTCCGTTGCCCAACAGTCTTACCAATTGACGGGCTACGATGATGTTTAAAATGCCGTTTCGTTTCATGAGTATTTTTTCGGATACCTAAATAATATGGAAAGGAGGGCTACGATGCCTAGGGCCATCGGGTAATAAAGGCATGGCACTATCTCAACAGGATTGAGTTGCACCAACCCGGCGGCCATGAGGACCTGTGCTCCATAGGGTAATAGGCCCTGCATTACACATGAGAAGGTGTCGAGGATACTGGCGCATTTGCGCTTGTCGATACCATAGCGGTCGCCAATTTCTTTGGATATACCGCCAACGGCAAGGATAGATACGGTGTTGTTGGCAGTGCAGATATCCGTCAGACTGACCAAGGCGGCAATCGACAATTCTGCACCACGTTTGCCGTGGACACGGCGGGTGAGTTTGCTGATGAGGTAATCGATGCCACCGTTCACACGGATTATCTCCAACATTCCACCAGCCATCATCGTAATGATAATCAGTTCGCCCATGTTGGAGATGCCTGTACCCATAGACCCTAGCCATCCGTAGAAATCGAAACTGCCATCCAATATGCCTACCAGGCCGGTCAGGAACAGTCCTGCCATCAGCACGGCCATGATGTTCATGCCCATGATTGCCAATACCAACACAAGAAGGTATGGAAGAAATTTCAGGTAGTGCACTTCTCCAACATTTGTCGGGGCATGGAGTGACATGCCTAGGAAGAAATAGGTCACAAGGATAATGAGGGCCGCTGGTAGCACAATATACAAATTGACACGAAACTTGTCGTTCAACTTGCACTGTTGTGTCGACGTAGCTGCGATGGTGGTGTCGGAGATAAAAGACAAGTTGTCGCCGAAGAAAGACCCGCCTACAACCACGGCAACAAGCAATGCCATGTCGGCGCCAGTCTGTTGGGCGATACCCATGGCTATGGGTGACAGTGCGGCAATGGTGCCAACA
Organism: uncultured Prevotellaceae bacterium; assembly: GCA_900313615.1. Lineage (GTDB taxonomy): Bacteria > Bacteroidota > Bacteroidia > Bacteroidales > Bacteroidaceae > Prevotella. Next base: position 76,834 of record OMRP01000003.1, read on the forward strand.
CTCGTACCGATGGAAAAAGAGATAAAACAGGCGGTGACAAACAGACCTGGCAGCAGCATGTTGTCTGGCAGCAGATGCAGGGCCATCGACACGGTGGCATCCACGGCACCCATATCCTTAGCGGTGTTGGCAAAGGCCCCCGCAAGAACAAAGATCCATAGCATTAACATCAGATTGGACGTAGCGGCACCACGGCTGTAGTGCTCAATGCGTTTGGCCATGGATAGACCACCGCTCATGGCGATGGCATAGGCACTCGACAGCATGAATGCAACAGTAATGGGTACCTTGTAAAAGTCACCCGCAATGATGGATGTCAGAAGGTAAAGCACCACAAACACCAACATCGGACTCAATGCCATCAGTCCCTTTCTATCGCTCATTTTATATAACGAGTTGAAAAAACGAATTACTTAAAAATCGTTCTCACCTCTTCTTTTCTTTTACTTAATTAACAACTTAATTACTTTTTTACTTTTTTACCTTTTTACCTTTTTACCTTTTTACTTTTTTACCTCTTATAGTGTTACTCCATTCTTGAATATGGAAATTTCACGATAACCATTTTCTTCGTTTCGTGTCCGTTCTCCGCTGGCTACAGCTATTACTTTGTCGACAAACTTGCTGAGCAGTTCTTCCATGGGAGTGCCATCGACTAATTCACCAGCATTGAAGTCTATCCAATTTGATTTACGTGCAAATAGGTCGCTATTTGTGGAAATCTTCATCGTGGGAATAAAAGTGCCGAAAGGAGTACCACGTCCTGTGGTAAACAATACGATCTGACAGCCTGCGGATGCCAAGGCGGTGGCTGCTACAAGGTCATTGCCGGGAGCGGAGAGTAGATTGAGGCCTTTCACGGAGAGGCGGTCACCGTATTCGAGCACACCGCTAACAGGGGCGCGACCGCATTTCTGTGTGCATCCTAACGCTTTGTCTTCCAATGTCGATATACCGCCGGCTTTGTTACCTGGAGAAGGATTCTCACCCACAGGCTCACCATGGCTGAGGAAGTATTCTTTGAAATCGTTAATCAAATGAACGGTCTGTTCAAATAGTCCTTCATCGGCACAACGGTTCATCAGAATGGTCTCGGCACCAAACATTTCGGGCACCTCGGTGAGGATAGATGTGCCACCACGAGCTACCAAGAAATCGGAAAATTCTCCAACAAGGGGGTTGGCGGTGATGCCGCTGAAACCATCGCTACCACCACATTTCAAACCAACGCGAAGGTCGCTTAGTGGACAGGCTACACGCTCATCTTTCGAGGCACGAGCATAGAGCTGACGAAGAATAGTCATACCAGCCTCCATCTCGTCGCCGTCTACCTTTTGTGTAACCATCAATTGTACTCGTTCGTGGTCATAGTCACCCAAAAAGGCCATAAAATCGTCGGGTTGGTTGTTTTCGCATCCCAAACCTACCACCAACACACCACCAGCATTGGGGTGCAATACGATGTCACGTAACACTTTGCGGGTGTTTTCGTGGTCTCCACTCAGCTGAGAACAGCCATAATTGTGGTGCCAGGCATGCACGGCATCGATACCTTTGCAACCTGTCTCTGTTGTAAGCGCGGAAGCCAGACGCTCGGCAATGCCGTTCACGCAACCTACGGTAGGCACGATCCAAATCTCGTTGCGTACTCCAACCTCGCCGTTGGCACGACGATAACCCATGAAGGTGCGCTCATCGGCAACACTTTTAAATGTCTCTTTTACAGGATGGTATTCGTATGTAAGCGTTCCCGATAAATTGGTTTTCAGGTTGTTTTCATTCACCCATGTGCCAGCCTCCATGTCAATTTGTGCATGGCCAATGGGGTAGCCGTATTTAATAATGTTTGTGCCAGCACTCACAGTGGTCAGCAACAGTTTATGTCCTGCTGGTGTGTCTTGGCGCACTTCCACGTTTTGGCCATCCAGCTTTATCGTTTCGCCCTGTTTGAAGGGACGAAGGCACACCACCACATTGTCGGCGGGGTTAATTTTGATAAATGATTTGTTCATAGTATGTTTTGAGTTTTTAAGTATATGAATTTTCGAATTTTTTAAGCTTTGGAGTTTTGGGGGTCCTTAAGTTTTGTCTTTTACTTTTTTACTTTTTTACTTTTTAACCCTTTTACCCTTTTACCCTTCTAAATCATAGTCCGTTGATAAAAGTCGACATTCTCTTTGTATAATATTTCAATGGGCATGTAATTGACTGGGGTGACTTGTGTCTTCAATACGATAGCGCGGAACAGCACCTCTACACAGTAATAGCCTTGCATATAGGCGTGTTGGGCTATGAGGAATGAGATACTGCCGGCCCTCAGGCAGTTGGCATTTTTTTGTACCATGTCATAACCGGCAATCTGCACATTGTTTCGTTTGGAACGCAATAGGAAATCGCCCACGATATGTGCTTTCGAACAGAACGTGATGCAGTGGTGTGTGGCGGGATGGCTCTTAAAATATTGCTCCAAAATATCATCGTAACCATCGCGGTTCTCCTCGTCAAGGGGAAGATGCACCTCGTGAATCTGTATCTGAGGGTAATGGGTCTCCATATATTGACGGAATCCTACTTCGCGGTTTTCCTGTTGCTTGCTGGCCACACGACCATTGAGTGTATGTTTCATCAGCATCAGTTCCTTCTCGTCTTGGGCTATCAGCATCAGCATTTTTGCGGCAAAAGAACCACTGGCAAAGGAGTCCTGACCATAAAAGGAGAGGGGCTTCAGGTCGGGCATATAGGAGTCGAGTAATACAAAAGGAATTTCGCGTTCGTGTAATTGGTCAGTAAACTCTTGTGTGAGTTTGAACTGGTCGGGCACGATGACAACACCATCTGGGTCAAGCGACAGACATTCGTCGCATGCTTGTTTGAAGGTGTCGTCATGAAAACGCTTGTAATAAAGCATTTTCACGTCCACATGGAAGTCGCGGCGGGCTTCACATGCCAACATTGCTCCTTCTTCAATCTCTTCCCAATATGCCTCGGAGGCATGTTTGGGCATAAGACAGATAAATGTGTAACTACGATTGTAAGCCAGAGCGCTGGCGTACATGTTGGGTTGGTAGTTCATCTCTTCCAATGCCTTGTTCACCTTCTCCAAGGCTGTAGGAGAAACATTCGGACGATTGTGCAACACACGGTCGACGGTACCCACTGATACACCGGCTCTTTCCGCTATATCCTTAATCCTGATTTTCTTGTCCATTATAGTTTTTTACCTTGACACAAATCAAAAACAGTGCAAATATAGCTATTTTTGAGCAATTGTGTGAATGCACAGGATAACTTTTTTACAAAAATGACATTTTTCAGCGTTTTGTTTCGCTAATCGCGAAAAAAAACGTAATTTTGTAGACCAAAAACAAACATTAAAGCTTTAAAACAAAAAAATGGCAAAAGTTGTAACATTGGGTGAAATCATGCTGCGCTTGTCTTCACCTGGACAGAAGAGATTTGTACAAAGTGAGTTCTTCGACGTCGTTTACGGCGGAGGAGAGGCTAACGTGGCTATTAGTGCCGCCAATTATGGACACGATGCTTTTTTCGTGACTAAGTTGCCCAAACATGAAATTGGTCAATGCGCTGTCAATGCCCTTCGTAAATATGGTGTGAATACCGAATTTATCGCCAGGGGTGGTAATAGGGTAGGTATCTATTATTTGGAGACTGGCGCGTCGATGCGTCCTTCCAAGGTTATCTACGATAGGGCGGGAAGCTCCATAGCTGAAGCTGACCCTGAAGATTTCGACTTTGATAAGGTTATGGAGGGTGCTGATTGGTTCCATTGGAGTGGCATCACCCCGGCCATTAGCGACAAAGCGGCCGAACTGACGAAACTGGCTTGCGAAGCTGCCAAACGTCATGGCGTGACTGTGAGCTGTGACCTCAATTTCCGTAAGAAGTTATGGACCTCGGAAAAGGCTCAGAGCATTATGAAGCCGTTGATGAAATATGTTGACGTGTGTATCGGCAACGAGGAAGATGCTCAGCTCTGTCTTGGGTTCAAACCCGAAGCTGACGTAGAAGGAGGAAAGACCGATGCTGAAGGTTATTATGGTATCTTCAAGGGCATGATGGACACTTTCGGTTTTAAATACGTTGTAAGCACGCTGCGTGAGTCGTTCTCTGCCACACATAACGGATGGAAAGCTCTTATATATAATGGTAAAGAATTTTATCAGAGCAAGAGATATGATATCATGCCCATCATCGACCGCGTGGGTGGTGGCGATTCTTTCTCGGGTGGTCTCATCCATGGCCTGCTTACCTATCCAGACAACCAAGGTAAGGCATTGGAGTTTGCTGTGGCTGCTTCTGCCCTCAAACATACCATTCCTGGTGACTTCAACCTAGTTTCTAGAGAAGAGGTGGAGAACCTTGCTGGTGGCGATGCCTCAGGACGCGTGCAGCGTTAATCTTTTTAATATTTACAATTAATTTCTCAGTTCATAATTTAGTATTTACGACCTCAAAAAAAATATGGCAAGATTCAATAAAGTACAAGTCATCACGGCCATGAAGGAAACAGGTATGGTGCCCGTATTCTATCATAGTGACCCGGAAGTGGTGAAAAACGTGGTGAAGGCATGCTACGATGGTGGCGTGCGTGTGTTCGAATTTACCAACCGGGGCGATTTTGCCCATGAGGTGTTCGCCGAAGTGAACAAGTGGGTCATCGACAACTGCCCTGACATGATAATGGGTGTGGGAACAGTAGTCGATCCTGCCACGGCGGCCCTTTACCTGCAGATGGGTGCTAACTTCATCGTGGGACCCAATTTTAATCCCGCTATTTGCGAAGTGTGCAACCGCCGCCTCGTACCTTATAGCCCAGGTTGTGGATCGGTGAGCGAAATCAATAATGCCCAAGCCATGGGATGCGATGTTACAAAGGTGTTCCCCGCGGGTAATGTGGGTGGCCCCTCATTCGTGAAAAATGTTATGGCTCCACTCAGGTGGTCAAACATTATGGTTACAGGAGGCGTGTCGCCAGACAAAGATAATCTGGAGACGTGGATCAAGGCCGGTGTCCTTTGTGTGGGTATGGGTTCCAAACTCTTCCCGGGCGACACAGTGAAAGCAAAAGATTGGAAGGCTATCACCGACAAATGCATCGAAGCGCTCGGATATATAGCCGCCGCACGTAAGTAATACGTGTCTCACCATCATAAAGAAAAGGAGTGAAGAAGTGTAGGGTGCCGATAGAATAATCCTCATCACTTCTTAACTCCTTTCTACTTATTTAAATAGCATCATTCATTACTTTCCTATGAACATGCTCAACCGTCCTATTGTTAGAAACATGTTTTTTGCAACGCTAGCTGCCCTCATCATGATGGCTTGTGGGCGGCAAAACCATGCTGAAGTGGACCGGCTGAACGAGATTTCATACAACTATCATTACCGTAACCTTGACTCCACTTGGACGTATGCAAAGAAGGCCAAGCAGTTGGCACGCCATTACGACAGTGGCATGGCTGAAGCCATGAACAACCAGGCCTTCGTACATATTGCAAAAATGGAGTATGAACAGGCTTATGCTTTGCTTGACAGCCTAGGAAGAATCACCGACGATCAAATCGAATTGCTCATTGCTGATATACAGCTTATGCGCCTATGTCAAAGGGAATCGAAGAACATCGACTTCTATACTTATAAAGAAAGAGCCACACAAAGAGAAAAACGTATTGATGAAACTCCGGAACAACTAAATGAGCACCAGTATCGACGACTGATTTATGCCCGTTTGGAATACAATATTGTCACGTCCACCTATTATTATTATGTAGGATTGGAGCAACCTTCCATCGATGCTTTGGCCAATATCGATGAGTATGGCGAGATACAGCAGGACACGGCACAATATCTTAATTATATCTATAATATTGGAGCTGGAGGCATCATCACGGGGCCAGCCGATGAGACGGTGCAGAAAGAGTTTGAATACCTAATGACCTGTTACGATGTTGCCAAACGCTATGATTACACTTTCTGGGTGGCTAACTCCATGCAGGCTATCAGCGAACATATACAAGACGCCGACTCCAGAAAGGTGATACAAACCAATAATCCTGCAGAATGGGCAAGGCTGAATGAAGACAATATGCCTGACAGTCTGTTGGCGGGCTACTTGGCACAGCGTTCGTTGGAGATGTTTGCCGATTATGGTGATGTTTACCAGACTGCCGGCTCATATCGAACTCTGGCGCAGTGCTTTTGGTATATCAATGACTATGAGTCGACGCTGATATGTTTGCAGAAGGCCCTTAATGAGAATAAAGCCATCAACCAGGCTCCCGATCTTGTGGCGTCAATATGGGAACAATTGAGTTTATTGTATTCAGCAGTGAACGACAAGCAGAATAGCGACATCAATCGCAATCTCTATCTCGACAAGCAGGAGAAGACACGGCAGGATAGATATTTGGAGTCGAGGGCTGTGCAACTCGAACAGTCTGTGTCGCAACTCAATCTCATGATGAAAGCGGTCATCATTATGGTGGCATTAGTAGCTGCTTCGCTCCTAGTATTGATGTATCTAAGGAAAAGGAAAGACAAAAAAGAGTCCATCAACGAATTGTTAGTCCCGCTCAAGGAATGGAAAGAGACTAACGAGAAATACCTACAGCAACAGAACGAATATTTCGAGGATATCGTTGAACAGGATGAGATAGTCAACCTGCGTATTGATGACAACAAGCGGAAGAACCTGGAGCAGCGTGCTAAAGTGTCGCTGGTGAACAGCATTACGCCTTTCATTGACCGTATGATTCGTGAAATCGACAGGTTGCTCCATGTCAGAGAAAAGGAAGAAATCCGTGCTGGACGATATACTTATGTGGCTGAGTTGGCTGACAAAATCAACGAATGCAATGCCACGCTCACCAACTGGATACAGATGCGGCAAGGGGATATAAATTTACGTATCGAAAGTTTCCGTCTTCAAGAATTGTTCGACATTGTGGCCAGGGGTAGAATGGGATTCCTCATGAAAGGGATCGAATTGGATGTTGAGCCTACTTCTGCAAGTGTAAAGGCTGACCGCATACTTACGCTGTTTATGATTAATACCATCGCCGACAATGCGAGGAAATTCACACCTAAAGGCGGAACGGTGAAGGTGAGTGCGCAAGAAGGTGATGGTTATGTGGAAATCAGCATTAGTGATAATGGCTGTGGCATGAAACAGGAACAACTCGACAAACTGTTCACCATGGAAAAATGGGTAAGTAGGGATGAAGATGGACAGTGTCAGGAAAGTAATGTTACCACATCGGAGAAGGGATATGGCTTCGGACTGATGAACTGTAAGGGCATCATTGAGAAATACAAGAAGATGAGTCCATTGTTTAAGGTCTGTACTATCCAAGCTGAGAGCGAGTGGGGGAAAGGAAGCCGTTTCTTCTTCCGCCTACCGAAGGGATTGATGAAGATATTGGTCACGGCCTTCTTCTTGATTGGTACAATGACCGCCAATGCCAGTAAACCTCAAACAATAGCAGCCGACCATGGTCATCCAGCCATCATTGCCGCCGGTCACTATGCTGACAGCGTCTATAGCGCTAATTTGGAGGGACGTTATAAAGAATGTCTTGTCTTCGCCGACTCTGCCATAGCTTACCTCAACAGATATTACAAAAGTTGTATACTTCAGGGGACAGATACAATGGTTGCTTTCTCCGACAACGCCACCCCTCAAGCGGAGATAGTTTGGTTGCATGATAGCCTGAAGACCGACTTCGACATTATCCTCTCGGTGAGGAACGAGAGTGCGGTGGCAGCCCTTGCTCTTCATGAGTGGTCGCTATATAAATATAATAATAAGGTGTATACGCAGTTGTTCAAGGAATTGTCTGCCGACAATACTTTGGGTGATTTCTGCAAGACCATGCAACAGTCGAAAACAAACAAGACAATGGCTATCATCATTCTCTTGCTTCTTTTCCTATTGGTTATCGTGGCTTACATCATGCTCTATTATAGACATAGGGTGTATTATAAATTCTGTGTCGACAAGGTGAATGCTATCAACAATATTCTGCTTTCCGATAAGACCGATGAACAAAAACTGGATGTGATACACAAACTCACATCGAATGAGACAAAGGGCGGTTTGCTTTTCAAAAGGGCACACCAGTCACTGCCCGACGACCTGGCGCAAGTGGTGGAACAGGTAGTGGGGGCGTTGGAAAACAGCTTGAAGGTAGAGAAAGAGCGTAAAGATAGTTTGGAAATGGCTAATGATGAACTGCGCCGGCTTCAACTAGAAAATGAGAAACTGCATATCTCCAACAGTGTGCTCGACAACTGTCTGAGCACGCTTAAACATGAAACGATGTATTATCCGTCGCGCATCCGTGTGTTGGTGGAGGGAAAAGATGACAATCTTGATAGTATATCCGAACTGGCCTCATATTACAAAGAGTTGTATATGATGCTAAGCCAACAAGCTATGCTTCAGTTGGAAACAGTAAAAGTGGAATGTCGGAAAATACCTGTCAGCCATATTTTTCCAGTCAAGGATGGCGGCAATGCGGCAAATAGCATGGTGATGGGCGACGAGGCGATGTTGCGATATATGGACGAGATTCTTCGTAAACAGAATAAGGGAGTGGCACCGGTCTACTCCATCAAGGGGCAGGATGAAAAATATGTGACGATGGTGGCTGAGTTACAGCAGTTGCCTGACACTGAATTTGACGTTGACCTTTTCTCGCCATCTACTGAAAACATCCCATTCTTGCTCTGTAGGCAGATTGTTCGAGATATGGGTGAGGCAACCAATGCCCGAGGCTGTGGCATCACCACTATAAAAAGCGACAAGGGTTATGCTACGCTTGTCGTAACCTTAGCAAAAGGAAAATAATATCTAAATAATATAATCATGGAACAATTTAAAATTGTTATTGTCGAAGATGTCGCTCTGGAGCTTAAAGGCACAGAAGGCATTATTAGAAACGAAATACCTGAAGCGCAGATTATCGGTACTGCTGAAGATGAAAAAGCGTATTGGCGGCTGCTCAAAGAACAGTTGCCCGATTTGGTTCTTCTCGACCTTGGCTTAGGTGGGTCTACCACCGTTGGCGTGGAGATTTGCCGCCATACCAAGGAACTGCACCCTAATATCAAAGTCTTGATTTTCACAGGCGAGATACTCAATGAGAAATTATGGGTAGACGTGCTTGATGCAGGAGCCGACGGTATTATTCTTAAGAGTGGCGAATTACTCACGCGTGGCGATGTGTTCAGCGTGATGAGTGGTAAGCGAATGGTGTTTAACCAGCCAATTCTCGAGAAAATCGTCGACCGTTTCAAATATAGTGTTGGAAGTCAACTAATGCGCCAAGAAGCGATGATTAACTATGAAATCGATGAATACGATGAGCGCTTCCTCCGTCATCTAGCTTTGGGATATACCAAAGAGCAGATAACCAACCTGCGTGGCATGCCTTTTGGTGTAAAGAGTCTGGAGAAACGACAAAATGAACTAGTCCAGAAACTCATGCCCGAGGGTAACAATGGATTTAGCGTCAATGCTACACGTCTTGTCGTTAGGGCATTGGAATTGCGTATCCTCGATATCGACAACCTTGTCCCGGATGAGAATTGAACAGAGACATAAGAAATGGGATAGGATAGGGGGCGTATTGTGCCTCGTACTGCTGATGCTTCAGCTGGCTGTCTTCTTATTGTCGTGGATTATCTCCACGACTAACCCCGACTTGCCTGTGCGTTCATTGCTTGGCGGCGAGGGCATCAGGTGGTTCTTTGGTCACTTTATGTCCATCGTGGGCAGTTATGGGGCAGCATGGCTCATCGTAATACTTATTGCATGTGGCGCGGTCTCGGAATCAGGTATCTGGCCCACGGTATGCAGCCGGATAAGAAAGGAGCCTCTTTCATATCGGCAAAAATATGCGTTGCGCTGCTCGGCGGTAGCTTTGTTGTTCTTCATTGCTGTTATCGTGATGTTGATATGCACCAAAGAGGCAGTTTTGGTGAGTGCTACAGGGAGTCTTTTCCCAAGTAGTTTTAGCAAGGCCATAGTGCCTATTTTGGCGTTCATTCTCACGGCCATATCTATCCTGTTTGGCTCTCTCAGTGCACAATTTCAGCATATTGGCGATGCCTTCCACGCTCTCTATGTCGGACCTCAGCAAGGCGCTCCCCTCATGGTCATCTATGTCTTTGCCTGTCAACTCATTGCCTCTATTGCATGGGCATTTATGATTTGACAAACTATGTATAACATTTTGTAGGAGCCGCTACTTGCCAATACGATGCCGTAACCGTTTTTGATAAGAGTTGATAATAAGAAAAATACGCTGAAAATCAATTTTTAACGGTTGATAAGTTGCGGAAATCACAAAAAATACTTAAATCGAAAGATTATTTGAGGAAAAATTTTGTTTGTTTGGGAAAAATTAGTAATTTTGCACCCTGTTTGGAATAGGTATATTTTAATACGAAAACAAAAAATTAAGATAGCAATGTCGAAAATTTGTCAGATTACTGGGAAAAAGGCTCAGATAGGCAATAATGTTTCCCATTCAAAACATCGCACCAAGCGCAGTTTTGACGTGAATTTGTTCAGCAAGAAATTCTACTATGTAGAAGAGGATTGCTGGATCAATCTTAAGATTAGCGCTGCTGGTTTGCGCATTATCAATAAACTCGGTCTTGATGCCGCCCTCAAGCAGGCCGTGGCAAAAGGTTACTGCGATTGGAAAGACATTAAAGTTATAGGAGATTAACAACCATGGCATCGAAGAAAGCGAAAGGCAATAGGGTGCAGGTTATTCTGGAGTGCACCGAAATGAAAAACAGTGGTCTTCCTGGTACTAGCCGTTACGTTACGGTGAAAAACCGCAAGAACACTCCCGAGAGAATGGAACTCAAGAAATATAACCCCATCCTGAAAAGGATGACTATCCACAAGGAGATAAAATAATATAAGCTATGGCAAAGAAAGTTGTTGCTACCCTCCATGAAGGTTCGAAGGACGGTCGCGCATATACCAAGGTTATTAAAATGGTGAAAAGCCCCAAGACGGGTGCTTACATCTTCGATGAGCAGATGGTTCCCAACGAGGAAGTGAAAGACTTCTTTAAGAATTAATGCTTCTTGAACAATACATACCAAAAAGGTCGCAATAGTAATTGCGGCCTTTTTCGGCATATTCTTCAATTTTCTTTCCTATTGTCTTTTATTTTTCCTAACTTTGTACCAAAATTCAGATTATGGCATTTTTCGGTATATTCAACAAGAAGAAAAAGGAAACACTCGACAAAGGTCTTGAAAAGACCAAGCAGAGCGTGTTCAGTAAGATAACCAGAGCCATCGCAGGAAAGTCGAAGGTGGACGATGAGGTGCTTGACAACCTGGAAGAAGTGCTCATCACTTCGGATGTGGGCGTGGAGACTACCATTAAAATCATCGAGCGCATAGAAGAGCGTGTGGCGCGTGACAAATATGTGTCGACCCAAGAACTGAACAATATTCTCAAGGAGGAGATTGCTGACCTGCTCATGGAAAACAATTCCGACGACAATGAGGATTGGGAATTGCCAACTGACCATAAGCCTTATGTGATATTGGTGGTGGGCGTGAACGGAGTGGGCAAGACGACAACCATCGGAAAATTGGCCTATCAGTTCAAACAAGCAGGCAAAAAAGTGTATCTTGGAGCTGCAGACACCTTCCGCGCCGCTGCTGTGGAACAGCTATGTATATGGGGTGAACGCGTGGGCGTACCCGTGGTGAAACAGCAGATGGGCTCGGATCCGGCATCAGTGGCTTTTGACACATTGAGTTCTGCAAAGGCCAACGATGCTGACGTGGTGCTTATCGATACGGCTGGAAGACTTCACAACAAAGTGGGCCTGATGAATGAGTTGAAGAAAATCAAGCAGGTGATGAAAAAAGTGTTGCCCGACGCTCCCGACGAAGTTTTGCTTGTTCTTGATGGAAGTACTGGACAGAATGCTTTTGAACAGGCCAAACAGTTCTCCGCCGTAACACAGATTACCAGTCTGGCTATCACCAAACTTGATGGTACTGCAAAGGGTGGAGTTGTCATCGGTATTAGCGATCAACTCAAGGTTCCAGTAAAATATATTGGACTGGGCGAGGGTATGGAAGACTTGCAACTGTTCAGCAGGAGGCAGTTCGTTGACTCTTTGTTTGAAGAAGAAGCGAAGGCATGAAGAAACCGCATGTAGATGTTATCACCATGGGGTGCTCGAAAAATCTGGTTGATAGTGAACAACTCATCCAGATGTTCGAGGACCATGGCTATTCGTGTACTCACGACAGTGAACAACCTACAGGACCTATTGTCGTCATTAATACTTGTGGCTTTATCGGTGACGCTAAGGAAGAGAGCATCAACATGATACTCCAACTCGCTCAAGCAAAAGAACAAGGCGAGATTGAAAAATTATTCGTCATGGGTTGTCTATCACAGCGTTATCCAAAGGAATTGGAGGCGGAGATACCTCAGGTGGACAAGTATTATGGAAAATTCAACTTCCGACAACTGCTCAGCGACCTGGGCGAACTGGAAGAAACTGCTGATGTTGACAATTATCGTCGCCATATCACCACGCCAGCACATTATGCATACTTGAAAATCAGTGAAGGGTGTAATCGACATTGTGCCTACTGTGCCATTCCCATTATCACTGGCAAACATGTAAGTCGCCCGATGGAAGAGATTCTCAGCGAGGTGAAGATGCTCGTGGAACAGGGAGTGAAGGAGTTTCAAGTCATAGCGCAGGAATTGACATATTATGGCGTCGATATAGACGGGAAACAGCATATCGCGGAATTGGTAGCTAAGATGTCCGACATCCCCGGTGTGGAGTGGATACGCTTGCACTATGCTTATCCCACACATTTCCCAATCGAATTGCTCGATGTGATGCGGGAGAAGAAAAACGTATGCCGCTACCTCGATATAGCCTTGCAGCATATCTCCGACAAGGTGCTTAAGGACATGAGGCGCGACATTTCGAAGCAACAGACGTACGAACTCATCACAAAAATAAGGGAGATGGTGCCTGGCATCGCCATTCGCACCACGCTCATGGTGGGTTTTCCTGGTGAGACGGAGGCTGATTTTGAAGAAGTGCTTGATTTCGTCCGTGCGATGAGGTTTGAGCGTATGGGCGCTTTTGCCTATTCTGAGGAGGAGCAGACGTATAGCGCCTTGCATTATACTGATGATATACCGGAAGAGACAAAACAAAGTCGTCTTGATAGGCTGATGCGTCTCCAACAAGATATCAGTGCTGATATCCACAATAACATGGTGGGGCATAACTATAAGGTTATCATCGACAGAAAGGAGGGTGACTATTATATAGGAAGGACGGAGTTTTCCTCTCCAGAGGTCGATCCCGAGGTGCTTATCCCTGCCTCTGACAAACCGTTGGAGATAGGAATGTTTTATGAAGTGACGATTACCGATGCCATGGAGTTCGATCTCTATGGAAAGGTGGTGTAATAAAACCGATGGTATGAACAACAAGGATTTTCTGGTGGAGGTGGCGACCATCTCCAAAATCAAGAACGAAGAGGCGCAGGCCTGCTGCGATGCCATACTGAAGACTTTGGAAAGCATGCTCACGAATGGTGAAGATGTGCTTATCCACGGTTTCGGGCGTTTTGGCGTGGAAAAAACGTATGAGCACATCGTAGAAAAGGATGGCGCCAAGATGCTCATGCCACCGCAGCTCGATGTGGTATATGATGCCGAAAATTCGGCAAATGCTGCGGGTGAAGGACAGCATACGGCTTCACAATCGTTCATCACCATGTTGGCACAAAGACTGGAATGTTCATCGGATGATGCTGAGATCCTGACCTTTGCCTTCTTCAAGGCTATCGTCAATGGACTGGCGAAAGATAAGGTAACTAAGGTGAAAAATCTAGGTCAGTTCAAAATCAATCCGTCAAAAATCAAGGAAAAGGACCAAGAAGGAAGCAGCATGCTCTTCCTCTCTGAGGCATTGGGGTCGGTGGCCTTTACGCCAGACAACGTGTTGAAAACGGCAGTGAACAAACCATTCGAACAATTCCAGCCTGTGACATTGAACGAGGGCGTTCAATTCGATGACCTAGAGGTAGGAGTGGTTAGGAGAGAGCGCGTTACGGAAGTTTCTGAGGAAACGAACATGCGTGTCGAACATAAGGCTTCGTCGCAAGTAGAAGAAAAACCTCATCGAGAAGAGCAACCGTCTATTGATGACAAACCGGTGAAGGAAGAAAATACTTTAGGGGAAGAAAAAGCGCCGTTGGAGGCAGTTTCGGAAACGGAGGAAAAGTCTACAGCTGTCGATATGCCACGAACACCAAGTGGAAAGTGGAAATGGTGGGTGGCCGCAGCCTGTGCCGTAGCGGCGTTGGTGACTTTGATTCTAGTGCTGATGCCGAGGAATACGTCGGAATCGCCCGAGTTGGCCGCGGCGTCTTCCACTCCTGTTGACTCTGTGTCAACAACGCAAGCAACTACAAAAGAGGATGATTTCACCGAAGCCAACGAGCGCGTGAGATATGGTGCATACAAGATTGTGGGTGTGGATACGGCAATTATCTTACAACAGGGACAGACTCTTCTTACCATTTCTGCCACATATTTTGGTGCCATCCAAATGGAACCCTATATCAAGGCTGTAAATGGTGGAAAAAGTGATTTTGTCGCTGGCGACTATGTGAAAATACCTAAGTTGGAAGTGAAATAACCCTCATATTCCTTCACTTAACATTTGTCACTCTTCACTAGCCACTCCTTTCAGTATCACGCTGGTGGCTCCCATAGTAAACAGCGAGCCATCTTCCAAAAGACGCCGTTCGCCGTCAGCGAGCAATTCATTGTCGACAAATGTGCCAGTGTTGCTTGGGCCATCGGTAAGTGTATAGCGTAATTTACCTTTTTTATCACGGGATACCTGTATCTTACAGTGGAGCATGTCCATGCTGGGATCATTGGTCTCTATTGGCGTAGTGATATTGGAGCCTTTCATGTAACGCCCAATGGTATTTAGCCCCATTCGTAAAGGTATTACCTGTTTGTAGTGGAAAACATTTTCTATCACTAAAAGCGAACCGAATCCGTTGTCTCCATTCTCTTCTGGTTGTTCCTCCCGTTGAACATTACGCAGCGGGTTGACGCCCATACGAATGCCGAACTGCTTGTTGCAGTTGGGACAAACAAAAACCAATGATTGTCCTTTGGCGTATTTCGTCTCGTCAAAGGTAATAAAGGAATCGCATTTAGGACATCCGACTCTTTTCATCGATGGAGAATCCAAGCGTTGGCAAAAGACGGATCGCTTTGCAATTGCTGCAATGCGGCGTATGCCTCTTGGTCGGTGGAGTAGTTACCGTAGACCACTTTGCTGTCTTTGTCACTTCCCGTTACTTCCACATCGTAACCACGTTCACGGAAAGAACGGGCATACTGTTCTGCATTGCTCTTGGGAAGTTTGCAACCCAGAACTATGCAAAATCCGTCAGATACGGCAATCTCTTCTTCTGCCACAGTGGCCTCACTCGTCTGCTCTTGTGGGGTTGCGATGAACTGATCGTCAACAGTCTGCTCCTGCTTCTGTGTAGTAGTGGGAAGCATCTTGCTAATGGATACAAAACCTGCTTCGGCAAATTTGGTGCTATTAGAGCCAAAGAAGGTGCCAGCGACCATCAGCAAACCGAGGAACACCGCTGCAGCAGAGGCGGCGATGGTTTTTAGGGTGCGTACTTTGATGCGAATATAGGGTTCTTCATCGGTGAGACTCTCCAGGCGGGCCTGTTGTGTCAATGTACGGAACTCGAAAAGGTCGAGACCATATAGTGAAGGCGATAGTATACCTGATTCTTTAGGTTCAAACTCCATATTGCCTTCTTCGTTGATGGTGAAGACACCTAGACTAGCAAAGTCATAACGCCCTTCACGTCGCAATGTCGCTATTACCTGATCTACGTCTGATTTCAACTTATCGTGTGCTTCATCGTAGGAAAGATCACCGACCGTCATGTACGACTGCACCAAGAGTGAGTCGTTGATATGCAATTGGGGATTGAAGCCCAGCGATTTGTATGGGGGAAAGAAGGTATGCTCTTCCTCTATGTAACGGGCTGGTACATAATGTGAAATAAAACCTCCCATGCCAGGAACCATCACACAGTCGTTGTGCAATAGTAGCGATTCAATATGTCTTTCTAGTTCCATCATGTTGCAAAGTTACGAAAAATCGAGCGTAGAACAAAATAAAATATTATTTTTTAAGCCGAGATGAAGTAACTTTCTTATTTTTTTTCTACATCAAAACTTTAACGACAACTTTTTCAAGTCGCTTGTTTGGCTGGATGTTCCTACCCATACGTCATATTCGCCGGGTTGGAAACGCATGGTATTGGTGGAAGCGTCCCACCATTCTAGGTCCTGCTCGTTCAAGTAAAGGTTGAGCGTTTTTGATTCTCCTGGTTGAAGTGTTACTTTCTCAAATGCTCGTAATGTTTTGATAGAACCATCTTTATCATTAATCTTTTTAATGTATACTTGAATGGTTTCTGCACCTGCACGATGGCCAGTGTTCTTCACATCTACAGTGATGGTGCGGTTGTTGTAGGTGGGTTGTGATAGGGTGAATGTGGTGTAACTCAGTCCAAAACCGAATGGGAACAATGCATCACCCTGAAAATAACGGTAAGTGCGCCCTGCCATGCTGTAGTCTAAGAAATCGGGTAGCTGTCCCACGTTACGGTAGAACGTTACGGGCAGTTTGCCAGAAGGGTTATAATCGCCAAAGAGAACGTCAGCCACGGCCTTGCCTCCAGATTCACCGGGATACCATGCCTGGACGATGGCATCGGCATTCTTTGTCTCAGCCTCCAGACCAATGGCGCAACCAGAACAGTTGACATATGCAATCTTACGGCCAGCGCGATGAAGCAGTGCCATCACATCGCGTTGCGCCTTGGGCAGCTCGATATCGGTACGGTCGCCGCCCTTGAAGCCCACTTCATCTACTTTCATCTCTTCTCCCTCCAAACTGGGTGAGATGCCGCCAACGAATACAACCACATCAGCATCGGCGGTAGCTGCCAGCAACTCTTGGTCTGTAGGTGTAGAACGATGGATGATATCGAATTGCAACAAGGCCATGTCGTTGTTCTGTACATAATCTATTTGGATATGATATTTCTCCCCCTGTTTCACGGTCATCGCTTTTTCTATTTTTTGGATACGTTCGCGGCCATTCCAAATAGCTCCCAACGTATCGCCGTTGACAATCAGCCTCACACCATCGTCAAAACGGGCAAGAAATGCAATTTCCTCGTTATGGGTGGGGATGAACGTGCCTTCATAGCGGGCACTGAAACGCTCTAAAGGAACATTTGGCGCGAATACGGTATTGCCGCCGTTGCAAAGGTTGATGGGCGAGGTCATCTGCATGGTGGCACAAGGCTCTCCTTGTAAATGCACATTATTATAATATGTGGCTGTGAGTCCGCGTGCGCCATTCGCAGAGATGATCTCGCCAAAGCGGCTGTTCTCCACAAGGTTGCGTGTCAATCCACAGCCTTGCACGTAACGTGTGCCTCCGCATTTGTCTTGAATTCCTTTCAATATGGTAGTCGTGGCTGTGGGATATCCGGAATAGTTGCCCCACTGCATGATAGAGTCGTTGGCGTTGGGACCCATCACAACAATCCGTTGGCTTTTGCTTAAGGGTAGCACCTGGTTATTGTTCTGCAAAAGGACAATGGATTCGTGGGCGGCCTGTAATGCCAACTGATGGTGCTCCTTGGAAGCAATGACATCGGAGGGAATGCGTTTCCATTCGACCATTTCCTCTGAGTCAAAATCACCTAATTCGAAGCGGGCTTTCAGTAGGCGCCGCACACTAACATCCAACTCTGCCTCTGTGATGAGACCGGTAGCGACGGCTTCTTTCAGATGCTTGTAATTGCTACCACATTCCACGTCGGTGCCTGCACGGACGGCCATTGCCGAGGCTTCGCTGGCATTTGTTGACACACCATGTCGACCTGGAACCCAAAAGTCGCTGATGGCACCGCAGTCGCTCACAACCAAACCGTTAAACTTCCAATCATTACGTAGAATTTGCGTGAGGTAGCGGGTGTTGCCGCAACATGGCTCACCGTCGATACGTTGGTAGGCGCACATCACTTCCGCCACATGTCCGTCTTGTACCAGACTCTTGAACGCAGGCAGATAAGTCTCCCACAAATCACGTGGGGGAACGTCTTCAACATTGAACTTATGCCGGTTCCATTCAGGACCACTATGAACTGCGTAGTGCTTGGCACAAGCGAGGAGCTTGGCGTATTTGGTGTCGGTGGGGCCTTGCAGTCCTCTTACAACGGCTAATCCCATGCGCGTGGTGAGGTAGGGGTCTTCTCCATATGTCTCCTGACCGCGTCCCCAACGTGGGTCGCGGAAAATATTGATGTTGGGTGTCCAGAAAGACAGACTTTGGTAGCGCTTGAATTTTCCCAAATGGCGTGCCTCATTGTTCTTGGCGCGGGCTTCGTCGCTTACCGCGTTAAAAACATTATACACCAATTGGTCGTTGAACGAGGCTGCCATGCCCATCGTGATGGGAAAGACGGTGGCGAACCCGTTGCGTGCCACACCGTGCAAGGCTTCACTCCACCATTCGAATTCGGGTATGCCAAGTCGGGGAATGGCTGGCGACGCGTTCTGCATCAGGCTGATTTTTTCATCTAAGGTCAGTCGTGAGCATAAGTCCGCTGCCCGCTGCTCAAATGACAGAGTAGCATCTTGATAAGGATAACTTTGTGCTTGGCATGACATGCTACCAATTGTCAACATGATGGCTGATAATAATACTTTGTTCATAGAGTGTAGTAGTTGGATGTTCTGCAAATTTACTCTTTTTTCTCGAAATAATGGTAGTTGGCTACAAAAAAAAGAAAAAAGCATTCAAAATATGAAAAATACCATTATTTTTGCAAAGGAAAGAAACTTAAAATTATTAAAGAAGATGAGACACCTTTTACTAGCTATCTCCATGATGTTGGCACCCATGGCTATGCATGCAGATGGTTTTGAGAGTGCTGCTGACGCGGTGAAGAACATGGGCGTGGGCTGGAACCTAGGTAATACACTCGACAGTTGGAGTAATAATACCTATACTTCTTGGCAAGACCAGGAAAAATGTTGGGGGCAGCCAATCACCAGCCCAGAACTGATTACAATGATGAAAAATGCGGGGTTCAATGCTATCCGCGTACCTGTCACGTGGTTTAAATGGATGGACACAAACGGCACTGTGGCAGACCAATGGATGAACCGCGTGCATGAAGTGGTGGATTACGTCATCGAGAATGGCATGTACTGCATACTCAATGTCCACCATGACACTGGTGCAGGTGACCAGGCCTGGCTCATCGCCGATGAAACGGTGTACCAAAACACGAAACAGCGTTTTGAGAATTTATGGCAACAGATTGCTGAAGAATTCAAGGATTATGATGAACATTTGCTTTTTGAAGCATATAATGAGATGCTCGACATCAAGAAATCATGGTGTTTTGCATCCTTCGCAGCTTCTGGTCAGTATGATGCCTCCATCGCACAGTCAGCCTATAACGCAATCAACAATTATGCGCAGAGTTTCGTCAACGTGGTACGTGCCACGGGAGGAAACAACACATATCGCAACCTCATCATCAACACCTATGCAGCGGCATGTGGCTCCGGGAATTGGAATACACACCTAACAGATCCGCTTTCGAAATTGAATATGCCTACTGATGTTGTATCAGGACACATCGCTTTTGAAGTTCATACTTATCCTAATATCCAGAACCTGTCCAATGCTAAGTCCGAGATGAACGACATGGTGAATAAGCTGAACACCTATCTCGTCTCCAAAGGGGCTCCTGTTATCATCGGTGAGTGGGGAACCAGCAATGTGGATGCAGGAGAAGGGAAAACCGATTACGATATCAGAAGAACTGCCATGCTTAATTTTGTCGATTTCTTTGTCAAGAAGATGAAGAGCAACAATATTGCCACATTTTATTGGATGGGTTTGTCCGACGGCTGGGCGCGTTCCTTGCCTGCTTTCAACCAGCCAGACTTGGCAGAGACCATAGCAAAAGCTTATCATGGCGAGGATTTCCAAGGAGTATATCCCTCTATGGAGGAACAGCAGTTTGATTATCAAGTTGTGTATACTGGAGATTGGCAGGAACTGAATCTCTATAGTGGTAGCGCCATCACATTGTCAAATTATACAGGCATCAAGGTGGTCATGGCCGATGAAACAGCGCTTGACAAGCTACAGGTGAAAATCTACAGCTCCAACGAGGCCTACAAACCGCTTACGGGAATTGAGACGCTTGTTACATTCGATGCTTCTATGGGTACTACCACACAACGCATTACCCTCCAGACCATAGCTGGGGCCTGCACTGCCACCTTGCGTGAGGCGACACTTATCAAGAAAGACGGAACGGAAGTGGATCTTACCCCCTCTGTATTCTGGGGTTGCTCTGTCACTCCTGTGCCTAGGACAACAGGCATATTCACTCCTTTTATCACCGAAGCTAATGATGGGAACATTTACAACCTCTCCGGACAACGTGTTCAGACTCTCTCCAAAGGCATCTACATCAAGAATGGAAAGAAGTTTGTGGTTAAATAGGAGAGGTGAGAGGAAACCCAGATAATCATTTACAAATAAAGCGGCCATCACAATCGTGATGGCCGCTTTATTTATTACAAGAAGTATACTACTATTCTCTTACCCCTCACTATTCATCTCTCACCCCATTATTTACGAGAAGAATCCTAACAGTACACCGGCGGCGACCGCTGAACCGATAACGCCAGCCACATTCGGACCCATGGCATGCATCAGCAGGAAGTTGTGGCGGTCGTATTCCAAACCGATGTTGTTGGAGATACGTGCACTCATAGGAACGGCGCTAACACCAGCATTACCAATGAGTGGGTTGATTTTCTTGCCCTTTGGTAGGAATAAGTTCATCAGCTTAACAAACAAGATACCGCTGGTGCTGGCGATGATGAAGGCCATGGCACCAAGGAAGAAAATCTTGATGGTGTTCAAGGTCAGGAACTCGCTGGCTTGGGTAGAACAACCCACGGTGAGTCCCAATAGCATGACAATGATGTCATTCAACGCTGAACCAGCCGTCTTGGCCAATCGTGTGGTCTTGCCACTCTCCTTCAGCAGGTTGCCGAAGAATAGCATACCTAACAAGGGTAGACCCGATGGGACGAGGAAGGTGGTAAGCAACAAACCTATAATGGGGAAGAGAATACGCTCTGTCTGGCTGACGTTACGCACTGGAGGCATGTGAATGACACGCTCTTTTTTCGTCGTAAGCAGACGCATGAGCGGTGGCTGGATAACGGGAACCAGTGCCATATACGAATAGGCACAAACAGCAATGGCACCCATTAGGTTCGGACTGAGTTTCGAACTGAGGAAGATGGCCGTGGGACCATCGGCACCACCAATGATGGCTATACCTGCAGCCTGGTTGGGCTCAAAGCCCAAAGCCAAAGCCACCATATAGGCACCGAACACACCAAATTGGGCGGAGGCACCTATCAAGATGAGTTTGGGATTGCTGATAAGAGCCGAAAAGTCGGTCATGGCACCAATGCCCAAGAACACCAAGGGGGGATACCATCCTTGACGTACACCCTGATAGAAAATATTCAGCACAGAATTGTCTTCGTAAAGACCTATTTCCAGACCTGCATCAGCCTTGAATGGGATGTTTCCCAGGATGATACCCAAACCGATGGGTACCAATAGCAAGGGCTCAAAATCCTTGCGAATGGCAAGCCAGATGAATATCGCACCAACCACAATCATGATGAGATTGGGCACGGTGGCATTGGCGAATCCTGTGAAAGACAAGAATTCGTTGAAATTGTTGATGATGAAATCGATGAATCCCATTGCTTTATCCTATGGTTAATAGCACTGTACCTTCCATCACCGTGTCGCCACGGTTAACAAGCACTGAGGTAACGGTACCGGAATAGTCCGACTCAATATTGTTTTGCATCTTCATGGCCTCCAGGATAATCACGGTGTCGCCAGTCTTCACGGTGTCACCCACCTTGACTTTCAACTCAGTGATGGTGCCAGGCAGCGGAGCGAGAATCTTCGAACCGGCACCTGCGGCGGCAACAGGCTTCGCAACTGGTTTCTCTGCCGGACGAGGCTCCACGGTAGCGGGCTGGGGCGCCGTGACAGTTTTACGAACATGACTCTGGGTGGGTTTGACAGGCTGTTTCAGTTCCACCTCGAAAGGTATGCCGTTGACCAATACCTTGGCCACGTTATCTTCTATCTCTTCAATCTCTACGTCGTAGTCGACTCCCTCAACTGTATATTTATATTTGCTCATGATGATATGTTGTTTGCTGGTTTATATTCGGGTCCATTTGGTTTGTTTGGGGCGGATGGTGATGATGCCGCTTTCCACATCATGCACATCGTCCATATATTGTTTGAGCGCCATGGAGATGACGGCAATGTAAATCTCCTTGTCAATGCCTTTCGTGCGCAATCCGTCTTTTAGAACAACATTGGCTTTGTGGCCTAGGTCAGAGACTTCTTCGCCAACCTTGGTGACTGTCTTCAGTGGCTGTTTGTCGATGGCATCCCTGATGGCCTGCTTATGCTTCATGTAGATGCCGAAGAAAGTGAAGAAGATAAACAGCAGAGCAAGGCATGAGAAAACGACACCCATGGAAAGAACAGTGATACCGAAACCATGTGGGTCTTCACGCTTGATTTTGGCAACCTTCGTCTCCTCTACTTGGATAAAATTCTCGATGCCAGGGGTTACAGCATCCGTGGCCTTTATCACCCATTTTGATGAGCCGTCTTGTGCCCGTGCGTAGGAACAGTCTTTGGGCAACGCAGGAACGCTCACCGAGTCGATAAGGTCTACACCATTTCCATCATAGAGGGCTACCCATAATGGCTTGCCGCTCTCTATGTTCAATGCTAGGTGCAGTCCTCCTTTGGCAGGATTGCTGTTGAAATAGAACAGCAGGTGTTGACGGGCAGAGAGACTTGTTCGGCGTTCGTTATTGGGGATGAGCACCATTTTGGCTATGCGCTCTGGTGCTGACATTGATTTGTTGAGCACCGTGGTGTCCGTGGTGAGGTACATGCCGCGAACATTGTAGGTGGAGTAGGCGATGTTTGACAGTTCCACCCATGGAAGATTGTTGCCGAACTCGTCTTGGATGCTCGTACTGTTGTCAGTCAGCACTTCGTTGATTTGTATGTTCTTGGCCCCTTGGCCCCATATCCAGAGGGAACAGGTTAGCAAGACACATAAGGTCAATGATAAACGTTTCATTCAGAAAACTTTTATATGATAGAGTTGATAATTTATCCACAGAAGAATAGCACCAGTAGTTGTGCAGTGAAAATCCTTAGGAACATGCTTAACGGATATACAGTGGAATAGCCAACCGCAGGAGCCTCCTTGCTGCACACCTGGTTGGCATATGCCAATGCAGGAGGGTCGGTGTAGGAACCAGCCAGCATACCCATGATGGTGAAATAGTTAAATTTATAACGGTAACGCACCAACGGACCTATAATTAATATAGGTATAATTGTGATGAGGAATCCCGAATACACGTATTTCAGACCGTCGCCTTGAATTACGGTATCCCAGAAACCGGCACCGGCCTTGATGCCAACACTTGCCAAAAAGAGCACCAGCCCAATTTCTCGCAACATCATGTTGGCACTGGTTGTGGTATAGGTCACCAACTTCACCCTATATCCGAAACGGCCTATCAGGATGGCGATGATGAGCGGACCACCGGCGATACCCAGACGCAGCGGAACGGGCATACCTGGGATGGCTATGGGCAGACTGCCGAAGATAATGCCTACGAGAATGCCTACAAAGATGGTGGCGATATTGGGCGCGTCGAGGCGCTTGACAGAGTTGCCCATCATCTCTGCTACTCGGTTCACATTGTCCTCAGGACCAACAACCATCACACGGTCGCCAATGTGGAAATGGTGGTTGCGTCCGGCAAACATGTCCATGCCATGGCGGGTGATGCGGGTTACGTTGACACCCCACAGACTAGAGAAATGCATTTTGCCCAAAGTCTTGCCATTCATGGATGGACGGGTGACAACAATGCGACGCGACACCATAGGTTGTGTTTCCAACTCAGCATTCCATGCGGCTTCTATTTCAGGACCGATGAAGGCCTTAATAGGCTCGGAATCGGCCTCGGCACAAACCACCAACAACTCGTCGCCAATTTCGAAGATAGTGTCACGATTGGGGATACTAACCTTGCCGTTGTGAAGGATACGCGAACAAACAAAATCGCGGTTCAGGAACTCGCTAATCTGCAAAAGAGTGCGCCCCGCTAAATAAATATTGGTCACGCGCAGGTGCATCTTATAGGGCTTTTCGTGGGGGTTGGCTTCTTCTTCAGCCTCCAATTGGCGTTCCTCCTTTTCCAGATTGATGCGGGAGATATACCGTACGGCAATGATGGCGCAAATAATGCCAACCACTCCCAGTGGATAAGCACAAGCATAACCCGATGCTATCTGGGGTGTATTGTCGGCAAACACCGATGTCAGGGCTTCTGAAGCGGCACCCAAACCGGGTGTATTGGTCACGGCACCACACAACGTGCCGATCATCATGGGCAGGTTGACGGGGTTCGAGGTGTCGAAAAAGAGATAATAACAAGCAAACATCACGGCAATGTTCAACAATATGATGCAGGAGGCCATGATGTTAAGTGATACGCCGCCCTTCTTAAAACTGGCGAAGAAACCGGGACCGACCTGTATACCTATCATGAAGACAAACAGGATGAGACCGAAATCTTGACAAAAATTCAATATCTCGATGGGGGCGGTGAAATGTAAATGTCCAGCAAGGATGCCAGCAAACAGAACGAATGTGACACCTAATGAAATGCCGAAAAATTTAATTTTGCCTAAATAAACGCCGATTGCGATCACTACCGCGTACAATATCGCGATATGTGCCACAGATTCGGTATTTGTAAATAAATCAGAAAGCCAGTTCATAACATGAAAAAATCGTTGCAAAATTAAGTAAATAATTGCGCATTATACCCTTTTTTGAGCAATTTTTTTTAGAAATAGTGAAAGATTTGTATTTTTTCACGTTCGCAAATCTTTTTCTTTGTATTTATTTCGCATATTCCAAAAATTACTATATCTTTGCATGTCATTTTAATCCGAATTGCACTTTTTTCAATATAGGATTTTTATAACTTATTTTAATACACTATGTCAAACAACAAAGAAAAACTCTTCAACGAGTTCCAAGCTCCAACGACACAAGAATGGCTTGACAAAATACAGGTCGACTTGAAAGGGGCTGATTTCAACAAAAAACTCGTCTGGAGAACGAATGAGGGATTCAACATCCAGCCTTTCTATCGTAGGGAAGATGTGTTGAAACTGAAAACTCCCGATGCATTACCCGGTGAATTTCCTTTTGTCAGAGGTAACAAGAAGGACAACAACTTTTGGTATGTCCGCCAGGAAATCTTTGCTGCCGATGCCAAAGAAGCCAATGCAAAGGCTCTTGACATTCTAAACAGAGGCGTCGATTCACTGGGATTCCACATTCCCGGCGACAAGGTGAGCGGGGAGTTTGTAGAAACGCTTCTTGACAACATCCTCTGTGATGTCGTGGAAGTGAACTTCACCACTTGCAAACGCCATACATTGGAATTGGCGAAGATTCTTGTCGAGTATTTCGAAAAGAAAGGCTACGACAAAAAGAAGGTGGTTGGTTCTGTTGACTACGACCCCATCGAGAAGATTGTCGTGAAGGGCAAAAATATGGAGGAACTTCTTCAGGTTGCCCCACAACTCATCGAGACATTTAAGGACTATCCACAGTTCCGTTGTGTGACGGTGAATTCCGTGGCGTTAAACAATGCAGGTGCATACATCGTACAGGAATTGGGTTATGCTTTGGCTTGGGGTAATGAGTATTTGCAGCAGCTTACTGATGCTGGTGTGGATGTTGACTTGGCCGCCAACAAGGTGAAATTCAACATGGGCGTTTCTGAAAACTATTTCATGGAACTGGCCAAATTCCGTGCCGCCAGACTATTGTGGGCGCAGATTGTCAAGCAGTATGAGCCAAAGGACGATAAGTCGTGCCAAATGGTGGTCAATGCCATTACTTCGACTTACAACCAAACTCTCTTTGATAGCTATGTCAACTTGTTGAGAAGCCAGACGGAAGCCATGAGTGCCGCTCTTGGTGGTATCCACTCAATGGTTGTAACGCCGTTCGACGCTCCCTATGAAGTACCATCAGACTTCTCCGAGCGCATCGCTCGCAACCAACAACTGCTGTTGAAGGAAGAATGCCATTTCGGACAAATCGTCGACCCAGGAGCTGGCTCGTATTACATCGAGCATCTTACCAACAGTTTGGCCGAGGAAGGATGGAAACTGTTCCTCAAGGTAGAGGACGAGGGTGGTTTCCTTGCTGCCGCCAAGGCGGGTTCCGTGCAGGATGTCATCAACGCTACGAACCAGAAACGGCATGAAGATGCAGCCAAACGGAAGGAGTTCCTGCTGGGAACGAACCAATTCCCCAACTTTACCGAGAAATCGGATGGCAAGCAGCCACTTGACAAAAAATGCTGCTGCCACAAGAAAGATGAGGAGTGCGGCGGTGAATTCAAGAAAATTGAAAGCTCACGTTTGGCGGCCGACTTTGAAGACTTGCGTATCCATACGGAGAATGCCAAGACACCTGTCGCATTTATGCTTACCATTGGCAACCTTGCCATGCGTCAGGCTCGTGCACAGTTCTCCTGCAACTTCTTGGCTTGCGCTGGTTACAAGGTGATTGACAACCTCGGTTTCAAGACGGTGGAAGAAGGTGTAGATGCTGCCCTCGAAGCAAAGGCTGATATCGTAGTACTCTGTTCCAGCGACGATGAGTATGCTGAATATGCTGTGCCTGCATTCAAGTATCTCGACGGACGTGCCATGTTCGTTGTGGCTGGTGCTCCTGCATGCATGGACGATTTGAAAGCCGCTGGCATCGAGAACTTTGTCCACGTTCGCTGCAATGTTCTGCAAACGCTGAAAGAGTATAATGAGAAATTAGGTATTTAATGATGTTAGATTTACAGTCATGAGAAAGAATTTCAATAACATAGATATTTATGCAGGCATTGAGCCTGTTAATGGAACAGAATGGCTTAAGTCTAACAACATTGAGCCTAACTGGAAAACACCTGAGCATATCAATGTCCGTCCGGTATATACCAAGGAAGACCTGGAAGGTATGGAACACTTGGACTTCGCTGCCGGTATTCCTCCGTTCCTCCGTGGTCCGTATTCCATGATGTATCCTTTCCGTCCGTGGACCATACGCCAATATGCTGGATTCTCCACAGCTGAAGAGTCGAATGCGTTTTATCGCCGTAACCTCGCTTCTGGACAGAAAGGTCTCTCCGTAGCCTTCGACCTTCCCACACACCGTGGATATGACCCCGACAATGCTCGTGTTGTTGGTGATGTGGGTAAAGCTGGTGTGTCGATATGCTCGCTGGAGAACATGAAGGTGCTCTTCGCAGGCATCCCCCTGAACAAGATGTCGGTCTCGATGACCATGAACGGTGCCGTTCTTCCCATTTTGGCGTTCTATATCAATGCCGGACTGGAGCAAGGTGCCAAACTCGAAGAGATGGCTGGAACCATCCAGAACGATATCCTCAAGGAGTTTATGGTGCGTAACACCTATATCTATCCGCCAGCATTCTCGATGAAGATTATCGCTGATATCTTTGAGTATACTTCACAGTTCATGCCTAAGTTCAACTCCATCTCCATCTCTGGCTATCACATGCAAGAGGCGGGTGCTACGGCTGACATTGAGTTGGCTTACACCTTGGCTGATGGTATGGACTATCTGCGTACGGGCGTAAATGCGGGAATCCCTGTTGATAAGTTCGCGCCTCGTCTGTCTTTCTTCTGGGCCATCGGTATGAACCATTTTATGGAGATTGCCAAGATGAGGGCTGGTCGTCTGCTTTGGGCGAAGATCGTGAAGAGTTTCGGAGCCAAAGACCCGAAATCAATGGCACTGCGTACGCATAGCCAGACTTCCGGTTGGTCGCTTACAGAACAAGACCCGTTCAACAATGTGGGCCGTACTTGTATCGAGGCCATGGCCGCTGTGTTGGGACACACCCAGTCACTGCATACCAATGCCCTCGACGAGGCTATTGCCCTGCCGACGGACTTCTCGGCACGTATCGCTCGTAACACACAGATTTATATTCAGAATGAGACGAAGGTGTGCAAGCAGATTGACCCATGGGCTGGTTCCTACTATGTGGAGACACTGACCAACGAATTGGTGCACAAAGCTTGGGAGCATATCCAGGAAATCGAGAAACTGGGCGGTATGGCCAAGGCTATTGAGACGGGTCTTCCCAAGATGCGTATCGAAGAGGCTGCCGCTCGTACTCAGGCTCGTATTGACTCTGGTGTGCAGACCATTGTTGGCACCAACAAGTATCGTCTCGACCACGAGGATCCCATCGATATTCTCGAGGTTGACAACACGGCAGTGCGTAAGCAACAGGAAGAAAGTTTGGCTGAGGTACGCTCCAAGCGCGACGAGGCGGCTTGCAAAGCTGCTCTTGCCGAGATAACCCAGTGTGTTAAGGACTTCAACGAAGGAAAGAAATCGAAGGACAACCTGCTCGCCCTTGCTGTTAAAGCTGCCGGCTTGCGTTGTACCTTGGGTGAGATTAGTGATGCCTGCGAAGAAATCGTGGGCCGTTATAAAGCTGTAATCAGAACCATTTCAGGCGTGTATTCATCAGAAAGCAAAAACGACTCGGATTTCGAGAAAGCATGTGAACTCACGGAAGAGTTTGCCAAGAAAGAAGGTAGAAGACCGCGTATCTTCGTGGCCAAGATGGGTCAGGACGGTCATGACCGTGGTGCCAAGGTGGTAGCTACAGGCTATGCCGACTGTGGTTTCGACGTGGACATGGGTCCGTTGTTCCAAACACCTGCTGAAGCAGCACGCGAGGCGGTGGAGAACGATGTGCATATAGTTGGTGCCTCCTCGTTGGCGGCTGGCCATAAGACGTTGATTCCCCAACTCATTGAGGAGTTGAAGAAGTTGGGTCGTGAGGACATCATGGTCATCGCCGGTGGTGTCATTCCCGCACAGGACTATGACTTCCTTTATAAGGCTGGCGTAGCAGCTATCTTCGGTCCTGGTACCTCTGTGGCCAAGGCTGCTTGTGAGATGATGAACATTTTGCTCGACAAAGAATAACATCGTTTATTTCCAAATAAAAGGGCGGACAAGATGATACTTGTCCGCCCTTTTTTTCTTACCTCTTACTTCTCACCTCTCACCTCTTGTATCACACCAATTCCAACACCTGGATGGTTTCGTCCGTCTGTAGCATGTCGTACAGATGGTCTTCAAACTGTCGACGCCTCATGTTCAGTTCCATTGATACAATGTAACGCCGCTCGTCGTTGACAGTGCTTTCCTCTTGTTTAAAGGAGTCGACTACCACACTCCATTCTTTGAAACGGTTCAACAAATCTTGCACATCTTTTGGACTTTGTGCGGATAATTTTAAAAATACATTTCTGTTGCCAACACTCCCCATGATGATGTGCATTGTTTCCAAACAGAGAAGTACCAAAATAGTTCCCATGATAGAAAGAGCAAAGAGCCCCGCTCCTGTAGTCATGCCGATTGCGGCAGTCACCCATAATCCTGCCGCTGTGGTGAGTCCTCGAACGATATGCTTTTGGAAGATGATGGTGCCGGCACCGATGAAACCGATACCCGATACCACTTGAGCGGCGATTCGAGAGGGGTCAAGGCGCACACTCTGCCCGGACGACAATATCCCCTCAAAGCCATATTGCGAGAGTAACATAAACATGGCACTTCCCAAAGCTACAAGGAAATGGGTGCGGAAACCAGCCTCTTTGGCCCGGTATTCTCGTTCCAAGCCAATCAACCCACCCAATAGGGCAGCGATGAATAAACGTAATATAAATTCTCCTGTCATATCCTATCTATTAAAAAAGACGCCCAAGGGCGTCTTTGCGGTTATTCTACAGGTGTAAACGTCAATGTGTTACCATCTTCCGACACATCCACCGTTACTTGTCCTTGCAATGGGTTGTCTTCAAGCAACAACTCGCATACCCTGTCTTCCACATGGTTCTGCAAGGCACGTTTCAGTGGACGGGCTCCAAATTGCACGTCGTAGCCTTTTTTTGCCAGGAATTCCTTGGCGGAATCCGTCAGTTGCAACGTGACACCAAGGTCCTCCATACGTTTGCTCAAACCAACCAATTCAATGTCAACGATACGTTTGATGGCGTCCATGTCCAATTGGTCGAACATGATGATTTCATCGAGACGGTTGAGGAACTCGGGTGCGAATTGCCTACTCAGGCTCTTTTGAATGATGGAACGAGCCCTCTCTCGGTCGCTCTCATTCATGTCTATGCCAAAGTTGCCGGCATTGAAACCCACGCCACGGCCGAACTCCTTCAGTTGGCGCGTACCAGCGTTCGACGTCATGATGACAATGGTGTTGCGGAAGTCAACAAGTCGGCCGTTGCCATCGGTGAGGCGTCCTTCATCCAGCACTTGCAGCAGAAGGTTGAACACATTACCGTGGGCTTTCTCTATCTCATCGAGAAGGACGATGGAGTAGGGGTGACGACGTACTTTTTCGGTCAGCTGGCCCCCTTCGTCGTAGCCCACGTATCCAGGAGGCGAACCGACCAGCCTCGACACGTTGAATGCTTCGGTATATTCGCTCATATCGACACGTATCAGGTCATCGCTACTGCCGAACATGTATTCTGCCAGTTGTTTGGCAAGGTAGGTCTTGCCCACACCTGTTGGCCCAAGGAACATGAACACGCCAATAGGATGGTTGGGGTCTTTCAGTCCAATGCGGTTCCGCTGGATGGCTTTCACCATCTTGTCTATGGCGGCATCTTGGGCGATTACCTTCTGCTTGAGCACGGGAGCCATATTACGCAGGCGCGAACCCTCTGATTCCTCCAAACGCTGCAAAGGAACGCCACTCATCACTGAGACGACATCAGCGACATCCGATTCATGTATCGTCTCACGGTCACCCTTACTGCCATTGGTCCACTCTTCGTTAAGTTTCTTCAACTGTCCCTCCAATTTGCTTTGGCGGTCACGGTAACTGGCGGCTAACTCGAAGTTTTGGTTTCTCACCGCTTCGGTCTTTTTCTTCTTCACCTCAACGATTTCCTTCTCCATTTCTCCGATTTCCGGTGGCATGTGCACATGCTTGAGGTGTACTTTGGCTCCCACCTCGTCGAGCGCATCGATGGCTTTGTCGGGGAAGGAACGGTCGGTGATATATCGCTCTGTCAACTTGACACATGCCTGGAGGGCCTCATCTGTGTAGGTCACGTGGTGGTGATCTTCATAACGCCCCTTGATATTCTGAAGTATCTGGAGTGTTTCATCCTTAGTGGTTGGTTCTACGAGTACTTTTTGGAAACGACGTTCCAACGCACCATCTTTCTCGATGCTCTTGCGGTATTCATCTAGTGTAGTTGCGCCGATACACTGTATTCTTCCCCTTGACAATGCAGGTTTGAGCATGTTGGCCGCATCCATCGAACCTGGAGCGGAACCGGCTCCAATGATAGTATGTATCTCGTCCATGAAGACGATTATTTCGGGATGCTGCTCCAACTCGTTGAGAATGGCTTTGATGCGCTCCTCAAACTGTCCGCGGTATTTGGTGCCCGCCACCACGGATGCCATGTCCAGGCTCACCAACCTTTTGTTGAAGAGTAGTGGCGATGTCTTATGTTGAACAATCATTTGGGCCAGACCCTCCACAATGGCGCTCTTACCCACACCAGGCTCACCGATGAGCACGGGGTTGTTCTTCTTTCTCCGACAGAGAATCTCGGTCACGCGCAGCATTTCCTCCTCGCGCCCCACAACTGGGTCGAGAGCGTGTTCGCGGGCTGCTTTGGTCAAGTCGTGCGAGAAATTGTCGAGTACAGGGGTGTTGCCAGATGGAGAGGGTGTCTGCACCTCGACACTGCTGCCGTGTGAACTGCCTCCGTTGTCTCCTTCCATGAATTCTCCATCCTCAGGTTCGTCGATTCCCAAACTGTCCAACGTTGACGAATTCTCACCTGCCGGGCTGTGGGCCTCTTGGAAATAACGTACTGCATTGTCATAAGTCACAGCTGTCTGTTCCAACAGGTCCTTGGCGCCGTTAGGCATCTGGTCGTGCAAGATAGCCAAGAGAATATGTTTCACTTCCACCTCCACGCTATGGTAAAGCGACGCTTCGAGTATGGCACGTCGCATCACGTTACTGGCATCTTCATTCATCACCAGTTCACGAGCGTTTATTGGCGCAGCTTGCTCCTCACGTCTAACGCGCTCTTCCAAATCTTGTTTGAGTGTGGCCTTGTCTACGTTCATCTGTTCGAAAAAGTCGTTGATGTCGCTTTCGTCACCTCGTAGGATAGCTATCAACAGATGCTCTGGTGCCACACTTGTACTATATAAACGGGATGCTTCTTCACGGCTGTATGCAAACAGCTTCGTTACTTCCCGTGAAAATTTTACACTATTCATTTGTTTCCTTTCAATGTTACTCCTTTCCCTAATCAGCAAATACCGTGCCAAATCTGTGGATGCTTGCAGGCCCCTTCCCGGTATCACATCTCCAGTTGGTATACTTGGCATCCTGTAAATAGGCTCTTGTCGAAGGTCGGTTTGCTGTCAAAAATACCGAATAGAGCACTGCCACTGCCGCTCATTTGGGCATAGACGGCGCCCATGCCATACAATTTATCTTTGATGACAGCCAGTTCCGGGAGTAATTCAAACACCGAATCCTCAAAATCGTTGGTTAACTCGCTGCGCCAGGTGGTGATGGATTGGTGAACGATCTCACGGCATGACTTTTCGGGCATATATGGTTTGATAGTGGCATAGGCTTCTCGTGTGGATACTGAAACCGGTGGTTTGACAACCAGTAGGTGATAACCTGCAAGACTGCCATGGGCATCCACAGGTGAAAGCACGTCGCCGATGCCTGTGGCATACGAAGGCTCGGCGCTGATGAAAAATGGACAGTCGGCTCCCAAACGAGCGGCATAACGTTCCATCTCGGCCAGTCCCATGTCAAGCTTGAATTTCTCATCAAGCAACTTAATCATGAAAGCGGCGTCGCTGGAACCACCTCCTAGACCTGCCTGTGAGGGTATGCCTTTATATAAATGTATGTGCACGCGAGGCAACTTGAAATCTTTGGCCAAAAGATGGTAGGCGCGTACCACCAAATTGTCCTGATTGTCCCCATCCAGTGCCATTCCGCTCACCAACAGGTCGCAGGGGGTGGTTGAAGGAAATTCTTCGTTCATCACCTGCACTTCCAGGGCATCATAGAGCGGGATGGGGTGGAACACGGTCTGCAAATCATGGTAGCCGTCGGAACGTTTTGACACTACATTAAGACCCAAATTGATTTTGGCGCATGGAAAGACAGTCATACTTTTTTTTGCAAAGATAGTGGAAAAAATAATATCTTCAAGTATAAAAGACATAAATTTTGAGAATCCTTGGTTCGATGAAAATATTATCGGATTTTTTTCTTACTTTTGCACCTAATTCTTCATTAAATATCCAAACAATCATGCCAAACGATAATAGAAACACAACTAGAAACACTTCAAGAAATGTCCAGAAAGGCACTATCGACACCGGGTATGGACATCTTCAGCCTCAGGCTTTAGAGATAGAACGCTTGGTGCTGGGCGCATTGATGATTGACAAAGATGCTTTTACTGTGGTTAGCGAAATCCTTCGTCCCGAGACGTTCTATGATAAGCGTCATGAAAACATCTACCATGCCATCCAGTCTTTGAATATGGAGGAAAAGGCTGTCGATATTACCACCGTTGTTGAACAACTGAAAAAAGAAGGTACCCTCGAAGATGTCGGAGGGGCGGTGTATATTGTTGAACTGTCACAACATGTCGTCTCCTCCGCCCATATAGAGTTTCATTCGCGCATCCTGGCGCAGAAATTCCTTGCGCGCCAACTCATTTCCTTTGCCAGTGTCATTGAGACTAAAGCGTTCGACGAGTCCATCGATGTTGACGACTTGATGCAAGAGGCGGAGAGCAAACTCTTCGAACTGTCGCAGAAAAACATGAGGCAGGACTATACCCAGATTGACCCCATTATCACCGAGGCGCAGGAAAAAATTATGATAGCGGCGGGAAGCAAGGGCGGTCTGACGGGCGTGCCTAGTGGCTTTACCAAACTTGACGACATCACATCGGGCTGGCAACCCAGCGACTTGGTCATCATCGCCGGACGTCCTGCCATGGGTAAGACTTCGTTTGCCCTTTCCATTGCCAAGAATATCGTGGTCGATTATGAAATTCCGATGGCTTTCTTCTCTTTGGAAATGAACAAAGTACAGCTTGGAAACCGTTTGATATCCAACGTATGCGAAATAACGGGTAGCAAGATTATGAACGGACAGCTCAACGATGCGGAATGGCAAAGGCTCGACAAGAATATTCGCAAATTGTATGGGAAACCGTTGTATATTGACGACACAGCCGCTTTGTCTATCTTTGAGTTGCGTACCAAAGCTCGACGACTGGTGCGCGAGAAAGGGGTAAAACTTATTATGATTGACTATTTGCAACTCATGAATGCCACAGGCGCAAAATTCGGCAATCGTCAGGAGGAAGTGTCTACCATCAGTCGTTCGCTCAAAGGATTGGCCAAGGAGCTAGACATCCCCATTTTGGCTCTCTCTCAGTTGAACCGTACTGTGGAAAACCGTGATGGAATAGAAGGCAAACGCCCCCAACTGAGTGACCTCCGTGAGTCGGGTGCCATCGAGCAAGATGCCGACATGGTGCTCTTTGTCCATCGTCCAGAATACTACCACATCTACACCGACAGCAACAACAACGATTTGCGTGGCATGGCACAAATCATCATCGCCAAACACCGAAAAGGTGCTGTTGGGGATGTGATGCTAAACTTCAAAGGTGAATTTACACGCTTCGCCAACCCCGAAGAGGCGTATGTGGCACCGAATTTAGGTGGCGAGTTCATTGGCTCGCGGATGAATGACGGTGACCCTGGCCCTGATATCGACCCTCTTGGTGCCATGTCGGATGGCGATGGTATTGCACCCTATTAACGATATTTGTCAATAAAAAACAATCTAGTTTCATTCGTTATGAAAAGATATTCTTTTTTCTTGGCCTTGTTGCTGTGCGCCATAGGCATACAGGCACAATCTGTTTCCATCTTGGGCGACTCATATTCTACTTTCGAAGGGTATGTGACACCGAAAACCAACGAGATGTGGTATTACGAGGAGAATGGAAACAAAGTGGATGTCAATGACGTTACCCAGACATGGTGGTGGCAGGTTATCAAGGAAAGTGGCTATAAGTTCTGCATCAACAATTCATATAGTGGTTCAACGATTGGCTACCAAGGCTATGATGGCAACGACTATTCGGAACGTTCTTTCATCACTCGTATGGATGACCTCGGTACACCCGACATCATTTTTATTTTGGGGGCCACCAACGACAGTTGGGCTGGAGAACCCGTCGGCGAGTATAAATACGATAGTTGGCGAAAGAGCGATTTCTATACGTTTCGTCCTGCCATGGCCTATATGCTCCACCACATGACTTGCCGTTATCCCAATGTGGATATCTATTTCATTCTCAATAGCGAGTTGCGCGATGATATATCTGAGTCATGTCGTCAGATTTGCGGTCATTACAACGTACCGTGCATAGAGTTGCACGACATCGACAAGCAGAATGGACATCCCTCCGTCAAAGGGATGCGCAGTATAGCTGATCAAGTAAAGGCAGCCATTCGTAAATAAACCCTGTATCGCCCCCAGCCTCAGCAGAGGAAGGGGGCGTATTTTCGATGCCAACTTATTATCAACATTCTTTTCTATTATTTCTAATTGAATTGTTTTACCCCATTAAAGCCATAGGTGGTGTAAAATGGTTCGTAATGTCGTGTAATTATCTTTTTACCATCGATTAATCTTCATTGTTTCAGAGCGTTATGAAAATGCATGAAAAAAATAGTTTTTTGCTTAGTTTTTTGTTATGTTGAATCGTCATGTTAGTGTATGGACCGATTGAAATTTGAAACGATATACCGTCAACATTATGCCAAGATGTACCGTTTGGCTAAAATGATGCTCTATGATACCGATGAGAGCAAAGACGTGGTGAGTGAGGTTTTCACTCGCTTGCTTAGAGGAGGGCTTTATCCTGATGACGACAAAATGGAAGGATACCTGATGACAAGCGTGCGCAACCGTTGTCGAGATGTGCTCAGCCATAAATCGATGCGGGAAAGGGTGGAAAAATTGTATTTTGAAGAACAGAAACGTAATTCTCTTGTCGTTACCAACGGCGACGACCGCATGGAAGAGGTCTTGCTTTTCATTAGCAGCCTGGCTCCTCTTTCTCAAAAGATTTTCCGGTTGCGTTACCTTCGTGGGATGACCTATGAGGAAGTGGCACAGGCAATAGGTATCAGTAAAGTGACTGTTTATAACCATCTGTCGCAATCTCTTCAACAAATGAAAACGTATTTCAGTAAACTGTAAAACACGCCCTATGATGGAAAAGAAAGATATAATCCGTATTCTCCTTGCTCTGCAGGAACATCCCGAAAACTTTACCGACGAGCAATTAGAGCAATTGCTTGCCGATAATCCCGAATTGGCTGACATGATGCTAGAGCTGGCCATGGTCAAAAAGGCACTAGTGACGCAGGATGTTGAGGAGGAGACTATTTCTGTGGATATGGAATGGGCTCAATTCGCGGCTGAGCACACGAAAGAATTGGAAGAACTGGATAAGCAAGAAAGTCAAACTCATCATAAGGCTCTCGTTGCAAGATGGAAAGAAAGACTTCCTTTCCGGATCGCAGCCAGCATCATCGGATTCCTACTCGTCGCTGGAGTTACCTTTGCGACTATTGAAATCGTACGTTCTTTCAGTCGGCCATCGTCAACGACAGAGCAACAGGACACGATAAAAACGACTCAAACTGTGACGTCAAACAACACCATCATCCCCATCCCTGCCGACACAGTGCAATCAGACACGATTCCACAAAGCCATCCCGTTCTTTTCGACAATGTCACACTAGAAAAAATGCTTTCGAAAATGGCTGCATATTATCAAGTGCAGGTGGAGTTCTTGAATGACGAGGCACGACACTTACGGTTCTTTTTCGAGTGGAAGCAAGAGGATACTCTCGAACGTGTGCTGAACCGCCTGAACAGTTTTGAGAGCATCAACTTAGAATTATCCGACCAAACGATTATTGTAGAATGAACATGAAGCGTCTCCTCTTATTTCTACTCTGCTGTAGTCTCGTATCAGTTGCTATGCCCCAGCGCATCACGCGGCAATATCATGATGTTTCTATCAGTGATGCCTTACGGCAATTGAACAGTCTATCAAAGGAATACACCATCAGTTTTCTTTATAATGAATTGGAAGATTTCCGTGTGACGACCGACATTCACCGTAAGACCATTCCCGATGCCATTCGCCAGATGATAGGCTTTTACCCCATCCGAATGGAGGTGCGCGATTCTGACATCGTTGTGGAATGTGTTCAGAAAGCAACTTCACGCTACAAGGGTAGGGTGGTTGACGAGGCTGGACAACCTATAGCTTTCGCCAATGTGGCTTTGCTGTCACCTCTGGACTCGACGTTGTTTACGGGTGGCGTGACAAATGAAAGTGGGCTTTTCGTCGTGCCGTGCGACCACCAACAGGTCATCCTTCGTGTTTCTTATGTGGGGTATAAGACCATCATTCGTTTGTGCAACCATAAACAAGTCGGAACTATCTTAATGGTGCCGGATGCACACACCATCAATGGATTGGTGGTGAAAGGAGAGCGGCCTAAGGTTCAGTTGCAAGGCAATTCTCTAGTCATGAATGTGGAGGGAACCGTGATGGAGCGCATGGGCACCGCTGAGGATGTGTTGTCGCGTGTGCCTACCATTTCAAAAAAAGGAGAAAACTATGAAATATTAGGAAAAGGAGTACCACTGATTTACCTGAATAACCGCAAACTTACCGACCTGACGGAATTGAAAAACGTACAATCGGATAATATAAAGAGCGTGGAGGTGATACAGAATCCTGGTGCTCGCTATGACGCTACTGTCAACGCTGTCATCATCATCCATACCAAAAGAGCTGCAGGTGAAGGCCTTGGTGTAGAACTGTTGTCATGGAGCCGCAAAGGTCATGGTTATATAAACAATGAACGGGTAAACTTGACTTATCGTTCGGGTAAGTTGGAACTTTTTGCCAATCTTTTCGGCGCATATAACAAGAATTGGTGTCGTAACGAGTTTGAACAGACGGTCTTTGCCGATACGTTGTGGGTCATCACCAATCGTACCAAAGAAACTGTTCGCAATCCTTATTTTGAGGGACGCTTGGGCTTTAGCTACCAATTGAACGACCAAAACTCATTTGGTGGATTTTATCAGAACTCATACGACTATGTGAAGACTCATAGTGATTACGATGATGACCTACAAGCAACCCCATTGGGCAACTCTCCTCAAGCTGGGATACAGTACCACTATGATCATTTGCAGAATAGTAGCGTCAGTAGGGCTAAGGGAGTACCAAAGCACCAAGTGAATGTCTATTATACAGGCAAGATAGGGCAGTTAAGCATCGACTTCAACGCCGATTACACCTATCGCAATCAGCGTAACCGCAACCAACAACTGGAACTGAGTGAAGAATACGAAGACCGTGATGTTAACACATATGCCATTACGCGCAGTAGGCTTATAGCTGAAAAATTGTTTGTGACGCATCCACTATGGAAAGGCCAAATCGAAGTGGGTGAGGAATATACCAATACGCGATGGAAAAGCAGTTTTGAAAATGTGGAAGGGTACATAGCCAACAGCGACAACGAGCAGCATGAACAGGCCATAGCCCCCTTCGTAGAGCTACGTCAGAAACTGGGGCGTTTCCTATTGTCGGCAGGGTTGCGCTATGAACACGTAAAGTCGGAATATTTCGTGGGTGGCATACGCCGTGACGAACAATGCCGGACTTACGATGACTTCTTCCCGTCGATGGCTGCCTCAACGCAGATAAAGAATATACAGTTATCCCTCAGCTATGCCAAACGTACTGTACGTCCTAACTACTGGCAGTTGAGCAGTGATGTCATCTATGAGAACCGCCTGAACTGGCAGGTGGGCAATCCCTATCTGAAGCCTATCAGGTATCACAACCTGAATATGACGGTCATGTGGAAATGGCTTTTCCTCAGTGCCAACTATACCCATTGTATCAACTCCATTCTCTGGACGGCTGGCAGTCTGGAGAATGACAGCAAGGTGAACCTAATCACCTACAAGAACTACGACCGTGCCGACTGGCTCACCGTGACGCTGGGAGCGCAGAAGAACGTTATGTTGGCCAATGATGCCACGTGGACGTTACAATATAACGCTACGCTGATGAAGCCGTGGTTCAAGTCGGAATTTCTCGGTGAGCAGAAGCGTTTCAACAACATGATGCTAAGCCTGCAATTGGGCAACATCATCGCATTGCCACACGACTGGTTGTTACAGGCTGACTTCATGATGCATACGAAAGGCTATCAGACGAATGTCTGGTACGACTGTACCAACCCCATCTTCTCATTGAGCGTCAGCAAGGATCTTTTCCATCGCCGCCTTAATGTCAAGCTCACGGGAAACGACCTCTTCAACGGCGGCATCAACCGTTTCACGCTCTACAGCAACCGTATGATGTTCCAAAAGATGGAAGACAACGATTCGCGCTGTGTCACCCTATCCATACGCTACCGCTTTAACGTCACCCCGTCGAAATATAAGGGTACGGGTGCCGGAAATGCGGAAAAGGATCGACTATAACACGAGTCTCTGATTACGAAGAGTTTCTTTCTTGGCGTTCTATGGCATAACTACTTTACCTGCTTCATCATTATATGGAAAGTACTACAGGCCATATAGAACGCCATTTTTATGTATTTATGCTACGCATTAAGAAGATTTAACAGCCTTGGATGCAATCTTTCTCATGAATGCGTGTATAAATAAATAGAGAAAGGAACTATATGGAACAGCGATTTGGAATAAACAGCATTGATCTTCAACAACTGCGTGACTTTTGCAAACAAAAGGGCGAGGTTGTTGACTACATGAAGGGAGAGCAGTTGGAACGTGAAGACGAGACCTCTCGTTGGTTTGGCTATGTTGAGAGTGGGTGTTTTAAATATACCAAACATGGTATCAGTGACGACAAAGAGCACATCACATGGTTTTCTTTTGAAGGTGAATTTGTGGGCGATTATCCAAGTTGCATCAATAGTAGCCTCTCTCTCACAACAATTGAAGCCATGTTGCCTAGTAAGATATTTAGGGTTAGTGGTGAACAGCTCGTTCGGTTGTTTAGCCAAAACATGGAAGCAATGGAACTCCGTAGCCTTATTGCAGAGCACCTACTCAACCAGGCTCGTGCACGTTATTTGGATTTTTATCGTGCCACATCTCGAGAACGTTACGAATTATTGCTCCATCGATGTCCTGGCATCGTCGAACATCTCCCTCTCGTTGCCATTGCCTCGTTTCTTCATGTCACACCGGTCTATTTGAGCAAGATTCGTAAAGAGGTTTCATATGGGAGATAATCAGCCTTTTTGAGAATAAAAATGGCGAAACACTAAAACTAGTTTTAGATTTTTATCTCCAGTTAGCACTTTTCTATTCTTTTTGTATGCTCCTTGGTTCTGATTCCATAATTTTGCGACCATATATGCATATAAAGCACATTTGTTATGGGGCAGGTGACGACGTGATGTCGTCACTGCCCAATTTGAAAACATATTGTCTATTCGAAATGAACAGGAAAATCATCTATAGTATTCTACTCGCTCTCGTCGCAATGGCGGGGAAAGGACAAATCAAATGCCATGTCGTCGGGACTGTAGACGACGGCGTGGAGCGTCAGACTTTCTACATCTCACAGCTAGGTACAACTGAAAATGATGACGCAAAATGGACTGTGGTAAACGTCGAGGACGGACATTTCTTCCTCGACATCGCAGCCGACACGACGGAGATGTACGAAATGGTAGAAGACCGTTGGCAGGGCGGACGTTTCGCTCTCTTCCTTGTGGAGAACGACACGGTGCGCATTACTGTCACGCCGGAAGGCGATGATGCACGTCTGGAAGTTACCGCAGGAGGTCCCGAGCAAGAGAAGTGGCTGAAGATGCAACGTATGTCCAAAGACCTTTTCGGGAAAGAGGCAGAGACGATAGAGCACAAACTCGACTCCTTATATGATGATGACCTCGTCTATTCCGAGGCGTACAGACGCTTGATGGAGGAGCGCGAAAAGTATGATCGTGCCAATCCCGACCACGTCCACGCCCTTGAAACTATCTATGCACGAAGAGACTCTATGATACACGACAAGAGTGCTTATTCGCTCGAGGCTCGCAAATTGGTGCTGGCGAATGATTCGCTCCATGCACTGGTAGATGCATGGACGAAAGCTTACAAAGCCGACCATCCAATGCTCTACGGGTTGCTCTATCTAGAGGCGAGGATGCTCTACACATACGATGATATCAACAAGGCACAGCCTTATCTTGACGAATACCACCAGCTATATGAACACCTCTTCCCAAAGCATCCCGCACACCACCGCATCGCCTTAAAAGAACGAGGGCTCCGTCTGCAACCAGGACAGCCTTACTTTCACGATTACGAAGCCGCAACAACCGACGGAGAGACCGTTAACGTCGCCTCACTATATCGTGGACGGATGGCCATCATCAACCTATGGGGCTCATGGTGTGGTCCGTGTCGCGCTCATGCCAAGGCTCTCATCCCCATTTATGAAAAATACCGCGATGCCGGACTGACCGTCGTAGCCATTGCCCGCGAGTGGAACATGGACTCTTTCCGCCGTGCCATGGAACACGACCAGTACCCGTGGCCCAGCCTCGTGGACTACCAAGACCGCTACGGTGTCTGGGAGAAACATGGCATCAAAAATGGCTCTGGTAAAATCCTGCTCATCGATAGCGATGGTACCATCCTCTCCACCACTAACGATGCCCAGGAGTTGGAACCAATCATCA
Organism: uncultured Prevotellaceae bacterium; assembly: GCA_900313615.1. GTDB lineage: Bacteria > Bacteroidota > Bacteroidia > Bacteroidales > Bacteroidaceae > Prevotella. The sequence goes on from OMRP01000003.1 coordinate 119,203, forward strand.
AGAAAGCATTAAATATTGATTAAATATCATAGACAAACTATTCATTATTACTTTATTTTGATGATATTTCATTTTTCAACTTAACTTTTTGCTTTGATATTCGCTTATAATGCGGATGACACAAGAAGAGTTTGAACATATTGTCCCTGCGCTCCGTGAGTTGATGCTCTCGGTTGGCCGCAGTTTCTTCGGTAATGAAGATGATGCTGAAGATGTGGCACAGGAGGGATTGATAGCTCTTCTTAGGTTCATTGACAGAATGGACACTGGCTCTCGGCATGATGCTCTTGCCGTCAGGGTAGCCAAGCATTGTTGCATGGATATTGTGAGGAAAAGAAAAACATGTCCTTTGTTATCTGGTAATAGAAATGAGGTAATGGCTTCTCCAGGTATCTATGGAGAGGCTTCACCTCACGAGAAACTGGAAGCAAAGGAATTGCATGAAGTGGTTATCAAGGCTGTGCGGCATCTGAAGCCGGGTGAACGTCGTTTGTTCGAAATGAGGCAGATAGAAGGCCTCGAACTTGATGATATCGCAAAGCGGACTAACATAGCAAAGACTTCCATTAAGAGTATCGTTTCCGCTGCAAGAAAGAAAGTGTTTGCTGAGATTAAGAAAGGGTTAAAAACATGACATGCAAAGACACCGAAACGTTGATTAAGAAATATCTCAATGGCGAGACGACCGCTGAAGAGGAAAAACGCCTTGCCCTTGAGGTATCTCGCGAGGATGCTCCTGCCGATTGGCAGATTATTGCCGGAATGCTCGGAGAACTTGTTGTCGACGAGGCATTGTTCGACCACATGATGGCAGAGCGTAAGTCAAAACCACGAATTGTGAAGCTATGGCCATGGGTGGCTGCTGCTTGTGTTGCCGTTATACTCGTCATATTCCTCGGTCCGCCCAGAGAAGAAAACATCACCAATCTTCAAATCGCTAAGGTAGAACCTGTAAATGCTGTTGAAGAAAAGGCCATAGAGCCAAAGGAGAAGATCCTGAGCCAAGTCACAGCCATGCCTCAACAAATCCATAGACAAAAACGAAAGAAAGGTGTTGCTAAGAGGACAACCACGGCCAGGCAAATAGTTTTTACGGAGCAAGTGGACGAACCGATGCACAAGTCTGATGACCTTGCTGTAGTTGAGAAGTCCGACAACGCACCCTCAGTTGACCCACGCGTGCAATTTGCAGAACAGGCACGAATCCTGCGTGAAAGAGGCAATCGTGTGATTCAGCGAGTATCAATGAATGCCAATCCACCAATCTATCATCATCAAAACAATTTGTAAATCATGAAAAAAAACATTATCGTCATATTCTCTGTTTTATTGTCAGTAACCATTTCTGCTCAGGACAGAACGCCCATGGACAAGATATGGGAAGACATATCAAAGTTTATACCACGTCAGGATAGTAAGTTGAAAGTAAACCATGGCGACGGCGTGTTAAGATACGTCCATAACGGTCTGGTTGGAAAGGAATTTCTGTGTTCCAAGGAATGCAATGGAGATACTGCTCCATTTAATGAAGAAGATATCGATGCTGCAAACGAAAGAAATCGGAAAGTGTTCGACGGAATCTTCGGTGCCATTAGAAATAACCTTGACTCATTGATGGCAATCTCAGAAGAGAGTTATCATTTTGAATCTCATAATCACGGTAGAGACACGATTACCTATTCTATTTGTTTGAAGAATAGCAAAGACTCAATCAGAAAATATAAGGCGGAAAACGGGTCAATGGTTTATCCCGATGCCATGGAAACGATCTTCTTCGAATATACCGCATGTAATAAACCATGCGGAAAGCACGTCAGAGGATTTGGAATATTAGGATATAATAAGAATATTTTTCTTCCTAACAGACAAAGCCATCTTTTTGACAAAGAATCCTATTTACAGACAATATTGCCGCTTCTAAAACGGAAGGATATTAAGTCATGGGATTTCAAGTGGTCTCAAAGCGCCGACTATGACATTGTGGATAATGAGGAATTTGAGATCGTTGAACTAATTGATACGTTTGGCCCTAAAAATGCAGGACAGACTTTGGGTACCATGTTTTTTATTCCTCGGGAGAAAACAGAGTTAGCAGAAGCAATCTTCACTGCTATCGATAGTGTTACACTTAATTACACCGACCTTCACCCTGAACAGATATTCACGTATGGATATAATACAAAGGAGTGGGTGATGCAATATGCAGAAAGCAGCAATATCAGTCAACTAATTACAGGAACCACCGGCGCAGGTCATCATGAAACCCGTGTTCTCTTTGGCATCACTCCCAAAGGCTATTATGTGGCAATAGCTGATATTGAGAATAATTACTGCATTCCTAAGGAATGGTCCGTGCTCAAGAGTTTTGTCAATGGTGAGAAGGAATACATAAAGTAGTAGAATGATGGACACACTTTTGAAGATCTTCTTTGAAAAAAACATAAAACTAGTTTTAGATTTTCACCGTTTTCATTCAATTTAACAAACAAATCTATAGTATTTCATTTTGTTTGGAATACATTTGTGCTGTATGTTATTCGAAAATAATTATGAATAAGAGCACTATTATCACTTCCTTGCTTATCCTCGTCGCAATGGCGGGGCAGACAAAGACATTCAAGACCATCAAGACCCCAGAGGCCATGGCATGCGTAAATGTGTCGAACGGCGAACTGAAAGCCCGTGAGGTTATCTTCAGAGACACGGCAACTACCGTACGTTTCACGATGGAGTACTCCAAGGGAAAGAGTTTCCGATTTGTCTCATCGTCCTATCTCATGGATGAAAACGGCAAACGCTACCCGTTGCGCTCGGCAGATGGAATCGCCCTCGACGCTTGGGTGCAGTCGCCAGAGAGTGGCATCATTGAGTTTACCATGCACTTCTCGCCATTGCCGAAGCGTACACTAGTGTTCGACTTCATCGAGGGCGATGTGCCAAGAGCATTCAAACTGTTAGGCATCCACGACAAGAAGACAAAACTGAAAGTTCCGACGATGCAGGAATTGACTGAGGCGAATCCGTGGACAGTGCCCGAGGACTGGTTCAATACCGATACCATCACGGTGAAAGGCCGCATTGAAGGCTACAATGCAGAGCTGTTCGGCTTCACGTCGATGGAATGTTACTTCGAGGACGTCTTTGAGAAGAGCAGTACGACGCTGGTGCTTGACATTGCCGACGACGGAACATTCTGCAAGAAATTCCAGGCCAGCTACCCCGTTTGCCAGCGGTTCTACACAATGGAGTCGAAAAATGGCTTCAACGAAATAGCGTTCTACGCCCGTCCTGGTGAGACCATCGACATCACCGTCAAAAAGATCGAGCAAGGCAAGTATGTCTGCGTCTATAACAATGGCAGTAGCCGTGACGTGGAGCGGTGGCTCCGCTCCAGCAATGCGATCACCGACGTCCTTCTCCCCTTGGTGCTCTTTGAAGGAACCTTTGACGAGGAAAACAGCCTTGCCGACAAGGTATGGCAGAACGTGCTCTACCGCCTGCAAACCGTGAGCCGCCGCGAGCACTATACGCCGATGGAAATGCAACTGGCTTTGGCCGACGTGCAGGCGCATTTTGCAGAGAGCTACATGTACTCCGCCATGAAGCGCGAGTTTGCCCTGATGAAGCAGGAGTATCGCGACGGCGTGTACTATACTGAAATCCTCGACAGCGTGGAGTGGAATAACCTTTGGGATGCCAAGAACTATAGGCAGTTACAGCACATCGATTTCGACAATCCGCTACTCTTTGCCAGCAGCGACTATCCTCACTTGCTCAATCGCATACAGTATGCCAAACCTGTTACCGACCGCCAATACAACGGGATTGTTGATGAGTATGGTGGCTATGTGAACAACGAACAGAACGCAAAGAAAGAATTGTCTAACCTCCCTGTCGGCTTGAAGGAATTGATGGCTACAGGTCATGAAAACCTGATGCTACAAATGTGCATTTACAAGACCATGCTCAGCAACTTCAATGGGTGGCGCAATCAGGAAGATATAGGATTCCTTGACAATATCTTTTCTGCTTATCTGAGGGCTTTCAGCCATCCTTACATCCACCAGAAGGCCGAGCAGTTCTATGCCCACAAGATGGAACAGACCGAGCTCTCGTCGCCTCTGCCCGATGTTCTGATGGCCGACCTTATCCGGCATCTCTGCGAAAAGTATCCCGGTAAGTATCTCCTTATCGACTTCTGGGGAATGGGCTGCGGCCCTTGCCGGGGTGCCATCCAAGAGAGCAAGGAACTTCGCGCCAAGATAGCCAAGCGTAACGACGTTAAACTCATCTTCATTGCTGAGGAGCGCACCGCTGAGGGCAGCGAAGCATACCACAAATATGTCGATGAGTGGTTGGCCGACGAGGTGACCATCTGCCTCACCTACGATGGCTTTGCACGTATGCAGGAACTGTTCCGCTTCAACGGCATACCCCACTACGAGACCATTACGCCCGACGGCCGCCGTGTGCGCGACGATCTGCAAATACAAGGTTTCTACAACTTCGATTACGAAATGAATAGGCTGTTGGAAAGACTGAAATAGCAACGAAAAGAACATGAACAAAATCGTCATTATCACCATCCTGCTCGTACTCGTCGCAATGGCGGGACAGGCACAGAAAAAGACAGCAACCATCACGGGATATTCACCCGCACTGAAAGACGGCACGGTGGCAGAGTCAACGGTTGACAATGTACGCATAGCCAATGATACCGTGAAGGGTGGACGTTTCACTTTAACTGTTCCCGTGGAGGGACTCACGAAGAGTTATTTATTCCTTGAGGGAGAAGGATGCCCCAACCACCTGATGACCATCTGGCTAAAGCCCAGTGTGGAAGTGAAAGTAACGGGTACAGACTGCCTCTACCCATTGTGGAAAGTGGATAGTCCACTCCCTGAACAGCAGACACTCAGCCGTATTACGGAATATGGTTATGACACGCTGGCAGAGTTGTTACGACTTAGTCTTGCCAATGCTCCGTGGGAAGAAGAAAGGCCTGTCTATATGAAATACTTGAAACAGACGATGGACATTCTTCCCTCTTTGCCGGTAGATGCGGCATCGCTCGATGAGTTGGACGGAGTGGCTATGATGGCAAGAAACTATACTAAGGACTTCCCTGATATGGAGCAATTAAAGGTATTGGAGGCATCAACCGCCGCCCGTGCGCCAAAAGGATTTGAAGAGGAACTGGCGCAAATACACACTCAGGTTTATCCGCCACATATTTTGCAAGTAGGTGAAGAGGCCATCGATGCTGAATTGATAGATATGCAGGGGCAGAAGCACCACCTTGCCGAAGTGCTCGGTCAGACCGGCAAATATGTGCTACTCGATTTCTGGAGCCTGGGATGCTACCCCTGCCGCATATCAGAGCCAGAGATGAGGGAGGCCTATGATAAGATGCAAGGCAAACTGGAAATCATCGGTATCAATCAGGATAAACCCTCTGCTTGGCAAGAGGACGATTTCAGCAAGAGCATCGCCTGGAAGAATTGGAACGATGGAAAGATGGGCAAAGCCGACATAGAAAATCGCTATTGCGATATAAAAGCCATACCTTATTATGTATTAATTTCGCCCAACAAGCACATTCTTTGGAAGGGTGCAGGATATGGCGCAGGATGGTTCTTGGGTATGGCAGAGGCCATCAGCGGCCACAAACAGGATAATACAACCAACCTCCAACTTGCTATCCAAAAGGTGGATGTTGATGCCTGTAGAACCACCGTCAGTTTCCGATTCTATGGTCAGGAGGGCTATTGGTTCCGCATTGCCAAAGATTCCTATCTTGAAGCTAATGGGAAAAAATATAAATTGACATCTGCCGATGGCATTACGCTTGATGAGAACAGCTATCCCAAACTGAAAGCGTCTGCAATCACAGAAGGTATTATGGGCAAACTATTCTTCACAGACTTCACGCTTACCTTTGAACCATTCGACACCATCCCCACCACCTTCGACTACAAAGAGGGCGATGGCGAGGGTGCTTTTGTCATACGCAATGTATCAGTTGAGTAAATAAACGAATGTCGCTTGTGAGCAAGATAATTGAAGAGAACGTTATCTCCGTTAGTAACGCTAGTTAAATGACAGACAGATATAATTAGAATTGAAATGAAACAAATTAGTTTTGCTTTTGCATTTCTTGCAGTTTTGGCGTTCACTTCATGTGGTGGCAGCGATGATGAGAATTCCAATGTGGTTGTTGACCCTGTTCCCGAGTTGGAAAAGCCTACAGCTGCCACGGCACTTACACTTGAGAATTCACCCATCATGGATGGCTCTGATTCCACAGAACCACTGCGGACCCTGTTGATGTGCCGATTACTTGGTATGGAGTGTGAATGGATTCAGCACCTTGCAACTGATGGAAGATGGGGAATCGTTCCATTGTGGTATAAACTGTCAGATGTCGATAAAACTGCCTTGCAGCGGATTTTGAATAACCGAAATACGCATGGCTCGTTTGTTAGCCTGATAGATGGCGAGAACGACATCATCATCACTGCGCGTGGTATCAGTCGTGACGAGCAGAAGTATGCTGACGAGAAAAACGTAGCAATTACCTCATGTCCGGTTGCAAAGGACGCTTTTGTGTTCATTGTCAATCCAAAGAATCCCGTTCGCAATCTTACCATAGGGCAGATACAGAAGATATACACGGGCGAGATACGTAACTGGAAGGAGGTAGGGGGTAACGATGCGACCATCAATCCCTATATACGCAATGCCAACTCGGGCAGTCAAGAGAAGATGGAGACGATTGTGATGAATGGCCTAACTATGATTGACTGGCCTGAAATGATAGGCTATGTCATGTTGTCTCCATATTATCAACTTGAGCAGGACGAGAACGGAATAGCCTATACTCCATTCTATTATTACGACACCATAGTAAATGATGACCGCACACAGGTGATTGGCGTAAATGGTGTAATGCCTGATAAATCATCCATCAAGAACAATTCTTATCCCTACGTGACCGAGGTAATGGTAAGTGTACGCTCCGACGTTGACAAATCGAGTACAGCCTATCAGTTGTTCTACCAACTTGCTACAGGGCAACATAACAATATTGTGAAGGAAAGTGGATATGTCATGATGAATTATGGCAGATGATACTATCCCTTCAATAACCATAACAATATTAAAAAGGAAATTTCGTTATAGAAATATAAGAACAGTATAATTAATAAAATGAAACCAATGAAATATTTGAATGTACTTCTTTTGGCATTGTTTGTTTTCTCCTTCGCTTCATGTGGCGATGATGACATCGAAATCGCAAGTCTTGCAGGAAAATGGATAAAAGTATATGATGAGGGTGTGGCAACTGATGGATATGTGTATTATACATTTACACAGAAAACAGAACGAACAGGATTCGTCCTCATCGAAGTGTCCGATGTGTTTGCTGGAGACAGTCAATATGAACGCGAATTTGCCCTCAGCAAGGACTATAAACAAATAACCATCTTCAAAGGAATGTATGGTGGTGACCCGGAAACACAGACATACAACATCATAAGCCTTAACTCCAAGCGTCTCACATGGTCGTTGGACGGACATTCAGACATAGAGGAAAACTTTGAAAAAATCAACTAAAAGTAGAGAAAAGCGTCAATTCGTAATTATTTTTGCAAATTTTCTTCCAAATTGTTTGCGTGTAAAAAATAAATGTTATAATTTTGCACGCGATTTAAAGATTGTAACAATGAACACCAACTTGTCCATTATTATTGCCTCCCTACCGCTTCGACTGCGTACTGCGCAATGGAAGTGAAAAAGGCATGCACGTATATAATGACTATTGTTAAACATATACAAGACCTTTCCCACTTCCACGTGAGAAAGGTCTTGTCATTTAATGAAGATTATGACAGATAAATTGTACATTTTCGACACGACACTACGCGATGGCGAACAAGTGCCAGGATGCCAACTCAATACCGTGGAGAAAATTGAAGTGGCCAAACAACTGGAACTACTTGGTGTCGATGTTATCGAGGCGGGCTTTCCTATTTCCAGCCCCGGCGATTTCCATTCGGTAATTGAGATTTCCAAGGCTGTTACTTGGCCCACCATTTGTGCATTGACGCGTGCCGTGGAAAAAGATATCGATCTGGCGGCTGAATCGCTTCAATATGCCAAGCATAAACGAATTCATACGGGTATAGGTACTAGTGACTACCATATCAAATACAAGTTCAATTCTACGCGTGAGGAAATCATAGAGCGGGCTGTGGCTGCAGTAAAATATGCCAAAGGATATGTGGAAGATGTGGAGTTCTATGCCGAAGATGCAGGCCGTACCGATAATGAATACCTTGCTAGGGTGGTGGAGGCCGTTATCAAAGCTGGTGCGACGGTGGTCAATATTCCTGACACGACGGGTTATTGCCTGCCTGAAGAATATGGCCAGAAAATTAAATATCTCATGGAGCATGTTGATGGCATAGACAAAGCCATCATTTCCACCCACTGCCATAATGACCTAGGCATGGCTACTGCCAACTCTTTCAGTGGGGTCATGAACGGTGCACGACAGGTGGAGGTGACCATCAATGGTATCGGTGAACGCGCAGGTAACACCTCGCTTGAGGAGATAGCCATGATTCTCAAATGCCATAAATACCTGAATATTGAAACAAACATCAACACTACGAAAATATACCCCATCAGCCGTATGGTGTCTGGGTTGATGAACATGCCTGTTCAACCCAACAAGGCGGTAGTGGGTAGGAACGCTTTTGCCCATTCCAGTGGTATCCACCAGGATGGTGTGCTCAAAAATGTCGCTACTTACGAAATCATGAACCCCAAAGATGTTGGCATTGACGAAAACTCTATTGTGCTGACGGCACGTTCAGGACGCGCAGCACTGAAATACCGTTTGAATGTGCTGGGTGTTAATGTGCAAAACGAGGCGAAGGTTGACAAAATATACGAAAAGTTCCTCAAATTGGCTGACAGCAAGAAGGAAATCAATGATGATGACATCTTAATGCTAGCTGGCGCTGATACCGCAGAGTCGCATGCCGTAAAACTCGATTTCCTACAGGTGACCACCGGCATGGGGGTGAAGAGCGTAGCAAGTATTGGACTCGATATCAGTGGACAGAAGTTTGAAGAGGCGTCAACGGGTAATGGCCCTGTGGATGCCGCCATCAAGGCGATGAAAAAAATCATACAGAAAAAAATGACCATCAGGGAGTTTACCATACAAGCCATATCCAAAGGATCTGATGATGTGGGTAAAGTACACATGCAAGTGGAATACAATGGCAGCCTCTACTATGGTTTCGGAGCCAATACTGACATCGTAACGGCATCGGTCGAGGCGTATCTCGACTGTATTAACAAATTCAAGAACTGAAACGAACATGAACACGCTTTTCGACAAGATTTGGGACAAACATGTGGTAAAAAACATACCCGATGGTCCCACGCAGTTATATATTGACAGGCTCTATTGTCATGAGGTGACTTCGCCACAGGCTTTTGATGGCATGAGGGCGCGTGGCCTGAAATGCTTTCGCCCCGGACAGATTATCTGCATGCCCGACCATAACACGCAGACACATGACCAAGACAAGCCCATCGCCGATCCCGTATCAAGGAAACAAGTGGAAACGTTGGAACGGAACTGCAAGGAGTTTGGGCTTACGCATTATGGCATGATGTCGCCAGACAATGGCATAATCCATGTGGTGGGACCGGAGAAAGGACTTTCCCTACCGGGCATGACCATTGTGTGTGGCGATTCGCATACTTCTACACATGGAGCGATGGGGGCTGTCGCATTTGGCATCGGCACTTCCGAGGTGGAGATGGTCATGGCATCGCAGTGTATCCTACAACAGAAACCGAAGTCGATGCGCATCACCATCAATGGGAAATTGAATGATGGCGTGGTCGCCAAGGATGTGGCATTGTACTTGATGTCTCGCCTCACCACGTCGGGCGCTACGGGCTATTTCGTGGAATATGCTGGCCCTGTGGTGGAAGCTATGAGCATGGAAGGGAGGCTTACACTCTGCAACCTATCCATCGAAATGGGCGCACGTGGAGGGTTTATCGCCCCAGACGAGACTACTTTTGCTTACTTGAAAGACAAACCTTATGCTCCGAAGGGCAAGGCATGGGATGAGGCCGTAGCATATTGGAAGACGCTACGAAGTGGCGACGATGCCGTCTTCGACCAAGAACTATCGTTCGATGCTGCTGATATAGAACCGCGTATCACTTATGGCACCAATCCAGGAATGGGTATTGGTATTACTGAGAATATCCCGGGCCTTGGCGATATTGATGATTCGGGAAAGACTTCCTTCATGAAGGCTTTGGCATATATGGGCTTTGAACCGGGAGAAAGGTTATTGGGAAAACCCATAGATTATGTGTTCCTTGGAGCGTGTACCAATGGGCGGATTGAGGACTTCCGTACCTTTGCCAATATCGTCAGAGGTAAGAAAAAAGCACCCGGTATCGTCGCGTGGCTCGTACCAGGAAGCTGGAAAGTCTACCAACAGATTTGTGATGAGGGAATAGAAACGATTCTAACCGAGGCGGGTTTTGAAGTGCGACAGCCTGGATGTTCGGCCTGTTTGGCGATGAATGACGATAAAGTGCCCGTGGGAAAGTATTGTGTATCTACCAGCAACCGTAATTTCGAAGGTCGGCAGGGTCTTGGTGCCCGTACGCTGCTTGTCTCCCCACTCGTTGCTGCAGCGGCAGCCATAACAGGAAAAATAACAGACCCCAGACAATATCTCTAATAGTATGAAACAGAAATTCAATATTGTTACCAGCACTTGCGTTCCCCTCCCATTGGAGAATGTGGATACCGACCAGATTATTCCAGCACGATATCTAAAAGCCACCGACAAGAATGATTTCGGTGAGAAACTATTCTATGATTGGAGATACGATAAAGATGGACGACCGAAGAAAGACTTTGTGCTCAACGACCCCAAGTATGGTGGTTGCATTCTCGTGGCCGGAAAAAACTTCGGTTCGGGTTCGTCGCGTGAACATGCGGCATGGGCTATTGCGGGATATGGTTTTCGCGTAGTGGTAAGTTCTTTTTTCGCCGATATACACAAGAACAACGAACTCAATAATTTCGTTTTGCCTGTAGTGGTGAGTGAGGATTTCCTATCCGAACTATTCCACACTATCAACGACAACCCGAAGAGCGAAGTGACAGTTGATTTGCCACAACAGACCATCACCAACCTGTCTACCGGCCGTAGTGAACATTTTGAAATCAATGCATATAAGAAACATTGTTTGATGAATGGTCTTGATGATATCGACTATCTCGTCGACAACAAACAGTTAATTGAAGAATGGGAACGACAAAACCAGTGAGTAGTTATCGACGCATAGCACCGTTCATCGAAATTATGGATTCAACCCTGCGTGACGGTGAACAGACCAATGGCGTGTCGTTTCTGCCTCACGAGAAACTGATGATAGCACGGGCTCTGCTCAATGACCTGAATGTTGACCGTATTGAGGTGGGGTCGGCAGGTGTGTCGGAGGGCGAAGCCGATGCCGTGCGGATGATTTGTCGCTATGCGTCACGTATTGACATGCTTCATAAAGTGGAGGTGTTGGGGTTTGTCGATGGTCATCGTTCGGTGGATTGGATTGCGGATTGTGGGGCACAGACGGTAAACCTGTTGGGCAAAGGGTCGTTGCGCCATTGTAGGCAACAGCTGAACAAATCGCCTGAAGAACATATTGCCGATATCGAGGAAAGTGTGAATTATGCCGTATCGAAGGGTATGACCGTGAATGTCTATCTTGAGGATTGGAGCAATGGCATGAAGGATTCCCCAGGATATGTATACCAATTGATGGACGCCATTGCCAAAACCCCTGTGGCACGCTTCATGCTTCCCGACACCCTTGGTATCATGAACCCTTTGCAGGTGATTGAGTATTTTCGGAAAATGATGAAACGTTACCCCACATTGCATTTTGATTTCCACGCACATAACGACTATGATTTGGCCGTGTCGAATTCTCTCGCTGCAGTGCTTTCTGGAGCCAAAGGCTTGCATGTGACAGTCAATGGGTTAGGCGAACGTTGTGGCAATGCGCCATTGGCAAGTGTTCAGGTTATTCTTAAGGACCACTTCAAGGCTCGTACCAATATCCGTGAGGATAAACTCAACATGGTCAGCAAAATGGTGGAGGAATATAGTGCTGTGCCCATCGCACCCAATAAGCCCATTGTGGGTGAAAATGTGTTTACACAGGTGGCGGGGGTCCATGCTGATGGTGACAACAAAGACAATCTTTACTGCAACGACCTCATGCCTGAGCGTTTTGGCCGTAAGCGTGAATATGCGTTGGGCAAGACAAGTGGACGGGCGAACATCCTCCGAAATCTGCAAGAGATGGGACTGGAACTGACACCAGAGCAGACGAGAAAAGTGACCCAGCGCATCACTGAATTGGGTGATAGGAAAGAAATTGTCACTCCAGAAGACCTTCCTTATATTGTGAGCGATGTACTGAAACACACCCCTCCAGTAGAAAAGGTGAAGTTGGTGAGCTATATGGTTACCACCTCATACGGATTGAAGCCTTTGGCTAGCATCAAGGTGGAAATCAACGGCCGACAATATGAAGCCGACTCGACAGGTGATGGACAATATGACGCCTTTGTCAAGGCATTGAGAAAAATATACAAGACGAATCTAGACCGAACTTTTCCGCTATTGGAAAACTACGCTGTCACAATCCCCCCCGGTGGACGGACGGATGCCTTGGTACAGACGGTCATCACATGGCGCTATGACGACAAAACAATCCGTACACGTGCTCTCGATGCGGATCAGACCGAGGCGGCCATCAAAGCGACAATCAAGATGCTAAATATGTTTGAGGAAAACAATAATTAGTACGTTTTATACGTTAAATATTTTATAAATCTGTACAATCATGAATAAACTAAAAATAGCTGTATTGGCTGGCGATGGCATAGGGCCAGAAATCATGAAACAAGGTGTTGCCGTCATGGATGCCGTGGCTGAGAAGTTTGGCCATCAAGTTGAATATAAAGAGGCTATCTGTGGAGCCGATGCCATTGACAAAGTAGGTGACCCTTTCCCCGAAGAGACATTCCAGACTTGTCTTTGGGCTGATGCAGTGCTCTTTGCTGCAGTGGGCCATCCCAAATACGATAATGATCCTACTTCGAAGGTGCGTCCTGAGCAGGGGCTGTTGGCCATGCGCAAAAAACTAGGGTTGTATGCCAATATACGTCCTATACAAACGTTTCCTTGTCTGTTGCACAAGAGTCCACTGAAAGAAGAATTGGTGCGTGGTGCCGATTTCATTTGCATTCGTGAATTGACAGGAGGCATGTATTTTGGCGAGAAATACCAAGATGACAACATGGCCTATGACACCAACAAATACACAAGGCCGGAAGTGGAACGCATCCTTCGTGTTGGTTTTGAGTATGCACTCAAACGTCACAAGCATCTCACGGTCGTCGACAAGGCCAATGTCTTGGCATCAAGCCGTTTGTGGCGACAGGTAGCCAAGGAGATGGAACCGCAATATCCTGATGTTTCCGTCGATTATATGTTTGTCGACAACGCTTCCATGCGTATGATTGTGGAACCGACATTCTTCGACGTCATAGTAACAGAGAACACGTTTGGTGACATTCTCACTGATGAAGGTAGTTGCATTTCTGGTTCAATGGGATTGCTTCCTTCGGCATCCACAGGCGAACACACACCGTTGTTCGAGCCTGTTCATGGTTCTTGGCCTCAAGCAACGGGTCAAAACATTGCCAACCCACTAGCACAGATTCTATCCGTGGCCATGCTGTATGAACATTTCGAACTTTTAGAAGAAGGTCGGTACATTCGTCAGGCTGTGGATGCCAGTCTTGACGCCCTCGTACGCACGCCGGAGATACAGGTGGAAGGCGCACCGCATTATGGCACGAAAGAGGTGGGCGAGTGGATCGTTGATTATATCAAGAATTTATCTGTATGAGGCACTGTGTAGTAGTATTCATCCTCTCCTTGTGCTTTTCTACCATGGCTAAGGCTCAGTCGAATCAAGAGTTGCGTGACTCCTTGTCGGTGCTTATGCAACAGATTGAGCGCTATCCTCGTGACATGGATTTGAGGTTTCGCAAGGCTGCCGTCAACCTGCTGCTTGAACAGTGGAACTATGCAGTGGATGAATACACTTACATCTTGAAGAAAGGAGACAACGCGACGGCATTCTTCTACCGTGCCTATGCTTATACCCAATTAGGTAAATATGGATTTGCTCGGGCTGACTACGACGCGTTGCTGCACCTTCAGCCTACCCATTTTGAGGGGTTGTTGGGGTTGGCATTGCTCAACGACAAAGACCATCATCCCACGGAAGCCATGGATATGATGAACCGCTTGGTGGAGATGCACCCCGACAATGCGGTGGCGTATGCCGCTCGGGCTGGCATGGAAAAAGATAGGGGACAGACTGAGTTGGCTGAATTCGATTTCTCCGAAGCCATACGACTTGACCCCGCCGAACCGCAATACCTGCTAAATAGGGCGCTTGTTCGTATTGCTCTCGGAAAAAAACGCTTGGCCAAAGAAGACCTTGACCAAGCGGTGGTATTAGGCGTGTCGCGTGCCGAATTGAACGAACTGTTCTCTCTAGTGAAAGAACGATAATTCATCCTTATCTGAACGGCGAATCTATTTCTTCTGGTTATTATGCATCTCCAGCCAATGGTCAATCAGTTTGCGGGCGATAGACAACGGCTCGGGAAGGGTGGGGAGGTTGTCGTATCGGAACCAACCTCCGGAGGATAGCTCAGACTGCTGCAAGTGAACACTGCCACCGTCGTATTCAGCATAGAATCCCACCATCAACCCACTGGGGTAAGGCCACGGCTGACTGCCATAATAGCGGATGTTTTTTACGCGTAGACCCACTTCTTCGGCGATTTCGCGTTCAACGGCCTCTTCCAAGGTCTCGCCTGTCTCCACAAAACCAGCCACCAAACCATAAAAATCGCCGCGGAAATTTCTTGCCCTGACCATCATCACCTCATCGCCACGATAAATAAGACAGATGACGGCTGTGGCTAACTGCGGCCATACTTCTTTGCCACATTCTTCACAACGTTTCGAGATATTTGTGTGCATGAGCATCCTGCCTCCACAAACACCGCAAAAGCGTGTGTTATGGTCCCAATACAGTATTTCATGGCACTTGCCTGCCATAAGGTAATGTTCTGTGGGCAGGTGATAGAAGGATTTTCGCAGACCGCACATCACCATGTTGTCACACTGCGTCACAGGACTGTCAATAGCATAGGCCTTCACGGATGTTCCATCCAGTGAAGGCATTTCATGAATTGTCTGCCAAGGCATTATAGGCGTGGGGGGCTCTTCGGCTAGAGGCACAACTAAATGACCGTCGCTATCTTTCGCCAAGAGCAGGTCGGACTGGCAGAACGCAAACCAATATGT
Organism: uncultured Prevotellaceae bacterium; assembly: GCA_900313615.1. Lineage (GTDB taxonomy): Bacteria > Bacteroidota > Bacteroidia > Bacteroidales > Bacteroidaceae > Prevotella. The sequence goes on from OMRP01000003.1 coordinate 134,721, forward strand.
CTTTTTCATTTATTTCCGAATAGTAATGCTTTGTCACGTTTGATGGCTTCTTCGGTCCATTCCTTGGGCACGAAATGCCAATTGCCATGTGCCGTAGGAGAAAGGTGACCGGAACGTTGGATGCGCTGCATCAGGTAATAACGTTGGTCTTTCTCGCTTTGCCATTCAATGCGGCTTGGCAACTCTTCATGAGGGATGCAGGCCCCTCGCGTCAATAGTTCTCCGCCACCGTTACCACGGTAACTGTTCATTGTCACTCGATACCATTTGGATTCATCAAAGGGTTGACCATTGCTCATCCTGAGGATGTGCACTTTCTGACCGTCTGGCTTGGTCACGTCCACCTCATAGTCGATACCTGCCGCACTGTCGAAATTAAAGGCAAGGTTTTTGAAGGCGTAGCGTTGACGGTCGTCATCGTTGTCGTTGCTCAACAACATGATATGGTCGTCAGGTGATTGCATGGTGTTTACCCAGAGGTCGTAACTCATCTCCAAATGGCGGCGGATTTCTTCACCTGTCATGCGTAGCACATATACTTTGTTTTCATATTTATAAAGGTTGAATAAATCGCTCACATGGATAGGACCTGCCTCGATGCGTGTGTCGAACGAGAGTGGGGCATTGAAAGATATATCCGCTCCTGTTAGTTCCAACTGCATGTCGTGAATAAGGTCGGAGAAAGGAGAACTACCGAAATAACTGTCACGGGTATAAATGGGGCAGTCGAAATAGCCTATCTCTCTGTTCACGTAGGCATTCACACTGTCGATAGCGGGCTGGAAATGGTTGACGAATGTTTGGTCTATCTCCATTTGTTCCACGGAAACGAGTTTGCCGCGTATCGATTTTTGCTCAACACAACGTTGGGGCGTACCATCATTGGTGATGTGCAGGTTCAGTGTGATATCAGCCACCAACAATGCATCGCATGACGGGTCCAAGCAGGCAACACTATTGCCTGATGGACCGCGTACAATATCATTGTGGCGGGTATGGTCATGTCCATATAAGATGATGTCGAACCCATCCACTTCGCGGGCAACACGTAACGAAGCGTCCTCTTCATAACTATCTGTGGTGATACCGCCTTCACGGCCAGAATGGAAAAGCCCAATAATCACATCGGGATGTTCCTCTTCCTTTATTCGTTCTACCCAATGATGCGCAGTTGATACCATTTCGGCGAATGACATACCACTCCATAACTCTTCGTTTAACCAATTTGGAATTGCGGGTGTCAGCATGCCGAGAACGGCAATTCTTACACCTGCGCGCTCTATTATGGTGTATGGTTGGACATAAGGTTTGCCAGTTAATGTGTTAATGATGTTGGCTCCCAATACCGGACAATCCAATTCCTTAATCCATTTGTCGTATACGGCATGGCCCGTCTCCACATCGTGGTTGCCGAACACTTGGGCATCGTATCCCATGTAGTTGATGACTTCTGCTGCCAGATTGGGCATTTCAGGTTTCACATAGTTGGTATAATAGCATGTGGGCTGCCCTTGTAAGATGTCGCCGTTTTCCAGCAGGATGAGTCTGTCGCCATATTTTTGTCGTAGTTGGTTGACATAGGTCATCACACGTGACAATGTTCCCTTTTTGGGTGTTCGGTTGATGAAATCGTATGGAAAGAAACATCCGTGGACGTCACTTGTCTCAACGATTCTAATTTCTATGTCTTTAGACTGAGCCATAGCGATATAAGGTGTTAATAAGGTGAAAAACAGAGCGAGCAATTGTTGTATTTTTCTCATTTGTCTTGTTTTTCTTTTGTATCTTTTTTCTTCTTCTTTTTCTTGATGCCAAAGAGATCGCGCCAGCTATTGAAATCTTTCTTCATAATAAGACCGACACCTTGGGTGTTCAGACTGTTTTTGGTGAAATAGCGGTCGTTGGTCTGATTATATACGCGTACGGAAAGGTTGCCGTTGGGGAAAAGGAGGTACCTAACATCAAAGTCTCCAATAAAACTGGAGGTGGCGTTGCTGTTGTCACGATAGCCAAACTGTCCGTTGATGAGTAGACGGTTGTTCATGAGTCTACCGCTCAAGATACCTTCATATTCAGCATTGTTCCAACCTTCATCGCCCGTGGATATGTTAGCGCCAAAGTTCCAGTTGCTGTTGTTCAACACACTGCTGAGCACATTATTGATTTGTTGGCTGATGGTGCCGCTGAGCAGGCTCTGCATGGCCAGACTCGTTTGGCTTTGTGTGCTCTCTTCAACGGCATTGTTGCTGCTCGGTGAATAAAAACGACCAATGGTCAACAGGTATATGACTTGTTGGTTCAACTCTTCCTCGCTATTGACCAAACTGCGAACCATCTGTTGGGCATCAGCATTGACGGTGGGCATCTCCATGTCAAAATCGACGGTAGGCGCCTCCATCGTGCCGCCAATATTCATGATGCAGTTTACACGTATGTTGTTCGTGGCGAAGTTGCGCCCTATGTTCAGGTCGGAGAGTGATACACCATTGACGGTGTATAGCGCTTTTAGGTCAAGGGCTGACCGAAATGGATTGCCTCCGAATGATATGGTTCCTCCTTCCTGGAATTGAAAATCTTTCGACAACACATTCTGGATGGTCATCTTATAGATGCCATGGTCAACCACGTAATTGCCGAAAATATTAAAGGCTCCTTTGTTGAAATAGGAGATTCGGAGTACACCGTTACCTAACAAGTCGATGAGGTCGCCACTCTCTTCATTCATCAGAACACGAAGGGTGGCGTTGGTGTTGGCGTTTACCAAGATGTTCATGTGGAGGTTAGAAGGCATATTGGGCTTCTTCTCCTCAATGGCCTCTTGTGGTATGACATCGCGGGCTACGAGCAGCGTGTCCATCTGGGGCGTGATGTCATTCCACTGAATGAAACTTTGGTTGCTGATGGCGTCGGGACTGCTGGCGTTGTAGATAAACAGGGTGTTGGCTTCGGGTGTTGCTTCCGCATCTATGTTCACCTCGCCGCTTCTTGACTTTATATGGCAGTTGCCAGTGGCGTATATCGTTCCGCAGAAATTGTTGTTGCCCAGTGTGGGGAAATCGTATACCAATGCATTGTCGGCATGTATTTGAATGTCGGTGGTGAAGGGTCCTAGATGGTCATGGTTAATAATGCCACTGATGACAGCGGTATGGTTACGTTTGTCGTATACGGTGTCGCCATCAAAGAATATCTGGCCTGATTTCAGTGTAATGGTGTCGTTCCTCAGTTGATAAGTCGTGTTTAGATTTTTCATGGTGATAGGACCATTGACGACAGCCTGACCTTCCAGGTCGGGCTTTTTAAATGATCCGAACACCCGTATGTGTCCTACGCTTCGGGCCTGGACATTGGTCATAAATGGACAATAGTGCTCAATGAATGAAAGGGGAGTGCCCTGTGTGTTGAAGTTGAGGTTTAGTTCTGAGGGTGAGAATCCGATATGTCCGTCAACAAAAGTGCGAGACTCTGGTCCATTGTCGATGAGTGCACCAATCATCAGTTTGTTGGTGCTCTTCTTCCAGTTCAGTGAGGCCGACAAATTACCCATATGCCCATCGACAAACGAGAAATCATCCACCTTTAACACTCCGTCGGCACTGGGGTCGTTGTAGAGAGAATAGGCATATATTTTTCCTGTCGCCATGCCACCAAAACTGACATTCTTGACTCCCATCAGCGACGATAAATATTCCATATCGACATGGTTGATGTCGACAGACAAAGTGTCGTTGCTGTCGGGACGTATCATTCCGTTGACGATGAGATATTGTCCGTGGTTGGTAAGAGCGAGGTTGTCTACAAGCAGGCCGTTCTTTGAATAGAGAATGTCAGCAGGTTGAATACGCCATTCCTCATCTCCCACAAACAGATGTGAGTTGTGTACAACGATATGGGCGGTTGGCACGCCGTCATCGGAACGGAAGAATTGAGTGCTCGTTGACAACAACCCACGCATGGCTTGTTTACCGCCACGGGTATCAGCATCTATGTCTGCATGTAGAGTGTTGTTGACGGCTCTAGCGTTGATACCTATATCTATGCTTCTACCATTGTCGTTTATTTTTTGCAAATTGGCGTTACATTTCAGGGTGTCGTCGACTGTAACCATATCGACAAGCGCATGCTCAAAATGGTTGTCGGAATAGGTAAAGTCTGGCACGTCCAACACCATGTCCAACGAATGGGTTGACTCATCCAGCTCCATGTCAATCCTCATAGGTTGATGGAGCGTAATCGGAAGCTTCAGTATTTGTCGGTACCAATCGCTGTCATCGAATCGCGCAGAAAGTGAGAGATGGCGTCCTTGGTTTTGTGTGTTTTTTCCAATCAACCCTGGCAAAGTGGGTAGTTTGTCAGCTAGAATGCCAAAAACACTCTCGGGGAGGGTGGATAGGTTCAAGTTACCCTGAACATCGGCTTCGCAGAAATCGGTGGTGAGTGACAATTGGTTATTGCTTGCTGATGTGATGGCTAAGTGGTCGAGCCGCAATTGTCTCTCGGGAGAGGAGAGCACAAGGTTGTTGACAGTTAGGTCACCTTGGAGGGTACTGCCGGTAAGGGCATCAATGTTGGCTATTATGTCACAGTCAACCGACTGCCCGCGCCAATTTTCTGTCAGTCCCAAGGCATTGGGGTTGAAATGCTGAACTTGAGCGGTAAACTTACCCGACAGCGGCTGCTTGAAATGCAACATTCCGTCGAAACGCACGTCTCCTTCAGGTGAGGACATTGCGAAAGTGCCATCGTACATGCCATCTGTATAACGTCCATCGATGGCGATGTCACGCAAATCATGACCTTTGTACATCAAATGGGGTACCGTGCCTTTCATCCGCATGGCTGTCTGGGACGTCAAAGGCCATGTCCCCTCCATAGAGAGATGGGCTTCCAGAATACCGAAGTCGTTGCCAAGAAGCGGGTCTAAATGAAAAGCGTCGGTGTCCGCTTTGGCGGAGAAAGAGTTGCCTCTTTTGTGTAATTCAATTTGGCCGTTGCCAAGGTCACTCGTCATCTTGCAGGCTATGTTCAGCAATGAAGGCCCGCCTTCAGCCATTCCACTGAGCGACAGAGTGCCGGCTTGGTTCAGGATATCAAGCACTTTTTGGTCATCGATGAGAGATGACCATTTTTCCACTTCATGTGAAGGAAGCACAAACTGGTGGATATTGGCTGTCCATGAGGGTGCGGTCATTAGGTCGCCAACGGTGGCATCGGCATTCAGTGACAGGCGTCCATCCAATGAACGCAGTAACAGTCCTTGCAGGGTGTGCTTGCCGTTTAGACCCGATAACTTGGTCTGCAAAGACAATGCCGAGGGACAGTATGCCAACTGAGGTAGAAAACAGGAGAGATCGGATGGAGAGATCTTTTCCGCCTGAATGGTAGCTTGGTAGGATAGGTCGTCGGCACGAACGCCAGACTGCCCGAAATGATAGTTGGTCTTGACATCGGAGAGTTGCAATGATGTGCCTGGCATCGTTAACGACAAATGGTTTAACACTGTGCTTTGCTTGTCTGACTTCAAATCAAATTCCAAAGATTTGACATTCAAGCCCGAAGCCTCCTTGAATGACAACTTTTTCACGTCCAGAAACACATCATCATTGGTGAGATGGTGAAGAATAAAGTGGCCGCTAATGTCGCTGACAGACAGGTGTGCCGTGCTGAACTTATGGGTAGGTGGTAGGTCCAAGCGATGAAACGAAAATGAACCATTTCGCACGATGAGTGATTTGACCGACAGATCCAATGGACTGCTTTCCTTGTCTTTTCCCTTAAGAGAATCGAGTAAGAAAGCGTAATTGGGTCTACTGTCGGCATCCTCTTGGTAAAATGCTCCCTTCAGACCGAACAACTGGGCTGAGTTGACAGAAACCTTGCCATCAAACAAAGACATAATATCGACATTGGCCGACATACGTGTAACGCTGAGCATGGGTTTGTGGCGCTGGTCGCGTATAAACACGTCATCGATGGTGATACGGCTACTGACAAGTCCAATGTCTACTTTGCCGACACTGACTTCTGTGCCTAATTTTTGGCTTAGCGCATCTGCTGCCTTTTCACCCAAATAACTCTGTACTGCTGGTATTCTCAACAAAATAAATACCAACAGTATAAAGCCGATAATTGTCCAGATAACGGCGCTTATTATATGTTTGAACGTTCGGATATCTCTGAATTTTGCCACAAAAATACATCAAAAACTCGTGTTATGCGAATTATTCACATTTTTTTCTTTCTAAATCAAGGCTTTTTTATTATTTTTGCAGTCTATAAGAATAGTTACACTCGTCATTGCTTTTGAGGACAGTGTGCAAAGTAAGAGATTCAAACAAAACCTTTAATATTTTTTATGGAAAATGTAATTAAGCTTAAAAAAGGCTTAGACATTAACTTGAAGGGTAAAGCGGCTTTGAAATGTGATCCGTTTAAGTATGGCAAAGAGTATGCTCTTATGCCGGATGCATTTGTTGGAATGACGCCGAAAGTCGTTGTGCGCGAAGGTGATCATGTCAAAGCCGGCGAACCACTTTTTGTTAACAAAAAGTTTCCCGAAGTGGTTTTCTCCTCGCCTGTCAGTGGTACTGTCACAGCGGTACTTCGCGGTGAGCGCAGAAAACTGCTTTGTGTTAAAGTGGAAGCCGACAGTAAGCAAGAATTTGTCGACTTTGGTAAGGAGAAAGATCCCGCAAAGCTATCAGGAGATGAGGTGCAGCAGCATCTTATGAAGGCGGGTCTGTTCGGCTATTTGCGCCAATTGCCTTATGCCATTTCCGCTGAACCGTCGATAAAACCGAAGGCAATTTTCGTCAGTGCCTTCCGTGATATGCCTCTGGCTGCCGATTTCAGTTATGAAGTTGAAGGCAACGAGAAGTTTTTTGCGACAGGTTTGGCGGCTCTCTCACGAATGGCAGAGACACATGTGGGAGTGAAAAATGGCCAGAGTTTGAATTTTCCCGACGTGAAGGGTGTTGAGACACATGTGTTCTCCGGACCATGTCCTGCTGGTAACGTCGGTGTGCAAGTAAATCACATATCACCAGTGAATAAAGGTGAGACAGTATGGACTGTCGACCCGATGGTGGTGGTATTTATCGGTCGACTATTCACCGACGGTAAGGTCGACTTGCGCAAGCGCATCGCCATTGCTGGTAGTGAGGTGAAAGACCCCAAGTATGTCGAGGTGCTTGTAGGACAATCGATAAAATCGCTACTTGAGAATCAGGTAGAAGCAGAACGGCATCTGCGCGTCATTGATGGTAATCCCCTCACTGGCAAACCATGTGGTCTTGACCACTATGTGGGTGCTCTGACATCAGAAATAACCGTTATCCCCGAAGGTGACGACCGCGACGAATTTATCGGTTGGATTATGCCTCGGTTCAAAGATTTTTCAGCTAATCGCAGTTACTTCTCATGGCTCATGGGCAAGAAAAAAGAATATACGCTCGATGCACGTGTCAAAGGCGGAGAGAGACATATTATCATGAGTGGGGAATACGACCGCGTGTTGCCCATGGATATATACGGAGAGTATCTCATCAAAGCCATCATAGCGGGTGACATCGACAAGATGGAGCAGTTGGGAATCTATGAAGTATCACCTGAGGATTTTGCTGTTGCCGAATTTGTCGACTCCTCCAAACTGGAGCTGCAACGCATCGTCCGTGAAGGTTTGGACATGTTGCGAAAGGAAAATGCTTAAACATGATTATTATGAGTGCATTAAGAAAATATCTTGACAAGATAAAACCCTCGTTCCAGCCCGATGGCAAACTGCATGCTTTCAGGAGCATTTTCGAGGGATTTGAAACGTTCCTCTACGTTCCTAATGATACGGCTAAGAGCGGCACCAATATCCACGATGCCATTGACTCCAAGCGAATCATGAGTATGGTGGTCATCGCTTTGATGCCTGCTCTGCTCTTCGGAATGTACAATATTGGTTATCAGAACTATGCTGCTGCTGGTACGTTGCAGAATGCCGGCTTTTTCAGCATTTTCTTCTATGGCTTTTTGGCGGTATTGCCTAAAATTTTGGTCAGTTATATCGTCGGTTTGGGTATTGAGTTCGCTTGGGCGCAATGGAAAGGTGAAGAGATACAAGAGGGTTATCTGGTTTCGGGTATCATCATTCCGATGATTGTCCCCGTGAATTGCCCGTTGTGGATCCTTGCTTTGGCGTGTGCCTTTGCCGTCATTTTTGCCAAAGAAATTTTTGGTGGCACTGGCATGAATATTTTCAATGTGGCATTAGTGGCCCGCGCATTCCTATTCTTCTCTTATCCGCAAAAGATGAGTGGTGACAGCGTATGGGTGTCTACCGATTCTATCTGGGGATTGGGCAATACTTTGCCTGATGGTTTCACCGCCGCCACTCCATTGGGGCAGATTGGGCAGGGTATGGAACCGTCAAGTAGCATCTGTGACATGATTACCGGTTTTATCCCTGGTTCCATCGGTGAGACCAGTATCATCGCCATTGCCTTGGGTGCCATCATCCTTATCACGACTGGTATCGCTTCGTGGAAAACTATCATTAGCGTGTTTGTCGGTGGAACAGTGATGGGGCTCATTTTCACTGCCACAGGCCAATCGACCATTCCTTTCTATGAGCATTTGATCCTCGGAGGCTTCGCCTTCGGTGCAGTGTTCATGGCTACCGACCCCGTAACCAGTGCACGTACGGAATGTGGAAAATACGTCTATGGATTCTTGATTGGTGCCATGGCCATCATTATCAGGGTCATGAATCCTGGTTATCCTGAAGGAATGATGTTGGCCATCTTATTGATGAATATGTTTGCGCCTCTCATTGATTATTGCGTGGTACAACGCAATATTTCGAAGCGCATGAAACGTCTCACCTCTAATAAATAAGAATGTCATGAAACTGAACACCAATTCCAATACATACACGATTGTCTATTCCATGGTCATCGTGGTAGTCGTGGCTTTCTTGTTGGCATTTGTTTTCCAAGCACTGAAAAGCAAACAAGACGCCAATGTGGCCCTTGACAAGAAGAAACAAATTCTCTATTCTCTGAACATTCGGGGGTTGGACGATGCCCAATCGGCTGAGACATACAAGAAGACCGTTCTTAGTGACAATGTGGTGAACCTTGATGGTACACTCCAACCATTCGACGCAAAAGATAATGAGAGCACGGCTTTTAAGTTCAATAGTTCCGACTTCAAGAGTGACCGCCTAGCCCTGTACATCTGTGAGGTGGAAGGCCAGCGCAAATATGTGATTCCCGTCTATGGCATGGGCCTTTGGGGGCCCATCAATGGTTATATCGCCCTCAATGATGACAAACAGACCGTCTATGGTGCTTATTTCAACCATGAAGGAGAAACTGCTGGTTTGGGAGCAGAAATCAAGGATGATGCCAGTTGGCAAGCCAAGTTTGTGGGTAAGAAACTGTTTGCTGGCGATAGTCAGGAAATAGCCCTCGCCGTGAAGAAGAATGTGGACAATGAAGATACACAGGTTGACGCCGTAACGGGTGCTACCCTTACTTCCGATGGCGTGAGTGCCATGCTTCATGATTGTCTTGGCAAATACATAAAATTCCTTCAATCAAAAGAATAAGGAGAATCGAATATGAGCAAATTGTTTTCAAAACAAAATAAAGAGGCTTTAGGCAATCCGCTGAACCTCGACCATCCTATACTTGTGCAGGTGTTGGGTATTTGTTCTGCCTTGGCAGTCACGTCCCAACTCAAACCCGCCATTGTCATGGGCTTGGCGGTGACGATTATCACGGCCTTCGCCAATGTCATTATCTCTCTCTTGCGGAAAACCATTCCCAACCGCATCCGTATCATTGTGCAGTTGGTGGTCGTGGCCGCTTTGGTAACCATCGTTAGTCAAATACTTAAGGCGTTTGCTTACGATGTGAGTGTGCAACTCTCCGTGTATGTGGGATTGATTATCACCAACTGTATTCTTATGGGACGTCTGGAAGCTTTCGCCATGATGAACAAGCCTTGGCCCAGTTTCCTCGATGGCATAGGCAATGGTTTGGGCTATGCAATGGTGCTTATTGTCGTGGCTGCAGTGCGTGAACTGCTTGGACGCGGCACATTGCTTGGTCTAACCATTATCCCACAGAGTTTCTATGGTTGTGGCTACATGAACAATGGTATGATGACCATGCCTGCCATGGCGCTCATATTGCTTGGTTGCGTTATTTGGATTCACAGGGCTTATTTTTATAAGGAGAAGTAATTATGGATCATCTAATTAGTTTGTTTTTCCGGTCGATATTTGTCGACAACATGATATTCGCGTTCTTCCTTGGCATGTGTTCGTACCTAGCCGTTTCGAAGAGCGTCAAGACCTCGTTCGGACTTGGACTGGCTGTCACTTTTGTGCTGTTGGTTACTGTTCCCGTCGACTATCTGCTCCAGACCAAAGTGCTAGGCCCTGATTGTCTTATTGAGGGCGTAGACCTGTCGTATCTGAGTTTCATTCTTTTCATCGCTGTCATTGCGGGCATCGTGCAATTGGTGGAGATGACCGTTGAGAAATATTCTCCGTCGCTTTATGCCGCATTGGGCATTTTCCTACCGCTCATCGCTGTTAACTGCGCCATCATGGGTGCATCGCTGTTCATGCAGCAACGTATCAACCTCGACCCCTCAAGCACCCAATATATAGGTAGCTTGCTCGATGCCATCGTTTACGCTTTGGGTAGCGGTATTGGTTGGACCCTCGCTATCGTGTCGATGGGCGCCATACGTGAGAAAATGCAATACAGTGACGTGCCAGAACCATTGAAAGGTCTGGGTATCACTTTTATTACAGTAGGTCTCATGGCCATGGCCATGATGTGTTTTTCTGGTCTTAAAATATAATAAGGAGCAGTTACTATGTTACAGTTTATCATAACAAGCATCGCGGTATTTCTGACCATCATCTTGTTGTTGGTCATCATCCTGTTGGTAGCCAAGAAATATCTGTCACCTAGCGGCAATGTCAATATTCTCATCAATGGTGATAAGACGATTTCCGTAGCGCAAGGTAGCAGCCTTATGACTACGCTCAATGAGAATGGCATCTTTTTGCCTTCTGCTTGTGGCGGTAAGGCTTCATGTGGACAATGTAAAGTGCAAGTGCTTGAGGGTGGGGGAGAGATTCTTGATTCCGAGCGTCCTCATTTCACACGTAAGCAGATAAAAGAGCATTGGCGCTTGGGATGCCAATGCAAAGTAAAGGGTGACTTGAAAATCAAGGTGCCCGAGAGTGTGATGGGTGTCAAGGAATGGGAATGTACGGTCATTTCCAACAAGAATGTCTCGAGTTTCATCAAGGAATTTATCGTGGCATTGCCTCCAGGAGAGCATATGGACTTTGTCCCTGGTTCCTATGCCCAGATTAAGATTCCCGCTTACGACTGCATTGACTACGATAAGGATTTTGATAAAGATGATATTGGTCCTGATTATCTGCCCTCATGGGAGAGATTCAACATCTTCTCACTTAAGGCTCATAATCCCGAAGACACCATCCGTGCCTATTCCATGGCCAACTATCCTGCGGAGGGCGACCGTATCACCCTGACTGTCCGTATAGCCACAACACCGTTCAAACCAAAACCGGAAGTGGGATTCCAGGATGTACCCACGGGTATCGCCTCCTCTTACATCTTCTCGCGTAAACCCGGCGACAAGGTGATTATGAGTGGCCCTTATGGTGATTTCCATCCTATCTTCGACTCAAAGAAAGAGATGATTTGGGTTGGTGGTGGTGCCGGTATGGCTCCTCTTCGTGCACAGATTATGCACATGACCAAGACGTTGAACACTCGTGACCGTGAGATGCACTTCTTCTATGGTGCACGCGCATTGGTGGAAGCCTTCTTCGTGGAGGACTTCCTGGAACTGGAGACGGAATTCCCCAACTTCCATTTCCACCTGGCACTCGACCGTCCTGATCCAGCTGCTGATGAAGCTGGTGTTAAATATACCGCTGGATTCGTACATCAAGTAATGTATGAGACCTATCTGAAGGACCATGAGGCTCCAGAGGATATAGAGTACTACATGTGTGGTCCTGGTCCCATGTCGAAAGCTGTCCAGGGAATGCTCGATTCTTTGGGCGTTGACCCGGAAAGCATCATGTTCGACAACTTCGGATAGAAGGATTGGAAGGAAAAAATAGGAGGTAAGATGTAATTCCCCACTTCCAAGATTATAAAGAGGGTGTGCCAATTGACACACCCTCTTTATATTATACAATTTTGTGACTATTACCAGATATTGCGTTTTATCTTCTCAACATAAGCGTCGATTACCGCTACGGAAATAATATTCACTACGTCACGCACAGAACTGCCAAAGTCGGTGAAATGAATGGGTTTGTTCAATCCCATCTGGATGGGACCAATAATCTCCACATCCGTATTCATCGCTTGAAGCATCTTGTAAGAGGAACGCGCGCTGGTAAGGTTGGGGAAAATGAGCGTGTTTACGTCAAGTCCCTTGAGTCTCGTGAACGGGAACAATCTGTCGCGCTGTTCCTTGTCGAGTGCGAAACCAATCTGTATCTCGCCATCAATGGCCAAATCGGGATACATCTCCTGCAAGGTGGCGACAGCCTTTCTTACCTTACGCGAACCTTCTGAGGTGTCGGAACCGAAATTGGAATGGCTGACCATTGCAATATGGGGCTTTTCGTTGAAGAATCGTACGGCCTTGGTGCTCAGTCGTGCCAAATCGACCAATTCCTCAGTGTTGGGGCTGTTGTTGATGAGCGTATCAGCTATGTACAAGGCGCCTCGTGGTGAGTTGATGATGTGCATGGTACCGAAATGATTGTACTCGGGTTGAATGCCAATCACTTCTTTGGCCACCTTGATCGTGTTGGAATACTTGGTGTAAAGTCCAGTGATAAAGGCATCGGCCTCACCCGTCTCCACCATCATCATACCAAAGTAGTTACGTTCGAACATTTTGTCGTTGGCTTCTTCGAAGGTATAGCCGTCGCGCTGCCGTTTTTCCGTCAAGATGCGTGCGTAACGCTCGCGACGTTCTGCCTCTCGGTCATGCCGGAGATTAACTATTTCTATGCCATCGAGACTCAGCTCCAACTCATTGGCGAGTTTCATAATGCGTTCATCGTTGCCCAACAGGATGGGATAGCAGATACCTTCAGCCTTGGCTTGTACGGCTGCTCGCAGCATCGTTGGGTGTATTCCTTCCGCAAAGACCACGCGTTGTGGATGGTGTCGCGCCGTGTCGTAAAGCTTTTGGGTAAGTTTGGTCTCCTGACCAAGCATTTCACGCAGTCGGTTCTTGTAATCTTCCCAGTCGTTGATAGGTGTACGAGCCACACCGCTTTTGATGGCTGCTTTTGCCACTGCTGCTGACACTTCGGTGATGAGACGCGGGTCAACGGGTTTGGGGATGAAATAAGAGGGACCGAATGTCAAGTTGTTTACATGGTAAACGTCGTTCACCACATCGGGAACAGGTTGCTTGGCCAGGTCGGCAATGGCATATACTGCCGCTAGTTTCATTTCTTCGTTGATGGCACGGGCATGTACGTCTAGGGCTCCACGGAAAATGTAGGGAAAACCTATAACGTTATTGATTTGGTTGGGATAGTCAGAACGTCCCGTCGACATCAACACATCGGGGCGTGATGCCATGGCATCTTCATAAGAAATCTCAGGTACAGGATTGGCCAGGGCAAATACGATGGGGTTGGGGGCCATGGAACGAACCATGTCTTGTGAAAGAATATTTCCTTTCGACAGTCCCACAAACACGTCGGCTCCTTTCATGGCTTCCTCGAGGGTGTGCACGTTTGTACGGTCTGTGGCAAAGAATTTTTTCTGCTCGTTCAGGTCTTTGCGTTCTTTGCTGATAACACCTTTGGAGTCGAGCATCAAGATATTCTCTTTCTTCGCGCCAATGGCCATGTAAAGCTTGGTGCATGAAATGGCGGCGGCACCGGCACCATTGACCACAATATGAACGTCTGCAATATTCTTACCTGCCACTTCCAATGCGTTTTTCAGTCCGGCAGCAGAGATAATAGCCGTACCATGCTGGTCGTCATGCATAACGGGAATGTCGAGCGTTTTCTTCAGTCGTTCTTCAATGTAAAAACACTCAGGAGCCTTGATGTCTTCCAAGTTGATGCCGCCGAACGTGGGAGCGATACGTTCCACCGCCTCGCAGAATTTTTCGGGATCTTTCTCTGCCACTTCGATGTCGAAAACATCAATGCCGCCATAGATTTTGAAAAGTAGTCCTTTTCCTTCCATCACTGGTTTGCCGCTCATGGCACCGATGTCGCCCAAACCAAGCACCGCTGTGCCATTGGAGATGACAGCCACCAGGTTGCCTTTATCGGTATATTGATAAACGCTATCGGGGTTGTCTTGAATTTCCAGACATGGATAAGCCACTCCTGGGGAATAAGCCAGTGACAAATCAGTTTGTGTGCGGTAAGGTTTTGTTGGCTTTACCTCAATTTTTCCTGGACGACCACTCTGGTGGTATGCAAGGGCTGCTTCTTTCGTAATCTTTACCATTGTGTACTATTTAAGTTATCAGTTGTTATGATATTCCATATTTTTAAAAATGTGCTTGCAAAATTACTAAAAACACGTTAAAAAACTATCTATTTAGAAAAAAAAACGTACATTTGTCCTCAGAAACAAACTATTATGGATTCTATATCAAATAACACATCTAGTATTTATAGGGCATTGCTGAAAGAGAAAATTATCAGTACCGCCACCACATGTTTTCACAGTCAGGGTATCAAGGCTGTTAAGATGGACGACATTGCCCATCGACTTTCCATATCCAAGCGTACGTTGTACGAACTGTTCCACAATAAGGAAGAATTGTTACTTGCTTGTATAAAGAGTGGCCGTGAGCGCTTTACAAAGCATTTGGAAGAGTTGATGAGACAAGGAGCCAACACCATGGATGTATTTATGGATATTATTACGACACAAATGGATGATACGCACCGTATCAATCCGTTATTTTTCGCTGAAATGGATAAGTATCCTTCCGTAGTGAACTATCTTGAAAAAACACGTGCAGAACAACATGCCAATTCTCAAGAGTTTTTTATAAAAGGGGTGAAAGAGGGCTATTTCCGCGACGACGTCAATTTTGATATCGTATTGGAAATTAGTAATTCATGCGTGGAGCATGTCATGAAGAGTGCCATGTATGACCGTTTCCCGCTATACGAGATTCACCACACCGTGACAATCGTTTTTGTGCGTGGCTTATGCACCGAGAAGGGGGTGAAATGTATAGATGACACGTTGAGGCGTGTTGAGAAATGAGTGTTGAGTACCGAATGTTGATTATAGACGTTCTATGTTTTTCACACCTTTCACAGTACGCAATTTTTTGATAAGAGCCTCCAACTTCGAGGTATCTTCCAATTGAACGGTGAGTATGCCGCCGAACAGGCCGTCATGACTGTCGATGTTGATAGAACGCATCACAATTTTCTCTTCCTTGGAAATGATACTGGTGATGTTGTTGACAATTCCGATGTCATCGTTGCCCACCACCCGAAGGGTAATGGAATACTGTGATGAACCTTTGCCGCTCCATTTTGCCTTCACAATGCGGTAACCGAAACGCCTGCGCAACTCGGGAGCGTTGGGACAGTCTGTGCGATGAATTTTAATGCCACCATTCACACCTACGAATCCGAAAATGGGGTCGCCGAAGATAGGATGGCAACAACGGGCGAGTTGGTAATCGAGACCTTTCAGGTCGCGGTCGATAACAAGCACATCATCGTTCTGTTTGAGAAGTTCTTCGGTGGGATTGGAATAGTTGAATTCTTCAGCGCTGCGTGTGGGTGCCATGCCCGATGTGGCGTTCTTCTCGTTGTTGCGAATCTCGATGTATTTTTCAATCACCTCATTCACATCGAGTTTCTCTTCTGCCAACTGGCGATAGAAATCTGAAGTCTCTTTGAATCCCAACTTTTTGATGAGGTGGGAGAGGGTGCCTTCCACCAATTCCATCTTGCGGTTCTTCAGACGGCGTTCTAACATTTCTTTCGCATAAAGCCCGTCTTTCACTTGTGTCTCTTTCAACGCAAGACGGATTTTGGCTTTGGCCCGTGATGTCTTCACGATATTCACCCACTCTCGCTTGGGTGTTTGGTTGCCAGAGGTCATGATTTCCACCACGTCGCCACTGTGAAGTTGCTCCCGCACGGGAACAATCTTGTTGTTGATCTTGCCACCGACACATTGGTTGCCCACACGCGAATGTATGCGGTATGCAAAATCCAGGATTGTGGCACCTTTGGGGAATCGAAGAAGGTCGCCCTTGGGGGTGAAAACGAATACCTCATCTTCGTAGAGGTCCATCTTGAATTGGTCCATCATCTGGCGACTGTCATTGCTCTCTAACGCATTGCGTATATTGTTCAGCCACTCGTCAATGTTACCATCTCCCTTGATTCCTTTATATCGCCAATGGGCGGCAAGACCTTTCTCTGCCACCTCGTCCATGCGTTCGGTACGTATCTGCACCTCTACCCATTTGTTTTCAGGACCCAACACAGTGATGTGAAGGCTCTCATAGCCATTGGTCTTGGGAACCGACAACCAATCTCGCAACCTACGTGGGTTGGGCGTGTACATGTCGGTAACAATGGAGTAAACCTGCCAACATTGCATCTTTTCCTTTTCTACAGGTGAGTCGAGAATGATGCGGATGGCAAAGAGGTCGTAAATGCCTTCAAAACCGCATTTTTGTTTCTTCATCTTCTGCCAGATGGAATGGATGCTTTTCGTTCGTCCTTTCATGTGGAAACGAAGACCTGCTTCCATCAACTTTTTCTCAATAGGACCGATAAAACGAGCTATGTACGCGTCACGCGACCGTTTGGTGGCATTGAGTTTTTCCTTGATCATGTAATAAGCGTCATGTTCAAGGTATTTCAGACTTAAGTCTTCCAACTCGCTTTTCAGTTTGTATAAACCCAACTTATGTGCCAAAGGAGCATAGAGAAAGGATGCCTCCTGCGACACTTTCTGTTTCATGTCCACCTCTTCTGTGTCACGTATCTGGCGCATCAAGTTAACCTGCGACGCAATCATGATGAGGATAACGCGCATGTCTTCGGCGAAAGAGAGAAGAAGATTGCGGAAATTTTCTGTGTCTGCGGCTGTGTTATGTTTATCCAACTGTCGTGTACGTTCCAAACCTTTGATAATTCGGGCAACACCATGACCGAAGCGTTGCTCTATATCTTGTTGAGACATACTCTTCGACACCAAACCTGCATTTAGCAGAATGGCGGTTACCCCTTCTTCACGAAGGCCCGTCTCTTCCACAGCAACCACGGCGGTCTGCAGGGCAGCCACGATGGGGTTAAGACCGAAAACATCTCGTTCTATCCAACCCTGATCCATAGCATGGCTTATCACCCGCTGCACTTCTTTTTCCACCGGCCGAAGGCCAATGGCATCACGTAGTTGGTCTCGAAGCCTGATGGTTTCTGTTATTTCATGCCTGGAAAATAAGAGCCTGTTCATGTGTGGAATTGTCTAATAATTCTAAAACAAGGCAAAATTACAAATATTTCCGAGAAAACAGTTCGCTTTTCAAAAAAATGAAGTATCTTTGTGACAAATTATCATGACCAATTTTCAAACTCTTAATATCTATCATTAACTATGCTATCACAGAAAGACCTACAGCAACTTGCCTCCAAAGGCATTACAGAAGAACAAATCCACAACCAACTGAATGAATTTAAAACGGGTTTCCCATTCCTTAAATTAGAAGCCGCCGCTTCAGTAGGCAATGGTATCATTTCTCCTGCCGATAAAGAACGTGAAGCCTTCATCCAGGCATGGAATGAATACAAAGCTTCAGGAAAGAAAGTGGTGAAGTTCGTTCCTGCATCTGGTGCAGCAAGCCGTATGTTTAAAGACATGTTTGCCTTTGCCGACGCTGATTACGACGTACCTACTACCGATTTCGAGAAGAAGTATTTCGACAATATCGAAAAGTTTGCTTTCTTCGAAGCACTCGATGATGTTTGCAAGGCCAATGAAGGCAAAGGCATCAAAGATTTGATGGCCGAAGGAAAATACAAAGCCGTTGTCCGTAATATGTTGGATAAAAAAGGACTGAACTATGGTCAGTTGCCGAAAGGATTGCTGTTGTTCCATCAATATGCAGATGGTCCTCGTACTCCCATGGAAGAACATTTGGTGGAAGGTGCGCTCTATGCAGCCAGCAATGGTGAGGCGAATGTGCATTTTACCGTCAGCCATGAGCACATGGTTCTTTTTGAACAACGTGTGGAACAAAAAGTTGGCGTTTTCACTGACAAATATGGCATTAAATACAACATTTCTTTCTCAGAGCAAAAACCGAGTACAGATACCGTAGCCGCCAATCCAGATAATACACCGTTCCGCAACGACGATGGTTCGCTGCTGTTCCGTCCAGGTGGACATGGAGCACTCATTGAGAACCTTAATGATATTGATGCCGATGTAGTGTTTATCAAGAACATTGATAATGTCGTTCCCGACAGGTTGAAGGATGAGACGGTCACCTATAAGCAACTGATTGCTGGTGTCCTCGTTTGCGCTCAGAAAAAGGCTTTTGAATATATCCGAATCTTGGATGGAGACTATACCGATGCTCAATTACAGGAAATTGCTCGTTTCGTGAGTGAGGATCTTTGCTGCAAGAAAGAGGGTCTTGGACAACTGGGACGTGAGGAGCTGGCGGCATACCTGCGTGATAAACTCAACCGTCCTATGCGTGTTTGTGGCGTTGTGAAGAATGTAGGTGAACCTGGTGGTGGACCTTTCCTTACCTACAACCAAGATGGCACTGTCAGCCTGCAAATTCTTGAGAGTAGTCAGATAGACAAGAGCAATGCCGAATACCAGCGTATGTTTACGGAAGGGACACACTTCAATCCTGTTGACCTCGTATGCGCAGTAAAAGATTACGAAGGGAAACCATTTGATTTGCCCTCGTTCGTGGACAAGAGCACTGGTTTTATCAGCAGCAAGAGCAAGAATGGCAAGGAACTGAAAGCTTTGGAATTGCCTGGACTGTGGAATGGCGCGATGAGCGATTGGTGTACTATCTTTGTTGAGGTGCCTCTCGGCACATTCAATCCGGTGAAGACCGTTAACGATTTGTTGCGTGAACAACATCAATAAACTCATTCTCTCACAATAAGAAACGAGTTGAATCATAAACCTGCAAAAATGGAGGACGACACATTAAAAGAGTGTCGCCCTCCGTTTTTCCTCTGTTTATCAATTCTTTAGACTTCGTTTTCGCCATAGATGAAACCTAGCTGGGCTGCCTTGAAATCAAAGATTTCTTCAGGACGGAAGAAACGGTTCAATTCTATTTGTGCATTCGACGTGGAATCGCTGGCATGAACGATGTTCTGCTGGTTGCTCATCGAATAATCGCCACGGATAGTGCCCGGCGCAGCCTCACGGCCATTCGTCGAACCCACCATAGTGCGAACGACCTGAACGGCGTCCACACCTTCTATGGCCATCGCTACGACAGGACATGCCATCATCGATTCGGCCAACTTGGGGAAGAAGGGTTTGTCCACCAGATGTGCATAATGTTCGCGAAGAATAGGTTCATCCAACTGCATCATCTTCATGCCTACGATATGCAGTCCGCGACGTTCGAAACGATTGATGACTTCACCCATAAGATTACGCTGTACGCAACTTGGTTTTAAGAGAACTAATGTCTTTTCCATAATAATATATAATGTGTTTTGTTGTTTCAGTTGCAAAGATAATGCAAATCGATAAAAGGACAAAGACTTGTCTTAGAATAAATGAAAAATCCCGCAATGGGCGGGACAACATATGGTTAGAAAGAGGGTAGAGCGGTAAACGGGGCTCGAACCCGCGACCTTCGGCTTGGGAAGCCAACGCTCTGCCAACTGAGCTACTACCGCGAAAATGAGCCGATACTGGGACTCGAACCCAGGACCTATTCATTACGAATGAATCGCTCTACCAACTGAGCCATATCGGCAACCTCATAGGCATTCCGAAGAAATGTGGTGCAAAGGTAATCTTATTTTTTGTATAAACAAAATAATTTGGGATTTATTTTTAGGAGATACTCTTGACCTTATTTATTTAGAAGGAGATAACTTTTCACGTAGGTAATGCCCTGTAATGCTTTCTTTACACTGTGCAACTTCTTCTGGGGTTCCGCAACACACTAAGGCTCCACCTTTGTCGCCACCTTCCGGGCCGAGGTCGATGACATGGTCGGCACATTTCACCACATCAAGATTATGCTCGATGACCAATACCGTATGCCCACGGAGGATGAGCGCATCGAAAGCGGAAAGCAATCGTTTGATGTCATGGAAATGCAAGCCCGTGGTAGGTTCGTCGAAAATGAAAAGGGTAGGGGACTGCCTTTCTTGACCGATGAAATAGGCTAGTTTCACACGCTGGTTCTCACCGCCCGACAACGAAGAGGAACTCTGTCCCAGCTTGATGTACCCCAAACCGACAGCATCCAGAGGTCGCAGCCGGTCTGCGATGGCACGTTGGCCGTGCGCTTCGAAAAATGCCAATGCCTCGGAAACGGTCATGTCAAGCACATCGTTGATGTTCTTGCCCTCATAACGTACATCAAGGATGTCGCGTTTGAAACGCTTGCCATGACATGACTCGCACACCAGTTCCAAGTCGGCCATAAATTGCATTTCCACATTGATGACACCTGCACCCTTACATTCTTCGCACCTCCCTCCGTCGGCATTGAAGGAAAAATATTGGGGGCTAAATCCCATTTGTTTTGACAAGGGCTGATCCCCGAACAACTGACGTATAGCATCATAGGCCTTAACATATGTGGCTGGATTGGAACGTGTGCTCTTACCTATCGGGTTTTGGTCGACAAATTCCACGTGCTCTATGTTACGCCAGTCGCCTTCTATACCGTTGTATTCACCTGGAGGGTCACAAACCTCATCAAGATGGCGTTTGAGAGCAGGGTATAGAATGCCCTTGACTAATGATGATTTTCCACTTCCGCTGACTCCTGTCACTACAGTAAAAACATTCAAGGGGAAACTCACGTCGATGCCTCGTAGGTTGTTCATCCTACAACCCTTGAGTGCTATCGATAGGTTCCAAGGACGACGGGAAGTGGGAATGGGAATCGCCTCTTCGTGGGTGAGGAATCGAATCGTATGGCTACGTGGATAATCCTTCAAGGCAGTAGGGGAGAGATGTTTAGGATCGCCCTCATAAACGATTTCACCCCCTAGACGTCCGGCATTAGGACCCACATCGATGAGGTAGTCTGCGCTACGCATCATATCTTCGTCGTGTTCAACAACCATCACAGTGTTGCCGATGGATTGTAAGTCGCGCAGCACGTGAATCAAACGGTCTGTGTCGCGACTATGCAAGCCAATGCTTGGTTCATCGAGGATGTATAGAGAACCTACCAATGAACTGCCTAACGATGTGGTGAGGTTGATGCGCTGGCTCTCGCCGCCACTCAATGTATTGGATGGGCGGTTAAGTGTGAGGTACCCCAATCCCACATTTACCATGAATTGTAAGCGATTTCTGATTTCTGTGAGAATACGCCGAGAAACGGCTTCGTCATGCTTGTCAAGCACTAACTCATCGACCCATTTTTTGAGACTCCAAACAGGCATTTGTATCAAATCGGTGATGCTTCGTCCTGCCACTTGTACATAGGTGGCTTCTTTTTTTAGGCGTGTGCCATGGCATACAGGGCAAATCGTTTTACCACGGTAGCGGCTCATCATCACCCTATATTGTATTTTGTATTGGTTCTCCTTAACCATTTGGAAAAACGCATCTATATTCACTTGTTCATGAATGTCAAGATGTCTTTCAGAAGGCAATCCATGCCAAAGCCATTCTTTCTGCTGACGCGTGAGATCATAATAAGGTGTGAATATAGGAAAAATATCGGCAGCAGAACGTCGGCAGAACTCTTCTTGCCATATTTTCATTTTGTCACCATGCCAACATTGTACACAACCACCATATACACTCAGTGAACTGTTGGGGATGACCAATTTTTCGTCAATGCCTATTACAGAGCCAAACCCTTCACATTCTGGGCAGGCTCCTAGCGGAGAATTGAAAGAGAACATGTTGTCGGAAGGCTCTTCAAAAGAAATGCCATCCGCCTCATATCTAGTTGAGAAATCATAGGAAAGATTGGAGGGGAGGAAAACAAGACGACATTCACCGTCGCCTTCATAGAAAGCGGTTTCCGCTGAGTCATAAATACGTGCAATGCTGTCGGGTGTATTGTCTACGCTCATCCTGTCGATGAGTAGATAAACGTCCGATGGGTCTAGATTATTTATAAGTTCCTCATCCTCAATTAGTTCTTCAATTCTTGTTAGTTCGCTTTTATGATAAATACGCACAAATCCTTGTTGGATTTCCATTTCCAACTGACGTTTCAATGTGCGTTGTGCAATGCGCTTCAGAGGAGCTAATATATAATACTTTGTGCCTGATGCATAAGCACTTACACAATTTACGATATCTTCGATAGTGTGTTTTTTTACTTCTTGTCCGCTGATCGGAGAATATGTCTTACCTATACGTGCGAATAATAATCGAAGGTATTCGTAGACTTCTGTCGAGGTGCCTACGGTTGACCTTGGATTACGGCTTATCACTTTTTGTTCAATAGCGATGGCTGGTGGCAAACCTTTAATGAAATCGCAGGCAGGTTTGCTCATTCTGCCTAAAAATTGTCTGGCATAAGATGATAGGCTCTCAACATAACGGCGTTGTCCTTCTGCATATAGTGTGTCGAAGGCAAGTGAAGATTTTCCGCTTCCACTAACTCCAGCAACAACTACAAGTTGGTTGCGGGGAATGTTAACGGATATATTCTTTAAATTATTGACTCGGGCTCCTTTGACTTGAATAAATTCTCCGGTATTCATACGCTTAATTTTCAAACTACAAAAATACGACTTTTTTGGCAGCATAAAAAAGAATCATGGTTATTTAATATGATAAAAGCTAAAAATACACAAAATAAATATAATCAACATTATGATAAATAGAGCGTTTCGTTAGTAAATCATAGAAAAAACGATACCCCTATTCTGAATGATTCAGAAAATATGAATGAAATAAGAGATAATTCGCAAATATTGATTTTTTTGATTACTTTTGCATTTACAATATAATTATTAATCAAACTATAACAATAATCATTACGTTATTTGTCATGAACGATAAGAAATCGAGTCTATTTATGAAAAATGGTGTCAATTATTTGGTGCCGTTTATCTTGATTACTTTCTGTTTTGCCCTTTGGGGATTCGCCAATGATGTTACAAACCCCATGGTTAAGGCATTTTCTAAAATTTTTAGGACAAGTGTTACTGAAGGATCATTGGTGCAGATGGCATTCTATGGTGGTTATTTCGTCATGGCAATTCCTGCGGCATTATTTATCAGAAAATTTTCATATAAGGCTGGAGTACTTATGGGACTAGGGTTATATGCCACTGGTGCTTTGCTGTTTTTCCCGGCCAAAACAACAGGATTATATTATCCATTCTTGGGTGCTTATTTTATAATGACTTGTGGTCTGTCGTTTTTGGAAACTAGTTGCAATCCCTATATTTTGTCGATGGGTTCTGAAGTGACTGCCACTCGCCGACTGAATTTCGCGCAATGTTTCAATCCCATAGGTTCTCTTATGGGTATGTTCGTGGCCATGAATTTCATTCAGGCAAAACTTAATCCCATGGATTCTGATCAACGCGCCCTACTCCCTGATAGCCAGTTTGAAGCGCTCAAGGATTCGGACCTTGGCGTGTTGATAGCACCTTATCTGGGTATTGGATTGGTTATTGTAGTGATGTTTTTGGTCATCGCTCTAGCAAAGATTCCACGAGAAGATGGCAACTCTAAGGGAATCAGCGCATTACAATCTGCAAAAAAAGCACTTAGCCTGCCGAAATATAAGTTTGGCGTGGTGGCGCAGTTCTTCTATGTTGGTGCCCAAATCATGTGTTGGACGTTTATTATCCAATACGGAACACGCATCTTTATGAATGAGGGTATGGCTGAGAAAGAAGCTGAAGTGCTTTCACAAGGATACAATATTGTTGCAATGATACTCTTCGTGAGTAGCCGATTCATCGCCACATTCTTTATGAAGTATGTCCGACCTAGCAAATTGCTCGCATTGTTTGCTATTGGTGGTGGTTTACTTACACTAGGTGTTATCTTTTTCCAAAACAGAATGGGTCTCTACTGCTTAGTCGGCGTGTCGGCTTGCATGTCGCTCATGTTCCCCACCATTTATGGCATCGCTTTGAAAGGAATGGGCGAAGAAGCGAAGTTCGGTGCAGCAGGTCTTATTATGGCCATATTAGGTGGGTCGGTTTTGCCCCCCCTTCAGGCTATGATTATTGACCAAGGTGTAGTTTTTGGTATGCCGGCGGTCAATGTTTCCTTTGTATTGCCGTTTATCTGCTTTATTGTAGTATTCCTTTATGGTAAATATGCCACAAGAATAGATGATTAACGTTAAGGGTCTGGCTATTAGATGATTATAATAAAAGGCAAGCAAACGCTTGCCTTTTATGTTATCTTGCTGATACGTATTTGTGTAATGTGGCTCTTACGGCCCCTGGACCAGCATAAAGCTCTTTTACCATGCTTTCTATCTGTTCGCCAAGTCCCGCCTCATAGAGATCCAGACCGAAAACGTCAGCTCGGCTGTATAGGGCTCTTAAACAGGAATAGTCTTGGTCTTCCTTCCCTATCTCCAAAGGAGCAACGATGGTCTGCAACTCTTGCAACATGGGATCGGGTGACGGTTCAAATGGCGTTCCGTCATCTTTGATTCCTTTTAGATAACGAGCATAGCCTGCCAACGTGAGAGGAATAAGTACCAAATTGTTCATGTCTAAACCACGAGCGATGTACTTCTTTATCGTTTCACCAAAACGAATAGGCAGTTTTTGGCTGGTATCCATGGCTATACGCTGTGGGGCATCGGGCATGAAGGGGTTGGGCAGTCGTCTGTTGATGACTGCACCGATAAACTCGTATGGGTTCAGCACGCCTGGATCGGTGACCACAGGCATGGCCTCAATATAGCCTATTTTCTGAATGAATGCACGTAAGTCTTCATCGGCCATTTCGGCAGAGATAAGCGTGTAACCAAGCATACAACCATACAGTGACATGGCCGTATGGAGTGGATTCAAACAGGTGGTTACCTTCATCGTCTCTACCTTATCTACCGTTTCACGAGTGGTATATAATGCACCACCCAAGTCAAGCGGTGGGCGGCCATTCGTGTAATTGTCCTCAATGACAAGGTATTGCACTTCTTCGGCATTGACAAACGGAGCTGTGAATGTGTGTTTTTCCGTCTCTATGTAGTTGTTGTCATCAAAACCGTCGGCAGCCAACATCTCTTGAACCTTCTGATGCGGACGAGGCGTAATCTTGTCAATCATCGACCAGGGGAAGGTTATTTTCTTCTCATCTTTCAAGTAATCAAGGAAAGCAGAGGGTACCAAACCATCGGCGACCCATTTTTCCGCATAAGCGAATACTCCAGCTTTCACCTTGTCACCGTTATGGGAACAGTTGTCCATGCTTTGCACCGTTAGTGGCAATGCTCCCGCTATATAACGCTCAAACAGCAAAGCTGTCACCTTGCCCATGGCAAGCACGGGCTGCAGTCCACGTTCCAAATCTGCAGGGGCTACGCTGTAACCCTTCTCTGTGATGGTGAAAGAAATCATTTGTAGAGAGGGTTTGCGGAAAATATCAACCAACCGCTGCCAGTCCTTGAACTGGTAGTCGGCTTTCAGGGCTTCAGTAACCGATGCTATCACCTTTTTCTCGATGGTTCCTGTTGATTGGAGACTTACCAATAATGAAAGGTTATCGTATGGGGTGTATGCTTTGTCGATGACTTCAAAGTCAAAGGTCTCAGCCACGATGACACCTCGATCGTATTTTCCTGTATTCAAGGCATCGTTAAGAATGGCAGCTGGAAAGGCACGGAATATGTTTCCACCTCCAAAATGCACCCATGTTGGTGCTTCGTATGTCTTTTTGGCTACGGCTGCCCTGTCGAACTTGGGGAGGATATATCCTTTCGCTTCCCATTCTGCGGCATTGAAATTGCCGGAAATAATGTCTCTCAGTTTCATGCTAATCAAAAAATCCAGGTTGTTGATATTTAAATCCCAATTCACGGTCGACGGTGGCAAGGATGCCTTGCACCTGACCCAATGCAAACATACGCCCCAAGAATGAGTAACCGGCATTATAACCTTTCGTCTCGTCGCCTAGCATCGTCATGCCATGGTCTACACGCATGGGCAGGTCAGGATTCTCTTTTTCGAAAATACGTGCCAACTCGATAATATCGGCCCGTCCGCCAAGGTGTGACGCCTCGGTGAAGTCGCCGTTGGGGAATATGTGGCATGAGCGCAAATGAACGAAATGAGTACGCGAGGCGAATTTCTCAGCCATTTTCACTACATTGTTGTAAGCACCAGCCGATAGGGAACCCGCACAGAAAGTCAGTCCGTTGTGCTTGTTGGGTACAGCATCAAGGAACCATTGGATATCTTCCTCAGTACGGACGATGCGTGGCAAGCCTAAAATCTCGATGGGTGGGTCGTCGGGATGAACGCACATGTTCATGCCATATTCTTCGCAAGTGGGCATGATGGCTTCGAGGAAATATTTCATATTGGCTCTCAGCTGGGGTTTGTCGATACCTTTGTATAAGTCAAGGAACTCACGGAATTTCTGTATCGGTGCTTCGTCGTTTTCGCTGAAATTACCGGACACAAATCCTTGTGTCTTGATGATGATGGTCTCCACTAAAGCATGGTCTTTCTCGGGAGTCATGTTCTTTGCCAATTCATCCACTTCGGCCAAGACGTTGCGTCCCTCCCCTACTCCATCCGGGAATTTGAACTGTGCCCATTCTTCACGTGCTCCCTCACGTTTGAGGATGTAAATGTCGAAATAGGCAAATTCCGCATAGTTGAAATAGAGATTGCTGGAACCATTGGGATTTAGGTGGAGCAAATCGGTACGTGCCCAGTCGAGAACGGGCATAAAGTTATAGCAGATACAATGAATGCCTTCAGCCGACAAGTTACGTAAACTTTCCTTATATACTTCTATCTGATGGTCGCGGTCGGGACCTCCATATTTGATTGTTTCCACCACAGGAAGACTCTCTACCACACTCCATCGCATGCCGTAACTCTCGATGTATTCACGCAGGTCGCGAATCTTCTCACGCGTCCATACTTCGCCGAGTGGTACATCGTGTAAGGCAGTGACAATACCTTCCACACCAATTTGTTTGAGCATGGCAAGCGTTATTTTATCGTTCTTGCCAAACCATCTCCATGTTCTTTCCATTTTTTTTCGTTTGTTTATTGAATAATGCTACAAAAGTACAAATTTTTAGTTATAATCGTGCTTCAAAACGGAGCATTTTCTAACTCTTTTCACAAAAACGAATAAAAATGAAACTTTTCAAATGTGATTTGTTGTGTTGACATAAATTTGTAGTACTTTTGCCTGCTGTAAACCAATACATCCAAGAATACATGAAACGTTGTTTGGGGCTATTTTCCTTTTTAGTAGCTTTTACTTATAGTTGCGAACATCTGCCAACATCGCATGGTAGCCAGGCGGAAAATGTGGTCGATAGTTTCTGCCAGACCTATTTTTCCTATCAGTTTGAGCGTGCAATGGCATTTGTCACTGATGAATCGCATAAATGGCTTATTTATGCAGCGAGCAATGTCCATCAGGAAGACATTGACTTAATGCGTTCACAAGAATCAACAGCGTCTGTTGATGTGAATGAGGTGATTGCACCTGAGAATGATACCATAGGTTATGCTTTGGTTTCCGTCGACAATCACCTTGTCATGGACTCCATTGGTGAGGTCGGTCATATGCGAGACAATGCCCAGTATCGCCTGGGAATGGTGAAAAGGGGTGGCAAATGGAAAATCAAAATGGATGGGTTGCCAAGAGAAGTGAAACGGTAATGTGCCCTAATTTTTTAGCTTAGAATGGCAAACCCACGGCAAAGTGAAATGCCGCATCCCTGCTCAGTTTGGGGTGGATGATAGGGAAATGCTCCTTCTCATCGTCATACACAGGGTTGATGGCTTTCATTCCCAAGTCGAAACGTAGGATAAAATAATCAAAATTGAGGCGTAACCCCAAACCATAAGCCACGGCAATTTCTTTGTAAAAATCATTGAATCGGAATTGTCCTCCTGGCTGGTCGGGATAATTACGTAAAGTCCAAATGTTACCGGCGTCGATAAATAGTGCCGCGCCCAATTTCCATAACAACTTGGTCCTGTATTCCATATTCAAGTCCAGTCGCATATCGCCTGTTTGATTGATGAAGTCAATCTTTCCATCTGTACCCTTGAACTTACCAGGCCCCAACCTTCTCACGCTCCATCCTCTCACAGAGTTGGCGCCACCAGAGAAATAGCGTTTTTCAAAAGGTAGGATGTTGGAATTGCCATAAGGATAAGCGATGCCCAGTCCGGCATGAAATACGAGGGTGTTATTCTCATCGAACCTGATAGCTTTTGTATAGTCAACGTCGGCTTTCACGTATTGTGCAAAAGCGATATTGAACAGTTTATATTGTCCATCATTGTTTTTCTTGAAATCAAAAGACTGCGCCGCCAAATTGAGAATGTTTCCAGCTATCTCAATGTTGGCCCTGATCGCATGGCTCCCGATGGCATATGACACGCCGAAACCAATGCGCATGATAAACAGGTCTTCATAATTGTATCTAAGAATGGCGTTCCTATTTGATGAGTCGTCAAGGTAGTCAGTCTTGAACGTTGAAGATATCCACGGCATGTAAATATAGTTCAGGTCGATAAGGTCGAGTTTGTAACTGACATTCCTATTAATCTGTGACCATCTATAGCGCCATGCCGTAGAGAATACGCGCCGGTGAAACTCCGGCCTGTTTTGTAGGTTGTATGTAACCGATAACTCTGACGAAGCGTTGTTGTTTCTCAGGAAATGCTTTGATAGGAAGGGAGCCATGAAACGCGGAAAACGCAACTTTGATTCAGCACCATATTCTATATAGTTACTGTTGGAGTATCCTTCAAGGCCGCGTATGGCCTCAAAGGCTCCACGGACCTGAATGGAGAATAACTCTGATCCATGGAAGAGGTTCCTGTTCTCATAAGTCAATGCCGCCGCCGCACCCAAGTCGCCTGCCGTGTTTGTTCCTTCTGGCGAGAACGATATTGTGCTTGGCTTGTTGGTGCTCAGTTGAATGTTACAATCCAGCAGTAAGGTGTCTTCCGTCTCCTCAAACCTGATATTGGTATATTTTACCGCCTGAAGCCTAGAAAAATTATTATAGGTCCGTTGCAGGTCTGTGGCACTGTAGGGTTTGCCCTCTTCGATGATGGTGTTGTTGGCGAGCACTGACGGCCGTAGACGTAGAATGTCGTCCGTGCCGCTGCCATAGTTGATTTTGCGTATGGTATATTGGGGATGTGGCTTTTCCGGCGCCCTATTGCTCTCTCGATAAGGCAGTAGAGTCATGGTGAGGTCAACGAAATAACCATTTCTCACCGTGTCGGCCTTAAACTGGATAAAATCTTTATGGAACCGGTAATAGCCGTTATCGTTTAAAAGAGCTGTAATTCTCTTCCGTTCAGCGTCGAGACCGGAGACTGTGAATTTCAAACCAGGTTTTAAAGTCCAAGAGGAGGATTCCTGTTTGGCAAGGAATGCTTGGATGGCAGAATCTTGAATGTTATAGTTCACCTGTCCCAAATAGTATTGGTGTCCGGGGTGAACCATAAAGAATTGTGTCAGTTTCTTTCCTTTCCTTGTCGTATGGTGTTCGACATACGCCTGCATGAAACCCTCGTTTTTCATGGCCATTGTTAGGTCATCACAGGAGCGGTGGGCCAGTGCGGAATCATAAAGGACTGGAGGCTGTCCGAATTTCTTCAATACCCTGTTGATCCATTTCGTTGAGTCGCACCCAGCTAAGGAGTATGTGCCCAAAGGGATGTTCAAGAGCGAAAACCACTTGGCGTTCGGTTTTTGCTTGACGTATTGTTTCAATGCGTCGGGATTATACTTTGGGTCGTCGGATAGAATGACTGTTTTTTTGAGAAGATATTGCCCGTCGGGAACGAATTTTGTTGTGGAGCAACTCACCATAATGGCGCCCCACAAACAAACGAAGCACAAACTTCCGGCAATATCTTTTATCTTTTTCATAAGAAACGACTGCAAAGTTACGAATAAACAAGGGAAGGACCAAATTTTTTGGACTATTCCGAGTAGCCCGCGTAAACCAAAAGTTAGCATTTTTTATCTACAGCACGCATGATATTTAGTTTTTTTATCCCCTCTATTCCCCTTTTGTCGGAGAAAAGCCTTAATTTTGCAGCATGTTAAGTAAGAATCTCGTCAAGAAAGTTCATCAACTGTCGATGAAGAAGTATCGCGACCAGACCCATCAGTTCGTGGCTGAGGGACCGAAGGTATGCCGTGACTTATTAGGCTGTACACGGCTTAGCCTCATGGTGTGTACTGATTCATTCGATGTGGAAGGCATTGCGCCAGAAGTAGTGGTGCGTGTCTCTGAAGATGAACTGCGTAAGGTGAGTCTTTTGCAGCATCCCCAACAGGTGCTATGCGTTTTTGACAAGATCGAACCCTCCATTTCTGTAGATGATGTGATTAATAACAGCCCAGACCATCTTACATTGCTATTGGATGGCGTGCAAGACCCTGGAAACATGGGAACCATCATCCGTATTGCAGATTGGTTTGGGGTCGAAAATATAGTATGTAGTCACCAAAGCGCGGATGTGTGGAACCCCAAGGTGGTACAAGCCACGATGGGCAGCATTGCTCGCGTAAACGTGTTTTATGCAGACCTTCAAAAGCTGTTGGCGGAAAGAATGGGAAAATTACCCGTTTATGGCACTTTCCTTGATGGCGAGTCTTTGGGTACACTGCCTCTTACGAGAGGAGGACTCTTGGTGATGGGCAATGAAGGGCGTGGCATCAGCGACGAACTGCGTCAATATATTGACCATCCAATCTTGATACCCAGTTACCCGCCTGGTCATGAAACTGCGGACAGTCTGAACGTGGCTATCGCCACTGCCATTATGTGTCACGAATTTAGAAGAAAATATGGAAGAACTGATTAAACATAGAAGCATCAAAAGTTGTATTGCCGCGGCATGGCATACATGGCGCGATGATGCAAGTACTATTTTGCGTAGTACGTGGGTGCCCATCATGGTCACCTCTTTGGCAGGTACGCTCCATTCACTCGTTCATTTGAGTGATGCCACGATGATTCATTTTCGTGAATCCCAGTCCGTTTTCAGTATCTTGTTAATGGGCCTTTCAGCCCTTGGCATGGTGGCAGGTATGGTATGGTTGTTGTCGCGCCTTTACAATTTCCTCAACCAAAAAGGAAGAGCATTCAACAAACGACGTTCGGCTGTCAATGTTATAGGTTACCTTATTGCTTCCGCGTTAGTTATTGTTATCGTCATAGGTGTTCTCGCTATATCTGGTATACCATTCTCCCCCGCTCCACCTAGTCCACAGGCAGCTATGCTCATTCCCGAAGGAGTGATGGAAACTCAGCCTTTCACCATGCTTGACATACCATGGTGGGTATGGCATTTAGGCGGTGGAGTTTTGATTTTAGTGTTATTGTTGCCTTTGGCGCATCATAGCATTCGTTACCAAATGGAACCTAATACCCTTTACCTGCAGCATTTGGGTAAGGGCCTGAAAAATGGTGTGAGAAACTGGGGCTTTCTCTTTGGCACTTCCTTTGTCACGGCTATGGTATTGACTTTGGTTAGTATCATTCCTGCCCTACCCCTTTTTTTGCTCCACGCCGCTGAAGCGCGTTCTACGGTGGGTGTTATCGACGGAGACCCCAGTGGCATGCCATCGAGCATCCCTTGGCTCTATGCCATCACTTCATTCATCGTTGGCATCATTTTGCTCTATGTTTGGCAAATCTTTGTCTTGGCACAGACTTTTGCCGTCATGAGACTGAAAAATGATGTCCCACCACAATTTTCCACAGAGTCTATACCCACAGAGTCATGAAAAAGAGACTATTATTCATCGATCGTGATGGCACACTCATCGATGAGCCTGCCGATGAGCAGATTGACAGCTTTGAGAAACTGCGTTTCAAGACTGGTGCTATCACCAACTTGTCTTTCATAGCCAAAAACCTCGATTTCGAACTGATCATGGTGAGCAACCAAGATGGTTTGGGCACCTTTTCTTTTCCGGAAGACACGTTTTGGCCCGTCCAGAATTTCATTTTGCAGACGTTGGAAGGCGAAGGTATACATTTTAATGCCATTCATGTCGACAGGCATTTTCCAGAAGATAACCATCCCAACCGAAAACCAGGCATAGGCATGCTGAAGGGTTATCTGGACAACGATGCATACGACATTGCCAAAAGTTGGGTGATTGGTGACCGTGAAACAGACCGGCAGTTGGCAAAGAACCTTGGTTGTGGCGTGTTCATACTTGATGAAGATGGTATGACATGGGATAAAGTCTCGGAATTATTGTTTGCCGGTGAGCGAAAGGTGGAGGTAAGTAGAAAAACAAAGGAGACTGATATTGTCGTAGAACTCAATCTCGACGGTCATGGCCGCTGTGATATCAATACGGGTTTGGGATTTTTCGACCATATGCTCGAACAGATAGGCAAGCATGGAATGATGGATTTGCATTTATGTTGCAAAGGAGACTTGCATGTTGACGAGCACCATACTATCGAGGACACAGCCATTGTTTTGGGTGAGTGCCTACGTAAGGGATTGGGTGACAAGCGAGGCATTGAACGTTATGGCTACTGCTTGCCTATGGATGATTGTCTGTGCACAGTGGCGCTTGATTTTGGCGGTCGTCCGTGGTTAGTATGGGACTGCACCTTCCAGCGTGAGCGCATAGGTGACGTACCCACTGAGATGTTCCACCACTTCTTTAAGAGTCTTAGCGATGCCGCTCAGATGAACCTGAATATCCGTGCCGAAGGTACCAATGAGCATCACAAAATAGAAGGTGTGTTCAAAGCCTTAGCTCGTGCCCTACGCATGGCCGTGCGTCGTGACATCAGCCATTTTGAACTGCCATCAACAAAGGGGATGCTATAACTTGTTCCATTCGTCTTTGCTGCGCTTACTTCAATGAAGTCGAGCTCTGCTCTTCATCGTTAGTCGATTCTAAAACGGTGCGGTTTCGTTGCGCGTTGGGGTGTGGGTGACACACCACCTCGCGTGGGCATTGTTGCCGGTCCCGAGGATATGACAGATGGTGATGCAACACCTGAATATTTCATGTAGCGCTGACGAACAAGTAAAACATAATTGTATGTTTCTGTGCCACGCATATAACCGTAACGCACCACAGGGTCACGGTAAAACTGTGGTTCGCTAAGTTTCAGGATAAATTGTGACACATCGTTCCATCGGTGTGGATTGCCACCATATTTGCGAGTCAGTGCCATGGCATCGCGTACATGGCCCTGACCACCGTTATAACTTGCCAATACGAAATTCATGCGTTCCGATGGGTCCGGGATGTCTGTAAACAACCCTGACAATTCGCCGATTAGCCTGGCACCACCAGCCACATTGGCTTCTGGATTGAAAATGTTCGACACGCCTAGGTGAGCTGCTGTCGATGGCATAAGTTGCATCAATCCACATGCACCGGCCCATGAACGAGCCTGTGGGTCAAAACACGACTCTTGATACGAGAGGGCGGCTAACAACCGCCAGTCCGTACCCGCAGCCGAGGCATAACGCTGGAAGAGATGGTCGTAATTGGAAATAACTCCTCGCGCCTCACTGACGATAGGAGCATAGACATGTCTTTGAACCGCTTTTGAAGAGAAAAGGAAATCTTCAAATTGCTTAGCCTTTGCCAGTAATTCAGGTCGATACCAATGGTCAAAGGAATCGGCCAACTCCTTTGAGTCGTCACGTACTGCCCATGCCGTATTTTTTTCGTCGGAATAAACACCACAAGGCAACAGCGAGTCATTCAAAGCCAGCTCACGAGGTAACGGATAGATGATGGCATCGGCCTCTCCTTTTTTTAATCTGTTCACCATCTCCAGCGTATCCTGACAAAGTTCCACCCTCACCGAAACGCCCCAATTACGACAGAACCACTCACAAAGCATATACTGAGCACCCAATCCTCGGTTATGGTATTCATAATACACGTCGGGTTGAGACATGGTGAGGACAATCATCTCGCCATTGGTGATAATGTCGTTCCATGTAAATTGTCCCTCTGCCACTTCTTGTTTCTCTCCTTCAACAGTACCCCATGGCGTCTTGTCTGACGGTTTCCTATCAGTACAATCCATTAGAAGGATGATGGTCATGAGTGTTATAAATATTGGAAATCTATTCACAATAATCGTATTGACGCCTGATTTGGGTACAAAAATACTACAATTCTTGCAAAATAGCGGGAAAACCACTAATTTTGCAATGTTTTTTAAGGTAAAGAAAGTAAAATAGAAAGAATAATGTTAAGAATTGCCGTACAATCCAAGGGACGTCTTTTCGAAGACACAATGAACTTGTTGAGCGAAGCCGACATTAAGATTGGCAAGAGTCGGCGCACATTGTTGGTGCAATCAGAAAATTTCCCCATCGAAGTACTATATCTGCGTGATGACGACATTCCACAGAGTGTTGCCACTGGCGTGGCTGACATAGGAATCGTGGGTGAAAATGAGTTTGTGGAACGTCACGAAGAAGCGGACATCTTGTATCGTTTGGGCTTCAGCAAATGCCGTCTGTCCCTTGCTATACCTAAAGAGACACCTTACGAAGGCCCGTCGTGGTTTGAAGGGAAGAAAATTGCCACATCCTATCCTTTTATCTTATCTCAATACCTCCAGAATCAAGGACTTCATGCCGAAATTCATGTCATTACTGGTAGTGTTGAGATATCGCCGGGTATTGGTTTAAGTGATGCTATCTTTGATATCGTCAGCAGTGGCAGCACCTTGGTGAGCAATAACCTGAAAGAGGTGGAAGTGGTGATGAAGAGCGAGGCCGTGCTAATCGGTTACAAACAATTATCGGAAGAGAAACGAGACATTCTCAAACAGATGCTTTTCCGTCTGGAGGCCGTTCGCGAGGCAGAAGACAAAAAATATGTCCGTATGAACGTGCCAAAGGCTCGTCTTAACGACATCATCGAAGTATTACCGGGTTTGAAGAGCCCCACTATTATCCCCTTGGCCGATGACGAGTGGTGTTCGGTACATACCGTTTTAGACCAGAAACGTTTCTGGGAAATCATCGGAAAATTGAAGGAATTGGGTGCACAAGGTATATTGGTCACCCCGATAGAGAAAATGATTCTATAACCATGCGAATTGTCCGTTATCCTAAACGCTGGGATTGGCCACAGCTCTGTGCACGTCCGCATCTCGACAATAAAGAACTGGCAAAGACCGTCAATACCGTGCTAACCGATGTTCGTGAGCATGGCGATGAGGCAGTCAAATGTTATGAAGAGCGTTTCGATCATGTGTCACTCAACACATTGGCAGTGAGTCCGGCTGAAATAAATGAGGCATTGTCTGTTGTAGATAGTTCTTTGTTGGATTCTTTGCGTTTGGCTCATGATAACATTGCACGATTCCATGAGTCTCAGCATTTTAATGGACAAGTGGTGGAAACTTGTGCCGGCGTTCGTTGTTGGCAAAAGGGTGTAGCCATTGAGAAAGTTGGCTTATATATCCCTGGAGGAACTGCCCCTCTGTTTAGTACAGTTTTGATGTTGGCCACACCAGCCCGTATAGCGGGGTGCAAAGAAATCGTGTTATGCACCCCACCAGACAAGATGGGTAATGTTAATCCAGCTATTCTTGCCGCCGCTCATATCGCCGGAGTCAATAAGATATTCAAGGTCGGTGGTGTTCAAGCCATCGGGGCCATGGCTTATGGAACGGAAAGCATACCTCAAGTATATAAGATTTTCGGTCCAGGCAATCAATATGTTATGGCCGCCAAACAACAAGTGAGCATTGACACCGTAGCCATTGACATGCCTGCAGGACCATCTGAAGTTTGTGTCATTGTCGATGAGACGAGCAATAGTTGTTTTGCTGCCGCCGATTTGTTATCGCAAGCTGAACATGGCGTCGACTCGCAGGTGGTACTTATCAGTACATCTGAAACAAAGATAAAAGAGATAGAGGACGAGACAGAAAGACAGTTGTCTACCCTACCCCGCAAGGCAATCGCTGAACGATCTTTGGCAAATAGTCTCTTCATCTTGGTTAACGACACAGATGAAGCCATTGCTTTGAGTAATGAATATGCTCCAGAACATTTGATTCTGGCCACCAACGATTACCGAACCTTGGCTGACAAGGTCGTGAACGCTGGCAGTGTGTTCTTGGGGCGCTGGGCATGTGAGAGCGCAGGCGACTACGCCAGTGGCACCAATCACACGCTGCCCACACATGGTTGGGCAAAGTCGTATAGTGGAGTAAATCTCGACAGCTTTATCCGTAAAGTCACTTTTCAGGAACTAACGGCCGAAGGAATCGACAACATTGGCGACGCCGTTGAAAAGATGGCAATAGCAGAGTCGTTGGATGCCCATTGCCGTGCCATGACCTACCGGATAGCCCAAAGAAAGGAAGAGTTATGAAAAGATTGGAAGAGTTGGTCAGAAAGAATGTGTGGGCGTTGTCTCCTTACAGCAGTGCCCGTGATGAATATTCTGGCAAGGAAGCTCATGTGTTCTTGGATGCCAATGAAAATCCATATAATGGACCATTGAACCGCTACCCTGACCCGTTGCAGCGTGACCTGAAGAGTCGTCTGGCCGTTATCAAGGGGGTAACACCCGATCAAATTTTTCTGGGCAATGGCAGCGATGAAGCCATTGACCTGTGCTACCGTGTCTTCTGCGAACCAGGACGCGACAATGTGGTGGCAATCGACCCCACATACGGCATGTACAAGGTTTGTGCTGATATCAATGATGTGGAATACCGTCAGGTTTCCTTGGACGAGTATTTTGGTTTTAGTGCTGCAAAACTCTTGGAACGTACGGACAAGCATACTAAGCTCATCTGGTTATGTTCGCCCAACAACCCTACGGGTAACAGTCTTGACCGCGAAGAGATTATTTCTGTTTTGCAACAGTTCCAAGGCATTGTCGTCATGGATGAGGCTTACGGTGACTTTTCCGCACAAAGAAGTTTTCGAGAAGAGTTGGCACATTATCCCCATCTCATAGTTCTCAATACAATGAGCAAGGCATGGGGCTGTGCCGCCATACGCATGGGCATGGCCTTTGCTAGCAAGGAAATCATTCAACTATTCAACAAGGTTAAATACCCTTACAATGTGAATCTCCTCACACAGGAGGCAGCTTTGGATGCCTTGAAAGACCCTTACCACGTGCGCGACTGGGTGAACGAATTGCTTCGAGAACGCGAGCGAACTGTCAAGGCATTCAGTCAATTACCTATTTGTAGAAGGATATATCCAACAGATGCCAATTTCTTCCTTTGTGAAGTGACTGATGCCAATGCCATCTACCAGTATTTAGTGGATCAAGGTATTATTGTTCGCAACCGCACGAAGGTACACCTGTGCAAGGGCTGTCTTCGCATCACCATTGGCACAAAAAGAGAGAACACCGAATTAATCGGTGCCCTCAGACGTTTTTCATAAGATTTAGTGTATTACTCCTCCGGGTATTCGAATTTGTCACCGGTCTGCCGAATCAATTCTCGGCGGAAATAGTCGGAATAACCTGGGCGTTGAACGCGCTCTTGTATACCTTCGGGTGTGCGGAGAAATTTTCCGCCTTTTTCAGGTTTCACGGCCATATCATTGTATTTAACAATGAGGTAGATGGCCAGTTGCTTCCATCTTTCCAACATCAGCTGAGCCACTTCCACACTGTAATCATTAAGGTAGCGCGAAGCGGCTTGCTCATTGGTTTGGCATAGCTGAACCGCTTGTTGTTCCACAGCCGACTGGCGGCTGAAATATGAGTCTTCGAGCGAATCGCGTACCTGCTTGAGTGAAGGGAACATCTGTGAATAACGCGGGTAAACCATGTTCGAGACCCAGTTGCATACCCAGAAAGCATTCTTGTCGGAGAAAGTGAGCGCATCAGCTCCGGGTGTATTGTAACACTCGGGGCGTTGGGTCATACCACAATAGATGGGTGTATACGCCACCATATTGCCATCATCGTTGCCCCACCACATCAAGCCGCCTACTTGCCGAGGGAGCCATGAGCGCATCTGGCTGACATAAGAGAAACCGGTTTGCTGGGTCGAGGTAGGCCGTTCGTTGAAATATTTTTTACCATCGATTTCAAAGGTCAACGGCGTAGGACGATAAGGCATGTTCCAAATACCTTGGGCGATATCTTGGTCGAGTGACATCGGAGTTCCCTCAAAATGGTCACGCATACATTCCATCACATCACGCACACTCACCTTTTTGTTTGGAATAATCCACAATGGCATAGGTTCGGCATTTTTCTCCTTACCCATGGCATATGGAAGATATCTGTCGAAGTCATTGGCAAAATGGTTGAAGAAACTCCATACCCTTGCTTCGCAATACCTGCGCCCCGAAAAATCGGGCTTGGCATATGCTTCATTCCAACTGAATTCAGCATCCTTCCCTGTAAACCATCCTTTTTCTCGCGCAAACTTTACCACATCTTTCGCATAAAGCACATTCTTCTTGTCCTTCATGTTAAAGGTCGTGATACGGCTCTGGTTGGCATGGGCACAAATAGCATTGTCGGGTATGCGCATGGCCACCCAAACAACACTCTTCGAGCCTGGACCCTTGCCCATCATCTCCATTATCCATGCCTCGTTGGGGTCGCAAACGCTGAATGTCTCGCCCTCGGAGTTGTAGCCAT
This sequence comes from uncultured Prevotellaceae bacterium, assembly GCA_900313615.1. GTDB lineage: Bacteria > Bacteroidota > Bacteroidia > Bacteroidales > Bacteroidaceae > Prevotella. Next base: position 173,801 of record OMRP01000003.1, read on the forward strand.
AGGTGTTGGCCAGTGTTGTCATTACTTCAATGGCTTCACGGGCAGTACGTGACCGCTGTAAGGCTATGTAAATGAGTGAACCATAGTCGAGAATGCCCGTAGGGTCAACCATCTCTTCGCGACCGCCATAAGTGGTCTCACCTATCGTCACCTGGTATTCATTGATGTTGCCAATGACATTATAAGTCACTTCGGCTTCGGGAATCTGGCCATGGAACACGTTTGTGTCCCAATCATACACATCACGCATCGTCCCTTTAGGATGAGTGCCGGCAGGATAATGGCAAAGGTTCTGAAACATGCCATAGTCGTCGGCGTTATATGTGCAGATAACCGACCCGTCGGTAGACGCACCTTTGGCCACAATAAAATTGGTGCAAGCGGATGCATAGGCCGCCATCAACAAAGCAATCGATAACAATTTTTGTCTCATGATATCAGTAATTAATATGTTCTTTAACTTGTTGCTTGTTTTTTCTTCTATCCCATACCACAAATTCCAATGAACGTTTTTTTCCTGTTTTCTTTACTGGAGTTTGTTTCAATCGGCAAATATATTTTTTAGAATGGGGAATTGGCTCGAATAGCACAAATAAGCCATCGATAGCCCCCTCTACCCTATCAATGCCTGACAAGGTATCTCTTACTTCATAAATAATGGTTCCCAAATCTGACCACTTTGCCTTGTCAACTGCAGAGATGATAGGTGGTTGGCTGTCATAGCCAAGAGAGAATACTCCCCCCAAGTCCCTGGTGGTTGAACTTACCCACCCTTCTTCAGCGACATTGCCCCCAAGGAAGACGCCATCAGCCATGACGTATAGTTTTGTGGTGTCTGTAACTTGTCGACTGATGTGCAACGCGATGTCGGCATTGTGGAACAAGGGTGTTGACTTCTTGCTGAAAGAATATTTTCCAGACCATCGTGCAGTGTCTGCTGTGATGGAGAGTGTCACATCATTTGACAGACAACCCTTGGGGATTGCCAATTTTACACCCAATTGGTCGATGCTGTTGTCCTTATCCCATGTCAGTTCTTGTTGCTGTCCGCTGGTAATACTGTCAGGCGGTATCGTTTGCTTTTTTCCTAGGACTCGGAATTCATAAACACGTTCGTTGCCGAAATAATCTTTAAGCACATATTTCAAGCGATAAGTTTTCTCCTGTTGGAACAGGATATATCCTTTTTGTCGGTCTGTCGTTAAGATGGGCAGCTGGTTTCCTGGTTCGACAAATGATTTCATGAACCATCGTTTGCTTTCCTTGAATTCGTCGTAATCACCCCATGAATTGACCATCCTATTCATGTCGGTGGGAATGCCATTGACATCACTATGGAATACTTCCACGTCATCTACAAATAATGACGTGTATCTGATACCATAATGATTTTGCGAACCCTCCATGAAATCATCGGCGCAAATGGCAAAGCCCACTTTGCCCCATGCGGTGAGTGAGTCGGGCAAATGACCTTCTTTGAGAGTGAGGAGTACCTTCTGCGCTTTGCCGCAAAATACACCTTCTCCCTGTTGTGGATATGCCATGATTGCAGTGGCTTCTGGACTTTTGCCGTCTTTGATAGTTCCTTCGGGCAGGAATTCTAGGGGGTCGTACATGTCCCATGTATCGGTTTGGTGTATTTCCAAGTGAAGATGAGGTCCCATACTGGCACCCGTATTGCCACTTAGGGCAATGACTTGACCGGCTACTACAGGAACATCTGTAGCACGAAAAGGAATTTCCCCCTCCCATGACTTATGCGTGTATTGCCATTGTTTGACTTTTGTTTCAATGGCAGGAGAGAACTGTTGCAAGTGTGCATAAACGCTGGTATAACCTTCTGGATGTCTGATGAATACGGCATTGCCATATCCACCTGTTGACACCGACACCTTGCATACATATCCATCACCGATGGCGTGTATTGGTTTACCTTCCTCATGCTGTGTTTTAACATCAATTCCGCCATGGAAATGATTAGGTCTGGGTTCACCAAAATTACCCGCCAGAGATATTTCAAAATTCACCGGCGACACATATGAGGCAATGAAAAGTAATAGTGAGGCAATTAGCATGCTTTGAAACTCATGTCAAGACCTTTTACGGAATGAGTGAGTGCTCCTACAGATACGTAGTCGACGCCACATTCAGCATAACTCCGGATGGTATCAAAAGTGATACCTCCACTCGACTCCGTCTCATATCGGCCAGCAATCATTTCCACAGCCTTGCGCGTGTTCTCCACACTAAAGTTGTCAAGCATGATACGGTCGACACCTCCACATGCCATCACTTGGTTCAATTCTTCAAAATTGCGCACTTCAATCTCAATCTTCAAGTCGAGTTTTTTTTCTTTGAGATATTCATGGCAACGATTGATGGCATTGGCTATACCACCAGCGAAGTCCACATGATTGTCTTTGAGAAGAATCATGTCGAAGAGACCGATGCGGTGATTCACACCACCACCAATCTTCACGGCCTTTTTCTCCAACATACGCAGTCCTGGTGTTGTCTTCCTTGTGTCAAGAACACGTGTTTTCGTACCTTCCAATAGTTTCACGTAACGGTGGGTGTTGGTGGCTATGCCACTCATGCGTTGCATAATGTTCAGCATAAGACGCTCTGTTTGGAGCAGACTCTGCACCTTTCCCGAAACCACCATGGCTATATCGCCTGGACGAACATGGGCTCCGTCTTCAATAAGGACCTCAACTTTCAAGGTGGGGTCAAAATGGTCAAACACTTTTTTTGCCATCTCCACACCGGCCAGGATACCTTCTTCTTTAATTAAAAGGTGTGAGCGTCCCATGGCGTCAGCTGGAATGCAGCAAAGAGTTGTATGATCGCCATCACCAATGTCTTCGGCGAAGGCAAGATCGATCAAACGATCTTCTAATTCATTGACTGTAAGCATAATATTTCGTTTTTAGGATGGTATTTATTTTAGCCATTTTTCACTCTCAACATGATATGCTTTTGTCTTTCCATTGTCAGACTTTTTCAACACAATGGTGCCTCCCAACCACATGGTATTTGGAGGTTCGCCCGATATTTGTGTCAATCCTACCACTTCATCGTTGCAAATCGCCACCGCCGCCATTTTCCAAGAACCGTAAGGGGCTGTGACGACATGGGCTGCATACCATTTTATTGGTTGTTCCATTTGTGAATTGGTTTACCCTTTTCGAATGCGCCACGCTGTTTCGACCCATTGCCAGAAGGCGCAGCAGATGGAGTCACCTGAGGCTTAACCGTCGGTTTTCCGGGTACCGGGTTACTGATGCCCAGATCTTTAGGTCGACTCTCATCGTCTTTTGAAGGAGCTGTACGTGCGCTGTCAATCTGTGGCGAAGTTGTGGGAGATGTTTGCCGAGGCTCATTTCCATCGATATTCTCTTGTTTTTCCGATTCTTTTTCGTGCATCTTCACTGCCTTGATGTTGCTCAGCGATAGTATCTTTAAAGTAGTGCTTTTCTTGTCACTCAACGGAGTCGGCAAATAGACAAATCCTCTTATTTCTTTAATGCCCAGATGTTTGTTGTCAGTTAATTGCAGAGAATAGTGGTTGTTCGATGATATGTTAATCTGTGTCTTTGCCACACTGTCGTTGGCAAACCTCATGGCAAGCATGGCCACGGCATCTCTAGAACCTTCTTGGACTATGAATTGTGAATCGAACACTAACATCACTTTATCGCCAGCATGGAAGGTGGTATCGGTCTTGAGATGGAAGCGAATGATATTGTTTGGCTCATTGGGTAAAAGGATAGCTGTTGGAGGACCAACCCATATATTTGATGTGTCGCCACGTAAGCCTTCTTCACCGTATAGACGGATGTCATTGGCTGATGCACCCAAGGCTATGGCTTCGTCGGACAGCCGTTTGGACACTTCTTCATATATCTTTTGCAACTCTTCCGTGTGACGGAAATAGTATGCCAACGAGGAGTCAAGTTGTTCTTGAGTCACTCCATGTTTATGAAGAGCTTCCAATCTGTATGCCATTTGCCGCTCTTTGGAATTGCCGACTTCTTGGTCATACAACACTAGTCCGTCTGCCAGATGATAGTCGTAAAGCACGTCGACCATTTTTTGGGGACGTAAATATTGGCTCGGTACTTTTGGCTTGCATGCCACCATTCCGAGAAGGATAAATAAAATACCCCATACGGCGTGCCTAGTCATGAACGTCAATCATTAAGTTCTTCGTCCTCGTTGTCTTTCTTCTCCTGCTTGGAGAATAGTGATATGGTTGCCAACTCTTTTCTGCAGAATAACAACAGCGCCACCACGCCTGTGGATATGGCTGCATCGGCGAAATTGAAAACAGGCGAGAAAAAGATGAAATGCTCACCACCCCAAAACGGAATACATTCAGGTAAATCCGTTTCAATAATGGGGAAATAGAACATATCCACCACCCTCCCCTTGAGGAAATCACCATATCCCTCTCCAAAAGGAGCCCATTGAGCCACCTGATATGGAGTGGATTCGGAGAACACCAATCCGTAGAACATGGAATCGAAGATGTTGCCTGCAGCGCCGGCCATTATGAGTGCCATCAAGGCAATGTACAATGTTCTTGCTTGCTGCTTTATCAGACGGCATATATACCATCCAATTAGCGCTACAGCAGCGATACGGAACAGACTCAATGCCAACTTGGGGACAATTGTCATTCCATAAGCCATGCCGTTGTTTTCCACGAAACTGATATAAAACCAATCTGTTACATGTACAGAGTCATGCAGGCACAAGTTTGTCTTGACGCAAACCTTGATGATTTGGTCGATAGCGAGCACCATGACAACAATGCCCACCGCCATCCATGACAAACGCTTTGTCTTCTCTTCGGAGGCCATGTCTTATTTTTTGCGAGCATTTTTCGATGCCACGCTCAATGTGGCATGCGGTACGGCACGCAGACGTTCTTTGGGAATGAGCTCACCAGTAATGCGGTCGATGCCGTAGGTCTTGTTCTCGATGCGGATAAGAGCGGCTTCCAAACCCTGGATGAATTTTTGCTGGCGGGATGCTAACTGAATCAGCTCCTCTTTGCTTTGCGTAGCACTACCCTCTTCAAGTACCTTGTAAGTAGGTGACGTGTCATCAACATCATTGCCATCGGCATTCATCAGTTGTCGCATCATTTGGTTGTAATCCCGTTTGGCGAGTGCCAGTTTTTCGTTGATGATGGTACGGAATTCTTCCAACTCCTCATCACTGTAACGTGTTTTCTCAGCCATAGTCGTTAAATTGTTTCTAATAATAATTGGGTTTATACTTTCTTTATGCTAATATTCACTTTGAAATCATCGAAGTCCACTTCCACTCCGTCATTGGGTGCAAAAGTAATATTTTCGGCCAACACTTGCAGGGCTATATATTCCCCATATTCTCCTACAGCATTTTGCAGTTTGACATTATCTGAAATCACTACGCTGATACGATCAGTAATTTCCAGTCCTGTCTCCTTGCGTAAATTTTGTATGCGGTTGATGAGTTCACGAGCCATGCCTTCATTTAGGAGGTCATCCGTCAGTTCCACCTCAAGAGCTACAGTGAGGTTGCCTTCGTTGGCAACGAGCCAGCCTTTGATGTCTTCGCTGATTATTTCCACATCTTCTGCAAGTACCTGAAGTGTCTGTCCTTCAACTTCAATGTTTATGGAACCGTTGTCTTGAAGCTCTGCAATTTGGTCTTGTGACAATTCTGCCATGGCCGCAGCAACACCTTTCATCAGTTTGCCGTATTTTTTTCCCATGGTACGGAAATTGCATTTCACCTTTCTCACAAGGATACCTGCACCCTCTACGAAGTTTAGTTCTTTCACGTTCACTTCTTTCTTAATCAGGTCTGCCATTGCTTCAATATGTTGGCGCTGCTTGTCGTCGATGGCGGGAACCATGATTTGCTGTAGCGGCTGACGTACTTTGATGTTCACCTTCCGTCGTAGGGCAAGGGTCATCGAAGTAATGTCCTGAGCCATCGTCATACGTGCTTCCAATTCGGGGTCAATGAGACTTTCTTCCACCTCAGGGAATATATCTAGGTGCACACTATCCAACTTGCCGCCTAAATCACGATACAAACGGTCTGAATAGAATGGAGCAAAAGGTGCCAACAGTTTAGCAACGGTCATCAGGCAGGTGTGTAAGGTCAGGTATGCTGACCGCTTATCGTCACTCATCTCCTTGCCCCAGAAACGTTTCCTGTTAAGTCTGACATACCAGTTAGATAAATCGTTGTTTACGAAACTGTCTATCAGTCGTCCCGCCCTAGTTGGGTCATAGTTATCCATTTCATAACGCACACCCTTGATAAGCGTATGCAAAGATGACATAATCCAACGGTCTATTTCCGGAACTTCAAAATTAGGAGCAAAAGAATTATCTCCTTGAGGATCAAAACCGTCGACATTGGCATAAAGAGCAAGGAAACTATAAGTATTGTATAGTGTTCCAAACAGCTTGCGGCGCACCTCATCAACACCATTGGGGTCGAATTTCAAGTTGTCCCATGGTTCGGAGTTCGTCATCATATAGAAACGCACGGCGTCAGCTCCATATTTCCCGATCATTTCAAAGGGATTGGTCACATTGCCTTTGTGCTTGCTCATCTTGTCGCCTTTTGCATCCAATACAAGTCCCGTGGAAATCACATTTTTGAATGCGACGCTGTCGAAAACCATTGTAGCTATAGCGTGAAGCGTAAAGAACCATCCGCGTGTTTGGTCTACGCCCTCGTTGATGAAGTCAGCCGGGAAAGCCATACGTTTGTCTATGGCATCTTTATTTTCAAATGGATAATGCACTTGAGCGTATGGCATAGCGCCAGAGTCGAACCACACATCAATGAGGTCAGTCTCACGGCGCATGGGTTTGCCGGTGTCGCTCACCAACACGATATTGTCAACATAAGGACGGTGCATGTCGATGCGTTCGTAGTTCGCCTGAGAGAAATCTCCAGGAATAAAACCCTTGTCTTTCAGGGGGTTCTCTTGCATGACACCAGCGGCTACGGCTTTCTCAATCTCTTTATAGAGTTGCTCCAAGCTGCCAATGCAAATTTCTTCGTCATCATCATTGCGCCAGATTGGCAATGGAGTACCCCAGAAACGACTACGGGAGAGATTCCAGTCGTTCAGATTCTCAAGCCAATTGCCGAAGCGTCCAGTACCTGTCGATTCCGGTTGCCAGTTGATGGTCTTGTTCAATTCGAACATACGTTCTTTTTTGGCCGTAGAACGAATGAACCAACTATCAAGAGGATAATAGAGCACCGGTTTGTCGGTACGCCAACAATGGGGGTAGTTATGAACATGTTTCTCAATGCGCAAGGCAGTTCCCTCCATCTTCATCTCCATGCAGAGCACAATATTGAGGTCTTCGGCTTTTTCCGCCGCTTTCTCATCATATTTGCCGTCAATGTTAAACTCCGGTTTATAGGCGTTTTTCACATAATCACCAGCATGGTTTCTATATGCTTCGATGTAGACACATTTGTCGATGAAGTTCTTGTCCAATTCTTCGATGACATAATATTTGCCTTGCAGATCGACCATTGGACGGGTTTCGGCCTTTTTATTGATGAGGAAGAGAGCGGGAATGGCTGCATCCTTGGCCACTTTGGCATCGTCGGCACCAAATGTCGGGGCAATATGCACGATACCGGTACCGTCTTCAGTTGTGACATAATCACCGGGTATGACTCGGAAAGCGCAATCAGCCATCTCAACAAACTGCTCTTTGCCGTTTTCACTAGTGAACACCTTTTCAGGATGTGCTTCAGCATACTCTGTCACATACTTGGGAGCATGGGCATCTACCTTTTGGCATGGTTTCACCCATGGCATTAGTTGACGGTAATGTAAACCAACCAGGTCGGTTCCCGCATATTCACCGATGATACGGAAAGGCACTACTTTGTCACCGTGCTTATAATCCTCTAATGCTTTTTCCGCACCCTCTGGCTTGAAATAGGCGCCGACAAGTTCCTTCGCCATGACAAGGGTGATGGGCTCGTCGTTGTAGGCATTATATGTTTGGATGGCCACATACTCGATTTTAGGGCCTACGCAAAGTGCGGTATTAGAAGGCAAAGTCCATGGGGTGGTTGTCCATGCGGCGAAATAAGGCTTGCCCCATTTGGTCCATTCTTCTTTAGGATCTAGGGACAGGAAAAGCGCAGTAGCGGTTGTGTCCTTCACGTCACGGTAGCAGCCAGGTTGGTTCAACTCATGGCTCGAAAGTCCTGTGCCTGCCGCTGGTGAGTATGGTTGTATGGTATATCCTTTATACAACAAACCTTTGTCGTATAACTGCTTCAAGAGCCACCAGAGAGTCTCGATATATTTATTGTCATATGTGATATAGGGATGGTCTAGGTCTACAAAATATCCCATCTTCTCAGTGAGGTCACGCCATTCTGCAGTGAATTTCATCACATTTTCACGGCAACGGCTGTTGTATTCCTCTACTGAGATATATTTCTCGGATTCTTTGTTGTCGATGTCGGCTTTGGTGATGCCCAACTCTTTCTCCACACTCAGTTCCACAGGCAATCCGTGAGTATCCCAACCAGCCTTACGATGGACCTGGAAACCACGCATCGTCTTATAACGGTTGAAGGTGTCTTTGATGCTGCGTGCCAGCACATGATGGATGCCAGGATGTCCATTTGCCGAAGGAGGACCTTCGAAGAAAACAAACTGAGGACACCCCTCGCGCTCAGATATCGAACGCAGGAAGATGTTATTTTCGTTCCACTTATTGAGAATTTCTTCATTGACAGCAGTCAGGTTCAGACCACCGTATTCGGCAAATTTCTTAGCCATTTCTTTCGTTGGAATTTTGTTGTTTATATTGTATCTGTATCAATTAAGGTGCAAAGATAGACAAAAATTCCGACAATAGCATTTTTAATCTTAAAAAAACAACATTCTAAGAACAAAAAAAACTTATTAATGCGAATAAGCCAAATACCATTGGCGGGTATTTGGCTTATCATTAACTTCTCATTCCTAAAGGCTAACTGTCAATATAGCTGTCTTTGAATCCAAGGAAATAGAGTACACCATCAAGACCGATGGTGTTGATGGATTGTTTGGCGGTTGCCACGACTCGTGGTTTGGCGTGGAAAGCGATGCCTAGTCCTGCTTGAGAAATCATGGGTAGGTCATTGGCGCCATCGCCCACTGCGATAGTCTGCGCCAGATTTACTTTCTCCACTTGGGCGATAAGTTTGAGCAATTCCGCCTTACGATGGCCGTCAACAATTTCACCCACATAACGACCCGTGAGTTTTCCATCGTCATCCACCTCTAACTCATTGGCGTACATATAATCGATGCCATAGCGACGTTGCAGCTGTTCACCAAAGAACGTGAACCCTCCGCTAAGAATGGCAATCTTGTAACCACAACGCTTAAGTACCATCATCAGGCGATCAACGCCTTCTGTAACAGGTAGATGGTCCGCGATGTCTTGCATCACACTCACATCAAGTCCTTTGAGCAATGCCACACGAAGAGTAAAGCTCTCCTTGAAGTCTATCTCCCCACGCATGGCACTTTCCGTAATGGCTTTTACCTCATCGCCCACTCCTGCACGAATAGCCAATTCATCGATACATTCCGTTTGGATGAGTGTGGAGTCCATATCGAAACATATTAGGCGACGCATACGACGGAACATATCGTCACGTTGGAACGAAAAGTCAAATTCCATGTCTGATGCCAATCGCATAAGCTCTGCTTGCATAGCGGAACGGTCGGCTGGCGTACCTCTTAATGAAAATTCGATGCAAGCCCTGACGTTTCGCTCGGGATGCAGTAGGCTCGGTCGTCCCGTCAAACGCAGTATTGAATCGATGTTCAGTCCTTGAGATGCAATGACTTTCGTAGCAGCTTCAATTTGGCGTGCCGAGAGGCTCCTACCGATAATGGTGAGAATATATCGATGTTTTCCTTGTTGCCCCACCCACTGCTCGTATTCGACGTCTGTGATGGGTGAGAAGCCGATGTTCACGCCCAATTCCGTGGCCTTGAAGAGCAAATCTTTCATCACCTGCCCCGAGTGCATCTCGTCCATACGAATAAGAATGCCCAAGGTAAGGGTGCTATGTATGTCGGCCTGTCCGATGTCAAGCACCTTGGCATCGTATTTGGCCAGAATAGACATGATGGAGGCGGTCAGTCCCGGACGGTCCTGTCCGGAGATTCGCACGAGGATTTGTTCTTCTTTGGTGGACATGTCTTTTGTCAATTATTAGTTTTAAAATACGTATGCAGCTTTCAGGCCGATGGTGTGGACTTGTATTTCCAGTGGAGGAATGGCATTGAAGCCATATTCGAGCGATAGGCGAAGGTCATGGCCGTCAAGGTTCATGTTCACACCGCCACCGAGGAAGAGGCCAAAGCCCAGCATATCAGAACCTTTTTTGTCGAAGGCGGGCTTGCCAATCCAATATTCTGGGCCGATGTTCTTGGAGTCGAAGCCGACAAGATAGTTGCCATTGATGCCACCATAAACAAATGGAGTGTACTTCTTTGACCTGTCAAAAATGTAGTTCACCCCGAAACGCAACTGCAACTGTCCGTATTTTACCTCTTGGTTGTCTTTTGAGTAGGATTGGTAACCAAAATTAAGCATACCCATAAAGGAAAGGTCAGGGTTTCGTAGTAACTGCATCTCCGTGCCGAGACCAAACGATGGTTCGATGGAGCTGAAATTGATTGTTTTTTCCTTGGTGATGCTTGGGTCGTTCGGGTCCGTTGTTAATCCAAGGGCGGCAAAAGCCGCTCCCACCTCAGCGCGGAATCGGAACTTTACCGATGGCCCATCACCAGGAGCTAGTATCGATGTTTCAGACACGACATTATCAGAAGAAACAACCTCTTCACCAGGATTTACACCTGCCTGTACCGTCTGCACCATGGCCATGCCCATGATTGCCAACGCGAATTTAAACATCTTTTTCATATTTTTGTTTATTTTATTAAAAATATGCTGCAAAGATATAATTTATTTTTAAATATACAAGAAATTCAGCCGATTATTTTGAAACGGGCAAATTTAATGAGAAGCTGTTTGGTACCAATGTGGTCGAAATCAACGGTTATTTTGGCATTGTCGCCATTTCCTTCAACGCGCAGCACCTTACCTTTTCCAAAACGGAAGTGCTCGATGATGTTGCCTTCCTTTACTTCCACGTTGGTCGTATTAATTGTCGTACTATTTGCGGGGTTGCTTGTCACCTTGACAAAACCAGGAGGAGGTGTCGTCAGTTTGGGCTTGGGGTCGGCGCGGAATTGGTTGGCCACAGGATTGGCATTTTGCCAACGTGAATAGCGATTGGTGTTGGGATGGTTGTCTGGTCCCCATGGCTCGGCTGCATCATGACGAAGATCGGCAAGGTATGCCTTGCGAGTGGCAGAATAATCTTTCCGCTTCACTGGCAATCCTTCCACCACTTTGTCAATCAAGTCGTCATCGATATCACGAAGGAATCGGCTGGGCACAAAGAATTCTGCCTTTCCATAACGGTAGCGGTTTCTGGCACTGGTGAGGATACATTTGCGCTCTGCCCTGGTGATGGCAACATAGAGCAGGCGCCGTTCCTCTTCCATCTCCCGCGCACTATCCATTGACATTTGACTTGGGAAAATATTCTCATCCAATCCCACAACAAATACATAGGGGAACTCCAACCCTTTTGCACTGTGAACCGTCATGAGTGACACTTTCACTTGCTCATCGTCATTGCTGTCAAGGTCGGTGAGGAGTGCCACTTCTTGCAGAAAGTCCGTTAGCTGAACGTCATCACCCATTCCTTCTTCTTGCCGGTTGTCAACAAACTCACTCATCGAATTAAGCAGTTCCTGAAGGTTTTCCTGTCGCGCCATCCCCTCCACGGTGTTGTCACCCATAATCTCTTTAGATATGCCGGAAAGGTTTAGTATCTGTTTCCCCACCTCCTCCACATTTTCAGTCTGGGCTGTCTGTATGAACCCTTTAATCAGGTTGCAAAAACCGATTATTTTCTGCAATGTTCCTTTGTTTACATTCTGAAGGTACTGCTCAGCGTTATCAGCGACAGTCCACAGACTGACATTATTCAATTGAGCTTGACTGATAATTTTGTCGAGTGTAGTGTTTCCTATTCCACGTGCAGGATAATTGATGATACGACGGAAAGCCTCCTCGTCGTCAGGATTGGCCACCAAGCGCATATAAGCAATTACATCTTTTATTTCCTTACGTTGATAGAAACTCAGTCCACCATAGATACGGTAAGGTATGCTGAGCTTACGCATCTGTTCTTCAAACTTACGACTCTGAGCATGTGTACGGTAAAGAACAGCAAAATCGTCGTACTCAGCTTTTTCCTTCCGCATGATGGTTTTAAGATCTCGACATACGAGCAAAGCCTCTTCGTCATCACTCACGCATTCATGGTAAATGATGTTGCTGCCCACATCGTTATTGCTGTATACATCTTTCTTAATCTGCCGTTCGTTATGGCGTATCAGACTGTTGGCCGCTTGAACGATACGTTGTGTGGAACGATAATTGCGTTCAAGTTTGAATAGACGGCATTCAGGATAATGCTTTTGAAAGTCAAGCATGTTGTCTAGATTTGCCCCTCTGAACGCATAGATACTCTGCGCATCGTCGCCCACCACGCATAATCGTTGGTTTTCTTTTGTCAGTTGCCATACGATGGCCTGTTGTGCATAGTTAGTATCTTGGTATTCATCAACAAGAACAAATTGGAAGCGTTCTACATAGCGTTGACGAATATCCTCATGGTCATGGAATAGCTTGTAGGTGAGTAACAATAAGTCATCGAAATCCATGGCATTGGCTTGTCTGCATCGTGCCGTATACGCTGTGAATATGGCATGGGTCTGTGGCATTCGCATACTTTTGTCGCGTTCCATCAACGAGGCATGCTGTGGATAGGAAACATCATCAATAAGATGGTTCTTGGCTAACGATATGCTGTTGTGCACACTCGCGGGTTTATACACTTTATCGTCAAGCTTCATCTCTTTAATGATGCTCTTGATGAGCGACCGTGAATCCGACTCGTCGTAAATGGTGAAACCAGGGGTGAAACCGATGTGCTGACATTCATAACGAAGAATACGGAGGAAGATGGAATGGAAGGTACCCATCTGCAAGTATTTGGCATTCTCGTCACCCACCAGCTGCCCTATCCTACTCTTCATTTCACGGGCAGCTTTGTTCGTGAAAGTGAGTGCGAGGATGCTCCATGGGTTGTACCCCTGCTGGAGCAAATACGCTATTTTGTAAGTGAGCACACGTGTCTTTCCTGAACCAGCACCCGCTATGACGAGTGAAGGGCCGTCAAGATATTCTACTGCAGCACGTTGACTATCGTTGAGTTGACTTAGCATTTGGACGATGATAGGTAATTCTATAGTTTGGGAACTAATTGGCTAACTTCAATGTAAAGTTCTAGTCGAGCAGTACGAATGCTGCCCAGAATTGAGGATGGTTAAAACGTCCGCCATCCACCGCACGTAGATGCTGCTGTGCGTTATGAAAAGCAGTGTGTCTTGATTGTCCTAACAACAGATTGTCATAGAATGACGTCATGAGAATCTGTGTAGCCTCGTCAGCGACTTCCCAAAGACTCATAATGAGCGATTGGGCGCCTGCTTTTTTGAAGCCGCGTTGTAGTCCAAAAACACCTTCTCCTTGGTTGATGTCACCATTTCCAGTCTTACAGGCAGAGAGCACTACAAGGTCAAGGCCACGAAGATCAATTTGTGAGATTTCCTTTGCTGTTAGGATTCCATCGTCTGTGCCCAATGGAATGTCTAGACCGCGAAGCGCACTATTCGCCCCGGCAAAAAGCAATCCACTGCGTGAGAGAGCCTTGTCCTCTGTCTCAGCTGCAGTAAGACCCGCATCTGTGTTGATAAATTTCAGCACATTTTGTCTCTTTACTTGTTTTTCCGTAAAATAGAAGCCATGGGTTGCGATATGCAAAATATGTGGGGCATGAGCAGACAAGGCTTTTAATGAAGATTCCGTCGCCTGCATACCTGTGTGTATTAGAGAGTTATGATGTTTCTTTTCAAAAGAAGAACGAATGGTTTCCACCTCGGTGAGTGTGGAAGGAAGATATTTGGCGGAAAAGCCTCGGACTGGAAGACTGTCAACAAATGCTCTATGTAAAGAGATGCTCAAATCGCGTACATCAGTGGGGTCAGAGCCATTGTTCGAAGTAGAAGAACTCCCTTTTTGTGATTTAT
>OMRP01000013.1 GCA_900313615.1 uncultured Prevotellaceae bacterium
CGTGTCCCAGGCTGCCTCGTATGGAAGTGTTGAGCCAAAGCTTGCCGCTCTTTCTTTCGAAAAATTGACGGTTGACATTACCATCGCCACCCCAGGCCGGAAACGGAGGGGCGGCGGGCTTCCTGTACTACTTCTCTGTCTTCATGTAAATCTCTCAAAGAACTCTTTCTCTTGCCTCCAAACCAATTTTTTGGCCGAAAGCGGATGCAAAAGTACAACCTTTAAAACAACCCGCCAAATTTTTATGCACTTTTTTTTCAAACAGAATGAAAATTTTCGGATTTCTTTACAAAAGTGATGGTTTTTTCATAATAATTGACAAGTGTAATTGGCATTATTTTACTTTTTGCATTCCCAACGCAAAGGAATTATTGTCTATTTTATCTTATTTTTACCCCCACCAAGACTCCCAATGGGAGTAAAGATTCGTAAAACTCGTGCAATTTGTAGTTTGAAATGAAATTCGCTCGAAATAATGTATATAAAAGTATATGAGCCCACAAGAAGCAGGCTCATATACATTAATGTAATATATACCAATAATAATATATGCGAATATAGAGGATTGGTGGTTATTTCTCGAACTCAACAGTTTGGATGAGCCGGAAATTGATGACTTCGAGGTCTGTCATGTCTAACGTACGTGAGCCTGTCGGCTTATACCAAGGACATTCGTTGAAATAGTTCTGATAAGCCGGGTCAAGAATCGGCAGTCCGTGGCGGGCATACATCTCCCACTGCATCAGGCGCAAGGCATTTTTGGGGAACCTCTCGAGCATACCCCTTGTCAGTGGCACTACCGACGCAAAACTATAGAAACCGTTGAGTTCAGGATAGCCGTCATCCACCTTGGTAAGAGTGAAATAAGATCCGCAGAAAGGACTATACCCTACGCCTTCATGCAGATGAGCCACCACTGTCAGTCCCTGTTCACGCAATGAGACATCCCATTGTGTGGGACCGGGCAATGAGGCATGGCCACCCCTACCCCGCTGCAAACTCTCTTGGCGCGCCTGTTCGAACTCCCGTTGCGACACTTCACGACCATCAATAGAATACACATCCTTTCCTCCTTTTTTCTCCACGTTGAGGGAAGGCATTCTCACCTGTTTGATACGGCTATCACCAAAGAAGATGCTGCCGCCATCTATGGTATAATTACCCGGGTCGGCATTACTCTCTAAATTATCGCCGTAAATATTGAAACCAAACAACACCTTCGCACCTATTGGAGCCAAAGTGTTGGGGTAAAATGCCTCGCCCTCGTCAACTGAAAAGAGTTCATACAAGCCATCGTAGATGAGATGGAGGTCACGCTCCATCATATCATCGAACTTGTCTGTTTGTTCCTTCACGCGCACGAATGTGTTTTTCGTTTTTTGCTTTTTGTCGCGGAACACCAACAAATCCCACCCTCCGATGATTTCGTGGGCAACCACTTCTTTAGTATTCTTCACCGTCAGTTTACCATTTTTCATGACCATCTCAATGGAGCGTGGACTCTTTTCAGGTAACAGCCGCATGCTGATGGGCTCAAGAAATACTTTTCCTTCAGCAGCAAATAGTTTATAGACATAAAAACCATCAGTCCACAGGGTTTGCGATGCGAAGAAAGCATTGGAGAGGTCACCTACCTGGGCATACTGTCGGCTCCACTCTATCTGCGTGGCACGGTCGGCCGACACAGCCACCTGTGCTGTGGCATATGAGCCACACATCAACGCCACCACCATCACATAAACTTTAAGAATGTTTTTTTTCATATCTAGTAAGTATTGATTATCACACTATTATGATGCAAAGATAGTAAAAAAAAGTCTAGGCTTGACACTTTTACGGGAAAAAAAAACTATTTTTGCAATGTGAAACGGTTAATCGTCATCCTCGTCATCCTTGGCGGTCTGCTGCCTCTTTATGCGCAGATGCACCGCTATAACCTCGACTTCGAACTGTCGGCCCAACACTTCGTCGACACCATACCCATCGATTTTGAGGATGACCAAGTATATATCACCGCCATTATCGATGGTCAACACTACCGTTTCAACCTCGACACCGGCTCGAGTCAAGGTATCGCCTATTCCAATGACGACATGCCTTATGGCCGTGTGTTGGGAAAGGTAGAGTCCCGCGACGCCAATGGCCACATCGACACGATACAAGCCGTGGCCTTCCCCACGTTCCGCATAGGTCACCTCACTATTCGCGGTTACAGCGGTTCGCTACTTCGTCACCACACAGCCCAGCCTAAATACGACGCCATCATCGGTTTCGACCTGTTTAACAAAGGACTGAACGCCAAGATTGACACCCGACAAGGCTACCTCATCCTGACCGACATTCGCGACTATTTCGAACAGGAGCCCGGGTACCGTTTCAAATATCGTCTATTACGCTTCGTTCCCAATGTGCGGCTGACCCCCTACCCCGGCTGTTCCGACGAAGCACTCCTCGACACTGGCAGCAAGCGACTATATGTGATGGGCAACCGTAGTCTATCGCTTTTCGAGGAGAAAGTGCCGGGCATCACCAGTCAGGTGGAAGGGCGTAGTCACGGCCACCGAGCCATAGGCTCGTTTGGCACCGAGCGTGCCGCACAAGTGAGCTTTCTCTGGCTTGACGGATTTCAGTTGGGTGACTATTATTTCAACGACTACCATACGATGACCACACAGGGTTATTCCCGCATTGGTGGCGAGTTGTTGCGTTACGGCAGTTTGGTTATCAACCCCAAGCGCAAGCGTTTCACATTCCAGCCCTACAATGGCCAGGAAGCAGTGATGATAAGCAACAAACAGATGAACATCGCCTTTGTGCCCAAGAATGGCCTTCCTAGTGTAGGATTGGTGTGGGAAGGCAGCGTACATTATCGCAATGGTTTCCGTCAGGGCGATGTTATCATTCAGATTGACGGTCGTCCCATCCGTTCTTTCGCCGAATTCCAGCGCTACCCTTTCATTGAGGGGCGAGAACACACGTTCATGGTGCGCGACACGCAAGGACAACTGCATGAAGTGGTGAGTGTGAGATGAAAAAGAGGTGAGAGGTGGGAGGTGAGGGAATAGCGCTGCTAAGCCAATAATCAATATTCATTTTTAAATTTTCAATGTTCAATATACATGTCCGAAAGAGAATTATTCCAGAAGAATGTGTCCATTTTATCACAGGATGCGCCATTTGAGACGGAGCGCATACCCTGCGCTGCCACGTCCTTGCCTTCGGTGGAGACCCTTTCCGCCATTGTAGGATTGGTGCGTGAGCTTGTCTTTCCCGGCTATTTTGACCAGCGTCAAGACCAGGAAGCCATGCGTCAGTACCACACGGGCGTGAAGATGGAACGCCTTGGCACCTTGTTGCGCGAACAGATACGCTTTGCCATGCGTTTCCAACAAGCCGACTGCGCCGACAGCGCCGTAGCCGCCACCACAAGGGCTCTTCGTTTTATAGACCGACTGCCCGAGTTGCGCCGCATCTTGTACACCGATGTGCGTGCCATCTTCGACAACGACCCCGCCGCCCACACCATCAGCGAGGTGATATTCTGCTATCCTGTGGTGCAGGCGATGCTCCATTACCGCATGGCACATGAGTTACATGTGATGGACGTACCCGTACTGCCGCGAATCATCACCGAGATGGCCCATTCTGCCACAGGCATCGACATCCACCCTGGCGCCACCATTGGCGAATATTTCTCCATTGACCACGGCACCGGTGTTGTGATTGGCGAGACCGCCATCATCGGCCACCATGTGACACTCTACCAAGGTGTGACCTTGGGAGCGCGGAGCATCCAAGGCGACCCCTTACGGCGAGATGACAGCACACCACGCCACCCCATCATCGAAGACCATGTGACCATCTATTCCAATTCCACCCTTTTAGGACGTATCACCATCGGCCACGATACCATCATAGGTGGTAACGTTTGGCTCACACACAGCGTAGCCCCCTTCTCTCGCCTCTTGCAGAGCAAGGCGCAGGATGTATCGTTCACCGACGGAGCGGGAATTTGATAAGGAGGGAAGACGATATCAAGGAGTATGGGAGTATAGGAGTATAGGAGTTTGGTCAATAGTTCATGGAAAGACAATGATTTGTAGAATATAAAAGAGAACGGATTTCACGTTTTGAAATCCGTTCTCTTAATAACTTATCGTTTCAAATACTTATCAACTCTCTGGAGCCTGTTCGATGAGTTCCATGAACTGATCAAGTTTCGGCGTGATAATAATCTGGGTGCGGCGATTACGCTGACGTCCCAAGTCAGTGCTGTTATCAGAGAGCGGGTTGTATTCGCCACGTCCACCTGCCGTGAGACGTTTCGGGTCAACACCATAGTTGTTTTGCAGATACTGCACCACGCTGGAAGCACGCAGACAAGAAAGGTCCCAGTTGTTACGGATGTTTTCACGCGAAATGGGCACATCATCGGTATTACCCTCCACAAGCACGTCATAGTCCTTGTAGTCCATGATAATCTTGGCAATCTTGCTCAGTGTCTCTGCAGCGCGGTCATTGATCTCATAACCACCACTGCGGAACAGCATATTGTCGGCCAATGAGATATACACCACGCCTTTCAGCACTTGTATATCCACCTCACGCAATTCCTCTTTACTCAGTGAGCGTGTTAGGTTGTTGGTAAGCACCATATTAAGCGAGTCGCTCTTACTTTTCACCTCCACAAGGTGACGTATATACTGGTTCGACTCATTGATTTGGTCCACCAGTTTGTCGATGCTCACATTATTCTGGCTGGCATTGGTCAAGCTCAAGTCAAGCGTTCTTTGCAGCCGAGCATAGTCACGCTTCGCCTGTGCCAATTGCTCTTCAAGGCTAGCCACACGTGTGGTAGCGGCAGCCAATTGTTCTTTGGTCTCCTGATAATTGTTCGTGATGGTTCTGTTCTCCTCCTGGCAAGCCAGCAACTCCTTGCTGCTTGTACATCCGCTGAGTGCCACAGCACCCACCATCAGTGAAACAATAAAAACATTCTTTTTCATACTCTTATTTTGGTTGGTTTGTAATTCTATTCGGTGCAAATGTACACATATAACGCATAAAACCACAAAACAAATGTGCAGATTATAGATTTTTAACCAAGAATTAACGGAATACGCGACAGTGAGGCCTCAGAAAGACCACAAACAATACATAATAGTTATACGGATTACACACAACAATATTGCATGCAATCCGTCGTCAACAGTCGATCGTAATCGTACGCTTTGATTACATCACTGTGTTTAACGACCCACCTTTAGGGGGAATCAGTCCTCTGAGAACAGATTAGGTTTGGGATCCGTCTCTTCCTCCCACACGTTGTTGGAGTTACCCAAGGCGTTTTCAGGATCCTGCCCATTATTGGGATCGGGATCGACATTTGCAGTGGTCTGATCCATCAATGGACTGAATTCCAAATAACTGACTTTCAGTTGCGGTTCTAAATACTCTTTTTTCATTGTTCGTTTAAATGTTTAAGACTTACCCCGACCCTTCTAGGAAGAGAGATATAATCTTGTCGATTCCTATTCCTCTTCCTAGGGAGGGACAAGGGTAGGTATTTATTTCATTACTGTTTTATACAAATCGTTCACGTTCCGCAATGCAAACTAACTTGGATTGCGCTTACTTAATTACGGTTTTCTTTCCGTTTACTATATATACGCCCTTCTGGGTCGGCTTGCTTTCAAGTTTACGTCCATCGAGCGTGTACCATACACCATTCTCTGCATTTGGTGTAAGACTCTCGACACTCACGATGCCCGTTGTCTCCTCATCCTCGAATTCCACCATGATGGGACTTGCCTGGGCGGAAAGAACCCTTGTGGGCAGCGTTAGGTATGCCTTGCCTGCAGCGAGATATCCTGGACTGACGGTGTAGAAGCCTACGCCCGAAGGACCATTTTGGAGGGTGAAGTTGGTGTTGTCACCCGTGGTTGCTTCAAGGTAGGTACGCTCCGTCACGCCAACGAGCATGTTATGCAGGTACATCGATGTCTCCTTAACGGGTATGTTATAGGTGCCTTTCGTTCCCTTGATGTAAAGGCCTGTGCCCGCAGGCACTTCATCGACCTGTGTGAGCACTAATTTTCCGTTCGCAGGGTTGAAGCCACTGGCGATGTAAGCCTTCATACCCGTAACGTTCGTGAAGTCGAGGTCGTAGGAACTGGCGAAGGTACCCACGCCGGCGGAACTGATGGAGAGCGTCACTTCGGGAACCAACTCAACAATATTGTAATCTTTCCAATATTGAGCCGCCAAGTAATCCTGCTTTGTGCCATAGGGAACGTAGATTGTTACGTTCTCGTAATTGCCGAAGGTATCATCGGCATACAGTGGCGTTGGTGCCGTCATATTGCAATATACCGTTGTCAAGGCGGGACAGTCAGCGAATGCTGAAATCATAAAAGTTAACGTTGATGGGAGGGTGACGGTGGTCAGTGATGGACACGAACGGAAAGAATGACCGATATATACCACGCCTTCGGGGATGACCACTTCTGACAAGCCAGTGTTTGAGAAAGCATCTTTTAATATGGTCGCTACACCCGTTGGGATGTCAATCTCAGTCAAGTTCAAGAAACCTGCGAATGCTTCTTCTCCAATATTTACCACGTTATTGGGAATGTCGGTATATGGACATCCTTGTACAATCTCGCTTTTGGTCGTATTTATGATGGCATTGCTGTTGTTGCGAGAGTCGTAGTAGGTATTAGATGGGTCCACCTCAATGCTTTCCAGATTAGAACAGGCGTAGAAGGGAGCGACGCCGATTTCGTTCACTTGGGGGCCAATGGCTATACTGGTCAGGCCTGAGAATTCAAAAGCATGACGACCGATTCTCTCCAAACCACTAGGCAAGGTTATGCTTGTCAGTTCATAACAGCCTGCGAATGCGTTGTCACCAATGCCTGTCACAGGATAAATATACTGACCATCCATTCTATTCACAATTAAATTGTCTGGTATGGTGATATTGCCCGAATAATCGTCGCGAGCCACCTCCGCATAATTATCGTCAATGTAATGGAGATAACGGATGCCACTGCGAGTAGCGAATACCACATGGTCGCCCTTGATATTGTAATTTCCCCAAATATATGCATCTTTATAGGCTTCCACACTTTCACTTGGCACGAAGATATTGATATACTCAGAATCCATACTTTTGAAGGGGTATGATGAGATATCAATGGGTGTCGTCAAATGGCAAAGGATGGTGCTTGTGCATGGGCCCAGGAGAGCCGCTCGGCCAATGCTCTCAATGGAAGAGGGGATTGACACGTCGTACAAAACATTAGCTAGGAATGCGTAATCTCCGACCGTTTTCAAACCCGGTGGTAATGTCAAGTGTTTGATTCTATTATTACTGAAGGCTCTTTCGCCAATGCTCTCCAAATTCCCCTGCAACATAGTGAGGGAGGATATATGGCCTTGTTCATTTGTACATTCAAAAGCCCCGTCTTTTATCGTCTTAAGGGTAGCGGGCAGTGAAACGCTTGTCAGATTTACGCAGTCACGGAATGCCTCCTCGCCAATGCTCGTCACTGTGTATTGCGAGTTGCCAACAGTAATCGAGCTGGGAATGGTGAGGTCACCGGATAAGTTGGAGTAGCTGTCGGAATGTGTCACCTCCGCCTCGCCATTGTTGCCAAGGATATAGTGGATGTTATCGACAACGACCTCGTCACCTGAGAAACTGCCATTCTGAGCCGAAGCAGTGGTGCCAAGCAAAAGCCCCATAAACAACAAGGTAAATAGTTTTTTCATATCGTTAATTGAGTTTATAAGTGAATAGATTATGAGTTTATAGTTTTGAGTTTTTGAGTTTATAAGTTAATAAATGAGAATAAATAGAGGTTGAGATGATTGTTGTTATTTCGCATAGATAGCACCATGTGCCCATATACGCTGCAAAATTACTACTTTTGTATTCGAATTATCCACCAATGACAATTAATAAGTGTTAAACGGTTAACAAACAATGGAGAAAAGGTATGAAAAGTATGGGTTTTGACATCATTTTGGGGTAGAAAAAAACAAATATATTTTGTATTTCTCTCAACTTGCACTACCTTTGCATAAAAATAACACCAAGGATAATGATTCGTTTTTTCAAAACACCATCAGAGAGTATTTTAGGAGTAGGCTCGGAGCAGCCCATCAACGTTGAAGACATACAAAAACTATGTTGGCTTTTCGGCGAAGCACAAGTTGTTGACAGTGAATCGATGGACGGTTTTTTCATCGGTCCACGTCGCGAGATGATAACGCCTTGGAGCACCAACGCAGTGGAGATTACCCAAAACATGGGTATCACAGGCATTAACCGCATAGAGGAGTTCTTTCCCGTAAGCAGTGAGGATGCAGACCATGACCCGATGCTCCAACGTATGTACAAAGGGTTGGACCAAGAAGCGTTCACCACCCACCGCCAACCAGAGCCCATCCGCCAGGTGGACGATTTGGAAGCTTACAACGAACAGGAGGGGCTTGCCCTGTCAGCCGAGGAGATCGACTACCTTCACCAAATAGAAAAACAACTGGGCAGACCGCTCACCGACTCCGAGATTTTCGGTTTTGCCCAAATCAATAGCGAGCATTGCCGCCACAAGATTTTCGGTGGCACCTTCATCATCGATGGCGAAGAAAAAGAGTCATCGCTCTTTGCGATGATTAAACGAACGACGAAAGAGAACCCCAACCGCATCCTCTCCGCCTACAAAGACAACGTGGCCTTCGCCCGTGGTCCAAAAGTGGAGCAGTTCGCCCCCAAGGACCAGTCCACCGCCGACTTCTTCGAGGTGAAAGAAGTGGAGAGTGTCATCTCGCTGAAAGCCGAGACGCACAACTTCCCCACCACGGTGGAACCATTCAACGGTGCCGCCACAGGCACCGGAGGCGAGATTCGCGACCGCATGGGTGGCGGCGTCGGCTCATGGCCCATCGCCGGTACCGCCGTATACATGACCGCCTATCCCCGATTGAAAGGCGACGAGGGCGACGACATCGTGTTGCGCGACTGGGAACAGATTCTCCCTGTGCGCCAATGGCTTTACCAGACCCCCGAACAGATACTCATCAAGGCTTCGAATGGCGCCTCCGATTTCGGCAACAAATTCGGCCAGCCCCTCATCTGCGGATCCGTGCTCACTTTTGAACACCAAGAGGGCGATGAGAAATATGCTTACGACAAGGTGATTATGTTGGCTGGTGGTGTGGGTTACGGCACCCGTCGTGACTGTCTGAAACGCGAGCCCCAGAAAGGCAACAAGATTGTTGTGGTGGGTGGTGACAACTACCGCATCGGACTGGGTGGCGGTAGCGTATCGTCAGTAGACACCGGTCGTTATAGCAACGGCATCGAGCTGAATGCCGTGCAACGCGCCAATCCCGAAATGCAGAAACGTGCTTACAACCTTGTGCGCGCGCTCTGTGAGGAAGAGGTGAACCCTGTGGTGAGCATTCACGACCATGGCTCGGCAGGTCACCTGAACTGTCTATCCGAACTGGTGGAAGACTGCGGCGGTCGCATCGACATGACCCAATTGCCCATCGGAGACAAGACCCTCTCCGCCAAGGAGATTATCGCCAATGAGAGTCAGGAACGCATGGGTCTGCTCATCGACGAACAACATATCGAGCATGTCAGGAAAATTGCTGAGCGCGAGCGTGCCCCATTGTATGTGGTGGGTGAAACCACTGGCGATGCCCATTTCTCGTTCGTACAAGGCGACGGCGTGAAGCCTTTCGACCTGGATGTGGCGCAGATGTTCGGCCATTCGCCAAAGACCATCATGCGCGATGAGACTGTGGAGCGTCATTATGAGAATGTCGAATATCCGATATTATCGGAAGACTCGGAGTACTCGGAAAAATCAGAGAAATCGGATTCTTCCGAACTGCTCGAGGATTACGTGCGCCGTGTGCTCCAGATGGAAGCCGTAGCTTGCAAAGACTGGCTCACCAACAAGGTAGACCGCTCCGTGACCGGCAAGATTGCCCGTCAACAGTGCCAGGGACAGTTACAGTTGCCCCTCTCCGACTGTGGTGTAGTGGCACTCGACTATCGTGGCAAGAAAGGCATCGCCACCGCCCTAGGTCATGCCCCACAGGCAGGTTTGGCCCGTCCTGAAGCCGGCAGTGTATTGTCTGTGGCTGAGTCGCTGACCAACATCGTGTGGGCACCCCTTACCGATGGTCTGCGTGGTGTGTCACTCTCCGCCAACTGGATGTGGCCCTGTCGTTCACAGAAAGGCGAAGATGCCCGTCTGTACCGTGCCGTGGAAGCCCTGAGCGATTTCTGCTGCCAGTTGCATGTGAACGTGCCCACGGGCAAGGACTCCCTCTCGATGAGTCAGCAATATCCCAATGGCGACAAGATTATCGCACCAGGTACCGTCATCGTCACCTCTGGTGGCGAAGTGAGCGACATCCGCAAGGTGGTGTCGCCCGTCATCGTCAACGACAAGAACTCATCCCTCTACCATATCGACTTCAGCTTCGACGAGCTACGTCTCGGCGGCTCCGCCTTCGCGCAGTCGTTGGGCAAGGTAGGTGATGATGTGCCTACCGTGGCCAATGCCGACTATTTCGCTGAATGTTTCGAGGCCGTGCAAGACCTCATCCGTCGTGGTTGGGTGATGTCTGGTCATGACATCAGCGCTGGCGGCCTTATCACCACCCTGTTGGAGATGAGTTTCGCCAACACCACTGGCGGCATCCACATCAACCTACACGACATCAACGGCGACGTCGTAAAGATT
Organism: uncultured Prevotellaceae bacterium; assembly: GCA_900313615.1. Taxonomy (GTDB): domain Bacteria; phylum Bacteroidota; class Bacteroidia; order Bacteroidales; family Bacteroidaceae; genus Prevotella. The sequence continues at coordinate 10,773 of OMRP01000013.1, forward strand.
CTCATGGCAGAGAACCCCGGCGTAATCATCCAGGTGTCCGACAAGCACAAAGATGAACTGAAAGCCTACTTCGAAGATTTGGGCATAGGCTATGCCAAGATAGGCTACCCCACCCCCAAAGAACGCACGCTGACAGTGAAGAAAGACGCTTTCGAGCATTCGTTCGACATCGACGCCCTGCGCGACGTGTGGTACCGTACCTCATACCTTCTCGACCGCAAGCAGAGCCGCAACGGACGCGCCCGCATGCGTTTCGATAACTACAAGCAGCAACCTATCGACATCGTGCTGAACCGCCATTTCAGTGGCCGTCTGTCGCAATTCCATCTTAGTGCCGACCGCAAGAAGCGCAGTGGCATCACCGCCGCCATCATCCGCGAGAAAGGCACCAATGGCGAACGTGAGATGGCCTACTCGCTCTACCTCGCTGGTTTCGATGTGAAAGACGTGATGATGACCGACCTCATCAGCGGCCGCGAGACCCTCGACGACGTGAACATGATCGTGTTCTGTGGCGGATTCTCCAACAGCGACGTTTTGGGCAGCGCCAAGGGCTGGGCCGGCGCCTTCCTCTACAACCCCAAGGCCAAGGAAGCACTCGACCGTTTCTATGCCCGCAAAGACACCCTATCGTTGGGCATCTGCAACGGCTGTCAGTTGATGGTTGAACTGAATCTCATCAATCCCGAGCATGAACAGCGCGCCCGTATGGAGCACAACGATTCGCGCAAGTTCGAGAGTGCCTATCTGGGACTCGACATCCCCGAGAACAAGAGTGTAATGTTTGGCTCGCTCAGTGGCAGCCGTCTCGGCATCTGGGTTGCCCATGGCGAAGGAAAGTTCCACTTGCCCGAAGACCTGTCGAGATACCATGTGGTAGCCCGTTACGCTTATGACGAATACCCTGGCAACCCCAACGGTTCGGACCACAGCGTGGCAGGTATCTGCTCCGCCGACGGCCGTCATCTTGCGATGATGCCTCACCTGGAGCGCGCCATCTTCCCCTGGCAGTGCGGTTGGTATCCCGAGCGTCGCCGCAACGACGAGGTGACGCCATGGATAGAGGCCTTCGTGAACGCCAGAAAATGGATAGAGAGAATTCACAATTGATAATTGACGATTCATAATTCACAATTAAATAATCGCGAAGCGACAATTAAAAATTCAACATTCAAAAATAACAAATGAACATCTACTGGGATTGTTTCAAGACTTTCATGAAGATAGGCGCCTTTACATTGGGAGGTGGCTACGCCATGATACCCATCATCGAGCATGAGGTGGTGGAGAAACACAAGTGGGTGGAGAAGGATGAGTTCCTCGACCTCATCGCCATCTCACAGAGTTGTCCCGGTGTGTTCGCCATCAACATCAGCGTTTTCATCGGCTATAAACTGCGCAAGGTGAGAGGAGCCTTGTGCACCGCCCTGGGCACCGCTCTTCCCTCGTTCCTCATCATCCTGCTCATCGCCATGTTCTTCGTGCAGTTTAAGGACAACAAGGTGGTTGCCGCCATGTTCAACGGCATCCGTCCCGCTGTGGTGGCCCTCATCGCTGTTCCTACATTTAATTTGGCGAAGAGAGCGCACATCACACTGGCCAACTGCTGGATACCCATCCTGAGCACCATCTTGATATGGCTCATGGGGGTGAACCCCGTGTTCGTTATCTTGGGAGCCGGCCTAGCCGGATATATGTATGGTAAACTCATTAAACCCACCGAGTCATGATATTTCTCAAACTGTTCATCACCTTCTTTGAGATAGGCCTCTTCGGTTTCGGTGGCGGCTATGGCATGCTGTCACTCATCCAGACCGAGGTGGTACACCATCACCAATGGGTGACGACAGCCGAGTTCACCAATATCGTAGCGGTGAGTCAGATGACCCCTGGTCCCATCGGCATCAACTCCGCCACCTACTGTGGCTACTCCGCCGTCCATAACGCTGGCATGGGCGAATGCATGGCCATCCTAGGCAGTGCCACCGCCACATTTGCCCTTGTTCTCCCCTCGTTCATCCTCATGATACTCATCGCCAAGATGTTCATGAAATATATAAACACCCCTATAGTGAACGACATCTTCAGCGTGCTCCGTCCCACTGTGGTGGGACTGCTCGCCGCCGCCACCCTATTGCTCATGAACAGTGACAACTTCTCAACCTTTGGGTTGAACCCCTGGCATTTCTGCATTAGCGTGGCTCTCTTTGTGGTTACCTTCGTTGGTACCTTATGCTTAAAGATCAACCCTATACGAATGATAGGCTATGCAGCCTTCGCCGGTCTGCTGCTGCTCTACTAACCGACAACCTACCTATTATGAAAAAAATCCTCACAACCCTTCTGCTCTGCTGCATGGCCTTGACCCTCCATGCCCAGGACACAGACACCGAAACACCTAACCTGTTGCGTTACTATCTGAAAGATGGCAGCACGTTTGAGGTGCCTATATACCGTCTCGACCGCCTACAGCGTGTGGGTTCCATCGGTATCAACATCATCTACAACGATGGCGACCCCAATGTGAGCGTTTTGTTCAGTCAGTTGGACAGTATCGTATTTGCATACGACCCCTCCGCAGTCAAGCCCGCTGATACCAATGTGAACAGGAACAGAGACAAGCGGGCCGTAGGATTGGAGTTTCCGAGGCTTGTCGGCGATGCCATGAATATCATCTCTCAGCCCACCACCCAGCAGTTGGGCATCACCTATTCATTGGAATGGGACTGTTCTAAGCGTGCCCAGCGTTGGACCTGTTATCAGATGCACAACGGGCTGCCCAACAACAACGTGGGTCGTAACGACTCATGGTCCGTTGACCCCAATATCCCCTCACAGTACCAAACAGACAACAGCGACTATAAGAATTCTGGATTCTCACGCGGACACATGTGTCCGTCATCGGACCGTCAGACCACGGTGGAGCAGAACAAGCAGACGTTCTACTACAGTAACATGCATCCCCAGTACCAGAACCACAATGGTGTGCTCTGGGCCAAGATGGAGCAACAGATAACCAACACCTGGGACAAGGCCTCGTTCCGCGACACGCTCTACGTGGTGAAGGCTGGTACTATCCGTGATGACCAGATTATGCAATATACGGCATCTGGCATTCCCGTACCCCAATATTTCTACATGGCCGTGCTATGCGTGAAGAACGACCAATTCAAGGCGTTGGCTTTCTGGACCAAACATGAGAACAAATCGATTAAGAACGCCAATCTTGCCGACTATGCCATCACCATTGACGAGTTGGAGGAAAAAACGGGAATCGACTTCTTCTGCAACCTGCCCGACGATATCGAGGAGCAGGTGGAAAGCACGCTCGAATTGAATAAATGGGGGCTGTGAAAGTTATTGAAAATTGAATATTGGTTATTGGAAATTGAGAATTGAAAATTTAGGTTGAACCCTTCACCTTGGATTTATAACCCAAATCGGCCATTAGACTTTGAACTAATGGCCGATTTGGTTTTCGCTTTACATTCCCAAGGATTGGCGGTAGTCGATGATTCGTTTTTGATAGTCGGCGAAAGCATCGGTGCGCTTGTCCATTGCCTGTTGGTAGAGCAATTGTGCCTGCAACAGGTCATTCATGGTACATGTGCCCGCACGGTAGTAGTCGCGGTTGAGCCGTAGATTCTCCGTGGCCTGTTCGATGCTTCGGTCGGCGATTTCCAATTGTTGATAAGCCTCCTCCACATCGTTCCATGCCTTTTGCATACGTATGCGCAACAGTTCAGAGTTGTCTTCCAACTGCTGTTCCGCCCGTTGCTGTTCTAGCTTCCGCCGTTTAATGGCATGCGAGCCACCCCACCAACTGGAGATGGGCACGCTAACTGTGGCGAACACCATGCCAAAAGTATGGTCACGGTCCATCAGGTTGTGGTAATTATAACCCGCCCCCACAGCCACGGATGGCAAGTTCTTCCCCACTTCCATGCGTCGTTGCAACTTTGCCGCCTCCACCTGTTGGTTCAACAGTTGGTATTCAGGCGTATTGGCGAGTGCCGTTTGATGGTCATGACGAGAGATGAGCGCCGATGCCTGCTGCGCATCATAACTGAGTTGGTATTCCGTATTTTTCAGTCCGCAGTACTGCGCCAGCGTCATGCGTAGCAGTGCTATGCCGTTTTGCAGTCTCACCTTCTGGCTCTCCACCTCATTCTGTCGCAGTTGCACCTGTAGCAAGTCATTTCGCAATGTCAGTCCCGCCTGCACCGCCAACGACACATCTTTGTTGACGCTGCTGAGCAATTCCTCCACAACGGCGATGGTGTTCATCTTCTCCTGCAACGAAGCCAATTGCCAGAAATATTGTTCCGTAGTGCGTACCACCTCGTTTTCCGACAGGCGCAACTGCAGACGGCTTACCTCCTCGCCCACCTTGGCCAGTTGGAACCCATTCACTATCTGTCCGCCCATGAACACCGGTTGCACAGCCATCACACTGGCTATAGTACCGTTTTTCATCATCGACATGCTAACAGGACTTGCCAGAGGAGTCAGCGCATTGATGATTTCCGGTGGCAACATCTGCGCATAAGCCGCCATGGTCTGCTGCATCTCCTGAGGAATGAACGATTTGGGGTCGACCTCTATCTTCGCCATGCCTTGGTTGGCATTGAACCACAATCCCGTGGCACTTACCATGGGAAAGAATTTTGTGAACACTTCTTTTCGTTGCTGTTCTGCCGCCTCGATGCCCAGTTGGGCACTGCTCGTGGCATAGTTGTTGGCGAGCGCCGAATCGACAAGTTGTTGTACTGTATAGGTCTGCGCCGTTGCGGAGAGTGATGCCAGCAAGACGAGAGCGAGAATTGTTTTTTTCATTTTTTACCTTTTACTTTTTTACCTTTCAACGATACTTTCCAGTAGATGACGGGCAGCATGGTGACCACCATGATGAGCGAGCCAATACCACCGGCGAAGATGGTCACACCCACTGGCATCCAGAACGACGAGCCGGCGATGATCATCGGCACCACACCCACCGCCGTCGTCGCCGTGGTGAGGAAGATAGGCACCATGCGTCGTTTTCCCGCATCGTATGCTGCCTGTCGCACCGCCTTGTTGTATTCATCGGTCGGCAACGTCTCCCGCTTGCCCCTGAGGAGATCGATGGCATGTTCGAAGATGAGGATCTCGTTACGCATAATCATACCCATCAGCGTGATGACTCCCATGACCGAAGTAAGTCCCAAGGTACGGTTCATCAATCCCAGTCCGATGAGTGCACCAGGCAACATCAGTCCTAGAGCCGCTATGCACACGGAGGTGATGCCATATTTCTTGAAGTTGAACAGCAGGAAGAAGAAGATAATGACCATGGCGATGGCCACGCCCCCGAAAATCTGCGGGAACGACTCGGCATCATATTCCACCTCGCCGCCCACCTCGGCACGCACGCCTTCTGGTATGTGCACCTCATTGAGCATGATGTCGGCGATATGGCTCTCCACGGGCGCAGCGTAGACACCTTGCGCAAATTCGCCTGTCACCGTCATACATCGTTCACCGCCACGGTGCATGATACGGCTCTCGCTCCATTTCGGTTGCACCTTGGCCACCTGCCGTAATGGCACCGACGATGTGGAGCCATTCACGCCTCCGGCAATCATGGTCAGGGGCGATGCCAGACCTAAGTTTTCTATATCAGAGAAAGCCACCTTACTACTGTCCTTCAACACGATGGGCAACTGGTAGTCGTTCTCCCAGATAGAGCCCACCGACAGGTCGTTGGCTGCCGTGGCAAGCGACAATGCCGCCGTGGTGCGGCTGATGCCCAGTTGTGCCGAAGCTACCGGGTCGAGTTCTACGCTCACCATCGGGAAAGGTTGCAGGAAATCGGTATGCACCCACTCCACCTCAGGCATCTCCCTCATGCGAGCCATCAACTGTTCAGCTGCATAATGCAATGAGTCGAGGTCTTCGCCATAGAACCGATATTCCAGTTCCGGCACAGAGAGATAGTCCAACCGTTTGAATTTCACATAAGCGTCGGGAAACGCCTCACTCCACATGGGTTGGTATTTAGCCAACAGCTCCAATGTCGCTTTTTGCGAAGTAGTGTTGACGATGAACTGCGCATAGTTCTTTCCAGCCATCTGCGGTGCATAACAGACCATGAAACGTGGCGACGAGCAGCCCACGAAACTGGTGACGCCCGTCACCCGCTCGTCCTTGGCCAACACCAGGCGCATGGAATCAGCCACCTGACGAGTGTCGTCGATGCCCTTGCCATCCGGCAAAAACATTTCCACTGCAAACTGGTCGCGGTCGGCATAAGGGAACATTCGTATTTTCAACGTCGGTACAATCAGGCAGGAAAGCAGCACCAAGCCAATACCGCCGAAAATGGTCAACATAGGATGTCCGAAAGTGAAGTCCAGCACCTTGTTATATGTTCGCTGCACCCAGTTGGTGATGGCGTTGCCTCCCGTCTTCACTTTGCCAGGTTTGATGATGAGCACCTCGAGGAAAGGAATGACTGTGACGGCTAGGAAGAGCGACACCATGAGGTTGATGGTGATGGTCCACGGGAAAGCCTGTATGGCATCACGGAACTCACCCCTCATGGTGAGCAACAACGGGAAAAAGATAACGCAGATGCAGAGCGTGGCCAACATCATCGGCATGAAATACTGCCTGGCCGATTCTATCGCCGCCTGTTTCGGTTCATGTCCCTTACCGAGATATTCGAGGTATCCATCGATGACCACAATGGCGTTGTCGACCACCATACCCAACACGACGATGAGTGCCGCCAGGGTGACTGTGTTCAGTTCAATTCCAGCCATGCACATGATACCCACCGAGATGAATGTGGAGAGCGGTATGGTGATAGCCGCCACGATGGCCGAGCGTAAGGGGAAGAGCACCATCATCACCAATATAATGATGACCATCGAGATGATGAGGTCGCGCAGGAAGTCGCTCACGCTCGAACTAACCACCTTGGGTTGGTCGGCGATGCGCGTGATGTTCACATCCTCGGGAAAAATATTCTCCCGGAAGTCGTCGAGAACCTCGTCTACCTCCTCGCCATATTTCACGATATTGTTGCCCGGAGTCATCTCCAGTGAGAGCAGCACACAGGGATGCCCATCCTGTTCGATGAACCCTCCCGATGTGTCGTATTCGCGCACCACCTGTGCCACATCACACACACGCACCACCTTGCCCGACACGGGGTCGTTGAAAATGATTTGGTTGGCTATCTCCTCTTCGCCACGTTGTGTGGGCTCGATATGGATGGGTATCTGTTGGTCGTCGTTGCTGATGCTGCCGCTCATAGTGGTCAAGCCCTGTTGCTGCAGTTGGGTGAGCAACATCTGTTGGCCTATGCCATAAGCCTCCAGCCGTTGCCGGTTGACATACAGGCTGATTTGCTCCTTCTGCTCGCCATACACACGCACGTTGGCCACCGAAGGTATGCGCCGCAACTGGTCACCCAGACGGTCGCTATAGTCATGCAGTTCGCGGTAACTACGTTCAGGACTCTCTATGGCGATGAGTAGCGCCGAGGTGTTTCCAAAGTCATCATTGGCCACGAGCGCCAGCACACCCGCCGGCAGCGTCTGCTTGAAGAGCGTCAGCCCATGTTTGATTTTGCTCCATACCTCATCTTTGTTGTTCACATTATCATTGAGGCGCACCATCACCAAGCACATGCCGTTCTGCGCCGTGGTGGTGGTTTTCGTGCGGTTCACCTCTTGATAGGTGAAGAGGTAACGCTCCAACGGTTTGGCCACCTGTTCTTCCACCTCCTCTGTTGTGGCACCCGGATAGACAGCCACCACCACCCCTTGGCGGATGGTGAAGGCAGGAAACTCATCCTTGGGCATAAAATCCATGCCCACGATGCCGAAGACGAACAGGATACCCACCAACAGGATGGATATGGAGTAGTGTTCAAGCGGCCATTTCAGCCAATTCATTTTTTCTTTCATATTTTAATGGAGAAGCGGGGTAGACTAGGAGTTTGGGAGTTTTACAATATATTAAGGGGTGAGAGGTGAGGGGGTGAGAGAATAGTTGAGAGTTTAGAAGTTTGGACAATAGTCCGATAAGGAATTGTGAATTATGAATTAAAAATTGTCCTAGTTCCCTCACTCAGTTTCTGGTAGCCTTCCACCACCACCTGCTGTCCCTCGGCAAGTCCGTCGGTGATGAACACGCGGTTGCCCTCAGTCTGTCCGATGGTCACCGTGGTGCGATGGGCCTTGTTTTGCTTGTCTATCGTCCACACGAAGAGTGAACCGTCGGCTCGGCGCTGCACAGCGGTCACTGGCAAGGTATAGGTGCTGCCATGTGTTGCCGCATCAGCATTCGACTTATAACCCGTATACAAACTGACGTCAGCCACCATGCCCGGCAGCAGTTTGTGGTTGCCATTGGACACGTTGACACGGATGTCATAAGTATGCGTCATTGCATCTGCCGCCACGCCTTTCTCAATTCTACCACCTGGCACTTGACAGCCCGCCGCCTCGACACGGATGAGCGACCGCGTGCCCTCGCTGATGGCCGCCATCTCCGCCTCGGGCACCGATACCTTCACCTTTACCGTATTGATGTTAAGGATGGTGACCACCGCCTGTGAAGGCATGGCCGTCTCGCCCGCACTGACCTGCCTTTTGCCGATGATGCCACTCACCGGCGCTATCAGCCGCGTGTCAGCCAGGCTTTTGCGAGCAATACGTTCGGTGGCTGTAGCCGAGCGTACACTCGACTGTGCCGACTTGAGCATCGTCTCCGCCTGTCGCAGCTTTGTCTCCATCTCTATCCATTTGATTTCCGGCAACGAGCCATTGTCGTGGAGCAGTTTCATGCGGTCGTAGGCATCCTTGGCTTGGTCGTAGGTGCTCTGCGCCTGCGCCACCATGTCGTGAGCCTGACTGGTGGTGGCCTGTGCTGCCGTCACCCCGTTGCTCATCGTCGTCGGGTCCATCTCGGCAAGGAGTTGACCACGCCCCACCGTCTGTCCTTCGTTGACAAAGATTCTGCGCACCACACCCATCGATGTGAAACTGACCGCCGTAGCCTCGCTCTCTTCCACGATGCCCACATACGTCTGTCCCGCACCATCGAAGGAGGGTTTTATTACCTCGGTCTTCACCTTGACAGGCGCCTTCTCTTTTTTCTCGCTTTTTTTGCCACAGGCGGTGATAACCATTACCGCCAACAGGGCAAGACAAATATTCGTTTTCATCAATTATTCTTCAAATATGTTTGCAAAGATGGGGAAAATTTTTCTATTTTTCATGTTCTATTTTGCCTTTTAAATTGCAAATTTTACCATCTTCGACAAAATAGAACATAAAATGCACGTTTTCGAACATCAAAATACCATTTTTTCTTTCCAAATTTGCATCGAACAATCCAAAAAAGGACATCTATGAGCAATGACGACCCCCGTTTAAGTCAGATAGCAGACAATCCTTCTGTGGAAGCGGACGTGCAAGTGGGCTATTCGGATGAAGACATCATCCTGATAGACAATGTGCGGTTGTTGACTGACGCCGTACCCACCCGTCTGAACATGAATGCCGTGGTGTTTTGCACCAAGGGCAAGGCACAGGGAGACATGAACGGCCAACCCATCCGTCTGAGTGAAAACGAGCTACTCATCAGCCCTCCCAACGTGCTCATCAGCGATTTCATGCTCAGTCCCGACTTCGAGATGAAAGCCATTTTTGTGTCGAACCGCATGTTGCAACGTTTCCTGCGCGAGAAGATAAGTATCTGGACCGACATGCTCTACATTCACAAGTTGCATGTCATCACGTTGCGTGCCGTCGACATCGAGTTCCTCATCCGTTTCTACGAGTTGCTGGTCATGGTCATCAACAGCGACCTGGAGCATCTATACAAGACCGATGTTATCCACTCGCTGCTGCGCAGTGGTTTCCTCGCCTTGTGCGGTGTTCAGAAAACCACCTTGCTTACCCACAACAGTGCCGTGCCATCGCAGAAACACCATTCCGACCGTCTCTTCCAACGGTTCATCGAATTGCTGGGCAGCACCACCATCAAGCACCGCCCCGTGGAATCGTATGCCAATGAACTGTGCGTCACACCAAAATACCTTTCCACCATCTGCAAGAAATATTCGGGCAAGACCGCCAACGCATGGATTACCGAGCACGTGATGGAAGACATCCGTTATTTCCTTGTCTCCACCGACCTGAGCATCAAGGAAATCTGTGTCCGCCTCGGATTTCCCAACACCTCGTTCTTCGGCAAATACGTCAAAGAACATTTCGGCATAACACCCTCACAACTGCGGATGACGAGTCTTGAGAGATGAGAAAACCAATTGGGGCGGGCACAATGCCCGCCCCAATACAAATAATGTTTGTTGCTGCTAGAACTCCACAATGAGCGTCTGACGGGGACGCAGGTTGAGGTCGTGGTCAAGGCGAACGTTACGGCCAGTGATGACATCTTTGGCGACGGTGGTGGTGCCAATGACCTCGGCGTAACGTTTCACGGGCATGGTGGCCGCCTGTGAGGTGCCATTGAGGATGGTGAGTACGGTGCGTCCGGCATAACGGCGGGCGATGACATAGATGCCATTATAGGGGATGAACTGCGTCTGTTGCCCTTTGATGATTACGTCGTTGCCCTGTCGCCAATGGAGCAGGCGACTGAGCCAGGTGAACATAGCGTTCTCCGCCTTCGTGCGTCCCTCCGCCGTGAAGGCATTGCGTTTGTCGCCAGGGAAGCCACCAGGAAAGTCTTTGCGCACATTGCCGTCGGTTACTTCCTTGGTACCATTCATGAGAATCTCCGTGCCATAATAGAGTTGCGGTGTACGGTTGATGGTGAGCAAGAGCGCCAATGCCTGTTTGAGAGCCAACGTGTCGCAGCCGTTGCCCAAGAAACGGTCGGTATCGTGGTTCTCGATGAACGCCATGACGCTTGAAGGGTTGGGATAGAGGTAGTCGTAGACCAAGCTGTTGTAGATTCGGTTGTAACCGTTCCACCACGGGTCCGTCTCCTCGTTCTTCGCAATCGACAGTTTCTCGAAGAAACTGAAGTCCATCACCGTCTTGAGATAACTCTCCTGGTCGGACAATTTGGAACCTTTTTGCCATGCCGCCGTATAGGCCGGTTCAGTAACCCATGTCTCACCAACGGTATTGAAATTGGGATATTCCTCGTCGAGTTCACGCATCCAGCGAGCCATACCCTGACGGTCGGCATAAGGATAGGTATCCATGCGTATGCCGTCGATGCCCACCGTCTCAATCCACCATTTGCTGTTCTGGATAAGGTAGGTCATCACATGCGGATTGTGCTGGTTGAGGTCGGGCATCGTTGGCACGAACCATCCCTCGACCGTCTCACGCATATCCACCTTGGAGGCGTAGGGATCCATCACCGGCGTCAGTTTATAAGAGGTCTGTTGGAACCGTTCGTTTGTCTTGCCCTCGGGATTGCCTTCGAGCCACTCCGGCAGGTTAAACCAGTCCTTGGAAGGCATGTCAGCTACCCAGGGATGGTCGAAGCCACAGTGATTGAATATCATGTCCATAACCACCTTCAATCCATGTTGATGTGCCTCTTTGATGAGTTGCTTATACTCATCGTTGGTGCCGAAACGAGGGTCGACGCGGTAATAGTTAGTCGTGGCATAGCCATGGTAGGTGCTGTAGCCATTATCCGTGTCGGGTGAGTCGTTCTCGAGCACGGGTGTGAACCACAGCGCCGTGACACCCAGTTCATTGAAATAGTCGAGGTGCTGACGCAGACCCTCGAGGTCGCCACCATGACGGAGCGACGGTTGCGAGCGGTCGTTCTTATAGGCACGCATACCCTTGATTTGGTCGTTTGCCGTGCTGCCGCTGGCGAAGCGGTCGGGCATGAGCATATAGAGCACATCGGCATTGGTGAAGCCCATACGACGGTCACCTGCCATCTCACGATTGAGCAAAGGATAGGCTATTTTCTTGGTTTGTTTACCCACCTTGAACGTGAGGTTCATCGTGCCTGCCTGTGCACCGGATAGGTTGAGGTAGACGAGCAGGTAGTTGGGCGACTCAAGTCGTACAATGCTGTCGATGCGCACTCCGGGATAATCGGTACTGACGTCAGCATCCTTGATACCCTGGCCATAGACCATCAACTGCAACGACGGATTCTTCATGCCGACAAACCAGTTGGCGGGTTCCACACGGTCTACTTTAACCGCTGCTTTCATCACGACATTCATACTTAACAAAAAGCATATAAACAAACAAATTCTTTTCATGGAAATATGTTTAAAATGGAAGTTAAAGTGGAAGTAAAAATGGAAGTAAAAATGGGAAGTTAAAATGGAAGTTAAAGTGGGAGTTAAAAGGGGAGTTAAAATGGACGGAGGTTTTTATCTTTTCAAGATAAGTGCCGACTGTGCGGGAGCTTCCACCATGTGTCCTTCGAAGGTGCCGAGGCCCTGTTCGTCAATCTGACCGTCGCAGGCTACGATGGTGTAATGTCCTTCGGGGATGGACACCGCCCGCGACTCTTTGGAGCCGTTGAGGATAACGATGATATCTTTCCACACATCACCGCCCGCATGGTCCTTAAGACGGAAGGCTACTAGACAATCTTGCGAAGGCAGGAACTCCAGATGCTGTCGCACCTGGTCGGCATCTCCCAGTCGGAAGGCAGGATGGTGGGCACGTAGCGCGATGAGGTTGCGGTAGTAGTCGAACACCTGCGGATAACGCGTGAGGTTATCCCAGTCGAGGTGGTTGACACTGTCGGGCGACTCAAAACTGTTGTGTACCCCTTTCTTGTCGCGTAGCATCTCCTCGCCACTGAGCATGAAGGGCACACCCTGTGAGGTGAACACCGCCGTCTGCGCCAATAGGTCGAGACGTATCAACTTATCGATGGAAATACCGGGAATACTCGTGCGCAGGCGGTCAACAAGACACATATCGTCGTGACAACTCACGTAGGATATCATCTGCGTGGGTTGCACCGCCCACGGCTCATCGGAATAGTTCACCTTGGCATAGTCCACCTGCGGATGGGCAATCATGCCCGCGATGCCCGCCTTTAGGCTCTCCTCCTCGCCAGCGATGCCCGCGAGGAACGCCCCTTTGGTGTCGTCGGAGAATGGTCCACGCAGCGCATCACGGATGTCATCAGAAAAGGCAGCGATACGTGGCAGATGCGGTATGTGCGCCTTGGTAGCCAATTGTTCAGCGGGATAAGCACAGGCGCCCGCACTCCATCCCTCTCCATAGATGAAGATTGAAGGATCTATCTCGTCCACAGCCTGACGGATGGCGTTCATCGTCTCTATGTCATGTACACCCATGAGGTCGAAGCGGAACCCATCGATATGATATTCGTTAATCCAGTATTTCACCGACTCAATCATGAAACGACGCATCATCGGCTGTTCCGAAGCCGTTTCATTGCCGCAGCCCGAGCCGTTGGAGTATACCCCGTCGTCGATATTGGGTATTGACATGTTGACATGATGAACAGCCTCTCTCCTCGGATACTTTCCCTGTACGGTCTTACGATAGTAATAGTCGGGATAAGTGCGTTGGAAATTGCTCCCCTCTATATTATACGTATGGTTGTACACCACATCGAGGATGACACGGATGCCTGCCTTGTGGAGAGCCTGCACCATCTGTTTGAACTCACGGATGCGACATGCGGGGTCGTAGGGATCAGTGCTGTAACTCCCCTCCGGTACATTGTAGTTGACAGGGTCATAGCCCCAGTTATACTGCGGCTGGTCAAGCTTCGTCTCGTCCACAGAACCGAAATCGTAGGAAGGCAGGATGTGGATGGCGTTCACACCGAGTTTCTTCAAGTGTTCGATGGCGCGTGGTTCGGTGAGTGCGAGGAATTTGCCGCGATGTTCAGGTGTTATGCCCGCCGATGGGTCGATGGAGAAATCGCGATGGTGCATCTCGTAGATGACGAGGTCGGCAGGGGACTTTGTTTCCGGCCTGCGGTCGTTCTCCCACCCTACTGGATTGGTTTCCTCGAGGTCGATAATACATCCCCTTTTTCCGTTAATGTCCACAGCCTTGGCAAACACTCCAGGTGTTTCCCCATAAAATGTCTTAAATGTGGCAGGTATGCCAATACATGATATAGTCCATTTAGTATGGTCGGCCATATTAAAGGTATAATAATTGCCTTTCAGATTGCCCTTACATGTTTTTTCCCAATAGCCTTTCTCATTATATTTCATTTTACATGGACGAAATGTTCCATTAGGATAATATATGGTCACTTTCACAGACTTCGCATCTTTTGGCGCAAAGAGTTTGAACGTCGTCTTCTCAGGTGTGTATGTCACCTCGTCAAAGGCGAAATCGGGTGTCTGGGCTTGTGCCATGGTTGTCATAGCGAGCAGAAGGATTAGATAAATTGATTTTTTCATGAATATAAAAGAGGTTGTGACATTATTTTACAAACCACCCCGGCCCCTCCTTTGGAAAAGGAGGGGAAAGGGTTACTCCTACTATGGATATAAATTGGGATGAGGTAATGTGCTGGGATGAGATAATATGCTGGGATGAGATAAAGAGGCCGTAAAGTCGCATCAGAAAAGTGAGAGGCGGGGTAACCACTCCCCTCCTTTTCCAAAGGAGGGGTGAGGGGTGGTTTGTCAAAAATGTTCGACCGCTATTCATCTCTTATTTCCTTTCTTCTGCAAACAACAAAATAGCATTGATTATAGCTTGGATGTCCTCTCTTACAATGTAATTCTCAAACCGAAGTACTGATATCCCGTTTTCCTGAAGAAAAGCAGTCCTCTCCTCATCATGGTTGAAGGCTTGTTCCGAGTCATGCACTTCGCCATCCAGCTCTACACATAATTTCAGCTCTGGGCAATAGAAATCCATCACATACTGTCCCAATCCATGTTGGCGACGGAATTTATACCCTCCCACCTGACCATTCTTCAAGTAACCCCAGAGTGTGATTTCGGCTGGGGTCAGGTTGTTCCGGAGATGTCTTCGGAAATCCTTTTGCGATTTGGGGTTAGACTTGGCTGATGTATACATGGGAAATAAGGTTGGGACATTGTTTTACAAACCACCCCTGCCCCTCCTTTGGAAAAGGAGGGGAGGAAGTCACTCCTACTACTGACAGCATAGTTACTCCTACTACTGACAGCATAGATACTCCTACTACTGACAGCATAGATACTCCTACTACTGACAGCATAGATAATCCTACGACGGACAGCATAAATAATCCTACGACTGACAGCATACCTTGTCGCAGAACACGTTATTTCGCCATCAGACTTACCGCGAAGCCGCCACCAGGAGCCTCCGTGATTTTTAGGGTGTCACCCTTCTTCACGATACGTTTAGTGATGGTGTATGCCTGTGGGTTGTGCTCATAGTGAGCATCCTTGGCGTCGGCATAAATGGTGCACTCGTATTTACGTCCCTTGTCGAGGAAGTCGAGTTTGACAACCGACGTATGGCCATTCTCATCGCATTTGCCACCGATGAACCAGTTGTCCGTACCCTTGGCCTTACGTGCCACGGTGATGTAGTCTGCCGGTTCCGCCTCGAGGTAACGTGAGTCGGACCAATCGCATGCCACATCGCGAATGAACTGGAACGCATCGTCGAACTGTTCATAGTTCTCCGGCAGGTCGGCCGCCATCTGCAGCGGCGAATACATGGTGAGATAGAGTGCCAGCGAGCCGGCAATGGTGATGCGTGCCCACGATGTGTTGTCGCTCCATGTGTTGAGTTTCGTCACAAAGATACCCGGCGTATAGTCCATCGGTCCGCCTTGCAGACGGGTGAACGGCAAGATGCAGGTATGGTCGGGACGACTACCGCCAAACGCCTCGTATTCCGTACCACGCGCACTCTCATTGCCTACCATATTGGGATAGGTGCGGCAGATACCCGTCGGACGTGTCGCCTCATGGGCGTTCACCATGATGTGGTGCTTCGCCGCCTCCTTGACGACATAGAGGTAATGGTTGTTCATCGACTGCGAGAAGTGGTGGTCGCCACGCGGGATGATATCACCCACATAACCCGTCTTCACCGCGTCATAACCATAGTGATTCATCAGTTGGAAAGCCTGTTCCATGTGGCGTTCGTAGTTCTGCGTCGAGCTGGACGTCTCATGGTGCATGAGGATTTTCACCCCTTTCGAACGTGCATAGTCGTTGAGCATTTTTATGTCGAAATCGGGATAGGGTGTGACGAAATCGAACACATCGCGTTTCCACATGTTCGCCCAGTCTTCCCAACCCACGTTCCATCCTTCGACGAGCACCTCGTCGAGTCCGTTCTTTGCCGCGAAGTCGATGTAGCGTTTCACTTTATCGTTGTTCGCCGCATGACGGCCGTTGGGTTTCACGCTCTTCCAGTCGATGTTGTCGAGTTTGATGCTCGGGAACTCATCGGTGTAGTTCCAACTGCTCTTGCCTACAATCATCTCCCACCATACGCCACAGTACTTTGTGGGATGTATCCAACTGGTATCGTCGAGGGCGCATGGTTCGTTGAGGTTGAGGATAAGGTTCGAGGAGAGCATGTCACGTGCGTCGTCGCTCACCATGACGGTGCGCCACGGCGAATTGCACGGTGTTTGCATACAGCCTTTCAGTCCAGTGGCATCGGGCGTGAGGTGGCTGACGAAGGTGAACGGCTTGGGCAGTGGACAGTTCGACGGTGCCGGATTCGGCGTATAGGCATTGCTGCCGCCACCCAATTGGGTGGTGAAAGCCGTGGTCTTCGCGTCTACCAGTTCGAGGTGCATGGTAGCATAGTCGAGACATGCCGCCTCGTGAATATTGATATACAGGCCATCGTCGCTCTTCATCTGTAATGATGTCTGCACGCCCGTTTCCGAGAATACTGCCACGGAGGAGTTGCCCCAGTTGACCGCTTCCTTCATACGTCCGCGAATCCCCGACAGACGCGTCTGCTGTGTTTCCTGCTCCTGCGTGTCGTAGTCGCCAGGGAGCCACCAAGCCATGTGGTCGCCCGTCATGGCAAACTCCGTACGCTCCTCCTTGATGAGGAAATAGTTGAGCCACGTTTGCTGTGGGAACTCATAGCGCAGGCCCATACCATCGTCGTAGACGCGGAAGCGGATAATGATATGCCGTTCCCGCACTCCCGGCTTTTGCTGGCCGTTGCGGCTGGGGATTAACTTCTCCTGCGACAACGTCACCGCCAGTTCGTTGTAATGGTTGCGTATGGTGCTTGTCTCGCCCCATACCGGCGTCCATGTCTCATCGAACGATGTCGTTTCGCAGTCCGTCATCCTAAAGCCCTCCAATAGGTCCTCTTCATCCATGCCGTTCGAGGCATGTTTGTCCTTTGCCAGTTCGAGACCCAATCCCGAGGGGTTGACCACCGCCTTGCCCTTAAAATCAAGGCTGTACATCGGCCTTCCTTTCTCCGAAAGCCAGAATTTCAGCGACACCGTCTTGTTGGGCGAGGTGATTTCCGTCTTCTCCTGTGCTGTCGCCATCAACGGCATCAGCAGCAAAATGATTCCAAATAGTTTTTTCATGATTTCTTGGTTGTTTTAGGAAATCCTAGGTTCCTAGTTTCTTCTTAGATAATCCTAGTAGGGTTATTTCCGACCACTTTGTGTAATCAGTTCGATGATGTTCTCGTTGAACTTACGGTCGGCCATGAGGTCCTCGATATTGAGGTGCATGCGGTAGCGCCAATAGTGCTTGGGATTGGCCGGGATGTTGATGCGCTCGGCATTGGCATCCGGCAGACGCAACCGTTCGTCGATAGCCAGCCAATCCTGAATGGAGAGGATGCAAAGCATCGACGGCGAAGTGAGGTGACGCGAGATGATGTCGCGAGCGAGCCATCCTGGCAGCGGATGCGGCGCTTTGTCACCACGATAGAGCATGGTGGCGTAGTATTCTTGCGTCCGCTCCTCGTCCTCATCCCACCACTGACGCAGCGTGGGCATGTCATGCGACGAGATGGTGCATACCGAGCGGTAGGGATTGCGCGACAGATGTCCGAAACGCACACTGGGGTCTTTGGGCATCGACTGCAGTTCGAGACTGAGTATACGCAGTTCGTTCATCACCCAAGGCACACAGTCGGGCACCATGCCCAAGTCTTCGGCACACACCAACATACGAGTGGCATTGACCAGCTTCGGCATTTTCTTCATCGCCTCGCGGTACCAGAACTGGTTGTTTCGACGGTAGAAATAGTCGTTGTAGAGTCGGTTGAACACTTGTTTATCGTTGTCGGACAGCGACTCATAGATGAAGTCGAATTGTACGGAGATACGTGGATGGAATTTGTTTTCATCCTTATGGTCGCGTAAGAAGAGCACATCGCTGATGAGTGCGTAAAGTCCATCGCGCAGCCACTGGTCTCTTTCCTCTGCACCCAAGAATGCCGCCTCTACCTGCCGCTGTGTGGCGTATTCCGGCCGCATGCGGTAACGTCCGTTGCCAATGGGTTCTACATAACGCTGACGCACCTCATCGGCACGCTCGCCGAACATCCTGTCGAGCACCCAGTCGGTGATGAATGGTTCCGTGAACAGTTGTTCCTGGAAATGCAGACCGTAGGCCGCTATCTCCTCGCGCGTCATGCCCAGTGCCGGCGAGAACTGTCCGAGCAGTCCGTGAACGGAGTGTGTGGGTATCTCCCAGATGCGGAAGAAGCCCAGCACATGGTCAATGCGGTAGGCATCGAAGAACTTCGCCATGTTGGAGAAGCGTCTTACCCACCATGCGCATCCATCGGCCACCATCGCATCCCAGTTGTATGTGGGGAAGCCCCAGTTCTGCCCGTTGGCCGAGAAATCGTCGGGCGGTGCTCCCGCCTGTCCGTTAAGGTTGAAATAACGCGGTTCTTGCCACACGTCACACCCATGTCGGTTCACGCCGATAGGTATGTCGCCCTTGAGGATAACCCCCTTGGAACGCGCGTGTTCATGCACACCTTTCATCTGCACATAGAGAATGAATTGCACATAGTAATGCAGTGCCACCGCCTTGTAAGCCTTGCTCCGCACATTGGTCAACGCTGTGCGATCAGCCTCGTCCCATGTCTGGTGGTCGGGCCATTGACTGAAGTCGGCCGTGCCATAGGCGTCACGCAACATGCAATACTGCGCATAGGGCACCAGCCATTTTTTGTTTTCCTCGAAGAAATGCTTGTATTCCGCTGTCTGGAATGTCTTCTTGCCCTCTTGTTCGAAGAGGAGCCGCAAATATTCGTTTTTGGCGTCGTTCACCCGTTCGTAGTCTATCTGGGGCAATGCGTTCAGTTCCTTGCGCAGTTTCTCGAAACGCTTCCGTTGTGTAGCGTCAGTGAGTTGGGGAAGCGCCTTGAAATCAGCATATTGTGGGTGGATGGCGAAGATGCTGATGCAGGAATAAGGATACGAGTCCGTCCAGGTATGCGTGATGGTCGTATCGTTGATGGGCAGTATCTGCAGCACCCTTTGTTTGGTCTGTGCCACCCAGTCGACCATCTTGCGCAAGTCGCCGAAGTCGCCCACGCCGAAACTGTCTTTCGAGCGCAGGGAGAACACCGGCACCAATGTGCCTGCACATTTCAGGTTATACACATCGAAATGCACCTCGGAAAATTCGTAGACCACCACATCGCCCTCTTCCATGGCAGGCAGTGTCACTTTCCTATTCTCACCTCGTTCCCACAAGGGAGCCACATCGGGGTCGTCATCGAGGGCCAGGAACTTAAACTCGAAAGAAGGAGCGAGGTGTGAAGCGTCGACATCAACAATCCACTCGTTGTAGTTGTGCTCCGCCATGGGGAGCGCTTTTTGCAGATGCCATCCGCCGAGCACTTTGTCGCTGCCAACAAGTGCCAACCGTTCTTCGTGGCGCAGTTGAGGTGCCCGCACCTTGAAGCGCACCGTCCGACCGTATTCCGTCTTCTCCACAGGGGCGTGGGCATGCCTATTCACACATTCGGTCATGGCCGAGCTGTAGAGATAAGCATTTTCGGGGATGTCGACCCAATGGTCGTAAACATGGTAAGTGACACCCGAGGCACAAGCCAGTTCCAGCCGATGCGTCTCGAGAGTCCACTCACGTCGAACGACTTCGTCGCCACGCACCACGCTATAGAAATAATCGATGGCACTACCTATTTTCAAAACACTTTTCATTTCGCACGACCAGTGGTAACCATCTATTGTCGCCATCTTATAGGTCGTGACCTCACGTTCACCGGCATTTGCCGACACATGGTTCAACACCAATTCCTCGCCAAAGGCGGTTTGGTACTCGATATGAAAAAGAAGGTTCATTGTAACAAGGGTTAGTAATTATGCGGTAAAATTACGAATTATTATAAAACGTTGTTCTCTGGCACGCATAGTTTATACGAAAAAAGCAATGCAAACGTTTGCATTGCTTTGATTAAAAACCAGACCTATAGCCCCTACCCCTTCCCTCCCCGAGGGGAGGGCGTAAATACTCCACAAGGTAATTATTCTCCCCCTCGGGGGAGTTAGAGGGGGGATTTACAGCCCTATAGCCACAGAGAAGCCCATGGGCGACACCCCAATACTGTATTTGCCTTTCTCGTTCCAACCGGTAATCTTGTCGCATATCCAGTAGGCACATTCTGTGCCCAGCACACCGATGGCCGCACCCGCCGCCACATCATACCAATGGTGTCGGTTACGCGCCACACGGTCTACAGCTGTGAACGTGGCCACGGTATATCCCGCCACACTGATCCACGGACTGATATGTCCATATTCCTTGTGCAAGGCATGAGCACCCGCAAAGGCGATGACGCTATGTCCAGAAGGGAAAGCGCGGTCATCGGTGCCATCGGGGCGTTTCTCCTTGATGGAATGCTTGAGCACCCAAGCCACGCCCGCCGAGAGTACATACGACGCACCCACATTGACACCCATGCGCTTCCATGAACTCTCGCTCTCCACGCCAAGTCCCTTCAGCGCAAACACGGCGCCGAAAGGTACATACTGCAACACATCGTCCGGACCGTCGCCATAAAACTTCTTGTCCTGGGCGGAGACACCCAACGACACGAACAACGCAAATATAAAAAATAGTTTTCGCATGACGTTATAATATTAGGAGTGAAGGAGTGAAGGAGTTCAGACATTACCCTTCAACAGACTAATGTCCTTTCCCTCTAACTTCCCTTTAACTTCCATTACCATTCATTTCTTCTCCTTGATGATACTCACGGCACAGGCGCCACATATCAGCAGGATGCCCGACACAATCATCATGGTGCTCTGCACACCGCCGACGAGACGTAAGATGACGCCACCAAGCAGTGCCGCCACGATCTGAGGCAGACAGATGGTACCATTGAACAGTCCCAAATAGGCGCCCATGTGGCCGTAGCCTTGCAGCGCATTTGTCACGAAGGTAAAAGGCATCGCCAACATCGCCGCCCAAGCACAACCTATGCACAGGAAAGGCAGAATCTGCAGGTATTGGTTAGGACAGAAGGGGATGAGTGCGAATCCCAATCCTCCAATGGCCAAGCTGAGGGCATAAGCCATCTTCGTGTTTTTGAACTTGGGAAGTATCGCTGCCCATACCACACTGCCCATGGCTTGTATGGCATAGAGCACACCCGTCCAGTTACCCGCCGTCTGATAAGCCTCCGTCACCGAGTCGGCCGTGCCCCATACCGTGAGCGATACCGCATCGACCACGTAGGTCCACATATAGAGGAACGCCGACCAACAGAAGAACTGCACCAGTCCCACCTTCCAGAAGGTGGAAGGAGCGTTTTTCAGCAGCACGAACCAGTTCGCCTTTGTCTCATTCTCCGCTTTCACCGGGTTATACTGACGATATTCCTGCGGGCTCCACTCTTTCACCTTGAAGGTTGTATAAAGCACGCAGAGGATAAGGATAGCAGCACCAATATAGAACGACCAGACCACCGACTGTGGCACAACACCCTCAGGAGCAGTGTTTTGTAGTCCTATCCATGTGAAGACAAAAGGGAAAAGGAATCCCACCACGCTACCCGCATTGCACAGGAACGACTGTATGGAGTAGGCTTTTGCCTTCTGTTTTTCATTCACCATATCGCCCACCAGCATCTTGAACGGTTGCATGGCCATGTTGATGCTCGTGTCAAGGAGCATAAGCATGAGCAGTCCAAACACCATGACGGCGGAAAGCGCCAATCCAAGCGACCCTGCGTTGGGCAGCAGACACATCACCGCCACCGCCACGGCAGCACCCACGAAGAGATAGGGTATGCGTCGTCCGAAGCGGCACCACGTCTTATCAGAGAGCGTGCCGACGATAGGTTGCACTAAGATGCCCATGAGAGGCGGCAGAATCCAGAAGAAGCTCAGGTCGTGTGGGTCGGCCCCGAGGGTACGGAAAATACGTGAAATGTTGGCGCTTTGCAACGCATACGCTATTTGCACGCCAAAGAACCCAAAACTAAGGTTCCACAGTTTCCAAAAGGAAAGATCGGGTTTCTGTAACATATTATGAAATTAAAAAATTACAAAATTAAAAAATTAAAAGATGCGGCACTCGACACTCGACACTCGACACTCATCACTCGGCACTACCTCGTGCTTCCACGGATGATGAGTCGAGTGCGCACCACACGGCGTTCCACCTTATTAATGGGGATATTGCCTTCCACTTTGTTAATGAGGATGTTGGCCGCCTCCTCGCCCACCACATGTCCGCGCTGTTCCACGGTGGTGAGCATAGGGTCACACGCTACCGCACGCTGTCCGTTGGTGAATCCACATACCGATATATCATCGGGCACTTTGAATCCCATGCGTTTGGCCGTGTACATGATACCGATGGCCGTATCGTCATTGACGGCAAAGAATGCATCGGGGTGATCCTCCATCTGCAGCAGTTCAGGCGTGATGAGTTCCGCATCGGCACGGTTGTCGCAGTAACGCACAAACCGTTCATCATGCACCAGTCCATGACGACTCAGCGCATCATAGTAGCCGTTGTAACGATTTTTCGATATTTCCAGATTCATCGACGCCCCGTAGTAGGCAATGCGCGTGCATCCAGTATCGATGAGATGCTTCACTGCGTTGAAAGCCCCCTGGTAGTCGTCGACGACCACACGGCTGGCATCCACGCCCGTGCAAATGCGGTCGTAGAACACCAGTGGCACCCCATTGTCGATGAGTCTCTGGAAATGGTCATACTGTAGGGTGTCCTTGGCTTGCGACACAATGATGCCACACACCTTATTCTCAAAAAACGACTGACAGATAGCCACTTCGCGTTGGTACTGCTCGTTGCTCTGCGCCACCATCAGTCGGTAGCCATGAGTAGAGGCCTCCTGTTCGATGCCGCTGAGTATGGATGAGAAATAGAAATGGGTGAATTGTGGAATGATGACACCGATGATGCGCAACGGTTTTACCCTGGTGTGGCGCAACGACTCGGCTATCATATTAGGAATAAAATTATGTTCGCGCGCGTATGCCTTGATGAGATCCCGACGCTCAGGACTGATACGGGGACTATCCTTGAGCGCACGCGAGACTGTAGCCACCGACACACCGAGTGCCTGTGCTATGTCCTTCATCGTTACTGGTTGGGGTTTATCCATAGGCTGCTTTTATTTGTGTAAAGAAAAAGCATCGCTTGATGAGTGCAAAAATAATCAAAACTCCCATACGTTGTCATTCGACACCGAGCATTTAAGCCATTTGGTAAGTGCAATCGTTTGCACGGCAAGAAATGAAAATTTATTGTAAAAAAAGTACAACGAACATATAAGAAACTTAACTTTGCAGAAAATATTGCCGTAGACCTATATTCTTTAACAAGCGAGAATACTATTAACAACCATATTCTAACTTAATAACTATCAATGATGAAGCAGGTAAATTTGAGAATCCCCTTCAGGATTCTGTCCCTATTATTGGGGCTGTTCCTATCTGTAAGCGCCTATGCACAGCAAGTGACTGTGAATGGCCATGTTGAGGATGCTGCCGGCGAACCTATCATTGGAGCCACCGTGCGCGTGCAGGGTCAAACTGGCGGCGTGGTGACCGACTTCGATGGTAACTTCACTACGCAGGCACCCTCGGGAGCCACACTGGAGATATCCTATATCGGATACCAGACGGCTACCGTGACCGCTTCCCCGAATGTCGTCGTGACATTGCAGGAAGACTCCGAAGTGCTCAACGAAGTGGTAGTCATCGGTTACGGTACGGTAAAGAAGACCGACCTTACCGGTGCCGTCACCGCCTTGAAACCCGACTCAAAGAACAAGGGTCTGGTGGTGACTCCGCAAGAGATGATGAGCGGTAAGATTGCCGGTGTAAGTGTGACCAGTGACGGTGGTACGCCGGGTGGTAGCTCCACCATCCGTATCCGTGGTGGTTCATCACTTTCCGCCTCAAACAACCCGTTGATCGTGATTGACGGTGTACCTATGGACAACAATGGTGTGAAAGGTCTGGCCAACCCCTTGGCCATGGTCAATCCCCAAGACATCGAGTCGTTCAACGTGCTGAAGAGTGCCTCCGCCACCGCTATCTATGGTAGCCGTGGTTCTAACGGTGTCATCATCATCACCACGAAGAAAGGTCGCAGAGGTTCCGCCCCCAGCGTCTCTTATGCTGGCAACGTGAACTTCAGCATGAAGAAGAAGACCATCGATGTGATGTCAGGCGATGAGTACCGTGACTTTATCAGGGATATTTTCCAAGGTGCGTCGAACTACGACGAGGTCGTAAGCAAGCTGGGCACCGCCAACACCGACTGGCAGGAAGAAATCTACCGCACAGCCGTGAGCCACGACCACAACGTGACTGTTTCCGGAGCCGTGGGCACCCTGCCCTATCGCGTGTCGTTGGGATATACCGACCAACAGGGTATCCTGAAGACCTCCGACTTCCAGCGTTACACTGCTGCCTTGACATTGAACCCCTCGTTGCTCGACGACCATCTCACCATCACGTTGAACGCCAAGGGTCTGTGGGCTAAGTCGCAATATGCTGACGGTGCCGCCATCAACTCAGCCGTGGCATACGACCCCTCGCAGAGCGTGTATGACCCGAGTGCCACCAATTTCGGCGGTTACTTCCAGTGGCAAGGTTCTAGTGCCTCGCTCAACGACAGCGCCTGGCCTTATACTTACAACAACCTCGCCACCAAGAACCCTGTGGCCATCCTTGAGTTGAAAGACGACCGCGCCATTAGCCGTTCGTTCATTGGCAGTGCCGAGTTCGACTATAAGGTACATGGTTTCGAGGACCTGCGCCTCCACGCCACTTTGGGTGCCGACATTTCGAAAGGTAAGCAGTGGACCGACGTTGATCCCCGCAACGCATTGGCTATCTACTACGGCTCGCACGGATGGGAGACCATCATGAAGCGTAACCTCACGCTGTCGACATACGCCCAGTACTATCATGATTTTGAGGATAAAGCCAAGAACCACTTCGACATCATGATTGGTTATGAATGGGCTCATTACTGGCGCACCCAGCACAACAACTACTGGGGTCTTTATCCCGAGACCAACAACGACAAGTCGTTGGCAGGCACCAAGCGCGGAGAGAGTTTCTACAACTACAAGACCGAGAACTATCTGGTTTCGTTCTTCGGTCGTGCCAACTGGAGTCTGATGGATCGCTACTACTTGACCTTCACCATGCGTGACGATGGTTCATCGCGTTTCAAGGACCACTGGTCATTGTTCCCCGCTGTGGCTTTTGCTTGGAAGATCAAAGATGAGAACAAATTCCGTGAGATTGAATGGCTGAGCGACCTGAAACTGCGTTTGGACTGGGGTATGACCGGTCAGCAGGAAGGAATCGGTGACTACAACTACTTCCCCCTCTATCGTGTGAGCACCGATGCCCTGGGTTCATTCTATGACCTGATGGGTGACGGCCGTCTCATCCGCCCCGAGGCCTATGACCCCAACCTGAAATGGGAGACCACCACAACCTATAACATCGGTTTGGACTGGGGTATCTTCGACCAAAGATTGACCGGTACCGTTGACTGGTACTACCGCAAGACCACCGACCTGCTGAACAGGGCTTATGTGCCTGCAGGTGCCAGCTTCCGCAACACCGTGACCACCAACATTGGTCACCTCTACAATACCGGTGTGGAAGTAAGCCTCAGTTGGAAAGCCATCCAAGCCAAAGACTGGTATTGGACCATCGACTATAACTTCACATACAACAAGAACCGCATCACCAAACTGGGTGGTGGCGACGATCCAGACTACAAAGTGCTCACTGGTGGCATCTCCGCTGGTACAGGTGGAACCATCCAGGCACATGCAGTAGGTTATCCCGCTTTCTCGTACCTCGTTTATCAACAGGCTTACGACGAGAATGGCATGCCTATCGAAGGGCAGGTTGTAGACCGCAATGGTGACGGTCAGATTTCCGAAGCCGACCAGTACTTCTACAAGAACCCCGTGGCTCCTGTCACAATGGGTCTTGCCTCACGTTTGGAGTATAAGAACTGGGACTTTGGTTTCTCACTGCGCGCCAGCATCGGCAACTATGTATACAACGATTTCATGGCAGGCAACAGCACTTTGTCCACCAACAACATTTACTATAGCGGCTATCTAGTGAACCGTCCCACTTATGTGCTGCCCTACAACTGGCAGACCTATGATGTGGAGGCCACACACTCCGACCGCTGGGTGCAGAACGGCTCGTTCCTGAAGTGCGACAACATCACGTTGGGTTACAGTTTCGCCAACCTCTTCAAGGTGGGTAACTACCACGGCATAAGCGGCCGTATCTACGGCTCCGCCACCAACGTGTTCTGCATCACCAAATACAAGGGCATTGATCCTGAAGTATTCGGTGGTATCGACAACGGCGTTTATCCGCGCCCCATCACCTTCCAACTTGGTTTGAATCTCAACTTCTAAACTAATAAAGATTAAAAGTCATGAAAAGATATATTAAAAACATTGTTCCCTTGTTGGCTTTCGCGCTGACATTCGGTGCAAGTTCATGTGTGAATGACTTGGATGTGGATCCCATCGATCCCAACTATGCCGATGTCAACCCTGAGCAACTGTTCAACAAGTGCTACGCCACGATAGCCGCCGCTGGTAACGGCGGAGCTGACGGCGACAGCGATGTGGACGGTATTGACGGAGGTACCTCCGGCTATTACCGCCAGATGTGGAACGCACAGGAACTTACCTCCGACGAAGCCATCTGCGGATGGGGTGACGAAGGTATTTCCAACTTCTGCGACAACTCATACGACGCTTCTCATCCAATGTTGCGCGGTTACTACTACCGTCTGTACACTGCTATCACATTCTGCAACCAGTACTTGGAGCAGTTCAGCGATCACGACGCCACCATGACGGCAGAGATCCGTTTCCTCCGTGCCTTCCATTACTTCCAGTTGATGGATGGTTGGGGCGACATCGCCTTCACCACGGAAATCAGTTCAGCAGCGCCCCAACAGCGCCCCCGTGCCGAAGTGTTCAAATTCATCGAGGAAGAGTTGCTTGACATCGAAGGCAACTTGAGTGATGCCAAGGCCAAGAAATCATCGGATGCCAACTACGGCCGCGTAGACAAGGCTGCCGCTTGGTTGCTGCTTGCCCGTCTGTACCTGAATGCCGAGGTTTATACAGGTACCGCCCAGTGGGCCAAGGCTGCCGAGTATGCCCAGAAGGTGATGAATTCCGACTACCAGTTGAACGTTGCCGGTACCGGTGTGTGGAGTGGCTATCAGATGTTGTTCATGGGCGACAATGGCGAGACAGCCGCCGCCAAAGAAATCATCTGGCCTCTCTTGCAAGATGGTAAGCGCACCACCTCATGGGGTACCTCGCTCTACCTGATTGCCGGTCCGTGGAAAGCAGACCTCATGCATGAGAATCCTAACGACCCCTCAGCCACCAACGGTACGGGCCAGGACTGGAAAGGTCAGCGTGCCCGCAAGGAACTGGTGCTGAAATTCTTCCCCAGCGGCAATGCGCCTCTCGGCCTTCCCGGTTATGAGATGAAGAAAGAAGCCGGTGACGACCGCGCCATGTTCAGCAGCGTGGGTTGCACGCTTGAGAACGAGGAAATGGGTGTGTTTGAGAGCGGTTTCTCCGTGGCCAAGTTCACCAACTTCAAGACCGACGGTGCACCGGGTAACGACTCTAACCATCCCGATATGGACTGCCCGATGATGCGTAAGGCTGAAGCCTACCTTATTTATGCCGAAGCTACGGCTCGCCAGAATGGCGGCAACGCTACCTCTGACGGTGTGGATGCCATCAACCAGATTCGTCTGCGTGCCCATGCCGCAGCCAACTCGAGTTACTCTCTCGACGATATCCTCGACGAGTGGAGCCGTGAGTTCTACTTCGAAGGTATGCGCCGCACCTGTCTTATCCGCTTTGGAAAATACGGCGGCAACAACGGCTACCTGTGGTCATGGAAAGGCGGCACCTATGAAGGCCGTGACTTCCCTGCCTACCGCAACCTCTTTGCCATCCCGACAACTGACCTGACCGCGAACAGCAATCTCGTTCAGAATCCCGGCTACTAATCAATAGAAGATGTAGTATATACATCAAATTCAAAACATAGCATTACGACAATGAAAAAGATAATCAAGTCAACACTGCTGCTTCTGTGCGGTATGGGGTTGTTTACCGCCTGTTCCGACGACAACGACTCCAACCCCACCCTGTTGCGGCCGACCACGTTCGTGCTGAATACCCCGGCATACGCTAATTCAGCCATCGACCTGGCCACCACGTCAGGCATCCCCTTCACGTGGTCACAACCTGACTATGGCTTCCCCGTGGAAGCGGAATACCAGTTGGAAGTGTCGAAAGACGGCAACTTCACAACGAACCTCGCTGACGTGGATGAAAACCATCTCACCGATGCCAACTATGTTACGTTGAAAGACTACTATAATGTCCCCCAAGGCTCGATGGATGTCAATGCGCTGTCGAACGCCATCAACCAGATGAATGGATGGGATGCAGACAACGCTCCCGACGAGGCAACGGTATATGTGCGTGCCACGGCAACAACCAAGGGCGCACCTGTCATCTACTCCAACGTAGTGACCATCAAGGTAGTGCCTACGCTCGAAGTGATTGTCACCTATCCTGAATTCATCTATGAGATTGGTAACGAGAGCGGTTGGAGTACAGCCTATCCGATGCGCAGCCCGAACCTCGACGGTATTTACCAGTCATACAACTGGCTCGACGGTGCCTTCAAGTTCAAGCCCAATGCCGACAATTGGGACGGCGACTGGGGCCAGGATCCCAACGGAGCCTATGGTTCATTGGTGGTTGACGGCGAGGAAGACTGTAACAAGTCTGACGGTGCCTTCCCCGACAATTTGTTCGGTGCCGGCTTCTATCAGATTGATGTCAACATCATCGATATGACTTGGAGCGTTACTAAGGTGGAAACCATCAGTATTATCGGCGACTTCAATGGTTGGGCTGGCGATGTGGATATGACCTACGATCCTGAAGAAGGTTGCTGGTTGGCCACACTCTCGGTGACTGATGGTGGTCTGAAGTTCCGCATGAACCATGATTGGACAGTAAGTTGGGGTGGCAGGACCAAAGAGAATCCTGACCTGAACGACCTGACACAAAACGGTGGAGAGAATATCCCCGTGGCAGCAGGTACCTATTTGTTCAAGCTCTTCATCAGCTACGAAGGTAACAACCGTGTGGAGATCATCGCACAGTAAAGCGTAACTAATAAAACAGTACAGCAATGAAAAAGTTATTATATCTTGTCGGTCTTGTGTTTTGTTTCGCAAGTTGTACCGACGACTATACCGACTGGGCTAATCCTCTGACGAACGGTCCTGAGGACTCGAAGACGGTGATGATGACCGTAGAGCCAGCTGCGCCCATTGACTATGCCAACGTGAGCAGCGAAATGGTGCAACTCTTCGTCCCCACTTTGGAGGTGTCTGATGACGCCATCAAAGAGTATTATGTAAGGATTTACAAAGACGACATGAGTGAATTTGTGGAGATGGTCGCCGACGAGAACGGCTTTGTGAATGCCGACGACCTGAAAGCAGCTGTTGAGCAACTCTACGGCAAGGCACCCACTAGACGCACCCTTAACCTCGTTGTCACCACCTTGACCTATATCGGTGAGATGTCCATCAAGAATGTGGGTTCAACCACCGCCACGGTGACGCTTACTGCGCCGCATATCTCTCAAGCCTACTACGTGGTTGGAGGTAAGTATGACTGGGCACAGTCTGCCGCCGATAAGAACCAGAAGTTCAGCCACAGCGATGTGAATGTGTATGACGACCCCGTGTTCACCATCGAGATTGAAGCATCGTTTGATGGTGACGGCAACCGCACCGACACGTGGTTTGCCATCGGTGATGACGAGGCTCTCGATGCCATCGGCAACGACGATTGGAGCAAACTGCTCGGCACCACTCTCGGCAACGGCAACAACGGCACTGAGGGAACGCTTGCCCCACGTTCCGAGCTGAGCGACGACGGCAGTTTCATGATGCCCGCCAGCGATGAGGCTATCGGTTACCGTATCACTATCAACATGATGGAATACACCTACACCATTGAGCCCATCAGCAATTTGGAAGAGACGTAGAGACGTACTACATCATCGGCACGCCGCAAGGATGGAACGAGAACAATACCGACTACCCCGTGAAGAACAGTGGTGTCAGCACCGCTATCGACCCGGTGTTCAAGGTTCGTCTACCGGCCACGGGCAGCAATGTCGAGTTCAAGCTCTGTCCTGAATCAGGCATCGGCTCATGGGATAAAGACTTCACTGCCGACCCGAGCGGCGAGGAGGGCAAGTTGGCCTCGAACAACGCCGGTGGCAACATCACCATCGAGAATGTTGACGGCGCCGTGGCTTATGATGTATGGTTCAACCTCCGCGACAAAGTATGGGGCTACGTTCCCGTCAAGGCTGACGAGTTGTTCTTCGAGATTGGCAATGAAGGCGGTTGGAGTATTGCCCACGGTCTGCAAGGCAAAGACAAGGTATACACCGGTTTCTACTTCCTCAATGGCGAGTTCAAGTTCAAGCCCAATGCCGATAACTGGGACAACGACCTCGAATATGACGGTGCGGCCGAAGGTGCCACTGGTAAGGTAGCCGACAACGGAGGCAGCAATATGCCTGCTCCCGAGACCGGTTTCTATAAGATTGTGCTCGACCTGAATGCCATGACCTACAACTTGGTCAAGATCAACACCGTAGGTGTGATTGGCGACGCTACGGCAAATGGTTGGGACAGTGACCAAGACATGACATGGAACCCCGACGGTTACTGGCATATCGACAACCTGACACTGAACGACGGTACCATCAAGTTCCGTGGCAATGACAACTGGAACGGTGACCTTGACCTCGGTGGTGACCCCAACTGTCTGACCATCGGCGGTGGCAACATCAGCGTGACAGCCGGCACATACGACATCAAGCTCTTCCAGGGTTACAGCGGCTATGCCCATGCTGTGATTACGAAGAAGTAATACCCATCCCAACCCCTCCCTTGGGGAGGGGCTTGAGAAAGAACAGTGAAGGAGAAGACCTATTTGGTTTTCTCCTTCACTGTTTTATACACCTTGATATACCCTCCCCTGGGGGGGGCCGGGGTGAGTTTTCAATGCAACCGATTGCACGACCATTTACGCAAATGAAAGGGCATGAGCGAAACAACCTATAGGAAAAAAACGTATCTTCGCAACAGAAAACTATCAAACCCCAACCAATATGAAGAAAATTTACATGACATTGTTCGCCCTTGCCATGACCATGACGACTATGGCGCAGGGCTGGCCCGCCAACTACCAAGGCGTGATGCTGCAAGGATTCTATTGGGATTCCTTCAACGACAGCCAATGGAGCACATTGGAAGCACAAGCTGACGAGCTGTCTCAATATTTCTCACTCGTATGGATACCCCAGAGTGGCAAATGCAATGACAACGGATGGCAGTCAATGGGCTATGACGACTACTACTGGTTCGACCAGAATAGTTCATTTGGCACAGAAGCACAGTTGCGCTCACTTATCAATACGTTTAAGGCCAAGGGCATCGGCACCATCGCTGATGTGGTGGTGAACCACCGCAACACCAACGGATGGGTGACCTTCCCCGCGGAGGTGTATAACGGAGTAACCTACCAACTGCAGTCCACTGACATCTGTGCCAACGACGATAATGGCAAGACGAAAACATGGGCCGATGCAAACGGTTATAGCCTGAGTACGAACAACGACACCGGCGAGGGCTGGGATGGCATGCGCGACCTTGACCACAAGAGCACAAACGTGCAGGAGAATGTGAAGGCCTATCTCGGATTCTTGCTCAACGACCTGCAATATGCCGGTTTCCGTTACGACATGGTGAAAGGTTTCAGCGGATCGTATGTGGGACAGTACAACCATGATTCAGCACCCACCTATAGTGTGGGCGAATACTGGGATGGCAACAAGACAAGTGTGGTGAACTGGATTAACGCCACGAAAGTGGACGGTACCATCCAGAGCGCCGCTTTTGACTTCCCCTTCCGCTATACTGTTCGCGATGCCATCAACGCTGGCAGCAGCCAACCTAATTGGCTTAAGCTTGACAACACTTCGGTGATGGCTGACGCCTCCTACCGCCGCTACGCCGTCACCTTCGTGGAGAACCACGATACGGAGCGACGTTCTGGCGCCGAACAAGACCCCATCAAGCGCGACACCTTGGCAGCCAACGCCTATCTGTTGGCCATGCCGGGCACCCCCTGCGTGTTCTTCAAACATTGGAAAGATTGCAAGAAAGACATCGCCCAGATGATTAACGTGCGTAACTTCGCCGGTATCCACAACCAGAGCGAATACTCCAAATTCAGTGGCGACGCCAGTCATTATGCCGTACGCACCAAGGGCGCCAACTGTGACCTGCTGGCCGTCGTGGGCAATGTGTCAAAATACACACCACCCACCCGTTGGATAAAGGTGGCCGAAGGTTACCACTACTGCTATTACCTGCCCAATGATGCCAATACGGCATGGATCGACTTGGCCTCGGGCGAATACCTCAGTGAGCAGACAGCCACGTTGACAGCCGTGACCAACGAAAACGCTCAGATTGTTTACACCACCGACGGCAGCACTCCGACAGCATCGAGCACGAAAGTGGCCAGCGGCACCAAGGTAACCATCCCCGTGGGCACCACGACGCTGACCGCCGGTCTGCTCATCGGCAGCACGGTAACGGGCATCGTAAGCCGCACTTACAACATCATTGACTTCCAACCGTACGACATCACCATTTACGTCAACACCGACCAAGTGGGCTGGAGCAACGTGAACTTCTGGACATGGGGTGGCGATGGTAGCCACTCTCCGAAGAACAGCAACTGGCCTGGTGACAAGGTGAGCACTACGGTGGAGAAAGATGGCAAGCAGTGGTTCACACATACCTACACCATCAACAATCCTTCTGACTGTGTGAACTTCGTATTCAGCACAGGCACAGGAAGTCCTCAGACCGTTGACATCAACGACATCAACAGCGACACCTTCTTCGAAATATCCTCAGAGACCGAAGGTGGCAAGAACAAGGTGAACGTGGTGAGCACGGGCATAGAAGAGTTGCAAATGACAAGTGACGAATTACAAATGGATGATGCTATCTACGATCTGCAAGGCCGTCGTGTAACACATCCGACACATGGCATCTACATCCGTGGTGGAAAGAAATTTATCGTAAGATAAGGAAGGATCCCATATTAGCCAATAGCAAAAAGTGTTTAAAGTTTTTCTTTGGACACTTTTTTTCGGATAAAAACCATCCCATGTCGAGTTTTTTATGTAAGTTTGCACACAAACTAAAAGAAACGACATCATGAAACAAATCACTACCTTTATCTTTTCCCTATTCTTCGGCATTGCGCTCACTACACAGGCACAGACCAAATTTGTGGGAGGCGACATCTCGCTTTTACCCTCCTATGAGACCAATGGCGCCATTTACCGCGATATGGATGGCAATACCATCAGTGGCGGCATGCTACCCTACTTTAAGGAACAAGGCATGAACGCCATGCGCGTGCGTCTGTTCGTTGACCCGACGAAAGCCTCCACCACGGAAAAGGGTGAGGGTGTGCGACAAGACTTGGAATATGTGAAAGCCTTGGGCAAACAGATAAAAGACGCCGGCATGGCCCTTATGCTAGATTTCCATTATAGCGACTCCTGGGCCGACCCCGTAAAACAGTGGAAGCCTGATTCATGGAAATCGCTTACAGACGACCAGCTCTATACCCAGATTTACGACTACACGAAAGATGTGCTTCAGCAAATGAACGCCGCCGGTGCCACACCTGATTTTATCCAAACGGGTAACGAAATCAGCTATGGCATGTTATGGGGCGTGAAGAGCGATGCTGCAAGCACATTGAAAAAATGCTATTACAACAGTGACGACAACTGGCCTTACTTCACCACGTTACTGAAGAACGCCATCCAGGCTTGCCATGAAGAATGTCCGGATGCGAAGATTGTCATCCATACGGAACGAGTGGCCAAGCCCACCATCCTCTACGGTTTTTACGATAAAATCCAAAGCTATGGCGTGGATTACGACATCATCGGCTTGAGCTATTATCCCTACTACCATGGAACACTGCAAGGACTCAACACCGTGCTCACCCAGTTGGAGAGTCGTTATGCCGACAAGGAGATTATGATTGTCGAGACAGGCTACTATCACAATTGGCAACCCGAAGGTGTGGATTATGACCTTTCGGCAACCTACCCCATCTCTGGTGAAGGCCAGAAAGCATTTACAGAGGCGCTTATCGCCAAGTTGTCCGACCACAGCCATGTTACCGGCCTGTTCTGGTGGTTCATGGAAGCCAACGAATACGGCCTGGATTGGAACACCAAGCGTGTGACAGACAATTGGTACAACGCCGGACTGTTTGACAACCAAACAGGCAAGGCCCTTCCTGCCCTGTACGTGCTGAAGGATTTCCTCGGTGAACAGGCGGGTATCACCGAAATGGAAGCTGAGAATGCCTCGTCAACCATCAAGGGAGTCTACACCCTTGACGGTCGCCAAATTGGCAACACCTTGCCCAACCAAAAAGGCATCTACATCATCGATGGCAAGAAGCGGGTTGTGAGGTAATTCTGGAACACAAATAACATGCATAACACGAATCGACACTAATCATTGCAATTAGTGTCGATTCGTGTTCTTTGTGTTTGTTATCGAATAATTATATTTTCTCTATGTGCAATGTCTGGTCGCAATAGTCAACGACGGCGGGACGGTGGGTGATGAAGATGATGGTGCGGTCGTGCGAAGACAATATGTTTTGCAGCAGCTGCCGCTCGGTGTCGGGATCGAGTGCGCTGGTAGCCTCATCG
Organism: uncultured Prevotellaceae bacterium; assembly: GCA_900313615.1. Lineage (GTDB taxonomy): Bacteria > Bacteroidota > Bacteroidia > Bacteroidales > Bacteroidaceae > Prevotella. Next base: position 46,161 of record OMRP01000013.1, read on the forward strand.
AAGAGCAAGATGGCGCGGTTGCGCAACAAAGCACGTGCTATGGCGATACGTTGCGCCTGACCCTCGCTCAGTCCCCCACCCGACTCGGCGCAAGAGGTATCCAAACCATCAGGCAGGTCGAAAACAAAGTCGGCACAACTCTTATGCAGCGCCTCGCGCATCTGCTGCTCCGTGGCATGTAATTTGCCCAAGCGCAGGTTGTCGCGTATGGTACCACTCATGAGCGTATTGCCCTGCGGCACATAGACGAAGTTGCAACGCATACGTGGCGTAAGCGTCTTCGTCTCTTGGCTATTGTATATCTCCACACTACCCTCCTGCGGCCGTAGCAGCGCCAGTATCATCCGTACAAGTGTAGTTTTTCCTGAGCCTGTCTCGCCAAGGATTGCCGTGCAACTGCCCGGTTTGAAATCGAAAGTAAGGTGGTCGATAACCTTGCCTTCTTTCTCTTCATACGCATAACTCACGTCGCGAAAACGCACGCCACAAGGAGCTTTTACGCGGATAGGGTCGCCCTGTTCCTCGAGTGGGTTCTCCTCCAACTCCATCAGTCGTTCCGCCGCCGTGAACACACTCACGAAGGCCGGCACCAGTTTGGTGAGGTTACGCGCCGGGCCCTGTATCTTGTTCACCAGTTGCAAGAAAGCCGTCATACCACCAAAAGTGAGCGTATGCTCCGACAAACGGATGGCACTCCACAGGAACGCCACGAGATAACCCAGTGCGAATCCGAAGTTGAGGATAAGGTTGGAGAATACCGAGAACACCGTGCGTTTCACCACATGGTGACGCAGTTCACTCTGCGTATTCTCCAGCTTATCGACCATGGCACTATCACCTTCGAGCGTCTTGATGAGCATACGGTTTTGTATCGTCTCCTGAAGGACACTCTGCACCTTACTGTCGCTATCACGCACCTGACGGGTAAGTTGCCGCATCTTACGGATATATATCTTGCTCACCAACACGAAGATGGGTATGATGGCGATGATGACACATGCCAACATCTTGTCCATGGAGAAGAGGTAAAAGAACGCACCGAGGAACAATGCCAGTACGGAGAGCGTGCTCGGTATGGTCTCGGTGAGGAATCCCACCACATTGCTCACGTCAATTTCCAAACGGTTGAGCACGTCGCCGCTATGATGGCTCTCCTTGCCATGCCACTCCGAGCGGAGGATACGGTCGAGCATACGTTGCTGCATGCGGTTTTGCGCACGTATGCCCAAGATGTTGCGCACCCAGATGCCCGCGATACTCAGTCCGAAATCGACAAGCACCAAGGCACCCATCAGCGCCACCGCCCAATAGATGGAACCCTCTACATAACCCGAGGCCACATCTATGGCATGTTGTACCGCCCATACCGAAGCCAAGCTGGCGCCCACACCCATCAGGCCGAGAGAAGCATTGATGCTTGCCTGCAGGCGGTTTCCACGCCATGCGCGCCACAGCCACCGCAATATCTGCTTCGCTGTATATTTGCTGTCAGGAACGCTGAAATATTCTTTGATGCTCATTATTTTAGGAGTGGAGGAGTAAAAGGAGTGAAGGAGTTCAGACAATGGCCCGCAGGTCAGTTGTGAATTGTGAATTGTAAAATGTGAATTGAGAATAATGAATAATTATTTTCTCAGGTCGACGCCCCATTGCATCTTTTCACGGAGTGTCTGGAAATACTTCTGTCCATGTCGTTTGATGATACGGACGGGGTAGGCAGCCTTGCGGATGGTGAGTTTCGCTCCCTCGTCACATTTCTCGCTACGACCATCGATGGCCACGAGGAACTGGTGTGTGCGGCTTTCCACGCTTATGGATATCTCACAGTCGTCAGGCAACACCAATGGCCGCACGTTGAGGCTGTGAGGAGCCACCGGAGTGAGACAGATAACCCCTGCCTGTGGTGCCACAATCGGTCCGCCATTGGATAGCGAATAGGCCGTGCTTCCTGTAGGCGTGCTCACCACCAGTCCGTCAGCCTGATACGTGGCCAGGTATTCACCATTGACACATGTCCGTATGCTGATCATCGACGCATTGTCTCGTTTAAGCACCGCTATATCGTTGAGTGCAAAGGGATTGCCAATGATGGGCGCATCGGGACAGTCGGCGCAGAGCACGGCATGTTCCTCGAGCAGATATTCCCCTTTATAGACTGACCGCAATGCCGATTCTATCTCTGCAGGGCTGATGTCGGCGAGGAATCCCAGGCGACCCATGTTCACACCCACGATGGGGATGCACTTACTACCCACTCGTGCCGCCGCCTTAAGGAACGTCCCATCGCCCCCCATGGAGATGACGAAATCGGCATCGAAATCGTCTTTCTCAAACACCTCGCACCCCGGCAAGTCTATATGCTGTTCGCTGGTAAGGAACTTATGGTATTCCTTGTCGATACTCACGCGCGCACCTCGTTCGGAAAGGAACGACAGTACTTTCTGTATCGACATCGACTTTTTCGCTTGGTATACATTGCCAAAGATGGCGAAGCGTAATTTGCGCTCAGACATGGCTATTTACTTTGATTTTATGAATCTTTATGCTTCTTGTGGGATGATAAATGCGAAAAAAAACGTACTTTTGCATCAGCATCGTCCACATTTGATGCAAAAGTAAGGTTTTTCATTGACATACGGAAAAATATCATGGCAAAAGTATATGAATTTCTCGCCACGGGCTTTGAGGAGTTGGAAGCCCTGGCACCCGTCGACATTCTCCGTCGTGGCGGACAGGAAGTTATAACAGTGAGCGTGACGGGCAGTCTGTTCGTTGAGTCATCACATGGGGTAACGGTCAAGGCCGATCAATTATTTGAGGACACCGACCTTGGTGATGCCGACCTGTTACTATTACCCGGTGGCATGCCTGGCTCGAAGAACCTCAATGTCCACGAAGGAGTGAGGGCAGCACTGACATCCCATGCCGCCAAAAAGGGACTCATCGGTGCCATCTGCGCCGCTCCCATGGTACTCGGTTCATTGGGTTTGTTACAAGGTAGACGTGCCACCTGTTCACCTGGTTTTGAGATATACCTCACCGGTGCTGAATACACGGCAGAGTTGGTTACTGAAGACGGCAATATCATCACTGGCGAAGGTCCTGCTGCTTCGATGCCCTACGCCTATGCGTTGCTCGCCCGTTTCATCGATGAGCAAGCGGTAACCACCCTGAAGGGAAAGATGCAATTCTTGCATCTGATGGAGGGGTGAGATAAAAGGGGCAAGAGAAGGGGCAAGGGGCAAGGAGCAAGAGAATACTCTGCTGTCCATTTAATTTATAAAAGCCTTAGAAAATTTAGGTATCCCAGGAAAGCCAAATAATAAAATAACTCTCGAATGCTCGACGTATTAGCACAGGATGTGATGTACGTTCCCGGCGTGGGACCGAAAAAGAAGGAATTGTTGAGTCGTGAGCTCAACATCCAGACTTTTGGCGACTTGCTGGAATATTACCCTTACAAATACGTTGACAGGAGTCGCATCTATAGTAGCCAAGAGCTGTCGGCGGATATGCCTTTTGTCCAATTGAAGGGCAAGATTCTCAGTTTCGAGCAGTTCGAGATGGGTCCACGGAAAAAACGAGTGGTAGCCCACTTTTACGATGGTCATGGTCCTGTTGTCGACTTGGTGTGGTTCGCCGGCACCCACTATGTGATGAAAAGCTACCAGGTGCAAACAGAATACATCGTTTTCGGCAAGCCCACCGTTTATGGCGGTCGTTTCCAGATAGCCCATCCCGAGATTGAGAAGGCGACAGAGTTGCAACTTGACGAGATGGGCATGCAGCCTTATTACGTGACCACGGAGAAGATGAAGAACGCCGGGTTTACATCGCGCACCGTGGAAAAGATTGTCACGAACCTATTAGCACGCCTCACACAACCCCTGCCCGAGACCTTGCCTCCCTTCATCACCGAGCGGCTGCACCTAGTGTCGCGCGACACCGCTTTCCGCCATGTGCACTATCCCCATAACGTGGCAGAGATGCAGGCCGCCCGTCTGCGTCTGAAGTTCGAGGAGTTGTTCTACGTGCAGTTGAACATCTTACGATACGCCAGTGACCACCGCCGTAAATACCGCGGTTTCATTTTCTCACAGATAGGGTCATTGTTCAACGGGTTCTATTACGACCACCTTCCCTTCCCCCTGACCAACGCACAGAAACGCGTGGTACGCGAGATACGTCAGGATGTGGGTAGCGGCCGCCAGATGAACCGCCTGTTGCAAGGCGACGTGGGCAGTGGCAAGACTCTTGTTGCCCTGCTCTCGATGCTCATTGCCCTCGACAACGGTTACCAAGCCTGTATCATGGCTCCCACGGAGATACTGGCTGAGCAGCATTTAGCCACCCTACGCGAGTTTGTTGGCGACATGGATATCCGTATCGAGTTGCTCACGGGCGTCGTCAAGGGCAAGCGCCGACAGGCCGTCCTCGACGGTCTGATTGACGGGTCGGTGAATATCCTCGTGGGCACGCACGCCATCATCGAAGATGGTGTGATGTTTCAACGTCTTGGCCTCGCCGTCATCGACGAGCAGCACCGTTTCGGCGTGGCCCAACGAGCCAAACTGTGGAGCAAGAGCACCAACCCACCCCATATTCTCGTGATGACAGCCACGCCCATTCCACGCACCTTGGCCATGACCATCTATGGCGACCTCGACGTGAGTGTCATTGACGAGTTGCCCCCTGGCCGTAAGCCCGTGGAAACCATTCACCGTTACGACAACCAACTCGGCAGTCTCTACGAGAGTATCCGTCGACAGATAAGGGCTGGCAGACAGGCCTATATCGTCTTCCCTCTCATCAAGGAGAGCGAGAAAAGCGACCTAAAAAACTTGGAGGAAGGTTTTGAAGCATTGACAGAAGTGTTTGCAGAGTTCCACCTGAGCAAGGTCCACGGCAAGATGAAACCCAAGGACAAAGAGGAAGAGATGCAACGGTTCCTCGCTGGCGAGACACAGATTCTCGTGGCAACTACGGTCATTGAGGTCGGTGTCAACGTGCCCAATGCCTCGGTGATGGTTATCCTCGACGCCCAGCGTTTCGGACTGTCGCAGTTGCACCAGTTACGCGGCCGTGTGGGACGCGGCGCCGACCAGTCATACTGCATCCTCGTAACGAACCACAAACTGAGCAAGGAGACCGCCCGTCGCATCGACATCATGTGTGACACCAACGATGGTTTCGAGATAGCCGAGGCCGACTTGAAATTGCGCGGCCCCGGTGACCTGGAGGGGACGCAACAGAGCGGCATCGCCTTCGACCTGAAGATTGCCGACATAGCACGCGACGGCCAGATTGTGCAACTGGCCCGCGACGAAGCCCAGAAAATTATTGATGACGACCCCACATGTGAGAAACAAACGTATGCTATGCTTTGGAACAGGCTGACCGAACTACGGAAGACCAATATCAACTGGGCAGCGATTTCTTGAAAATTGAAGATTGAAGATTAAAGATTACGAAGACTTTGAAACTGATTGACAGAGGTTTAGTCTTGGAGTTTCAAACTTTTTAACAACCCCTTTTGAGTGTTAAGATGACAATAAAAACTGTTAATTGCCCTTTTTTCCCATTTATTATCCCTACCTTTGCAGCGGAAAAGTAAAATAGTTGGTTACAATTTGTTTTTCGCCGAGCTATTTTATCAGTACAAAACGCGACAAGACTATTCGCTTAAACCCTAATCAAAGGAGTATGCATTTGAACAAAAACATAAAGAATTTATTTTTTGCCGTAGTCATGACAATGGCTGCCGCACCAGTGATGGGCCAGGATCTTTTAGCACGTCAGGCCCCAGTAGACAAAAAGATGAGAGCCGTAGACACCCTCGCCCTCCAGAGCATCACCGCCCGTGAGGAAACGGAGTCACCCGCCTCAGCCCTCTATCATGATTGGGATAACCGCTATGCCCACAAGGAGACTGCGCTTCCCAACGAATACCGCATCGACCTTCGCGGATTCTGCATGCCTACCCCGAGCCGCGTCATCACCTCTAATTTCGGTGCCCGTTGGGGACGTATGCATAAAGGTCTTGACATCAAAGTATATATTGGCGACACTATCCGCGCCGCTTTCTCTGGCAAGGTTCGTGTTGTGAGATATGAAGCCAAAGGATATGGCAACTATGTTGTCATCCGTCACCACAATGGTTTGGAAACCATCTATGGTCACATGTCGAAGCACCTCGTTAGAGAGAACCAGGTGGTTCGCGCCGGTGATCCCATCGGTTTGGGAGGCAACACTGGCCGTAGCACCGGTTCGCACCTGCACTTCGAGACCCGTCTGTGTGGTGTGGCTTTGAACCCCGCCCTGTTCTTCGACTTCAAGGCACAGGACGTTACTGGCGACTTCTACACCTTCCGCAAGAGCACCATCGACCGTGAGTCAGCCGAGGCCACCCGCATGCGCGGCAAGAATGATGGCAATGGCTACACCGCCGAGGATGTAAGAGGCAAGGCTACAGCGAGTACTTCGCGCCAGCAGTCAGAATACACTGGTTCGGTGCGTTACCACAAGGTGGAAACCGGCGAGACCGTATACAGCATCGCCCGCAAGCGTGGTGTCAGCGTTGAAACACTGGTGAAACTCAACCATTTGGGCGAGAACATGCGTGTTCGTCCAGGACAGATTCTCCGCTATTCATAAGCATTCATAACCCCACCTCAATATCCCCCAAGAAATAGGCGCCGGAAACGATTTGTTCCGACGCCTTTCTTTTATCTTATCTTCCCAGATAATCATTATCTTTTCATGGTTGCCTGACCTTGCGGTGCACGAGGACTTGTCGATGATGAAGGTCTTCTGCTCGAACCAAATTTCTTGCCTATGGCACTCTGTGCCGGTTGGTTCTGAACTTGTCTTTGCGACGCTTCTCTTTGCGCTGTGGGAGCCACGCGCATATCCCTTGATTGAGGACGTTCAGACTTTTGTGTTTTTACGCCACTTGCAGTGGAAGGTGTTCTCGTTACAGCTTGGGCTGACGCTTGGGTAGCAAATCCAAAGGCGGCTACCATCACCAATGATAAGAATATTTTTTTCATGAGGTTGTGAGTTTATGGGTTTGTAAGTTTATGAGTTTATAAGTTTATGAGTTATTTTATGAATTTGCGTATCACGAACCATGCGTGCATGCATACCGTTGAAATCCATCCGTAGTGGTGGCACATCACGCGGAAACGCTCTTTTAACGACTCCTTATGATGTTTGGTGGTCTGTCCCTCCTCCAAATAATTGGCAACGATAGCATTGACGGGCAATAGGTCAAGTTCCCTTCGCTGCACCTCCTTCATCACACGGATACACCAATCCACATCCGCCGAGAAACGGTAACGCGTATCGTAGGTCACCCCTTTTGCCACATCAGCCCTTGCGTAAAAGGCTTGGTGGCACACCAGCATACCCTTCCGGAATGAGCGCCACGTGAGTTTTTTGGGTGGACGGAGCCGACGATGGTATAGAAACTGTCCGTCGGGGCCCACGATATCCGTGTCGCCGTAAACCACGCCCGGCATATCACCATCACCAGCGCCCATGGCCACAGCCGCAATGTGCTCCAATGTATCGGCGTCAGGCAGTCTGTCGCCCGCATTGAGGAAACAGACATATTCACCCGTCACACGCGCCAGTCCTTTGTTCATGGCATCGTAGATTCCCTTGTCGGGTTCTGACAGGATGATCACATTATGGCCATTGTCAGCCTCATCCGATTGGCGTTTATACGCTTGCACCCTGGCGAGGGTACCGTCCGTAGAAGCGCCATCGATGATGATATGCTCCACATTTTCGTATGTCTGCCGCATCACGCTTTCCAGGGTAGGACCGATCACATCGTCCGCCTGGAAGGTGATGGTGACGAGACTGATGCAAATCATATCTTATAATCCTTGTATGCCATCGCCTGGTTGTACACCTCGATATACCTCAGGGCCACATTGTGCTGGGAATAATTCTGCACCACCTTGCGCAGCGCCTCGTCGGAAAGCGACTGATAGTCGGCCTCTTCCAAACACCAATATATGCCCGCTGCCAAATCGGCGGAATTGCGATACTCAGCCACATATCCGTTTTTCTGGTGGTCAATCTCTTCAGGAATACCACCCGTCTTGAATCCCACGCAGGGCACACCGCAAGCCAACGCCTCCATAATAGTGTTGGGCAGGTTATCCTCCAAAGACGGCAGCACAAAGAGGTCGGCGGCGTTGTACACATCCACTATTTTCTTCTCATCGTTGATATATCCCAACGGGTAAACCGGCAAACGGAGATGGTTGCCGAAGTCCTCGGAATGTCCACCCATGATGGCGATAACCGTGTTATCCTTCATTTCGGGATGGTCGTGTATCAGTTTATCCACAGCCTCAATCATGAAGTCCATGCCTTTGCGTCGTTCCGTCACTCGTTGCGACACAAAGAGAATAATACGCTTGTCAAGCGGCAATCCCACCTGATGACGCGCCTCTTGCTTGTCTTTGCGGCAGAACACATGCGTATCTATGGGATTGGGGATATTATAGATATGCTGGCCGGTGAGCAGTGCGCTTTTCTTCGCCTGTCCCTCCAGCCAACGGCTACATGCCACGAAGGAGATATGCTGTCCATCGAGCATGGCCTTCTTACGTTTCCACACTTGGTTGGCCAGGTCTTTGCGTGAGCCCTCTCCTGGCAGGAAGCGACAGTTACGGCAGACGTTGGCAAAAGCCATACAACCGTGTGGGTAATGGCAAATGGCCGTTGCGGGCCACGCATCGTGCATCGTCCAGACTACAGGTTTTCCCGACAGCAAAATCTTCCGGATATTGTTCAGTGAGAGCATTCCTTGGTTGATCCAACTCAGGTGAATGATATCGGCCTCTTTGAACTCGCGCAACGTGGTGATATCATACCCCGTATTGGCGATGTCGATATCAAATAGGTTTTTGCGCGAAAAATGCAGCTTTTTATATATGGACCACCGTTCCCACAAGAAATTCCACTGTGAGCGCAGCGTCTGTTTAAACCCAACCACGGTAATGTTGTCCGTTTCTTTATCTCGCACCAGCATTTTGGCTTTCACGCCATTGTTGTTGAGTGCCTCCATCAATCGGTTGGCCGCCACTGCCGCACCACCGGTCTTCTCACTTGTACTTACGATTAGAACTCTCATTGTAGTCAAAAATAATGATAGCACAAAGATACAGTAATTTCCATGTAAAACAAAGAAAAGTAACAAAAAAAGTGACTGTTTGCGCACACAGCAATTGATTTAAATCAAGAAAAGGGCAAAAAATTACGAATTTTAGGCTATAAGTATTGACAAGGGCTTCAAAATGTTGTACCTTTGCATTGTCAAAAGGTTAATAGATTGTTTAGGTTAGTAGTAATAGATTTAGGTTTTTAGTTATTAGGTTTAAGGTAATTTAAGTAAGATTGTTAAATTGGACAACAAAGGAGGCCGTGAGGTTCCCTTTGGTTTTTGAAAAGGATTTTTAGTTAAACATAGGCTCGTACGTTGCTGCTCGTTGAGGGTAGCAGCGTACTTTTTTATGTGTTATAGCGAACAATTAATTGGAGATGAGCGCCACGGCATAGGCGCTGATGCCTTCTTCACGACCTGTGAATCCCAGTCGCTCTGTTGTGGTGGCCTTGATCGACACACAATCTTCATCGATGCCCATCACTTGTGCCAGGCATGCACGCATGGCCGGCACGTGAGGATTGATTTTCGGTCGCTCAGCACATACCGTGGCATCGACATTTCCCACTTTATATCCTTTGGTAGCCAACAGTTCCACCGTCTTTTTGAGAATGATTTTACTGTCCATATTGAGCGTGTCGGCAGACGTATCGGGGAAATGATATCCTATGTCGCGCATATTAGCCGCACCGAGCAATGCGTCGCAGATGGCATGTATGAGCACATCGGCATCACTATGACCGAGCAAACCCAGCGTATGGGGTATTTTTATCCCACCCAACCACAGGTCGCGGTCGGGCACCAAACGGTGTACATCAAAGCCCATGCCTACACGAATCATTGCAGTGAAGAGTGAAAAGTGAAGAACTAAAAGTGAAGAGTTAAGAGTTAAAAGTGATGAATTTCGGGTTATATAATAACTCGTAAATCTCTACTATATCTAATGATGAATTAGCGTTTACGGAAGAGGTCTTTGATTCCGTCCATATCGAAGGAAAGGGTGAAACGCAGCGTCTGGTCGAGCGGGTTGCTCTTTGCCGTGGCAATGACGTAGCCTGCATCCAACGAGAACACACTCATCCTGAATCCGGCACCCACAGTGAAATATTTACGGTTACCCTTGTTCTCGCTCTCATGGTGGTAGCCAGCACGAATGGAGAATTGGTCGTGGTAGATGTATTCGGCACCCACGCTCCACTGTATCTCCTCCAGCTCCTCTTTGAAACCATTGGGCGCATCACCGAAACTCTTGAAGATACCGCTGATGCTCGACACATCATAGTAGTCTTTCTGCACTCTTTCCTGATAGTCTTCCGTTGTCTCCCCCTCTTTCTGTTTGGGATAGGTAGGCACCAACAGTTTATTGGCATCGGCTGCAATCGTGAAACGGTTGTATTCATCGATTGGCACCATGAGCGCAGCACCCAGACGGAGGTTCGTCGGGATAAACTCACTATTGTCGTCGCCACCAAAAGTGATTTTACTACCAATATTGCTGACGTTCAATCCCAGACCCAACTGGCATTCCCTCGAACCAATGTTCACATAGTTCTGATAGTAACATGCCAGGTCAGCGGCGAAGGCGCTTCCAGGGCTCGTATCCTCCGTATAGTCATAGGTAAGGTCGGAGTATATCCACCTCAGAGCCGCACCCAAAGAGAATTTCTCGCTGAGCATGAGCGAGTAAGCCACATCGAACGACATTTCATAGGGGTTGATGGTCATATCGTTTCCCGCGTCGAGACTACTGCTCGTATATACCTCACCCAGCGAGAAGTAACGCAACGAACCGCTCACCGCGCTGTAGTCACCTATACGGTAATATCCTGAGAGATATCCCAGGTACATGTCGTTCACCAGTTGTCGCAGCCATGGTGTGTAACTGATACCCACTCCCGCCCTCGATATGGTAAATGGATATTTCGCAGGGTTCCAGTATTGCGACAGCACATCGGGGTCGGTAGCCGCACCCACGTCGCCCATACCCGCCGCACGGGCATCGGGGGCGATGGTCTGCGATGTGACCGATGTGTTCACAGGGTTGAACATTTCCTCCTTTTGCGCACGAGCACTGCAAACGATCAATGTCAGCAGCGCCACAAATGCTATTCTTTTGGTATTCTTCATTTTCTGCCTGATGGATTATGCTAAGAAATAACGTGACAACCTGTTAATTATTGCCTATGATGACTAGTTTCTTGGCCTTCGACGCTTTCTGGCTACCGTCGCTGCCAATGAGTACGCGGTAGAGATACACACCCGTCTGCAGTCGCTGTCCACCATCTACGGTCAGGTCCCACTGCATGGTATACGTATTATCGGTGCTCACGCCCGTCTCCTCATGTCGCCAAAGCAGACGGCCACTTAAGTCGAAGACCTCCAGTTCCACGTCCACCTGACAACCTCTGCGGTCGTGGTTGAGGATGAAGGTAGTAGTGGTGGATGCCGGGTTGTCGGTACAACTCACGCTGAACAATGTTGGTTCCAGTCCGTTGGCCACCTCGAATGACAATTCAGCCGTCGATGAGTTGTTGAGGATGTCCCACGCACGGAATTTCAATTTATGTTTTCCCACCGCCAATTCGGGGATGGTGTAGAATGTTTGTCCACTGGTGTAAGTTCCGAAGTCGTATGAGAAATTGTTGTTGAGGTTATAGGTACGCATCATCTCATCGTCGATGATGAGTTCCAGGTCATGCCCTATACCCGTTCCTGTGGCGTTGATGCCGTCTTTGTCGGTCACCTGCGCCACGAAGAAGGGTGTACTGTTCACCTTTCCTCCGTTGGTGAACGAAGGAGAGTTGAGGTAGCAGTATATGGACGGACCTATGGAGTCGTTGGCTGTTGCAGCGCTTCCGTTTACCTGGAACCGTTCAAAGGCCCCATTCACCGACCTGCTATAGTCGTTCTTCAGCGCGTAGAGGTTCATCAGTCCCGTTCCCTCGCTATAGTTGATGTCCATGGGTACGGCGAAGGTAAACGAGAACTTTCCGTTACGCACGCTGTCGGCTCCGTTGAACAGCACATTCTGTCTATCTTCGAAGATGAAAGGCGAGGAAGCCTCCGCCTCATTGTTTCTGTGGCACACGATGCGTTGTTTCGTGTCGCGCACCACCACCGACACCATGCCGTTGAACGACTCGTCAAGTTGCGCCTGCGTCTCCACATGGCCTGCCACACGAGCAACGGAACCCGCAGGCAGGTTGGCCACCACTTCGGCATCGGCTTTCTTTCCGTTGATACTGTCAACCACCACGCGAGCCATCGGTCTGTTGAGAGCCATCGCCGGGTCGCCAAGCAACGAATACTGCAGTTTGTTGGCCGAGCGGTCTTCACCCGACGTGATGAGGTAGTTTTTAGCCAGTCTTTGCGCCTCTCCCAGTGTGGTGGGCTTGCCGTTGGTAGTGCTGAGCACATAACGCAGGAAAGCGCGGTTGATTACCCTGTTGTAGTTTGTCCACACCGTGCGTGTGGTACCGAAGAACGCCATCGACCCTCCTTTGGAATTGAGCACACATTCCTCACCGATATTCGTCACAGGACCATCGAATGGCATCACGTCGCACGATGCCGTTATCCACAGCGGCATATGCGTGTTGGTAAACTGTTGAAAGTCGGACAATTTGAGCACCCTCTCGTGCGAGATAGCTATTTCCGAGCCATGCCCTCCATAATCCATAATGAGCGCGCCATCAGCCTGTTGTTTCTTCAAAAGAGCCGTCACTTCAGGATAGATGTTTCCTGCCGCCGACTTCTCCATGGTATACGCATCCCACATCACCCGTTTGCAATAATAGCCCGGGTACATGTCTTCTATGTATTCCGACACCTGGTTTACATCATTCATGTGAAGGTTGTTGTTACCATCGTCACCCATGAACACGATGATGTTCTGCCAGTCGCCGGCATCCTTATTCTCCATATAGGCGATGCTCTTGTCCACCACCACTTTGGCCTGTGCCGCTGAGCGCACGGGCAGTCGGCCCACGGCCACATCCAGTTTGTCGCCGGCGAGCAGGTTGACTCCCTCGCCATCATCGAGCAGACAGAAGAAGCCGTCGTCAACATAGCAGTCGGTAGAACTGAATGAGTTTTCGCTTTCGTAGCACAGCAGAAAATCGTCGGGAGAGAAACTGCGGGTGGTGTTGGTGACCATGCGGTTGTCCCAGAAGCAGTCGCCGAAAAGGAGGAGATACGAAGGCATGTCGCTGTCCTGCTCAGCCCTGTCGTAGAGCATTTTTAGGTAGCGCCTATAGGCATTGGCGTCTGGCGTTCCCGAGGAGAACTCATTGAAGAGTTCATCGGCAGGCACCACCCTCACGCGCAATCCGTCACGCTGCACATGATAATCCGCCAGTCGCTGAGCCTGGTCGGCCCACTGCTGTGTGGTTGGTATGATGATGACCATGTCGACGAAGCCGTCGCCATGGTGGTCTTGGTTCGTGATGTTATACACATACTGTGCTGCGGGGAACGCGGTTGTGGAGAGTCGTGGTGCGCCATGTGGCGATTGATCCTCGATATCGATGAAGTCGAGGCACACCGGCCCACCCGACAGTGTCGTTATGGTGATGGTGTTCGTCGGTTGCAACGCCACGTTATATGTCCCCATCTGCATATTGCCGAAGTCGTGATCACCCAGTGACATCGTCAGTTGTCCCACCACCTCGCCATTGATGGCCACTTGTGCCGTGCTATTCGACCCGGCACTCAGACGCACCCTCACCGTCCCTGTCGACGCTGCGCCTGAGGGAGTGTCCAACGTATAGTCTTTCGACGTCCCTTGTGCGATGGGTGCGTTTTCAAAGAGGTTGCGTCCTCCGTAGAACCAAGCGTAGTTATCCACCTCATGAAGGGCATGGTAATCGCCATTGGCGGGATAGAAAGAAGAGACGAAAGCCGCACTGTCGACAGCCAGCGGTTCACCATCACTTTCCGTAATGAAATAGCATCCTATGTTCGAGTAGGGGTTACGCGTACGTATCGACGATTTCTCCGTCCAATTAACTGGTCCCTTGGCATAGAAGAGACGTCGGCCACCAACCATGCACGATGGCACCTCTTGCAGATCGTCGAGAGCCTGCAACTCATCGCCCACCAGTTCTTCGTTCTGCAAGGCACCACCATAGCCATAGATACGTACACGGCTGAGGTCAGTGAAACCAGCCTGTTTGGCCACCTCGGCAGTGAGTTGATGAACGCCCGTCGACGCCACACTTATTTTCGCCCACTTGCCTGTGGCCAGCACAGAGTGGTCTTTATAACGTCCAGCATGTTGTGAAGCACGTGCTGGCGCTCTTCTGACAGGATTCTTCGCTGTAGCCTCCACCCTGAGCATGAAACTCACCAGGATGAGGTCACGCCCCTCGCGGCGAGCGAGCGGCACGAAAGACACTTCCAACGCACCTTTTTTTCTGTTGACTACGATACGCTGTTCCACCACCGGCAATTCTGGCAGCACCGCCTGAGTGATGCGCGCATAGTTTCGTCTATCTGCTGCACTCATCGGGATGAACTCCGGATAATCAATGCTCACTTGGTAGATAGAGTCGGCATAGTTAGCCTCCAGAGGTATGGAATAAGAGAAACGCGGCAGCACACTGTCGATGCTCACCTCGTCGGCGGTGAGGTTATAGAAACGTTGGGCGCCTGCTTGCAACGTGCACAGCAGTAGCCAAAACGTGATGATATGTCGCAATGCTTTCCGCATAGAATGTCATTTCACATTGAAGTGCAACACCCCCATTACATCCACGGTGCCATCTATATGGTCGTCGATGGCCACCGTTGTTGCTGGCGAAGGTGTTCCAGTGAACAGGATGTCGCCTGTTCGCAAAGTCATATAACGGCTGATGTGCGCCACCAAGGCATCCACCGAGTGCACCATCTGTGCGGTGCAGCCCTCCTGTACCCTTTGTCCGTTGATGTCGAGACTGAAATGCAAGTCCTGCACCGGTGGCAGTTGGTCTTTAGGCACCCATTCGCCGATGGCCGCCGACTGGTCGAAGACCACCGCCGCATCCCACGGCAATCCGCTGCTTCTCAACCGTTGCAGCACATCCACTGCCACGAAGTTCACCCCTACGGTGAAAGCGTCGTAATAGCGATGCGCAAACCGTTCGGGTATCCCTTTACCCAACCTGTTTATCCTCACCACCAATTCAGCCTGTCCCTCCACGCGCCCCAATTCATTCGGCACGAAGAATGGTTTGCCGTTTCTGAGCAGCGTAGAATCGGGCTTAGTGTAAAACACCGGCAGTCCGTTATTCAATAACGTATTATTGTCGTCTTTATTGTGCCAGGGATAATTCATCCCCACTGCAAATATTTTCATAAGGTGATGGATGTATGAGGTGAGATGTGATGAGGTATGCGAGGTTGTGAGCAGAAAGAGCATGCACCGCCAAGCGATGCATGCTCTTTGAATTATACCTATCTGCGTATTGATTTACTCAGCGCGCAGTGTGAAGCGCTTGAAGTCGAGCACCTTGAGTTCCTTGTCGGCACTCTTGAGGTAGTCGGAGACTGTCATCTTGGTGTCCCAGATGTACTCCTGTTTCACCAGACAAGAATCCTTGAAGAACTTCTGCAAACGTCCCTGAGCGATGTTCTGAACCATCTGCTCGGGCAGGTTGGCAGCCTTCTCCTCGGCCACGCGAACCTTCAGGTCGCGAATCTCCTGAGCCTGAGCCTCGGTAATCTCCTTCTTGGCGATACCCTCGGCGAGGTGCTCCTCGTTTTCAGCGATGTAGAGGTTGAAGCCAGCCTTCTTCAAAGCGGCCTCCACAGCCTTCTGCACCTGCTCCTGCTTGGTCTTCTCGATAGCCACCTTCAGCTCGCTCTCCTTCACCGACTCGGGGATGCTGTCCACATCGAGACCCAGCGGGTTGGTGTTGGCCACCTGCAGTGTCAGGTTGTGTCCCTGCTCCTCGGCAGCCTTGTTCAGCTGCACCATGGTGCACAGGAGGTTCTTGTTCTGGTGGTTATAGGTGTAGATATTCTCACCTTCGATGAAGAGGTAACCGTCAAGTTCCATCTTCTCGCCCGTGATACCCGAGCGCTGGACGACAGCATCGGCCACTTTGGCACCATCGGCCAGGGTGAGTTCCTTCACCTCGTCGAGGCTCTTGCAGCGGTTCTCCACGGCAGCATCGAGGATGCTCTGTGTGAGCGCGATGAAATCCTTACCATTGGCCACGAAGTCGGTTTCGCACTTCAGGGCGATCATAGCACCGAAACCATTGGCAACCTTTACGAGCACGCAGCCGTTGGATGTCTCACGGTCGGAACGTTTGGCGGCGATGGCCAAACCACGCTGGCGCACCAGTTCGATGGCTTTCTCGATATCGCCTTCAGCCTCGGTAAGAGCCTTCTTGCAGTCAGCGAGACCGGCACCGGTCATCTTACGCAGTTTCTGTATGTCAGCTATTGTAACAGCCATAATTATTTATAAGTTTGTAAGTTTTTAAAAGTTATAAATTGATTACTCGGCGGCAGGAGCCTCTTCCTTGGCGGGAGCAGCCTCCTCGGCGGCGGGAGCCTCTTCCTTGGCAGGAGCAGCCTCCTCAGCGGCGAGAGCTTCTTCCTTGGCGGGAGCGGCCTCTTCCTTACGGGCGCGGCGGGCGCGACGCTGTGGGCGCTCTGCCACTTCCTCAGCCTGCTCGGCAGCGGCTTTCTCATCGGCTTTCTCAGCCTTGCGCTCTTCCAGACCTTCGGCGATAGCCTCGCAGCAAGCTGTCAGGATGACGTTGACGCTGTCTTTGGCATCGTCGTTGGCGGGAATCACGAAGTCCACCTCATTGGGATCAGAGTTGGTGTCGACGATAGCGAACACGGGGATACCGAGGCGCTGAGCCTCTTTGACGGCAATGTTCTCCTTCATCACGTCAACCACGAAGAGAGCGGAGGGCAGACGGGTGAGGTCGGCGATGGAACCGAGGTTCTTCTCCAGTTTCGCGCGCTGGCGAGTGATCTGCAGCAACTCACGTTTTGAGAGGTTGGCATAGGTGCCATCGCTCATCAGTTTGTCGATGGTTGCCATTTTCTTCACTGCCTTGCGGATGGTGGGGAAGTTGGTGAGCATACCGCCCGGCCAGCGTTCAATCACATAAGGCATGTTCACGCTGGTGGCCTTGTCGGCGATGATGTCCTTGGCCTGTTTTTTAGTAGCAACGAACAGAATCTTCTTTCCTTGCTTGGCAATCTGCTTCAGAGCTTCAGCGGCCTCGTCTATTTTGGCCACAGTCTTGTGCAGGTCGATGATATGAATGCCATTGCGCTCCATGAAGATGTAGGGAGCCATGGCGGGATTCCACTTGCGGCGGAGGTGTCCGAAATGGCATCCAGCCTCCAGCAGCATATCAAAATTTGTTCTTGACATTGTTGTTGTGTTTAAAATTTGTTTACTTTCCTTTTAGTTTCTCTGTGAACCAACCATCAGGTAACCGCCATGCGGGTCCTCACGGTTTGGATGCTAAACTGAATAAAAATTAACGCTTGCTGAACTGGAAGCGACGACGAGCCTTCGGACGTCCTGGCTTCTTACGCTCTACAGCACGAGAGTCGCGAGTGAGGAAACCATGATCCTTGAGGTTCTTCTTATCCTCGGCGTTAATCTTCACCAGAGCCCTAGCAATAGCCAGACGCAGTGCTTGGCTCTGTCCGGTGAAACCACCACCGTCGAGGTTTGCCTTGATGTCGTACTTCTCAGCTACCTCGAGCAGGTTGAGCGGCTGTTTTACCACATACTGCAAGATGGCTGAGGGGAAATATTCGGTCAGTTCTTTCTTGTTAATGATGATTTTTCCTGTACCTTCGCTCACGTAAACGCGTGCTACAGCGCTTTTGCGGCGACCTATTGCATTAATCAAATCCATCCTATTTATTATTTATACTGGTTAATATCAATTGCCTTGGGTTTCTGAGCCTCATGTTTGTGCTCTGTACCATTGTAGATATAGAGGTTGTTGAGAAGGCTGCGGCCGAGGGGACCTTTAGGGAGCATACCCTTCACGGCGTGGCGCAGAATGCGTTCGGGGCCAAATTCACGCTTGCGCAGTTCAGCGGGCGTGTTGAAGCGCTGGCCACCTGGATAACCAGTATAGCGGGTGTACACTTTATCGGTTTCTTTCTTTCCGGTGAACACCACCTTGGCTGCATTGATGATGATAACATTGTCGCCACAGTCAACATGCGGCGTGAAAGTGGGTTTGTATTTCCCACGGAGCAGTTTGGCAACCTTCGAGCACAGACGACCCACAACTTGGTCGGTAGCGTCGATAACCACCCACTCTTTCTTGGCTGTTTCCTTGTTGATGGAAATAGTCTTGTAACTTAAAGTGTTCATTTTAAATGATTGAATTAACTACTAAAAAACGTTTTTTATTCACACTGGAAGGCGATTCACTAACCACCATGCCCGGCCAAAGGCACAGCTATTAACACGCTCATCCTCGGGGGCCTAAGACTCCCCCGAAATAATCGGACTGCAAAGGTACTACCTTTTTATGGGATAACCGCTAGGATTGTGCCATCAAAGACAGGAAATTATTCTTTATTAACAATATTAACATTAATTATTTTTATGCGAATTCAACAAACGCCTTGCGCAACAATACATGAAGATAGGCGGCACCTTGGAACCGAAGGTCACTGTTTGCGAAGCATGGGAAAGTAAAAATCCAAATAAATTTGGTTTTTCTCTCGGTTTGCACTACCTTTCCATAAGTTAGGCAGCACCTTGGAAAAATCCAAATAAATTTGGTTTTTCTCTCGGTTTGCACTACCTTTGCCACAAAAAGAGCTATAGCGTGGCATGAACAGATACACCCAAGCCATATTACTATCGGCATCGGCATTGCGGATGCTGCCGCACATCGCGCTGTATATGGCCTACCGCAAACGGATAGACCCCGACTTGGTGAAATACCAAGACCGGAAGACAGGGGTGCGGAATTTTATAAAGGTTTGCACACGCGAACGCGTGTTTCGCAACCTGTTCTATTACCGTCTGGGCGAATACCGGTCGGTATGGGTGAAATGGATGCTGCCGCCCGAGCGGTCACTCCATATCTGGTGCCCCAGCATCGGCAAGGGGGCACATTTCGAGCATAACTATGCCACGTATCTCAATGCCGAAAGCATAGGAAAAGACTTCTATTGCCTTCAGTTGGTGACCCTCGGCAACGACAAGGAAGGGCACCGTCCCACCATCGGCGACAACGTGAAGATTTTCACCGGTGCCACGGTATTCGGGGGTATACATATCGGCAACCACGTGACCATCGGTGCTGGTGCCGTGGTGAACATGGACGTGCCCGACAACTGCACCGTGACAGGGAATCCGGGGGTGGTAAGGAGGAAAGGCGAGGGGCAAGGAGCAAGGGGCAGGGGGCAAGAGAATACCACTCCGAATGCCACCTAAACCTTAACGTTAGAGAAATGGATGGAAACAACATAGACCATGAGGCATTACGACGGCGGTTTAACCCTGACGGGTCGTTACTGCGTCGCATGCAGTTGGTGATGCTCGATATCTTGAGCGAGGTGGATGCCATTTGCCGCCGCCATGACATACCCTACTGGTTGAGCAGTGGCACGCTGATTGGTGCCTGGCGGCATAACGGGTTCATCCCCTGGGACGATGACCTCGACATCGAGATGCGGCGCGAAGATTATCTCCGGCTGCTGCCCCTGCTGCGTGAGGAACTGCCTGAGCATCTGGCGTTGCAGACCATGGATGACGACCCCAACTATTTCTTTTTCTATGCCAAGGTTCGCGACCGACGCACCTACCTGGAGGAAGGCAACGACTACGACCGACGTTGGAAAGAACGCGGCATATATATCGACATCCTTCCACTAGAACGACAGCGGATGTGGATACATAAACTGTCCGAAACGGCACAAGGGCATGTGTATAAGATTTGGCGCACATCGACAGATGACGAACGGAGTATGCGCAAGGTTTGGCGCATCACCCATTTCAACAAGGCAGCTACCTACCCCATCCTACGTGCACTGTGCAAACTGACGGGCGCCCGCACATGGACCAGTGGCATGGGGCTGCCCTTCCACAAGCCGAGATACGACGAGGATATCTTCCCGCTGAGTGAGCATGTGTTCGAGGGACGGATGTTCCCCGTGCCACACGACAGCGACCACCACCTGCAACTGCTCTTCGGCGATTGGCGGAAGCTTCCCAATCTCGACCAACTGCAGCCACACGCGAGGGAAATTAAAATATTAGAAAATTAAAAAATTAAAAGATTAAAAAATTAGAAAATTAGAAAAATTAAAAAATAGAACTACGAATTAAGCGAATGACAGGCGAGACAAGCACACCCTACAGTGTCATGACACTCAACATTCAACATTAAATAATGGAATCGCTAAAAGAGAAGACGGCAAAAGGACTGTTCTGGGGCGGCATGAACAATGGCATGCAGCAGCTCATAGGACTGGTCTTTGGCATCATCCTCGGACGACTGCTCTCGCCCGACGATTATGGTATGATAGCCATGATCAGCATCTTTTCGCTCATCGCCAATGAGTTGCAGAGTAGCGGTTTCAAGACGGCCCTAGTCAACCTGAAAAGTCCCACACACGAAGACTATAATGCCGTGTTCTGGTTCAACGTGATGGCAGGTGCGGTGATATACATCATCCTCTTTTTCTGCGCGCCCCTCATCGCCGACTACTATCACCAACCCGACCTCGTGCCCCTCTGCCGCTACGCCTTCCTCGGATTCGTCTTCTCCAGTTTCGGTACGGCGCAGTCCGCCTTCCTCACGAAAAACCTGAAAATAAAACAGATAGCCGAGACTGGCATCACCGCGGTGCTCTTCTCGAGTATCGTGGGCGCCTTGATGGCCTGGCAAGGGTTCTCCTATTGGTCGCTGGCTACGCAGACCAACCTGTTCATCGCCACCAACACCATATTGTTGTGGTACCACTCGACATGGCGCCCCTCCCTGCATATCAACCTACGGCCCGTAGCCCGCATGTTCCGTTTCAGTTGCAAAATCCTGGCTTCGGCCATTTTTGGTCATATCAATGTCAATGTGCTCAACATCCTGCTCGGTCACTATTTCACCGCGCGCGACACTGGCAACTACAACCAAGCCTACCAATGGAATTTCAAATGTTTCTCGTTGGTACAAGGAATGACAACACAGGTGGCCCAACCCGTGTTTGTAGAACTGTCGGGACAACGAGAGCGACAACTGGGAGCTTTCCGCAAGATGATGCGATTCACCGCCTTCATCTCCTTCCCACTTTTGTTTGGACTGTCGTTGGTGTCGCATGAGTTCATCGTCATCACCATCGGCGAGAAATGGCTAAATAGTGCCAGTCTGATGCAGATACTCTGCATCGGCGGTGCCGTGATGCCTTTGTCGACACTGATGACAAACATGGTCATCAGCCACGGCCGGAGCAACATCTACATGTGGTCGACCATCGCCCTCGGTCTCACGCAGATAGGACTGATGATGCTACTCTACCCCTATGGCGTGCGTACCATGGTCATCGCCTACACCCTGTTGCAGATAGCATGGGTATTGGTATGGTGGTGGTTCGTGCACCGGCTGACCGGTTACCGACTGACCTCATTGCTTGCCGACACGCTACCCTTCGCCGGCGCCGCCGCAGTGGTGATGGTGGCCACCCATTTCGCCACGATGGCCATCAGTTCAAATATCCTTTTGTTACTGGCTCGCATCGTGTTGGCCGCCGTGCTCTATTTTGCCATCATGAAAATGGCCCATGCCGTGATACTTGAAGAATGTATAGGATTCTTGAAGAGGAAAAATACCCACCCCAACCCTCCCAAGGGGAGGGAGCATAATGGGGATTTCGAATGAACACTCTACCCTAAACCTTAAGCCCTAAACCTTAAAAAATGAACCCAGCGAAGATTGACGTATCCGTACTTATTCTCTTTTTCAACCGTCCCGAACAACTCAGCCAGGTGTTCGAGCAAGTGCGCCAAGCCCGTCCTGCCCGACTGTTTCTCTATCAAGACGGTCCGCGCGGTGAACGTGACATGCCCGGTATCGAGGCATGCAGGAAAGTGGTGGAAGAGATAGACTGGGAGTGTGAGGTACACCGCAAATACCAAGAGCGCAACTACGGCTGCGACCCGTCGGAATACCTATCGCAGAAATGGGCGTTTTCCCTGACCGACAAATGCATTGTCCTCGAAGATGACGATGTGCCCTCGCAGTCGTTCTTCCCCTTTTGCAAGGAACTGCTCGACCGCTATGAGGACGACCCGCGCGTGGCGATGATTTGCGGGTTTAACGAGGATGAGGTGACGCCACACTGCTCCGACAGTTATTTTTTCACCTCCATCTTCGCCATCTGGGGCTGGGCCTCATGGCGACGCGTCATCGACCAGTGGGAAGGCGACTACGCCTTCCTCGACGACAAAGAAAACATGAAACGGTTGGAAGAGTTGTCACGCCAGCGTCGCTACCGCAAGGACTTCATCCCCATGTGCCGCAACCACCGTGCTACGGGAAAGGAATACTATGAGAGCATTTTCTGGGCGAGTATGTTACTCCACTCACAGTTGGCCATCATGCCACAGAAGAATATGGTGAACAACCTCGGCCTTACCGCCGACAGCACCCATTTCGGTGGCAGCATCGACACCACGCCACGTGCCTACCGTCGTATCTTCACCATGCAACGCCATGAGATGGATTTTCCGCTACGCCATCCACGATACCTCATCGAAGATGTGAGTTACAAGGAACGGCTTTACAAAACCAATGCCTGGGGCCACCCATGGATTAAGGTAGGCCGTTCGTTGGAAGAGTTATGGTTGAACCTTCGTCATGGCAATCTCTCTTTTATCGGGAAATCGGTGAAACGCCGTCTGAAAAAATGGTTCGGCGGAGACAAGCACCAATAAGGCATAAAAAAAAATTCTAGGTCTTATCTCTTCTTGGTTGCAAAGTCACGGTTTTACGCCAATGATGGTGGCATACGACGGCTTTTTGCGATATATCTCCGTTTGGATGAAACCAGCGTCATCGAGCATTTTCTTCAACTCTTCTGGCGAATAGGCCGTCATGCCCTCCACCACGTTAGTCCACATCGAGTTGCTATCCACCACCTCGACCATGATGGCGAACTTGCCACCCCGCTTCAGCACACGTCGTACTTTCTGCAGACAGCCAGGAAGATTCGGCCAAAAATACACTGTTTCAACAGCTGTCACCAGGTCAAACTTTCCCTCCTCGTAAGTCAGATTCTCCGCGGAGCCCTGACAGACAAACACCTGTTTATCGAGCACATTGGCACATACTTTCTTCGCCTTTGCCACGCTCTCCTCCGAGATGTCGATGCCATAGACCTTCGCATTCTTACTTCGTCTTAATAGCCGTTTCAATGTGGCCCCTCCGCCACAACCAATGTCGAGCATCGTCCAACCATCTTTTATACCCACGATTTTCAGGCCCCAATTAGTAAGCGGAGCATGACAAACATTCATAAACCGTAACATAGCACGTCCCATCCGTCCCTCAGGACAGGCACAATTGGTAAACAATTTAGTAAGTAACCCCATGAAATAATCCTTTCTTATTATTGATCGTTTTCTGGCCGCAAAAGTACAGCGAAACATCAAAGCGCACAATACCTAAAACAGAGTGTTTTTAGTATTGTGCACCGAATAGACCAACAAGATTGGATTAATCAAAAATAGGTATCTGTTAGGATATACCCTTCTTTCGTCACCTTACGCAAAGTAAATATTACGAATATGCCTGTTCATGCACGCCCTTGACGGCCCGTCCTGACGGGTCATTCAAGTTTTTGAAGGCGGCATCCCATTCGAGTGCGATGGCGGTGGAGCAGGCCACACTGGCTTCGGAAGGAACACTTCGAGCAGCGGAGTCAGAGGGGAAGTGCTCGGCAAAGATTGACCGGTAATAGTATTCCTCCTTGTTCTTCGGCGGATTGATGGGGAATCGTTCGGCCGCGTGAGCCATCTGCTCGTCGGAAACGGCTTCCGACGTCATCTTTTTCAGCGTATCAATCCATGAGTAACCCACCCCGTCGCTAAACTGTTCTTTCTGTCGCCATGCCACTTCGGCAGGCAGCATGTCGGCAAAGGCCTCACGAACAATCTTCTTTTCCACCGTAGCACCCGGACACATCTTGGCCTGGGGGTTGGTACGCATGGCGACATCGAGAAACTCCTTGTCGAGAAAAGGCACGCGCCCTTCCACACCCCATGCGCTCAAACTTTTGTTGGCACGCAGACAATCGTAGAGATAGAGTTTGCCCAACTTACGCACCGTTTCCTCATGAAAAGCCTTGGCATCAGGTGCTTTGTGGAAATAGAGGTAACCACCGAAAATCTCATCTGCCCCCTCACCAGAAAGCACCATCTTGATGCCCATCGACTTGATGACACGAGCCAACAAATACATTGGCGTGGAGGCGCGGACGGTGGTCACATCGTATGTCTCGATGAAATAAATCACGTCACGTATGGCATCGAGCCCCTCCTGAATGGTATAGTTGATTTCGTGGTGCACAGTGCCGATATGGTCGGCCACGAGTTTAGCCTTTGCCAAATCGGGCGCACCCTTCAATCCCACGGCAAACGAATGCAGACGAGGCCAATAGGCCTTTGTCTTTGAATCGTCCTCAATTCGCATCTCCGAGTATTTCTCAGCAATGGCAGAGATGACAGACGAATCGAGTCCACCACTGAGCAGCACGCCATAAGGCACATCTGACATCAGTTGCCGTTTCACCGCACCTTCCAATGCATCATGAATGGCAATGACACTCGATGCGTTATCCTTTACTGCCTCGTACTGCATCCAGTCACGATGATAATATTGTTTCATGCCAGGCGACTCGCTCCAGTAGTAATGTCCGGGCAAAAAAGGCTCGTATCGCTCGCACTGTCCCTCGAGCGCCTTTAGTTCCGAAGCGACATAAACCGTTCCGTCACTGTCGAAGCCGAGATAAAGCGGAATAACACCTATGGGGTCGCGCGCTATCAAGAACTCATCACGCTCCTCGTCATAAAGAACGAAGGCGAAGATGCCGTTCAGGTCTTCCAAGAAAGACACACCCTTTTCACGATATAACGTCAGGATAACTTCACAGTCCGAGCCTGTTTGAAACTCATATTGCCCAGCAAAACGACGGCGAATCTCCTGATGGTTGTAAATCTCACCGTTGACCGCCAAAACCTGTTTCTTGTCCGATGAATACAATGGCTGCCCTCCACTCTCAGGGTCCACAATACTCAGGCGCTCGTGGGCAAGGATAGCCGTTCCACCGCAGTAGATTCCACTCCAGTCAGGCCCGCGATGACGGATTTTCTGACTCATCCTCAATGCTTTTTGTCTCAGTTCGTGAGACTGCTCTTTCACGTTCAGTATAGCAACTATTCCACACATAATCTTCTTTTTCTATAGGTACGACAAATACAGATAGTTGGTTTGGGCGGGGTATTCAGCGGCGAGGGTATCTATCTGGTTCACCGTGGGCACGATGCCCAGTTCCTTGCGCCATGAGCGGACCAGCAGTCCCGCGTCATTCATCGACATATTCGCCTCCAGTCCGATGGCACGGCCTATCTGGAAATCAGAGAATCCATAGACCTTGGCTTCGTGCAGCAAATGAATGAATTCTGGGGCTTCGATATACTCTATCAATTCCAAGGGTTCCATAAAAGTCACCATTTCCGCCAACCCGGAAAACTCTTTCAGTCGATAGTCGATATCGACGATATGTTTTAGTTTCCGCAAAAACCAGCGGTCAATCTTCGTCAGTTGATGAATCTGCTCGATGCTATAGCCCACTTTCAGCGCTTTCGACACGACGAAGATACGCATATCTGTTGGCTCATGCAGGGCCGTATCTATGTCTTTGATTTTTATCTCGTGGTTTTCCACAAAACCATGCATGCCCTGTCCAATCATGCGCAAGCCTTTTTGCAGAGCCTCCTCGAAGGTCCGTCCGATGGCCATCACCTCGCCGACGCTCTTCATCGACGAGCCAAGCAGTCGTTTCACGCCATGGAACTTGGTCAGGTCCCAGCGAGGTATTTTCACCACCACATAGTCGAGAGCAGGCTCGAAGAAAGCGCTCGTGGTCTTGGTGACGGAGTTTTTCAGTTCGAATAGGCCATAACCCAGTCCCAGTTTGGCAGCCACAAAAGCCAAGGGGTAGCCCGTCGCTTTGCTAGCCAAGGCAGAAGAACGACTCAGGCGGGCGTTGACCTCGATGACACGGTAATCCTCCGACCGTGGATCGAGCGCATATTGCACGTTGCACTCGCCAACGATGCCTATGTGACGGATAATCTTGATGGCCAAAGCACGGAGTTTGTGGTATTCGCTATTTGAGAGCGTCTGGCTGGGCGCCACCACGATGGACTCTCCGGTGTGGATGCCCAGCGGGTCAAAATTCTCCATGTTGCACACCGTGATACAGTTGTCATAACGGTCACGCACCACCTCATATTCTATCTCCTTCCAACCCTTCAACGACTTTTCCACCAACACCTGCGGCGAGAAAGAAAAAGCTTCCTCTGCCTGAGCCATCAGTTCCTCTTCATTCTCACAAAAGCCAGAACCCAGTCCGCCGAGGGCATAGGCAGCACGGAGTATGACCGGAAAGCCCAATTCATGGGCTGCCTTCTGCACTTCTTCGACAGTAGAGCACGCCTCGCTTTTAATGGTCTTCACCCCTATCTCATCCAGACGTTTCACAAACAGATCACGGTCTTCCGTATCGATGATGGCTTGGATGGGCGTTCCCAACACTTCTACCCCATATTTTTCCAACACCCCTTTTTTATACAGTTCCACTCCGCAGTTCAGCGCCGTCTGTCCACCAAAACTGAGAAAGATACCATCAGGACGTTCTTTCTCGATGACACGCTCCACGAAACCAGGTTGCACAGGTTGGAAATACACCGTGTCGGCTACGCCTTTTGAGGTCTGTACCGTCGCGATATTGGGGTTGATGAGTACCGAATGAATACCCTCTTCCTTCAGCGCCTTCAGTGCCTGTGCCCCGCTATAATCGAACTCGCCAGCCTGTCCTATCTTCAATGCGCCACTGCCCAGCAGCAACACCTTTTTTATCTTTTTATCCATCACTTCAACATATTTACGAATTCGTCAAATAAAAACTCTGTATCCACGGGACCCGAACAAGCCTCCGGGTGGAACTGTGCTGACATCCAAGGCTTCGAATGGTGGCGGATACCCTCGTTTGAGCCATCGTTCATGTTCACGAATAATGGTTCCCAGTCTGCAGGCAATGTCTGGTCGTCTACCGCATAGCCATGATTCTGCGAGGTGATGAAACACTGTGTCGTACCCACCCGTTGAACGGGTTGGTTATGCGAGCGATGACCATATTTAAGTTTATAGGTCTTTGCCCCAGCCGCTCTTGCCAACAGTTGGTTACCAAGACAGATGCCCATGCACGGTCGCACGTTCTCGTTATTCAGGAATGTGCGGATATGCTCAACCGTCACCCCACAACGCTCTGGGTCGCCAGGTCCATTGGCCAGGAACAGGCCGTCATACTCCAACGTATTAAAATCATAGTCCCATGGAACGCGCACCACCTCGATGCCACGTCTGATGAGACAACGGATGATGTTGGCCTTTACACCGCAATCGACCAAAACGACCCTTTTCGTTGTATTGTTGCCATGGACCATCGGATGACAGGGCTTGTAGGTGGTCACATCCTTGCAACTCACTTGTTCAACCCAGTTCACGGCGCCATAATCCGCATGGTTTTGGTCCAGGGATGACGGTGAGCGTTGTACAACCACCCTACCCATCATCACACCATGTTCACGTAGCACTTTCGTCAACCGTCTTGTGTCTATACCTGTTATGGCGGGTATGTTCTCTCGTTTCAACCATGTAGCCAGCGACTCTTTCGCATTCCAATGCGAGTACGCCTCGCTATAGTCGGCTACCACCAGTGCTTTCACATGAATCCGTCCACTTTCCATGAACAGCGGTAGGCCATTATCGTCCATGCCCGTATCCGGAACGCCATAGTTGCCAATCAACGGATAAGTGCTCACCAATATTTGTCCCGCATAGCTGGGGTCTGTCAGACTCTCCGGATAGCCTGTCATAGCCGTGTTGAACACCACTTCTCCCACGGTGTCCCGTTCAGCGCCAAACGACCAACCGCTGAACATTGTACCATCATCGAGTATCAGTGCCACTGTTGAACATGAACCATCCAACTCGCATAAGCGATCGAACGTGAGCGTTTTTTTTGCATCCATTTCTCTCATTGTATTATAACTGCATTTTCAAAACATTCTCAACATAATCCACAAACGCCTGATTCACCATGCGTATACCGCCAGGTGTGGGGTAATGGCCCGTGAAATACCAATCACCCAAATGATTGGGACAAGCCTTGTGCAAGCCTTCAATACGCTGAAACACCAGTTCTATAGGTGCTTTCATCCCTTCCGGACGAAGCATCTCCACTATCTTGCCGTTGATTTCTTCCACAGTGAACGGCTCGTATATTTTCCGCACATGATTACATGAAAGAGATAGATTGGCCTTACACTTCTTATATGTTTCCGCTATCACGTGTTGTAGTCCTCGCTCTTTAATGAGAGAGATGGCGGCCCGAAAGGCACAGAGTTCTTCGAGATGCGACATGTCGATACCATAGTAGTCCGGATAACGTATCTGTGGGGAACTCGACACCATCACGATTTTCTTTGGGTCCAGACGGTCAAGAATCTTAAAGATGCTTTCCTTGAGCGTCGTGCCACGTACGATGGAATCGTCGATGATGACCAGTTTGTCCTCGTAGGGTGTGAGTGAGCCATAGGTGATGTCATACACATGTGCCGCGAGGTCGTTTCGTTCACTGCCGTCACTGATAAACGTGCGTAGTTTGATGTCCTTCCACACGACCTTTTCTATCCGCACATCGTGGTTAAGTCGTCGTATGCCATCCGTCATGCCATAGAAAGCCACCTCCGCTGTATTGGGGATATAGGAAAAAACTGTATGCGCCACATCGCCATCAATCGCTTGCATGATGGCAGGTGTCAATTGCTCGCCCAACCGTTTACGCTCCTGGTAAATGTCGCAGTCAGAGCCTCGGCTGAAATATATACGCTCAAAGCTACATGCACTGTTTGATGATGGGGAAGGAATCATGGCATGTGAAGAATGGGCTTCCGCAGTCTTGTTTTCTATTATCTGTTCCAGTTTGACTTCTCCACCCTTGCGAATGATGAGCGATTGCCCAGGTTTCAGTTCCTTAATATCCTCAGCCCGCAAATCGAACGTCGTTTGGATAACCGGACGTTCCGATGCCAGCACCACCACCTCATCATCCTGATACCAAAATGCGGGACGGATGCCCCACGGGTCGCGCACGGCAAACATCTCGCCACTGCCTGTCAGTCCACACATCACATAACCGCCATCAAAATGAGGCATTGTGGTCTTCAGCACATTCGCTATCTCCACATGTTCGTCGATATATCGCGTGATGTCCGTTCCCTCCAAATCCTTTTCGCGAGCCTCCTGATACAGCCGCTCCACTTCGCGATCCAAACGGTGCCCCATCAGTTCCAACGTGATATACGAGTCGCCAAAGACACGCGGCGACTGCCCTTGTCGAGTCAGAAAATCAAAGACCTCGTCGATATTGGTCATGTTGAAGTTGCCACACAGGCAGAGGTTCTTGGCCCTCCAGTTGTTACGCCGCAGGAAGGGGTGAACGTATTGCAGTCCTTTTTTTCCCGTGGTAGAATAGCGCAGGTGTCCCATGTAGAGTTGGCCAGCAAAGGACTCGTCGATACGTTTGAAAATCTCCGTTATCGCATCCTTACCTTCCGCCCTTTCACGAAACATATATTCCTCGCCCACGGTAGCATCCATGTTGACACATGCCGCGCCAGCGCCTTCCTGACCACGGTTATGTTGCTTCTCCATCATCAGATAGAGCTTATTCAGCGCATAACGCCACGTGCCGTATTTATGCTCATAATACGATAGTGGTTTCAACAGGCGAATCATCGCCACGCCACACTCATGCTTCAGTGGTTCCATTGATACATGCTTTAGTGAAACTCATAAACAACGGGTGTGGGTGCAGCACCGTTGAGGAATATTCAGGGTGAAACTGCGTACCGATATACCATTTCTTTTCTGGTATTTCAACAATCTCCACAAGATGAGCGTCGGGGTTGATACCCACGCATTTCATGCCTGCCGACTCAAACTCCTGCAGATAACGGTTGTTGAACTCATAGCGGTGGCGGTGTCTTTCCTGTATGTGAGATTCCCTGCCGTAAGCCTCCATGACGCGGCTGCCGTTGACGAGTTCACACTCGTAAGCACCGAGCCGCATCGTGCCGCCCATCTGCGTGACGCTCTTCTGCTCTTCCATGATGTCAATGACATTATGCGCTGTCTTCTCATCCATCTCGGCACTGTTGGCATCTTTGTAGCCCAACACATTACGCGCAAATTCAATCACCATCATCTGCATACCCAGACAGATGCCAAAGGTGGGGATGTCGTTGGTACGCGTATATTCCGCCGCCACAATCTTTCCCTCGATGCCGCGCCGTCCAAAACCGGGACAGATGACGATGCCCGCCATACCATGGAGTTTCTCGGCCACGTTCTCGTGCGTTATCTCCTCACTGTTGATGAAATGGATTTTGGCCTTCACATCATTGTAAATACTTGCGAGATTCAAACTCTCTCGAATGCTCTTATAAGCATCCTGCAAGTCGTACTTCCCAACGAGTCCGATATGCACCTCACTGCTGGCGTTGCGCTGTTTGTCCAAAAAGTCGTGCCAGGGCTTCATGGCTGGCGTCTCACCCACGGGGATACATATCTTGCGCAAGATAGCCGCATCGAGACCCTGTCTCTGCATGTTCACAGGCACTTCGTAAATGCTTGGCATATCCTCGCTCTGCACCACACACTCCAAATCGACATTACAAAACGACGCCACCTTCATGCGCAGGGCATTGTCAAGGTGGCGTTCCGTTCGCAGCACGAGGATATCAGGTTGGATACCCATCCCTTGCAACTCTTTCACGGAGTGTTGTGTCGGTTTGGTCTTCAACTCCCCGGCAGCCTTCAGGTAAGGAACATACGTCAGATGCACACATACAGCATCTTTGCCCAGCTGCCAACGAAGTTGTCGGATGGCTTCCATAAACGGCGCACTCTCGATGTCGCCAATCGTTCCACCCACTTCGGTAATCACGAAGTCAAGATCCTCTTCATCTGCTGCTACATATTTTTCACTATTCACCATTCTCTTTGTATCTTTCGCTATTCCCTCCTCACTTAGACGAAGCATCCGCCGTTTGATCTCGTCGGTGATATGTGGCACCACCTGGATGGTCTTGCCCAGATAATCGCCGTGGCGTTCGCGGTCTATCACCGTTTTATAGATGCGCCCAGTGGTAATGCTGTTGTGACACGTGGTGTGGATGCCCGTAAACCGCTCATAGTGTCCAAGGTCTAGGTCGGTCTCCATACCGTCCTCGGTCACATAGCACTCTCCATGCTCGTAGGGGTTCAATGTGCCCGGGTCGATGTTGATGTAAGGATCGAATTTCTGGATAGTCACTTTATAGCCACGCGCTTGCAACAATTTTCCGATGCTGGCGGAGATGATACCCTTTCCCAACGAGGAAACCACACCGCCCGTGACAAAGATGTATTTTGTACCCATATCATGTTGTTTTGAAGTTTGCTTATCCTTTTTACCTTATCACATGCTACTTTTGGCCGCAAAGTTAGTACATTTTGAAAGAAATATTTCAAATTAACTTTCATTTTGATTGTTAAATACTTTAAGAGGTGTCATTTTGTAAAGTTTCCCATTCATAATTAATACCATTTGTTAACACTTTGACACCGAAAAGCGTCATTTCGTTACAAAGCGTCATTTCGATAAAAAAATTCCCCTCCCCTGCCTCACCGCAGAAGAGGGGACACACTCCCGGTTCTGTTCATTTATGGATGCAGCGTCAAACCAAGAACCAGGTAAGCCTTTTGTGAACACGGATTGGCCGTGACCTGTCCGAAAACGGGAATTGAAAAAGAGTCAGTCACCTTGATTTCTTTGTCCGCCCTCAACGTTAGGTTTGTCACGGCAAAGCCCGTCGTGCCATAATAATCAGTGGCATATGGGACCACGCCTGCAGCGGCCGTCCAATCCACGGTTACGAGTTTGAACGGGACTGCCACTTCCGCATAACTGCTATAGGCCCTTTTACCATCCTTGTTTACGCCATCATTACCAGCGAAGTTGGTAAACCATTGCAACGAGGCAAAACCGAAGTCGTAACCAATGTTAGCCTCGAACACATGGTTCGTTTCGTGGGCATCATACTTAAAATAACGGTTCTTTGGGTCGAGCCCTTCATTGAGCCAATAATCGGTCACACCGATATTCAAGCCGCCGATGGTGTATGCCAGCGTCAAGTCGAATTCCTTCGTGTCGGAAGCGTCGGTGAGTCCAACGCTACCCCAAGCTGTCAAAGACAGGCCTTTATAACCCACGCCCAACGTAGGTTGCAGCGACACGTTTCCCAAATCCTGTCCACGCCAGATATAACTACTTACGATATCTCCACTTATCGTCGTCTCTATCTCATCCTGTGCATAGGAGGTGGCCCCGACGGCCAACCCCAATGCAAATAATACAATCTTTTTCATTTTCATTATTCTTTTAACTCTTAGTTATAACATGCCTCGCCATGCTCGTAGATGTCGAGACCTTCCTCTTCAATTCGCTTATCAACGCGCAGACCATGCAGTTTCTTGATGCCGTAGAACAAGACAAAACCACAGGCGGCGGCCCAGAGGTCAATAATCATTATGCCAAAGCATTCCGCTCCGAAGAATCCCCAACCGTGACCGTAAAACGCGCCGTTGCTGGTAGACAACAGACCCGTCATCAGAGTGCCGAGGATACCACACACACCATGTACCGACGAGGCACCCACAGGATCATCAATATGCAACTGATGGTCGATGAATTCAATGGCAAACACCAGCACCAGTCCGCACACCAGTCCGATAATGACCGCACCTATTGGCGACACGAGGTCACAACCTGCCGTGATGCCCACGAGACCAGCCAACACACCATTCAACGTCAGCGAAAGCGACGGTTTGCCGTACTTTATCCATGTGATGAGCATCGTTGCCAAGCCACCTGCAGCAGCCGCCAGATTGGTCGTCAGGAACACATGGCTGATGGCCACACGATTTACCTCACCGCTAGCAGCCAACTGCGAGCCAGGGTTAAAACCGAACCAACCCAACCAGAGGATGAACACCCCCAGCGCAGCCATCGTGAGGTTATGGCCAGGAATAGCACGACTTTTTCCTTCCTTGGTATATTTACCCACGCGTGGTCCCAGCGCCATCGCACCTATCAGCGCCAACACGCCCCCCACGCTATGCACGATGGCAGACCCCGCGAAATCGTGGAACACATCGCCAAACGTCGACATCATGAAACTGTCATCGGCAGCGTTGCAGAGCCAACCACCACCCCACGTCCAATGGCCCTCGATGGGGTAAATGAAAAGTGAGATGACAGCACTGTAAACGAGGTACATAGAGAATTTCGTGCGCTCAGCCATAGCGCCGCTGACGATGGTTGCCGAAGTGGCGCAGAACACCGTCTCGAAAATCAGGAATCCCTCTACGGGCAGGTCACCCTTGTAGAAACTCAGGTCGCCCCAGTTGGGCATGCCAATGAACCCTGCCCCATCGCTGCCGAACATAAAACCAAAGCCGAGAAAGAAAAACAACAACGAACCAAACATGAAATCCACAAAGTTCTTCATCAAGATGTTCGCTGTGTTTTTACCGCGCGTAAAACCAGCCTCACATAACGCAAAACCTGACTGCATCCAAAAAACCAGCATGGCTGCCAACAGCATCCATACGGTATCGAGTGATAATCCTATCTCGTTCATACTCTTTTTACCTTTTTTATTATACAATCTTATTTCTTGTCTCTAAGCACGGTGTCGCCGTTCTCTCCTGTGCGGATGCTCCACGTATCGATCATGTCGCTCACGAAAATACGTCCGTCGCCCACCTCTCCCGTGTGTGCCACATTGAGGATGACCTTCACCGTTGGTTCCACAAAATGGTCACGACATACTATGGTCAGCGCTACCCGTTCTATCACATCCGTTGAATATTGAACACCACGATATATCCTTTCCTGTCGGCTCTGTCCGATGCCATGCACGTTATGGTACTCAAACCAGTCGATGTCCGACTGGAGCAACGCTTCCTTTACATCCTCGAACTTCGTCTTGCGGATGATTGCTTCAATCTTCTTCATACCTTTTTCTTTTTAACCTTAATAAATAACTAAGCCCTATCATTGGACTACTTTCCGTCAATTGACGATGCAAAAGTAAGGCATTTTGCCAACAATAGCAAAGAAAATGTATCATTTTGAATATTAAATACACAAATATTTATCATTTTGTAAAGTTGCAAAATACTTTTATTTGCATACTGCTGTCGTTTTGCTTCAAAAACACACCATTTCGTTACAAAGCGTCATTTGGGCTATCCACTTTTGCTGTGTGCGAACACAGATAACTAAAAAATGGGACATTTTGTCAAAGTGTAAGATGAAACTGAAAAAACGCACCCGATTGTTTTCAAAACGACAGCGAAAACGGATATTTTTGAGCAATATGTCAAATAGGTTCAATTTTTAGACAATAAAAGTTAGTAAAAGTTTTGAAAGTATAACATAATGATATATCTTTGCACTCGAAAACAGACAGAATGTCAGTTAAAGTAAGGATAATATGACAGATTGCAAACTTCAAACACTCAAACAACAACAGAAAGGACTCTACCAATCTTGTTATGAGCACGATGCTTGTGGTGTGGGTATG
Source organism: uncultured Prevotellaceae bacterium (assembly GCA_900313615.1). Taxonomy (GTDB): domain Bacteria; phylum Bacteroidota; class Bacteroidia; order Bacteroidales; family Bacteroidaceae; genus Prevotella. Next base: position 81,305 of record OMRP01000013.1, read on the forward strand.
GTGGTGAATATTCACGGAAGCAAGAGCCATGAGTTGGTGGACAATGCGCTGAAGGTGTTGGAGAACATGGAACATCGCGGCGCAGAAACCCGTGACAAGACTGGCGACGGTGCCGGTATTATGGTTCAGATACCACATGAGTTTATCTTGTTGCAAGGCATTCCCGTGCCAGAGAAAGGAAAGTACGGCACAGGACTGGTGTTCCTGCCGAAAGATGGCCAGGCCCAGCACGAGATACTGAGCGTGATGATAGAAGAGATAGAACGTGAGGGACTGACACTGATGCACCTGAGAGCCGTGCCTACGAATCCAGAGGTATTGGGAGCGGCGGCGCGCGAAGTGGAACCAGACATCAAGCAGGTTTTCGTGACCGGAATATCCGACGAAGACGTACCCGTGTTCGAGCGTGTATTATACAAAGTACGTAAAAGGATAGAGAATCGTATCGACAACAAGGACTTTTATATTTGCTCGTTGTCGAACAAGAATATTGTCTACAAAGGAATGCTGACCAGTGGACAGTTACGACGCTATTTCCCCGATTTGTCCAACGATTATTTCACGAGCGGACTGGCGCTGGTACACTCACGTTTCAGCACAAACACATTCCCCACGTGGTCATTGGCCCAGCCTTTTCGTCTGTTGGCCCACAATGGCGAGATCAACACCATCCGCGGCAATCGCGGTTGGATGAAGGCGCGTGAGAGCGTTCTCAACAGCGAGGCGTTGGGCGACATCAAGGATTTACGTCCCATCGTCCAAGAAGGCATGAGCGATTCCGCCAGTCTGGACAACGTCTTCGAGTTTTTGATGATGAGCGGGCTCTCGTTGCCCCAGGCAATGGCTATCCTCGTACCTGAGAGTTTCAACGACAAGAACCCCATCAGCGAAGATTTGAAGGCTTTCTATGAATACCACTCCATCCTGATGGAACCATGGGACGGTCCTGCCGCCCTGCTCTTCTCCGACGGACGGTATGCTGGCGGTATGCTCGACCGAAACGGCCTGCGCCCCAGTCGTTATACGATTACGAAAAATGGCATGATGGTAGTGGCCAGCGAAGTCGGCGTGATGGATTTTGAACCTGGCGACGTCGTGAGCAAAGGTCGACTGCAGCCGGGAAAAATTCTTCTCATCGACACCCAAGAAGGCAAGATATACTATGATGCCGAGATAAAAGACCAGTTGGCCAAGGCCCATCCCTATCGAGAGTGGCTGAGCGAGAACCGCGTACAACTGGAGAAGCTGAAGAGTGGCCGCCATGTGGAGAATAGCGTGGCCGACTTTGACAAGAAACTCACCACCTTTGGTTTCGGACAAGAAGACATCGACAAGACCATCATTCCCATGGCCACGGCGGGACAGGAGCCCGTGGCAGCGATGGGCAACGATACACCACTGGCTGTGGTGAGCGACCGTCCACAGGTGCTCTTCAATTATTTCCGCCAGCAGTTCGCCCAAGTGACGAACCCCGCCATCGACCCCATCCGCGAGGAGTTGGTGATGAGTTTGACAGAATATATCGGTGCCGTAGAAACCAACATATTGACACCTGATGCAAGCAATTGCAAGATGGTGCGTCTGCCACAACCCGTATTAACGAACACGCAACTCGACATTTTATGCAACATCAGGTATAAAGGTTTCAAGACCCAGAAACTCGCCATGCTCTTCGATAAGCAGCAGGGTGAGGAAGGGTTGCGCAAAGCCATAGATGACCTTTGTCACGAAGCAGAGACCAGTGTGGATGAAGGTGTGAACTATATCATCCTTTCCGACCGCGACATCGACGAGCAGCACGCTGCGATTCCAAGTCTGCTGGCCGTCTCGGCCGTCCACCACTATCTCATTAGCGTGGGCAAGCGCGTGCAGACCGCCTTGATTGTAGAAAGTGGTGAGATTCGCGAGACGATGCACGCCGCCTTACTGTTGGGCTATGGTGCGAGTGCCCTGTGCCCGTACATGACGTTTGCCATCCTCGATGATTTGGTGAAAAAAGGTAAGATTCAGGAAGAGTATGCCACGGCAGAAAGTCACTATATCAAAGCGGTGGACAAAGGTCTGAAAAAAATCATGAGCAAGATGGGCATATCCACCATCCGTTCCTATCGTGGCGCCAAAATTTTCGAAAGCATCGGACTGGGCGAAGGTCTCTTGAAACGTTACTTCGGCACGGAGGTGAGCACCATCGGTGGCATCGGGCTAAAGGAGATTGCGCGGGATGCCATCCGTCTGCATGAGCAAGGAATGGCGGTCGTCAATCCTGCAAGCGGCATGCTTAATTCCCCACTTAAAAACCAAGGTCTGTTCGCGTGGCGCAAGGACGGCATCAAGCATGCCTGGAACCCCGAGACTATTGCCCATCTGCAGTTGGCCACCCGCTTGGGTAGTTATCAAAAGTTCAAGGAATGGGCATCGCTGGTTGACGACAAGGAAAGCCCCATCTTCATCCGCGACTTCTTCGGATGGAAGAAAGCGACCACACCCACGCCTATCGACGAGGTGGAACCTGTGGAAAATATCGTGAAACATTTCGTTACGGGTGCCATGAGTTTTGGCGCTTTGAGCATTGAGGCACATGAAGCGTTGACATTGGCGATGAACAGGCTCGGCACACGAAGCAATACCGGTGAAGGGGGAGAGGACAATGCGCGTTATCATACAGAGGTGGACGGTGTCAGCCTGAGCAGCAAGACCAAACAGATAGCAAGCGGAAGGTTTGGCGTGACGGCTGAATACCTTGTAAATGCCGAGGAAATACAGATAAAAGTGGCGCAAGGTGCCAAGCCAGGCGAGGGAGGTCAGTTGCCCGGTTTCAAGGTCAATGACATTATCGCCAAGACACGTAATGCCATCCCCGGCATCTCGCTCATCTCTCCTCCCCCTCACCATGACATCTACAGCATTGAGGACTTGGCCCAACTCATTTTTGACCTCAAGAACATCAATCCCACGGCTGCTGTCAGTGTGAAACTCGTAGCAGAGAGCGGCGTAGGCACGATTGCCGCCGGTGTGGCCAAAGCCAAGGCCGACCTTATCGTGATTAGTGGTGCCGAGGGTGGCACAGGAGCATCACCCGCCAGTTCCATGCGTTTCGCAGGCATCTCACCGGAAATTGGACTGGCAGAAACCCAACAGACGCTCGTGCGGAATGGTCTGCGCAATCAGGTCCGTCTGCAGACTGACGGACAGTTGAAGACCGCCAAGGATGTCATCATCATGGCGATGCTGGGCGCAGATGAGTTCTCGTTTGGCACGTTGCCCCTGATTGTGTTGGGCTGTGTGATGATGCGCAAGTGCAACACCAACACCTGTCCGATGGGTGTGGCCACCCAGAATCCGGAGTTGCGCAAGCATTTCCAAGGTCGCGCCGAATATGTGGTCAACTTCTTCACCTTCCTGGCCGAACAAGTGCGTGAGTACCTCAGCGAAATCGGTGTCCACAGCCTCAAAGAGATTATTGGACATACAGAACTCATCAAGGTGAACACTGCCAACGCTACCGACAAGCAGAAAACCATCGATTTCGGTCGTCTGTTGCACAAACCCGAGACCGAGAAAGCTTTGTTCTGGGATCGCGGCGCTTACACTCGCGTGAGTGGCATAAAGGACGAGGAGATTATCAAGGCTGCGCAGAACGCCATCTACACACAGGAAGAGATAACCCTCGACTACGCCATCAAGAACACCGACCGCGCCGTTACCACGATGCTCTCCGGCGTCATCGCCAAGAAATACGGAGAGGCTGGGTTGCCCGACGGCACCATTAACATCAAGTTTAAAGGCTCTGCCGGTCAGTCATTTGGCGCCTTTGCCGTCCGCGGTCTTTCCTTGAAACTAGAAGGCGAGACAAATGATTATTTTGGCAAGGGACTCAGTGGCGGACGCATCAGCATCCTGCCTCCCGCTCGCAGCGGTGAAGACTTCCATGCGGAAGACAATATCATCGCAGGAAACACGGGACTTTATGGTGCCACCTCTGGCGAGCTCTACATCAATGGCAAGGTGGGTGAGCGTTTTGGTGTTCGCAACTCAGGCGCCATCGCCGTCATTGAGGGTGCTGGTGACCACTGTTGTGAGTATATGACAGGCGGTCGAGTGGTGGTGCTCGGCAAGACCGGTCGTAACTTCGCCGCCGGCATGAGTGGTGGCGTGGCTTACGTCTACGACCCCGACCACACTTTTGACTATTTCTGCAATATGGATATGGTTGAGTTGTCGCTTGTCGAAGACTCTGTTTCACGCAAAGAACTGCTAGAACTCATCCGTCAGCACTATCTCCATACAGGTTCTGCCCTCGCAGGCAGGATGCTCGACGATTGGCATCGTTACATCGAAGATTTCATCCAAGTGGTGCCCATCGAATATAAGCGCGTGCTGCAAGAGGAGAAAGTGAGGAAATTGCAAGAGAAGATTGCGAATGTACAACGAGATTATTGATTGAAGCAATGGGAAATCCAAAAGCATTTTTAGAGATACACCGTCAGGAAGCGGGTTACCGTCCTATCCACGATAGAATCCATGACTTTGGCGAGGTAGAGCAGACGCTCAGCACTCGCGAACGCAAGTTGCAGGCATCACGCTGCATGGACTGCGGCGTGCCCTTCTGCCACTGGGCCTGCCCGCTGGGCAACAAAGCCCCAGAGTGGAACGACGCCTTGTATAAGGGCGACTGGGAGTTGGCCTACCGGCTATTGTCAAGCACCAATCCCTTTCCGGAGTTCACAGGGCGCATCTGTCCTGCATTGTGCGAGAAAGCCTGTGTGCTGAATCGCTTTAACCACGAGCCGACGACCAATCGTGAAGACGAGTGCGCCATCACCGAGATGGCCTTTCAGGAGGGATTCATCACACCTCATACAAATATCAAGAGGAATGGCAAGAAGGTGGCCGTTATTGGTGCCGGTCCAGCCGGTCTTGTAGCAGCCAACGACCTCAACCTCATGGGCTATGACGTAACCGTCTATGAGAAAAACGAAGCCGCCGGCGGACTGTTACGTTACGGCATCCCCAACTTCAAGCTCAACAAGGCCATCATCAACCGACGCTTGAAACTCCTGGAAGAAGAAGGAATCGTGTTTCAGTATGGGAAAGCAGTAGATTTAAATTCTTTGGGCAGCCAAGCAATAGAAGGAACATCCTTCGATGCTATCGTTGTCGCCACAGGCACCCCTACAGCCCGCGACCTAAAAGTCCCTGGGCGAGAACTGAAGGGTGTGCACTTCGCCCTCGAACTGCTCGCCCAACAGAACCGTGTGCTTGCGGGAATGGAATTTGGCAAAGAGGACCGCATTACCGCAAAAGACAAGGATGTGCTCGTCATCGGTGGTGGCGACACTGGCTCTGACTGCATCGGCACAGCCCATCGGCAAGGTTGCAAAAGCGTCACCCAGATAGAGATTATGCCCAGGCCCGTTGAAGGTCCCGAAGACCCGCAGAACCCTTGGCCAAACTGGCCGCGTACGCTCAAGACCACTTCGTCGCACGAAGAGGGCTGTACCCGTCGTTGGAACATCAACACCCTCGAATTTCTTGGCAAGAATGGTCACCTGACGGGTGTCCGCGTTCAGGAAATCGACTGGGAACCGAACCCCGCCGGTGGTCGTCCCCTCATGGTTGAGAAGGGCAAGCCCGAGATTATCAAGGCCGAACTGGTCTTGTTGGCTATGGGCTTTCTCAAGCCTGAACATCCGCAATATGCAGAAAATGTCTTTGTCTGTGGCGATGCCGCCAACGGCGCCAGCCTCGTCGTCCGTGCCATGGCCAGTGGCCGACAGACGGCACAGAAAGTCAACGATTACCTGAGATAAGATGAGCAAGATACCCTTCACCAAGATGCACGGTTGTGGCAACGACTATATCTATGTCAATGCCATACAGCATACCATTCCCGATGCTGCCGAGGCAGCCGTGAGATGGAGTGACCGCCACCAAGGCATAGGCTCCGACGGACTGGTGCTGATTGACCACAGCCCTGTGCCCGAGGCCGACTTCTCCATGCGCATTTTCAATGCCGACGGCAGTGAGGCCATGATGTGCGGCAATGCTTCGAGGTGCATAGGAAAGTATCTTTACGAGCGAGGGCTGACAGACAAAGAAGAAATCCGTCTGCTGACACCCTCTGGCATTAAGACACTCCAACTACACATTAGTGAAGGCATTGTAGAAAGTGTTACGGTGGATATGCTCGAACCTGTTTTTATCAACAAGTCACAATTCTTGGGCAATCAAGACCTTATAAAAGGCGTGTTCGTATCGATGGGAAATCCGCACTATGTCATCTTCACGGACGATGTGGACCAGGTGGGAGAGGCAGGACGTCGCCTCGAGCATCATCCCGCTTTCCCCCAGCGATGCAACATCGAGTTTGCCCGCATGGAGGATGACCATACCATCCGCACTCGTGTATGGGAACGGGGCAGCGGCATCACTCAAGCCTGTGGCACAGGCGCCTGTGCCACCGCCGTAGCGGCAGCACTCACCGGTCGTTCTGGCAGACAGGCACAGATCATCATGGACGGCGGAACACTTCACATCGAATGGCGCCAGTCAGACAACCATGTCTATATGACTGGTCCCGCCGAGTTTGTCTTCGATGGAGAAATCCAATTATGAATTATGCATTAGGAATTGAAATATGGCATTAGTAAACATTCATTATTTGAACTTGCAGAACAATTACCTGTTCGCCGACGTTGCCAAGAAAGTCAACGCCTTCAAGGTGATTCATCCCAAAGCCGACGTCATCTCGTTGGGCATCGGTGATGTGACGCAACCCTTGGCGCCGGCCGTTGTCGAGGCGATGCACAAGGCTGCCGACGAGATGGCAACGGCGGAAGGATTCCGCGGCTATGGCCCAGAGCAGGGTTACACATTCTTACGTGAGGCGATATTGAAGAACGACTTTCTCCCCCGAGGTATCCACCTCGACATTGACGAGGTGTTCATCAATGATGGTGCAAAATCAGATACGGGCAACTTCCAAGAATTGCTCCATTGGGACAATTTCATTGGCGTTACCGACCCCATCTATCCTGTCTATATCGACTCAAACGTGATGATAGGCCGCTGTGGCACCTATCATGACGGTCGTTGGACGAACGTGCGCTATATGCCTATCACGGCGGAGAACGGCTTTGTGCCACCGCTGCCCGTGGGACATCCCGTCGACGTCATCTACCTGTGTTATCCCAACAACCCGACGGGAACAGTCATCACCAAACAGGAGTTACGCAAATGGGTGAACTACGCCCTGAAGAACGACGCGCTCATTCTCTTCGATGCCGCCTATCAGGCATATATCCGAGACAAGGACATACCACACTCCATTTATGAGATTCGCGGAGCGAGGAAATGTGCCATCGAGTTCCACTCATACTCCAAGACAGCCGGTTTTACGGGTGTGCGCTGTGGGTACACCATCGTTCCCAAAGACGTGACCGTGTCGACCTTTGAGGGTGAGCGTCTTCCACTGAACCAATTGTGGCTGCGCCGTCAGTGCACGAAGTTCAACGGCACAAGTTATATCTCCCAGCGCGCCGCCGAAGCCACCTACACACCAGAAGGCAAGCAACAGATTCAAACGACTATCGACTACTATATGGACAATGCCCACCGATTGTTGACCCGCCTGCGCGCCCTCGGTTACGAGGTCTATGGTGGCGAGAACGCACCCTACATCTGGATGCGAACACCCGACGGCATGGGCTCATGGCAGTTTTTCGAGGCCTTGCTCTACGGTGCCAACGTTGTCTGCACCCCAGGTGTCGGTTTCGGTCCCAGCGGTGAGGGGTACGTTCGTTTCACGGCTTTCAGCAGTCATGAGAAAACAGAAGAAGCATTATCGAGAATAGAGAACTGGACAAAACAACATTAAATTGAAAACTATTATGGAAACATTAAGATTTCAGGTTGTCGGCGAAGCATTCAAGAAGAAGCCGCTCGACGTAAAAACACCCAGTGAGAGACCCGCGAAGTATTTCGGGAGGAAGGTCTTCAACCGTGAGAAAATGTATAAATACCTGCCCAAGGCTGTGTACGAGAAGATGATCAATGTGATGGACAACGGCGCACGCTTGGACCGTGACGTGGCCGATGCTGTTGCCGCGGGCATGAAGCAGTGGGCCACCGAAGAAGGTGTGACGCACTACACCCACTGGTTCCAGCCATTGACGGAGGGCACCGCCGAGAAGCACGACTCGTTCATCGAACACGACGGCAAAGGCGGTATGGTGGAGGAATTTACAGGCAAACTGTTGGTTCAGCAGGAGCCTGACGCCAGTTCATTCCCCTCTGGCGGTATCCGTTCCACCTTCGAAGCCCGTGGTTATTCCGCATGGGACCCCACGTCACCCGTGTTCATCATCGACGACACACTGTGTATCCCCACCGTCTTCATCTCCTATAGCGGCGAGGCACTCGACTATAAGGCTCCGTTGCTGCGTGCGCTGCATGCGGTGAATGTGGCCGCCACTGAAGTATGCCATTACTTCGACCCAAGCGTCAAGAAGGTAACATCCAACCTCGGTTGGGAACAGGAGTATTTCCTTGTTGATGAAGGCCTCTACGCCGCTCGTCCTGACCTGCTGCTGACAGGTCGCACGCTGATGGGTCATGACAGCGCCAAGAACCAGCAGATGGATGACCATTACTTCGGTTCGATTCCTGAGCGCGTGGCCGCTTTTATGCGTGAGTTGGAGATAGAAGCACTGGAATTGGGCATCCCCTGCAAGACACGTCACAACGAAGTGGCTCCCAACCAGTTCGAGTTGGCGCCCATTTTTGAGGAGACCAACCTTGCAGTCGACCACAACATGTTGCTGATGTCAGTCATGAAAAGAGTGGCCCGCAAGCATGGATTCCGTGTGTTGCTTCACGAGAAACCTTTCGCAGGCATCAATGGCTCGGGCAAGCACAACAACTGGAGCCTGAGCACCGACAACGGCATCCTGCTCCATGCCCCAGGCAAGACGGCTGAGCAGAACCTCCGCTTCGCCACATTCATCGTTGAGACGCTGATGGGTGTGTATCGTCACAATGGTCTGCTGAAGGCATCCATCATGAGCGCCACCAACGCCCATCGCTTAGGGGCCAACGAGGCACCACCCGCCATCATCTCTTCATTCCTTGGCAAACAGGTGTCTGAACTATTAGACCATATTGAAAAGGCCGACCAGAAGGACATTCTCGCCATGGTAGGCAAGCAGGGACTGAAGATGGATATCCCCGAGATTCCTGAACTGCTCATCGACAATACCGACCGCAACCGCACCTCACCCTTCGCCTTCACCGGCAACCGTTTCGAATTCCGTGCCGTAGGCTCCGAGGCCAACTGCGCCTCCGCTATGATTGCCCTGAACGCTGCCGTCGCCGAGGCACTCGTCTCCTTCAAGAAACGTGTGGACGCCCTCATCCCCGAATACGCCAAGAAGTACGAGGGCACAGGCCATAGCGGCGTATACCATGCCATCATCGACGTGCTGCGCGAAGACATTAAGGCCTGCAAGCCCATCCGCTTCGATGGCAACGGCTACAGTGACGAATGGGTTGTTGAGGCCGAGAAACGAGGCTTGGACGTGGAGAAATCATGCCCCATCATCTTTGAGCGATACCTCGACCCTGAGAGTGTCCAGATGTTCGAGAGCCTTGGCGTGATGACCAAAAAGGAATTGGAGGCCCGCAACGAGGTGAAATGGGAGACCTACACGAAGAAGATACAGATTGAAGCCCGTGTCTTGGGCGACCTGGCGATGAACCACATCATACCTGTCGCCACTCGTTATCAGAGTCAATTGTTGAAGAACGTTGACAGCGTATCAAAGGTGTTCCTCCTCGGCAAAGCAGAGAAGTTGAATGCCCGCAACCTCAAGATTATCGAAGAGATAGCCGAGCGCACCAGCGCCATCGAAAAAGGCGTGGAGGAACTCATCAATGCCCGCAAACTAGCCAACAAGATAGAAGACGAGCATAAAAAGGCCATCGCCTACCACGACAAGGTAGAGCCGAAACTCGACACCATCCGTTATGAGATTGACAAACTCGAACTTATCGTCGACGACAGTCTCTGGCCTCTACCAAAGTACCGTGAGCTGTTATTCATAAGATAAGCCATCGCTCAACTTTGCCGCTGATGGCCAAGCAAGAGTGATTAATTGAAGTTTGCAAAGGGCTCGATGCTGCGATAGCATCGAGCCCTATTTTGAGGTATTGTTCCTAAAAAGGCTTATTTTCGCCAAAAATCAGGGACTAACAAAGCAATGAGTGTGATGATTTCCAAACGACCTGCCAACATCAATAGAGACATGACCCATTTCCCTAAGGAAGGTAGGAAATCAAAAGAACCCGTGATGCCTGTAATACCTGCTCCCAATCCATTATTTGACACGCAAGAGAAAGAGGAGAAGAATGCATCTACAATGGGAAAGCCCTGAGCGACGAGCACAACCCCTCCCACTACGATAAGCATGGTGTAAATGAAAATGAACGCCACGATTTCATTGCCCCTCTCAGAATTTAGGTGCTGTCCATTTACATTCACCGAATGAAGCAAACGAGGCCTCACATATTGACGTACGACAGCCAAAAAGTTTTTTACCAAATACAACAAGCGGTCCACTTTGGCTCCGCCTGTCGTGGAACCAGCACATGCCCCCACATACATCATGAAGAAAGTAAGCGTGAGTACAAGTACGCCCCACCCTTCCCAGTCTCCCGCACTAAATCCTGTAGAAGTCATGGCCGAGACAATATGAAACAGTGGATCGATTGTAACGCTCTCCCACCCACTATAATGATTCAATCCGACGATGGCAAAAACCATCAGCACAAAGAATACAGCAATTATGTAAACATAGGTACGGAAAACATCATTTTCCCAAAACACACGCCACGATTTTTTCAAAGCGGAAATAATGAGTCCAAAGCTGACACCCCCAACAAACATAAAGACGGTAAGCACCATCTTGATATATGGCGAGTGATATGCCGCTATGCCATCGTTCTTGGTCGAGAACCCACCCGTGGAAATAGCGGACAAGCCATGGCATAAACTATCGAAGATGCCCATCGGTCCCATCCATAGCATCAATACCAAGACAATGGTTAGCAAGGTATACAAAACCCATAACTTCTTTGCTGTACGAGAAATGCGTGCGCCAAGTTTGTCGTGGGTGATACCCGTAGCTTCAGCATGGAAGAGCATCAAGCTGCCATTGTTGTTCAGGGAAGGGATGAAAGTCAACGTGAATAAGATAATGCCCAATCCCCCTATCCATTGAGTCACAGCCCTCCACAGCAAGATACCTCTGCCACATCTCTCCACTTCGCGTATCACCGTAGCACCGGTGGTAGTGAATCCTGACATGGCCTCGAAGAAGCCCTCGCTTATATTGAGAGGAGTAGAGCAGAATATATAGGGTAACATACCGAAAAGTGAGAACACCACCCATGCCACAGAGGCTAGTAAAAGACCATCCCGTCTTCTCAAAACGCTGTGTTGTGGCTTATTGAACAAATTAAGCCCCACGCCCATTGACAATGTCAGCAACATGACGAGCAAAAACGCCAACGTGTCCTTTTCTCCGTAATACAGACAGACAGCCAAAGGCAATGTCATGAATCCCGCCTCTACCATTAACAACTGTCCCAATATTCGTCCAATCATCCTATAGTTGATGGCTTTGTTCGCAGTATCAGCATTGAAATACGCCATAATTAAAAACCAAATAGTTTCTTAGCCTTCTGAAGGGCCCCTTTCAAACAAACCACCAACACATGATCACCAGGAACGAATAATGTCTGTCCTGTCACCAGTTCACTTTGGCCATCACGTATCAATCCGGCGAAAGTGATTTCTTCGGGAATTTTTAAATCCCTCACCAAAGCAGTGGTAATCTTTGCCCCTTTCTTAATCTCGAGTCTCACAACTTCAGCACCCGGCAGTACCAAACATTTAGAAGATAACGACCCTGCATCTATCAGTATTTGGAATATGGCATTTGCCATCAACATCTGTTTATTGAGAACAGCGCCGATGTTGAATGATTCGGCCATCGTAAGAAACTGCTGTCGTTCCACTTCAGCAACGGTCCTCCTCACTCCCATATCACGAGCCATGAGGCATGAGAGAATATTTCCTTCCGATGTATTTGCCAAGGCGACAAAAGCGTCCGCCCTTTTGATACCGGCCTCTTCAAGCACATCATACTCGCTGGGTTCTCCATGGATAACATCGCAATTAGGACAATTTTGAGCCAATTCCTGAGCCCGCTCCACGTTATTCTCCACCACAGTGAACATAAAGGATTTCGGAGCATTGTTCAATGTCATTTCTGTGATTTTGCCACCTCCTGTTATCAACACATGCTTTATGTCAAAAGACTTTTTCCCTGTAAGCAACGCCACCTCTTCTTGCATGGATGCTGAAGCCGCGATATACAAGACATCGTTTGGCAACAATTGACAGTTGCCATTTGGAATCAATGTGACGAAATTCCTGCGAATAGCCACGACATGAAAGAAACGATTGGAAAACTCTAAGTCACGAAGACATTTCCCAGACAAGGACGAATTATCAGCAAGTCTGACACCTACCAAAATCATCTCACCATGATTAAACTCATACCAGTTCCTTGTCCATGAATGGCTCAATGATTCGATAATGCTTCTCGAAATAAGGAACTCAGGAAAAATGATTTTATCCACTCCCATTGAATGCATCACTTCCTGGTTGTGTTTTTCCATGTAGTCGAAACGGTCCACACGTGCAACCGTCATCTTGGCACCCATTGATTTGGCCATACCACAAGACACCACATTCCGCTCAGCCACATCTGTAACAGCAATGAACAATTCACATTTATCGACTTCAGCCTGTCTAAGTGTGGAAAATGCTGTTCCATCACCCACAACAGCCATCAAATTATACTCTGCATCAAGCATTGCTAGCTTGCCAGCATCCTTATCAATGATAAAAATATCCATGTGCTCACCTGACAAGTATTTGGCCAGATGCGTACCAACAGACCCTGCACCAACTATCGTAATTCTCATATCTTGACAGCTTTTTTTACAGCGCAAAGATAAAAAGCAATTATAAAAACTGCGAAGAAATAACGTATTTTAATTCGGTAAGGATTTTATAGAGAAAAAAAGCTAAAACGAATAGGAACATGGCAATTTTGTTCCTTAAAGAATCCTCGGTGAGGGGAACGAGGTGGTCGATGGGCTATCCGGCCTTCTGTTTCAAGGTTGTATTGAAGTATTTCACAAATATCCAACTCGTCATCAACTACAAGAATTTTCATAAACCTTCCAAATTGCCGTGTCAATAACAGACACTTATTTTGCATGCAAATATAGTGTTTTTCCCCGAAATAAGAAGAAAAAGAATATTACATTGTTATGACATTATCGGGAACTCTTTCTGCGAGCGCTGTCCGTTGGGTAATTTGTACGATTGTTTAGGAACTTAGGGAATCATCACCTGCAAAAATAATGATTTTATTTTGGAATTTTAAAAAAATCAACCTATTTTTGCAGGACATTAATTTTACTTTTTTAAAACGCGAAATGATGATGAATTCATTAAGAAAAAATAGCATGGCTCTTCTTTTGGTTTTTGCAGCGAACTATCTTATCGCTTGTGATCATGAAGATGAATCTTCGGATACTACGAAACCAGCCGTTACCATCAACGATGACGGTACGACCACCAATGGTGCTGAATATTCAGCCATTGATGACATGACATTCTATCTCGACCATATCAAATACGAAGTGAAGGACGACTATCTCGAAGTGACAGGCTTCGACAAGGAACGATTAAGCGGAAATGCCGAGATTTTTTCCTCCATCCATTTCAAGGGGCAGAACTATCCTGTAACAAAAATCAAAGAACTTGCATTCTCTCATTGCCAGGCGATGACAAGTATCATTATCCCCTCGGGCATCAAAAGCATAGGCGAATATGCTTTCCTTGGCTGTAATACATTGACGGAAGTCATCATACCTCCAAGTGTGGAAACCATCTATGGATGGGCTTTCGCAAGTTGTCGTAATCTGAAGAGCGTGACTCTCTCCGAGGGATTGACCACCATCCAAAGAGGAGCCTTCATTGGCTGTATTTAGAGACCTCTAAACAACCACAAACAATGGAAAACACATAGAGATAAACCTCTGTATATCAACTACTTTTAGATTTTAACACTTCGGACTTGCTTTTTGGTGGTTCTCAAAAATCCGCTTATCTTTGCAACGCATTTCTACCGCGGAG
>OMRP01000005.1 GCA_900313615.1 uncultured Prevotellaceae bacterium
TCCGCGGTGTTTTTCATGGTTTTAAATCGTAACCATCACCCATTTTGACCAATAGGGATAATTGACCCTGTTTTCATCACCCATTTTGACCAATAGACCCCATGTTTCTTAATCTTCCACGTTGTGATGTCAACCACAGTAGACAGCGACAACACATCTGTATAGTCACAATGTCCGACTGCCTTCTTGAACATATCGGCGAAGCGTTCCGATTGGGATGCCTTTCTTGATTATTGTTATTCGGGGGCAAACCCTATATAATTGCCTAAATTTTTAAATCCCTCCAGGGTCCGTTTTGTCATTTGTCTTCACTCCTCTCACTCCTCCCACTCCTTCACTCCTTTTAATTTTTTAATTTTAATCTTATAATTTTTTAATTTTTTAATTTTCCTTGCGACAATCTCGCCCCACATTTCCCATATTTGTCACATATTTATGCTTTTGTCGCAACATAATACGCAAAAATAAAATGTAAAAATTTGAGAGCGTTCATGCTAGGTATACTTTTGCAACAGATAACACGAGTAATAACATAAAAATACCAGTATGAAAGCAATCAGATTGTCACAAGCAAAAACTACAACAGCACTACTGTTAGCAGTCATTTTATCGGCCGGTCTCACCGCCTGTCATGATAATGACTTTGAACACCACGAAAATGCCAAAGAACAGTCACATCCTGTAGTCTTTAGCTCCCATGATGACCTTGCGGCGTTCCAGAACACCATTGTCGAGACCAACGAAATAGGACAAGTCACCAATTATATCTATGGCGAACCAATCGATAGCAAAGACCCCATGCACCTCTACATCGGTGTGGATAACATCAAGGAGGCTGAGGATATGTTCAACCTTTGGTTTGCCAACGACGTGGTCATCACTCCTTCTACTAAAGGCGGACTGGTCGCAAACCTGACCGACAGGGAGGGTAGGGCACAGGGTAAGGTGTTCTTCAACCCGGGAACCGAAGAAAACCATGTGGCCGAAGTGACCGTCTCATCAGAAACCCAACTGAAAGGCTTCCGTCAGATCACCTTCCTGAAGAACGAGACTTGGCCGACAAAGAATCTGCTCATGGCGGGAAGGAAATACTACAAGTTCGACATTGTGAGGAACATCAAGATGGCTGGTATTCAGGACTGTCTCTACAGCAACGATAAAGCGTTGAATTTCGTATGCATCCAGGGTAGTGGCAACGGTGTGAAGCCCATCTTCTGCGCCATATCAAATGAGAAATACAAAAACCCGCTCTCTAACAAATACTTGGGTATCATGCGCGATTCCAAGTACTGTCCGGGTGAAGTGTCTTCTCCCACGGCGTTTAACATTCAAAAGATTCTGAAAGCCGATTGGGACACTTTTGTCGAGGTCTTCAATGAGGCTGGCAGTGGCAAACTCATCAAAGGACCAAACTACTGGTACGACGAAACCCATTTCACGTTCATCTTCGAATACAACGGTGTCATCAGTTATGAAACCGGATATACCTACGGAGAGGACGACTGCGGCCAGAAGTACTATTTCCTCTATAGAATCTTCGGAAGAAACGATAGCGAGATTTACGACGGAGCAAGTTTGTGATAATCATTTAGGACAGAACAATATAATAATACGATGATTATGAAAGCAAAGTTTTATCATATAAGCAACGTGAAGGCGGTGGCTGCCTTCCTTATGGCATCGGTATTGTCAACAGGATTTACCGCATGCAGTAGCGACGACGACCTCTTGGATGAGTCGAAACCAGAGTTGCTCGGTCATCCCATGTTGGGCGACGACATGACTAAAGATGAGTTCATTCTCAACTGGGAGAACTGCCACACGGTGAAAATAGCTGGCATACAGGATGAGGTCAACTGTCCGTGGTATGGCGCATCAGCACAGAACATCCCCGACTATGTCCGCTTCGACATCAAGAAAGAAAAGGGATGGGAGATGGCTTTCTGCGAACTCAACGACCCCAACGCTATGCGCACACGTATGTTCGGTCTCTACAACAAATATACCGGCACACTGCGCATCTTCCATTACATCGACAACCCCACCGGCTATGGTAGCGAACTCGTCTATCTCGTGTCTGCTTCTGAGTCGGACCTCGACGATAAATACCCGCTCTACCACTCCATGGAGTTCGCCGTACCTGCCAACCACGAGTATGGCAAGTCCCTTGTGGCCAAGAAAAAAATGAACGTGGGAAATACCCAACAGGAGGTATTCACCAGTTATGTCGCTCCTTACGCAAAGAAAGATACCCGTGGCGTTACCGTCAACTGGCATTGCTTCGATTTAGACCTGTCGTGCTTTACCACGGCAGGAACAGATTGGCGTTCTGGCATGGCACAGCAGGGACACATCACCATATTCCCTGTCACCAGCTCTACCTCCAACGTCACCCTGACAGGTTCTCTCCTCGGCTCCATACAAGGTTCCTTCGTCCCCCCAGAGATAATTGAGACTGGAGGAGGAAACTCTATGAGTGGTATATGTAGCACGCTGAACACTATCAGTGGTCTGCTTGGTGGTTCCGTCAACACGGCCTGCTCCACTTTCGCAGTGATGAGCAACCCTGCGGCACCGGGAGCTATCAAAAGTGCGTCACCCTATCTGGCTGCCGGAAGCTTGGCTCTCAACGTCACCTCTGCCATCCTCGGATGGGTCGGTGAAGATGAGCCTGTGACAAGAGACACCATTCCTGGTAAAATAGACCTTGGATTGGATGCGTCAATCAACCTCCAAGGTGTTATCTCTGGCTACACTTCCAATGGCGAAGGTGGTGTGTCGGTGACACCCGAACTCATCAGCAAGAGCAACGTAGAAGGCGACCTGGGCAGGGGATGCTGGAGCCTCGCTGAAGATCCCGTCGTTTACATCTCGAAGGAAGACCTCTTGAGCAATACCGACCACCTCAATCTCGGTATAAACGGAACGGCATACAGCAACAGTGAGTTCTACGACTACGACGTGCGACTGGTAAGCTTCTTTGACCCCTCAAGCGTGAAGATCAACCTTAACACCGACCTCTTCCATAACATTAAGGATGTGGTCGTCACGACCAACTACGGCGTGTATACCGACCGACAGGTGGGATATTCCGACCAGTTCCGTCATTTCTTGATGCTTGACGCGCGTCCTACATTCAGCATCAGTGGTGGAAAGACATCAGGCGTCGTGCGTCTGAACGGGAGCACGCTGCCTCGAATCCATGAGGTCGGCATCAACGACATCCTCGTCAGCAACTACGAGGAGAAAGGCGACAAGACTTCCAAACCCAGTACAGACTTCGAATTTAAGGAGACCGATGTGTGCAACTACGTCAAACTCCCAGGAAGCAATATCAATGTCTATGGACGTCAGCTTGACCTTCTGGGTAAGAAAATCATCATGATGCCGCAGGTGTTCGTGCCCTTCGTCATGGGCGGTGCCATCAGCAACCCCCTGACACCCGACTTCGTGGTCACTGTCAACGTGACGTTCACGTGCGACGAGGGAAGTATGCAGTTCTCACAAGCATTCATCCCGCAGATTAAACTTATCACCCACAACGAACTCAACGGATGGTACAATAATCTGAAGCAATACTCCGATAAGTGCGCCCAGCAACAACCTGTAGGCACTCTCGTCAACAACAGCGCCATCAAGGTCTACGATAAGCATAGCAACATGTTCCTCGAAAGGACCATCAAGATGCTGCAGAAAGTGAAATAAACCTCACGTCTTCAAACAATCACTCCCCCGTCGGCTCATGCTGGCGGGGGAGTTGCTGTTTGGATGGGATTGTGTTCCATTGCAGCGATTTTTCATTTGTGTTTCATGCTATTTTTCAAAAATAGTTGTATCTTTGTCGGAGAAATAGCAACAATCTATCTTAAAATGATAACCGGAGAGATAAAAAACCGTATAGACAGCATTTGGGACACCTTTTGGACGGGTGGCATCACCAATTCCCTTACCATATTGGAGCAGATGACCTATCTGTTCTTCATGAAAATGCTCGACGAT
Organism: uncultured Prevotellaceae bacterium; assembly: GCA_900313615.1. Lineage (GTDB taxonomy): Bacteria > Bacteroidota > Bacteroidia > Bacteroidales > Bacteroidaceae > Prevotella. Next base: position 4,000 of record OMRP01000005.1, read on the forward strand.
GCACAGCGTACCAAAGAAGCAAATGCCAATGCCTTTGGCGTGGCTGTCAAAGACCCGACCTTCAAACAGGGCTTATGGCACAATCCCGAAACAGACAGAGACGTGGATTATAACGACCTGCGTTGGAGCGTGTTCAAGAACAAGGAGCCTGAGGCAATGTATCGCACGGTCAGCAAGGATGCCTTTATCTTCATCAAGACGCTCAACGAGGGCAAAGAGTCCGCTTACAGCCGCTTTATGGAGAACGCCACGTTCCTCATCCAAAGTCCCCGAACACTGACCAAGATCGTGGAGGGTATCGACCACCTCGACATGAACAACCGTGATACGATGGGCGACACCTATGAGTATATTTTAGGAAAGATGGCTGCATCGGGCAACAATGGTCAGTTCCGTACCCCACGGCACATTATCCGGATGATGGTGGAAATCATGCAGCCCACCTTGAAAGATACCATTTGCGATCCTGCCATGGGTAGTGCAGGCTTCATCGTGGAGAGTGCCAAATACATCAAGGAGCATTATCAGAAAGAACTGTTGAAGCGTGAGAATGCTGACCACTACAAGAACGGAATGTTCCACGGTTTCGACACCGACTTCACCATGCTGCGTATCGGAGCTATGAACTTGATGCTTCACGGTGCTGACAATCCCGATATTCAATACAGAGACAGCCTTTCGACCGACAACACAGATACCGACCGCTACACGCTTTGTTTGGCAAATCCACCCTTCACAGGAAGCCTCGACTATGAGGCTGTGAGCAAATCGTTGCTTGCCATCGCCAAGACGAAGAAAACGGAGTTGCTATTTGTCAGCCTGTTTGTCCGTATGCTGCAAATCGGTGGCCGCTGTGCAAGCATCGTTCCCGATGGTGTGCTGTTCGGCAACAGCACGGCACATAAGGCATTGCGCAAAGAGTTAATCGACAACCAACGTCTGCAAGCGGTCATATCGATGCCTTCGGGTGTTTTCTATCCCTATGCAGGCGTTTCAACCGCCATCTTGGTTTTCACCAAGACCAATGCGGGAGGAACGGACAAGGTGTGGTTTTACGATATGAAAGCCGATGGTTATACGCTCGACCAAAAGCGGACGGAGTGCCAAGAAAATGACATTCCCGATGTGGTGGCCCGCTTCAAGAACTTGGATGCCGAGAATAATCGAACACGCAAAGAGCAGTCTTTCCTTGTTCCTGTTGAGGAAATCCGTGAGAACGACTACGACCTCAGTATCAACAAATACAAGGAGGTGGAGCGTGTCAAGGTAGAGTACGATGCCCCCGATGTTATCTTCGGCAAAATCGCCTCTCTGCAAGAGGAAATCAACAACGCAATGGCTGAGTTTAAGGAGAAGTATCTATGAGGGAAGGATGGACATATAAGATGTTTGAAGACTGTCTTGTGAAGGCTGCAAAAGCAAAGCAAGTACAGGCCTCAGAATACAATGCAGGCAGTAAATATCCGATTGTTTCACAAGAGGATAAAATGGTGTCGGGGTATTGTGATGATTCCTCGTTTCTTTATCATATAGACAAGCCTGTGGTTATCTTTGGCGACCATACTCGTGTGTTGAAATATGTAGATTTTGATTTTGTAGTTGGCGCTGATGGCGTTAAGATTCTAATTCCCAAAGATTTTCTGAAAGCGAAATTCTTGCTTTATTATCTTCGATGGTACAAAGTGCCAAGTCTTGGTTATTCACGTCACTATAAACTGCTAAAAGAGATAAACCTTCCTATTCCTCCCCTTTCCGAGCAGCAGCGTATCGTTTCTGAACTTGACCTTCTTTCGAGTATCATCGAGAAGAAAAAGGCACAACTGAAAGAATATGACCAACTCGCACAATCCATCTTCTATAATATGTTCGGAGACCCAATAGAAAATAACAAGAAATGGGATGTCAAGAGTTTGGCCGATTTGTCGTCTAAAATAGCAAATGGATATAATGCGAAACTCCAAGAAGATACATATAAAAATGAAGGGATTATGTATTTTAGATGTCAGAATGTATGGAGAAATCGCTTTGACTACTCAGATTTAGTCTATATAGATGAACAAACAAATGAAATAATGAAGTCAAGTTCTCTTAAACATAATGATTTGCTTATAACTAAAATAGGACGTGTAAATACAGAGAATAGCAGTTTAGGCAGAGTTTCACTTTATGAAGGAGAAGATGACCAAGCAAATCTAAGTGGTAATTTATGCTTTATAAGATTAAAAGATGGAGTAGTTCACAAATTCATACTTTATATTCTAATTTCAAACGATTTTAGAGATTATATTAGAAAAACAACTGTGGGGGGGATAGATAAGCGTGCTCTTAATGTTAAGCAAATAGGCTCTTTCCCTATTATTATACCCCCTCTCTCCCTCCAACAATCCTTTGCGGAGAAAATAGAAGCCATAGAGCGGCAAAAGGCTCTTATTCAACAATCCATCACCGAGACAGAGACTCTATTTAACAGCCGTATGGACTACTATTTCAACTAAACATCGCATAAGCCATGAGAAACTTCGACTATCTACAAGAATTAGGGCTGACCGACCTCCACAACTTTTGTTCGGTGGCAGAGGAATTGCAAGTAAGCAATCCCGACCTCAGTGCTATCAGTGCCCGAAAAGCATTGGAGTATATGGTCAGGTCGCTCTATGTGATGAAGAACATCGAGATACCCGAAAGGGCTTCTCTGTTTGAATTGGTAGATGGTGAGGCTTTCCGTGAGTTTATTGGGGATGACAAGGTGATGATGGCTGTGCACTATGTGCGCAAGGTCGGCAACAATGGTGCGCATGGTGTTCCTGTGACCAAGAGAGAGGCGTTCTTCTGTCTACTGAACATCTACAATGTCGTTGCGGCTATCCTCCTCAAACTGACCCTTATCAAAGAGGTCAAGCCTTTCGACAAAGACCTACTCCCCAAAAAACCACAGACACCAAGTCTGACACCGACCACGGTGACGGTGACACCGCAGTCAACCATCGTCAAGACAACCGACAAAGAGGCGGTGAACGACAAGACACCTGTTGCGGAGATACCGACAGACATATCAGAAGCCGAGACTCGCAAACTCTACATCGACCTTATGCTAAAAGAAGCAGGGTGGGAGGTGCTGGATATGGAGGGGGCCATTCAGCCCTCAAAGGCTTGCATCGAGGTGGAGGTGGACGGTATGCCACATTATGGCGACACAGGTCACCAACGTAAATATACCGATGGACAGATGGCTGCTGAAGAAATCGCCATCACCGAAGGTGGAAAAGGTTATTGCGACTATGTCCTCTTTGGAAGCAATGGTCTTCCCCTGGCTGTTATCGAAGCCAAGCGAACAAGTGCCTCACCCATGAAAGGGAAACACCAGGCTGAACTCTATGCGTCGTGTTTGGAAAAGAGATATGGCGTAAGACCTGTTATCTACTGCACCAACGGCTTTGTGACTCATGTCATCGATGGCTTGGGCTATCCCGCACGTAGGCTCTACGCCTTCCATACCGAAAACGATTTGGAGCTGCTCATACAAAAACGGCAACGGCACGACATCACCGATTTCAGCGTGAAGGATAATATCACCGACCGCCACTATCAGAAAATGGCCATTAAGTCGGTGTGTGAGCATTTTAACAAAATGCACCGCCGAGGACTGCTGGTCATGGCCACAGGTACGGGAAAGACGCGTGTGGCTATCTCGTTGACTGACGTGCTCGCACGCAACGGATGGGTGAAGAACGTGCTTTTCCTCGCAGACCGCATCCCATTGGTCAGTCAGGCACACAAAAACTTCGTGAAGTTGTTGCCGCACATGACCACCTCCATCTTGAGTGAGGACAAAGACCCCGACACCAACGCGCGTATCACGTTTTCTACTTACCAGACGATGATTAACTACATCGATACCGACGAGAAGGCATTTTCCATAGGGCGGTTCGACTTGATCATCATCGACGAGGCCCACCGCTCCATCTTTGGCAAATACTCGGCCATCTTTAATTATTTCGACGGGCTGCTCGTAGGCTTGACAGCCACACCACGCGACGAGGTGGACCGCAGCACCTACGAGATATTCCAAATGGAACAGGGACAACCCAACTACGCCTATGAGTTGGATGATGCGGTGGCTGAGGGTTATCTCGTCAACTACAAAGGTTTCAAGCGTGGCTCGATGATTCTGCGTGAGGGCATCAAATACAGCAACCTGAGCCAAGAAGAGAAAGAACAACTCGAAAAGGTGTGGGACTATGAGAAGGCGAGAAAAGCCATCGACGGCAAAGAAGATTATCACCGCGATATTGAGAACAACGAGATATTCAGTTACATCTTCAACCAAGACACGATCGACCATGTGTTGCAAGACTTGATGGAGAATGGCCTAAAAGTGCAGAGCGGCGAACGCATAGGAAAAAGCATCGTCTTCGCCTACAACCACCGCCATGCTGAGATGATAGTGGAGCGTTTCTATGTTCTCTATCCCGAATATGCGGGCGAGAACGGTGACTTCTGCGCGCTCATCGACAACTACGTCACCTATTCCAAAGACCTCATCGACAAGTTCGAGATACGTGATGGCAATCCGCAGATAGCCGTGTCGGTGGATATGTTGGACACGGGCATCGACGTGCCCGACGTGCTGAACCTTGTGTTCTTCAAGACGGTGAAGAGTAAAATCAAGTTCATGCAGATGATTGGGCGTGGCACACGCCTCTCTAAGAACATTTTTGGAATGGGAAAGGACAAGGATTGTTTCTATATCTTCGACTGGTGTAGGAACTTCGAATTCTTCGACAAGAATCCGGATGGCAGCACAGGGCAGATAGTACAGTCGCTGACGGAGAAGATTTTCACGCTGAGGGCAAAAATGGCATTCCATCTGCAACATCAGAAATACCAAGAGGATGAATACGCCAAAGGTCTCCACGACGAAATAAAAACCTTGTTGAAAGGGCAGGTGGCGCTACTGTCCGACAGCCATATCTCCGTCAGGGAAAGATGGGAGGCGGTCAGCCATTTCAAGGATGATGGGGCATGGGTCTACCTCTCGGAGGTGGATGTGAACACTTTGGGCACGGAGATAGCGCCGCTGTTGCCGAAGAACACATTGGACGAGAACGCGAAGAAGTTCGATGCGCTGGTGCTGATGATAGAACTGTCGTTGCTCGATGACGAGACAAATGCTGTCAAGCCTGTCCACTCCGTACAGACCATTGCGGAGAAATTGCAGGAAAAAGCCACATTGCCTCAAGTGCAGGCGAAGATGCCTACCATCAAAGAGGTGCTGTCGGAGGTGGCATGGCAGAATGTTTCGTTACAATGGCTTGAAAAAGTGAGGGAGGACTTGAGAGACCTCCTGAAGTTCCTCATGGGACAGAACAACCAATGGTTCTCTGTCGACATTGAGGATAAGATTACGGATGAGGGAATGGCTGCGGGCATCATGCCACGGATGTCGTATAAACAGAGCGTGTTGGATTTCCTGTCGAAAAACAGGAATCTGCCTGTCTTGAAGAAAATATACGAGTTGGAACAACTGACAACGGCTGATATCTCGGAACTGGAGCGTATCTTATGGCAGGAACTGGGCAGCAAGGATGATTATATCCGCTATACGAAAGACATGGCCTGTGGCAGCAATGTGGCTGTCTTTATCCGTTCGATGGTCGGTGTGGACCGGAAAAACGCCGTCAGGCGTTTCAGCGATTTCATCTCGGGCAGTGAACTGAGCGCCGAACAGGAAGAGTTCCTTTTGAACATTATCGCTTATGTCTGCGAGAACGGCGACATCACGAAGGATATCGTGGTCAACGAACCTCCTTTTGACCAACAACTATCCGTTTTCACTCCCTATATGCTGCCTCTCGCGAAATACATTGATACCATCCACGGGGTGATAACGCCGCAGACGGCGTAATGCCTTTTGATTCTTATGTTGCATGAAGAAAATAACATGTACCATCCAATAGACACCAACAACTGGGACAGACGGGAACTGTATGAGCATTTCTCGCGCCTGAAAATGCCACATTATGCCTTGGCGGCAAATATCGACGTGACCAATCTGCTGAAGTTCAAAAGGCGCGAAGGCCTGTCGTTCTATCTCTCGTTGATTTACCTCACTACGGAAGTGCTCAATAGCATCGACAATTTCCATTTGAGAATCATCGATGGACAGGTGGTACGTTTTGACACCATCCACACCAATTTCACTCACAAGCGGCATGAAGAACAGGTGTTCCGTTTTCATACGGCTCCTTTCGAAGGGACGTTGCGTGAATATGTGGAGGCGACAACAAAGGCGATAGCGGGGCAGAGTACACTCTTCGGAGGCATGGGCGACATTCCCAACGTGGTCTATTGCTCGTGTGCGCCGAACCTCGATGCCACGGCCCTCCTCAATCCGGGAATGGAGAACCCTGATGACGCTATACCAAGAGTCAACTGGGGAAAATACGTGGAACGAAACGGACGATGGGTAACCAACGTGACCTTCACCGCTAACCATCGTTTTATTGATGGTTACCATATCGGCCTCTTCTTCGAACGGCTCCAAACGGCCATCGACCACCTTGCCTAACAGAATGAATACCTCCTTTCATGTGGTATTTGAGATTCTGATGGTCATACGTCACTCACGGTGATATTCTATTCTCCTTTGATATAAAGGCTCAATAACAAATTCGGGGAGCAACCGTTTTGGTTGCTCCCCGAATTAAAATATCCCGAATGAGAGAATCGTAGAATTCGTAACTCGTCACTCATCACTCGTAACTCGCATGAAACATTCAGTGGGCAAAAGCCCTAACATCCTTAGGTTAATAATAATATGTGGTACACTAACCAATAGAAATAAAAGTGTAAAACAATTAAATCTTCTCGGTCGTGAATCAAGTCTTCTTTTGCAAATATACCTTAAATTTTATATTTTACAACATATTTTTTGAATATTTTTTCTGTTGTTTATCAAATAGCAAAGAAAGTGTTACATTTGATGAGGTTATCATATCACATGAAAGGGCCATGCCAAGCATAGAATTTTATTATTGTGGGTTGATAATGGACCAAATGTATAATCGGGGACTCAATCCGATTCTCAAGAAATATGCTTTTTTATTCTTTCTAACCTCTATTTTTCCTATACATTCTGTGGACAAAAATATGTGTTTCTCTCTTTTTTTTACTATCTTTGCCCCTAGATTTTAAGATATTGCATCAAATCATTGATCAGAGCAACGAACACATGAAAAAAATCTTAGCCATCCTTTTGGCCACATTGGGTTTGAATACAGCCTGCAGCCAAGACTATGAAAATATGGAGGTGAAAGAGTTTGCCGAACTGACAGCAGACTCCTGTGTTGTTATCCTCGACGTGCGCAAGGCAGATGAGTATGCTGAAGGTCACCTCAAGGGGGCCATCCTCATCGACCAATTCCAAGACGATTTCGTCGAGCAAGCCAAGGCCAAACTACCGAAGGACAAGACCATCGCCATCTATTGCCGCAGTGGTCGTCGTTCCGCCTCTGCCGCCGGCAAACTGGCTTCAGAAGGTTACCGCTGTGTTAACCTCAGAGGCGGCATCAAAGCATGGATGGAAGCTGGTATGCCAATAGAACGCCATGACTGAGAAAATACATAACAGCGTAGAGTTGATGGAGCTCATCAACCGTATCGGGTTCCTGCCTTTGCTCGACAGCGGTATCCGTGGCTTCTCGGCCGAAGATATGGTTGACGAGGACTGTCGCTATGTATTGCTTCCTGATGGCGGTTGGGACTGGCCGTTGTGGAAATGGAAAGGCAGCATCATTACCGAAGGTGGTTTTGTCTATGGCAAGTTTTTCGCGAACAAGGCAGGATTTATCAGTCGCGAGTGGTGGCCAGATTTCTGCAACTATCGTCGCAGTGTCCATCCTTCACCTTCAGAAGGCAGCATCGAAGAAACCATTCTTTTGACGCTTCAGGAACATGGCAGCCTTATTACCCGTGAACTCCGTGCCGCCTGCGGTTTCACCGGTCCCAAGATGCGGAGCCGATTTGACAGTTTCATCACCCGTCTACAGATGGCCTGCCGCATCGTCACCGAGGATTTTGTCTATCCTGTGGACAAGCACGGAAGAGAATATGGTTGGGGCTGGTCGTTGCTTACCACCCCCGAACAGCTCTATGGCCGCGACGCATGTCGATGCCCTCGTTCACCCAAGGAATCTATTGACCGTATCATGCAACAGATGAAGACAATCTGTCCTCAAGCTACCGACGAGCAGGTGATGAAGATGATTAAATAAATCACAGGGAACAATACAAACAATTTAGACCATACGAATCATGACACCACAAGAGAAAAGAAACGAGTTGCTGGCACAAAAGATGATAAAGAATCTGCAACGCCGCAATATGGAGGCCTTCTACTGTCCGACAGCAGTGGAGACCGTCAAGAAAATATCCGCACTCATTGAAGACGGAAACAGTGTGACATGGGGTGGCTCAATGTCTGTCCAAGACCTTGGACTACCTGATTATCTCAGGAACCGCGGCACGTTGGAAGTGCTTGACCGGGATTTAGTAGAAACACCTGAAGAAAAGAAGGCGATGTACCTCAAGGCTTTCACCGCCGATGTCTACCTCACCAGCGCCAACGCCATATCTGAGGATGGCGTCATTGTGAACATCGATGGCAATGGAAACCGCATAGCTGCTATCAGCTGGGGCCCGAAGAAAGTGATTTTTATTATCGGCCTGAATAAAGTGGCCCAGACCACAGAGGCGGCGCTGGCAAGAGCAAGAAGTACCGCGGCTCCCATCAACGCACAACGTTTTGACATGGACACGCCTTGTTCGAGTGATGGCGTATGTCACAACTGCCATTCTCCCGAGAGCATTTGCAGTTACATTCATTTCCTTAGAAATTCCAGAACTAAAAAACTCACAAACTCACAAACCTCATGGCAAATAACTGCGAAAACTGTAAACTAAGGGCACGTTATGACAGGAAGCCCAATTCTTTTTTAGGTAAGTTCTGGCGTTGGCATATCAACTTCTGTCCAGGTTGGAAACAGTATTTCAACAGTCTGAGTGAAGATGAAAAGAAAGTGCTCAGAGAGAAATACAATTTCCAGAAATACCAATAATGAGCATGAATGGACAGAATGAATAAAGTACGTATAACTGCACTTCGTCAGTCTGTTTATGAAGACCTGATGGCGAAATACGAGAATCCCATTGAACACACATGCGATGTGAAGGAAGGCCAGCAATGGATTTCCATTGATGGCAAATGTCCTCAAGGTATGTGTCCAGCGGCATGGTCTTCCATGAGAGAATTTGTGGAGGCCTTGGCGCAAGGCAAGGGAAATTTCTATGACGGTTGGATGAAGAATCCCATGAGTGCGATGATTAGTTGCAACGATGGTTTCCGTCCGTTCAGTTTCTATATCGAGGTGGTGGACGAATAAAGTTGAAAGTGGGCGATGGTGGTGCTGTCGTCCTTTTTTCAGGATAAACGACCTCGTCTTTTCAGTCCCAGCATTCCAATTCTTCTGCTATTTCTGGTAATTGCTTTCGGTGAAAAACAGGTTCCTTGATGCCTTGTCGCTTTTGTGTCTTGTAGTCATCGAGCAAGCGGAAGACATACTTGCCGAGTGTGACGATGGCGATAAGATTGCAGATCGTTAAGAGGGCCATACATAAATCGCCCAGGTTCCATACAAATTCAAGGCTGGCCAAGGCGCCGATAATCACAAACACGCCTCCAGAGAAGATACGGTAAATGGCAAGGGCCGTTTCACTAGAGGTCATGAAGCGGATATTTGCTTCACCGTAATAGTAATTGCCGATGATGGATGAAAAGGCAAACAAAAAAATGGCCAAGGCAATGAATATGGGACCAAACGAGCCAATCTCGGAACCTAATGCGGCTTGTGTCAGCGCAATGCCATTCAATTCGGGCACGTCGTACAGACCGCTGATGAGAATCACGAAAGCGGTGCACGAACAGACAAGGAGGGTGTCGGTAAAAACGCCTAACGCCTGGACAAGACCTTGCTTGATAGGGTGGGTGACTGTTGCCGTCGCTGCCACATTGGGCGCACTTCCTTCACCGGCTTCGTTGCTGAACAATCCTCGTTTCACACCATTCATGATTGTTGCTCCCAATGCTCCACCTAACCCTTGCTCCAAACCGAATGCATTGGTCACGATGACTTTCAGCACGTGAGGTATATGTTCCAGGTTCATCATGACAATCACGATGGCCAAAATAAAGTAGCCGATGGCCATGATTGGAACGAGGATGGAACTGACGTGGGCTATGCGATGAATGCCGCCAAAGACGATGAATAATGCGATGGCAGCGAGAATGGCCCCAACAACCATAGGGTTCCAGCCAAAGGCTTCTTGCATGGCTCCGCAGATGGTATTGCTTTGAATACTGTTGTAGGATAGTCCAAACGTGATGGTGATTAAGATGGCAAACAGATAGGCCATCCATTTGCAGTGCAGACCATGCATGATGTAATAGGCCGGTCCGCCGATAAATGAATCCTTATGACGTTTCTTGAACAGTTGACCGAGTGTTGATTCCACAAATGCCGTCGCCGAACCAAGAAGGGCAATCACCCACATCCAAAAAATGGCTCCGGGACCGCCAACGGCAATAGCTGTGGCGACACCGGCCAGGTTCCCCGTCCCAACACGTGTGGCGACGGATACGGCAAAGGCTTGGAATGATGATACGTGTTTGCGTTGGATTTGTTTGTCTGTTAGGTTGCCGATTGTAGATGTGGCCGAATCGGTGAGCAACCTGAACATTTCCCCAATCATGCGAAACTGCACGCCTTTCGTCTTGATAGTAAACCATAGGCCGCAAATCACCAATGCGCCAACAAGTCCTACTCCCCAGATGGTATCGTTCAGTTGTGTAATCAATTCGTTCATATCTTTTCTAAATAACGCTTTCGAAAACAAACGTGATGTTTGTCTTCAAGGCACGACTCAGGTCCAAAACTCCTTCTCGCCGGTATCTTCCATTTGGCCTCCACACTTAGGACAGGTTCGTTTGTCCCATATCCTAATGTCGGCGCTACCACAACGCAGGCATAGTCTGCCTACTTCACTACGGTAGGATGGGGCAACGTCGGCGATAATGCCACCTACCACGATGTTCTGAATGGTCTTGCAGTCAGGGCATGACATGGGAGTAATATGTTGGCGAAAGAGTCCTCTTCCTTCATATACCTCGGCTTCATAGCCACATGTCTGGCAACGATATTTCAGTTTATATGCCATCTCCAACTCATTGGTCTTATGTGCAAAAATAATCATTATTTTTATATCTGTCGCATATTTTATGTCACTTTGTTGTTGATTTTGAGAATTATTTAGAAATGACCGGTACAACCGCCTTGACTTGTGCATGAAGCTCTTTAACGCTCATTAACGATAGTTCTTTGGTAATCTAGCAGCAATTGGGTACCTTTGTATTACTCAATAACTCACAAACTCACAAACAATGCTCCATCAAATAGAGATAAAACTGAAACCTAGAACAAGAGGATTTCACCTCGTAACGAGCGAGATAGTAAGCCAACTGCCACAGTTGCCACAGACGGGTATCGTCAATATCTTCACGAAACATACGAGTTGTGGACTATGCATTAACGAGAATTATGACCCCGATGTGAGGGGCGATATGGAACGTATCTTCAACTACTTGGTGCCGGAGAACCAGCCATACTATGAACATACGCTGGAAGGATCGGATGATATGCCCGCACATGCCAAGTCCACGTTATGTGGTGTCAGCCTTACCATACCCATCACCAAGGGAAAACTGAATATGGGCACATGGCAGGGTATCTATTTGTGTGAATTCCGCAATGATGGCGGACCAAGAAAACTGGTGGTTACTGTCATAGGTGAATAAATAATAACCCAATAACATATAACGATATGGATTTTTTGGAACTAATCAAAAATAGGTATAGTTGTAGGAACTACCAACCTACCCGTGTTGAACAGGAGAAACTGGATTATATCATGGAATGTGTCCGCTTGGCTCCGTCGGCCTGTAACAAACAACCGTGGACGTTTCGCGTGATTGGTGATGATGAGGGCAGGTCAAAACTGAGCCAATGTTACAATCGGGAATGGTTCGCTACGGCTCCTGTCGTCGTTATTGCCTCCGTTCTACATGATGATGAATGGGTACGGGCAGACGGAAAGCATCATGGTGACATCGATGTGGCTATCGCTGTGGAGCATCTGTGCTTGGCTGCTACGGAACAGGGTCTTGGCACCTGTTGGGTGTGCAATTTCGACGTGGAACGTTGTAAAAAGGCTTTTGGGATGGGGGAAAATGAGGAACCTGTCGTCTTGATTCCATTGGGCTATCCTGCCGACGAGCCAAAGGCCAAGATGCGTAAGCCCATGGAAGAAATTCTTTACTAAACCAATGGCAATAGAGATTTTTTTCCTATCTTTGTGCGCTTTTTGAGTACTGCCTCATTCACAACAGGGTGGGGTGGTCGATTCTATACATAACTCTTCAACAATGAACACTAAATCGTTCTGCTTATTTGCAATCATTGCCGTCTTGCTCTCTGCTTGTTCGGGAAATGCTTACCAAAATGCGGTGCCCAAAGATTGTGTGGCGTTGGCCGCCGTGGATATGAAGGCGTTGGCTGACGACGGCGGGGCTGACGAACAACGACTGGCGGAAGTGATTCATGTCGGCAATATGGAAAATTGCGGGCTCGATTTCTCCGTGCCGCTCTATCTCTTTGAATCTCGAGACGGCGATTTTGGCTGTTGTGCGAGAGTCAATGATGTTGACGAATTGGAAACATGGTTAGGCAATGACCTGACAAAAAGCGGCAAGTGCAAGGTGCGTGACAAGCGGAAAGGGTTCGGCTTCGCAGAATGGAACGACAGTTGGCTCATTGGCTATTCCGATGATGCGATGCTCTTTATGGGACCCGTGCTTCCGGCGGCGATGGCACAGTTGCAACAGCGGATGGTGAAATATTTGTCGCAAGACGAAGACAAGGGAATGAAGGAGAGTCGGTTGACGGAGGCGATAGATACAATGACGGCTCCTGTAAAAATGGTGGCGAGGATGTCGGCACTGCCGCCGACGGCTACTATCCCTTTTGCTTTCGGTGTCCCTAAAACAGCAGGTGAGAATGATGCATACCTCAAGGCGGAGATGACAAAGAAAGGGTTAACCGTGGTTGTTGAAGGGGAGACGTTCTCATTCAAGGAAAATATCAATAAAGAAATCAAACAATCACAGCAACAACTTCTTCCTGTGGGCAATAGATTCGTGGAGACCGTGTCTGACTCCATGGTGTTTGCTGCGTTCTTCAATGTGGAAGGGGATAGCTTCCTCAACCTTATCCATACGAATAAGGCGATGGAATCGGTGTTGACGGGGGCAAACCTGGCTGTCGACATGGATAAAATTATCCGTTCCATGAAAGGGGAAGTGGTGATGACATATTCGCCGACAAATAGTGCACAAAAGCAATTCGCGTTGGCTGCACAACTCAAAGATACGGAGTTTCTCAAGGATGTGGACTATTGGAAATCATCATGTCCGAAAGGTACGAGTATCGTGGATAAAGGACAAGACTTTTTCCTCTTCACTGGTGGTGAGTATGAAATGTATTTCGGGGTTGTCGGTGGAAACATGTTCATTGCGGGCTCTTCGGAGGAAAAGGCACGTGCACTCCTCAATAAATCAGCTTCTTCTTTGTCAAAGGAAACGATTGACATGATGGTTGGCAAAAGAATGACATTGCGCGTGAATGCAAAGGCTTTTACTGATCAGGCTGACGAAAAGATGAAGGTGTTCACCTCTCTTATCAATGCGTTCTTCGGCGAGACCCAACAAATCATCTATTATATGAGATAGGAAGATTTTTCACTCTTAATTATTCACTTTTCACTCTTCACTTTTCACTCCTCACTATACCCTCAAAATGAACTCCATTTCTCTGCATCATGTCGTTCCTCAGGTGTTCGCTCAAAATACCCAACTCAAGAGCGAAATATGGAACAATGACATCTCGTTTGAAAAAGGTAAAAAATACCTCGTCGTCGCGGATAGCGGACAAGGGAAAAGCTCTTTGTGTGGATTCCTAATGGGTTATCGGCGCGATTATGACGGGGAGATTACTTTTGACACGACGAATATCCGCCAACTCACCATCAACGATTGGTGCAATGTTCGCCAACAGCATATGGCTTACCTCTTTCAGGAGATGCGACTCTTCCCAGAACTGACGGCTCGTGAGAATGTGGAGATAAAAAACATCTTGTCCGAATCCGTTACCGATGAACAGATTGCATTGTGGTTCAAACGCTTGGGCATAGAAGATAAGAAGGATGCCAAAGTAGGACACATGTCGTTTGGACAACAACAAAGGGTCGGCTTGATCCGTGCCTTGGCGCAACCCTTTGATTTCCTCTTGCTCGATGAGCCCATTAGCCATCTCGATGATGGCAACGCAGCGGTGATGGCCGAAGTGATGATGGAAGAAGTTGAACGAAAAGGGGCAGCGGTAATCGTCACGAGTATTGGCAAGCACATGATGTTGGACTATGATAAAACACTCCATCTATGAAACTGCTTTGGAAACTTTTGCGACAACATGTCAGCACGTCCCAGTCTGTGGGTTTCTTCCTGGCTAACCTCATAGGATTGGCCATCATCCTGTTGGGCATACAGTTCTACCATGATGTGATACCTGTGTTCACAGCGAAAGACTCGTTCATGAAGGCCGATTATATGGTCTTGAGTAAAAAAATCGGGTCGGGCAGCGTCCTGTCACAACAGACGGGCGCTTTTGCGGAAGATGAGGTCGACGAGGTGGCGGCACAACCTTTCGTCACTCAGGTGGGGACTTTTACGCTGGCTCCATATCATGTCAATGCCGACATGGGCATCAATGGGCATCGTATTCTCAGTTCGGAAATATTTATTGAGTCCATACCCGATGCGTTCATGGATATTCCAGAGGGGGAATGGCGTTACGAAGAGGGTGCTAACGAAGTTCCCGTGATATTGCCACGGTCATACATCAATATGTATAATTTCGGATATGCTCAGACACATTCGATGCCCAAGGTGAGTGATGGATTGTTGGGAATGATTGACCTCACGCTACAGATGCGTGGCAATGATACGGAACAGACGTTCAAGGGTAGGGTGGTAAGCCTCTCCAACCGCATGAGCTCCATTTTAGTGCCACAGTCGTTTATGCAGTGGAGTATGAAGAAATTCGCTCCTGAGGCGGAGAGTAAACCTACGCGATTGGTGGTGGAACTCAGCAATCCGGCAGACAAAAGGATTGCTCCTTACTTAGAGGAGATGGGTTATGAGATGGGCGCTGACGAAGAGTCGATGCAGAAAACTGCGCATTTCCTCCGCCTATTGGTATTCCTCGTGGTGACCATAGGCGTCATCGTCACGATCCTCAGTTGCTATATCCTTTTCCTCAGCATTTTCCTTCTCATACAGAAGAATGAGAGAAAACTGCAGAATCTGATGCTCATAGGGTATAGTCCAAAGAAAGTGGCGGTGCCTTACACATTGCTGGCCATGTTGCTCAATGGGGCGTCATTGCTCATCGCTTTCATCGTCGTGTTCTTCATCCGTCGTTATTATATGGATGAGATACAGCAACTGTTCCCAGCCATCGATGATGGCTCGTTCATGCCAACCATCATCGCAGGACTGCTCATCTTCGCCGTCGTGGCCCTCATCAACACCTTCCTGATTCGGCGCAAGATGCAGCGTATCTGGTACCACTAATATGCCATCTTCCTTTCCCCTCATCACGCACCCTCCCTTTGGGAGGGCCGGGGTGGGTATCGGGGGTTACTAATGCTCCGGCACGATAGCCAAATACACCAAATCCTCTTCTCCGTCATTATACATGGCGTGGGCGTGTCCCATCGGACAGTAGTGCACGTCGCCTGCTTTCACTGATTCTTGAGTGTCGTCATACTCGAAATGACCTACACCGCTGAGGATATAGACGATTTCCGAATTGCCTTCATGACGATGGTAACCGCTGTTGGCGCCAGGTTTCAGCTGGCTTAGCATAATCTTGTTTTGTTCGTCTACAAAGTTACGCGTCTCAAGTATGCCGTTGCCCCCTTTGAATTTTTCGATGAACTGTGCATCAATCTTTTGAAAGTCAATAATCATGATTCTAATATCTTTTGGTGTTTAGTGCAACAAAAATACGAAAAAAACTGTTACCATCACGATACTGAACCAAAAAACTAATAAAAAATTTGGTGACTCGGAAAAATATACCTATCTTTGCATCCGCAAACAAAGACAGGGTGCGTTAACCAAGCGGTTAGGTGGCGGTCTGCAAAACCGTATAGAGCAGTTCGACTCTGCTACGCACCTCATCAAAAAAGGCAGGAATTATTCCTGCCTTTTTTATTTTTCTCTCAAGCGTAAGTATTCAACCTTGGCCCCTCATTCATCCACATTGAAGTAATTCTCCAATTCTTTCTCTGCCGCTCTGCCTTGGTTGTCAAGATCGTTGATGACGTGTCCACTCTCCAACAAGATAATTCGTTGGCTGATTTCTACGGTGTGTGCCAGGTTATGGCTACTGACAAATACCGTGGCATGATGCTCCTTGGAATATTGCTCTAATGTGTGCTTGAGCACGTTTTGCGACGTGGGGTCAAGGAAGTTGAATGGCTCGTCAAGGATAACCAATTGAGGATGGTTGAGCATGGCGGCAATAATACCTACCTTATGCTTGTTACCTGCGGAATAGTCGCGTATCAGTTTCTTCTGACCGAGAATCTCACCTGCCATCAAAGTGTCGAACACTTGTAGACGGTTCATCACCTCGGCCTCGGTCAACCCCGATACTTTGCCCACGAAAGCGAAATACTCTTCGGGCGTGAGGAAATCGATGAGAAAACCATCATCGATATAAGCACCAATATGATGTTTCCATTCCTCACTATGGGCAGGATCGATGCCTTCACCGCTTGTCGTTGGGCCTTCATTGTTCGTTGCTACTCCTTCGTCATTTGTAGCCTGAATGTCTTCACCAAAGAAATAGGTTACACGCCCGGTGTCAGCCTTCAGCAGGTCGAGCATCAAACGGAATAAGGTGGTTTTGCCCGCACCGTTGTTGCCTACCAAACCGATGATGCTGTTGCCGTCAAACGACAAACGGTCAATGTCAACGGCTTTTTTCTCGCCGAAACATTTGGTCAACTGTTCAATCTCTATCCGCATATCAATTCAATGATTTACATCCCTCTTCCGTGACAGTTCTTGAATTTCTTACCGCTACCACAGGGACATGGGTCATTACGACCAGGCACCTTGTCAACTTTCACTGGTTGGCGGCGCTGCTGTTGGGCTGTCTCACGCGTGTCTTGTGAGGCGGCTGCTTTCTGGTTCTGGTCAACCAAGTCGTCGCCCTTGCTCTCGTTGTAACGTTGGCTGTGTTGCTCGGGCGCAGCTTCCTGTACACGGTCGTCTTGCTGAATCGCTATCTGACCGCGCATCAGAATACCGGCGATGCGGTCGTTCATCTCATCCACCATGGTGTCGAACAGTTTCACACTCTCCAACTTGAATATCAGCAAGGGGTCTTTCTGTTCATAGGATGCGTTTTGAACACTGTGGCGCAACTCATCCAACTGACGGAGGTTCTCTTTCCAACAGTCGTCGATAACATGGAGAAGGATGACTTTCTCAAACTGTTTCACTACAGACTTGCACTCGGTGTCGTATGCTTCCTTCAGGTTACAGGGAATAGCATACGGACGAGGATGCTTGCCGTCGGTGATGGGTACGATGATGCGCTCGTACATCTGACCTTGCTCTTCATACACTCGCTTGATAACGGGCCAAGCGGTGGTCTGGATGCGGTCGGTCTTGCGTTTGAAGCTCTCCATGGCTTCCTGGAAGGCTTTCTCTGCCAATTCGTCGCGGTCGGTGTTGTTGAAGGCATGTTCGTCAAATGGACATTCCATAGCCAGCACTTTCAGGAACTGCTCCTTGCAACCGACGTAGTCGTTGTTGTTGATATAACTGTATACGCGGTCCCAAATCAAGTTGGCGATATCCATGCCGATACGTTCACCCATCAAAGCGTGGCGACGTTTCTCATAAATCACGGTACGCTGTTTGTTCATCACGTCGTCGTATTCCAACAGACGTTTACGAATACCGAAGTTGTTTTCTTCAACCTTCTTTTGGGCACGCTCAATACTCTTATTGATCATCGAGTGCTCGATACGCTCGCCATCTTCAAAACCTAGACGGTCCATCACCTTGGCTATCTTCTCTGAGGCGAACAGACGCATCAGTTTGTCTTCCAAAGATACGTAGAACACGGATGAACCGGGGTCGCCCTGACGACCGGCACGACCACGCAACTGGCGGTCCACACGACGGCTCTCATGGCGCTCGGTACCGATAATGGCCAAACCGCCAGCCTCCTTCACCTCGGGAGTCAACTTGATATCGGTACCACGACCGGCCATGTTGGTTGCGATGGTCACGGCTCCCAGACCGTCAGTGCTCCTACCTGCTTGGGCCACGATGTCGGCCTCTTTCTGGTGTAATTTGGCGTTCAGCACATTGTGGGGGATATTGCGCAACTTGAGCATTCTCGAGAGCAACTCGGATATCTCCACTGATGTGGTACCTACAAGGGTAGGACGGCCACTCTTACGCATCGCTTCTATCTCGTCAATCACGGCATTGTATTTCTCGCGGGCAGTCTTGTACACGCGGTCGTTCATGTCGTTGCGGATGACGGGCTTGTTCGTGGGAATCTCCACCACATCGAGCTTGTAGATGTCCCAGAACTCACCAGCTTCAGTCGTGGCAGTACCAGTCATACCGGCCAACTTATGGTACATACGGAAATAGTTCTGGAGGGTGATGGTGGCAAAGGTTTGCGTGGCGGCTTCCACCTTCACGTGCTCCTTGGCTTCCACGGCTTGGTGTAGACCGTCGCTCCAACGACGACCTTCCATGATACGGCCAGTCTGCTCGTCAACAATCTTCACTTCGCCGTCAATGACCACATATTCGTCGTCCTTATTGAACATAGTATATGCCTTCAATAGCTGTTGAAGGGTATGCACACGTTCACTCTGAACGGCATAGTGACTCATCAAGTCGTCTTTCTTGTTAATCTTTTCCTCATCGCTCAACCCTTTTTGGGCTTCCAGTTCGGACAACTCACTGGTGATGTCGGGCAACACGAACAACTGTTTGTCGTTCACCTGTCCGGCCAGCCAGTCGGTACCTTTGTCGGTGAGGTCGACGGAGTTCAACTTTTCGTCGACAACGAAATACAAGGGTTCAACAGCCTCGGGCATGCGACGGTTGTTGTTGGCCATGTATTCTTCCTCGGTCTGTAACATACCAGCCTTGATACCTTCTTCGGAGAGGTACTTGATCAATGGCTTGTTCTTGGGCAGCGCCTTGTGTGAGCGGTACAAAGAAAGGAAACCTTCTTGGGTGAGTTTCTGGTCATTGGTCTCGCGACCTTTGGCTATCTTGGTCTTGGCGTCGGCCAAGAACTCGGTAGCCAGACGACGCTGGACACTAACCAACTTCTCCACCAAAGGCTGATACTCCTCAAACATCTGGTCGTCGCCCTTGGGTACGGGACCACTGATAATCAATGGCGTACGGGCATCGTCAACCAACACGGAGTCGACCTCGTCAACGATGGCGTAGTTGTGTGAACGCTGCACTAGGTCATCGGGCGAGATGGCCATGTTGTCACGAAGATAGTCGAAACCGAATTCGTTGTTCGTTCCGAAGGTGATATCTGCTTGGTAGGCTTTTCTACGCTCGGGTGAGTTGGGCTTATGCTTGTCGATGCAGTCAACGGAAAGGCCGTTGAATTCATACAAAGGACCCATCCATTCGGAGTCACGCTTGGCGAGGTAATCGTTCACGGTCACCACATGCACGCCATTGCCAGTCAAGGCGTTTAGGAACACAGGAAGGGTGGCAACAAGGGTCTTACCTTCACCAGTGGCCATCTCGGCAATTTTACCTTGGTGCAACACGGCACCACCGAACAACTGAACATCATAATGCACCATGTCCCATCGTTGGTCGTTGCCTCCGGCTACCCAATGGGTGGTATAGATGGCTTTGTCGCCCTCGATGCGCACGAAATCCTTCGTGGCGGCCAGATCACGGTCCATATCGGTGGCGTCAACCACAATCTCGTCGTTCTCCTTGAAACGACGGGCGGTCTCTTTCACAATGCTGAAAGCGATGGGCAACACCTCGTTCAGTTTCTCCTCGTACAACTCGAGAACTTCTTTCTCTATCTTGTCTATCTTGTTGAAGATAGCCTCACGTTCGTCGATGGGAGTTTCTTCAATCGTGGCCTTCAACTGCTGAATCTCTTCTTTCTGGGCAGCAGCCGAGTCTTGAACGTAACGCTGAATCTCCTTTGTCTTAGCTCGCAATTGGTTGTCGTCAAGCGCTTCAATCTCAGGATAGATGTCTTTCACCTTGTCGACAATGGGTTGCACCAGTTTCTTGTCCCTGGCGTATTTGTTGCCGAACAGTGATTGGAAAATACTTGTTAAACTCATTATTATAATATGTGTGATTTCAAAATATTTTGCAAATTTACGAATTTATTCTGAATTACGCCCCCTCTTGACCGTATTTTTTCCTAACAGCACCCTCGTTACGCATCTATAAAGCAAAACGCATGCCAAAATGGGTACGCCAGTGGCATAATCTTGGAAAAAACAACCGATACAGCACAAAATTAGGAGTATAAGTTGTACAGTCCACCACCAATGGCCCTGATTTTTGCGCAGGTGCTTCACCACAGGAAAGAGCATCAGCAAGGGCAAGGGGTTGAACAGCAGACACTGCAGATTGGTCCTCACCGTGGGGTGTTTGGAGAAGAACAGGGCACACAACACGATGCCCACTGCACCTACAATGAACATGAGCAGGGCATCGAACCACCAAAATATCCGCTTCAGCCAGAACTGTTCTATGGCGGTGACCAAAAGGATAAGTGCGGAAAAGAGTATCATGGCTGTGTGGGGACTGATGGGCATGTCGGCTCCAGTCATCACAGGTCCTGCTTTCAACAACTGATTCGTTTCTTTCACCAAGGGACGTTCGCTTCCATCGCTGTCGCGGATGATGGCACTGGCAAAGTCGTCATGTAAATTATAGGGTAAGAACTGACGTTCTTCGCGGGTGGTCTTGCAGTCGGCCCTGACGCCCAACAGCAGGTCGATGCCAAAAGTGGTCCAGGGATAGTCGTGGCTGCACCCATGCACATACTCACGGAAAGTGGTCGGGGGTAACGAATCGCGATATTCAACTGTGCCATCTAAATGGCTGATAATCATATCGCGTGCACGTGTTGTGCAGTTGTCGTAAAAGAAATTGTATCGGTATTTGGCATTCTCGGGCTTGAAATTCTCACGCAAAGCATTGAAAATAACTTCCTTCTCATGGGCGCTTAGGTTAAGCACTTGTTCGGTGACGCCACTGCCACGTTGGATGTATTCGGCCATGAAATGGTTCTTCATCAGAATGCCCATCTCATAGTCGGCAACGGCAAAGGTGAAGCGCCACAGAAAATGGGGACTGTGGAAGTCAAACACACCATAATTTACCACGAAATCACGCTCGTGGCTCTTGTCCAATACGCGAATGGCTGTGTGACCATAGATGCTGTATACTTCCTGGTGCGGGGTGCAGGTGAGCAGACTGATTTCTAACGAGTCGGCGGGAGTGGTCAGAAACTGCCCCTTGGCGGTCACAACGCTGAACAACAGCACCGCTATCACCCATATCTTCCGAATAATACCTTTTTTTGTTTTCACGACTGCAAAATTATACATAATTTCGCAATTATTTGGCAATATCTATATTTATTTATGGTATAGTCCCATAAAGTCTCTATACCTTTAATGGTATAGTAACATCTCACTTTCCTCTAAGAGGGATATGGGGAGCCCCCTAATTACTATAATTTAAAGGTTACTGGTAATGTGTATTTCACACGAACGGCTTGGCCATTTTGTTTGCCGGGGCTCCATCTGGGCATGGCTCTCACCACGCGGACGGCTTCATTATCAAGCGAGGGGTCTGCACTCCTTAGCACGCGGACATCTGAAACGCTTCCGTTTTTCTCAACGACGAACGACACCAAAACACGCCCGTGGACACCATTTCTTTGTGCCGCAGCGGGGTAACGGATATTCTGGCTTATCCATGAGAGCATTGCGCCCTGTCCTCCAGGGAATGAGGGTTGCTGTTCAACAACATCATACACCTTGTTGTCTTCAACTTTTTGGGGCTCTGGTTTTGGAGTGGGTGGTGTTGGCTCTTGTCGCGTTGTCTTCGCTTGCGCCTCTTCCAAGGTCTTTGTCTTGGTGGGTTCTTTTGCAACTTTTTCCACAGGTGGCGGGGGAGTGCTCTGTTCCTGCTCAGCCCCATTCTTTGCCTCTTTTGTTTCTGCTATTTTGTCTTTATCAGACAATACGGCGGATTCTCCTTCTCCTCCGAGCAGGAGCGTGTCTTCGTCGTTGGTGACGATAGTGCTGTCGGCTGATTGTGAGCCGTTTGGACTCTCTGGCTTTGATAATAATTTGTATGCAGCTATGCCACCGCCGATGAGAGCAGCCAAGGTGATGCCAATAAAAACGTATATCCATTTGCGTGAGGATGAGCCTTCCTCTTCTTCGTATTCATAAGGCCTTTCCTCCTCGTATTGCATAGCTTGGTTCCCATACTGCCCAACCTGTTCTCCGTAGTGGGGCGTCTGTTCATTGACAGGATTTAAAATAGTGGCACTGGAATGGGTTGGAACAACCGCATCGACGGCTTTTGGAATTGAAGGAGGCGGTGGTGGGGGAGGTGGGGGTGCTCCGAAACTGTATCTCTTTTCCATGAGTCCACGCACATCTTCTATCGATTGTGGACGCATGTGCCACGACACGGTCATCATCTTTGTGATAAGTTGACGCATCTGTCCACTCACATGAGTAGGAAACTCCAATGATTGGTGCTTGTCAGCCGTCGGGTCGGAATAAATGGCCGAGGGCATTGGCGGCTTGCGGTCAGTGAGTAACTGATACAGTGTGGCTCCCAAGGCGTATATATCTGTCCAAGGGCCGAAGTGGTTGGTGTCCTGCTCTATCTGCTCGGGAGGAGCGTAGCCGCTAGTGTAACTGACTGCTGTCACCGTAGATGTCAACTGCTCATTGGCACATCGCTTGCTTGCGCCGAAGTCGATGAGTACGGCGTTGTCGTCCTTGTCTATCATGATGTTATCAGGCTTCAGGTCCATGTGCAAAAGGCCTACACTATGGATGGTAGCCAAGGCATCAAGCACCTGCCCAAGATACTTTCTCGTCTCTGCCTCGCTCAGGGGTTGTCCTGTACGAATCATACGGTCAGCCAAGCTCTCCCCGTCGATATAGTCCATCACGTAATAGGCAGTGCCGTTGGCCTCGAATAGGTCGTGGACGTGGACGATATGTGGCGAACGCAATTGCCGAATGCGTTGTGCCTCCTTCTTGAATTTCTCCAACTGCTCGTCGAATAGCAACTTGTTGTCGGAATTGCTTACGCCGATGGTGCCAATGTCATCACGCTGTGTGATGCCACGAAGGAAAAACTCCTTCACGGCTACCATCTCATTGAACATAAGACTGGTGGCTAGATAGGTGTTTCCGAAACCGCCCGACGACAAATGACGCTCAATGCGGTACCTGCCATTGAGCATTGTGCCAACGGCAAGCATGGATGAGGTGTTGATGTTTGACATGGTGAATCTGTTTGGTGATTTCACATAGCATGAGCCATGCTGATAGATGCATTGCAAAAATATAAAAAATGTATAGATGTACCAACATTTATTCCCAATTTTTGAGGTGAATAACGTTTAAATCAATCAAACTCCCCCAAATAATGTGAAATATTGCCCGATATTCGTTTTTTTTCAATAATTTTGCACCTTGTTATGATGAGTATTGGGCGGCGGATTTGGCTATGTCGGAAAAAATAACCATCTTTGCACCCAGTTTGGGCAAATAAGCCTCTTTGAATTATTGAAAATAATTGTCAGATAAAATACATGAGACGAATCCTAATGGTATGGCTGACCTGTATGGCGGCTCTGCCCTTTTTCGCACAAGGTAATAGCACCATTTCTCCCTATAGTCAATATGGCTTCGGAACACTCTCCGAACAGTCGGGAGGTTATAACCGTGGTATGAATGGGGTGGGTATAGGCTTTAGGGAGCATAACCAACTGAATGTAACCAATCCGGCATCCTATTCTGCCATCGACTCATTGTCGTTTCTCTTCGATGTGGGTGCATCGGGCTCCTTCACTAGTTTTAAGGAAAATGGCAAACGGAAAAACTCAAGAAGTGGTTCCGTCGATTATGTCTTGGCCGGTTTCCGCGCTTTTAAGCATGTGGGCGTGTCCTTCGGTTTCCTTCCCTTCAGTAAGGTGAAATACGATTATTCCGTTACGGGTATCCTCGATAATGACGCAAAGTCAACATATACAAATACGTATAATGGAGATGGGGCAATGTCACAGGTGTTCCTGGGATTTGGATGGGAACCATTTAAAGGCTTTTCATTCGGTGTTAACGGTGCGTATTTGTGGGGGTCCACCTCGAAATTGGTAAGTAACTCCTATAGTGACTCCAGTATTAGTGGGCTGATGAAGGCGTACTCCAACGATGTTTCCAGTTATAAAGTCGATTTCGGCTTACAGATTTCTGTCCCATTCTCAAAAAAAGACAAACTGACGTTGGGTGCTACTTATGGGTTGGGACACTCTCTGAAATCGGATGCAAAGTGTATGGTGGCGTCGCATAACATGCTGACTTCTGTGAGCGATACCACGGAGTTTTCGGTGAAAGATGCTTATAAACTGCCTACGATGATAGGTGGTGGCTTGGCTTGGAATCACAACAATCGACTGAAGATAGGCTTTGACTATACATATCAGAAATGGGCAGAAACGGGTTACCCCATATATGAGGTGGTAAACGACGTTCCTTCTTATCGTATCGACAATGATTATTTCCTAGATAGGCATAAATTCAACGTAGGTATGGAGTATTGCCGGGATGAATATGCCAGGAAATTGGCACCACGTATCAGGTATCGATTTGGAGCCTCTTATACCACACCTTATTATAAATTAAATGGTGACGATGGACCGAAAGAATTGGCGGTTAGCGCCGGTGTGGCCATCCCAATCATTAACTCGTGGAATAACCGTTCGATACTTAACATCTCGGCGCAATGGGTAAGACAGGAGGCAAAGGGTTATCTGCGTGAGGACATGTTCAGAATAAGCATAGGCTTGACGTTCAATGAGCGATGGTTCATGAAGTGGAAAGTGAACTAATGGCAAGGCGGAAGGCGCGATGGAGAATACTGGCGGTTGGTGTGTTAACACTGGCCGTGATGGCGGGATGTTCCGAGGAAAAAGAACATATCGCACCGGCTATTCATGAACGCGACTCTGTGGCCATGATGACATCGTATGGTGTCAATACGCTCATTTCTGATTCTGGCGTTATAAAATACCGCATCGTGGCTGAAGAATGGGAGATGAACGAGAAAAGAAACCCTTCCAGGTGGATATTCAAAAAAGGACTCTTCCTCGAACAGTTCGACCCTACGCTGCATGTGCAATCGTATATACAGTGTGACACAGCCTATTATTATGATGTCGACAAGTTGTGGGAACTGAGAGGAAGGGTGCGTATACTCTCGAAAAATGGATTGCGTTTCAGAAGCGAGGAGCTTTTCTGGGATGAACGGAAGCATGAGATTTACTCCAACAAGTTCTCCCACCTCATCACTACCGACAGGGAACTACAGGGTACATCCTTTAGGAGTGACGAACGTATGACAAAATATTTCGTGTCTTCCTCAAAAGGCTCGTTCAAAAAAGACGACATCGATGATTCGGAGAAGAAAAAGTCGTCAACGACGAAAAAAGATTCTACAACGAGCATAGGACGACAGCCGGCATCGCCAAGAAGAAAAGTGAAGACAATTCCCCTTACCAGACAAGAATAGTATGGACGTGGCAATCATCATAGGCATATTGGTGTCAATGGCGTTTTCTGCCTTCTTCTCGGGCATGGAGATTGCTTTCGTGTCGAGTAATAGACTGCTCGCAGAGGTGGAAAAGGAGAAAAACGGCATGGGGCAGAAATTCTTGTCCGTTTTTTTCCGTCATCCCAACGATTTCGTCAGCACTATGCTCGTGGGAAATAACATAGCGCTTGTGGTATATGGCATACTTATCGCCAAATTCTTCGACGCTACGATTTTCAAAGATATGTCACCCGGATTTACCGTTCCTGCTGACACCATCCTTTCCACCATCATTATTCTCTTCACAGGGGAATTTCTGCCGAAGGTGTTTTTCAAGAGCAATCCCAACAGCCTGCTCACTTTCTTCGCGCCGCCGGCGTATCTATGTTATATCTTACTCTGGCCTGTTTCAAAAATCGCGACGTTCTTATCGAAGTGCTTCCTCAGAATTTTCGGTGTGCACATGGAGAAGAACAAGGACGATGAGGAATTTACGAAGGTTGACCTCGATTATCTAGTGCAATCGAGCATCGACAATGCCAAAGATGATGAACAGATAGAGGAGGAGGTGAAGTTTTTTCAGAATGCACTCGACTTCTCGGATACGAAGGTGCGTGACTGCATGGTGCCGAGGACGGAAATCAACGCGGTGGAGGATAACTGCAATGTGGAAACTCTCAAACAGCGGTTCGTGGAAAGTGGCCATTCCAAAATCATTGTATACCATGAGGATATCGACCATATCATCGGATATATCCACTCCTCGGAGATGTTCAGAAGGAAAAAAGACTGGATATCAGGACTGAGGACAATGCCGTTTGTTCCGGAGACGATGGCGGCAAAAAAACTGATGCGTATCTTGCTGCAACAGAAAAAGAGCCTGGCTGTGGTCATAGATGAATATGGGGGCACAAGCGGACTGGTGTCACTTGAAGATATTGTAGAGGAAATATTTGGTGATATCGAAGATGAGCACGACAACAACAGTTATGTGGCCAAGAAAGTGGCTGAAGACGAATATGTGCTGTCGGCTCGACTCGAGATTGACAAAGTGAACGAGATGTTCGACCTCGAATTGCCGGAAAGTGATGATTATATGACGGTTGGTGGACTCATTCTTCATGCGTACCAAAGTTTCCCGAAACTCCATGAGGTGGTGAAAATCGACAATTTCGAATTCAAAATATTGAAGAACACCATGACAAAAATTGAACTGGTGAGGCTAAAAGTCGGGCAAAAAGAATAATTTTCAAAGAATTATTCGCTTGTTTGCCTTTTTCTTCGTAATTTTGTACGCTTTTTGTGAAATGGCCTCCTCGGAGACCGCAATGGAAAAGAAAAATAAATAAATTAATCAAATAAAAGTAATGGCAGCATTAGGAAAAATTAGAAGTAAAGGAGTTATCCTGATTTGCGTGATTGGTTTCGCGCTTTTCGCCTTTGTGGCTGAAGAAATGTTCCGCTCTTGCGACTCTACAAGGGCAGAACGGAGCCAACGCCTCGGTGAGGTGATGGGTGAGAAAATAAATGCTCAGGATTACCAGAAGTATGTGGAAGAATTTGTTGAATGCATGAAGATGGACGGACAGCAGGCTTCTGACGAGCAACTGCGGGAAGCTGCGTGGGAATACTTCGTCCAAGAAAAAATCATCGAAAAAGAAGCGGAAAAACTGGGTCTCGCGGTCACCGACCAGGAAATCCAGGATATTATGACGCAAGGAACGAGTCCTCTGCTGGTAAATATTCCCATTCCTGATTTCCACAATCAGCAGACGGGACGTTTCGATATCAATGCCTACAAGCAGTTCATGAATAACTATGAGCAGGCTCGTGTCGCTAATCCACAAATTGAGCAGATATATAAATATCTTCTCTTCAAGGAAAGACAACTCCGCACTTCAGTGCTGATGCAGAAATACCAAACGTTGTTGGCTGCTTGCGTCATCTCCAACCCTGCTGATGCTGAATTCAATTTCAATGCAGAAAAAATTGAAAGTGATGTGCAGCTTGCCTACATCGATTATCGTTCAGTGGAAGACAAAGACGTGAAGATCGCTGATGCCGACCTCCAGAAGAAATATGATGAAATCAAGGCTTCTTTCCAATTGCCTCAGGAAGTAAGGGCAATCAAATACATCCAGGTAAAGAAAGTGGCTTCGGCTGCCGACCGTGACAACCTCTTTAAGAGTATGCAGAAAGCGGCTGCTGAAATTGACAGCGCTGGCATTGAAAATACAGTGCGTAAGTACCAGTCGCTTACATCTTACCTGGGCGTTCCCGTGTCGAAATCTGCTTTTGCGGCTGATATGTTTGCCGTAATCGATTCGATGCCTGTTGGTGCAGTGAAGGGACCGGTGGAGAGCAAGACGGACAACTCGTTCAACGTAATTAAACTGATTTCAAAGACAACTTTGCCCGACAGTATACAGTATCGTATCATCGCTGCCAATGGTAAGTCGATTGATGAGTCGAAGACAAAGGCTGACAGTATCCTAAAAGCTCTTCAGGGTGGTGCTGACTTCGATGCCATCGCCAAAAAATATGAGCAGACACCTGAGAAAGTTTGGCTTTCAACACAACGCTATGAGCGTGCTTCTAACATGAGCAAAGACGACATGAATTTCATCAATGCGTTGAACAACATGGCGGTGAATGAACTCAAACAACTTGACATGGCACAGAACAGTGTCATCATCCAGGTGCTCGATCGTAAGAACATGATTACAAAATACGATGTGGCCGTGATTAAACGTACCATCGACTTCTCTGATGAGACTTCTCACTCCATCAGCGACGCTTTCAAACAGTTCGTCGCAGCCAACCAGTCTGTTGAGGCGATGGAGAAAAACGCAGCTAAAGCAGGCTATCAGGTGCGCGAACTGGCAAATGTTACAACAGCATCAGGCGGCATCCAGGGCGTGAACAACTCGAAAGAGGCGCTTCGTTGGGTCTTCAATAGCGATACGAAGAAAGGTGATATCTCTGAGGTTATCACATGTGGTAACAATCAGGACGAGTTGATCGTCATGGCACTCACGGATATCTATCCCAAGGGCTATATGCCACTGTCTAATCCTCAGGTAAACCAGATGGTCCGCGAACAAGTGCTGAACGACAAGAAAGCGGAAATCATCATGCAGAAACTCAATGGAGTGAAGAGCGTGGCTGAGGCACAGCAGAAGGGTGCGAAACTCCTCGACCTCAACCAGATAACGCTGGCATCACCTGCTTTCGTTCCTGAACTTCAGGCTCAGGAGCCTGCACTCAGCGGTGCTGTGGCTGCTACCGAAAAAGGTAAGTTCTCTGCTCATCCTGTAAAAGGTAATGTCGCTGTTTACACGTTCTTGGTGAAAGAACGTCGCCAGTTAGAGGGCAAGTTCGATAAAGCGCAGTATCAGTCGAAATCGGCTCAGCGTTACCTCAACATGATTGGACAGACCTTCCAAAATGAGCTGACGAAGAGCGCTCAACTCACCGACAACCGCTATTTGTTCATGTAAATAATGTCGTTTTCTCGTCATTTCGATATAACGTTATAACGGAATAACGAAATACAATATAACAACTCCAGAAAAGAGGACTTCCAATGTGGAAGTCCTCTTTTTTGCGTGGTTTCTTTGTCATGTCCCTTTTTTTGCGTATCTTCGCCAAAAATTGTAAAACGTCAATGAAAAAAATCCTATTCTTCTATCTCACCATCGGTGCATTGGTGCTCGCTTCTTGTAAAGGAACAGAACTTGTCAACGCTCCTTCATCAAAGACAAAACGTGAATTTCGTGGCGCATGGATTCAAGCCGTCAACGGACAATTCATCGGAATGTCTACACAGCAGATGCAGAACACCTTGATACATCAACTGGATGAGTTGCGCTCAGATGGAGTAAACGCCATCATATTCCAAGTGAGACCAGAATGCGACGCGTTATATGAGAGCACATTGGAACCATGGAGTCGGTTCTTGACAGGAAGACAAGGGGTGGCGCCACAGCCATATTGGGACCCGCTGAAATGGATGGTCGACGAGTGTCATAAAAGGGGAATGGAACTGCACGCATGGATCAATCCTTATAGGGCCAAGACGAAAACGACCAAAGAACTAGCGTCCAAACATGTGGCTATTCAACATCCCGATTGGGTCTTTGCTTATGATGGACAATTTATCCTGAACCCGGCACGGAAGGAGTGCAGAGATTTTATTTGTAGCGTAGTCGATGATATCGTGGCTCGTTACGATATCGATGGTCTGCATATTGACGACTATTTTTACCCGTATCCCGCTGCAGGACAAACGATTCCTGACGATGCAGACTTCCAGCGCAATAACAATGGCTTTAGGGACAAAAACGACTGGCGACGGGACAATGTCAATAAGTTCGTCAAACAATTGTGCGAGACGATTCATAAAAGAAAACCATGGGTCAAATTTGGTGTGTCCCCCTTCGGTATATACCGTAATAGACGCACTGACCCTCAGGGTAGTGAAACAGCGGGTCTACAAAACTACGATGATCTTTATGCTGATGTGCTGCTTTGGGTGAATAAAGGATGGTTGGATTATTGCGTGCCTCAACTCTATTGGCAGATCGGTCATAAGACGGCGGATTATGCCACTCTTATCAGATGGTGGGATGCCCATACGGGAAATAGACCTCTTTATATTGGTGAGGATATTGAAAGGACCGTGAAAAATGCTGATGTCGACAATCCTTCCATCAACCAAATGCCGGCAAAATACAGACTTCATAACCAGATGCAGCATGTTAATGGTACGGTGCTGTGGTATGCCAAGGCTGCAGTTGATAATATAGGCAATTATGGACATACTTTGAGGGATGCTTATTGGAAATACCCAGCATTGCAACCTCTCATGCCGTTCATTGATGATAACGCTCCAAAGGCTCCACGAAAACTCGCGGTAGTGAAGACACATGGGAAAAACGTGCTATTCTGGACGGCACCTAAAGGAACTGGATGGAAGAATGAGGCATATCAATATGTGGTTTATCGGTTCTCTGCCAACGAGAAGATAGACTTGTCTAAACCAGACCGCATTGTTGCCATCACAACAAATACTTTTTACGAAATGCCGGATAATGGCCAGCCTGCCACATACGTAGTGACAGCGCTCGACCGTTTGAGCAATGAGAGTAAAGGCGCTGTGAAGAGGGTAAAAAGGTGAATAAGTGAAACGGTGGAAAAATAATCCACCGTTTCGCTTATCCAATAATGATTATTCGTCTTTAAACAAATCTTTCAAAAACTTGTCCAAATCTTCGTCGAGACCTTTCATCAAATCTCCGCCGAAGATGAAAGTGTCGTCGTCGGCCATATATAATTCGCCCACAAATTCGCCTTCCTCGTCTTCCAATACCACACTGTAGGGCTTCAGTATTCCCCAATTGTCAACCTCCTTGCTGTTTTTTTGGAAACAACGGCGCAGAATATCCGTGGCATCATCAAAAAATGTACTCTCTTTATTGTCTATCCATTCGTCGATAACACAACGGGTAATCTCATTGTCATCATCGTCGAAGATCAACAATTCACCGCTTTCTTGCGTAAGACGAAGGTGGATGTCTGTCAGCAGCGTCGGTTCTTCTGTGGATGGAAATTTTTGAGTCAACTTTTTAATGACACGCTCAATCTGTTGGATGGTCTGAGGGGTTGCCTTCATTGGAATTGGTATGGTTTAATGGAGAATAATGGATAATTCGTTAATGATATCTTTGGCGACGGCAGACTTTGACTTCTTGGAGAAATCTTTTTTGCCGCTACGGCTGATGATGCTAATCTGGTTGTCGTCACTCTGAAAACAAGTGCCTGTATTGCGGAGACTGTTTAATACGATAAAGTCGAAATTCTTCTTCTCTAATTTCTTCTGGGCATTGGTAAATTCATCGTTGGTCTCCAAGGCAAAGCCAACTAGAACTTGGTCGGGTGTCTTTTGCTGTCCAAGGGTGGCGGCGATATCTGGATTGGCCTGAAGATGAAGCGTTAAGTCGCTTCCGTCGCGTTTGATCTTTGTTGTCGATTGCTCCGCTGGACGGAAATCGGCAACGGCAGCACATAGAATTGCGGCATCTTGACGCGGAAATGCTTGAAGGGCAGCTTCATACATCTCTTGGCAACTTTCAACATCAATACGCTGGATGCCTTCGGAACAACTAAGGTTCACGGGGCCGGCAATCAGTGTGACATCAGCTCCACGTTTCTTGCATTCTTCAGCAAGAGCGAATCCCATCTTGCCACTGCTGTAATTGCCAATGAAACGAACAGGGTCTATCTTTTCATGAGTGGGACCTGCTGTGATGAGGATGCGACGACCGGAGAGGTCGTTTGCCACAGACTGTGTGGTGAAAAAAGTATCCAAAACGTCAACAATACGTTCCGGCTCTTCCATGCGGCCTTTGCCTTCTAAACCACTGGCTAAAAAACCGCTTGAAGGCTCGATGAAATGGCAACCGTAACTAGTTAACGTCTTGATGTTCTGTTGGGTTGAGGGATGGGCAAACATGTCCAAATCCATAGCTGGGGCAATGAAAACAGGTGCTTTCATCGACAAATATGTGGTGATGAGCATATTGTCGGCGATGCCATGGGCCATCTTGCCCAAAGTGCTGGCAGTACAAGGCGCTACCACCATGGCATCGGCCCACAGACCAAGGTCTACATGGGAATTCCACGTACCGTCACGCTGTGAGAAAAATTCACTCACAACAGGTTTGTGGGTGAGGGCTGATAGGGTGATAGGGGTAATAAACTCCTTGCCTGCAGGGGTTATCACAACTTGAACCTCTGCCCCTTTCTTAATCAACTGACGTATAAGCAGGCATGATTTGTAGGCGGCAATGCTGCCCGTTATGCCCAACACGATCTTCTTGCCTTCTAACATGTTTATCTAGGTTTGGCCATGATGTCACGCATACGGATACGCGTGAGAACGTTCTTGGTATTCAACGTGAAATCTTTTTCCATCATCCAGTTGTAGTAGTTAGGGTCGCGACGAAGGACTTCGGCAACAGACTGACCTTTATACTTGCCAAAGTTGAACACTTCCTGCCGTATGGGGTTGCCATTATGGTCCTTCAATACCTTGCCATCCTTGTCTGTCATGTCTTTCCAGATGATGCGGCCAGCAAAGTCGATGCGGTCAACAGTCTTTGAATATTCCGCCAACGACTTTACATCGTTGCCAGGAAGTCGTTTGTCGCCTTCTGAATAACGTGACAACTCGCCCAGCAACACACGGTAGGTGGCTTCAGCGTCGTCTTCTGCATGGTGGGCGTGAAAATCAGATTCCATTTCCCTGCCACAATAGAAAAGATAGGCGGCCGATAAATTGCGGGGCTCCATCTTATGGTAGATGGTCTGGATATCAATGAAATGACATTTGTTGAAATCGAAGTCTACACCAGCACGGAGAAACTCTTCCACCAAAATGGGAATGTCGAAATGGTTGGAGTTGAAACCGGCAAAGTCACAATTGCTCATGTCGGCACTGAGTTTAGACGACAATTCCTTAAAGGTAGGGCTGGATGACACATCATCATCGCTAATACCTGTAATAGCAGTCACCTCTTTGGGTATGGGAATGCCAGGGTTTACCTTCTCGTTTACGCGCTGCTCTTTGCCATCGGGATAGACCTTAACATAGGCGATTTGGATAATCCTGTCCTTGGCAACGTCTAATCCTGTGGTCTCCAGGTCGAAAACAATAAGCGGGCGACTGAGCTGTAATGTCATAATCGGCAGTGTAGATTAATCGTTCAGCAACATCGGCATGATCAGCATCAGCACTTCCTGACCTTCGGGCTGTGTGGCGGGACGAATAACTCCGGCACGGCTGGGATCACCCAACTCGATGATGACTTCGTCACTTTCCAGATTGCTCAGGGCTTCCACGAAACTGCCACCCTTGAAACCGATGCTCATCCGTTGGCCGTTATAATCGCAAACGATACTTTCCTTGGCGCTGGTAGCATAGTCAAGGTCTTCCGAAGAAATCTCCAACTTGCCTAACTCAATCTGGAAACGTATGAGCTGGCTGCTTTCGCTGGCGAAAGGCAACACCCTGCGAAGTGCACTCAGAAGGGTCTTGCGGTCTACCATCACCTGGTTGGGGTTGTTTTTCGGTATCACCGAATTATAATTGGGATAACGACCATCAATCAAACGGCAGGTCAATGTGCCGTCAGGATAACTGATGATGGCGCTACGATTGTCAAATTTAATCACCACATCGCCTTCCTTAGGCAGGACATTCTTTAATAACGTGGCGGGTTTCTTGGGGAGAATGAACGAAGCAGGGGTCTCGCTGCTGACTTTCAACACTTTGTTGCGCACCAACTTACGACCATCAGTGGCCACGATGAACAGACCTTCCGCTGTGAGATCGAAATAAATACCATTCATAGCGGGATGGAGGTTATCTTGCATCGTGGCAAAAATGGAACGGGTGATGTTGTCGGAAAGAACCGGAGACTCTATCGTGATGAGGGTCGACTCTTCACCGATAGGTTGATCTTTAGGGAACGTGTCGGCATTCTCGGCAATGAAATTGTACTGTCCATTCTGGTAGTATACCATCACCGTGTAATTCGTCGTGTCTATTTCAAAGGTCAACGGCTGCTCGGGCAACTCACGTACGGCGTCAAGTAATTTCTTGCTTGAAATGGCTACGTA
Source organism: uncultured Prevotellaceae bacterium (assembly GCA_900313615.1). Classification (GTDB taxonomy): domain Bacteria; phylum Bacteroidota; class Bacteroidia; order Bacteroidales; family Bacteroidaceae; genus Prevotella. The sequence goes on from OMRP01000005.1 coordinate 38,810, forward strand.
AGCCTCACCATCGCTTTCCTCAAGGGGGAGTGTCGTCTTCATGGTGTTCTCACTGTCCGATGCGGTCATCGTCAACTGACCGTTGCGGATGTCAAACAAAATGCACTCCAGGATGGCAAGCGAATTCTTGCTGTTAATCACTTTGGCTAATGACATCAAATTATTGCTCAATGTTGAGCTTGATACGGTAAATCTCATGGATGATATGCTTATTTTTAGTTATTATTGGCACTTTACATAATTATTGAGGCTCGTTATTCCACAACGTGCCTTATATCGATACAAAATTACAAAAAACCATTCTTCTAAACAAAAAAAAGAAGAAAAAAATTCTTATTACGAAGTTTTTTGTGTAATTTCGCAAACTGAAACAATACACATGTTAAACAAAAAAACATATACTCATAAACTAAAATGGAAATACAAGGAAAGATAATTGCTGTGTTGCCCGAAAGAAGCGGTTCTTCTGCCCGTGGTGATTGGAAAGTAGGAAGTTATGTCCTCGAAACAATGGAGGCCTACCCAAAGAAAATGATGTTTGAGGTGTTTGGCGAAGAGAGAATGCGACGTTTTAATATCCAAGAAGGCCAAGAGGTACAGGTTTTTTTTGACATCGATGCTCATGAATATCAAGGACGATGGTACAATTCGTTCAGGGCATACGATGTAAGGCCTATCATGGCTGGGCAACCGAATGAAACGCCTTCGTTGGAACCGTTTCCTCCTGCAGCTGGTGCCGTTGGGGGGGTGGCTCCCTTCTAATTTATGAATTTAATATGCAGCACACAAATTCATAAACTCGAAACTCATAAACTCAATAACTCACAAACTCATAAACTCACAAACTCACAAACTCACAAATGGATCTTCAAGGTAAAATAATACAAGTGTTGCCCGAAAGAAGTGGCTCTTCTGCCCGTGGTGAATGGAAAGTAGGCGAATTCGTTCTGGAAACCATTGAACAGTTTCCCAAGAAAATGGTTTTCTCCGTATGGGGTGCTGATAGGTTGAGCAGATTCAATATACAACAAGGACAAGATGTGCAGGTGTTTTTCGACATTGATGCTCGCGAGTACAACGGAAGATGGTATAATTCTATTAGGGCATATGACGTGAGGCCTTATGACCCAACGGTAGGCACGCCTCCTGCAGGTTCAGATCAACAGCCATTCCCTCCCGCTCCTGCTTCTCCTGCACCGGCACCATCGGCCGCTCCTGCTTCCCCTGCAGCGCCGACGGCCACGCCTGCGGCGGCAACCACTACGGGCGATATAACAGCTGGTAATGAAGAGAATGCCGATGACTTGCCATTCTAATGGTAGTTGATTTGCGATAATATGTAAAAAATGAGGATGTGAACATCCTCATTTTTTATTTGTTTGTCAATAGTATTAACATTATTCTCCACGTTTTACAATGAAATGGCCCAAACGATGGGTTTTCTTGTTGCGGTTCATGGAGTGGATGGAGTAGACTCCTTCTGGCAGGTTATGGATGTCAATCACATCATTGTAATACTCGCGTTTTACTATATTTCCGGCCAAGCTTTCAATCACTACGAAGTTAGCGTCAAGAGCGGGGTCTTTCTTGGGTAGGTATAGGCGACGTCCATCGTTGCGGAGCAGTTGCTGCGAGGAACGTGCCTCAGCGGCACTCTGAAGAGGGGATGACTCATTGCCGTAACGGTCTACGGCTGTAACGGCGAAGTAGAGGGGTGCATGCGATGATGAGCCTCTAAATCTGATACTTTTACCCATCACTCGATGGGCTACGAGGTTACGTGAATCGCGAATGTCCACCGTCCCGTTGTGACTCACATATACATTATAAGTTAAGTAATCGCCGTCGCTGTTGTCTGTGGCGCCGTCCCAATAGAGGGTGATGTCGTTGCTGTTGTCAATGAACAACCTCCTAGGTGCTTGAGGTGGGGTGGAATGCTCCCACGTAAGGGCGGGAATGAGGGCAGGGTAGGTGTCCAACCGGTTGCGCACGTAATCGTAAATGCCTTTAGTGTTGTCTGTGAAGAAACGACTGCGGAAATAGGTGTGCCCCAAACCATTGCTCCGTAGGAACTCCAGCTCGCGTGTGATGTCGGTCAACGGCCAGTTGCCTTCTGAACGCGACAGAAACCAAATGCCTAAACCAGGGGCGACGATACGGCCATAGGTATGTTCCTTCCAATTGATGGCAAAAGGATAGAAATTGTCGCCACGGAAATACATCATGGGGAAAAGCTCGTCCATAAGACCTTCACGAAGCCATCGCTGGGCGTCCTGGCAAACGGTGTTGTAGGCATTCCAACCCTTGCTCGAATATCTTGAAAGGTCTGAATACTTGCCTATAGGAGAGCAACTGAGCTTTACCCAACGCTTACGTTGTTTCACCGCACGATGAATTTTCTTGACAATATCGGTGATGTATTGGCGACCTCGGTCTTTGCTCACTTTGATTTTCCAATTCTCAGGATACCTTATATAATCGAGGTGAATGCCATCAACATCGTATTTGTCGACTATCTCCCTGCAAATCTTGGCAATATAGTTGCCGGTTTCCTCCATCTCGGGATTCATGTAGCCTTCATCACCAATCTTGTGGATGAGGGAAGGGTAGCGGTTGCGGAGGGCCTTGCAACCTGCTGAGTTCCATTTTCCGACGGGAATGGTGACAACCCACGCATGTAACTCCATGCCGCGCTTATGACATTCGTCAATGGCGTAGCGCAAAGGGTCGTAGCCAGGATTGCCGCCTTGTCTACCAGTAAGACACGGGTCGTAGGGCTCATATTGAGAAGGGTAGATGGTGGTTGCCCTCACACGGGTTTGTAGCAGCACGGTGTTGACATTGGCTTTTTTCAACTGGTCGAGGATGCGCGACAACTCGCGTTGTTGCTCTCTTATTGACGAGGAGCTTGTAGCATGGGTGCGGGGCCAGTCGATACCGCCTATTGTGGTAAGCCATACGGCACGTACTTCATGCTTTGGGGGCTGTGCGTGGACTGCCAAGGCCAATAGGGCCAACGACAGACTCAGTAGCAGTTTCTTCATTGCTATAATAATATGTGACACTAAAGAGTGTCTCGATAATTTTCTGCAAAAGTACGGAAAATCAGTCGCAGAACAAAATAAACTGAATATTTTTTACCTGTGAGAAACTAACTTGTCAAAATTGTGCAGTTTTTTTCCGTTTTTCAAATTAATTATGTACTTTTGCAATAGAAAAAGAGTAAACAATATGATTTCTTTCATTGTAAGCCTCGTGGCCCTTGTATTGGGCTATTTCATTTATGGCAAATTTGTCGAAAAGGTGTTCGGGCCTGACGACAGACCAACACCTGCTGTAGCAAAAGCGGATGGGGTGGACTTTATCGTTCTTCCGTCATGGAAGATTTTCATGATTCAGTTTCTGAACATCGCGGGAACAGGACCAATCTTTGGAGCCATTATGGGCGCTAAATTTGGACCGGCGGCTTATCTGTGGATTGTCTTGGGTTGTATTTTTGCAGGTGCGGTGCACGACTATCTCAGTGGTATGCTCAGCGTTCGTCTAGGTGGGGCCAATCAACCGGAAATCATAGGTAAATATCTCGGAAAGACAACAAAGCAGGTGATGCTCGTGTTCTCTGTGTTTCTCCTCATGATGGTGGGCGCGGTGTTCGTGTTTAGTCCAGCGAAGATACTGGGCGATATGTGGGAGCCGGCGTTCTTTACGGAGAGTGCAGGGAAATATGTGTTTTGGATAGGCGTCATTTTTCTCTATTATATTATCGCCACTCTGTTGCCAATAGACAAAATCATAGGTAAAGTTTATCCTTTGTTTGCGTTTTCATTGCTCTTCATGGCTGCGGCTTTACTCGTCATGCTGCTTGTCAAACAACCCGACATCCCTGAATTATGGGAGGGACTCAGTGGCGAGGCAATGACTCCAAACAATATCTTCCCATACTTATTTATCACCATTGCATGTGGTGCCATCAGTGGATTCCATGCCACACAGAGTCCACTCATGGCAAGGTGTATGAAGAAGGAAAAAATGGGACGGCCCATCTTCTACGGGGCAATGATTACAGAGGGCATAGTGGCACTGATTTGGGCTACGGTGGCCATGTACTTCTTCTACGAATCACCGACCCCGGGATATGAGCAAATAGCAGGTGGGGCTGCTGCCGTTAATGATGCTCCGTCAATTGTCAATATCATTTGTAATGATTGGCTTGGGGTTGTTGGTGGCATTTTGGCTTTGCTGGGTGTGGTGGCGGCTCCCATCACCAGTGGCGATACGGCATTCCGCTCCGCACGACTTATCATTGCTGACTTCGTAAGACTGGAACAGCGTACCATCCGTAAACGACTATATGTCTGTATTCCGATGTTTGCCGCTGCTATAGCGCTGCTTGTGTGGCAGATGAACGACAAAGAAGGTTTCAATATGCTGTGGAACTGGTTTGGATGGTCTAACCAGACTCTGTCGGTGTTCATGCTTTGGGCTATAACGGTCTTTTTGGTGCAGCAGAGGAAACCGTTCATCATTACTTTGGTGCCGGCGCTGTTCATGACAACGGTATGTTCCACATTCCTTTTCGTCAGTCCTCAGGCATTTGGCCTTAACTATTCATTAGGTTATGTCCTAGGCGCTGTGGTCCTTGTCATCGCATTGGTATGGTTCTTTGCGTGGTTCCGTAAAATTCATAATACATAATTTTAAAAACTCAAAAACTCAAAATAACATGAAAAAGAAAATCGCTTTATTGTTGGTGGTACTTGCTACAACGCTCACTGCCAGCGCACAGTTTGAACAAGGTAAGAAGTATGTGGGTGCATCGCTCACCGGTTTGAACCTCAGTTACAATGGTTCGGAAAAGTTCAACTTGGGCCTCCAAGCCCAGGGCGGATACTGCATCCTCGACAACATCATGGCGCTGGCTAGTGTTGGATACGATGGCAATGGCGAATTACCCGATGCTCTGACGTTGGGTGCTGGAGGACGATACTACATTTTGCAGAATGGTATTTTCCTCGGTGCTAACGTTAAGTACGTACATGCCAATGATAACTATAACGATGTGATGCCTGGTGTTGAAGTCGGATATGCTTTCTTCATTAACCGCTTCGTCACCATCGAACCGGCAGTGTATTACCAACAGTCATTTAAGGACCACAGTAACTATTCTACAGTGGGACTGAGAATAGGACTGGGTATCTACCTGCCCTAAATGCTCAGCCAATATCCTTCCGCTTTGCTGGAGAAGGCCGTTGCGGCCTTTTCCCGATTGCCGGGCATCGGACGCAAGACAGCCTTGCGTCTGGTGTTGCATATATTGCGTGACAGCAAGGAGGATGTGGATAGTTTTTTGAAGGCCATTGCCACCATGAAGGAAGAGGTGAAGTCGTGTGCGATATGTCATAACATTAGCGATACGGACATCTGCCCAATATGTGCCGATAAGAGTCGTGATGATAAGGTCATATGTGTGGTGGAGAATATTCAGGATGTGATGGCGATTGAAAACACACTGCAATACCATGGTCGCTATCATGTCCTTGGAGGTGTTATCTCGCCTATGGATGGCATAGGACCTGCCGACCTTAACATTGATTCTTTGGTGCAACGGGTGGCTGACGGTGGTGTCGACGAGGTGATTCTTGCTTTGGCAAGTACTATGGAGGGAGATGCAACTAATTTTTTCATCTCCAGAAAATTGGCCCCTATGGCAGTGAAACTGTCAGTCATTGCAAGAGGCATCTCCGTGGGTGATGAACTTGAATATACAGATGAGGTCACATTGGGACGTTCCATTATTAACAGGATACCATTCTCACAGTAATAATTGTCATGCAGAAAATAGGATTACTCAAATGGATAGTATGGGCATCTGTCGCCACGGCACTACTCCTCGTAGTGCTGTTCGAAACGCATGTATTGGAAGCGGGTTCAATGGCGGGAGATGCGAAGACGGAGTTTGTCGTGCTTACTGTTGCAGAACTGTCGTCGTTGGCGCTCATTCCTTTTGCCGTAGGAATGTTCCGTATCAAATATTTTAGGAATAAAGTGAAGGGTGGTTCTAATCAGACATATTTTACTTGGACGGTAACAAGATTGGGAATACTTTCATTTCTCATGTTGAGCAATACCCTGTGCTACTATATCTTTGCCAGTGTGGCGTTTGGTTATCTAGCCATCATTGCGTGTCTGTGTATGTTCTTGGTGTTCCCAACGAAGGAGAGATGTGCCAATGAGATGGGAATTGACAACAATGAAAGCCGATGAAACTGTCTGTCGTCATCGTCAACTATAATGTCAAGCATTACCTGTATCAATGCCTGGACAGTGTTTATAAGGCTTTGGATGGTATCGAGGCTGAAGTTTTCGTCGTTGATAACCATTCACGCGACGGTAGCGTGGAGTACCTTCAGCGTAGATACCAGAACGTCAATTTTGTTGAGATGAACCATAACCTTGGCTTCGCCAGGGCAAACAACATCGCCATTCGACAGTCGGAAGGGGAATATGTGCTTTTGCTTAATCCGGATACCATTGTCGGTGAACAGGTGTTGTCGAACGTTGTCGAATTCCTCGACGCTCATCCTGATGCGGGTGCAGTAGGGGTGTGCATGCTCAATGCCGATGGAATGAAAGCAAAAGAGTCGAGAAGGGGCATTCCAACCCCTATGACGGCTTTTTACAAAATGACGGGACTTTGTAACAGGTTCCCCAAAAACAAACGACTGGGTCATTATTATATGGGGGACCTCTCATGGGATGAACCTGGAAAGATAGATGTGGTCAGCGGGGCGTTTTGTATGCTTCGCCGTGATGCCATGTATAAGGTGGGCCTTCTTGATGAAGACTTTTTTATGTATGGTGAGGACATCGATTTGTCGTATCGGCTGCTCAAGGGTGGATACAAAAATTGGTTTATTCCGCAGACGATACTTCATTATAAAGGGGAAAGTACGTCGAAATCGTCGTTCAGGCATGTCCATGTGTTCTATGAGGCGATGTATATCTTTTTCAAAAAGCATTTCGGCAATTCCAGTTTCCTGATTTCCATACCAATTAAATTCGCCATTTACATGAGTGCCACGTGGGCTTTGGTGAAGATGCAGACGGGAAAAATGAAAAAGGCGCTTGGATTCTTCAACCATAAACGGAAAAAAGAACCCGACTATTTGTTCATCGGTTCGGTGGCGGCCATTACACAATGCCGAAAACTGTCCCGTAAAAAAGGACTTTCAAGTGAGTTCCAGGTGGGAAATGAAAAAAAACTCCCAGACGGTCATATATCTCTCTTCGAAGGAAAGGAAATCAAGAACAATCTCATTGTAGTATATGATATCAATTCTTATTCGTATGAGACAATACTGTCAATATTTGCCGAAAATCCGATGGAAAATGTTCAGATAGGTACCTATAATCCCCATACGAAAACAATCATAACATTGGAGGAGGTGCTTAGATGAAAACTGTGAATATCTCACTCAGGGCGATGGAACCGGAAGATCTGGATGTGCTCTACGTCGTGGAAAATGATCCGGAACTGTGGACTATAGGGGCGTCCAATACTCCTTACTCACATTTCGCACTCAAAGAATTTATTGCCAATACAACAAATGACATCTATACCGATAAACAACTGAGGCTGGTTGTCGACATGGATGGTGAAGTGGCGGGATTGCTCGACCTTATAGCTTTTGAACCAGAGCACAGAAGGGCGGAGATGGGTATTGTCATTCTTGAAAGATTCCGACAAAAAGGAGTGGCACAACAAGCGATGAAGTTGCTTTTCGAGTACTGTCGCTCAAAACTGCATCTTCATCAGGTGTACGCATGGGTGCCGGAAGACAACATTCCCTCTTGCAAACTCTTTCTATCGCTAGGGTTCCATGCTACTGTTGTTAGAGAATGGCTCTTTAATGGCGAAGTCTTCAAGAATGCCGCTTTAATGCAACTTTTTTTGTAAAAAGTCGCTCTTTTTTTTGGAGGTCACGTTTTTTTTGCATACCTTTGCATCCGCAATTGAAAAAGCAATGATGCTGGTGCGTTAGTTCAGCCTGGTTAGAATGCCTGCCTGTCACGCAGGAGGTCACGGGTTCGAGTCCCGTACGCACCGCATTCTTTTTAAGACATTGACTTTTTTATAGCATTGGTGCGTTAGTTCAGCCTGGTTAGAATGCCTGCCTGTCACGCAGGAGGTCACGGGTTCGAGTCCCGTACGCACCGCAAAAACGCTTTCTTAGGAAAGCGTTTTTGCATTTTATAAAACCTTTTTATTTGCGAGGGAAAGTGTCCCAGGTTTGTTATCTCGAGGAACGGAATCCTTCAAAATTCTCATAACGTCGTTTCATCAACCTGTCGTAGATGTTGCGAATCCAGAATCTATGAGTGATAATGAAGACAAGGCCAACCAGCATCACAATTACCATTCCTAACGTCTCACCAAATAGTGAGGTGGCTAACATGATAAATACGATGGGTACAAAGAATACTAAAAGCTCTATCACAATCTGCATGGAACTGTTCTCCATGCTGCCCTTGCCAATGAACTTTGTGTTCAAAGGTATGGTCTGCTTGTTGTAGACAGCCATCTGAAGAAAGACGCAATATTCCACACCTATGGTGAATGACATGATAGCCAACAACTGCAAAAGGGTGTATTTGCCCATGATGAGCGTGGGTATCATCAGCACGAAAGGAACCACCAACACGATGGAATAGAAATAGTATTTGGCTCGTAACAGTGATATCAGATTCTCCTTGCGAACAATAAGACAGTCGATGTAGTTGCCTTCGTTGCACATCACTTTCACCAAAATCATGGCTCCATATATGGCAAAGTTATACACGCTCCAAAAAGTGTTCATGAAAGGATTGTCATAGATGTCGGTGAAAGAGATGATGATGCTGAGCAACAACACGATACAATTGGCAAAGATAAACGAATTGCGCATGTTCTTGTTGCGCATGATACTTTTTACTTCCAGTTTTATATATTCACCTGTCTCGCCGAAACGGTCAAGGAAGGGTAATCGCGATACATGTTTGAGCTTTGTGGCCTTTTGTTGGGTCAACTCTTTCCAAGTGAAACGGTGTTGCACACGTCGATTGATAGCGATTAACATAGCCAAAAGAGCCAACAATAGCAAAAAGAAAAGCACATTGCCATGTGACAGCTTCTCTCCAAAACAGGCATACGTGTCCATCATGGGGTCAATACGCAGATGGATAATCCATAGCGAAAAGACCAATAAGTAGACCACCAACGGCAGAAGCCACCATATGATGTGCTGGTTCACCAATGTCCGCACAAGCATGTACCATTGACTGTTGATGAGGATAAGAAGGTAAAAGCCTAATAGAAAGGCAAGTGTTACGAAGATGCCTTCTGCAAACACAATCGACATGATGGCATAAGGGATAAACATGGCAAACCAGATGAGGTTTCCGGAGCTCATCAGCGATGTGGCAATAAAGCAGTCTACAACGTCATATTTGCGCAAGGGCAATAGAGAGTAAGGCTTGAGCATCTGCGATGGAGTCTGCTGCATGATAAACCGAAAAAGGAAGTCTATCAGCAGGATAAAGGGGGCGAAACCATACATCAATTCGCAGGCAGTGACGCTGGTGCTGCTGTTAGCGGCCAGGGCAAGGATTACGGCAAAAAACATCAGATACAAAATGGTGAAACCGGCGCCAATCATAAGGAATATTTTGGCCGCCTTGTTCTGTTGCCATACCATACTCCGACGCTCCGACAGCTTCATATGCTGTCTCAGTGTCTTGAATAACTCAAACCTTGTCATCTCTATTTTCAACGTTCAATTTTCAATTTTCGATCTTCAACGCTCAATACTTCCTCATCTCAGGTCTATCACTTCGGCTTCGGGGAAATCTTTGGCATTGAACGTGAACACGCTATCACTTTGGGGACTGTTCTTGAAATTAGTAATCTTAATTTCGCTCCATTTGCGTTCTTCCAAAATGCGCACCTTGGTGGGAAGATAGGACTTCGACACATATACGTACATTTCTTGGATGCTGCGCCCGCGGTTTAGGGCGGTGAGGTGGATTTCCCAACCATTGCCCTGTTCTTTAACTCCTAGACGATAGCCGTTCTTGTAAAGCGTGATGAACTTATATGGGTTCATCTGGGCCTGTTGACTCTCGTTAGGAGTGCTGACATTCACCTCTTCGGAACTTTTCATATAGGTCCATTGTGTCTTGCCGTCATACCAAATGGATGCTTTGGGAGTATTGGCATGAAACTTTTTTCCTTTGATGATAATGGTACCAGAGATACTGCCCACCCCTTCGCTGCTGAGCGTAAAGTCGGCTTGTGCGCCACCTTTACTGTTCAAGTTGGCGGCTACTTTGTCTAATATCTCCTTGGCCTTCGACGGGTTTTGTGCCGTCAAGCCTGTGCATACTAACAATGCAACGATGGCCATGATAATTCTTGTCCTTTTCATAATCATTCTGTTTTTATCTTTGTGTTGGTAATCCAAAATTGTTAATTGTGAATTCTCAATTCTTAATCATTTAAATTTGCCAGCAATGCATCCAATGATGCTTCATCCTGAATGAGCACCTCTCTTGGTTTGGCACCACGTTGAGCACCTACAATACCGTGTTTTTCCAAATCGTCCATTAGACGACCGGCTCGGTTGTAACCTATTTCGAATTTACGTTGTAACATGCTGGTAGAACCTTGCTGTGTGGCAACGATAAGTTTGGCGGCTTTGACAAACAAGCTGTCTGCACCACTTACCATAACGCCACCGTCCTCGCCGAAGGCCACATCGGTTTCCTCTGCGGCAGGCTCGGGCAATTGCATGGGTTCAACAGGACCGGGTTGCTCCTCAATGAACTGGGCGATGCGTTCTACCTCAGGGGTGTCGATAAACGCACACTGAACACGTACAGGTTCGCTGCCATTCAAAATAAGCATGTCGCCACGACCTACTAGTTGGTTGGCTCCTGGGCGGTCAAGGATAGTGCGAGAGTCAATCATTGCACTTACCTTGAAAGCCATACGGCCGGGGAAATTGGCTTTGATAGTTCCTGTAATGATGTTTGTGGTAGGACGCTGCGTGGCTATAATCATGTGGATACCCACGGCACGAGCCAACTGGGCAATGCGGGCAATGGGAAGCTCAATCTCCTTGCCTGCTGTCATGATAAGATCGCCGAACTCGTCAATGATAACAACGATATAGGGCATATATTCATGGCCATCGCTTAAGTTCAGTTGGTGATTAACGAACTTACGGTTATATTCCTTGATATTGCGAGTGCCGGCTAGCTTCAGCATGTCGTATCGGTGGTCCATCAACGTACACAGGCTCTTCAGTGTTCGAACCACTTTCTGTACGTCGGTGATGATGGGTTCTTCATCAAAATCCACAGTAGCCATGAAATGGTCGGCTATAGGCGAATAGACGCTGAACTCAACTTTCTTGGGGTCAATTAACACCAACTTCAGTTCGTTAGGGTGCTTCTTATAGAGTAGGGAAGCGATGATGGCATTCAGACCAACGGACTTTCCCTGACCAGTGGCACCTGCAACCAACAAGTGGGGTATTTTGGTCAAGTCGAGCATATACACCTCGTTGGTAATGGTCTTACCCAAAGCAATAGGTAACTCCATTGTTGTCTCCTGGAATTTTTTAGAATTGAGAATGCTCTCCATCGACACGATCTTTGGTTTGGCATTGGGAACCTCAATGCCAATGGTGCCCTTGCCGGGTATAGGCGCGATAATACGGATGCCCAAGGCGGCGAGGCTCAACGCTATGTCATCCTCCAAATTCTTGATACGCTTGATGCGCACTCCCTCTGCGGGAACGATTTCGTAAAGGGTAATAGTTGGACCCACCGTGGCGCGAATCTCACTTATCTGAACGCCATAACTGTTCAACACCTCCACAATGCGCTTTTTGTTAGCCATCTGTTCGGCTTCGTCGATATAGTGCTTGCTGTCGTCACTGCTTTTGTCCAACAGACTGAGCGTGGGGTACTTATAGCGGGTAAAGGGCTCTTTGGGATTGATGGGCGTGTTCAACGCTTCGTCGCGTGTGACAACTTTTCCTGTGGCCTTTTCTTCACCAGGACCTACTTCGACGGTCATGCCTGGTTCTTTGCTTTCCTGCTGTTTGCTTCTCTTGCTGACAGGAGCGCTTTCTTGCGTTTCTGCACCCACGATAACTCCGTCTTCAGTAAATCGAACGATTTGTTCTTCCGGGTCTTCAAAAGTATCGGGGTCTGGCGTGACATAGTCTAGGGATCCTTCTTTCTGGGGTTGGTTGTTGGTGATGGTAAAAGGAACCTTACGGATAAGGCGCATGGGGTCGAGTATGTTGCGGACAACATTGATAGTCTCAGAACTTAGGTAGGTAAGGAATGCCAGGGCCACCACGACAAGAAGGGCAATCAATCCTGGCGAGCCGATGATGTTTTCTATCCACCGGGCGCAATACATACCATGGTCACCTCCAGGGTTAAAAACACTTTCACCAAAAATGGGCGTGAAAAGTTTGGCAAAGGCTATTGAGCACCATACCATGGTCAGAGCAAGGCCGAAAAACCACTTTAATAGGTTGATGTTCTTATATGTGCCACTGAACTTCAGCGAACACATAATCATGAACACGGGTATGAGAAAGGCACTGATGCCGAAACAGCGGCTGATGAAGAAATGGGAGACGTAGGCTCCGATGGAACCGCAAATGTTCTGGAAACTGCGAGTGGCATTCTGCAACTCTCCTTCTTGCGGGGATAATACCAGACTTTGGTCTTCGCCTCCAGTGCTAAAATAGGAAACAAAAGCGATGATGAAGTAAATGGCCACCACAAATAAAAGGATGGACAAAACAAATTTGGTCTTTTCGCTATTGAAAAAATGAAAGCCCAGAGATTCAAAATATGATTTTTGCTTATCTTTATTTCTTTTCTTTGCCATGTATATCGTCAATTTTACTGCAAAAGTAAAGGAAAAAACTAATAAAAGGCTACAAATTCACCTTTTTTTTCTAATTTTGCAACTTATAACCATGTTTTATGAAAAAAATACTCTACAATAAATATGATAAGGCGTGGATTGCTGAACTGCCAAGCATTGTGTTCGAAGGCCCTATAAGGGTTATCTTCTCACAGCAGGAGGCGGAAAACGCGGTCGACTATTTGCTCGCCCAACCAATACTTGGTATAGATACGGAAACGAAACCGTCTTTTAAGAAAGGGCATACAAATATGGTATCGCTCTTACAGGTGAGCACGCTTGAACAATGTTTCCTCTTCCGTATCAACAGGCTAGGCATGCCAAAGTGCATCATCAAGTTCCTTGAAGATGATACAGTTCTGAAAGTGGGACTTTCTTTGCATGATGATATTCTGTTATTGCAACGTCGAGCGAACTTCACGCCTGGATTGTTTATCGACCTGCAAGACCACATGAAGGAACTGGGAATTGAAGATCTCAGCCTGCAGAAAATCTATGCCAATTTCTTCCACGAAAAAATCAGCAAGAATCAACGACTGACGAATTGGGACATCGATGTGTTCACAGAGCGGCAGAAGCGTTATGCGGCTACTGATGCATGGGCTTGTATAAAAATTTACAACGAATACCTTCAACTGAAAGCTACGGGTGATTATGAACTGTTCATCGTTCCCGAAGAGCAGCAACCTGATAACAAATAATTCTTCTAAAACAATGGCATATAAAAACATATATCTCAAAAAAGGAAAAGAAGAAAGTCTTAGACGTTTTCACCCATGGGTGTTTTCCGGGGCCATCGCCCATACGGATGATGACATACAGGAAGGCGAAGTCGTGCGAGTGCTTGATAACCAAGGTGTTTTCTTGGCTGTAGGCCATTTCCAACAGGCTACCATCATGGTACGAGTGCTGGCTTTTGACGATGTCGATATCGACGAATCTTTCTGGATGCAAAAATTGCAAAGGGCCTATGATGTGAGGAAAAGCCTGAATCTGCGCCGAGACAATAACAACACATTCAGATTGGTTCATGGTGAGGGCGATTTCCTTCCGGGACTGGTCGTCGACTGCTATGGCGACACAGCTGTAATGCAGGCACACAGCGTGGGGATTCATTGCGAAAGAAGAATCATCGCAGAACAATTGGTTAAGGTCTCTGAGGGACGTATTCGTAATGTGTATTACAAAAGCGAGACAACACTGACAGCCAGAGTGGCGCAGCAGATGGAGAACGAATTCCTCATTGGCGATGGAGGCGCTGATGTGGCCATGGAAAATGGTTTGCGTTTCCATGTCGACTGGCTCAAAGGACAGAAAACGGGTTTTTTCGTCGACCAACGTGAGAACCGCTCTTTGTTGGAACAATATGCCAAAGGGAGGGCTGTGCTCAATATGTTCTGCTATACAGGAGGTTTTTCGTTTTATGCGATGAGAGGTGGAGCACGCCTTGTACACTCTGTTGATAGCAGCGCCAAAGCCATCGAATTGACGAATGCGAACGTACAGCTTAATTTCCCTGACGATAGCCGCCACACGGCATTCTGTGACGATGCGTTTAAATTCCTTAACCAGGCGGAAAACGCTTACGACCTTATCATCCTCGACCCACCAGCATTTGCTAAACACCGCGGAGCGTTGCATAATGCACTAAAAGGATATACCCGACTGAACGCCAGAGCATTTGAAATCATCAAACCAGGAGGTATTCTTTTCACTTTCAGCTGTTCTCAGGTGGTCAGCAAAGACCAATTCCGTATGGCGGTGTTCACAGCGGCTGCACAAAGCGGGAGGAGGGTGCGTATTCTTCACCAACTGCACCAGCCAGCCGATCACCCTATCAACATCTATCACCCTGAAGGAGAATACCTTAAAGGGTTGGTCATCTATGTGGAATGACAACATTTAAATACTAATATAGTTTCCAATGTCACCCGCCTCATGTCTCATTGATAAAGTCTCTTCCTTTATTACAGAACACCAGCTATTGCAACACGACAAACTATACCTCGTGGCGCTTTCTGGCGGAAGCGATAGCGTGGCTCTCTTGCTCATACTCCGCGAGATGGGGTATCGTATCGAGGCAGTGCATTGCAACTTTATGCTGCGTGGTGACGAGTCTATGCGTGACGAACAGTTCTGCCGCGACCTTTGTCAGCGCCTCAACATCCCGTTTCATACGGTGCATTTCGACACTAAGACCTATTGTTCACTCCATAAGGTGAGCATAGAGATGGGGGCACGCGAATTGCGTTATGCACATTTTAGCAAATTGTGCCATGACATTGATGCGGAAGGTGTGTGTGTAGCTCACCACATGGACGACTCGGTGGAAACCGTTTTTCTCAACCTCCTTCGTGGTACAGGATTGAATGGTCTCATAGGTATTGCTCCACGACGCAATATTATCATCCGTCCTTTTTTATCCGTGCGACGGGAAGAACTGAGGGATTATTTACAAAACAATAATCAGGAATATGTCGATGACAGCTCCAACTTCATTCCTGATGTCAATCGCAACCTATTGCGCTTGAAGGTGTTTCCTCTGTTGAAAGAAATCAATCCAGCATTCGTTGAAAACATCGATCGTTGTGCGGGCTATCTTAAAGAGGTTCAAGCGGTATATGATAAAACCATCGATGAATTGGCTGCAAAGGCGCAACTCCCGACTAATGACAAATGGACGGTGGCTCGCTTCCAAATCAAGGCTATAGAAAATGAAGGGATACTTTTTAAACTTCTTTCACCCTATGGTTTCAATCCGACACAGATAGGGGACATCTTTGCTCATATATTATCCTCCACGTTTCCGGGAAAACGCTTCCTGTCTGCTACTCATGAGTTGGTGGTGGGTTCAGAAGTCTTGGAGGTAATGCCCCTTGAACAAGAAGGGCCCAAGACAATGATAATTCCTGAAACGGGATCATATATTGTTGGAGAGTCGGAGCGTATCCGTCTGAAAATCTTTAATAAACCTTCCGATTTTTCATGGAGTACTTCAACCAATATTATTCACCTCGATGCTGATAAAATTCGTTTTCCGCTGACCTTACGTCACATGGAGAATGGCGACCGATTCCAGCCACTTGGCATGAATGGTAAGAAACTTCTGAGTGATTTTATGACCGACATAAAAATGTCAACAGCGGAGAAACGACATCAGTGGCTACTCGTTGATGCCGATAACCGTATTGTTTGGGTTGTCAACCGACGAATAGACCAACGTTGCCGAGTTACAGACACAACTACCGCTATACTCGAAATCGAGGTCTGACGCTTCCTGTTTATAGGGACAATTGTGGTGGAAAGGGGCTATTCTTAAACGTTTAGTGCTCTAAAAATGACTTTGCCCTCTCCAAATCCTCGGGCGTGTCTATGCCGATGGTGGAAAATTCGGTCATGGCTACACGAATCTTGTAACCATGCTGTAGCCAGCGCAGTTGCTCCAATGATTCGGCTTGCTCCAATGGCGAGGGCGCTAACTTGGTGATGGCTGACAGCACTTCTCTACGATAAGCGTAGATGCCCATGTGCCGTACGAATGGGAAACGTGAAAGCCATTCCCCACGCTCGTTCCCACGGACATAAGGTATCACACTGCGACTGAAATATAAAGCATAACCATCCATGTCTGTGACAATCTTCGGCGAGTTGGGGTTCTCAACTTCCTCCATACTCCCAAAAGGTATCCCCAACGTGGCTATCTGGGTGCGTTCATCGTCAAAGCAGTGGCAGAGGGTCTCGATATGCGATGGGCGGACAAAAGGTTCATCGCCTTGTAAATTGATAATGACATCGTATGCAGTGTCAATTTTTTCCACGGCTTCTTCGATACGGTCGGTGCCGCTGCGGTGCGCAACAGATGTCATGATGGCTTGACCACAAAATGACGCCACATGGTCAAAAATTCGCTCATCATCGGTTGCCACATACACGGCTTCCGTCACTTGGCGGGCTTGTTCATAAACGCGCTGGATGATGGTCTTGCCGGCCAAAAGGGCCAATGGCTTTCCGGGAAAACGGGTTGACGCATAACGGGCGGGGATGACTACGGCAAAAGTGTGTCTCATGATTCGTGATTTAAAAATGTTTCGGCAAAAATATAAAAAATTGATAATAATACCAATCATAAATCAAGAATATCCATTTAAGTGCTAAAAAAAAGCAAAAGGATTTCACAATATGACCTTTTTTTCGTACTTTTGTCTTTTGAATAGTAAAAGATAAACGTGTACAAGCATATCATAACACTTCTTTTGGCAATGTTACCATGGATGGCATTTGCACAAAAGATCAGTCTGGGCACCTGCGTCACCAAAGACGGAGGGCAATATAGCGGCGAGATGGTTTCGGGTAAACCGCATGGGAAAGGTGTCACCACATTCAAGAATGGGGACACCTATGAAGGTGAATACGTAAAAGGGAAAAGACAGGGTTATGGCGTGTATACCTTTGCCGATGGTGAACGTTATGAGGGCGAATGGTTCCAAGACCAACAACATGGCAAGGGTGTGTTCTATTTCTTGAACAATAACCGTTATGATGGGTTTTGGTACCGTGATTACCAACATGGTACAGGAACGATGTTCTATTATAATGGTGACAAGTATGAAGGGGGATGGAACAAGGACAAACGAGAAGGAAAAGGTCGCTATACATTTGCCACGGGTCAGTATTATGACGGAATGTGGAAAAATGACATGAAAAACGGACAAGGCACCTTTGATTGGGGTGACGGATCGTATTACCGTGGCAATTGGGAGAATAATGAACGCTCTGGGCAGGGTATGAATCAATATGCTCAGGGAGATATGTATACGGGATCGTGGAGCCATGACTTGCAGAATGGACGTGGCCGCTATATCTTCCAGAACGGTGATGAATACAATGGCGACTATGTGCGTGGTGAACGCACGGGAACAGGATTGTTCAAATTCCATAATGGGGATGTATACAACGGACACTTCAACCATGGCGACAAGGCAGGGCAGGGTACTTTTACCTGGAGCAACGGCGATCAGTATACTGGTGCATGGGCCAATGACAAGCAGCACGGACATGGAAAATTGGTCAAGAAAAACGGCGACGTGTTTGAAGGGGACTTTCGTAATGGGCTGTTCGATGGACAGATGATAATTCACTACCATGATGGTTCGCGGTTTCGCGGATACTACAAAAAAGGGGTGAAACACGGACAAGCCATTGAAGAGTCGCGCGATGGTAAACGATTCGAAGGAAACTATGATAACGGCACGCGCTCAGGTGAATTTGTGGAGAAAGACCGCAATGGACAAATTACGGCACGTGGTACCTATCGCAATGGACAACGCATCACCAACTAATTGAATAAAAACAAACGCTTAAACTATGATTATCGACACATTAGACAATTTCCAACAGTATATTTCTGTGAATCCGTTATTTGAAAAAGTGGCGGAGTTCATATCGCAAAACGACCTTGCCGGTATGAATGAGGGAAAGTATCCCATTTTGGGTGACAATCTTTTTGTGACTATCACGACAGCGCAGAGCAAGACTCCTGACAAGGCTGTGCTGGAAGCTCATCGGGTAATGGCCGATATTCAGATTCCATTGTCATGTCCGGAGACTTATGGTTATATGCCCGCACAAGACATGCCCGAGGCTGAATACGATGCGGAGAAAGACATTGTGAAAACACCTGGTGTCATTGCGGAGAGTTTTGTGACATGCCAGCCTGGAATGTTCGCAGTGTTCTTCCCGCAGGATGGACATGCTCCATGCATAGCCATGCAACCGAATATCAAAAAGGCTATTTTTAAAGTGAAACATCAATAATCAATAATACCAAGTTGTCATGACCGAGAATAATACTGAGAAAAAGAATGAGCCTACAAAGACTAAAGTGGTCAAGACCAAGGCTCCACGACGTACAAGAACTCCAAAACATATTGGATTGGTGAAAAACGATGGATACCTGGAACCATACGAGAATGCAATTCAGGGACGCCATGACCATGCCCTATGGAAACTTAACCAACTTACAAGGAACGGAAAGATTACTCTGGCTGATTTCGCTAATGGTCATGAGTATTTCGGACTGCATCGGACAACACGTGGATGGGTGTTCCGCGAATGGGCTCCCAACGCAACGGATATCTACCTCGTCGGCGACTTTAATAATTGGAAAGAGGAGGAAAAATACCGCGCCAAACGAATTGAGGGAACGGGTAATTGGGAGTTGAAGCTGCCAGCGAAAGCCCTCAAACATGGCGACCTGTATAAGATGCATGTGCATTGGAACGGCGGCGAAGGGGAACGTATACCGGCTTGGACGCGAAGAGTGGTGCAAGACGATGATACCAAGATTTTCTCGGCACAAGTGTGGAATCCGGAGAAACCATACGTGTGGAAGAAAAACAAGTTTAAGGCAGATGTCAACCCGCTACTCATCTATGAGTGCCATATCGGTATGGGACAAGATGCGGAAAAAGTGGGCTCGTACAAGGAGTTTGAAGAAAACGTTCTGCCGCGAATTATCAAAGATGGTTATAACTGTATTCAGATTATGGCCATTCAGGAACATCCTTATTACGGGTCGTTCGGTTATCATGTCAGTTCGTTCTTTGCCGCATCCAGTCGTTTTGGCACACCAGAGGAATTGAAGTCGCTCATTGACAAGGCTCATCAGAATGGAGTGGCGGTCATCATGGATATCGTCCATTCACATGCTGTAAAAAATGAAGTGGAAGGATTGGGTAACTTGGCTGGTGACCCTAATCAGTATTTTTACCAGGGCGACAGACATGAACACCCAGCATGGGATTCTCTGTGCTTTGACTATGGCAAGGATGATGTGATTCATTTCTTGCTCTCCAACTGCAAATATTGGCTTGAAGAGTTCCATTTCGACGGATTCCGATTTGACGGCGTGACATCTATGCTTTATTACAGTCATGGATTGGGTGAGGCGTTCTGTAATTACGGTGACTATTTCAATGGACATGAGGATGATAACGCCATTTGTTACCTTACATTGGCTAACTTGCTCATCCACGAGGTAAATCCGAAGGCAATTACTATAGCTGAAGAGGTAAGTGGTATGCCGGGATTGGCTGCAAAATTCGAAGATGGTGGTTATGGTTTCGACTATCGTATGGCGATGAATATCCCTGATTATTGGATTAAGACGATCAAGGAAGTTCGCGATGAGGATTGGAAGCCGAGTTCCATCTTCTGGGAAGTGAAGAACCGTAGACCTGATGAGAAGACCATTAGTTACTGTGAGAGCCACGATCAGGCACTCGTGGGTGATAAAACCATCATATTCCGACTCATCGATGCCGATATGTATTGGCATTTCCGTAAAGGCGACGAAAATGAGATGGTGCACCGTGGAATTGCTCTCCATAAGATGATCAGACTGGTGACAGCGGCGGCGATTAATGGAGGATACCTCAACTTTATGGGTAATGAGTTCGGTCATCCTGAATGGATAGACTTCCCGCGTGAGGGCAACGGATGGAGCTATAAATATGCACGTCGTCAGTGGAACCTCGTTGACAACAAGGAACTCTGCTACCACTGGCTCGGTGACTTTGACCGGCAGATGGTAAGTGTGATTAAAAGTCAGAAAAACTTCCAAAAGACACCAGTACAGGAGATATGGCACAACGATGGCGACCAAGTCCTGGCCTTTATGCGTGGTGACCTTATTTTTGTGTTTAACTTCAGCCCGAACCGCTCGTTCACGGATTATGGCTTCCTCGTTCCTACGGGCTCTTATGAGGTGGTGCTCAATACCGACGCCAAAGAATTTGGCGGCAATGGATTGGCCGACGACACCGTCACCCATCTCACGAACTATGATCCTCTGTATGTGAACGACCATAAAGAATGGCTAAAACTCTACATCCCGGCACGTTCGGCTGTGGTGCTTAGGAAAAATTAAAAAAGCAGACTGTCCTTTCCCTCGTGGGAAAGGACAGCTGTATGACAAGACGTATCATAAATGATGAGAAATCCAGGGCAATTGACAAGGACGGTCTGTGCTTTGCTCTTTTGCCTTTTTACATTTTATTATGTATTTAGCTATCAGTGCGACCTGATAGCGTATGCTCAAATGGTTCTTTCCGAAGGAATGACCCATTTTGACCGTACCGTGGGTGCTCTTCTCATCACTGTGGCATTGTATATTGTTCACCTTTTCGTTTATGGATTGGTGAAACCACACAACCGGTACATTGCATTGTCATATTTTCCTTCCTTGCTCATTCTTACAGTAATAACCGACATTCCTGATAATATCGCCGAGCATTTTTCTTTCGGGGCATGGTTGTGGGTGGCGCCATTATTGTTGCTGCTTTTTGTGGGTTTGGTGATGTTTCTCCGACAATGGTCTGCGCGGTGGCAGGCTTCGCCTTTTTCGCTTTTCCACGATGCGTGGGTTAACCTGACCATCATGGCTATAATGTTTCTTTTGACAGGCTTGGTGGGCAATGGTGATGAACAGTTCCACCGACAGTTACAGATGGAAAGGCTGGTTATTGATGGTGACTATGATGACGCGTTGTCGTTGGATGCTTCTGCAGCAAAAAAGGGTATGGTGTTTACTGAGTTAGCGGCTTTTGCGCTTTCGCAACAACATGAGATGGGGGAACGTTTCTTTGAATATCCAGTTGCCAATGATGCCCCTAAAACAAATGGCCATCTGTTCTTCGTTCCAGAAAAGGTCATCAGAATGGTGAAGAACACGGATGGCTACAAAGAAGATTACGAATTGATAGCATTGCTAAAAGAGCGACGCATTTACGAGTTCGCCAGAAAGGTGAAGAAATATTATGCCGACAGCGTCATGCCTAAGCATTACCGGGAGGCGATGGCTATCTTCAACCAATCTAATGATGCAAAACGATTGGCTCAAGAGGAAGAGGAAGCGATGAAGGCGGAAATGGAAAAGGCAAAAAAAGAACGGCGCGGAAAGCGCAGTTCTAAGAAAAGCGAGAAAAAGGGAAAGACTATTCATCCCCTGGACTCTATTATGTCAGAGCGCTATCGTGCTTATCAGTTGTTGCTCGAGAGTTCTTCTGATAAACAGGTGGTGTATAATCTTTCTCGGAAATATTATGCCAAAACTTATTGGCATTACTACCACTTTAAATAAACAATGAAACCATAAAGCCTATAGGGCTTTATGATTCCCTATAGACTTTACGGGGAGCTCTTGGCTATTAGTCCATGCCTAGCTCTTTCTTCACCTCAGCCAAGGCTTTCACCCAGTCAGTGTCAAGCGAGAACTGTGTGATGTAGCGGTCACCTTTGCAATAGGCCAACACCAGTTCTTGGTCTTCATCGTAAAAACGAGGATTGGCAAGGCTTACCCTCTTGAACAAGGCGAGGATGCGTTGACGCTCTTTTTCTTTAGATGCGCGACCCAGTTTGGTCACATAGATATGTACATAATTGTATAATGCGATGGCTTGGTTGTCTTCCTCTGTGACCAAGGCTGCATAGTTGATGCTGTCGCCAGACTCCGTTGAAGCGGCGATTTTCTCCAACATCTTGGTGTTCATATAAGTGATGGCGTCTTTCTTAAACTGAGCTACTTTGCGTACTTCCAAAGATTTGCTCACATCATTGGCCACCTCTTCCGACATCTTGTAAATCTCTTGTTTGATTTCCTGGGCCGAAACATAGCCGACACTCATCATGCACAATACCAATGCAAATAATACTTTTTTCATGTCTTTATAAATTTAATTTTTAATTTTTATTTCAATTATTGAATTATCAATTTTTTAATTTTAAATTTTTTAATTCTTTAATTCTTTAATAAATAAGTTTCCCCCTGGCATCTCATCGTCGTAATGTGTCACGAACAACAGTGTTTTGCCTGGCCGTTCACAGAATGCGTTGATGATGGTCTTTGAAAGAGCACGATTGGCATCATCCAAACCATGAAATGGCTCGTCTAAGATTAGCAACGAAGGGTCTTTCACGAAGGCACGGGTCAAAAGTACCAACCGTTGTTCTCCCTCTGACAGGCTGAGGAACCCCCGTGAACCCAACGCATCAATGCCAAAAGTCGACAACCACCACATACAAGTGGCGTATTCTTCTGATGTGGGCTTGGCATAAAGCCCAATGCTGTCTTTCAAACCACTGGCCACTACTTCCACAACAGGCAAATTCTTTTTGTAGGCACGGTGCATTTCTGGTGATACATAACCGATATGCTTCTTGATATCCCAAATGCTCTCACCAGAACCTCGCCGATGACCGAAAAGGGAAATGTCGCAGGCATAACCCTGTGGGTTGTCGGCACATACTAGGCTGAGAAGGGTACTCTTACCCGATCCGTTCTTGCCACGCAGTACCCAGCGTTCTCCGTTCTTCACCACCCAGTCTAATTGGTTGATGATGGTACGATTGCCGTAACGTATGGTTACGTGGTTCATTCTGATCACCTCATCGGCGTTGGGACCGTCGTGGATAGGCAGCGACAGCACTCTGTCGTGTATGTCATCATGTTGGCATCTAGACGTGCTGATAGATGATTTCCAACGTTTGTATTCTTCCACACTCATTTTTGGGCCTGTATGACCTTGGTCCATATTCACCACGTGGGTGATGAATGGGGGAATGTCATTGTCTTTCGACACAATTAGGATGATCTGTAAATCACCGCTTGTGGCTATTTCGCCTAGAAGTGTCGATAAGCTGTTTCTCGTATCTGCGTCAAGACCCACGAATGGATTGTCTATCATCAGTATTCGAGGCCTGCCGACCAACGAACATGCAAGTTTCAACTTGCGTAATTCGCCACTGGAGAGCAGAATAATATATTTGTCTAAGAGCGCCTCTAACCGGAACAGGGCAACAACACGTTCCTTCTCTTGTTCGCGATGGGGTGCGTCCAAAGAGGTGGCGAGGAGGGCTTCTTCCAACTTGTCGTCAACAGTAGGGGTCTCGGCGTCTATCTCCTGCTGGTTCCAGCGTTGTTGTAGATAATAGGTGCGGTCGTTTGAGGCTCCATAACTGTCTTTGAAGGTGATGTACCTAATGTTGTCCGATACCAAAGTGCGCTCACTGGGACGGAAATCATATTTCGGACTGTCGCCGAAGAGAGGGTGTTTGCCTGACAATATGTCGGCTAACTTGGTCTTGCCGGAACCATTGTCTCCGGTGATGGCCAGCTGTTCTCCCGCATGGATGTCTAGGTCGATAGGTGCTGATAACCGCCACTCGGGAAGGCGTGCCACTCCGCCTACGATGCTGATGGTCGACTGCATATCCTATCCTTGTTCTTGTTCACGAAATCTTTCCAACCGCGGTAATTGTTGTCGCTCTCTGGCTTACCTTGCTGCATGAAATGACAGTAGGCGGCTCCCAAGGCATCAGTGGCATCAAGGAATTTGGGCATCTCTGAGGCATTCAGATGTAGAAGCCTCACCAGCATGCCCTGAACTTGTTCTTTCGAGGCCTGACCATTGCCAGTGATGGCCATTTTGATTTTCAAGGGCGCATATTCGTGGATGGGAATGTCATGGTGAATGGCAGCGGCGATAGCGACACCTTGTGCACGACCTAGTTTTAGCATCGATTGAACATTCTTACCAAAGAATGGGGCCTCTATGGCCATCTCATCGGGCAGGTATTCCTTGATGATGCCACTGACTCGCTCGAATATAGTGCCCAAACGAAGATACATGTCACCAGTCTTGCGGAGGTCAATCACACCCATGGCTACCATCTCAGCCTTGTTGGAATGAACCTTGATGACACCATAGCCCATCACATTGGTGCCGGGGTCAATACCGAGTATAATCTTTTCCGCTGTCATTATTTATCTATCTGTCCACGTATGGATTGAAACGTAACTCCTGACCTATGGTGGTTGATGGACCATGGCCTGTATAGATGGTCGTCTCATCAGGCAACTGTGCGAGCGTCCGCAGGCTTTGGATAATCTGCATCATGCTTCCGCCTTCTAAGTCAGTACGGCCAATCGACATACGGAATAGTGTGTCGCCTGTGAATGCGGTATTTTCTTCTTCGCAATAGAAGGTAACGCTACCCATCGAATGGCCGGGGGTATGTATTACTTTTATTTGATGGTTTCCAAACGAAATAGTTTCATTGTCTTCGAAAAAATGAACGGGCTCAGGGAAATCGTAGGGGATTTGCATGCCAAACATGTCGTAGGCCTGTTCCTTCATTCTTTCCATGAGACTCTTGTCGGCAGAATGAACTTCTGGGCGAAGGCCAAAGGCTTCGAATAAGGTGTTGTCGCCAAAATGGTGGTCCAAATGACCGTGGGTGCAAAGCAAATGTGTAGGGGTAAGGCCTTCTCTTTCAATATAATGTGTGATGGCGGTGCGCTCTTCTTCATAGTAAGCACCACAATCCACTATCACGCATTCTTTGGTTTCGTCGCTCACCACGAAACAGTTCTCTTGCAACATGTTGCAGACGAAACATTTTACAGTAATCATATTGGTACGTATATTAAATATTTTTCCATAAACCAATCTTCTGCAAACCATTTACTGATGTCCATCACCTCGGCAATGCGCTTGAAAGGGTGAATCTCTGCATCAATATTGCCACCTTTTAGACAGAACAGACCATTGCCCATGGCATTGTTTTGGCGCTTGCTGATGTTTTTCTTCACTAGCTTCACCAAGTCGGGTAGGGGCATCACTGCTCGGCTCACCACAAAATCGTAATGACCCGTTTCTTCCTCTCCACGAATTTGTTGGGCTGTCACATTCTTAAGACCTATTGATTTCGACACCTCTTCCACCACGTGAATCTTCTTGGCCGTGCCATCAATGAGTTTGAAATGGCTGTCGGGAAAGAGAATGGCTAAGGGTATGCCAGGAAAACCGCCACCTGTGCCCAAGTCCAGAATGGTGCTTCCTGGTTGGAAACGCAAAGCCTTGGCAATGGCCAACGAGTGAAGGACATGATGCTCATACAAGTTGTCGATATCTTTGCGCGAGATAACATTGATACGGGCGTTCCACGTCCTATACAGTTCGTCAAGCTTACCTATCTGTTCTACTTGACGGGGGCTAAGGTTGGGAAAATATTGCAGTATCTTGTCCATAATGGAATGGCGGTTAACGGGGTATGCTGACTCTTATTTCTCCTTTCTCTCTGTCGGCAATTTCACCAGGAATGTATATGAAGGTGATGGCGTCGTTGTCTAAGATGAAATTTTCAGGGGCATAGGGTGGGGTATGGTTGAAATAGCCCGCGCTTTCCAACGATGGAAGGTCGCTTACTCCAATCTGTTCGCACATCTGTTTTACAATCTTACTGACGAACTT
Organism: uncultured Prevotellaceae bacterium; assembly: GCA_900313615.1. GTDB lineage: Bacteria > Bacteroidota > Bacteroidia > Bacteroidales > Bacteroidaceae > Prevotella. The sequence goes on from OMRP01000005.1 coordinate 65,111, forward strand.
TTCATCCGATGGGTCTGGTACGACATCCGCCAAAGCGAGAATGCGCTTTTGCTCAAGGTTAATGTTTAATGCAGTGGCATAGGTGGTTGTTTGGCCATTTTGAATGCTTTCTATGGTGCCAATATAGTTCACAATGCCATCGTCATTACGTTCTATCTCGGTTGTCAGTCTAAAGTCGGTGTTGGCGGTGCCTGCTTGGGGCTCTTCAGCATACACTGTGCCGTAAAACGCTTTATAAGCTGCAAAATTACTTTTGATATACATCTCAATGCGTTCACGAGGACTGATGCCCACAGTGTCGTACAAATCGACGATATTTGGGGTGAGTAGACTGTCTATCAATGCGATGTTTAATCCACGGTAGGTGCTGTCGGCCAAGGTCTTGACGTTTAAAGCCAAATGGTAACGGGCGCCATTGTTCTTGCCTACTACTGTCGAGGTGTCAACGACGACACTGTCAACAAGGAGTGGCTCGTTAGCCGCCCCATGCTTGCAGCACATGGTCATGAACATCATCATAGCCATTAGTGCGAACACTCCTATAAATGTAGTATGCCGTTTCATCGTTTACGAAAATAATCGTGGCTACATCCCACTTTATCGTGCAAAGATAACAATTATGTACCTATATTTTATGCCCCCTTTTCGTTTTTTTTGTGTTTTTAACTCAAAAGTGGATTTTTATCCCTAATTTTGCAGCCGATTTATAACAATTGTGCATATACAACATTACATTATGTGGAAAGCAGCTTTGTTTGATCTAGATGGAGTAGTCTTTGATACAGAACCTCAGTATTCTGTGTTTTGGGGATGTGAATGTCATCGTTATCATCCAGAACAGCCAGGTTTGGAGAACCGTATCAAGGGACAGACGTTACCACATATTCTCGATGATTGTCTTTGCATCTCCAAAGAGGAGCAGCGGTCTCTCATAGAGCGTCTCGATGCCTTTGAAAGCCAGATGTCGTATGATTATGTGAAGGATTTCGAAAAGTTCATTATATCACTCAGGGAAAAGGACATTAAAACTGCGGTGGTAACCAGTTCCAATATAGCCAAGATGAACAGCGTGTATCGTCAACGGCCGGAACTTCATACGTATTTCGATGCTATTCTTACATCTGAGGATTTCGCGGAAAGTAAGCCGTCGCCAGATTGCTATTTGCGTGCAGCAGGGCGTTTCGATGCCAAACCAACGGAATGTGTCGTGTTTGAAGACAGTTTCAATGGACTGAAAGCAGGGAGGGCCGCAGGGATGTTGGTCGTAGGATTGTCGACCACCAACCTGGAAAGCCAAATTGCTCCTTATGCCGACTTGGTCATTCCTGATTACGGAGAATCCGATTTGCTATTCAAAAATATCAATTTACATTGTGAAACGAAAATACATAACTAATAAATTATATTCAAAATGGCTGGTTATTTAGTAAGTGATACACGTAAAGTTACGACTCACAGGTTCTTTGAGATGAAACAAAAGGGTGAGAAAATATCCATGCTCACTTCTTATGATTTCACAACGGCGGGTATCGTTGATAAGGCGGGTGTTGATTCTATTCTTGTCGGCGACTCGGCGTCAAATGTTATGGCAGGAAATGTCACGACGTTGCCAATCACTGTCGAACAAATGATTTACCATGCCAGTTCTGTGGTAAAGGCTGTTCAAAGGGCTCTTGTTGTATGTGACATGCCTTTCGGTAGTTATCAGGTTGATCGTCACGATGGACTGAAAAATGCCATACGTATTATGAAAGAAAGCGGTTGCGACGCGCTTAAACTTGAAGGAGGCGTAGAAATTCTTGATACCGTCAAAGGTATTCTAGACGCTGGCATACCAGTGTGTGCCCATCTTGGCCTTACACCACAAAGCATCAATAAATTTGGAACATATGCGGTACGCGCAAAAGATGAGCAAGAAGCGGAAAAGTTGATGAGTGACGCTATACAACTTGACAAAGCTGGATGCTTCGCTATCGTGCTTGAAAAAGTACCAGCGGCCTTGGCTGTCGAAGTGACAAAGGCAGTGAAGTGCGCCACGATTGGAATCGGTGCAGGCAATGGTACTGATGGCCAGGTGCTGGTAGTTGATGACATGTTGGGGAAAACGCAGGGCTTCTCTCCGAAGTTCCTCCGTCGCTATGCTGACTTAGGGACGATAATGACGGATGCTATCGGACAGTATGTCACTGACGTGAAAAGTGGCGACTTCCCCAATGCCAACGAATCGTATTGATGGATACAACTCCAGTTCATCCACGTCTCTGGCATCGTGATTTTTGGCTGTTGGCAATGGCTGACATGTTTCTTACGATGTCAATGTATATGTTCTTGCCCTTGCTGGCACAATGGATTTGTGTTGGCAAGGGACAGAATGTCTCTTCCATGATGGGGGTGATGGGTTCTTATGCGGTTGGACTGTTCATCTTCGGTCCTTTCTGCAACTATTTTGTTCAGCGACATCGGCGTAATAAAGTGTATATGGTGGCTGCAATGGGTGTCGTTGTCTCATTGTTGCTGATAGGTTTCGATGTGTATGGCCTCTTCGGAAAACAACTGCCGATGGAGGCGGTCGTTGCCGCTCGTTTCATGCAGGGCGCATCCTTTGCATTGGCTCAGATGGTGTTGCTGAGTACGTTGGCTGTTGATGTGGCAGAGTCTGCTCAACGTACGGATGCTAACCATGCTTTGTCGTGGTTCTCACGACTGGCGATGGTCTTGGGACCATTAGCAGCCTATGAATTGCTTCGCTATTTACCGGTAGGTATTGTCTTCTTCGTCATGGCGGCTATGGCTTTTATGGCATTACTGATGGTGGCGTTGGCGAAGATTCCATTCAAGGCTCCCGATGATGAGTTTTCTATTGTAGATACCGATCGTTTCTTCTTGGGAAAGGGTAAATGGCTTTTCTTCAATAACTTATTGTTCGCAGCTGTTGTCGGGATGTTGCTGTATACCTATGCAGATGCATATTGCTATGGCATGATGCTGGTGGGATTCTATATCGCAATAAGAATTTTGCCAATTCTTTTGGCGGCGCCACAAAACAGATGGCAGACAGTTATCGTAATTCTTACGGCGTTGGTGGCTGTCGTAGCGATGTCATTCATTGAGGTGATGCCGTTGTTTTTATTGTCGTTCCTTTGTTGGGGAGTGTTGATAGGACTTGTAAGTAGCCAAATGTCTGTTATGTATATACACGTGAGTCGCCATTGTCAAAGGGGGACATCACAAAGCACCAATTTTATGTCGTGGGAATTTGGTGTGGCGCTGGGAGTCATGTTGGCAATGTTCTTAGATAGCTATGGGGAGTGTTTCATGATACATGCATATGTGTGGGTGACAACCGCCATCTTAACAGCATTATTTTTCCTCATCTATATCTTTTTCACTTTACCATGGTGCTTGCTGCACCACCAACGAGAAAAAGTATAAAATACACGGACTACACTTTTGATAAGTGCAGTCCGTGTTATATGATAATGGTATAAAGCAAGGTAAACCCTTTGCTCCTAGTTCATTATAGTATAGTCTTCACAGCTTCAAGCATACCTTTTTCCTGAATAAGGTCAAGGTCTTTTTTCACCAATTCTGCCAAGCCTTTCACATTGTGAAGGTCTTCGCCCCAAATGAACTCGGCACCAAGCACGCCATCCGTCACCTTCTGAGTGTCGCCAGTAGCCCATAGTTCTTTCAGAAGTTCCATAATCTTTTGGTCGTCATTGGGAACGATATCGGCACCATCAGCACGTTTGCCACCTTTATAATAGGTGATGATGGCGGCAAGACCAAACACCAAACCCTGAGGTAACTCGCCTTTGCGTTCCAAATATGTCTTCACTCCAGGAAGGTCGCGGGCTTGGAACTTCGGGAATGAATTAAGCATGATACTTGTTACCTGATGGTCGACAAATGGGTTGTTGAAGCGCTCCAACACGTCGTTGGCAAACTTCTCCAACTCATCCATAGGAAGGTTCAATGTCTGCATCAATTCGTCAAATTGTACCTTGTGAATGTATTTGCCAAGCACTTCATGGTTGCAAGCGTCACGTACAATGTCAACGCCAGAAAGATAGGTGACAGGCGACAATACGGTATGAGGGCCATTGAGCAAAGTTACCTTACGCTCGTGGTAGGGTTTCTCGCTCTCGGCAATGAGTACATGGAGACCGGCTTTCTCTGCAGGGAATTCTGCGCGAAGTTCTTCGCAGGTCATATTCTCCGCTTTTTCAATCACCCACAAGTGGAAAATCTCGGCTTGGACAACAAGGTTGTCTTCATAGGATATTTTCTCTTGAATGTCCTTGATTTCTTTGCGAGGGAATCCTGGTACAATGCGGTCTACTAATGTAGCGCATACATAGTTATATTTTGTGAACCATTCCTTGAAAGCTTCATAATCGGCGCCAAAGTCATCTTTCCACAATTCAATGTACTGATAGATGCACTCTTTCAGATGATGGCCATTCAGGAAAATCAGTTCGCAAGGCATAATGATGAGACCTTTTTTCGGGTCACCGTCAAATGCTTGGAAACGACGGAATAACAGCTGAACCAATTTACCGGGATATGACGAAGCGGGTTTATCGTCAAATTTACACTCGGGGTCGAAGGCGATGCCAGCCTCGGTGGTGTTAGAGATAACAAAACGTATCTCGGGTTGTTCGGCCAAAGCCATAAATGCTTGGTTCTGGCTGTAGGGATTCAGTGCACGGCTGATAACATCTATACGCTCCAGCGTATTCACCGACTCGCCGTTCTCCCTTCCTTGAAGGTTTACATGATACAAACAGTCCTGACCGTTAAGCCAGTCAACCATTCCTCGTTCTATGGGCTGAACAACAACAACACTGCCATTGAAATCGGTCTTCTGGTCCATGTTCCAGATAATCCAGTCAACAAAAGCACGGAGGAAATTGCCTTCACCGAATTGAATGATTTTCTCAGGCATTACGCTCTTTGGCGCGGTTCGTTTGTTTAAAGCTTGTAGTTTTTTCATTTGATTTTTGATTTGTTTGTGAGATGTTTTTCCTTTGTCTGCAAAAGTACAAATTATTTCCGAACAAAAAAATTTTTTTGCGCTTAATCGGTTGATAGATTATGAAAACGTTTCCGAAAAGTCATAGAGAGGCCTTTATTGTAACTTTGAAAAAACAGAAATAAATTTGGATTTTCATACACTTTTACGTAACTTTGCACGATTTTTATTGCGTAGATGCTTGAATTCATATCTTTCGGAAGTGGCAGCAGCGGTAATTGCTACTTGCTCAGAACTGACACCGATGCCTTGATAGTCGATGTTGGGGTGGGTTTGCGTACGCTGAAAAAACACTTTCTCGAGTATGGCGTTTCGTTCTCTGACATTCATCATGTCATCGTTACGCATGACCATGCAGATCACATCAAGTCTGTGGGATCTTTGTCAAATGACTACCATTTGCCAGTATATGCAACAGCCGAAGTGCATCATGGTATAATGCTCAATAAATGCGTCCGAAGCAAAATATCTCAAGCTGACAAGAAAATTATTGAAAAGGACAAGACCTATCAGCTCGGTGAATTTAGGGTGACTCCTTTTCATGTGCCTCATGATTCCATTGACTGCGTGGGTTACCGCATAGAATGTCAGAATACTATAGTCTGTATCATGACGGATGCGGGAGCGGTAACTGAGCAGATGCAGCATCTTATTGGTGAGGCAAATTTCCTCGTTATAGAAGCTGATTATGACATTGAAATGCTTGTTAAAGGTGGATACCCGAGGGAACTTAAAGAGCGTATTTTGGGTGAAACGGGACATTTGTCAAATCGCGATTGTGGCGAAGCAATTGCCACATATGCTACCCCGGCTCTGCGCCAGGTGTGTTTGTGCCATCTTAGCGACAGAAACAATCATCCAGAATTGGCAAGGAAAACAGTTGAGATGATTCTACGTCAGCATGGCATCATTGCTGGTGTTGATTTCAAACTTAATTGTCTTAAGCGAAACAAACCTACAGGGCCATTCCTTTTGGCCGACTGACGGATCGTATTACATATAATAAAAGGTATTTTAATAAAGAAACACTATTCCGGTCGTTATCCTTTACACCGATGAATTGAAATAGAGCCGACATTTATGGAATATATGTCTCAAGAAGGCTACGACAAACTCGTAGCGGAACTGCGTGAGTTGGAAACTGTGGAACTGCCTCGGGTTCGTGATGCCATTGCCGAAGCACGTGACAAGGGAGATCTTAGCGAAAATTTCGAATATCATGCAGCAAAACGTGAGCAAGCTCGATTACTCGGAAGAATTCGGTTCAAACAGAGAGTGCTAGAACATGCAAGGGTTATTGATAAGTCAAGACTCGGCACAGATAAAATACAACTGCTGAGCAAAGTCGAAATGACCAACATTGCAACGGGTGCAAAAATGACATATACCATTGTCAGTCCACATGAGGCAGATCTCCGTGAAGGTAAAATATCCATTAAATCGCCCATTGGACAGGCATTGCTCAAAAAAAAAATAGGTGATACCATCGAAGTAAGCGTTCCCGCTGGAATGCTCCGACTGCATATTGAAAATATACAATTATAACCTTTCAATCCAAGCGTTCACTTCCTATTTTATGGAAATGGATAACTGTTACAGGTTCCATTCTCTCAATCGAATATCTTTTTCCAAATCCATAATACTGATATGGCACCAACTACGCAAAAGACAAAGTTGGTGAGATAACCTTTACCGAATAGTTCGATATGAAGTAGATGACTGATGAACGTGCCGGCATAACTGCCTATAATGCCAATAATAAGGTTCATGCAGCATCCTTTTCCTTCTCCACTCATGATACGGTTAGCGATATAACCGATAAGAATACCTGTTATTATCGGCCACGCGGTAAAATCTTCAATGTGTTCAAACATATCTATTGTTTACTTTGTTCAAAAAACTTATTGTGCACAAACTGGTTATTTTCCCGTCTCATGGTATAAATAAATGCAACCTTCTTTGATATAGGCCCCATCTCATATAAATGTATTTATTGGATTTCCTGTAGGGCCCCTGTTTCTGAATCAATAATAAAACCTCTAACCACAATGCCTTTTGGAACAAGCGGATGGGTCTTGATGGTTTCTACGGTTTTGCGAACTGAGGTTGGGGTGTCTTTGAAACCTTCCAACCATGCATCGAGGTCGATGCCACATTTACGAATGGTGTTGAGCGATTCTTCTGTAATGCCACGTGCTATCATTTCGTGGTGGAAGTGGTCGTAACTCATGTGGCAGGCACCACAATGGGTATGGGCTATTACCATGATCTCTTCCACACCTAACTCGTATATGGCAACGACTAGGCTTCGCATGGCAGAGTCGAAAGCGGAAATAACCAAGCCTCCAGCATTTTTGATAATCTTCGCGTCGCCGTTTTTCAGTCCCAAGGCTGCTGGTAGCAACGCTGTCAAGCGGGTGTCCATACATGAAAGAACCGCCAACTTCTTATCGGGATACTTGTCTGTGATATACTTTTCGTAACCTTTCTGTTCAACAAAGGACTTGTTGTATTCGATAATCTGGTCAATCATATTGTGTTTTTTAAAAGATGTTATTGTTTTATTTCAAAGTGTCTTTTCCATACGGTAACAAGGAAAGCTCCCAGAAGTGAGCATTGTGGAATAATCTCCCATATAACCCATGGATTCGTAAAACTTCACTTTGTTGTCACGGCTTTCCACAATGGCTTTTTTAAACCCCTGCTCCTTAGCCCATATCTCTGCCGCATGAACAACCTTTGTGCCAATGCCTCGATGACGATATTCTGGCAAGACTACGATACGGCCAAGCATCATCTGGGTCCCATCTATGGGGTATAAACGACATGTGGCGATGGGTAGAAAGTTGTCGATAGCCACAACATACATAGTTTCTGGGGTGTCATGCTCATCAAACTCTTCTTCCAAGGTCAGTTGGTGTTTCCTGGCCATGGCGTGTATACGGACGTAGTAAGCTCCTGCCTGTTGCGACAGCTTGGTCGCTCTGATAATTTCGGTCATTATAAGATCGTTTCCATTGTTGTTTTTTGCACTTGCATACCCATTTTTTTATAGAAGCACACCGCAGCATCATTCCCTTCCCAAACATTTAATGTGATGTTGTAACAACCAATAGACATGGCAAAATCATGAACGTAATCAAACAATGCTTTCCCTATATGCATGCAACGTGTTTTTTCATCAACACATATATCATCAATATATAATGTTTTGATGTCCTGAAGCAATATGTTGTCCTTGACTTCGTTGATTTGGCAAAAAGCATAACCCAATACCTCGCCGTTGTCATAAACAAAGATGGGCTTCGTGTCATTGTCGAGTATTTCCTCTAGTTCATGTTCGTTGTATTTGGTTGTATGAGGTTTGAACAAGTCTGGGCGTTTCTCGTAGTGCACCATATTGACTTGATGAAGCAGTTCGATGATGCGCTTAATGTCTGCTCTGTAGGCTTTTCTAATCATGGTGATACTCTATTCTTGGTGTTTTGGTTTCCAAACAAATAACCCTTCCGAGATGGCGAGAGAACGAACCAATTCAAGCAATTCCTCATCAGGGTTGTATAAAGTCATATAATGATCATTGCTGTCCAAGGCAATCATGGCTCTTGCTGAACTCAACAACACATAAAGGGGTTTCCTTTCCGAGAACCATAGCTCAAGAGCTTCTGGTGAAGGGTTGTCCTTCCATTCTCTGGATGAATGAAAAACGGAAATGTCATGATAGCAATTGAGCTTGATGAGTAAATTGTGGAAACGATGCCATATTGCATCAATATTGGGTTCTTTTAGAAAAAAACTTTCTATTTTGAAGTATTGCCCACTGCTATCTGCAGGAACTTGCTTGGGCAAAATGTCTATTACCCAATATGGTGTCTCCAATAAATGGTCAATAATACTGTCTTTGTCCATCCTTTATTACTCCATTTCGTTATTGCTCTTTCCTTTGCAAAAATAACGCTTTCTTCTGAAATATCTTTCATTTTTGTCGATTATTCTTTTTTTAGATAAATGATTGTCATCAGACTTGGTCAATTGAAAAAGAAATTATAATTTTGCGGAATACAATCAACCATTAATGCATTATGAAAAAAATTCTAGTAGCAATGACCCTTATTGCATCAATCGCAACAGGATGCGCTCAGAAATCAAAAACGTTAATTCTCTATTATTCTGAAACGGGAACGACAAAGGCTGTTGCCGAAGAATTGCAAAAACAATTGGGAGCTGACATTGAATCCATCGAAGCGGTGGAACCTTATTCTGGAGATTTCCAACAAACCATCCAGCGTGGACAGCGAGAGATGCAGAGTGGCCAAACACCTGAAATCAAAACTCTCAAGTCGAAAATTTCTGATTATGATACCATCTTCTTGGGTTATCCCATCTGGTTTGGTACCTATGCTATGCCTATAGCAACACTTGTTAAGAACAATGATTTTGAAGGAAAGACAATCGTTCCCTTCTGCACATTCGGCAGTGGTGGCCTAAACACGTCTACTGATGCGCTCAAGAAAGCCCTTCCCAAGGCAAAAATCCAAGATGGCTATGGAGTGAGAACAGCAAGAGTGTCCGCTGCCGCTAAAGAACTAAATAGGTTCCTCATAGAAAATGGGTACAAGGAGGGAACGGTGGAGAAACTGCCTGGCTATTCTGAGCAACAACCTGTCACAGATGAGGAGAAAGCTATATTTGATGCGGCTTGTTCCAGTTATCAATTCCCACTGGGAACACCTTATACTGTTGGTAAAAGGCAAACTCCAGACGGTACCGAATATCAATATATCGTCAAGAGTATGGGAGCTGATGGCAAAGAAAGCACGTCAACCATTTTCGTAGTTGTGGGAAAGGAACCGGGGGCTCAACCAGAGTTCACCCAGGTGGTACGGTAAAACTTCTTTCCGCTGCATTAACGTCAACGCGGTGTCAAAATTGGCACCGCGTTGACGTTTCTCATCTCTATAGATTCGCTTCTTTTCTTGCTTGGATATAGATGGTCTTATACATTCCCCAAATACACATTTTTGATACCTTCACCCTCTGCGATGCTTTTGGCCATAGTCAAAGTCTTCAATGGGGTAGGTGGAATGTTCCTCATTTTATACTGAGGGAAGAAACGGCTAAAATGTAGTGGTACTTCTTCCAAATGATGGCTAACCAACCATCTGCACATGGCACGAATACCCTCGGCATCATCATTAATACCAGGGATGACTAAATTAGTTACTTCCAGCCATACCCCGGCAGCGTGAAGGGCGAGAATGTTATCAAGTACGACAGATAGGTGGCCACCGCTCACCCGACGATAGGTGTCGTCGCTGAACGATTTCAGGTCTATATTGGCAGCGTCAAGGTAGGGCAATAAGTCGTGAAGGGGCTCTGGACAGACATACCCTGCACTTACAAGAATGTTCCACAATCCTCGTTCATGGGCAAGACGGGCCGTATCGACAACGTATTCTATATATGTCAAGGGTTCGGTATAAGTATAGGCTATGCCAGGACAACTATGTTCGAGGCATAGGTTGACCACTTGCTCGGGCGTCAAGTCTGTATGTTCTACTTGATTGATGTCGACTTGTGAAATATCGTGGTTCTGACAGTTCAGACAATGGAAATTACAACCCGTACAGGCAATGGATAGACATTTTGTGCCAGGGTGAAAATGGTACAATGGCTTTTTCTCAATGGGGTCAATGGCTATGGCGCAGGGATGGCCATAGACTTCACTGAAAAGGGTGCCGCCCATATTCCGACGACTACGACAGCGGCCACTCTTGCCTTCGGCTATATGACAATGGTGTGGACAAAGTAGACATTCTACCACTCCATCGGTCAATAATTGGTAATAGCGACACTCATATTTCTCCATCAGAAAACAACGGCTTCGTAAACATATAACTCAGCGGTACGCCAACCATTCCATCCCAAACCAGCCTTGTCTTGGGAACAATGTCCTAAAAATTCTTCTTTTGTCCAGTTCACTTCATCAGCCACTTGGGGCAGGAAGGTGCCGCTGTGATGACCTTTCACAATATAGATACCATGTCGGTGTAACTCAAACTCGTCGATACTCTTGATTTGGCGCATCGGACTAAGTACGGAAATCTCAATGTCGGTGATATCCATCTCTTCTCGACGCAAGTCAGGGAAGCGTGGGTCTTCAAAGGCGGCGGCACGGGCCATTTCAAAAATGGTCTCATACAAGGGCTGTGTGCCTCGGAGCATGCCTATACAACCGCGAAGGCGTCCTTCTTGTGAAAGGGTGACAAATGCACCGCAATGTTGGAGAAGTGTGGGGTTGGTGGCTCGAATAGATTGGCCGTCAGGATGGTAAGATGTATGGTTGAATACTGATTCGATGCTTTCTTTGGCTATTTTCCTCAATAGTTTGCGGTCGCTGTCGGACAATGAGAAACCTATTGTTGTTTGTGGTACTTGGGCTTTTTCTTTACGAAGAATGACAAACGAATGGTAACCTACTACACGATGAGGGTCATGGCTGTCGATATCGCCAGAATTTTGGTATAGAAGGTGCTTGATATCGTATTCGTCGCTGAGCATGAGTAGCAAAGTGATAATGGGAAACTCCCCACAAGCACTGGTCGAGAGACTCTTTATCCCTAAATGGCGATTGTTTTCCAATGTGGCGATAAACTGTTCTACGTCGCCGCTCAAAATGGCGTCGCGCGTTTTCCCGTCAACCTCGTAAGCATCCTTATAGGAGGGGTAATGCGCAAAATCACTACTTATGACAAATAAATTGTCATCGGTGAAATATGGTTTTAGCGCATCGGCAATGCGTTGCAATTTCGTGAAGTCGTTGGTGCTGATGATGATAGGCACTATGGGAGGCACTTCTTTCATCCTACGTTGCAGGAAAGGCAACTGTACTTCAAGACAATGCTCGCGGTCATGAGCTTCCTTTTTGTAGAAGAAGACACTGTCAGCTCGGGTTAAAGCCATACCCGTCTCTCGGTCTACTTTAACTTTGCCTAATGGAGTTGCATAGTAATCAACTTCTCCGTTAACGCTGGCACCATCAAGCCATTCGTAATGGCTGGGACCTAAGAGAAATATCCGCTTATAATGTTTTTCTGGCCGTAATGCCATGTATGCCGAGGCGGCTACATTGCCTGAGAAGTAATGTCCTGCATGGGGCACAATGAGAGCTGCCGCATGATTATAGGTGCGGTCCATGGAATGACGATGGAGAAAACCATCTACTTCTTGACGTAATACTTGTGGGTCACGCTCATAAAACCGTCCAGCCTGAGTAGCAGGCCTGACAATAGCGGACTTGCGTTGGGCGAAGGTGGGCATGGTAATGATTGTTAGGATGATGGCGATAGGCCAAAACGATGGCTTCATAAGCAGTCAGCGTCTGGTGAAATCCACCAAGATTCGGAACACTTTGCCAGGGGCTTCTGACCACTGTTGCATGGCTTTTGGCGCATTCTTGGGTTCCACCACATTGCTGATGAGTGAGTCAACGGGACAGGTGCCTTTCTCCAAGTAATGTATCACGGCGCGGAAATCACTGGGCTCGGCATTGCGCGAACCACGAATGTCCAGCTCCTTTTGAACAAAATACTTGGTTTGGAACGACACTTCAGCTTTGGCGTAGCCGATGCAGATGACTCGACCTGTGAAAGAGACTTCGTCAACGGCCATCTGATAGGTCTGCGGACTGCCTACGGCCTCAATCACGACATCGGGACCGAAACCAGATGTCATCTCTAACAAACGGGAGTGAACATCATCGCTTAGCGTATTGATAGTGTAGCTGGCACCCATTTGCTTGGCCAAAGAAAGTTTGTCATTATCAATGTCTGCGGCGATGACGGTGGCGCCGCGCTGGGCGCTACGTACAACGGCACCCATACCAACCATTCCACAGCCAATAACCAACACCACATCGATGTCACTCACCTGGGCGCGACTCACGGCATGGAAACCTACGCTCATGGGCTCTATCAATGCACAGGTGCGTGGGTTAAGCAATCCTGCAGGGATAATCTTTTCCCAAGGCAATGAAATATACTCGCGCATGGCACCATCGCGTTGAACGCCTAATGTCTCGTTGTGTTGGCACGCATTGACTCGTTTGTTCCTACATGAGGCGCACTTGCCACAGTTGGTATAGGGATTTACCGTAACCACCATACCGGGTTTCAAACCTTCGGGTACGGCATCGCCCACACGTTCTATGACGGCTCCTACCTCATGACCGGGAATGACGGGCATCTTAACCATGGGATTCCTGCCTAAATAAGTGCTGAGGTCGGAACCGCAAAAACCAACATATTCCAAACGAAGAAGTACCTCATCGGGCTTCATCTCATGCATGGGTATTTCAACCACACCCATCTTCCGCTCACCGCGTATCTGTATTGCTTTCATGTTTATAAATTAACTTCCACTGATTTTCAATTCTAAACGATCAATCTAATTCTACTCCGCCATGTGCTTTACGTAAGGCAGAAGAGGCAAATCACCGAAATGATAAAAATCTTTGGCGGTACCACCGAGCAACTGCCGTTTCTCATCACATGTAAATTCCGTCGACTTGGCAATGAAGTCGTATGACATGCGATAGGTGATGGCTGTGATGGTTCTGGGATAGTCACTGCCCCACATTATCTTGTCCATACCCACCAAACTAGCAGCTTCACGAATGGTGCGCACGGCGCTGGGATAGGGATAAAACTCAGAATTATACAACCATGTGATGCCTCCAGTTTCTATTTTCACTTGTTCATATCTTGCCAACTGTACCTGTCTACGCCATGATGCATTCTCCCAAGGTGCATAGGCTGGGGGGTTGGCCATACACAGATGACCAATAGCGATACGCAGGTGAGGGCATTCTTGTATGACTTCTTCCAATTCACTCACTTGGCAGTCGCCGTCAGCTAGAGTGATGGATAATACAATGTCCTTTTCTTCCATCAAATGGAACATTTTCATCATCTCCTCACTTAACAGAGAGCGACCTAATAATCGGTGACCTGGTATAGCAATGCCTTTAAAGCCATTTGTTACCAATGTTTGGACCTGATCGAAAAAACCATCTTCCAAGTAGTTGGCCATTCCACAAACGAAGAATCTGTCGGGGTGTGATTGGCGTACCTTGTCAAGATAATCGTTCTGGATGCCATCGATAAACTCCTGGACCACTACAGCGGCAGATACTTGGGCGAAGTCCATATTGCTCAGGAACACTTCGGCGGTGTTCTTTCCGTCAATCATAAAAGGGGGAAGCATCTGTACCTCCTCGCCAAGAAACAGTGAGCGGCCGTTTTTAGTAGTACGTATAGTCTGACCATTCCATGAGGTGTCTTGGCGTAACCATAGATGACTGTGTGCATCAATAATCATGAGTTTTTCCATCTTACAAACATTTGGTCGCCAATGATTGTCTGCACTTCCTTCACCATATTGGCATCCATAGGCTCATTTACGTAGTTGATATTTTTCAAAACGTTAACTGGATTGGCACTACTGAATAACGTGGAGGTAATTCGCGGATTAAGACTGGTGGAGAATTGGATGGCTAACTTTTCAATGGGATAACCTTCTTGCTGGCAGAAAGTGGCAGCTTGAGCACAGGCTTCTTTCAGCGCTTGAGGTGCTGGATGCCAGTCGGGCGTGCCACGACTGGACAAAAGCCCCATTGAAAGGGGGGAGGCATTGATAACTCCTACACCATGGTTTTCAAAGAAATCCAGGTATTCGGTGAGCAATGTGTCGTTTAAGGAATAATGGCAGAAATTAAGGATGCTCTCCACCATGCCATCGTCGCAATGTTCAATTACCCATTTCAAATTCTCAGGTTGGAGGTCAGTGATGCCTACATGTCCCACCACACCTTTGTCACGAAGTGCAATCAAAGCGGGCAGGGTCTCGTCTACCACTTTTTGCAAACCACCATCCAGACTTGCTTGAAACTCGATGTCGTGAACATTGATAAGGTCGATGTAGTCCACATGTAGACGTTTCATGCTCTCATACACGCTTTCTGTTACTCGCTTGGCGGAGTAGTCCCATGTGTTCACGCCGTCTTTGCCATAACGACCCACTTTGGTCGATAGGTAATACTTGTCGCGTGGTATCTCTTGCAAAGCCTTGCCTAACACTATCTCAGCTTTCAAATGACCATAATATGGTGACACGTCGATAAAATTGATACCATTATCCACTGCTGTATGGACAGCACGGATTCCGTCATCTTCACGAATTCCATGGAATACACCACCCAATGATGATGCTCCAAAACTGAGATTTGATAGGCGTAACCCTGTCTTTCCTAATTCATTGTATACCATATCGAAATATTATTGTATCCTCGTTGCCGCATTGACGAATGCATACTCGATCATTGCAGGCCCCCATTTGGCGATTAACCGTTTCTTGCCCTTGCTGATAGTTACGATTTTAGTTCCTTTCTCAACATTGAATCCCATGTTTTCGTCTTGGGGACTATCGTAATAGATGGTCAACTTGTTGTCTTTTACTTCACCATAAACATTGGCGCGTACCATACATTGCCAACCGTCAATTGACATGGTGCCGTAATAAGTGCCATCAAGATCTATTTCAAAACAGATGTCATAACAGATTCCAGTTCCTCCAGCAGTCTTACCAGCGCAATGCGAAGCGATGTAACTACCAGTCCAATTCTTTTTCTGGGCATTCACTTGAATGCAGAATGCGAAAAGGGCTATTATCAACAACCCCAATCTCTCAAAATGTTTAATAGTTTTCATAATGGCAATAATTTAATTGTTAATTTTCATTTTTCAATTTTTAATGTTCAACGTCCAACGCTCTTTAGTACAACTACTTCACCTTTCTTTGTATTAATGTCATATTCATACACTTGACGAAGTGTTGTAGAGGGCGCTTGAGATAACTCTTCTGAGACCATGGGTTGTTTCACATCGGCGACTGCCAATAACGGGTTTTCACACCGACCTTTGGCTGGCCTTATTCCCTTGCCTTCCAATGGCCACCAAGAACGTACACGTAACACGCCACCAATTGTGGACTTCACTTTCACTTCTAAAGAGGTATGGCCATCAAGAGACCACTCTTCGTCAACAATAAATCCACCTCGCGCCTTTAATCCTGTTACTTTGCCTTTCTTCCATTTGTCGGGAAGGGCGGGTAATACTTGAACGGCACCATCGTGACTTTGCAACAACATTTCGGCTACACCGGCTGTGAAACCGAAATTACCATCAATCTGGAAGGGGGGATGGGCGTCGAATAAGTTGGGATAGGTACGTCCCAATGCCATCTGTCTTCTGCTGTCATCCCCGAAATAGTGACTTTCACGTCCATGGGATGGCAACAGATGGAGCATGTTGGAGATGATCCGATAGGCATGGTTGCCATCAAGCATACGGGCCCAAAAGTTGATTTTCCAACCAAGGCTCCAACCCGTAGCCATATCACCGCGTTGTGCCAAAGTGGTAGCGGCGGCGCTGAACAATTCGGGATGGCTGAAGGGAGATATCTGGTTGGATGGATATAGACCGTATAGATGGGAGATATGACGATGTTCATCTTTGGGGTCGTCGCCATCGATGAGCCATTCTTGCAATTGGCCATGGCGTCCAATCATCATCGGCGGCAGCTGTGCAATTGTATGTTGAAGGCGTTCTTGATATTCCGCAGGTTCTCCTAAAATACGGGCAGCGGATAAAGTGTTGCTTAAAGCGTCGAATACAATCTGGTTATCCATAGTACAACCTGCAGTGACGGCGGTACGCTTGCCCATCGGACCATGTTCGGGCGAAACGGAGGGCACGGCGACCAGCCAACCATATTGAGGATGGGGTTGTAGGTAATCCAGGTAGAAGTCGGCGGTGCCTTTGATTACAGGATACCACGTGCGCAAAAAGTCTTTATCACCACTAAATAGGTAATGTTGCCATAGATGGGTTGCCAACCAAGCGCCACCGTTGGGGAACATGCCCCATTGGGCACCATCGATGGGACCGGCAATGCGCCAGAGGTCCGTATTGTGATGGGCTACCCATCCACCGCAATGGTACATCTGTTGAGCGGTTTTGGCTCCTGTTTCACTTAAGTCCTTAATCATTGAGAATAAAGGTGTTTGGGTCTCGCTTAAGTTACAAACATCGGAAGGCCAATAATTCATCTCGGCATTGATGTTGATGGTGTATTTTGAGTCCCAAGGAGCGTTCAGTTGGTCGTTCCATAGTCCTTGCAGGTTGGCGGGTTGTGTTCCGGGTTGTGAGCTGGTAATCAACAGATAACGGCCGTATTGAAACATCAAGGCAACGAAACTGTTATCTTGGTTTTCTGCGAAATGTAGCAGACGTTGGTCTGTGGGTGTGACCTGACTGTCCTTGTTTCCTTCCAACTCCAAATGCACACGGCGGTATTGTTCTTGGTATTTTTTCACATGGCGGTCCAATAATGTGGCATAAGGCATGCCTTCGATGGCCTTTAGTGTGCGAGCGTTTTTGGCACTGGCGTCACCGCTAATGTCATGGTAATTCACATAGTTGGTGGCAGCCGCAATGTATATAGTCACTTCAGATGCGTTGCTTACCTTGAGATTATCATTTCCCGCTGACAGTTTACCATTGGTAACCACCTGAACCCGACATTCTGCACCCAAACCTGCTTGAATGCCTTCATGGTCTGCTCCGTCAATATGGGCGATAATGGTGTTGCCTGATACTTGCTGATGAGTGGGTAACTGGCTTCGGAACCCCAAGGCAAGGGAAATGTCCTTGCCTTTGTCTGTGGACAACCGTACAATAATTACGTCATCAGGCATCGAAGAGAAAACGGTCTCGGTGCAGATAGATGCTTTACGGGATTTAGAGCTGGTCAGCACCTTGTATTGAGCGGTGGCAACTGCACGGTCTAATTCTAGTTGTCGTCCCATATATGCGCTATCAGCAGATGGGGAGAAACGAAGATATAACTCGCCCAAGGGAAGAAAACGCATGCCATGGGGACCCTTGATGAAGTATTGGTCTATCAAACGACTGGCTTCTTCTTCATGGCCATCGAAAATCAACTGACGTACCTCGTCAAGGTGCGCATATGATTCTGAAGAGTTGTTGTCATGTGGTGAACCACTCCAAAAAGTATCTTCATTCAATTGGATGATTTCCTCATTGGGACGGCCATACACCATGGCTCCCAAATGGCCATTGCCCACAGGTAGTGCTTCAAGCCAGTTGCTTGCGGGTTGGTCATAGCATAATCGATAATCTTGTGCGCTTACTGGTTGAATGACAAACAAAATAAACAGGAGGAGCTCTACTCCGAATATGTGCGTTGAATGGAACAGTGTATGTTTCTCCATGGAGAGTATAAGATTATTCACTTTTACGTCTTTCATATACCTTATTTAAATGGTGGTTCCTATGCTGCAAAAATAAACAAAAAATCGCTAACCTATGCTATAGGTCAGCGATTTTTTATGTAAAATAAAAAATATGTTACTTTCTTTGTATGGCCTCTGAAATAATGTCAGCCATACGCCGTACTCCTTTGTCGTTGGGATGGATACCATCATCTTGTAATAATGAACCCGCATCCGTGAAAAGAGTATGAAGGTCTATCAACTGCAAGCCATACTCTTGCGCCACCTCCTTCTGAATTGGAATGATGTTGTTAGTGATAATGGCATCATTGATATCCCATGATGATTTCAATGCGGGCGGGGGAGTGCAAAGGAAGATTCGCGGCTTCATCGAAGGGTTCATCTTCACTTTCTTGCCTTTCCGCTTGCTGGGGAACGACAGCTCGGGGCGCAACGATGTAATCATCTGCACTAAATCGTTCTTGAATTCTGATGAATACTGCCAATTCTGAGGCTTAGAGTCATTGGTGCCTAGACCTATGATGACAATGTCGGGTTGGAAGGCCAAAGCATCACGCCAGGCCTGCTCATTCATATATGGATAATCGCCCTTATTTAACAGGGTGCGACCACTTACACCAAAATTCCTTACCCAATAACCATTGCCTAGCTTTTTTTGTAACAATGCTGGGTAGCCATGCTGTGGCGCCATGTCTATGCCATGACCATCTGTAATGCTGTTGCCTATGCAGGCAACGCGGAGAGCATCGGCAGCCGGTGTTTTATGGGCATCTAGCCAATTGCCAATATCGGTCAACATCTGTTTGTGGTATGGGAACCAAGGGCCGAAACCAAAACCATGATCGCCAGAGGGGTAGATATACATGGTGCACTCGTTGCCGGCATTGCGCATGGCAGAATAGTAAGCGACGCCATTCGTTACAGGTGGCACTAAGCGGTCGTCATTGGCCATGACGATAAGCGCTGGTGGGGTCAGATGACGCTTCACCGCATTTTGCGTAGAATAGTCATTGACTAATGCAGGGTCTTTCTGTCCCTCCTCGCCCAAGAAATTTAGGCAGGAATATTTGTGCGAAACACGCTCATCCATGGAAATCACAGGATAAAACAGTATCGTGAAGTCAGGACGTACTTCATAGGCGGAATGGGTGGAGATGACTGAGGCAAGGTGACCTCCTGCGGAAAAGCCCATGATGCCTATGTCGCGTGGATGGATATGCCATACACTAGCGGAATCGCGTACAATACGGAAAGCATTCTCCACATCGCTAATAGGACGTGTCCTGTCACCGTTAGGCAATCGGTAGTTCACCACGAAGTAGGAGATGCCCCGCTCGTTCAACCATCCCGAAGCTTGTGTGCCTTCATGGGTGTTCGACAAGACTGAATAGCCGCCACCAGGAATGCCAACAATGGCTTTTCCCGTTGGATTCTCAGCTAAAAAACAAACCATTTGGGCCTGACCGTCACCGGTCAGGTCCAAAGTAAAGGTTCTTGCTGTCTGGGCTATAGTCGACAAACATAAAGCCAACACACAACACGTCAAAAAGAATCTTTTCATTATTCAGATAATGATTTTCCTTTTTCTTCTTAAAATTCTTATTCGTAATATGTAATAGTCCGGGTCTGTTCCATTTCCTGACCCATCATGCTGCCCTTACGACTAATCCAGTTGCCGTGGTCATCATATTTGTAGTCGGTGTAAGGTGTTACCATCTCATTGCCGCCAAAGTTCATACTCTCCGTGGCTGGCGCTCCCTTTTCATTGTAAGTGCGGGTGATGGTGAATGCCTGGCCGTTCATGTCCATCGTCTGACTCTTCACCTTACCGTTTTCCCATACATAGGAAACACCCATTTCCATTCCTTGCATCTCCATCTTGAACGATTTCAGGTATCCTTCGCTATCGTATTGTGCATCTTTAATACCTTCACGTTGCATTTTGCCGTCCTCACTGAAAAGGGTTGTCTGGAGATTGCCCATCACATCTTGGGTAATCGATTTCACCGGACCGGTAGCTTCGTTCAATTCTACATCGTGGAATTTTTGGGCCTGCATGGCAAGTGGCAAAACTAGCAGACCAAGCATCATGAATGCTTTTTTCATTGTTTTCTTCATTGGTTGATAAATTTGGTGAATAAAAATAAGTTAGTAAATGAATCAAGCTTTAAAAATGGTATACGCTACCATTGTCTATTTGACATCTTTGCCAATCATTTATTGGACGTTTTTTCCTAAAAAAGGTTTAAATTCCAATATTTTGGCTAAATCCTTTTTTTGTACCGCAAAGGTAACAACAATTCATGGAAATACAAATGGTAGCAATTAAAAATGTATCAAAAACTATTTTTTTTTTATCATATCAATCATTATAAATGACAAGGAACACTCAACTTCATAAAAAAATATTATCTTCGCATTCGAAAACCAAAATCTATCAATAATCAATGAAAAAGCTTACGTTAATATGCTGTGTATGCTTGATGTCGACATTCTCCATCAAAGCTCAAAAAGCAATCAATCCGCCTGCAGGTGGCAAGGCCATCAGCAATGAACTGATAGGTATCTTCTTTGAGGATATAAGTAGTGCCGCCGACGGCGGCTTATATGCTGAATTGCTCCAAAACGGATCGTTCGAGTTCAGCCCGGCTGAACGCGATGGATGGGGAGCGGGTACGGCATGGCGAACTGTTAGACCAGGTCACTCTCTTGGTTTTATTCAGCCATTGGGCATTAATCCCATTCATCCCAATAACCCTACCTATATGCGGTTAAATGTAGAAAGGGTCGGGCATTATTATGACTTTGCTGGTTGGACGGGCTTTGGCATACAAAATGATGGATTCAACGGCATCTCTGTTAAAGCGAACAAAGATTATTGTTTCTCGGCTTTCTTCAGAAATGTGGAAGGTGGTGAGAAAACGGTGCGCATCGCTTTGGCCGTTCCGCAAGGATGGGGAAAAGACCCTAAATTGTTGGCGGATGCTGAAGTTAAAGTGTCGTCGAACAGTTGGCAGAAATATGAGGCTCAACTGTCTGCCTCCGAAGACGCTACCAATGCAGTATTACAACTCCTTGTGCTTGATAAAGGTGTCATTGATGTTGATATGGTGTCGCTCATGCCAGGTGAGACATTCAAAGGACATGGATTGCGTCCTGATTTGGCGCAGGCACTAGCTGACCTACATCCAAAATTCATGAGATTTCCTGGTGGATGCGTGGTCCATGGTGGTGGCGATGGTTTTTGGGATACATATCGTTGGAAGACAACAGTTGGACCTAAAGAACAACGACGTGGATTGAAAAATACATGGGGTTACCACCAGTCTATGGGACTGGGTTACTATGAGTATTTCCAGTTCTGTGAAGACCTAGGCATGCAACCTGTACCAATCCTTCCCTGTGGCGTGAGCTGCCAAGGCACTAACGGCGGATGGGGCATGAAAGACCAAGCCCAAGATTGGGTGCCAATGTCTGAAATGGACGAATGGGTGAATGAAGCACTAGATCTCATAGAATGGGCCAATGGTGATGTTTCTACCAAATGGGGACGTGTACGTGCTGAAGCTGGTCACCCCGCTCCGTTCAACCTCAAATATTTGGGTCTAGGCAATGAAGAACGTATTTCGCCTGAGTTTATTGAGCGATTCAAATATATCTATGAAAGGGTGCACAAAGCCCATCCTGAAATCGTCATAGTGGGTACGGCAGGACCGGGCTCTCATCCCGGGAATCGTGACTTTGAGACGGGTTGGAAATTGGCTGAAGAAATCGAGCTGCCCATACTTGACGAGCACTACTATGAACCGCGTGACTTCTTCCTCAACAACCGTCAATACGATAATTATCCACGCGACCGCAAAACAAAGGTTTATCTTGGTGAGTATGCGGCAAAAGACAAAAAACTCATTGATGCGCTGGCGGAGGGTCTATATCTCCTTCATGTCGAACGCAATGGCGACGTAGTGTGCATGACATCATATGCTCCGCTTTTCGCTAGAAAAGACAATACGAACTGGAATCCAGATCTTATTTATTTTGATAATGAAAGACCATACCTCACATGCAGCTACTACGTCCAACAGATGTTTGGTGTTTCTTCGGGTGATTATTTCTATGGTGACTGCGTCAATATACATGATGCATCCAACCTACAAGGACAGTCGGTTATTCTCAACACTAAGACTAGACAACTATTTGTAAAACTGTGTAATGCCAGCGCAGATAAGAAACAAGCTGATGTAGACCTCACCCGTTTCAAAGGGCTTAAGACAACAGCGGTGAAGACCGTCATACAAGGAAATGCGGAGGATGAGAATAACTATGACAACCAACCTATACAGCCCAAAAAGGAAAATGTGAAAATCCAAAAGAAAATGAAGGTTGACATGCCTCCCTATTCAATACAGATGTTTGAGATAAATCTATAATAAATTTATGGAGGTCGTCTTCAATAATTGTAAGAAAACATAAATACCTAAAATAGGTATAGATACTAATCAATCGTCCGTCAAATTTCTATTTGGCGGACGATTTTTATGGATAGCCGATATCATTGTCATTTAAAATCCGACATTTTTCGGCTACTCTCATCACATTTGTCGCATATAATCCTTCTTGTCGCATCCTTTTAATTGGAAAAACAGTGAACTGTGATTGTGACAAGAATAATTCGTTTTACCTTTGCATCGAAATCAAATGAACAACTGATTAACAAATAATAAATAACACTACAATGAAAAAGTTTTTAGTAATGGTTGCAGTCGCCATAATGGCTGCAGTGAATGTGAACGCACAGAGTGATGAACCCAAGAACGAGATTGGCGTCAGTTATGGATTAGGTGCTTCGGCTCTCTTTGACTTGTATGGGCCGAAGATAACAAATGCGTTTTTCGATAGTATGGAAAAGTTAAATACGAAAGATAATGTTGAATACGGTACCATCGCGGTGGAGTATTTCCGTCGTATCAATAATCCTAGGTTTGCAGTAGGTGGCATTTTGGCGTATGCGCATTTTGGTGAAGATGTGGTAGAGGAAAAAAGTGGAAATAAAGTGGGTAAACGTACCCGTAACTATATCACAGTAATGCCCGCCATCAAATACGACTGGATACATAAAAAGAACTTTGCTCTCTATTCCAAACTAGGAGCTGGCGTCATGATGCTCTCAAACAAAGTAACAAGTAATGTTGACAAATCGGATAGCGATTCTGATATCTTCTTCATGTGGCAAGCATCGCTTCTTGGTGTCGAGGTAGGTAGCCAAAACATAAGAGGATTCGTGGAAGCGGGTGCTGGAGAACAAGGTATCCTTCTCGCTGGTATCAAATACAAATTCTGACAAACACACACAAAACTAAGCGATATTAATAAAAACCAAATCGGGCGGACCACTAATGGCCGCCCGATTTTCTTTCTATCTTGTTTATGTCCAAGAATACATCACCTAATTTTACCCTTTCACCTTTTTTACTTTTTTCACAGCTTTCACTAATGCCTTTGAAGGCGTGTTTTCTCCTTCAAATGGCAAGAGGCTCCAACGTACGGTCCAATGCAACTGGCCGCCAGGCTCTAATGTGGTATAGGCTCCTTGACTCTCCAACTCAATATAAGTCTTGCGCATGTTCACATAAACTTGTATTTCGGCCTCACCTGGAGCGGGTTGTTCGGGTGTGAGATCATCAAATTGTTTCACCATCAATAGTCCGTTGCTGCAATAGGCCAACCAACCTTTGCCATCGGCATTGATTTTGCGATTTTGGGGGGCCTCGTCGGCGCGATACCAAACTGCCCCTTCCTTGGCTTCAAAAGACAGCAAACCGGCAGGAGTGATACCATCTATCGGAGCATCGAAAAAGATGAGACCTCCATCGTTAGCAACACGGGTAATTTCCCATGGAGCCACTTGGCGAGTCTCGTTCGACTCATTGATGATGGTGTAAGTGACGGCAATCACATTGTCGGCTGCGTTCACCTTAAATTCTTTACGGATGCGATATTTCATCCGTTCAGACTCCTGGCTGGTCAACAACAAGTGACTGTCGCTACACTCATCGACGGTATAAGGATTCTTGTCATACTCTGGCACTGGGGGCCAGTTCCATTCTTTCTGTGGACTAGTCCAAAAAGTACTACCGAAAGACTCTCGCCAAGACGATTGGGAGATTATCTCTTTGTCTTTATACTTGTAGGAGAGAATCTTGCCACCATGAGCGGCGTCAATGGTCATCGACACATCTCCCATATATAACACATATTTTCCATCATTCCCTTCTTGGGTGGTGACTACGGTTTGCGCTGACAAGTATGACATGCCAACGGCCATCAGGAATAATACAATCGTTCTTTTCATGTTTTTTTAATACTTGGCTACAAAAATACAGTTTTTTTTCGTTACTTTGCAGTGATAAATAATTTTTTTAATAAATATCGTGTGCCATGACTGAAAAAGAAAAAATGCTTGGCGGCTTTGTTTATTCAGCTGTCGATGATGAATTGTTAAATGCGCTGAATGACGTAAAGTGCGTTATTCAACGTTATAACACACTGCCGGCGAACGATACGAAAGCGAAAAGGCAAATACTTAAATCGTTGTTGGGACATGTGGCCGATGATGAGATAATCATCAACCAACCGTTTTATTGCGATTATGGGAAACAGATTAGTGTAGGCAAGCGGTTCTTCGCAAACTTTAACTTTACGGTTCTAGATGAAGCGAGAGTAACCATTGGAGATGATTGCTTCATAGGTCCTAATGTTAGTATTTATACAGCTTGTCATAGTACGGATCCAGAGGAAAGGAACAGCAGAAAGGAGTGGGCCGAACCAGTATCTATAGGAAATAATGTGTGGATCGGGGGAAGTGTGGTTATCTTGTCGGGTATAACTATTGGAGATAATGTGACAATTGGTGCTGGTTCGGTTGTTGTAAATGATATTCCTTCCAACAGCATAGCTGTGGGTAATCCATGTCGTGTGGTAAAGACTTTATAAAAACGCTACCATTGTTAATTATATGTTAAATTTATGTTAATTGTTGTGTCGAAAATACAACGATTGTATAAATATCGTATATTTGTACATTGAAACACACAACGTTTAACCTTTAAATTTAATAGTATGATTATTGGTATTCTCAAAGAGATTATGCACGACGAAGCGCGTGTTGCCGCTACTCCCGAAACTGTGGCTAAATTTGTGAACGATGGTTTCGAGGTGTTGGTCGAAAAATCTGCTGGAGATGGAGCTCTTTATCATGATGAGGACTATCTAAAGGCTGGTGCCAAGATGTTGGAAAACCCTGTTGACATCTATGACAGGGCAGAGATGATTCTCAAAGTGAAGGAACCTCTTTTCAATGAGCAAATCGGGAAACATGAGGTGGAGATGATGCATCCAGGACAGGTGCTCATTACTTTTATTCATCCTGCTTCTCCAGTTAACCATGAAATGGTTAAGCGATTAACCAAACAAGGAGTCACGGCAATCACTCTCGATGGCATTCCACGTATCTCAAGGGCACAAAACATGGATGCGCTCACATCTATGAGCACATGTGCTGGCTATAAGGGTATCCTTATGGCGGCAAATCACCTTACTACGTTTATGCCACAGATGTTCACCGCGGTTGGACAAATCAAACCAGCCAAAGTGATGGTTATCGGTGTGGGTGTAGCTGGATTGCAGGCTCTCGCCACCGCAAAACGATTGGGTGCCATTACCTACGCAGCGGATATAAGACCTATGGCTTCGGAAAATGCCGGTAGTCTTGGTGCAAAAGTGGTCGATACGACAGTTCCACCAGAATTGGCAATTGCCGAAGGTGGCTATGCCAATCGTTTGCCAGCAGATGTGCTCATTCAGGAACAAGAGGCTCTGAAGGCTACCATACAAGAGATGGACATCGTGTTCTGTTCGGCTCTCATACCAGGAAAGGTGGCTCCCATCATCATCACGGAGGAAATGGTCAAGGGTATGAAACGTGGCTCGGTCATCGTCGATATCTCTATTGACCAAGGTGGCAACTGTGAACTCACCCCCAAAGGTGGAATGGAAACAAAATATGGCGTAACACTCATGGGCGTTAAGAATATTCCTGGATTGTTGCCTACAAGTTCTACCTGGATGTTCTCCAACAATCTCTACAACCTAGTGAAATACTTGGTTAAGGATGGTAAGGTGGTGCTCGATCGCACCGACGAGGTAATCGCGAAGAGTCTGGTTTGTATCGATGGGGAGTTGGTTCATGCGGGAGCTCGCGAGGCTATGGGAATCTAAACATCAAAAACCATAACATCCCAACTCACAAACTCACGAACTCACAAATGATACATCCGCTCATCCTTGTTCTGGTATTCATCGTGTGCACTGTACTTGGCTATTTCATTATTAAGAATGTGCCGAGTCTGTTGCACACGCCCTTGATGTCGGGCATGAATGCCTTGTCTGGAGTGACCATCGTGGGTGCCATTAGTGCAACAGGCGTCGCTATGTTGGGTGATGGCAACTGGTTGTCACAACTTGTCGGCACGGTGGCCATCGTGTTGGCCGCGATAAATGTGTTCGGTGGCTTTGGCGTTACATATCGTATGCTGATGATGTTCAACAGAAAAAAGAAAAATTGACGGTTTATGACTACTCTTCAAATCATATTAAGTGCCGTCCTCTCTGTTGTTGTGCTTCTTGGCATATCCATGATGAGTAAAGTGCAGACAGCTGTCAAAGGTAACTTTCTGTCTGCCTTGGCCATGCTTATCGGTATTGTAGTGACGCTTGTTTTCAGTGGGGCGTTGTTGGCATGGACCATCTATCCTGCCATTATCGTTGGTGCACTCATTGGTGGAACAATGGCCGTTAGGGTGAAGATGATTCAGATGCCGCAGACGGTTGCTCTGTTCAATGGTCTTGGTGGTGGCGCATCTGCTCTTGTAGGGGCGCTCTCGGTCATGGAAATTGGATTCAGCGCCCCACAGGTGATGGAGATTACCGCAAATGGTTATTGGCCTTTCGTCCGATTCACTGGACTTCTTGCGGTGGCTATTGGTATGACAACCCTTGTTGGTAGCCTTGTTGCAGCTGGAAAACTGCATCGGCTATTGCCGCAGAAACCCATACAATGGCCAGCACATTCTATTGTCACCATGCTCTTTCTCATCATCACATTGGGATTTGTTGTGGCTGGTATCTGGGCAGAGCCAAAAGCCATGCCGTTATGCTTGGGCGGTACTATGGTGGCAGCGGCATTCTTTGGACTCTATTTCGCGGTAAGGGTAGGTGGAGCCGATATGCCCATTACCATCTCGCTACTCAACTCATTGTCGGGAGTGGCAGGTGCTATTGCTGGAATGGCCATTAGCGATGTGTTCTTGGTTGCTGTAGGCGGAATAGTTGGAGCCTCGGGGTTGTTGCTCACGCAGATAATGTGTCGTGCCATGAATCGCAGTCTCATTCATATTCTTGTGCCGCAAAAGTCTTCGTCTCCACCCCCTTCAACTTCAATCAATGCCCTTGATCAAGGAAAAGATACTACTTCTAACCTTTTACCTCTCACCAAAAGAATTATGGATTTAGAAAAGAAAATACAAGAACTCGAGGAAATCGTCAAGCAACTTGAAAACCGTGTGCAGACGCTTTCCGGACAAGTGGATGGCTTGGAATCACAAACATCTTCAGGCATTGCCATGGATGCCAAATGCAATCACGATGCGCCACCTACTGCAGCCTCTGTGCTCGCTGCCGCAAAGGATGTGATTATCGTTCCTGGCTATGGCATGGCCTTGGCGCAGGCTCAGCATCTCGTCAAACAACTTGCCGACAAATTGGAAAGTAGGGGAGCACGTGTTCGCTATGCCATCCATCCCGTGGCTGGACGTATGCCTGGGCACATGAACGTGTTGCTGGCTGAGGCGAATGTCGATTATGATGTGCTCTTTGAGATGGATGCCATCAATGATGACTTTGCCAAGACTGATGCTGTTGTTGTCATTGGTGCCAATGATGTGATGAACCCTGCTGCGCGTAATGCTGAAGGTACTCCTATCTATGGTATGCCTGTGCTCAATGTCGATGCTGCACCACAGGTCATTGTGTGCAACTATGACTTGAAACCTGGCTATGCTGGTGTGGAAAACCCCATTTATACTCGTGAGCAGGGAGTGTTCCTTGAATTGGGCGATGCGAAAGAGACACTAAGCAGGCTGATAGCAGGAATCAATTAACTTAGCCGATTCCATAGAATACTGCTATTTCTATTTTTAAAATAGGAAGAAGCTAAATCATTATTTCCCCGTCGAACACAAATTCGGCGGGGCCTGTCATATAAACATGGTTGTCAGCCTCTCTCCACTCGATGAAGAGCTTGCCGCCATCCATGATAATGGATGATTTCCTTCCCACACGGCCTGTTGCTGCTGCGGCAACAGCAGTAGCGCAAGCACCCGTTCCACAAGCCATGGTGATTCCACTGCCACGTTCCCATACACGAACCCGGATAGTGTCTTTACTTTCAACATGCGCAAACTCAATGTTGCATCTTTTGGGAAAAACAGGATGGTATTCAAATATATGGCCTGATGATTCTACAGTGTTCACGTCGTCAGTAAAGATGACATAATGGGGATTGCCCATCGACACAAACAAGCCCTCTGCTTCTGCCTTTTGCAAAATGGAGGAAGGTGAAAAGTCTTTAACCAATTCGGGACGGAAAAGTTGCTTATCCTCAAACACAGGCGCACCCATGTCGATAGTAACACTTTCCACAACACGTCCAGAAGTGGACAACCACATCTGTTTCACACCAGATAATGTTTCCAACCGTAAAAACGTATTGTTGGTAAGACCGCGCTCGTAAACGTATTTTCCAATACAACGTGCTGCATTGCCACACATAAGCGCCTCACTGCCGTCAGCATTGAAGATTCGCATGGAAAAATCGGCATTATCTACAGAAGGTTTGCCAAAAATTACCAAACCATCGCTACCTATACCTTTGTGCCTGTCACTCCACAACCGGGAAAGATGTGATGGGTTGGGAAGATGATATCTAGTGGCGTCAACAAAAATATAGTCGTTGCCGCAACCGTGCATCTTAGTAAAGGTTATCATACCTCTCTTTAATATTCAACGGCCAATGTCTTTTCTCCCATTCTTTGCAATGGACGGCGTTCCAGTTTGCTCCATTTTTCTTTGCGCTTCACTTTGTCATCGAAAACATTGTCTGTGATACGCTGTTGTTTATGGGTGAGGTAATTCTCACTCACAATGGTACGTTCTCCACTGTTGCGCGACATACATTCCTCATCTTTCCCTATCAGGAAGAAATCTTCGTTTTGGTAACGGAAGGTGTATTTGGATGACGATGTCTGCCAAGAGCCCGCAGAAGAGAACTCAGATATGCCAATTTCCAATGTTCCACGGAGGGTGATGTTCAGTGTGGCATCAATGCTGATATACTCGTTTTCACGGGCTGGCACAACATTGTCGTACGACTTCCATAGATGATAATTACCTGATGGCTCCCTAAAATAGATGGCTAATAGGGGCTGGTTGAAATTATACACATATCCATCATCGCGCACTTTCAAGTGCTCGCTAAAGTTGGGATAGGTAAGAATGACCATATCTAAACGGCCATCTTTGTTCAAATCGCCATTTGCCACTTCAAAAGACCAACCTTCAGGAACAATTTCGGTTACTGCTGTTCCGTTTTCTTTCAACTGTTGCGAAGAGATGGTAAGCGTAAAACCAAACAACAGAATTAAAGTAGATGCGAATGCTTTCATTTTACAGGTGTTTAAATAACTATTGCAAAGATAGCATCTTCTATCTTATTATCCTAATTTATGAGATATTATAGTAGCAAATACCATTTTTTCATGATGAAATTAGGTATTGTTGATGTATAATTCATCGTTTTTTCTTACTTTTGCATCATGGTTCATGACCATCCTCGTTGCCATAATCATAAAACCGACCAAAACCTTTATGAGATGAAAACAACATTCATTTCTTTTTTATTCGCCTTAATGCTCATGTTTATTGCATGTGCTAAAAAACAACCAACAGTTTCTCCAGTTGAACGGACAAATGCTGAGATGGCAGGAAAGAAGCCACAGATTGCTCAAGTAGATTCATCAAAATTGTCAGAAGAGGCCGATTCTGTTGATGAGGCGCCTGTACCTGAAGGTATAGAGGGCATCCAGCAAGTATGGCGTGACAAGCCCATCTCTCTTGATACTCCTAAGGTTGATATCCAGACTATGGCTAAAGCGTTCTGTGAACAGTACCCAGGTTTTGAACCTAATCGCGTACTAAGAGACCATTTTGATGGCCAGACAAAAAAGACGGAGGAGCAAGACTATTATGTTAATTTAGAAGCACCAAGCGGATATGTTTCCATCGAAACGACCACAGAACTGCCAACAGGTACGACCTTGTGCTTTTGGAATCGGAGAAAAGGTCATAAGTTGTTGGCGGCGTGGATGGAATGCCAGAAAGAAGGAAAAAAGGCAGAACATCTGTTGGTATTCTATGATTATGATCCGAATACGAAAGTGATGACACCGGAACCAACCCTTTCCGATGAGTTAACTCGTATCACTAAGAAATTTCCTGATTGGTCGCTCCGTTTACCCTCTGTGGGTAAGGACATTGAAATTATGGCATTTAGTGGACAGGATAGTGCTGAGAATTTCAAAGTAACTTATTATGACTGGAAATGGAATGGGCAATCTTTTCATTTCAATCCTAATGGACACGAATAATCCTTTTGTGAAACAGTGATGGAAGACTAACACCACAGAAAAAGACTACCTCTTCATAGTGAAGGGGTAGTCTTTTCCCTATATGGAGTAAATCGATAGGCGGCAGATAACACCGACAAGCGATGATAAATCGTTATTGTCGCAGTTTAAACGATTGGATGCAGTGGACACGACCAGCAGCCAAGGTCTTCTCGCCTTCGCTGTCGTATGTGTAGGTGATTTGGTAACGACGATCTCCTCGATATACCACACGCATCATCTCATGAATAGGTATGACATCATCGAAATCATACATATACATCCACTCGTCGTCTTTATACTCACTGCCGGGAGAAAAAGCTTCCACTTCAGCCAATGTCTGTTCAAACTCTGCTTTGCGCTCATCGGCACTCCAACCTTTCGCCTTTTCTTTCACCTCGATGGTGAGGTTGTTCATTCCTTTGTCGGGCAGTTCCATACGTACGATGTCCACCTCTCCAGCCACACTACTGGTGTCGCTAACCATGATGTCGGGATATTCTATACTATAACCGTAGCGGTTATTTGTGTAAGTCTTAAACTTCATTCCTTTTATAGCGGCCGAGTCGGTATGCATGGCTTCTTCCGATGGTCGTTCAGCCTTGCCGTCGCAACCCATATAGAAGATGAAACCTGCTATAAGCAAAACGAGAAATAAAAGGGCAAATAGAATCTTTTTCATTGCATTTCATACTTTAAAAAAGCAAAGTTATATAAAAATAGTTGTTTAGCCTCTTATTTTCCGAAAAAAATCGTAATATTGCAAAAGAAAAGTATAAAACCATCAAAATCAAACAATATGACAGTAATCATAAACCAACAAGAAGTCGAGATTTTTGAAGGTGCTTTGGTTAAGCATGCGCTTCTTCGTTACTTCGTGCAAAATAAGCTTGATAAGTCGAATATCAATGAGGTGGAAATACTCGACAAGTATGGACATGTCATCGATCACGATGCACCAATTTCCGAAAACCAGCAACTTTCTTTTGAAAACACATGAAAAGAATAATCATTTCATTTGCCCTTACCGTAGGCCTTTTTTCCGTTTCATACGCACAAAAAAAAGAGGTGCATATCCTTTCCACTAACGACATGCATGCTGCCATCGACAGATTCCCTCAACTCGCCGTGGTAGCCGATAGCCTGCGTGCGCTCTATCCGTCTCTGCTTATCTTTTCTGCAGGTGACAACAGGACGGGAAATCCATACAATGACCTATATGACATACCGGCTTATCCAATGGTGGCGCTCATGAATATCGTGGGATTCAATGCCACGGCAATTGGGAATCATGAGTTCGACTCGAAAGCTGAAGGATTGGCACGACTTATCAACATGTCGGCTTTTTCATACCTCTGTGCCAATATTCATCCTGATCCCTCATTGGGTATCCATACTTTCCCCTCGCAAGTGTTTGATGCTGATGGTGTGAAAGTGGGGGTGATAGGTAGTGTGCAACTGGGCACTCATGGCATCCCAGACACTCATCCAGATAATGTGGAGGGTATATCGTTTTCACCTGTCAACGAAACGTTGCAACAATATGAGTGGATGCACAACCAATGCGATGTAACTATTTTCCTTTCGCACAATGGCTATGAAACAGAAAGGGAAATGCCCAATATGTTTCCATGGGTTGATGTAATCATCGGTGGACATTCTCATACGCAACTCAATGGTGGAGAGATGCTTAATGGAGTGCTCGTTACTCAAAATGCCAATAAATTGGGCAAGGTAACGCATATCACCATTAAACTGGAAGATGGTAAGATTATCAGCAAGGAAGCAGAGAATATTGACCTTACAAAGTGCTCGGCAAAAAATACAGTGGTGGCCGAACTAGTGCGTTTCTTCAATGACAACGAGACTTTCAAGAGGGTGCTTGCACAGGCTACTACACCATTTGAGACGTACGAAGAGTTGGGTTGCCTCATGTGCGATGCGTTTTACAAGGAGACAGGTGCTGACGTGGGAATAGAGAACTATGGAGGAGTACGTTATGAAACGCATCCTGCTGGTGACATAACCGTCAACGATGTCCTTCGCCTCGACCCATTCCGTAATGATGCGGTAATGCTTGAACTGACGGGTGAGGAACTGCGGCAGATGCTCATTGCATGCCATGACAACGATGACAACAACTTCCCTTATGTGGGGGGTGTCAGGTGTGAGGTGTATTACGACAAGGCGGACAGCACAAAGATCAAAAAACTACAACTCCTCACGCTTGAAGGTGACAAACTGGACTTGAAGAAAAAATATAAGGTGGTGACGAATAGCTACGTCGTGGCTATAAGTACTTCACCACGCAAAGACCAAGGACGGAGTCTAAACCGTGAGACAACAGACCTTATCATGAAATATCTTGAGCATGAGGGATATGTCAGTTATCAAGGTGAACGACGCATCCTTGAAATTAAATAGTAGTATTCAATAACCCTATTAAAATCCTTAATTATGAAAAAAGCATGCCTTTTCTTTTTGTTTGCCATCTTGTCCTTGGCAAGTGCCCATGCACAAATGATGGAAGTGTTTATCTATGATGGCAATGGTTCCTATTCCAATGTACGTAGCACACCTAATGGTAAAATAGTTGACCGCATACCGACCAACCAAGATGCCATGCTTAATGTCTACGCTCCAGTAAATGGGTGGTGGGAGATAGCAGATGGTAGTTATTTTGTGCCTGATGGTGGCATGCCACGGCTTGCGGCTGCTAAAAGTTATTATATTCACCATTCATGCATAGCGGTGAGTACAAGAAATTATGGCGGACAACGTCTTCAATTAAGAAAGACGCCATCCGCCAAAGGGGCTGTCGTGTACTCCTTCAGTCAGGAGATAAATTTAAGACCTATTGACATCAAAAATGGATGGGTTAAGGTGAAGACACTTGATGGAAAGTACACAGGATGGATTCAGCAAGAGTGGCTCTGTGGCAATTCCGTCACAAATTGCAACTGATCAGTACTTGATCCACTTGTTCAAATCAATGTCAGAAAAATCTGATGGTGCTATCCGCACGCGTGTCTCGGCATCTTCTTTACCCAACAAAAACTTGTCTAGATAAGCACTAACTTCAGGATATTGAACTTCGGGCAACTGGCAGTGACCATGGCCGGCTACGATGGAGTAGCCGGCTCTGTCGTCTATGCCGAACTGCTCCCATACCTTGATGGCTGCATTCATAGAGACGTAGCCCGACGGGTCTGCCAACCAACGGTAGTCTGGGTTCCCCAACATCAATATGGCACGAGGACAAATCATCGCCACCAATTCATGGTGATCATGTGGCAGGTAGGCGACGGAGTCACCTCCGTATGTGGCGCGCAGGCTTTCCTTAAACCAATTGTAGTCGGTACGGTCTAAGTCTTCTACTGCCTCGGCACCGGGCTGGATATTCATCCAATGTGAATAACGCCAAACAGCAGCACCGCCACCACCAGGTTCTTGGGCAATAGTCAATGCCACACGCTCGTCAAATGCGCCACAGAAAAGAGCCATCTTGCCGGCGTATGAACAACCGCTAACGCCTATATGCTTCATATCAATCTTGGTCTTTTCAGGACCCAACTGTTGTAAACCGTCCAAAAGGCGGCTTAATCCCCATGCCCACTCGCTGTAGGCTCCGTTGTCGGTCAATTCAGGATAGAGACGGTCAAACTCATAGTTGCCACGACCTGCGGGCTTGCCAAACTGACTGTAGTTGTTAACCTGCCGTTCATGGAAATTCATTCGGGCAATGGGACGGTTGGCAAACAATGTGTCAGGTAATGTCAGATGACTTGTGCCAATCATCAAAGGGTAGGGGGCGGTGCCTGTTTTGGGATAGCGGATAGTGGCTGTTAGATGTAGCGTCTCACCATTCACAGTGACATCAACTTTCAGGGTATCGCCATCCATTTTGGCGCTGATGGCAGATGGGGAGACAATGGGCTTTGTGCCAATTTCATAGTGCTGTATTTCACGTGCTATTTCACCACGACGCTTGCGCCAATCCTTGAATTTACGGACACGCCCGCGTCTGTCTGACCATTCTAATGGGTTGGGCAATGTTTCACATCGATGGGATGCGTCAAAACTAGGCAGAACAGGCGTAACGTCTAAGCCTGTATTTTCTACGTCATACACTAAAGGTATGTTGTTTCGGCCACTTTTTGTGGTTTGTCCAATGGCAGTTATACTGCTCATGACAAAAAACAAGAGAAAGAACTTTTTCATAATTCAGAACCCAATCTCAAAAATTATATTCAATGTTCAACGATTAATGTTCAGCGTTCAAAATTTCGTCCAAGTATTGGTAAAAGGCAGGATCTTCACCCAAAAACGTCTTCATAACCCTTCCACGGGCATCAAGGATAATCTTTGTGGGAAATCCTTGGATATCATAGTCATCGAATACCGAAGAACCATCAGGGCAGTATACTTGCAACCATGGTAGGTCATTTTCCTTCACAGCCTTTCGCCATGCTTCATCACTGTCATTACAGTCGATGCCCAAAATCTCAAATTTCCCTGCGTATTTCTGGTAATACTCTTTCATCTTTGGAAAACCACGGATGCACCAAATGCACCATGAGCCCCAAAAGTCTAGTACTAAGGGCTTGCCAACCAAGGAACTAAGGCTGGTGTCCTTGCCGTTAAGGTCTTTTAGTGTGAAGTCGGGAGCACCAAGTTCGTCAATAGACGATACGGTCTGTGTGTCCGACACCGCAACCGCAGCCTCCTTAGGTGAATCCTCGGCCTCGGTTGAGGTCGTCCTCTGTTTGTTGCAACTGGATACGGCAATCACCATCATGGCGGCAATAGTCATAAATAACTTTTTTTTCTTCATATTCTTGTGGTTTGTAGACTTCCGTGGCGAAGGTAATCATTTTTTACTAATATGCAAAATATATTACTTATGAAAAGTATTTTAAGTAATTGTTTTCTACTTTTATCGACGAAATAGTAAAATATTAACAAAAAATTTGTGTGATAACTTTTTTTTTTATATATTTGCACTCGCAATTGCGGGAGCAATCGCATACAAGTAATTTTAATCTATATTTATCATTTTTGCGCGCGTTCAAGACTGTGAAGCCTTGAACGCGATGTTTTTATGAATCCTTTACGATAAACAAATGCTATTTTTCCCTTTTACTCTTTTACTCTTTTACCTTTTTACTTCTTTACTTTTTTACCCTTTTTACCCTTTTTACCCTTTCCATCACTCATGATGATAAGGTTCTCCTTTAATGATTGTACAGGCACGATACAATTGTTCGGCAAATACCAAACGAACCATTTGATGTGAGAAAGTCATTTTTGACAGGGAGATTTTCATTTGCGCACGTGAGTAGACTGAAGGAGAGAAACCATAAGGACCACCAATAACAAAAACCAATCGTTTGTTGTTTGATTGTTGGCGTTCTAACCATTGGGCAAAACCTATACTGCGGAATTCTGTGCCTTGCTCGTCCAGCAAGACAATGGTGTCACTCGGATGCAACTGTTTAATAATCAACTCGCCCTCTTTTTCTTTTTGCTGTAATTCACTAAGGCTTTTCGTATTCTTTAATTCGGGAATGACAGAAACATCAAATGGCATGTAATGACTTATTCTGCTTACATAATCGTCAACCAATACCGACAAATGCTTGTCAGTGGTTTTGCCTACCATGATGAGTAACGTCTTCATAAATTTCGATTCGTCTTTTAGCTCTCTTTTGAGGATTTGATAAGGTATTCGCCTGCCACAAAGGTAACACTTTTCCTTCGAAAGAGACAAAAATGAAAAAATAATTTCTTTTCATAGGTGTTATTTTCATTTTTTTCGTTAACTTTGTGGCAAATAATATAAATCATCAAAAACACAAATGTATTATGGAAAATAACAATGAATTGATTTTACAGTGCGAACAGCGGGCTAAAGAATGGCTAAGCCCAGCTTTCGACGAAGAAACGAGAAAAGCCGTGCAGAAAATGCTCGATAATGAAGACAAGACGGAACTCATTGATGCTTTTTACCGTGACCTTGAATTTGGAACGGGTGGATTGCGTGGCATTATGGGTGCTGGCACGAACCGAATGAATAAATATATCGTTGGCATGGCTACACAGGGTTTTGCCAACTATATCCTCAAGGCATTCCCTGGACGAAAAGATTTGGCGGTTGTCGTTGGACACGACTGCCGTAACAACGGTAGAATGTTCGCTGAGTCTGTTGCTGACATCTTCTCGGCAAATGGCATTAAGGTTTATCTTTTCGAAAGCCTTAGACCTACACCGGAAATCTCCTTCGCTATTCGACAACTGGGATGTCAGGCTGGCGTGAATGTTACGGCAAGTCATAACCCGAAAGAGTACAACGGATATAAGGCTTATTGGGATGACGGTGCTCAGGTGCTGGCTCCACACGACAAGGGCATTATTGACGAGGTGAACAAAGTGAAGATACACGATGTGAAGTTTGAAGGAAACAAGGACCTTATCGAAATCATTGGTGGTGAGATGGACTGGGACTACCTCCAGGCTGTGAAAGAGGCCATGGTGGACCAAGATGTTATCTTGCGCCAGAAAGACCTAAACATCGTCTATTCACCCATGCACGGAACAGGACGTGTCATCATTCCCGAGGCATTACGCTCATGGGGATTCCAAAACATTCATGTCGTGCCCGAGCAGATGGTTATCGATGGCAACTTCCCGACAGTGGTGTCACCAAACCCGGAGAATGCCGAGGCTATGACACTGGGTATGAAACTGGGAACGAAACTCAATGCCGATCTGGTCATTGCCAGCGACCCTGATGCCGACCGTCTTGCCATCGTATGCCGCAATGCCAAAGGTGAGTGGGAAATCCTCAATGGTAACCAGACATGTATGATGTTCTGCTGGTACATCATCGCCAACAAGAAAAAACTTGGACAACTCAAAGGCAACGAGTTCTTGGTAAAGACCATCGTCACTACAGAGGTAATCAAGAAGATTGCAGACAAGAATGGCGTGGAACTGCGTGACTGCTACACGGGATTCAAATGGATTGCCAATGAAATACGCATATCCGAAGGTGTCCAGAAATATATCGGTGGTGGTGAGGAAAGTTTCGGATTCCTGCCGTTTGACAAGGTGCGCGACAAAGACTCACCAGCATCTATCTGCCTTATCTGCGAAATCGCTGCTTGGGCAAAAGATAACGGACGCACGCTTTACGACCTGTTGATGGATATCTATGCTGAATATGGTTTCTCACGCGAGGTGACTGTCAATGTGGTACGTCCAGGAAAGACTGGCGCAGACGAAATCAAACAGATGATGACCAATTTCCGCAACCAACCGCCAACTGAACTGGGTGGTTCGAAGATTGTTCTCTGGAAAGATTATCAGACGCTTGAGGCAAAGAAAGCCGATGGTACTGTTGAGAAACTCAACATGCCGGATACGAGCAACGTGCTACAGTGGTTCTGCGACGACGACACGAAGGTGAGCGTACGACCCTCTGGCACAGAACCGAAAATCAAGTTCTACATCGAGGTCAAAGATCCGTCGTTCAAGTGCGCAGGATGCTATGAGCGTTGCATGAAGGATGCTGAAGACAAAGTGAAGGCCATTAAAGAAAGCCTCAAACTCGATTAATACTCTTTTCTCCTATTATAATAAAGAGGTGGGCAATAACCCACCTCTTTTTATTATTTCTTTTTACTCGAACCATGCCCATTTCACTTTTTTACCCTTTTACTCTTTTACCTTTTTACCTTTCAACCAAATGCTCCCGTCACGCAAGGCTTAGGACAATCACCTTTGGCAACGGAAGCATTTAATGCAGAATTAGTATTGGTTCGATGCAAAGATAATCATCAAAAAAGCATTTTGCAATACCTCTATCGTCATTGACACAGCTACTTTTTGTAATATCTTGATAATCAGATGGTATTCTTTTCTCGTATCACATTTTTGACACGAGAAAAAGTACATTCGTAACCATTTGCTCATAAAAAGAATGGCTCAGATATTTTCTTTGTCGAAAAAAAATTTTGTTGCATTGTCAAAAAAACATTATCTTTGCAACAGCTATTAACAAAAACCGAAGATAATGAAAAAACTATTGATGATGGCATTGGCGCTTTTTGCCATAATTCAAGTAAATGCGCAAGTGGTTGATGACCCCCAAGCTCCGTATGTCGACCCAACACAACAAGTAGCACCTGGCGTTACTCCTGCTGAACAAGCGGAGGCACAAAGAGTGGCTGCAGAAGAAGCTGCCAAACAAGCTAGAATAGAAGAGGCTGAAAGGAAGGCTGCTGAAAAAGCGGCTGCTAAACAAGCTAAAGAACAGCAGAAACAACAAAAAGCTATAGAGAAACAACAGAGAGACGCTGAAAAAGCTGCCAAGAAGGCTGAGAAAGAGGCCAAGAAGGCTGAAAAAGAAGCCAAGAAAGCTGAGAAAGAGGCCAAGAAACGAGAAAAAGAACTGAAGAAACGCGAAAGAGAAGAAAAGAAGAAGAAAAAAGCTGAAGAAAAGGCTAAGAAGGAGCAGAAAAAAGCTGAAAAAGCAGCCAAGAAAGCCGCTAAGCAGCAGAAAAAGGCTCAAGAACAAATGCGTGAGGCTGGACTTATATGATCAAAACGGTTTCTGTCGCAATGACATTGTTCTCCATTATCGCATTAGGATGTGGAGAGAAAACAAAAACAGTGGCAACTACGGTTGCCACTGTTCAGCATGATAGCGTGGCTACACAGCAAGAGCCACAGACTCGCACGATTAATGTTCCTGATGGTGCACGACGAATTATTGAGGCCTATCCTGATTTTAAACTCTCTTATAGCGACAATCACATCATTTTTCCCGATGGAACACGAATCGTTTACGATGACCAGCGAGAAAAATCATTTGTTGTTATGATGGACGACTGCGATATTGAGGACATGTTCTCCATGACATACGACAAAACGGTTAATCAACCTGAATATTTGGCTGATGCTGGTCGGGGACGATGCGAGCAGTTGTTTAAAAAAATGTATGGGAATAGTGAGGCTGCGGCAAGACGTAATCTAGTTCGTGTGAATTGGTTCGGCCAGCGACTCCCGTTTACCAATGTCAATGGGGCGGCAAAGCATCTTGAAGAGGTAGCTGCTGAATTGGCACATTATCCTGAACTGCGCAAATATTTCGACCAGTCGTCCACTTTCTATTGGCGTACGGTAAGAGGTGCAAAAAGACAAAGCGCCCATAGTTATGGCATTGCCATTGATATCTGCACCAAATATTCCAATTACTGGC
Source organism: uncultured Prevotellaceae bacterium (assembly GCA_900313615.1). GTDB lineage: Bacteria > Bacteroidota > Bacteroidia > Bacteroidales > Bacteroidaceae > Prevotella. Next base: position 105,559 of record OMRP01000005.1, read on the forward strand.
AGTGGTCGAATAAAGGTGCGGGAGAGATGGACCATATACGTTACGAAAACAAAATACCACAAAAAATAGTGGAAATATTCGAGAAACATGGATTCATCTGGGGTGGACGATGGTATCATTACGACACGATGCACTTCGAATATCGACCAGAATTCCTCATTCCATAAGACTTTCATTATGTATTATATCAAAAAACGGATGGAAATCGCTGGCTGTCATCAACTTAAGTTGTCGTATGACAGCAAATGCGAAAAACTACACGGCCACAATTGGATAGTTACGGTTTATTGTAGGGCGAAGGAACTTGACGATAATGGAATGGTGGTTGATTTTAAATTGGTAAAAGACCGCATACATGGTTATCTCGACCATGGCAATTTCAACGAACTAATCCCCTATAACCCAACAGCAGAAAACATCGCACGGTGGATATGCGAACAAATACCCAATTGTTGGAAGGTTGAAGTGACGGAAAGTGAGAATAATATGGCTGTCTACGTCAAGGACGACGAATGAGAGTAAATGAAATTTTCTATTCCCTCCAGGGAGAAGGATTCTTTACGGGAACACCGGCGGTCTTTATCCGTTTTTCGGGGTGTAATCTCAAATGTCCGTTCTGTGACACCAACCATGTGTCTTTTGAAGAGCTTTCCGAAAGGGAAATCGTAGATAGGGTAGCGGAATACCCCGCACAATTAGTGGTTGTCACAGGTGGTGAACCGGCTCTACAACTCACGGAAAGTCTTGTTGATAAACTCCATCTGGAAAACCGTTTCGTGTCGGTGGAGACGAATGGAACATTGCCTTTACCGCAAAATGTAGATTGGATAACGCTGTCTCCCAAACTGTCATTTGTGGGTGAAAAGGGTAGGGTGGCTCTCTCTTATGCCGATGAAGTGAAAGTGGTGTATGATGGCATTCATCCTATCGATGAACAGGTAATTGGCGTCGAAACGGACAGCCTCTTCATACAGCCATGCGACACAGGAGACCCAAAACGCAACAAAGACATTATTGCCCAATGTGTCGAATATATCAAGCTTCACCCTCAGTGGCGACTATCCTTACAGACACACAAACTCATTGGTATACAATAAACATCCTCCAGCAAACCACCCCAATCGCTTTCTTAATTTTATAATTTTATAATTTTATAATCTTATAATCTTTTAATTTTTTAATTTTATTCCACCGTCACACTCTTTGCCAGGTTTCTTGGTTGGTCAACATTCAACCCCTTAGCGACAGCCACATGATAGGCCATCAGCTGCAAAGGTATGACAGTGAGAAGGGGAGCCAAGGTTCCTAGAGTCTCAGGAATCTCTATTGTAAACTCACTTAATGTCTTTACTGCTTCGTCGCCCTCAGTAACGATGGCGATGATACGGCCGTTGCGGGCACAAACTTCTTGTATGTTACTGATGACTTTCTTGTATAACTGATGGTGTGTGGCGACGAAAATCACTGGCATTTCTTTGTCGACAAGGGCAATGGGACCATGTTTCATCTCGGCGGCAGGGTAGCCTTCGGCGTGGATATAACTAATCTCCTTCAGCTTCAATGCTCCTTCCATGGCTACAGGATAATTGTAGCCTCTTCCCATATACAAAGCATTACGAGCATACGTAAGAATGCGTGCTATATCTTTGATGGCATCGTTCTTTTCCAGAATGCGCGTAATCTTTTCAGGAATGTGAGACAGCTCTTCAATGTGACGTTCATAGTCAACACGTGTAATGGTGCCTTTGTCAAATCCCAACGCCAAGGCGAAAAGGGTAAGTACGGTCACTTGACCAGTAAAAGCCTTGGTTGAAGCAACGCCAATTTCAGGGCCCACATGGATGTAGATGCCCGTGTCGGAAGCACGGGCGATACTTGAACCGACGGAATTGACTATGCCAAAGCATAATGCTCCGCGTTCCTTGGCCAAGGTGAAGGCGGCAAGGGTGTCGGCAGTCTCGCCACTTTGAGAAATGGCTATCACCACGTCGCCTTTCTCTATCACCGGGTCACGGTAACGGAACTCACTGGCATATTCCACGTCGACGGGTACCTTGCAGAACTGCTCAATCATCTGCTTGCCAATCAAACCGGCATGCCACGAGGTGCCACAGGCGACGATGATGAAACGATGAGCTGACTCCAACTCATCCCGATGGAGGGTGATGGCACTCAGTACTATACGGCGCTCATCACTTAGCAGACGACCACGCATACAGTCGGCAATGCAACGAGGCTGGTCGAAAATCTCTTTCAGCATATAATGCTCAAAACCGCCTTTCTCCAACTTGCCAAGGTCGATATCGACATCTTTCACTTCGGCTTCCACTTCATCGCGCGAATTGCTCAGGTTCTTCACGCTCATGGCTTCACCACGGCGAATGACGGCCACCTCATTATCGTTCAAATAGACGATATGTTTGGTATAGCCTACAATGGGAACAGCATCAGAAGCGATAAAATATTCTTCATGGTTCTCGCCGACACCAACTACTAGTGGACTGCTCTTACGGGCACATACCAACTCTTCGGGATGCTCTTTGTCAATGACAGCGATAGCATATGCACCCACCACACGACGTAAGGCATACAATACGGCCATTCCTAAATCCAAATGAAAGCGCTGTTGCACAAACTCTATCATTTGTACCAACACCTCGGTGTCGGTGCTACTCTTGAAGGTAAAGCCTTTGCCTGTTAGATATTCCTTGATATAACCGTAGTTTTCAATAATGCCATTGTGAACCAAAGCCAAACGACCACTCTGACTCACATGGGGGTGGGCATTAACAGCAGAAGGTTCACCATGAGTGGCCCAACGGGTGTGGGCAATGCCCAAGGTACCTGTGGTGTCTTGACGGTCGGCCAATTGTTCAAGATTGCTCACCTTGCCTTTCTCCTTATAGATGTGAAGGCTCTCGTCGTCGCCCAAAAGGGCAACTCCGGCGGAATCATAACCACGATATTCAAGACGCTTCAAACCATTGATCAAAATGGGATAGGCTTCCCTCTTGCCTATGTATCCTACTATGCCACACATAACAAACTTCTTTATAATAAATGTTCAACTTCTATACATGGGTATTCCCAATTTACCCATTAATTTTAATAAAAACATACATTTTACGTCCTTTATTGCCTTAAATTGGTAATATTTTTCACGTTTTTATTGCATACTGTCAATCTGTGCTAAATCGTGGCGTTTTTTTGACGTTTTATTATGGAAAGTGCTATCTTTGCATGCAAAAAATATTAATCTGTCATAATGATGAAGAAATTTTTTGAACTAATTCTCATAGCACTTATCGTTGTAGGATGCAGTGGAAAGAAAACCCCAGAAGAGATTTTTGAAGAACAGAAAGCGGGAGTAGTACTCATCCTTAACAAATTCTATTATGAGGTATCCATGCCCTCTGGTCAGAAATTGTATTTTACGGGCATTGATAAAGATGGTGATCTAGAGGGATTCACAGCCGATGAACAGGAGGTAAAGCAACATCCTGGTATGCTCAATGGCACTGGCTTTTTCATCAGCGACACAGGACTCTTGCTCACCAATCGCCATGTGGCGGCCACAGAGATTGATGAGAAGCAACTGCACGCCAACTTACAGCGTATCGTTCGTTCGGTTATTATGCAGTGTGCCTATGCACGGCAACAATTGGAAATACAATATGACCAACTTGAGCAACAACGACAGCAATTGCTCATGTATGCTCAGATGAATGGTGAGGTAAGCACAGCGGAGCTCCAACGTATAGTGGCTGAACAGGCGCGTATAAAACAACTCTACGAACAGGTATTGGTAACAGCACAACGCATGCGTTATAACACAAATCTTAGCGATATCAATGTTCGCGTGGTATGCGAAATAGGTGTTTCCTATGATGGTGTAAAAGTGCAGTCGCCAGCTGACTTCCTCCAGAAAAATCCTTGTCAGATAGTGAAAATATCTGATAAAAACGATGCTGATTTGGCACTGCTACAACTCAAAAGTAAGAGAACTCCAGCTAATGCACACATATTTACATTTGCAGGTGAGGGAAATGGCAAGTTCTTCAATGGCAGCGAGAGTGAAGAAAAATTACGCATCGACCAGCAGTTGTATATGATAGGGTATAATGCGGGCCTGGTGCTTGCGACGACCGACAAAGGTATCAGTGTTCAGATGACAAGTGGGCGTATCACTCAGACACCTGATGGCGACAGGGTCCTTTACAGCATACCTACCGTACAAGGGTCTTCTGGAAGTCCTATCCTGAATGAATATGGCAATGTGGTAGCGGTAAACTTCGCCAAACTGGCAGGTAGCGACAACTTTAATTTTGGAATACCGATTTCCCGTGTCCGCGAATTCCTCAAAGATGTGAAATGACCATCGCAGTGGCCTAGGCATTGTTCCTTATTGGTATAATACACAAAAGCGAACCGAGATCAGTTCGCTTTTTCTTGTTTCTTCTCACTCCTCACCCCTCATTTCTCACCTCTCACCTCTCACCTCTTTAGAACACCTTAATCTTCCAACCAAATGTCAACATGAAAATATTCTGGGCGGCATCACCCAAAATGCTCTCCGCATCACTGTTCTTATTGGCTACACAACGAAGGGGAAAACAATATAGGCCATCAACAACCCATTTTTCCGTCTCATACGAAGCGCCCATCAAAACAGAAGCCTGGCGGTGAAGTTGCTTGCGAATATTGGTAATCTGCTTTGGACTCACGCCTTCATATTCGACTTTGGCGTTGATAAGCGTACCGAAATGAAAGCCTGCGAAAATACAAACGGGTTTCGTGAAATAATATTTCAACTTATACTCCGTGTTGATATAGTCCATGCGATAAAGGTATGGGCCAGAAGGCTCTCCGCTAGCGGTAGTATGGTAAACATTCTTTGCTCCTTGGTGTGAATAATTCATCTCCACATTCATACCAAAGCGGTCGGTGAAATAAACTTCAACGAAACCGCCTGCCATTCCCCAAATCATGGGGTCGCCACCCACTTTGGTGAAGTTGCTGTAGGTGGCACCAATTTTCGGACCTACATATATGTCGAAGGGTTCATGCCATCTCTCCCTGTTGGGGTCGGTTTGACCGAAAACGGTAGTAAATGTCATGATAGACAGTGCTATTCCTATGAAAAAATTCTTAACCATTTCCCAATTTTTTTGCAAAGATAGTGCAAACCGAGAACAATACAAAACAAAAAACGATTTTTTTATTGTTATTGTCAAGGCGCTGAAGGTCTTGAATGATGTAAATTCAGAGAAATAACATACGAAACGCTGACAATATGAGTTTTTATTTGTAACTTTGCATATTAAGAGATAGAACTATGCCAACTATACCATTCCTTGACTTAAAACGAGTCAATCAGCGATACCAACAGATAATCGACGAAGCGGTGGCTCGTGTGGCACGCTCCGGACGTTATCTTGGAGGAGAAGAAACGATAGCCTTCGAAACGGATTTCTCCGCATATATCGGAACGAACTATTGTGTCAGTTGTGCCAACGGACTAGATGCATTGACGCTGATATACCGCTCATTAGTTGCCCTCGGACGTTTGGAAGAGGGCGACGAGGTGTTGGTTCCCGCCAACACATTCATAGCATCCATATTGGCTATCACTGAATGCAGGTTGAAACCTGTGCTTGTGGAACCTGATCTACTGACGCTGCAAATATCCGAGGATGCATTGGAAAAAGCCATTACACCACGTTGTAAGTCTCTCATGATAGTCCATTTGTATGGTCGTTGTGCGTATTCGAGTCGCATTGAGGAGATATGCAAAAAATATCAACTGATGCTCGTGGAAGATAATGCACAAGCACATGGCTGCTGTTTCGTTGATGAACGGGGATGCCGTAAGACAGGGTCACTGTCCATGGCTGCTGGTCATAGTTTCTATCCTACTAAAACGTTGGGGGCTCTCGGTGATGCCGGAGCGGTGACAACCAATGACAAGGAATTGGCCGATACAATTAGGGCGATAGCTAATTATGGGTCGGAGAGGCGTTATCACAATATCTTCCAGGGACGGAATAGCCGTATGGACGAGATACAAGCAGCGGTGTTGAGAGGTAAACTGCGCTTTTTGGACGTAGAAAACATAGAAAGACAGCGGATAGCGGATTATTATTACCAGCATCTTTCACAGCATGACTTCTCTTTGCCGACAAAAGCCCCACAACAAAGTCATGTCTATCATCTATTCCCCATTCTTCTCAACGAAGGTGTTAACCGCGAGCATTGGAGGACGGCGCTGGCACAAAAGGGGGTGAATACCGACATTCATTATCCCATTCCGCCACATCGACAGCCATGTTATATAAAAACGTTCGGTCACCAGTCGCTTCCGGTAACCGAACGTATCCATCGTTCTATTGTCAGTTTGCCACTCTTTCCCGGGCTTACCCTTCAAGAAATGACATACATTATTGAACAAATTAACACTTCTACAGTTTAGTCCAAATCGAGGAACTCATTGTCTCCTGTTTCATCTTCAGCAAAATTGATGACTTTCTCTGGGTCGGCATCATAATTGTCGATGGCATAGCCTCTCACTTTGCTCATGGCATGCATTGGGGCGGACTTCATTTCGTGAGATTCGGCTCTTGGACGGATATATACGCTTTTGCTCATTTCCTTTCTCCTTTCCTCAATGTTTAACGAACCATGAACTTTTTACCATTCACGATATATATACCACGTGGCAACGAATGGCCATTTTCCAATGTGCTAACTTTTCGGCCACAGATATCATATATGGGTGTGTCGTCTGGAAGAGTGGCTGGCATAATGGTTGACAATACCAAACCAGTGGTTTCGTCTATATCTTCCATGATACCATCCACGGCCAAACCTGTAACATTTTCCACTTCGCCTTCAATGGGATGGGTTAGTGTTATCCACCCCCTAAAACCTTTGATACGAGTGTCTTTGTTCAAATGGTAGATGGTGTTGTTACTCACGGCGTAACCACCCTTAGGAGCGTACACTCCCTTCGCGGTAGCGCCATTGTAATTGCCGTTGCTCACAGAAAAATCCTCAAAACCGGGAGTCTGAATATAGTTGGCATATTCTATACCGTCGTTGGCGTTGTTGAGTGAAGAAATATCATTGCTGCTAACTACGGTTTCCAATGACATGGTAGGAAAAGCATACCCCGTTTCGCTACCGTTGGATGAGAAGAAATTACGTCCCAACGGATAGCAGTCCAACACATCGCCTGTTGGACCTTTTTCGGATACGGGATCATTCGTCGGCTTCAAAAGGAAGAAATGGCCTGGTTCAACAACAATGTCAGACGTCATGAGATCTACCGTCACGAAATCAATGACATTATAGGATTGTGACAACTTACCAATACTGTGTACTTTTGCCAATTTGGCATCTTCTCCAAATGCATACCTGATTTGCTCGCCCGTTAAGGAAATTGGAAATGAGAATGAATTCCACTGGCCCTTTTTAAAACTACGCTTAAGAATAACTGCGCCGGAAAAGCGACCGGAACCCGTAAGTGTCGTCAATGGCGCATATTCCTTCTCGGTACCTGAAAGATAATCCAGACTCTCTTCTTCTTCATAGAAGAAAGCGGGAGCTAACCCCATGTATGAAACACGGATGTCATCAACGCATACCCAGTCGGTATCATAATAATAGGTTTTGCTGCCGTAGACTTTGCCTCCACTCCGAGTGGCAGCATCTTTTCCAAAACCTATTTGCAACGTTTTGTAACCATTGTTGAATTCCTCATCAGTAACGCATATCCACAACATGGTCTTATAGTCCTCTCCGTTATAGAGGAGTTCTTGACCGACTTCAAGACATTTAGCCTTTGTGTCCTTTTTGTATTTGCCACTGGAAATTCTCGTAAGATTCTCCGACGAAAAGCCTCCGTAAGCTGAAGTACTGGAACTACCCTCCACTTTGGCGTATAGATAGGCATCGTTGGTATCACTCTGGCAGAAACCATAGCATTGAACGAAATACCAGCCGGGTTGTGGCACCTCAAAAGAGGTATAAACACGACCTTCGCCCTCGAAAGAAAGAAATCCGAATTTCGAATTTTTCATGCCGTATTCTGAGGCGTTGCCGGTAGAACCATTTTTTTCGTCAAACTGTTCTTTTAACCTGATAGGTTCGTTCCAAGGCTCGTCGTTGTATTCGTAGTCTGGTTTCTGGAGAGAATTTATATCTCTAGTTCTATACCCCCATGTATAACCCAAACGGCCGTTCTCGGTATAGCTACTGCCTTCAATTCGCTCTGTCTCCCATTTCGAGAAGTCATCGGAGTTGCGACTAAAATCACGGTCGGGAACAAGGCAGGATACACTAGGATTTAAACCAATGAGGTTATCGCTGAGAGCGTCAATAAACTCTTTTTCAGAAACAAGACGCCACTGATAGAGTTTCTGAATCTCTATTTCGTCACCATTTTCCAATTGTAGTTTGTTGGTGTTTCCCCTTACTTCTGCTGTTGTCCAGCAAGAACGGTCGTCATCATAAAAAACAAATGGACCGTCACCCTTGCCAACTGAGACGTTGTGACACTCTCCCCACGCGGCTCCGAGATAAAAATTCTTGCCGGCATAGCTTTGTCCATTATAGCTTGAACCAGTTTCGGCTGGAGAGTTAATTTTATAAGGATTTTGAAGGGTAGAAGACTGATACATGTAATACGTGTAAGTTTCTGTATTCGACGAATCTTCAACCCGCTCAAAAGTCCAATTCATCTTATAATTCGACTGATTTTGCCCATCCATTAAGGTAGTAAGGCTGATAGTTTTATAATTATTATTTGACCAGGATTTCCCAAATGGTTCTGGAGGACGTGCGCAGAAACTGTTCTTTTCATTACTGACATTTACCTCTGTAATGCCACTGTTAATTCGACCGGTGGAAAGCAAGGTCATCGCCCTTCCAAAATCTTCGTGAAATAGACGCCCCTCAATACCCCAGTTGCCACCGTCTATGATAAAACGTCCAGTCCCAACGTTATAAAGGTATATCTTCTTACCGTTGGGCTCAAACTCGGTGTCATTATCGTCTTTCTGTATCACCTTATCCACATCAATGCCTTTCCATTGTCTGCTAGCTGCTTGAGCATGAGAAGATGGCGTGCTTGTTTCCTGCCCAAGCACGTTGCACGGGAATGCCAGTAAAGATAATAGTGAGAACATAAACAAATGAAATAGTTGCTTTTTCCCCATAGGTCTATTATTAGATAAATTATTAGTTGGTTGCTGTTGGTTATTTCCTTATTAATCATGCAAAATTAACGATTTTATTTAAAATCATTAAATTTTCTAACATTTATTATCATATTATGTTGGATAAATAGTATAAATAAGCAATTATTAACAATTTGAGCAAACATCAGCCATCATACAGTCCTAAAAGTGATAGTATAAGAGCTGCCCTAGAAAGAATCGAGGGCAGCTCTTATATTGTTTCTCTTATGATACTAAAAGAACACATTTGCAGTTTAGTCCAAATCGAGGAACTCATTGTCTCCTGTTTCATCTTCTGCAAAATTGATGACTTTCTCTGGGTCGGCATCATAATTGTCGATGGCATAGCCTCTCACTTTGCTCATGGCGCGCATTGGGGCGGACTTCATCTCGTGAGATTCGGCTCTTGGACGGATATATACGTTTTTGCTCATTTCCTTTCTCCTTTCCTCAATGTTTAACGAACCATGAACTTTTTACCATTCACGATATATATACCACGTGGCAACGTATGGCCATTTTCCAATGTGCCAACTCTTCGGCCACAGATATCATAAATGGGTGTGTCGTCCGGAAGAGTGGCTGGCATAATGGTTGACAATTCCAAACCAGTTGTTTCATCTACATCTTCCATGATACCATCCACGGCCATACCTGTGACATTTTCCACTCCACCTTCTATGGGGTGGGTTAGTGTTATCCAACTTCTAAAGCCTTTGATGCGGGTGTCTTTGTTCAAATGGTAGATGGTGTTGTTGCTCACGGCGTAGCCACCCTTGGGGGCATACACCTTCGTATCAGTAGAGCCATTGTATATGCCGTCACTCACGGTAAAATACTCAAAACCGGGTGTCTGAATATAGTTGGCATATTCTACACCGTCGTTGGCATTGTTATACGACGAGATGTTGTTTTGGGCCATTACTTTGCCAAGGGGTAACCATGGATTATCGTAGCCAGATGGTTCTTCGCTTTCCACAGAAAAGAAGATTTTTCCCAAATCATAATAATTAGCTTCATGGCCTCTTGGATCTGTACCAGTCATAGGTTCTTTCGTCGGCTTGAGCAGGTAGAAATGACCAGGTTCAACAACATTTTCGGTAGTCATCAAGTCAACTGTGGCAAAGTCTAACACTTGCGATGATTGCGACAGAGTGCCTACACCGTCAATCTTAGCCAGAGTGGCTTTATCGCCAAAAGCATGTCTAATCTGTTCTCCTGTCAAAGGAATAGGAAAAGAGAATGAGTTCCACAAGTACGATTTTACTTCTTCTCCATCTTTCTCGACCATCTTGTACTTAAAAGTGCGCTCCAAATTGGCAGCACCAGCATATCTGCCGTTCCATTGTGCTGGTGCATACTCGTTTGCCAAAAAACGAGCCCTGTCTGCTTCAGCATGACTCAAGTAATTCAAGTCCTCTTCATCTTCATAGAAAAATACCGGAGCCAATCCCATGTAGGAAGCACGGATGTCATCCACACACACCCAATCGGTATCGTAGTATCCTCCGCTTATAAGTGCGCTCTGTGTTGCTTGGTCTTTTCTAAACCCCAGACGGATGGTCTTCTTGCCACTATCAAAATCTTCCTGAGAAACAAGTACCCATACCTTTTGCCTGTGATTATCTCTGTTTCTTAGCAGTTCCTTGCCTGCTTCCAAACAATTCTCGTAGTTGTTTTTCTGATATGTTCCGAATGGCAGTTTCTCCAATGTTACCTTTGCATAGGTAGGTTCGTTGACCGCAGGAATATCGAACATATTTTCCAAGTCATTGACACGGTTGTCAGGAATAACACGGGCAAACAAATACGCATCATTGCCCTGACAGAATCCCGCACACTCTATCTCGTACCATCCAGGTTTGGGGGCTTCGAAGTTGGTCGTGATGGTGCCTACGCCTTCGAAGATCATATAACCATACTTGGCATTCTTCTTTCCTGCAGCCTGGTCGTTGGTGCTAGAAGAAGTCACTTTGTCAAAAACCTCTTTCAACCTGACGGGCGAGTCCCAAGACTCATTAATATCAATTACCTTTCTCGACTGTTGGTTGTTATTTTTCAAGTTACTTTCTCCTTTCCTGTAATCGCCCCAGGTGTAGGGATAACGTTTATCGTTTCCATAAGGATGGTCAGCCAGCGTGGAGACTGTCCAGTCATTTGCTTCGAAAAAGTCATTGGCATTACGGGTGAAATCACGGTCTTTAATCAGGGAAGATATACTGGGATTAAGACCCACAGTATTTTGTGTCAATACTTCGATAAATTCATCAACAGAAATAATACGCCACTGATAGAGTTTTTGTATTTCAACCTCATCTCCATTTTCCAATTGTAGTTTGTTGGTGTTACCACGTACTTCTGCTGTTGTCCAACATGAACGGTCGTCATCATGAAAGACGAATTCCCCGTCACCCTTGCCTTCTGAGGAGTTGTGGCATTCACCCCAAGCGGCACCAAGATAAAAATACTTGCTAGCATATTTTTTACCATCAAATGCTGAACCGGGAGCTTTTATAGTATAAGGATTATTACCACCGGTAAGATACATATAATATGTGCAAGTATCTGGATTATTTGGGTCAACTGGTACAAAAGTCCAATTCATCGAATAGCTACCACTTGTGCTTCCATCCATTAGGGTGGTAAGATTTATGGTTGTATAATTACCATCAGACCAATCCTTATTATATGGTTCTGGAGGCCTGGCACAAAAACTGTTCTTATTTGCATTTTGACTCTCGGTAATTCCTGAATTGATGCGGCCCGTGGAATGCAGATACATTTGGCGCCCAAAGTCCGAAAAGAACAGACGACCTTCCATAGCCCAGTCACCCCCTTGCATGATAAAACGACCAGTTCCTACATTATACAAAAGAAAGGGGAATCCGCTATTGCTGTATTTGCTGTTCCCAATTACCGTATCCACTCTAATGCCATGCCATTTCTGGCTGGTAGCCTCGGCATGCGTTGCGGTTGGTTGTTCCCCGCTCGTTTCCTGCCCAAGAACATAGTTTGGTGATGCCAGTAAATATAATAGTGAGAGTATGAACAAATGAAATAGTTGCTTTCTTCCCATAGGTCTATTATTTGATAAATGTTAGTTGTTTTTTGTTGGTTATTACCTTATCAACTTGCAAATATAATTATTTATTTAATAAATTTTGCGTTTTTCTCTCATTTTTCTTCTTTTTTTCATGGAAAAAATCAAAAAATAGGACAATTTGTTGCAACAGATTGCCTATTTTGCTCTTCTATAGACCTATAATAATCATAAAAGAACTACCCTCGAAAAATCGAGGGTAGTTCTTTTGTTGTTGTCTTATTCGCCAAACAAGGCTTTAACGACGTTGTCTTCTTCCCAAACTAATGTCTTGCGGTCGATGAGTCCCATCCACCATAAGCCAGTAGTGCCATTGGCTATGAATTTCTCACGCATGTATTTGGCGTATTTCACGCGCTCGGCAGGGTCTTTCTTGCCATCTATGGCACCAAACTCTCCGAAGAAAGCTGGTATGCCAAGGTCTCCGCTACGTTTCATCACGCGGTTGAACACATCGTCAATTTCCTTGGTACATTCTTCATTGAAAATGAGGATGCTCCACTCTCCATTATCGTTGCAGAAATTATACGGATCGTAGCTGTGTACTGACATCATGATATGGTTGGAGTGCTTGTCTTGAGGAACAACCATCTCGTCAAGCACCACCTGACTGTTGCCTGCGGAGTAGGGGTTGATTACCAGGTTGCGGAACTCGTTGTTGCCTCCTGTGGCACGCACGGCATCAACAAAGTCCTGATGATACTTGCGTATGGCTTCGTAGGCACCATCACCGGCACTAGGAGCGGTCCACCCATTGTTATCGTTGGTGTAGAGGATTTCATTGAAACTCTCAAACAACAGATGGTCGCCATAGTCCTTGAAGGTATTGGCAATTTGTGTCCACAAATGCTTGTAACGTACAGAGACTGTAGGATATACATCCATGTTGGCAATGAGCCAAGCCGTTTCACTGGCACCAGTGTCGTGCATCACATTTACAATACAGTAGCATCCAGCGTTAAGTACCATGTCTACCACTTCCTTCACGCGAGCCATCCATGCCTGGTCAACATTTCCTTCCTCATCCATGTGAGGACCCCATGTGACGGGTACACGAATCACATTAAAACCACGTTCGGCGATGGCACCGATAATCTCAGGTGTGGTGATGGGCTGTCCCCAACCCTGTTCCCAGTCTGTGGGTGATTTCTCGGTGGGATCCCACCAGCTGCCTACCGGCCATGAATCGAGTGTGTTGCCGAGGTTATAGCCTAACTTGAAGTTCTCCAAAGTGGCAAATGAACTGGGGAAGGTGTCGCCTGGATCGGTGCCCGTGCCATTCTGGTTTAGGGTGATTGTCCTCGTTATCGAACCACTCTTGAAGGTGAGGGTGGCACTGCGTGCATCGCCGTCATTCTTCACCACATTTAATCTTAAGTATGAATTACGGTCGAAATAGCCGTAACCCGCATGGTTGCTCACGTCGGCCCAGTCACCACCAGTCACCTCGGCGGTCCAATCGCCGTCGCAGTCAACTCCGAGGATGATGCTTGTTGCTCCCATGCTGAACTGCAAATCATCGCCCACTATCACACCATCTCGCAATACGTTGAGCTTTGAGGCGGGACCTTCGGAACGTCCTGTATAGCTCTCTTTATTCTCTACATCACTACAGCTGTAGAGAGTCAGGGCGGCTACAAGCAGTATGAAAGTCTTATATGCATTCTTGATTTTCATATCGTTAGAAGTTTTATTGTTTTATTTGTTGGGAATGTAGATAACACGGCAATTATCAAATTTGACATCTACTTTGCCACGCGTAGTACTTTGGTTAATACTCTGCAGACGGAATTGGTTCAAACCGATTGATTTAATCTCAGCGTAAGTTTTGCCTTGATAGCATGCAAATTTGCTCAAAGGCAACACATGGCGATACCATTTGCCCGTAGGTGCCTGGTTGTTGATGTCGGCGAGGACGGGCTGCTCGAACTGTGCTATCTGCTCGTCATAATTCTCCCAGCCAATGTGGTTATCGTATTGGTTCTCGGCATCCCCAATGGGCTGGAACATATAACGAATGTATCCCCAGAAAGAACCATTGTTATAGTCGGACTCACTGAAAACATTCGTGGCGAAGTATACTTCGTCGGCTGTTGCTGTCTCCGGTATATTATCTGACAATGGGAAGGAATTGCCACTCCAGTCCTTGCGGAAATAAATCATCGTGCCCCACCATTGCAGTCCTTCTTCAGGAACATAGATATAGGCGTATTGGCCGTCAGCTGTACCACAGTCAACATAACTGGCGTTAGGGCTCCAGCCATTGTCTGTCGCATCACCGTCAAAGGTTGTCAGGATGGTGCTGTGGTCGTAGAAACGTTCTACGCTGACCTCGCCGCCGGGAGTAGTCACGGTAAGTGTCGTCTCGCTGCCTACGCTGGGCTTTTGGGCGAAGTTCACATAAATGGAGTCTTCCGACTCAGATACACGGAACTCACTTTCATTCAAGGTGACATCACCATACTTTACGCTCTCCACCTGCACAAACTCACGTCCTGTGATGATGAGGGTTTCACCTATCTGGGGCATGTCGTTCGAGACATAAAAGATAACGGGCTGACCCGGAGTCTTGGAGTAAGGAATATAGGCTGTACCACCGGCGGTCTCTATCACCAAGGTTCCCTCGGTGAAAGGAAGGTCTGGGAGGTTGAATCGCAACTGTGATTGTGTCTCATAAGCATTCGTCATCGAGTTGATGCCGCGCTCTTTCTTAACAACCTGTAAACCACTGATGGGCACCTTGGTCCCGCCAATCTCTTCGCCTTCCAATGCTTCAATCTCCTCAACAGTCATACTGGTGAAATAGGCGTTCTCAATGTCGGTGAGATTCAAACCGTACACATTGATTTCGTCGCCCGTCTCACGGGGATAACTAGCGGCAATACGCTGTAAGATGGGATAACCGGCACTAATCTTGAAGGAGTAGGTGCAGGTGCCATGGGTGGTCTCGACACGTATCTCGTCTTTTAAGTCACTGTTAAATGCGGTCAATTTAAAACCGTTCTTTTCGGTAGGGACATTCACGATGATACTGTGGTCGGTGTTCATATTTGGATTGAAATACACAGGCTGGTCGTTGATGTACACCTTTAGGGCATCATTGAGATGGTGACCGATGATAGCAATGACTTGGCCTGGTGAGGCCTTTGTAAACAGACTGTCTGCTTTGGTCGGGTCGCAGGAGCGAACACCGGTAATCTCAGGTACGCCACCACCAGACGAGTCGTCATCGCTACATGATGTGAACAGTGCTTGCTGACTGATGCACAGAACGGCAAACAGTATCCAACTACTGATTTTCTTTATATTGCTAATCATAATAATTGCGAATTATTAACTATTATCTATTAACTCTTAACTATTCTCCGAAATCATAGTCCACAGCGGGCTGATTGAAATTACTGTTCTGAATGACATCAGCCTCAGGGTAGGGCATGAAGATGTTGGCCTCGGACAGCACGATGGGTTGATAGTCAGCTCCCTTAGCGGCGGCCAAAGCGTCAACATCATAGGTGTATCCATCCGCTTTGGTCATCACAGTTGTGTTGTCGTCATTGGAAACCGTCATGCGGTCGTTCCACAGGCAGTGACCTTCATCATCATTGAAATACCAGTTATTGGATCCAGGGAAGATGCAACGGTACGACAGTGTCTTGTCGGGATTCACCACCACATCGCCACTGTTCAGCATGAAAGCACGGTGTTGCTTGTGGTTGAAGAAGTTGAGCATTGTCTGGGGCTTCCAGCGATACCATGTCACCATGTCAAACCAATTGCAATATTCCAGACAGAATTCAATACGGCGCTCACGAATCAACTCCTCGAAGGTGAACGAGGTCTTCGGGTCGAGTTTAGCTCTGATACGGGTGGCATTGAAAGCCGCAAGAGCTTCGGGATTACTGGTCGACTCATTGTTACCCAACAATGCTTCGGCTTTTGTCAGATAAACATCGGCCAAACGGAGAATATAGGTGTTCAGAGGCGAGGCTTGTTGGTCCAAATGACCATCGCAATCTGCCTTCGTGCCTACAACACCTTTCTTGCCTTGGCACCAGTTCACATTATAGGTGTAGCCGCCTTTCTCACTCCAGATATAGCTATAGTAACGACCGGGAGTGAAGAAGTTGGCACGGAGACGGAAGGAGTCTTTAGGCTCTTCGTTGTAATAGTCAAGCATGTCAACGGAGGCATGCAACGAGCCACCCCAAGCATTGATGTCTGTGACATCACTCCAAGCAAGGTCGCTGATGAGGTTATTGTTCGAAGCATATTCGCCTAGCAATGGGTCTGCCCAGCGCATGGCCAACAGTGTTTCCTCATTGTCGTTGAATTGTGGACGGAACAGGTTCTCGTAATCATCAAGCAACTTATACTGACCACAGTTAATAACTTCATCACATAAGCTGACAACTCGACTGAGTGTTGCTTCATCACGCATGCCATCTTTATTGCTGCCGCCGTCTTGCCAACCGCTCTGGGCTAACAGCGCTTTGGCTAACAGCGCCTTGGCAACATAACGTGAGGGGTGGTTGTTGCTGCCACGCTCAGGTAACAGATTAGAGGCGCGTTCGAAGTCACGGACAACAAATTTCAGTACACTGCTCTCCTTGCATAACGGACGGACAGGGTTCTTAACGGCGTCATCATTGTCTTCGAAGAGAATAACCTCGCCCCAACCACGCAGCAGGTAGAAATAGGCACAACCACGCATCAGCATGGCCTCGCCCTTTGCTTGGTTCACTACCGCCTGAGTAACGTTAGGATTGTCTTCCTTGGCATATTTGTCCAGGTCGTTAATAAGTTGGTTAGCCATGGTGACAACCATATAAAGGGAAGACCAGGCACTAACGAGGTCGGAAGTAAGGCCTGTAATGGTGAAACGGGCATATTCGCCGGATAGATAGGGGCTCCAGGCGTCATTGGCACGGAAAGAACCCATACCTAATATGGCACGCTCGTTGAAACCGTGCCACGCATAGTTATATAGTGGCTCGGTGCCCTTGATGATAGCTTCATCGCTACTGTAATATGTATCGGCAGTGTAGCTATGGGTCGGCGTACGGTCCAGAAACTCATCGCTGCAACTCAAAAATAAAGTGGCTACAACTGACAGCAATGCTATCTTTACATTATGATAATTCATGTATTTCATGACGTAGTTCATTTAAAAGTTCAACTTGAGACCGAAGGTGTAAATGCGTGAGGAAGGATAGCGATAGTAATCGATGCCTTGCAAGAGCACGTTCTGACCGTTAGCACCGATTTCAGGGTCATAGCCGTCGTAACCGGTGATGGTAAACAGGTTCTGGATATTGGCATATACTTGCACCCAGTCGAGTTTCGCTTTGCTCAGCCATTTCTTCGGTAAATTCCAAGCCAGCGACAGACTCTTCATGCGAATATAGGAACCGTCTTCTACGAAACGGGAGGAGATTCGGTTATTGTCATTCTGACTCTCACCGCTAACGCTGATACGCTGTGTACGGGCGGTCTCGGGATTCAACACGTAAACGTTGGAGATGTCATTCAATGAACCTTCTGGATCGTACATGCCTATCTGTGCGTAGTCATTCACCATCGTTAGTTTGTTGCCCCATGCAGTGGGGTCGCTATGTTTCATCTTCACGGCGTTGTAGATGTCGTTACCTACACTACCATTGATGAAGAAGCTCAATTCAAAGTCGCGCCATGTAATGGTGTTGTTGATACCGAACGTGAAATCGGGGTTCGGGTCACCAATATATTTGCGATCGGCAGTTGTAATCTTGCCGTCACCGTTTACATCCTCAAAGATGTAATCGCCAACCCAAATGCCGCGCTGTTGGATGGGGTACATATCATCTTCCAGTGATTGGGCGGGGCGGGCAACGGGGATGCGGTTTCCGTTTTGGTCGAGCAGGAACTCGCCCAAGGAGTTCTTCTGGTAGAAATCGCTCTCCTGTGTGAACATGCCGATGACGTTGTAACCGTAGAAACGGCCAACTGGACCTCCAATTTCTGAAAGGGTATAAGTGCTGCCACTGTCAGCGGAAAGGTTGCCAGGGATGGTACCTTCGTCACTGCTCAAAGCGGTCAACTTGTTGCGGTTTAAAGAGAAGGTGATGCCTGTACGCCACTGCCAGTCTTTGTTGGAGATGTTTACCGTGTTCAAAGTAAACTCGATACCTTTGTTTTCAATGGCACCGGTGTTAACCTTCGGGGGAGAAATACCCATCCAACCACTATTATTAATAATATAATAAGGTAGAGTGGCATCCATCAACAGATTGTCTGTCTTCTTCAGGTAAGCGTCAACGATGAACTCGATGCGGTTATTTAGGAACGAAAGGTCTAAACCTATGTTCCATGCTTTTGTCGACTCCCATTTCAAATCCTGGTTACCGAAGTTGCCGGAGAAATAGCCGGTACCCCATGCGGTAACGGCATTCTTCATGGCAACGCCATACGAATAGCTGCCAACGCTTTGGTTACCAACAAGACCCCAGCCTAAACGCACCTTGGCATTGCTCAGCCAGCTATGGGTACTTTCCATAAATTTCTCGTTGCTCAAACGCCAAGCTAAAGCCACTGAGGGGAAATAACCCCAACGATTATTCTCACCAAAACTTGATGACCCATCGGCACGTAATGTGGCGGTCAGCAGGTAACGGTCGAACATATTGTAGTTTAAACGGCCATAGTAAGACTCAATAGACCAGTCAGCGCCTTGTTCACCATTGGTAGAGGTGGAGGCATCGCCAACACCTATACTCTTGATGGCATCGGTGATATAACCCTTACGACCCATTGAACCATTATACCACTCGCCTTCCTGGGTCTCATGACCACCCATTACTTGAAGGTGATGACCTTCGGCGATGTCGAAATCGTAGGTTAGGTATTGTTTGAACGACTCATATTTGTTCCTACTGTTGCCACGTGTTAATTGAGACTCAATATGTTGCTGTGCAGTGTCGTAGCTAGGACGGAAGAAAAGACTCTGGCCCCAGCTGCGGTTGCCACCATACTCAATGCGAAGGGTAAGGCCCTTGATAGGCGTGATGTTGGCATAAGCATTGTAGTCAAACTGCTGCCCCTTGCGGAGGTTGTCTTTCATCTCCGCTTCAAACAGGGGGTTAGAGTTGTAGTTGTGTTCCAGATTGGTACCGAAATCCCAAGTGCCATCGGGGTTGTGGGCCGACATATCTGGATATTGAACTAGGGCGGTCTGAATAACGTTGTTCTCATCGAACGTAATCACTTGCTTGGTGCTTGAATAGGCCGTGTTGATGCCAATCTGCAACCAGTCGGTGATGTTGGTGTCGAAATTGCCACGGAATGAGACGCGCTTGAACGAAGAACCTACACCTACACCGTCTTGGTCGAGGTAACCACCAGAGAAAGAGTAATGCATGTCCTTAGTACCACCATTCACGTTCACCTGGTGATTGTGCATGAAAGCGGTATTGAACAACTCGTCCTGCCAGTTCGTACCATCAGTGAGCAAACTCTGGTCTTGCAACTCTTCGCGTTTACCATAACCATATATCTCGGCTCTTACATTATAGAACTTGGCAAACTCGGGAAGATTCATCACATCCAGACGCTTGGGCATCGATTGCCAGCCCATATATCCTTCATAGGTAAGTTTGGCTTTGCCTTCCTGTCCGCGTTTCGTGGTGATGAGCACCACACCGTTAGAGGCTCGCGAACCATAAATAGCCGTTGCAGAAGCATCTTTCAACACTTCGATACTGGTGATGTCACTCGGGTTAATCGAAGCCATCACACTGGTGTTCTCGCCTGTCTGGCCCGACATGGCAATACCGTCGATGACATACAACGGCTCATTGCCGTTCAACGAGTTGATACCACGAATCTGAACGGAGATACCACCACCAGGCGTACCGGAGTTCTGGGTGACGGCAACACCGGCAATACGGCCTTGCATGGCTTGTTCCACCGAGGTGTTCACGCCTTGTTTGATGGCTTTCTCGTCAATGCTCGCCACAGAACCGGTAAGGTCCGAACGTTTCATCGTACCATAACCAACAACAACAACTTGATCCAGCATGTTGTCATCGGTCTGCAACTGTACATTGTGCTGACCGGCACGGCTGATGGTCGCTGTATAGGTTTTGTAACCTATGTACGACACACTCAACGTCTGACCGGATTGCATCGTGATTTGATAGGCTCCATTGTAATCCGTAACGGTGGCATTCGAGGCGCCGGCACGAACTGTCGCACCGATAATCTCTTCGCCTGTCTCCGCATCGGTCACAACACCGCTTACCTTAATGCTCTGCGCATTGATGCCCAATGAGAACAACAATGCAAAGAGGACGGCGATACTTCTACTTTTCGTAGAGTGACGCTTTAGAAAACAATTACTGTTTTTCATACTTTACTAAAAAGATTTATTATTGATGATTTGTTATTATGATGCATATTTTATGTAATAGTGATCATGTGTAATTTTGCTTGCTGTTTCACAACAGTAAATATATAGATTTGTCTCAACCAATGCAAAAATACGACAATAAATCTTAAATACAATGATAAAGGGTGAAAAAAACGCCGCCTTGATAAGATTGATGTAAAAATGAGCAAAATAATACAACAGCTCCGCAAAATATATCTATTTTTGCGGAGCTGCATTCGATTCTACTGTTCGGTGTATAAAGGAAATCAGTGTTTAATCTTTATCGTCTCATCGCCTACTTTCAAAAGCAACAAATCATTGTCACTTATGGTCCAACTGATGTCATGACCAACACTTTTCTTGCTTTTCAACAACATGCCACTGGCATTGTATAAGGAGACATGAGTTCCTTTTTCAACACCCACAATGGTAAGTTGATCATTTAGCAATTGCCAGCGCCAACTTCTGTCTGACATTTCTACGATGCCACTGGGGTCACTCAAAATGGCATTGATAACTAATTGGTCGCATGTGGGCATGGCAAAGGTGTAAATAGAGCCATTGATGTCTTCCGATGTGGTCTGCCCATTGCTGGATGTCTTCTCAACATGCCAACCTGTTACAGTCCTGCCACCCTGCGATTCACCAGACAAAGTGATAGTGCGGTGGGTAAAGAATTTGCCGTCGAATTTTCCTTTGCTCAATTGAATGTCATTGAACTTAAAGACAATTTCTGCGCGGTCATCATCACTCAGCAAAGTGTTCACCTTTAATGTCTTAGGTGTACCCAACTGATAATAGTTGGCCAAATATGTGTAGAAATAGTTGGGACGCTGTTGGATGAAATTCCTGGCCGAATTTAATTCATCGTTGTAATTTGGCCACCATTCATTGATTAACTTGCGATGGAATGGGTATTCCGTCTTAATCATGTCGTACATAGGATCCCAAACCTCACGCGTGCCTGTCTCGTTCATGAAATCACCCATGTAAATGGCGGTACGGTCGATAAACTCACGTTTGAAATCGGCATCATCCATCAGGCGACGGAATAGGCGGGTGTGCTCATACTGGTTTGCCCAACTGCGATCGGAGTCGTAATTCGGATTGTACAACCACTCTATCGTGTTATAGCTGGGTTGGCTTCCGTATAGGCCCAAGCCGAAATCGGTGTCTTTCGCGATAAAACGCCAACGTCCACCTGCGGCTTTCGGACGCCACATCACGAAGTTGTTGCCAGGGAAGTCTTGATTGTTGTAGAACAGGTTCATTGACATCAAATTGAGGAATTCTTCCCAATCCATCCATTCGGCATATTCGGCCAAGGTGTGGTCTTTTTGTTGATAGAAGGCTTTGAAGGCATTGAAATTGTCCATATCGCCTTCCTTCAATTCCCACCAGTTTTCTATCATGTCGATATCTTCCAAACCATCATAATGGGTATAGATGTTGTCCTCATTGCTGCGTTCGCGGATGTTCAATATTCCTTTGTAGGTGCCATTGATGAAGATAATCGTAGGCCGCCAAGCCTGCCAGTCCAAGTCGACATGCTGCGCCATTGTGCGTTGGATAATGGCATCACGCATATACAGATAGTCAAAATCGTTGCCCGCATTGCGTAAGATCAACGATTTAAAATCGACGACACCTGGGCGTTGGTCCGGAAAAAATTCATACTCGAACCGCTTGGTGCCAAAACGTTTGTTGGCATAGATGGCCAATGACTTCATTTTGCTGGAACGTGTAGCACCACCCTGAATACGGGTTTCGCACAACTGGTTCAACTGACTTTCCGTACCCGGTGCCTCGAAATACTCAAAATTGATGGGGCGACGCCAATCAAACTCATAATTTTTCTTTCCGTTTTGGTAGGTTCCATCCACGTAAATGCCAATCTTTGTGTCGTTAAGGTATTTGTCGTCAGTGACAATACTGATAACGGGCAATGTCATCTCTCTACCTAAGAACAGGTAACTTTGGGTGGTGCTACGGGGTGATAGCCATCCATCGCAAAAAACTTTGGCACGAACTGTTCTGCTATTGTTGATGGTGATTGGAGCTATATATTTGGAAGACAACTCTGTTGGTTCACTACCATTGGTCGTGAAACGTATATAAGCTCCCTCAGGACTGCCCTCAGGCAGACTGAGTGACAACGATAAAGTCTGTCCATTGGTAAAAACCCTACCTGGCTCGCTGAAAATAGGGGCACCCAGGATATTACTACTCACACCACCACTATTGGTAGCACCTGGGGTAGGGGTGAGCATGTAGCCCCATGTGGCGCTTCCATCGTTCTCTCGACCATAAGCAATATTGGGTGCGGGCTGTTTCTTTAATTTTGTCACCTTGTCCTCTATGCTACCATTATGGAATAGGTATACGCTGCCGCCTTTGCCTGAGTCTAAACGCCATGGGGTGTGCATGGAATGGTTGTCTTTGTCCTTGTCGCAATAAACCAACACGTAGCCACCAGGAGCAATCGTCTTGTTAGGAAAGGCATAGGCATCGCTACCATCTTCCTCGGTACCGATGCTGTACCCATTGAGATTGACCGAACTGCTCGAAGTGTTATATAATTCAACCCACGAATCGGGAAACTCGTTCAAGTCATCCATAATACAATCAATATTCGATTGCATCAACTCGTTAATGATTACTTGGCCACGAACAACTATGGTTATTAGTGATAAAATAACAATGGCGAATAATTTTTTCATGTTGTTAGTTTGTTTGACGTTGCAAAAATACGAAAAAAATCTGATTATTCCATTCTATAATTATTTTTAACCAATCGCTCATATAAATAATGATAAAAAAGAAATGCCATAAAGTAACGAATCCTTTACTTGTTTTTAACCAATAGACCTTTTCATTATGTCAACTTTTATGCGTATTTTTGCACACGAAAATGATTGTTACACAAAACAACCGCACATGAATCTTATAAATTATCTAAACACCAATGACCGCTTTGCGGCTGAGAGTGGGGCGCAACTTGTTGAGATACGTGAAGGGTATGCCAAAGCGGTCATGACAGTAGAACAACGTCATCTTAATGGAGGTAATGTGTGTCAAGGCGGTGCGCTTTTCACCCTTGCTGATTTGACTTTGGCAGCTGTTATGAATAGTCATGGCAAACTTACCTTCGGCATCAACGCGTCTATTTCTTTTCTTAAGTCTGCGCTCATGGGCGATACACTAACAGCCGAGGCCGTCGAAATATGCAACCATCACCGTATACCGTATGCCGAAGTACGCGTTACAAATCAAAAAGGTGAACTCATCTGTGTACTCAATGGTACGTCCTATCGCAAAGAAACACCTTTTCCTTTGTAAAATGGAACATATAGAATCATGGATAGTCATGATGCAGGCTCAAAATTGAATGAATATGAGATAATAATGCGTGATTATATATAAAAATCAAAAAAAACTTACAATTATTTTGGTCGTTCGATTATTTCCTATAAATTTGCACCCAAAATAGAGACATTTATGACAAATTCGAATTTCAACGCATGGTGGTGGCGTTACTCAAGATTCAAAAAGTCGTGAGTAACCTCGCCGTGTGTATAATAAATAAAGTAACACTTAGGCCTGTCGTTCCACGACAGGCCTTTTTTTATTACATTCAAATAATAAACGATAGGAGAACTATTTTATGGAAATGAAAGAAATTTTAGGCAGAATCCTTAATCAGGAGAAACTGCAACGAGAGGAGACGCATGACATCCTTATTGCCATCACGAAAGGGGAAATCCCCGACGAGCAGATTGCGGCTTTGCTTACGGCAATACAGATGAGAGGTATCACCGTTGATGAGTTGCTGGGTTTTCGAGATGGTATCCTTGAAACGGGAGTTCCGGCCATTCTCTCTGCCGATAGGTACATTGATGTGGTGGGTACAGGAGGCGACCGAAAAAACACATTTAATATTTCTACCACATCATGTTTTGTCATCGCTGGCGCGGGTTATAAAGTTGCTAAACATGGTAATTATGCGGCAACATCTACCAGTGGCGCTTCAAACGTCATCCAGCAGCATGGCGTGAAATTCTCAGCCGACAGCGATGTGCTAAATCGGTCTCTAGATGAATGTGGTATCGTATATCTTCATGCGCAACTGTTTGCAAAAGCCATGAAATTCGTAGGTCATATCAGAAAAGCGCTCCAATTTCCCACTTTCTTTAACTTACTCGGACCATTGGTTAATCCTGCACAGCCGAAATGTCAGTTGCTTGGTGTGGCAAACCTAGATCAGATGCGATTATATAATAATGTATACCGCAAATTGGGTATTGACTATGCTATCGTCAACAGTATCGACGGGTATGATGAGATATCACTCACAGGCGAGTTCAAGGTTACGACCAACAATTATGAAAAGGTATTTTCACCTCGACAACTGAATCTTTCTGTTGCACAGCCACATGAATTAGTGGCAGGTGCCAACGAGGAAGAGGCTGCCGCCATTTTCGACAGCGTATTGGAAAACCGCTGTCTGAAAGCACAAAAAGAAATAGTTATGGCAAACGCGGCTTTTGGTATTCAGGTGCTTGAGAAAGGAGAAAAGACAATAGAAGAGTGTCTCGATATCGCGCGACATTCTATAGAAAGTGGCGCGGCATTGAAAGTTTTCCGTAAATTCGTAGAAATCAATTCATGATATGACAGACATCCTTAACGATATAGTGGCGCACAAACGGGAGGAATTGTTGGAGGCGAAAGCAAGGCTCCCATACAAACAGCTGTTGGCGATGGTGGAAAATACTATTGACAATATGCCA
>OMRP01000004.1 GCA_900313615.1 uncultured Prevotellaceae bacterium
GTGTTCTCCGGCAGCGTCAGGCCGTAGGTCCCGTCCTCGGGAGCCTCGTAGTGGAGCACCCCGTCGGCGAGGGTGTTGGCGAGATACACAGTCCTGTCCCGCCTGCCCGCCTGCCGCCATGCGTCGCCGGCGATATCGACGGCGGTCACCCTGTCGAGGGCATCGTAGTGGTTCTCGGTGAAGCCCCCGCCGTCCGTGTAGAAGCCGTAGGAAGCCGCCTGGATGTTGCTTTCGCTCATGAAGTCAAGGCCGCTGCCCGGCACGGGGACGTACCGCCTCCTCTCCCTCCCTGCGGCGTCGTACGTCGTCAGGGTGCATGCCGTCTGGCCCTGCGGGCCTGCGGTGGCCACGGCGAGGGTCGGCCTGCCCAGCCCGTCACAGTACTGCACGGCCTCGAGGGAGTCCGTCCCGTTGGCGTTGAGCATCGTCACGGTCTTGACATAGTTACGCGAAGTGTTCTGCGCACGGGCGGGGCACGGCGGCAGCATGAGCACAGCAAGCGCTGCCATTATTGTTACATTTATCTTGTTCACGTTCACTTTCAAGGCCTCCTGTAGTTATAGC
The DNA here is from genome assembly GCA_900313615.1 of uncultured Prevotellaceae bacterium. Taxonomy (GTDB): domain Bacteria; phylum Bacteroidota; class Bacteroidia; order Bacteroidales; family Bacteroidaceae; genus Prevotella. The sequence continues at coordinate 565 of OMRP01000004.1, forward strand.
TGTTGGTGGAGACGGTGTTACCGTCGTGGTCAACGATTCTCAAAAGCCGTCCGAAAGCGTCATACTCGTAATAGACCGTACAGCCGTTGGTCAGCGTCGCTGACTCGATGCCGACGAGGGGCCTGTAGGTGTAGGTGGTCACGCGGCCCCCGGCCGTTTCGACGGCATTGCGTATGGAACTGAGTTCCGCCGCGCCCGGTGCGGCCACCTGCAGCAGGTGGGATATGGCCGCGGCTCCCACGGCAGCCTCCACTGCGGCGTATGTCAGCCCTTCGATCTTGGCGACCGGATACTGGCCTTTGTACGACCAGAGATAGACCGTCTCCAGGCTGTCGGCCGTGACGGAGCGGACGTTCCTCATCCCGTCGTAGGAGTACTCCGTACGTATCTCGGGCGTCCCGCTGCCAACGGACACGGCATACGAGACGGGCAGGTAATAAATTGTGTCGTTGAGCGTAACGGCCGCATAGTTGGTATGCTGCGTGCCCATGCGCCTCTCCTGGCCGCCTTCCACGAAGATGTCCCTGGTCTCCACCACGTCGTTCAGCCTGTGGGCGTTCCTCATGGCAATGCTGACGGCATCCGTCCCGTCAGCCGTATAGGTGATGCTCGTCCGCCGGACACGGCCTGGCAGGCCCGTGCTCTCGTCAATCCGCGACACCCGGTGGTTCGTCGCGTTGTACTGGTACTCCCTTGTCCTGATGACGGCGGTACTATCCGGGCAGTACTCCGTACTCACGGTGGCGGACAGTTCGGTCCTTGAGAGGATGAACGGGTAGCGCAGCACGTCGGCGACGCCCTCCGTGCCGGGGTCGCCCATGTCCGTGGTGCTCGTGGGAGTGGTGCTCGGCGGGTCATATACCACCAGCGTCAGGGTGGCAGGAGGGGAGGAAGCCCCGTTATTGAGGCATTTGTATTTCGCCACCATGTTGACCGTATAGCGGTCGTCCATATTGGTTGCGTATGTGTTCACCGTCCTTGCGACGACGGCATCCGACGCGTCACGTATCTCCTGACGCTCTGTCTGGCCGTTGTCAAAAGAAGCATAATAGTCGATGCCGTACATATTCTGGGGCTCGTTGTTCCTGTACGACGTGACCACGCGCTTCTCGAGGTTGCCCGCTGCATCATACCTGCTCCTCGTCACCTTGGAATAGCCCACGGTGCCGGGGTTGCAGGACGCGAAGAATGCGGGCAGGCGGGAATGTCCCGTGCCCAGTGTATACACCTCCACGTCATGCGTTCCCGGAGTGCCGCCCACGGGAGCCATGTTGTAGCAGTGCGCGAAGTCTATCGTCTCTATTTTGTCGAGCAGTCTTCCGGAGGTCAGGCCGTTGCTGTCGTAGTCGTAGGTGGTGTAGTTGATTTTTCCGCCGTCATGGTCGAAATGGCTGATCTTCCTTATCCGCAGGCCTCCGCATTCCAGTGTATAGTAGCCTGTCTGCGAGACAGTCCCGTCATACCAGCCGTTCAAATAACATCTGACAGTGAATGGAAGGTTATGGTTGTCGGTGGGGGGAACTACCAGCAGGAAGTAGTTTCCAGCCTGAAGCGTGACGCTCTGTATATGGGAAGGCTCCGGGGAATAGGGGAGGAACGTCACAGGGACGGAATCAACCAGATTGTATGTCTGGTTGACCTGCTTGTATATCCTGACCTGCATGTTCTCCCCGTGCAACGGGGTTCCTCCGTCGCATTGCAGATAAAGGTCGCATGTGATCTGCTGCGTTAGCGTGAAGTCCTTCCTCTGCTCGCTCTGGTCCGTCACCAGTACGTTGTATTGGTTCGGATAGCAGGTGAACCTTGCCATGACGGAGACGTCATACAGGTTTTCCCTGTATTGCTCCGTCAGCGTGAAGTCCCTCGTGGGGATGGTGTTCGGCTCATATTCGTAGGTGGTCCAGCCTCCCGTGGGATAATCCACCCTGTTGAGCACGGCGGCCTGCATGTAGGTGCCGCGGCTGAACCTGTCGGCGCCTTTTATTGAGTAGTTTTCCAGTGCCAGTGTATAATGTGACGACATGAATCCCTGCGGTGCCGGTATCAGCGAATGACCCCGTCCCGGCACGTTGTTCTCCCGCCCGTTGTAATACCCCCAGAAATCCTGCGCGCACGACTTTCTCGACGGCAGGTCCGTCGGGTCGTAGGAAAAGCCGGTCGTGAGCGTGTCCCGGGAGGCAATCTCCCTGACGCTCTCCAGTTTCAGCCTGTATTCGGAAAGGGCCAGCGTGTCCGCCGGGGCGTAGTTCCCACCGACGGTGGAACAGCCGAACCTGCCGTAGGAGAAGGCGAAGGTCCTGACCGTGGCGCTGTCATTGGACAGGACCGTCACGGCATCCAGTTTCCTCCCGCTGCATTCATTACTCTCCGACGTGGCGAACCTCACCGTCTGGTTGCCCGTCCTTATCTCCCTGAGGTAATGGGATGTCACGTACGTGCTTGAGCCCGTGCTCTGCAGCGAACTGCTGTACGATGCCTGTGAGACGTTCGCACAGCACGCCAGCCCTCCACCGTGAGGGACGGGCAGCCTGAAGGACTCGAACCTTACCCTGCGGCTCGGCCTGGTGAGCGTGCTGTAGCAGAGTTCGGCCACCTCACCCGTGGGAGACAGTATCTTCGTGAGATACCAGCATGACGTGTATGTCGCGGCTGTCTGGGGGTCGTACTGGAATTTGTCTCCCTCCTCAAAGGTATAGACGAACCCGTCGGAATCCGTTATCGTCCATTTATATATGTCCGGCTGGTTGCCGACACCCCTTTCAGGGTCAGACGGATATTCCGGCTCAACAATGAAGTCCTCCCCAGCCTTACCTATGGTGAACACCTTCAGGGTGAACGGATCGATGAAGAACATGAACGACTTGCCCATGACGTTAACGGAATAGAAGTCGCGCTCGCCGAAGCCCCAGTCCACGTATTCCTTCATTCCCTGTCCCCCGCCGATGTTGTCGGTGTATGAAAGGATGAAGTCCTGCAGAGTGTACGGCAGGCTTGACATCCAGTTGGAATTTTCATTGGGGTTGCAGACGTAATACCTGGTCTGGGTCTTGTACTCATGGTTCCCGTATGTCGAGATGCTGAACTTGGACGACAGGTATTCCGTCCACACCGCGTTGGGGATGTCCGGCGCGTTATACAGGTCATGGCCGCCGGCGCATACGTAGTTGATGCAGCCCCCGACCGTCAGGTTCCATCCCAGTCCCACCCAGGACGCCTCCTGATCCACCTTGATGCCGGAGGCGTCGTAGCGCAGGACGATGGGAATCTCTATATCCTTGCACTTTACCGTGTGCAGGGGAACGGAGATGTCGGCCGTCCCGGTGTATTCATTGACGGACTCCTCCCCGTATTTCTTGAAGGCCGACGCCTCCGGTGTCCTGAAATGGTCGAGGTTGACAGCCTCCGGACTCCCGCTCTGGGCACAGGCTTGAAGGCCGGACAGCAGCAATGCCGCCAGCAGGGTTGCCTTCCCTGTTGAACCTACCGTATCTTTCATTGTTCTTTTCATCATGTCCTTCATAGCGTCACTTTCTCGCTGTAGACCTTTCCGTTGACGTTGATGTAGAGGATATATACCCCCGGGCGCAGGCCGTTGCAGTCGATCTGCGCGGAGTAGCCCTGCCCGGCCTCCTGCGTCCATTGCCTGCTCACGAACAGGAACCCCATGTGGTTGGCGACGACGGTGGTGATGGTCGCGTCCTCGTCAAGGTCGTAGGAGATGTGGATGACCTTCCCTGTGGTCTCTATGTCGTAGTGGATGATGTCGGGTATCTGCCCGTCCTCGCTGGGAAAGCCTTCCTGCTCGTCCGTCCCTTCCCCGTCGTCAGCGGTGACGTAAAAGGCTGTCAGGTCCTCGGGGAGGTTGCACCAGGCGCGCCGGGTCGTGCCTATGACATCCATATTGGAATACGTGGTACTCGTCACGTCCTCAATAATCGGATATTGGGAACCGGGCAGGTACCACTCGTAGCGTTCGTCGATGACCTGCGTGAGCCTCGCGGTGTCGAGGGCGGCGGTGTCGATGTCCATGCAGACGGAGTAGGTGTCGACGGTGTGTACCCTCAGCACGTTCCTGATGGTGTCGTTTTCGCCGAGCACGACGGAGCCGTCGGCATCCACCCTGACCGTCGTCGTGCCGGCCTCACGGAACGGATGGTCGCCGCAATATATCCCCTCGCACCGGAAGGGCATGGCGAGGGAGTCGCCGTATACAAGGGGGAATCTCTTGGATACCTTCTCCACGGCATACTCGCGCTTCTCCAGTGACGATTCGCTGCCGAGGAGGATGAGCATGCCGGGTGTCGCGCTGTAACGGCTGATCCTGCCGGGTTCAATGACGTACAGCACGCCCGTGCTGTCCTTCATGAACGTCACCTTTGAAGAACCCCAGGAAGAGAGTTTTTCGGAGAAGTCCCATACCTTGTTCCTCCCTCCCGCGCCCGGGGAGAAATAGCGTATCCTGCTCTTCACCAGGCTGTCGGTGGACATCGGGGCCATCCCGGACAGGTTCACCTGTGCCAAGGCATCGGATGTCGCGCATACCATTGCCAAGGCTGAAAGCATTATGAATGTAATGAGATGGACAGTTCTTTTCATAGGCTGCGGTTTTACTTCTTTACCCTCTTACCTTTTCCTTTTTTGATTATGAAGGTTTTGAAGAAATGTTAATCATTGGAAAAAACCATAGAAACGTTGTTCAGTGGATTCTACTTCTATATAATATTTTGAATTGGTTGAAGTATCTGGCACCAAAAGTATGGTAGAAGAAGGTGAAAGAGTTTCATTACTATGATGAAGAATACTTCCGGACTCATCAGTAATGGTTATTTCTACATTGTAGACAAGACTGTCACATATAATCTCTACTGAATTGTCATCATATTGGACTTTCGGGACAGGTATCTCTGTTCGACCACCTTTATTCTTTGCCCCTTCATCCACATCATACATTTGCACAACTTGTGCATTGGTACCTACTGCAATAAGCAAAAAAGCAAAAATTAATAATTTTTTATTATTCATAACTTTACCACGGTTGATTGTTTAGAAATACTATCGTGGCAAAAATATGAATGATAAAAGCAGACGCCATGATTTGTCGTCTACACTTTGTCTACATTTTGTGGTCAAATAGTAAATATATGTTCACTATTATTTGATAATCAACGAGTTATGTTTCTTAAGTTTATAATAATCGACAATAACGAAAATGAGTATAGTTGTTAAATAGCAAATAGAAGTTGGTCCCAATCTGTTGGAACGGCTTTTTTGATATTAAATGCTTTTTCGTATAACCTACGTCTTATGGCGGAAACATTTTGCTTACTGGTAGCCACCAAAATACCAATCTCACCAATCTTAACGTCTAACTTTATGAGCATACTGATCTTGGTTTCCAAATCATTCATCTTCACGATTTCCATAAGTGTGATAAAAAAGGCAGGGGATAGGGATGTAATCAGTTCTCTTATATTCTCCCAATCATTACCACTAAGAATTTCGTTTCTTGATACTCTTCTGCGGATGGTGTCAAAAATGCCCGCTTTGGTGGCTAATTCTTTGACTTTTTTGTGTTTTATGTCGGCATTTTCTGATGCCAAAAACAATACTTCTATTTTCCTTTTTTGCTCCAGCAATTCTCTTTTCATCTGGGCGTTATTTTCTGATAAAGAATTTATTCTATTCTCGAGCATCTTTATCTCTTCTATTCTCTTTTCACGTTTTATTTCGTTTTCAAGTTCTTTTTTCTTGATTAATATGTCCAACAATTCATGTTTTTTGCGCATTTTCTCCATTTTTTCAAGATAGCGTCGCCTGACGAGGGCGGCAATTACGGAAATGAGCAAAAATGCCACCACCACAACAGCAATCGTGTAATTCTTTTTTATGTTATCCATTTGCAATTGGTGGATTCTCTTTTCGTTGAGTCGCTGATTGAAGAGCATTTCAGATGTAGCTACCTCTTCTGCCGCTTGCCGTTGTCTGGTTGAATCAAGATATTGTAAATAATGCCCAAGGTATTTCTGGGCGGAGTCAGTCAGGAAAGAGCCATAATATATAGTTGTCAATTCACGCGAAGCCTCTTCTTTGGAGTATATATTTTTCAAATAGAGTTTTTTGCGGTTATAATAGATGGCCGAATCTGTTTTTCCTTTCTTCGTGTAATACATTGCTGCAGCACTATAGTTGGCTGTGATGTCCTCGGAATCAGGATGACTTATGAGTTGGCTAAGATATAAATGAGCAGAATCCAATTGGTTTTGGACACAATAGAAACGTACAAGTTGGGTTGATATGTCTGTTTTCATTGTTTCATCATCCATTTTGTCTGCCAGTTGGTATGCCGCATGATATAAGTAGGCACTGCTGTCAGGTCTCTTCCAGTCTTCGTAAACACCTGCTAGTGATATCAAATCAAACAACACATTTGTACTATCTTTTAATATCAAATGGTTCTGTAAAGAAAACCGATAGTGCAAAATGGCTTTTTCAATGATATGTTGATTCCAATAAAGTCTTGCTAATTGGTGGTGAATGATTCCCTGAAGATAACTGTCTATGTTACTATCATGTAAAGCTTTTTGATACCATTCCATGGCTTGCGGCGCGTCGCCCAAGTCCATGTTGACACGTCCGCCGTAGTAATAGGCTATGGGAAGTAGTTTTGGGTCACCACCGTGTTCGTAATAGTCGAGGACGGTACGTATGAGGCTGTCGGAGGTGTGGGGTATGTATGCTTTGTCGGCAGCTTTGATGTGAAGGAGACGGTAATACATCTGGTCGGGTTCGGAGGCTTGTGCCATCAGTTTCTCCAAACTGTCGAGGGTGTCGATGGCTGCCTTAGGGTTCACATCGCAAAGGCTGTCGGCCATGAGCAGAACCGTGGGATAATGATGTTTGTCACCACAGCCCATAAGCAGGAAGAACAATAACGGGAGTATGAGTAGTTTGCGCATGGTGATCTTTTTTACCTTCCTTCAATCTATAAAAACAAATGCTCTTAAAAATCCCACCTACTTTCTTGCGCAAAAACCACTTCGGGGGTGATGGCGGCAGCTTCTTTCTTGCTCAGTGTACGACTCCATGACACACGCTGCCCATTGGCACCGGGACAGCTGTTGTTGAATTCCAGATAACGGGCGGTGTGCTCGTTGTCGGCATTGTTCCAGTTATGCCACCCCTCGGCCACGATGTGTCTGCCCATCTCGCAGTTCATGAAGAGGGTATAGGCGTAAGGACGCCACGGACGACCTAGATATACCTTTGTCACACCCTCGTCGGCAGTCAGACGGCAGCGATTGAACACATAGCCGTATGGCTGGTCTTGTGGTGTTGAGGCGGCGGTGACGTAAGAGTTGGCCTTGCTGTGTATTTCGCAGTTCTCGAACCATGCCGTCGAAGGACCGAAGATAAAGTCAGTAGTTCCTTCAATATAGCAATCCTTGAAATACAGTCGGGTGCCAGCTTTACCGGTATATACCGTGTCCTGGTGGCCGAGGAAGCGGCATCCGATGAACAGCAGACGGTCACCTTCGGTGTGGAGTGCTACCGCCTGCCCCAGACGGGCGGAGTTGTTCTCGATGGTGATGTTCTTCAGGGTGATGTCGTTGCCTTCTATCTTCAACGTGTAAGTTCGGAACGTGCCCATGCCTTTCTCGGAGCCTGCCATGCGAATGTTGGCATGGTCATCGAAGGTGATGATGGTCTCGTTCACATCCTCGCCCAGTATCTCGATGTGGTCGAGCCACGAAGGGATGATGAGTTTCTCTTTGTAGGTGCCTTTCTTCACGAAGATGACTTTGTGGTAGTCCATGAAGGCGCGGCACACCTCAATGGCCTCGTCTACACTGCGGAACTGCCCTGTGCCGTCCCTCGCCACCACGATGGTATCGGGGTTGTCATACGGATTGGCAGCATGGCTCATCAGCACCATTGTACAAAACAGTGACAGTAAAAATGCTTTCATGAGTAGTTGAAGGTTTAGGGTTGAGGGTTGAGTGTTTAGGGTTGAGTGTTTAGTGTTTAGGGTTGAGGGTTGAGTGTTTGGGGTTGAGTGTTTAGGGCTATTCTCTTGCCCCTTGCTCCTTGCCCCTTGCTCCTATTTAATCTGAGCAATTTCCGTGAGACCGTCGATGGTCTTCAGTTTTTTTATCACCATCTCCATATCGTCGCGGTCGTGGATGCGCAGCAGGATGGTACCCTCGAAGATGTTGTCGTCGCAAGAGATGGAAATCTTGCGCATGTTCACATTCAACTGGCCCGACAATAGTTGGGCCAGATCCATCAGCAGGCCGATGCGGTCGATGCCTCGTATCTGGATGGTGGCATCGAAGAACAGTTGTTTGTGCATGTCCCATTTCGCATCGACGATGCGGTTGCCGAAACTGGTCTTCAGTTTTGCGGCCACGGGACATGAACGCTGGTGTATCTCGATATGTTGCTTGTTGTCGATGAATCCGAGGGCGTCGTCGCCGGGGATGGCATGGCAGCAGGAAGGGAAGACGTAACGGCGTATGTTGTCTTCGTTGATGATGATGGCTTTCTTGCGGTTGAAATCCTTGGTCACCACAAACAGGCCATTTGCATCCTCGTCGTTTTCTTTGTCTTTCTTCTCTTTCTTGTTGTCGCTGCCGCTGCCCAGGAAAGGAACATATTTGCGCCATCCTGAACTGTTGCCTTTCTTGGACAACAACATGTCGATATCTTTGTCGCCGAGCACAATTTTCTTCTGCCCAAGGCTTAAAAACAGTTTCTCGTGTTTCGACACATCGTGGAAGACACATAACTTGTCCACCACGCTCGTGGTAAGTTCCAGTCCTTTGCTTTCGAGGAAGGAGCGAAGTATCTCCTCTCCCTTTTTCTGCATCTCCCTGCCGTCGCGGCGGAGGATGGCCTGAATCTTACCTTTGGCCTTGGCCGTGGAGGCGAAATGAATCCATTCCGGCTGCACATGCTGCGTCTTCGAGGTGAGAATCTCCACCTGGTCGCCACTCTGTAGTTTATGACTCAGCGGTACCAATTTGTGGTTCACCTTGGCGCCGATGCAGTGACTGCCCAGGAAGGTGTGTATCTGGAAGGCGAAGTCGAGGGCAGTGCAACCTGTGGGCATCGTCATGATCTCACCCTTGGGCGTGAACACGAAAATCTCCGACGCAAAGAGGTTGAGTTTGATGGCGTCGAGAAAATCCATGGCGTCGGGTTGCGGGTCGTCCAATATCTCTTTGATGGTGCGCAGCCAGTCGTTTAGTTCTCCTTCGTCCTCGGTCACCACCGACCCCTCTTTATATTTCCAATGGGCGGCAAAACCTTGCTCGGCTATCTCGTTCATACGGTCGGAACGTATCTGTACCTCTATCCAGTTGCCTTGTTTCGACATCTGGGTGAGGTGTATGGCCTGATAGCCGTTGGCTTTGGGGTTGTTCACCCAGTCGCGCATACGGTCGGGGTGCGATTTGTAAATTTTGTTGATGGCAACGTAAATCTGGAAGCACTCGTTGATTTCGTCTTCTCGGTTCTTGGGCGTGAAGATAATACGCACGGCCAAGATGTCATAAATCTGGTCGAAGGTGACATGTTTGTTTTGCATCTTCGTCCAGATGGAGTAGGGTGACTTCACACGGGCTTTCAACACATATTGGAAGCCCATCTTGTCCAAAGCCTCACGGATGGGTTCGGTAAACTGGTCGAATTGCTCGTTCAGCGATCCCTCAATCGACTTGAGTTTGTTCTTGATGTTTTGGTATTCTTCGGGATGCTCGTAACGGAAACTGAGGTCTTCCAGTTCGTTCTTGATTTTGTTCAAACCAAGGCGGTTGGCCAGTGGGGCGTAGATATAAAGCGTCTCACCGGCAATCTTGTATTGTTTGTTGGCGGGTTGGCTAGCCAACGTGCGCATGTTGTGCAGACGGTCGCATATCTTGATGAGGATGACGCGAATGTCGTCGCTCATGGTGAGCAGCAGTTTCTTAAAATTCTCAGCCTGTGCCGATGCCTGCTCACCGAAAATACCACCGCTAATCTTCGTCAGACCGTCGACAATCTGGGCAATCTTGCTGCCGAAGATATTCTCGATGTCTTCCACCGTATAATCGGTGTCTTCCACCACATCGTGCAACAAGGCTGCACAGATACTCGTGCTGCCCAGTCCCATCTCGCTCGACGCTATCATGGCAACGGCGATGGGGTGCATAATATAGGGCTCGCCTGAAAGACGACGGACACCTTTATGGGCTTGCTTGGCGAAGTTGAAGGCCTTGGTTATCTTGTCTATCTTCTTGCGGTGGGGAGAAGATAGATAAGAGTCGAGAAGAGTCTGGAAGGCGTTATTCACCAGCTCCTCTTCCTGTTGGGCTCTTTCATCATCGGTGATACTGTGTTCCTTGTTCATGGTGGGTTAGAATAGAAGCGAGGAGGCTATTTCTTGCCTTTCCCTTTGCCTGTCGATTTGGCGCTGCTTTTGCTGCTGCTCTTGCTTGCGGGTGCTGCAGCTGGTTTGCTGCTCTTGCTACTCTTTGTAGTGGCTGCTGGGGCTGCAGCTTGTTTGCCACCCTTGCTACCTTTTGCTGCGGGGGCTGGGGCTGCTGCTTGTTGCTTTCCGCCTTTGCCTCCCTTTCCGCCTTTTGCAGAGGTGGCAGGAGCTTCAGCCTGTTGTTTTCCGCCTTTGCCTCCCTTTCCACCTTTTGCGGAGGTGGCGGGGGCTTCAGCCTGTTGCTTACTGCCTTTGCTTCCCTTTCCGCCTTTTGCGGAGGTGGCGGGAGCTTCAGCTTGCTGCTTTCCGCCTTTACCTCCCTTTCCACCCTTCGTGGTGGTTGCAGGAGCTTCAGCCTGTTGTTTTCCGCCTTTGCTGCTCTTGCTGCCTTTCGTTGTGGCAGCAGGGACTTCAGCGTGACGGCTGCTGTGGCGCGATGAGGTAGAGGTGCTCTCTGTATGGTGGCCTGAACGTGATTGGCTGCGCGAACTGTCGTGGTAACGGCCATAGCGGCTGCTGGAACGTTCATGGCTTCCGTAACTCCTGCTACTGCCGCTTCCATAACTCCTGCTACTGCTACTTCCGTAACTCCTGCTACTGCCGTAACTTCTGCTACTGCTGCTTCCGCTGTCGTAGCGTTCCTGGCTACCACTGCTGGCACTGGCGCTACTGCGTTGCTCGCTGCTTTCGCTGCGGTAAGAACGACGACTGCTCGACGAACTCGACGAACGGCTCTCGCTCACTTCTACCTCTGGGCGATGGGTGAGGTATTCGCCACGTCGGTAGTTGTAGATGGCTTGTTCGTTCTCAGCGAATTTGTTGCATGAAGCGATGGGCATGCGCAAGATGGCGGGCTCACTGGCTCCGTTCACGATGTCGCGGCGATATTGGGGGTTCAACTCGCGCAGCAGGTTGATGTCGATGTCGCAGTATTGGGTTATCTGCCGCATGTTCAGGTCGCGTGTCACCATGATGGTATCGGTCTTTTCGGGCAATACAGCACTCATCGGACATATATTATGGTCGCAATAATACGTCATGATGTAGTTGGCGGCGATGAAAGCGGGCACGTAACCACGTGTCTCGGCGGGCAGATAGGGGTAGATGCGCCAGTAGTCACGGCTACCACCGCTACGACGGATGGCACGGTTTACGTTTTCTGGTCCACAGTTATAAGCAGCCAGCGCCAAAGTCCAGTCGCCAAAAATGCGGTTCAGGTCGCGCAGGTAACGCGCTGCGGCATACGAAGCACGGATGGGGTCGCGACGATCGTCAACGAGAGAGTTTACGCGCAGACCATATTGCTTGCCCGTGGCCAACATGAACTGCCACAGACCTGTGGCGCCGGCACGAGACACGGCTTTTGGATTCAGTGCCGACTCTATCACGGGAAGGTATTTCAGTTCCAGAGGAACACCATACGACTCGAGGGCGTCCTCGAAAATCGGCATGTAGAAATTGGCGGCTCCCAGCATGGCACTCACCTGTCGGCGCAGCCGCACGGCATAACGGTCGATGAAACGGCGCACGATGTCGTTATAAGGCATCTCAATCACCGTGCTCATGCGCTGCAGGCGCTCGATGTACACCTCACGGTCATACGAGGGGTTCGACGAGGCGGGTTCGCAGTCATTGCTCATGCTCAGGTAAGTCATGGCATGGTAGGTGGCAAGCAGACTGTCCAATTCGTTGTACATAGGGTTCATCGACGGTGGATACTCGATCTTCTCATGGCGGCCACGGTCGTCGGTGAACTCTATCTCAGAGTCGTCCTCGTAAATCTGGGCGAAAGTGGAACAGGTGCTACCTAAAAGGATGCTTAATAACAATGTGCGAATTCTCTTACTCATTTCTTTACTGTTGTCTTTTTTTGGGGTTGCTTTTTTGTTTGTCATGCCCTCGTAAAAAGGGCGCTTTAGAATGTCAGGGCGCAACGGACACCAACTCCCGTGGATCTGTAGGGAATATTGCGTTCTTTGGTGTTGATAACCGTCGGACCCACATGCATCGACAAATCATCGGAAATGTCGAAATCGGAAAGAGAGGCATCGACATAGGCGTCGATGACGGAGAGGGCATATACTCCAATGAGAATGAAGAAACTAAGATCGCGATAGCGGCGGTAATAGTCCTTGCGTTTGCGGAACACTTCCGTGAAGCGCTTCACCTCGTCATCGGTTGTAATCTTCATGCCCAGATGCAGAAACTGGTTGTAGCTCTGTGTGTTGGGGTCGTTATCGCATATATCGGAATAGGCTTGCGAGTAATCACGATACATCATGTTGTTCCAACGCATGGCGTAGATACATCCAACAAAACCACCGTATACGATGGGCAACTTCCAGTATTTGCGGTTATAAATCTGGCCTGCTCCGGGAAGCACAATGGCCAGCCATAATGCGCGCTTGGGGTCGGGACGCCAAGTCGACCAGTCGCGGCCACCTTTCTGCCGCTCTTCCGAGGGGCTGTGGGCAAAGCTACGCAACGTGCCATCACCAATGGTGTCAGCGACGGCCATCTTCAGACTGTCGGGTTCTTGTGCATTTGCCGGCAAGATGCTCCAGAAGAGACCCGCAACGACAAGCATAATCGATATATGACGACCGACACCCTTCACGTGACTGCTATTTGAGTTTATCGAACACGTGCATGATACGCTCCAACTCTTCTTCGTTGGAGAAGGGGATGCTGATTTTGCCTTTGCCCGTGGGCGTCACAGTGAGCGACACCTTGGTCTTCAGGAAGGCACTCAGGCTGTCGCGCAACAGGCCGAACTCTTTCGACATGGGTGTGCCGGCCAGTTTCTTCTTGCCCGAGAGCACCGACTCGCCGTTCTTCAGTTTCTTCACCACGTCTTCCACCTGGCGGACAGACCAACCGTTCTTCTGCAATTCTTCGAACACCTCCAGCTGTTGCGAGGGACTGTCCAATGAGAGCAACGCACGGGCGTGGCCCATGTCGATGGTGCGCTTTTGCAATGCCATCTGTACCTGTGCGGGCAACTTCAACAGACGGAGGTAGTTAGCCACCGCCACACGGCTTTTGCCCACGCGCTCCGACACTTTCTCCTGTGTCATGCCATCGCTCTCCAGCAGATGGGCATAGGCCAAAGCTATCTCGATGGCGTTCAGGTCCTCGCGCTGGATATTCTCTATCAGTGCCATCTCCATCACCTGTTCATCGTCGATGGTGCGGATATAGGCGGGGATGCTGTCGATGCCTGCCATGCGTGCGGCACGCCAACGGCGCTCACCCGCTACAATCTGGTAACGCTCGTCACCCGTCTGACGCAAGGTGATGGGCTGGATGATGCCTATTTGCCGGAGGCTGTTGGCCAACTCTAGCAATGACTCTTCGTCAAAGTCACGGCGTGGTTGGTTGGGATTGGCTTCTATCTGGTCTATGGGCACTTCGCTGATGGTGCTGCTGCCCTGTGTGCTCACGTCGTCGGTCGAGATGAGGGCATCCAGACCACGGCCCAATGCATGAAATTTTTTCTTTGCCATTTCTTTCTTTTAGTTGACTGACTCTCACTCCTCACTTCTCATCTCTCACTTCTTACTTTCACCCCTCGCCTCTTTGTTGATAATCTCCTTGGCCAGTGCCAGGTGGTTCTTGCTGCCTGTGGAGTCGGCGTCGTAGAGTATGACGGGCAGACCGTGACTGGGACTCTCGCTCAGTTTCACATTGCGCTGGATGACGGTCTTGAATACCAATTCCTGGAAATGACGCTTCACCTCATCGTAAATCTGGTTGGCCAGACGCAGACGGCTATCGTACATCGTCAGCAGGAATCCTTCAATCTCCAAACGGGGGTTGAGTTTGCTCTTGATAATCTTGATGGTGTTGAGCAACTTGCTGATGCCTTCCAACGCGAAATATTCACACTGAACGGGGATAATCACCGAGTCGGCGGCGGTAAGGGCGTTCACCGTTATCAGACCGAGCGAGGGTGAGCAGTCGATGAGAATATAGTCGTAGTCGTCCTTGATGGGCTGGAGCAGTCGGCTCAGCACTTTCTCACGTTCTTTCAGGTTGAGCATCTCTATCTCGGCGCCCACCAGGTCGATATGACTGGGGATGATGTCGAGTTGTTCGATGTCGGTGGTATAGATGGCGTCGTGTACATCCACATGGTCGATGATACACTCGTAAAGGCTGCTGTCAATGTCTTGGACATCGATGCCCAGGCCGCTCGAGGCGTTGGCCTGTGGGTCGCCATCCACCACGAGCACTTTCTTCTCGAGGGTGGCCAGCGAGGCGGCCAAGTTGATGGTGGTAGTGGTTTTGCCTACACCTCCTTTTTGGTTGGCTAATGATATGATTTTTCCCATAGGGTTATCTTCTAAATAAGGGTTCTGCCAATGGATGGCAAGCGCCGCCCGATGGCGGCATATCTGTTGATCTCGCATCTGAAAATACGAAAATCGTTTGCAAAGTTACGAATTTTATATGAGATTTTAGAGGAGATGATGGACGTTTAAACCTTTTTTCGTATTTTTGCACTTAAATTGACAGAATATGAAGAAAAGTAAAAAACCGTTAATTCTTATATCCAACGACGATGGCTTTCAGGCAAAGGGCATACGGTCGCTTATCGACATGTTGCGCGACATGGCCGACATCATGGTGTGCGCCCCCGACGGACCGCGTTCGGGATATGCTTTGGCCTTCTCGGCGAACAAACCGCTGACGCTCACCTTGCGTCAGGAAGAGCCAGGACTGGAGGTCTGGTCATCGAACGGTACGCCTGTCGACAGTCTCAAACTGGCGCTCAACCAGTTTTTTCCCGACAGCCAACCCGACATGATTATCGCGGGCATCAACCATGGTGACAATGCGTCTGTCAACGTGCATTATTCGGGCACCATGGGGGTGGCCATGGAGGGGTGCATGAAATATATACCGTCGGTGGCTTTCTCTCTCTGCGACTATGCTGCCGATGCCGATTTCTCACCCATGCGGCCCATCGTCAGAAAGGTGGTGCAATGGGTGTTGGACGAGGGGTTGCCCGAAGGGGCGTGCCTCAATGTCAACTGTCCTGCAACACCTTCGTACAAAGGCGTACGCATGTGCCGCATGGCCAAAGGAACATGGTTCAATGAGTGTGTGAAAGAACACCATCCTCGTGGCTACGACTATTTTTGGATGGTGGGGGAGTATAAGAACGATGAGCCAGAGCAGGAAGATACCGACAACTGGGCGTTGCGTCATGGCTACGTGGCTATCACGCCCACCCGCGTCGATGTAACCCACTACGAGTTTTTGGAAAAAATGAAGAAGGAGGAGTTTTTGAGTTAATGAGTTTTTGAGTTAAATAGTTATGAGCTAAGAGCTTAGAAAAATACTTCTCCAGCGGACTATTCTCTTGCTCCTTGCCCCTTACCCCTTACCCCTCACTTACCCCTCAATGAAAACAATGAAATACTACATCATAGCCGGCGAGGCCAGTGGCGACCTTCACGCCTCTCATCTCATGAAGGCGTTGCAACAACACGACAGTGGGGCTGACTTCCGTTTCTTCGGAGGTGAGAAGATGCAGGCTGTTGGAGGAACGATGGTGCGCCATTATCGCGAACTGGCATACATGGGTTTTATTCCCGTCCTGCTCCACTTACCGACGATCCTGCGCAACATGCGCCAATGCAAAGAGGATATCCGCCAATGGCAACCAGATGCTGTCATCTTGGTAGACTATCCGGGTTTTAACCTCAAGATTGCCAAGTATGTGCATGCCGAATTGAAAATCCCGGTATATTACTATATTTCGCCAAAAATATGGGCCTGGAAGGAGTATCGCATCAAGAATATCAAGCGTGATGTGGATGAACTCTTTTCCATCTTGCCTTTCGAGGTGCCGTTCTATGAGGGGAAACACCATTATCCCATCCATTATGTGGGCAACCCCACGGCGGATGAGGTACGCTCGTTCCGCGAGGAGTATAAGGAAACGAACGATGCGTTCATTAAAAGACATGGCCTCTCCGACAAACCCATCATCGCCCTGTTGGCGGGTAGCCGCAGGCAGGAAATCAAGGACAATTTGCCAGCGATGGTTGAAGCGGCAAAAGACTTCACCGACTACCAACTGGTGTTGGCTGGAGCACCATCCATCGATGACAGTTATTACAGCAAATTTATTGAGAATCAGCCTGTCACATTGGTACATAACGACACGTATGCGCTATTGGCGCAGTCCACCGCAGCTTTGGTCACCAGTGGCACGGCCACGCTTGAAACGGCTTTGTTCGGCGTGCCGCAGGTGGTGTGTTATGAAACGCCTGTGCCTTGGCTCATCAGTTTCCTCCGTCGTCATCTGCTCAAAGTGAAATACATCTCATTGGTCAACCTCATCGCCGACCGTGAGGTGGTTACCGAATTGGTGGCCGACACTTTTTCTGTCGACAACATCCATCGTGAACTATCGATGATTCTCCCCGGCCAACCCGCACGCGACATCATGCTGCAAGGCTATGAAGAGGTGCGCCAAGCCCTCGGCGATCAGGTGGCTCCCGACAATGCCGCCATGATGATGGTCGATTTGTTGTCCTAATCTTTTTTTTCATCACGAATAACCGAATCAACGAATTTCCTCCCCTCCTTTTTCAAAGGAGGGGTAGGGGTGGTTTGTAAAACAATGTACCAACTTCTTTTGTATAATCTCCCTATCCCTATTCCGAAAAATCAGTGGAAATTTTGGAATATAATCCAAAAAAGTTAGTACTTTTTTGGAATTGTGGGTAGAATGTTATATCTTTATAAATTTATGAGAAGGATTTATATTATCAAGGCGGAAGATGCTGGAAATCTTATGGTTACACTGACGTTTAATGATCACACTATTCAGACTGTGGACGTTGGGGGCTATATCCGCCGCCATCCTCATCCTCAGTATCTCAAGTATTTAGATGCACGTAAATTTAAACGCTTTACGATTGAGAATGGAAATATCGTCTGGGGGAAAAACTGGGATTTGATGTTTCCTGTAGAACAATTGTATACTGGCACAATACTATAGAAAGAAGAGATCAACGAAAATGCCACGAGAGCAGTATAAATAGCTTTCGTGGCATTTTGTGATGGTGATGACAACTACTGCACCATGATCTTCTTGTTGAACAGCAGTTCGCCGCTCAGCACCCTGACGATGAGGAGTTGTTTCGCATAGCCATCCACGCTGATCTCGGAATGGATGCCGTCTTGGTTGTTCACGGTCTGTTGTGCCACCATCTTGCCCGTCAAGTCGAAGATCTGCACAATACCCGTAGAGGCCAATTTAGGTGACTGGCAATCCACGTAAACCGTGCCCCTGTCACAGTAACATGCGATTCGCTCGGGCTGGTCGGCCTCGTCGATGCCATCGACGACGGATGGCATGATGCCGATGCGCAGCCTGCCCGTTACCGCCTCCTTGTAGAAGTAAGTGGCATTTACCTCACTCCATACATCGGCGGAGTTCTGGTATTGCACGTAGTACACGTGTTGCCCGTCGGAATAGTCCGAGGGGTTGAGCACATAACTGCGGGTCGTCAGACTCTGGGGATTCGACAAAGACATCTGCCCTGGTGTCTGTTCGTCAAACCAGCGGCTCTCGCCCACGACAAACACTTCTCCCTGGCTGTTGTACTTCTTCGTCACGAGGATGGGCTCCTCATAGATTACTCCGTCATCAAAGCCGTTCGTCGTGATGCGGTATTTGAAACGGTGCATACCGGGTGCCACCGCCGACAGGTTGAGCGTGGCATCGAAAAGGGCATCTTTCCCTTCCATCTTCTTGGCCTTGATGACATGACGGCCGTTTTTATAGTCGTCATCTAACCAATAAGAGAGTTCGTTCTTTTGACCGTCAGGCAACCGCATCACCAAGGAACTGTAGATGGGACTGTATTGTCCGCCGTTTGCCACTACACGCATATTCAGCCGATGAAGGCCATAAGGAAAGGCTACAGCATCGGTTAAATCGAGAGTGAGCACCTGCTCACCTGCTGTTGTTACGCTGATGGGAATGGTGGATTTCTTGTCAAACTCTTGGTCGAACCAATACTCCAACGTTGATGCACCGCCCTCCGTAGTTGTGAACTTGATGAAGGGAGAAGATGTCACAGGACTATATACGCCATTGGCCTTCACACGCATGTAGATGGTGTGTAAGCCTTGCGTCAGATGGCTCACGTTAATATACGACGTGAGCGTTCCTCCAGCCGTAGGCATGCCGATGGTCGTAGGATTGTCATACTGGTCGAACCAGTATTCTAATCCCGTTGACTGAGCCCCTGCCCGGGTGAAGGGCCAGAGCATCAGGAGCACGCCCAAGGCTGCGAGTAATAAATTATTTCTTTTCATGGTAAAATCTCGTTACAGACCCTTAATTTGACTTCACCGTAACCGTTACCGTCAGTTTACCCGATGCATCGCTCTGTTCTGCCACGCTTTTCGACACGATGCGGGGAATGGGAGCCAAGGCTTTATCGCTGAAGCCCATACCGCCATAAATGCCGATATCGGTGCCGTCGGAGGCAGCACCTTTAGCCCAGGAGGCTTGCACATGATAGTCGGATGCAATGGTCACTCCTTTGTTGTTACCTTCTCCGAACACCTCGTCCCATACATTTGTTCCTTCGGGCATCTCTGGAGCTACAACGGGATTTTGGTCACTATCCCAGGTGCCAGTGCCGATACAGTTGTTGGAGATATAGCAGTTGTCGCCGGTGAGACCATCTCTCCAATCAAGCATGATGTTATTTGTGATGGTGGAACTTGAAACTTCACAGAAAGGTCTATATGAATAGATCTGCCAACCTGTATATCCTGTATATTCATATCGTGGACAATTTGAAGTTACAACATTATGGTTTATTGTCCCACCATTAATATCCTTCAAGGAATGAACGATGCAATTACTCACTTTTACATTGGTATTGCTGAACTCGCTTGTATTCCTTAAATAGCACTGATTCACTAAAATGCCTACACATCCGTTGTTATGCAC
This sequence comes from uncultured Prevotellaceae bacterium, assembly GCA_900313615.1. Taxonomy (GTDB): domain Bacteria; phylum Bacteroidota; class Bacteroidia; order Bacteroidales; family Bacteroidaceae; genus Prevotella. Next base: position 20,022 of record OMRP01000004.1, read on the forward strand.
CAGAATTGAATTTACATTACAATATCGCAGAGTAAAATTAGTAACGGCAGCAGAACCTTCTTCCTCTGTTCCTACTGTTCCCACATCAATATTTCCAGATACATACACGCCTACTACTGCACTTCCTGATGAACCGCCTACGAATTGCAATTTTCCGGAGATGATGGTGGCTCCATCCACATTGTCGGTATCGCCTCTGTGGCTTACACCTATGATGGTGAGTTTCTTGTCGATGGTTGTCGCATCACTGATGACAAATCCACCGCCTGGCAGATAGATAGTACTGCTAGGGTCGGCATTGGTAATTGCCTCGTCAAGAGTGTTATAGATGTCGGTGGAATTACTCGGGCTAACCACTGCAATATTTTGCGCCCATGTTGCCATGCTCACGATTATGGCAACAGCAAAGAATACTTTTCTTTTCATAATGATATTATTATAATTATTTATTATCTACTAAACTAACATACTTATGTACTTTCTAACTCGCAGACTATTTGACATACGTCCCCTCATCGGGATGGTACACGGGCCGGATGCTGCGTCCCTGTGAGCGGTAGTATTTGTAGAGACGTGGTTTACTCTTGTCCAAAAGTACATACCAGGCATCGTCGGGACTGTCCTCATCGAGCGTCGACGACCAGTAATTGCCTTGTGCACCACCATCGTATAAGCCCAGTCCGCTGCGGTACCCCGTCATCGGTAGGACGATAATGTTGCCGTTCGTTCCGCGTACTAACGCACAGTTGTTCAGCCACGTCCATGTACACTCATTCATCAGTTCCTCCCATTCTGCCTTGGTGGGGATACTGTAGTCATAGACAAAGATGTTGCTGACGGCATCGTCGTTACCCTCCAGTTCCTTCTTGTCATCAGTATAGCCATTGTTTCCGTAATGGCTCTTTTGGCAGTATTTGGTCAGTCTGTTGGGGCTGCCGCCGGCACAATATTTGTAGTTCTTCCACGAGAAGGAGGTCTTGCCCTCGTTGAAGCCCGTCACCTCGCCCCAGGCGTAGTAATTGCCGTAGTCGTACGACATGGAGGCGCCGAGGTTGCGGTTCGCCCAACGTGTGCCTGAGGGAAGACCAAGGTCTACAAACTCAGGCATGTCGGCGGGCATCAGGGAGATGAGTGGTGTCAGGTCGCTGGTCACATGGATCACCTCTGGGTATTCGGGATGGTGTGCCACGATGCGGAACTGTATCTTCCTGGCATCATTACAGGCGGCCACATTCTTTGGGTTGAACTCACACGAGGTGCCGTCGATATTGGGGATGGCGGTCACCTTCTTCTCTCCCTCAGGTGTCACCACTAACAGTTCAAGGTCGTAGAGGAAATGGCCGAAGTGGCTGGCCTTATAGGTCTCCCACTGAATGAGGACGTTGACATCCTTTTTGTGGTACTCTACCTTGGGCCAGACAATCTTGATATAGGGCTCTTGCGACTTGTCGACCACGAAGGTGGTCTTCAGGTGCGAATTCTCTGCGGCCTGGATGAATCCTGCCAGGTCAAGACCCGCCTCCAACACCTTGGTCACTTTGTTGACGAAGAAAGCCTTTTTCAGTCCCGTCAGTTTGTTGGCCAGTTTCTTGAAGGCCTTACGGTATTCTTTCGATTTTACACTTTCGCCCGTCCATTTCTTGATGATATTGTAAATCAGGTTGAAATAGGTGCGTTTGTCATCGGGATTATCTTCCGAGAAGGAGAGTACACGGTCGCAGGCGAAGCAGGTGATCTGTTTGGCTATCTCCCACCAGTCCCTATTATCAAGGTTTTTGTACAATTCCTTGACATTATCAGAGTCGTCAACAAAATCCTGTATCAGTCGCATCACAAGGAAGAACTCAGGGTGCTTGCGCTTGCCGTAGCGCAGGTCGTAACGCACGTTGTCCTCAGCCCCCCAGGCGTTGACCACATCCACGATGCCTGTCATCAGTTGGATCTCGGGTTTGATCACATCTTTATAGGCACTGTGGAGCAGAGCGAAGATGATGCGGAACTTATCCGAGGCAGAGAAGTCCGACCAATGTTTTCCCTCGTAAGGATAGCCGAAACCGTAGATGTCGACCATCATCTTGTCGAACTCCTTCTGGTGCTCCTCATCCTCGCCCGTCACCATGGCTGTCTCTATCTCCTCGCTTTCGGCATGGAAGATGGATTGGGTCTCACCGTTGAGGCTGCCTTTCACGATTTTCCAGTAGTTGGCGCTTTCCGAGTCAAGGATGATGGGCAACTGGATGTAGGAGTTGGCATCGATGAGTCCGCGCTCGGCCAGAAGTTCCTCCAATTCGGAGGTGAAGTTTTTCAGCGTATCGATGAACTCCAGTTCCTCGGAGTTCTTTTCCTTGTCCAACTCCGTGGCTACAAGGTCGGAGGATGATTTCACCCACTCGCAAAATTCGCCCAGCGTGAAGGTGTCTTCCTCCTTCTCTTTCACGGAGAAATTGTTCTCGTCCATGATCACCCGGCTGGGGTAGATGTGGACGACACGCTTTAACTCGTTCTGCACGCGGTACTTAATGGAGGCGGACGAACGCTGGACATTGAAGAGCGACACCATATCGAGCGACAGGTCGCTGTTGTCCTTGAATGTGCCCATCAGTTCGAGAATCACCGGACTGGCGTTCACCTGCGAGTAGTCGGGACAGAGGCCCACCTTCTCGGCATTGACGTAGACCTGCATGATGTCCTTCTTATACTGCTCAAAGGAAGACAGTTTCTTGATAGTTTCCACTGTATTGCGGTATTCGGCCTCGTTGCTGGTGATAAGCAGCGGCTCCATCATCAGCAAGTCGATGGCGGTCTTCTCAATGGAGAAGATGGTCTGCTCGCCGGGAAATGAGATGGAGAACATAAAGGGATTGCCCAGCCCGTCGACGAGGGCATTGCCCTGCATCCAGTTGGGAGACACCTGTCCGGGTACATAGAACGAGTTGCCGGGGATGCCAGGTGCCCGTCGTGGTGCACTCTGTGCATTGGAGGGCACGGGGAACTCGCCATAACTGTTCACAACCATGAACCCGGCGAAGTCGTTCGTCGTCTCGCCTTCGTTGAGCACCACCTCAAAGTCTTGTTCCACGGGGGTTAGTTCTGCACTTTGTTCATCGTTCTCGCTCTCCACACCACGTCCTGTGAGCGGCAAATGGAGTTCTCCTTCTCCGATGGCGTTGGAACAGAGGGTGAGCACTCCACTGTAATATCGGGTGGCGTATGGAGTGAAGGAGATGGGGATGTCGTGTGACTCGCCGGCATCGATGGTAAACTCCTGTCCTGACCCTTCGGCGGCGAACACTCCGTCAGCCAACAAAGTGTAGGTCTCCGTATAGGCACTGGTGTTGACTATGGTGATGTTGGCGGTGCGCCTGTTGCCCACAGCCACACGACCGAAGTCCATGTCTTTGGCGGTGATACGCAGTGAGGGATACATATACCAGAGACTGTCGATCTCTATGATATTATAACTGGTGTATGAGCCGTCGTGCCACACCTTCTGTATGGTGGGCGTGGTGGTGATGCTGTCTATCTCAGAGGCGGGAAAATCGATGATCTCTCCTGTATGGAGAAACATCCTCATCGTCTTGCCGTCCTGGGCCGCAAGGGGAGAGGATAGCGGCAGTAAGGTGAGTAGCAGCAGGGGAATCAACAATAGCCTTTTCATGGTATGCGTATTTTATAGGTTACACCATTGACTTTGACCAAATAGATCTTCTCGGGCGAGTAGGGGAGGGTGAGGGTGGCGGACTCGCCCTTACGTACCATCAAGTCATTGACCGTCATTCCGTTGGTCAGGAACACCTGCACACGCAGATCCTTTTCGGCTGCCGCAAAGATGATGGTGCCGCCATTGGTGGAGAACGGTAATCCCTCGCTGGCGACAGCCTCGCGGATGCCTGTCACCTCCTCTTCCGAATATGTCATCTTCTTGATGGCTTGGAAATCGTATTCCACGGTTGAGGATGTTTTAACGAGCACCTTGTCGCCGTCATATACGACACTGGGCTTCTCGTCCAAGATAAACGTCACCTTGGAACCGTCTTTCTGCCAAACCACGAGATACCAGGCATATTCTATGAAGCCTGGTGTTCTACGACTACTGGGTATTGACCCGTCCTGTGTGACTGGCGTTTGCGCCCATGATACCATCGAGAAGAACAGAAGGATGAAAATCAGTAAGGGTGGACGATATGGTCGTCCGTGCGGAAGATACTTTTTCATGTTGTATATCTTTAAATTATTAATGGTTATTGGTTGTTGCCTGTTTGGAAACAGAAAAAAGAACTATAGTCTAATCTTTTTGTCCTTTAATCTCGAATGGATTCTCGTTTCATAAGTAAATGTTTATAGTGATTAGATAATAGGAAAAGGTTTTGAATAAATAGTTTGATGATTAATACTTGTTGCAAAGATACATTTTTCTTTTGAAAAAGTAAAAGATAACGTCGCTTTTTTGTCGAGACATAATAATCCCCGAACAGGCGGCCAACATCATGACCAACCTGCTCGGGGACTAAGGGAAGGGAATGTAATGTAATCTTTTTTTTCCTACCCTTTTACTTTTTTCCCTTTTACGGATTATACTTCCGTAGGTAATCGCGGAGCATCTTGCCCGATTTCTTTATTACGTCCTCTTTCCACGGACCGGTAGAGGTGGCTCGCGGCAAAAGCATCGAACAGGTCTCGTCCTTGTCGGAGAGCGACCAAGTAACCCAACTCACTTTGTGCTGTTCCATGCAGTCAATCCAAGCCTGCCATTCCACGGGGTCCAACGGACCATTGCCCGAGGCTTCCATGCCGGCACTCTCGCTCACGAAGACGGGGATGCCGCGCTGGATGGCGTCGACCATGCGGTCGCGCAGGTCCTGATGATGGGTGGCGGCATAGAAATGCACGGTGTACATGATGTTGGTGAAGCCACGCAATGGACTGTCAGCCACGAGGTTGATGTCCTGGTCCCAATGGGGACATCCCATGAGTATCACATTGTCTGGATCGTATTTGCGTATCTCGTTGATGACCTTGGTGGCATACACTTTCAAGTCGTCCCACGAGTCGTTCACGGGCTCGTTGTACAACTCGTAGATGACATGGGGATATTTGCCATATTTCTCGGCGATGTAACCGAAGAATTTCACCGCCTCGTCGGTGAGCATCTCATGTGAATGCCAGTCAACAATCACGTAGAGGTTGTTCTTGATGGCCGCCTTGATGACCGGCTCGATGCACTCCAGAGCAAACGAGGGGTTGTCCATGTAGTTGTCCTCCACCGTCGTCACACCCATGGCGGCACGAATGACCGTGGGATGCCAATCTTCCTTCAGCCATTTCACTGCTTTTTTGTTGTAGAACCGTGGCCAGATATTGTGCCAACCGAAACTGACACCGCGTAGCACGATGGGCTCACCGTTTTGGGCGCATAGTTGTGTGCCCACCACTTGTAACTGTCCCCATTGTTTGACGGGGTCGAACGCCTTGGCTCCGATGCAGAGCACCATGGCGAGAATGCTTGTTAGAATAAATCGTTTCATAGGTTTATAGGTTTTAGATGTTCAGTAAATTACATTTTATTTCCTTCACCCGAACAGCAACGTTATCGCCGGGATGGTGAGCACGGAGAGCAGGGTGGTGATGAAGGTCGTTTCGGTCATGAGTGTCACGTCACGGTTATAACGCAGACAGAGGATGGTGCCATAGGTGGCCACAGGCATGGCGATGATGACAGTGTTGATGTTCACCACGAAGGGGTCGAAGCCCAACAGCGTGAACAGGCCATACATGGCGAGGGGCACGGCTCCCAGACGTAGGAAAGAGACGATATACACACTCTTGCCACCCAGTATCTGACGGATGGATAGTCGTGACATCGATGAGCCGATGACCATCAGTGCGGCAGGGATGGTGATGGCGCCGATGAGCGAGAGGGGCTGACTCACCACCTTGGGGATGCCTGTCCATCCAAAGGCCACGATGAGGATGGCGATATAGGCGGCCAGCATCGGCGTGGAGTAGAGTATCTTTGGGTGAAACGCCTTGCTGTCATGGCCGCTGTTGATGAGGTAGGAGCCATGGACAAAGACCGACAGGGTGTTGGGTACATTCAGCAAGGCGGCGTAGAACACCGCCTCATGACCAAAGAGTGATGCCACGATGGGGTAGCCGATAAACCCTACATTGCCATAAGTGATGCAAAAGCCATGGACGCCCCATGTGGAGTGGTCGGACGTGATGAGGCGCGGCAGCAGGAAAGAGAGGGGGATGAGCGTGAGGTACGTAAGTGTGCCCACACCGAGTAGGGGTAGTATGAGTGAACTGTCAGGCAACCTGTCGCCCATGACCGAGGAGAGGATGAGGGCGGGACAGGTGATGTCGATGATGACCAATGAGAGCCGTTTGTTGAATGCCTCGTCAAGATATCCTCGCTTCCCCGCCACGTAGCCCACGACGACGATGAGCAGTAGGATGACCATGATTTGAATATTCTCCAGCATCACTCACCGATAGTTACAACCACATATTCCGACTGCGTGCCGATACGGTATTTGCCACCCCAAAGTCCTAAGCCGCTGCTCACGTAGTAATGGGTGTTGCCACGCTGCCACGGGCCGAATGAACATTCATAGACGGCATCGGTAATCCATGAGATAGGCCATATCTGGCCACGGTGAGTGTGACCGCTGAACTGGAAGTCAACACTTTCCTGTTCGGCCTCTTCCAAATGGTAGGGCTGGTGGTCGAGCAAAATGGTGTATTTGCTCTTGTCAGCATGGCGCATGATGTCGGTCAATGCTTTCCGGTGCCGGTTGGTGCGGTCGTCGCGTCCGATGATGCACAGGTCGTCCACCACCACGGCGGTGTCGCGCAATAGATGGATGCCCGCTTCTTCGTAGAATCGTTGGGCGGCGGGTTCACCACTGAAATATTCATGGTTGCCAAGGCAAGCGTAGATAGGCGCTTTCACTTGGTGGAACACCTCTGCCATCCGTTCTTCCAGCAGTGGACGCATGCTCATGTCGATGATGTCGCCAGCCACCAACACCAAGTCGGGCTGTTCGGCGTTGATCATCTCCACCCACCGTTCCAGGGCGGCACGACGGTTATGGTAGCCTAGGTGCAGGTCGCTTACCATTACCAGTTTCTTTTTTCCGTTCAGGGATTTCTGTGTGGTCAACGTCACTGTTTCGCGTTCTTTATGTTGGTAATGGAAATAGCCATAGACGAACACCGCCACCATCAATACGAGGATGCTGATGCTTGTGATACCATTGTCGTGCAGCCATGCCTTGGGCACCAAGCGCACCAAGCGGCCGATGTCGAGCACCAAGAAGGTCATCAGTAGGTAAAGCAAGATGATGGGTGCAGAAAAACCAACATTGTAAATGGTGCTGCCCAACCATAAAGGCATGCGGTCAGGAAGACCTCCGAAGTTGAGGAACATACAGGCGAAACAGACCAGCAACAGCCCCAAGATGCTCCATCGCAATCCTTTCGACAATGGCAACACATGCCAGATGTGCCATCCGACATAACTGATGCCTGCCATCAGTATTACGAAGAAAAAAAGAAAAAATAATTTCACTTTGTTAGTTCCATAAAAGAAGAGAAGGGTCCCTCTCTTTTACACTATTGTCAGCGTGTATAGATACACCACGGCGGCGGGGATGGCCATCAACGATGAGTCGAAGCGGTCGAGCATGCCACCATGGCCAGGCAGGATATTGCCACTATCTTTTACGCCAATTGTGCGCTTCATGAGCGACTCCACGAGGTCGCCGAGGGTGCCAAACACCACGACAACGAGTCCCAAGCCCATCCATACGGCTATCGACAGCCCGTTGCCATCGGGAACGAACACACCGCCGATGAGAGCCGCTGCGATGAGCACGAATACGGCACCGCCAATGCTTCCTTCCCAACTCTTGCCGGGCGACACGCGGGGAAACAGTTTGTGTTTGCCCAGTAGCGAACCCACGCAGTAGGCTCCCGTGTCGTTCACCCAGAGGAAGATAAACACGCTCAGTGGCAACAGGTAATTGTAACTCACCTCCCCCGTGGGTGCTGTTTGGAAAGCCAGCATGTTGATGGTGGCGAAGGGCAGCGCTATATACATCTGGCTGAGCATACTGTAGGCCCAGTTGTGCAAGGGGTGGGGTGCTTGTAGAAACAGTTCAGAGATGATGATGTACATCACCGTGAGCAAATAAGGGATGAACACGGTGGCGGGTGTCATGCCCGTGCAGTATCCTGCCACTGCGAGGAAAAAATATACGCCGGCGGCGGTGCACAGGAAACGGTTCACTATCACCTCTTTCAGGTTGTTCACCAGTCCAGTGAATTCCCAGATGGTGAGTCCCGTAATCAGTGCGAAGAGGAAAATCATAGCCTCTGGCTTGAGAAAACAGGTAACGATGGCGGCCACAAACAGCACGCCAGTGATGGTCCTGACAATGAGGTTTTTCATCTTTCCACTCATGATTCTTCCTTGTCTGTTGAAACGTTATCTTCTGCGGAGGTCGTCGTGTTGTCGACGGGTGCGTCGGGTGTCTCCGTGGCGTCGGTGTTGTCGGGGACGTAAGCAGGGGGCTTGGGCCCTTCCGCCTCTTCCATCGCCATGATTTCCTGTGAACGACTCACCCAGGGGCGTTTGCCGAAAATTTTCTCCAGGTCGTCGGCGAAAATCACCTCACGACGGATGAGCATCTCAGCCAGGGCATTGTGTCCCTCGTGGTGCTCCAGCAGAAGTTTTTTCGCGCGCTCATACTGCTCATTGATCATCTCCAGCACCTCGTCGTCAATCACCTTGGCAGTGGTTTCGGAATAGGGTCGCTGGAACTGGTATTCTTGGTTGTTGTAATAACTGATATTGGGTAATTTCTCGCTCATACCAGCATAGGCAATCATACTATATGCGCTCTTCGTGGCCCGTTCCAAGTCGTTGATGGCACCGGTGGAGATATGGCCAGTAAACAATTCCTCGGCGGCACGGCCTCCCAGAAGCGAGCACATCTCGTCGAGCATCTCTTCCTTGGTGGTAATCTGTCGTTCCTCGGGCAGGTACCAGGCGGCTCCTAATGCACGGCCACGGGGCACGATGGTCACCTTGACCAGTGGCGCGGCATGTTCGCAGAACCATGAGATGGTGGCGTGGCCAGCCTCGTGGAGAGCGATAGCGCGTTTCTCTTGGGCAGTCATCACCTTTGTCTTCTTCTCGAGACCACCGATAATGCGATCCACGGCGTCGAGGAAATCTTGCTTGCTCACTGCCTTGGCATCACGACGGGCGGCGATGAGGGCAGCCTCGTTGCACACGTTGGCAATGTCGGCACCAGAGAAACCTGGAGTCTGTCGGGCCAGCAGGTCTATGTCTACGCTGTTGTCCACCTTCACGGGTCTCAGATGCACTTGGAAGATGGCTTTGCGTTCGTTCAGGTCGGGTAGGTCGACGTTGATTTGCCGGTCGAATCGTCCAGCGCGAAGGAGCGCTTTGTCGAGCATGTCGGCGCGGTTGGTGGCGGCGAGAATAATCACACCACTGTTGGTTCCAAATCCGTCCATCTCGGTAAGCAATGCATTGAGAGTGTTTTCGCGCTCGTCATTGCCGCCCATCGATGGGTTCTTGCTGCGGGCGCGTCCCACGGCATCTATCTCGTCGATGAAGATGATACAGGGCGATTTCTCTTTGGCCTGGCGGAACAGGTCGCGCACCCTACTGGCACCCACACCTACGAACATCTCCACAAAGTCGCTACCGCTCATTGAGAAGAAGGGGACACCGGCTTCACCGGCCACGGCTTTCGCCAGAAGCGTCTTACCCGTTCCCGGAGGACCCACCAACAAGGCTCCCTTGGGAATTTTTCCACCTAGGTCAGTATATTTCTTGGGGTTCTTCAGGAACTCCACGATCTCCTGCACCTCCTGCTTCGCTCCTTCTTGACCAGCCACATCCTTGAACGTGATGCCGAGGTCGTTGCCTTTCTCATACATGCGGGCTTTGCTCTTGCCGACGCTGAACACGCCGCCACCGCCACTGCCACCACCGCCCATGCGGCGCATGAAGAAGAGCCAGATGAAGACGAAGAATAGTAGGGGCGCAATGTTGATGAGGATGTTCACAAAGTCATTGCCGTTTTTGTTGTCGTAGCTGAACTTACCTGTGAACTTGCCACTGCTGCGGGCGTTGTCGAGAAATTCCTCCAACTTGTCCACGCTACCGAATTCCACATTCAGATAGGGCTTGGTGCCCACCTGTTTGGTGTCGGCATGGAACACGTCGCGGATATGCTCTGGCGCCACATACATTTTTAGCGTTTTCTCGTCGGTGTTGGCCACTATCTCCGTAGCCCATCCTTTGTCCACCCATGTCTTGAAGTCGGCATAGGTGGCATCGCGACCCACTCCGTCGGGTGAGCCCTCGCCGGAGGAAAAATAGAAAACGAGCAAACCAATGCCGAAGAGGATATATATCCACGTCACGTTAAATTTCGGCATCTTGGGCTTGTTGTTGTTATTATTATTGTTGTTGTCCATGTATCAATTGGAATTTAATAGTTTTTGAGGAAGTTAAAATGGAAGTTAATTCGCTTCGCTCATGGAAATTAAAGTGGGAGTTACTTTTCCCTCTTCACTTATTTATTCGTCTTCGATTTTTGTGAGTTTGGCATCTTGCCACAGGTTTTCCAAATTGTAATATTCACGCATGTCGGGCACGAACACGTGAACCATCACGTCCACATAGTCCATGGCCACCCACACGGCATTCTCCAAGCCTACCACGCGTAATGGTTTTTCACTTAGTTTCTCGCGTACAGTGTCGCTCACCGACTCGGTGATGGCTTCTACCTGCATGGGTGAATTGCCTTGGCAGATAACGAAATAACGACAGATGGTGCCGTCAATCTTGCTCAGGTCGGCCACGACGATGCCGCTGCCTTTCTTTTCCTGTATACCTTTGATGATGTAACGTACTAATTTCTTTGTTGGATCCATTCAATGATAATGTGAATTTGAATTGCAAAGTTACTCATATTTATGTTATTTCCGTGAAAACGACTCCAAAATAGTTGTGATTTTCATTTTTTTTAGAAAAATCCTCAAAAATATTTGGAAGTTTCGGAAAATCGCAGTACCTTTGCAGTTGCAATTAGGGAATTGTATCTTCATTGGGATATGGTGTAATGGTAACACTACAGATTCTGGTCCTGTCATTCTTGGTTCGAGTCCGAGTATCCCAACGACAAAGAAGCGCTTCATGATGAAGCGCTTTTTTTGTTGTTTTTGTTCCACGATGTCCTCGCTTGACAATCTTGAAATGTTGAGGGTATCAAAACGACACTGACACCGCTTGATAGTGGTGTCAGTGTTGTATAGGTTGTTGGCGCGCAACGTTTTACTCTTCTTCTTTCTTTTCGGCGTCTTTGTCTTTGTTGGCGTTCTCCTCGTCGATGGCCTTGATTTTGTCGTAAACCAACTTCAGGTCGTCCTTCAGTTTGTCCACCTTGCGGTTCATCTCGTCGATGAGGCTGTTGCCTTTCTTGCTCGACACGCTGAGGAATCCGATATTGTTTTCGTAGGTCTGTATCTCCTGCTTCAGCGTCTCATAACGGTGCATCAGACGGGCACGCTCGCTATCGAGTGCACTGGCACCCTTTTCGGCAACATTCTTCAGGTTGCTGCGGAAATTATCCAAACGACGGCGGTTGACAGAAACATTATGCTCCTTGTACAACACGTCGAGCACCTCGTGGAACTCTTTGTACACCTTGTCTTTGTCGCGGTAGGGCACATGGCCAATGGCGTTGTATTCCGACACCAACTCGTGCACCTGCTCCTGCATGTCGTCACCACCTGCTTCGGCAAGGGCTTTCAGGCGTGCTATGACATCGCGTTTCTTGGCCAAGTTGTCACGTTCCTCGTTACGCGTGCCGGCATTGGCGGCGTTGCGGGCTTCGAAGAATTTGTTGCAAGCCCCCAGGAACTCGTTCCACAGTTGGTCACCCAGTTTCTTGGGCACCATGCCGATGGTTTTCCACTCCTTCTGTAGGGCAATGAGTTTGTCGCTCGTCTGCTTCCAGTCGGTGCTGTCTTGCAAGGCCTTGGCCTGCTCCACCAACTCGCGTTTTTTGTCGGCATTGGCGGCAAATTGTGACTTCATATCGCGGAAGAACTGTGTCTTGCGTCCGAAGAAGTCGTCGCAAGCGGCGCGGAAACGCTCGAAAATCTTCACGTTCATCTTTTGGGGGGCGAAACCGATGGTCTTCCACTCCGACTGCAAGGCGATAATCTCACGGGTGTGACGTTCCCAGTCTGCGGCTCCCTTGTTTTCTTCTTTGGCGATGGTTTCCACCTTCTCGCACAACTCGGTCTTCTTGGCCAGGTTGTCCTCTTCCTTGGAGCGCAACTCCTCGAAATGCTGCTGGTGACGTTTGTTCACCACCGTTGAGGCAGCTTTGAAACGAGTCCACACCTCTTCACGAAGGTCTTTGCTCACTGGACCGGTCTCACGGTATTGCTGGTGCAGTTCCTGCAACTGGTGGAAGGCGCTGATGACATCAGGCTCGTCGGCCAGACGTTCGGCTGCCTCGCACAAGCGGGTCTTCAACTCCAAGTTCTTCTTGAAGTCGTATTCTCGGGCTTCGCTATTGAGCTTGAGCAGGTCGTAGAACTGCTCCACATTATGCTGGTAGTTACGCCAAAGTTCGTTGGCGCGCTCGTTTGGCACGGCCTTGATTTCTTTCCATTCCTGTTGCAGTTTCTTGAACTCCTGGAACGACTTGTTGGCTTCTTCGGGCGAAGTGGCCATGCCCTTGATACGTTCGATGATGGCCAATTTCTTTTGAAGGTTCTCCTCCTTCTCTTTCTCCAGTTCTTGGAATGCTTTGCTGCGTTTCTCGCGGATGAGTATCATCTCGGCCTTGAAGGTCTCCTCGTCGGGGTCGGGATGAACGACATACTGGTTGGGGTCACCACCATTGTCGATGTATTCTTTTAACTGTGCTTCACGGTCGGCCTTGTGCAACTTGTAGAAGATGGTCTTCAAGTGGTCAACCTCGTCTTTCGATGGGGTCTCGTCGCCATGGGCAATCTCCTTCACACGTTCCAACACCTCGGCCTTTGTGGTGTAAACCTTGCGCGGTGCTTCTTCTTCGGGTGCGGGTTCCTCTGCAGGAGCCTCCTCCACGGGCGCGGGTTCCTCTGCAGGAGCCTCCTCCACGGGTGCAGGTTCCTCTGCTGGAGCCTCCTCCACGGGTACAGGTTCCTCAGCGGGAGCCTCCTCCACGGGTGCGGGTTCCTCAACAGGAGCCTCCTCCACGGGTGCGGGTTCCTCTGCGGGAGCCTCCTCCACGGGTGCAGGTTCCTCTGCTGGAGCCTCCTCCACGGGTGCAGGTTCCTCTGCAGGAACTTCCTCCACGGGTGCAGGTTCCTCAACAGGAGCCGTTTGTTGTTCCACCTGGGCGGTTTCTTCCACCTTTTTTACTTCTTCTGGGTTACCCTGGGTCAGGGTGTTGTCTTGAGAGTCCATCGTTTGGCGTTTTGGTTAGGGTTTCGTTTCAAGTCATTAGGCAAGACGGTAAAGCCGTTAGATTTTACCGCACTTACACTTTCAAATTGCAAACATACGAAAAAAAAACGAAACAGCCTAAAAAACGGCAATTTTTTTCAAAAAACGTTATAGAAACCCATCTCAGCCCTCCCAAAGGGAGGGTGCAGAGTGCGCTTTTAAATCACCAATTGATGTAATTATCTTCCCCTCCCTTGGGGAGGGGTAAGGGGTGGGTAATAATCTTCCCCTCCCTTGGGGAGGGGTAAGGGGCGGGTAATAATATACCCCTCCCTTGGTGAGGGGCTAAGGGTGGGTATTAAATCAGTCTCCTTCGTCTGAAAATCCACCAGAACACGCCAGACACCACGACGGAGATGACCAATGCAATCATAAATCCAAAGGGACTGGTTTCCATGCCGTTGACAAGGTTCATACCGAAGAGTGAGGCAATGAGCGTGGGGAACATCATGAGGATGGATACGGAGGTGAGGGTACGCATCACCGTGTTCATATTGTTGTTGATGATGCTCGAATAGGTATCCATCGTCGACTCGAGGATGTCACTGTATATATTGGCGGTCTCCCTGGCCTGACTCATCTCGATGTTCACGTCCTCGATGAGGTCGGCGTCCAATTCGTCTACTTGCAGTTTGAATTTGAGTTTGGCCAACAGGTTCTCGTTGCCACGAATGGAAGTGACGAAATAAGTCAAAGAGTCTTGCAGACGCGAGAGGCCAATGAGCGACTCGTTGTTGATGTCATGGTCGAGATTGCGCTTTGCACGGTCGATAAGGGCATTGATCTGTTTCAGCCGTTTCAGGTACCACACGGCTGAGGAGAGGAACAGACGGAAAATCATGTCGACATAGTCGGTGAAGCCCTCGCCACGTTTCTGCTGGTAACTGACGAAGTCAATCATCATGTTGGTCTCGTAATAACAAACAGTGATGGTGACGTCGCGCTTGTGGATGATACCCAGCGGCACAGTGGTATAAGGAGTGCGCGAACGTATCTCCTTCACATAAGGGATACGTAGGATGGTGAGCATCCAACCGTCGTCGTACTCATAACGCGCACGCTCGTCGGTATCGCTGATGTCCGACATGAAATAATCGGGAATGGAGAAACGCTCCTCCAGTTCAAGCTGGTCTTCCTCGGTGGGACAGGTTACCTGTATCCAGCAGTTGGGTTCCCACTCGTTAAGTTTGGTGAGCCCGTTGTTCGTGTTCCAATAAGTCTTCATTTGCTTGACCTCCTCATAAAAAGTCGTGGCGAACCGGGGACAAGCAAATTGGCATGTCCGCGGGTCTTACATCTTCTGGTTTTCCGGGTGATAATCGTCCATGGATTTGTTAGGTTTAATGTGGCGCGTCGCTCCCTTCATGTTTCGCCTGAGAGAAGGGACTACGCTTTATCGGTTGCAAAATTAAAAAAAGAAAATGAAAAAACGCCGTCCAAAACGATTTTTTTCGTTCGGACGGCATTTTTTCATTCGTGACTCATCACTCGTCACTCGTAACTCGTCACTTACAAGGAATTTCCTCCAGCGTCTTCACCAGGAAGTCCCAGAACTTGGGCACGGTGGGGATGAGGGCACGCTCATTGGCAGTATGCGGAGAGCGGAGTGTAGGACCGAATGAGCAGATGTCAAGACCGGGGTATTTGCCTAGGATGATGCTGCACTCCAGACCGGCGTGCACCACCTGCACCTTTGCTTCTGTACCGAAAAGATCCTTGTAGATTTTCGCCATCACCTTGACTATCTCGCTGTCTGTATTGGGGTTCCAACCGCCGTAGCCACCACTCAGTGTCACCTTCATGCCAGCCATGTTGAAACAACTCTCGATGGTCTCGGCAATGTAGTCTTTCATGCTCTCCGAAGCGCTGCGGGCCAGAATTTTCACTGCGGCCTTGCCGTCGCCGATATTCACGATGGCGAGGTTCGACGAGGTCTCCACGATGTTGGGGATGCTGGGGATGTAACGTATCACGCCGTCATGGCAAGCGTAGATGGCATTGAGCAGGTTGTCCTGAATCTCCACGGGCACCTCCGTGGCGGGTGTCTCCACATCATCGGCAAAGAAATCGATGCCGCTCTCAATGCCTTTGTAATCGTCGGCAAACTGCTCTTTCCAATCGGCCACCAACTCTTTCAGGGCTTCCACATTGTCCTTGGGTAGTGTGATTATGGCCTCACACTCGAAGGGGATGGCGTTGCGCATGTTGCCACCATTCCAACTGGCCAGACGGGCGCTGCATTCGCTGATGGCGCTGCGCAGGAAACGGGCCATGAGTTTGTTGGCATTGGCACGACCCTCGCCAATCTCCAGACCGCTGTGACCGCCTCTCAAACCTTTCAGCGTCACTTTCACGGCAGCATCCTCGGGGTCGGTCTCGGCCTCTTTGTATTCCAGTGTAGCGGTGATGTCGATGCCACCAGCGCTACCGATAATCATCTCGCCCTCGTCTTCGGTGTCGAGGTTGAGCAGAATCTCACCCTTCAACTCCCCTGCGGGTAGGTCGTTGGCGCCAAACATGCCAGACTCCTCGTCGGCGGTGCATAATGCTTCGATGGGTCCGTGCTTCAGGTCCTTGGCCTCCATCACAGCCATGATGGCGGCGATGCCCAGACCGTCGTCGGCGCCCAGTGTGGTGCCTTTGGCTTTCACCCATTCGCCGTCAATCCATGTCTCAATGGGGTCGGTCTCGAAATTGTGGGTGCTCTCCTTAGTCTTCTGTGGCACCATATCCATGTGGGCTTGCAGAATCACGGGCTTGCGGTTCTCCATGCCGGGGGTGGCGGGCTTGCGCATCACGATGTTGCCAGCAGGGTCTTGGAATGCCTCCACGCCAGCTTTCTTCGCGAAGTCGAGCAGGAACTGTTGCACTTGCTCACGGTGACCAGAGGGACGGGGTACTTGTGTCAGCGCATAGAAATTACGCCATACGCATTCGGGTTTAAGGTTTCTAATGTCGTTCATAGATGATGGGTTTTTAGTTGAAGCCCCCCACTGACTCCCCCGAGGGGGAGCATGATTACCAAGCAGGGGACAAGTTTTTATGTACTATTCTTTAAGTGAGCTATCTACGCCATCCCCTTGGAGAGGGACGGGGTGGGGGCTCGTCATCCCTAATGTTGCGCTGGCCCATATACCGAGTAGGATGACGAGGAAGGTCTGCACCGTATGTACGATGAGTACGAAATAGAGAGCGGCATTGCTCTCCACTCCATAGAGGATGAGCATGGTCTTCACGGCGAAGTGCCAGGGTCCGGCACCATTGGGCGTTGGCACAATCACGGCGATGCTACCCACCACGAACGACACCAGAGCGCAGTCAATGCCCAGGTGCGCCGTCTCTTCGAAACAGAAGAAGGTGAGGTAGAAATGGATGAAGTAACTCAGCCAGATGCCCAGAGTGTATACCACATACAGCCAGCCATTGTCGACATGACGTAGCGACACCACGCCTTGCCAGAGGTGGCGCAGCACATCCTTCACCTTATTATATATGGTGAACTTGCGTAGCAGTATCCAAATGAGCAGTAAGGCAGCCAATCCGCAGATGAGGGTCACCACGTAACCTGCCGTGGTGAACTGGCCGAAGAATAAGTCGAGACGTGTGCCTGTGCGACTGAAGAAATCGACGAACACGGGCATCTGTGACAGTACGGCGACGGCGGTAGCCAGCAACATCACCAGAGTATCGACGGCTCGTTCGGTGACTACCGTGCCCAGAGCCTTAGGGAAGGACACACCGTCGTAACGCTTCAGCACACCGCAGCGTAGGAACTCGCCCACGCGCGGGATGACCAGGCTCGAGGCATAGCTCAGGAAGATGGCGTTTATACTCACCGAAGTGCGGGGATGCTCACCCATAGGGTCCAGTGTCTGCTTCCAGCGCAATCCACGGAACACCTGCGCCAGGATGCCGAAAGGCAGTGACAGCAACATCCACGTCCAGTCCATCTCATGCCACAGCACATGCTGCAGTCGGCGGAAGTCGAAGTCGCGGTACATCCAATAGAGGATGGCACCACCCAACAACAAGGGCAGTGCAATCTTCAGCAGGTTGACAATGGGTGATTGTTTCTTTTCCATCGGTACTAATACCCACCCCGACCCCTCCCCAATGGAGGGGAGACCTATCCGGCAGGTAATTTTGAATTTTGAATTGTGAATGATGAATCACTACTCTTCATCTGCAAAAGTAAGGAGAATTCATGAAAAAACAATTGTTCGTTGGAAAAAAATAAAAGACACAACGAAAATTATACAAAAATGCGTTACGCAAATTTGTATAATTTTGAAATTAGTATTTTATGCATTCTGCCAAAGATAAATCCGTAAAAGTGGCAGAATCGCACCAAAAATACCACATTCTGCCAAAGATAAATCCACAAAAATGGCAGAATCGCACCAAAAAGTGCTGATTCTGCCACTTTATCTCCCTCCCTTGGGAGGGTAGGGGTGGGTGTCATTTCTTATGTCTATTCGCCCGTTGCTTACGGTATTGCGCTTTCTGCCGTGCGCTACCACTGCCGTGGGCACCCGTGATGTATTTTTTCTTTTTGGCCTTGGTCTTTACCTTGCCGTTGCCCGAGTCTTCGCGCGGTGCGCCACGGAAGACCAAACCTCCGCCACTGATAATCTCGTCGATGTCCATGGGGTGGGGCGTTTTAATGGTGGAACAGGCGCACACCCGTGAAAGCCATGGCGATGCCATACTTGTCGCAGGTAGCGATAACATGGTCGTCACGCACGCTGCCACCAGCCTGTGCTATATAACGCACGCCACTCTTGTGGGCACGTTCGATATTGTCGCCAAAGGGGAAGAACGCGTCACTGCCCAGAGCCACATCAGTGTTCTGCGCTATCCATGCCCGTTTCTCCTCAGCGGTGAGCGGCTCGGGACGCTCAGTGAAGAACTGTTGCCATGCTCCTTCGGCCAGCACGTCGTCACATTCGTCGCCGATGTAGATGTCGATGGTGTTGTCGCGGTCGGCGCGGCGAATTTTCTCGATGAAAGGCAGGCTCATCACCTTCGGGTGCTGGCGCAGCCACCAGATGTCGGCCTTGTTGCCGGCCAAGCGCGTGCAGTGGATGCGGCTCTGCTGTCCAGCGCCGATGCCGATGGCCTGACCATCCTTTACATAGCATACAGAGTTACTCTGCGTATATTTCAGTGTGATAAGCGCAATCATCAAGTCGCGTCTGGCAGCGGGACTGAACTCTTTGTTCTGTGTGGGGATATTCTCAAAGAGAGCAGGGTCGTCAAGGGCAATCTCATTGCGTCCCTGTTCGAAAGTGATGCCGAACACCTGTTTGCGCTCGATGGGAGCGGGACGGTAGGCAGGGTCGATGCGGATGACGTTATAGGTGCCTTTGCGTTTCTCGCGCAGAATGGCCAGCGCTTCGTCGCTGAACGACGGAGCTATCACACCGTCGCTCACCTCTGGCTTGAGCAGCAGGGCCGTCGTGGCATCGCATTCATCGCTCAGTGCCACGAAATCGCCGTATGAACTCATGCGGTCGGCGCCGCGAGCGCGGGCATAGGCACAGGCCAGCGGCGAGGCGTTCACATCGATGTCGCCTGTGAAATAAATATGTTTCAGCGTGTCGTCGAGGGGCAATCCCACGGCGGCACCTGCGGGTGACACATGCTTGAATGAGGCTGCGGCGGGCAGGCCCGTGGCACGCTTCAGTTCACTCACCAACTGCCAACTGTTCAGCGCGTCGAGCAGGTTGATGTAGCCAGGACGGCCATTCAGCACTTCGATGGGCAACTCTCCCTCGTCCATATACACACGCGAGGGCTTTTGGTTGGGATTGCATCCGTATTTGAGCGTCAGTTCTTTCATTTTTTATGTTTAGGGATTAGGGTTTTGTCTTCATCTTGTATTCCCTCCCTTGGGAGGGATGGGGGGGGTTAACAAAAAAGAGACCCATGCGCATGAGTCTCTCTTTTGAAATCTCTTTATTTCTCTGCCTTGATAGCGGTTCTCTTCTCCTTGATGCGAGCTTTCTTACCGGTGAGTTTGCGCAGGTAGTACAACTTGGCGCGACGTACCTTACCAACTTTGTTCACCTCGATGGAGTCGATGTTCGGCGACTCAATGGGGAAAATACGCTCCACACCCACGGTGCCCGACATCTTGCGAACGGTGAAACGTCTCTTTTCACCATGACCGCTGATGCGAATCACCACACCACGGTAGAGCTGGATACGCTCTTTCGAACCTTCGATAATTTTGTAAGCGACAGTAATCGTATCGCCGGCCTTGAACTCCGGGAACTTTTTGCCGGTTGCAAATGCTTCTTCAGCAACTTTAATTAAATCCATTGTGTTTGATAATTAAATTTGTTATTATCGTCCAGCGCAACATAACAAGGCTACTCTTCTTCCTGTCAGCGATTACGCCGAAAGCGGGTGCAAAGGTACTCCTTTTTCCCGAACTAGCAAAAAAATCTTACCTTTTTCTTTTCCTTTTTCACCTTTTTATATATCTTTGCAACATAATACCCCATGAAATGGGTGTTTCCCAATCATTTCCGATCCTATGAGAAAACAAACCTTTCACTTATGTGCAATAGTGTGGGCGCTTTGTGTTTGCTCATGTACCTCACACTATCAGGTGACATCAATCAGTCGCACCCGGACAATGGTCGACAGCCGTTATGATGCCGCTGTGGCCGCCAATGCCGATGTGACCACCTTCATGGCACCCTTCAAGGCGCAGGTCGACGAACAGATGAGTCCCATCGTGGGCCGCACGGCTGATTACTTCGATGTGTACCGTCCAGAGAGTCCACTGTCGAACCTCTTGCCCGACATCCTTGTTTGGGCGGGCCAATACTACGATGAAAAGCCCGATTTTGGTGTTTATAACATCGGGGGCATCCGAGCGGCGCTGCCCGCGGGCGACGTGACCATCGGCGACGTAGTCGACGTGGCACCCTTTGAGAATAAAATAGCCTTTCTCACGCTCTCGGGCGAGAAAGTGGCGGAACTGATGGGACAGATAGCAGCACGCGGTGGCGAAGGAATGAGCCGTGAGGTGCGCATGGTCATCTCTGCCGATAATAAGTTACGCTCCATCACCATCAAAGGCGAACCCATCGACCCACAGCGCTCCTACCGCATCGCCACCATCGACTACCTGTCGCATGGCAACGACAAGATGACGGCGTTCAAGGCTGGAACAGATGTCAAACTGCCAGATGAGCAGAAAGACCTCACACGCGAACTCATCATGCGTTACTTCCGGGAAATGCAAGCACAAGGCAAGGCGGTGGAAGCTGCCACCGATGGACGTATCACCATAGAACAATAATGCCATGAGAAAGATATTATTCCTTTTCACGCTCCTCATTCTGAATGTTGCAGGAGCCTACGCGCAGGACAAGCAACTGGTTATCCTGCATACCAGCGACACACATAGCTGCATCTATCCCCTCAACCCGAACCTCAAGGACACCACCGTGGCGGGGCGCGGAGGATTTCTCCGGCGTATAGAGATGTTGCGACAGGAACGCTTGCAGAACCCCAACTTGCTGCTCTTCGACTGCGGAGACTTCTCACAAGGATCGTCCTACTATACGGTATTTCAGGGCGATGTGGAGGTAGGGCTGATGAACCGCATGGGCTACGATGCCGCCACCATCGGCAACCATGAGTTCGACTACGGTCTCGACAATATGGCGCGGCTCTTCCGCATGGCTAATTTCCCCATCGTATGCTCGAACTATGATGTCAAGGGCACGGTGCTCGAAGGACTGGTTAAGCCTTACCTCATCATCAAGCGCAATGGGGTGAAGATTGGCGTTTTCGCTCTCGCCCCCATGATGGACGGACTGGTGGAGAAAGCCAACTGCCAGGGGCTTACTTACCTCGACCCCGTGGCGAAAGCACAGGAGATGGTGTCGCTCCTCAAGGGGAAGATGAAATGCGACATGGTCATCTGCCTCTCCCACCTCGGATGGGACAGCACGAATGGATTGAATGACCAACAGACGTTCACACAGACACGGGGTGTCGACCTCGTGCTCAGCGGACATTCGCATACTTATGCCGACAAGATGTACTACGTCACCGACCTAGACGGACGACAGGTGCCCATTGACCATCAGGGTAAGCATGGCATCTGGATAGGCCGTTTGGTGGTTGACTTGAAAAAGAAATAAACAATGAAGACGCCGACAAGATTGTCGGCGTCTTCATTGTAGCGGGACCCAGGATTGAACTGGGGACCTCATGATTATGAATCATGCGCTCTAACCAGCTGAGCTATCCCGCCATCGCTCGTAAGCGGGTGCAAAGGTAACGTTTTATTCCGAATCGCCAAAAATATTTGCTGTTTTTTTTGTAAAAGATTATTTTTTTTGCTATTTTTGCCCCAAACAATCTAATCAACGTCTTCATCCATGAACAAGCAACGCATATATATTGAGAAGAATCTACATTCCAAGTCAGAAAATATTATCTGGAAGGTCATTAGCACCGAGGGAGGACTGTCGAAATGGATAGCCGACGAGGTGACGGAGACGGATGATGGTTTCCGTTTTCTTTGGGGAGATCCCCTTGGCAATCATGAGGTTCGCGAGGCACGTATCATCGACATGGTGAGGGGCGAGTCCATACGCCTGATGTGGGAGGACGAGGTGAACCCCGATGCCATCCTCGAGTTGCGTATGACGAAAAACGAGATCACGGGCGACTTCGTGCTTCATGTCACCGACTGGGCGGAACCCGACGATGTGGACAGCCTCCTCGACATCTGGGAACAGAATTTTGAACAGCTGCACCGCACCTGCGGACTGTAATCCCACCAACACGACCAAACAATCAGCACCCCAAGACGATAAGGTGGCCTTTTTGGCCCTGTCCCATTAGCTTATTACGTGAAAAATACGTAATTTTCGCCATTATCTTATTTTTTTGTGGTAACTTTGCATGCTTGCACGTGTGCCCATGCGCACGATGCGTTTCAACATGCTGGGTATCAAGAAACTACATATACTGATTTTCAAGCAGTTCGCCCTGCTCTTCATTGGCACGTTCTTTATTTCATTGTTCGTGCTGATGATGCAGTTCGTGTGGCGATATATCGACACGCTCATCGGCAAGGGACTGTCTCTCGACGTGTTGGCGCAGTTCTTCTGGTACATGGCGCTGATGATGGTGCCGCAGGCATTGCCGCTGGCCATTCTTCTTTCTTCGCTCATCACCTTCGGCAACCTGGGCGAGAGCTCTGAACTGACGGCCATCAAGGCGGCGGGCATATCGTTGCTCCAGACACTCAAGCCATTGGCGGTGGTCATCACGCTCATCGCCATCGGGTCGTTCTATTTCCAGAACAATATCGGGCCCACTTCAAACGATAAGATGGCCAAACTGCTAACGGCCATGAAACAGAAAAGTCCGGAACTGGAGATACCTGAAGGAGTGTTCTATGACGGCATACCTGACTGCAACCTCTACGTGCAGCATAAGGATATGAGCACAGGCATGCTCTATGGCATCATGATATACCGCATGACGAACAGTTTTGAGGACGCAGCCATTATCCTCGCCGACTCAGGTATGATGCAGTCGACAGCGGAAAAGAAACACCTGTTGCTCAACCTTTGGTCGGGCGAATGGTTCGAGAACATGCGGTCGCAGGAACTGGCGGGGAGCGCGGCAGTGCCTTACCGAAGAGAGACGTTCTGGCGGAAGACCATCGTGCTCGATTTCGACGGGGAGTTCAATGTGAGCGACGGCAGTGGATTCACGGGACGTGCGGAAGGAAAGAGTCTGGCGCAGATAGGACGTGACCTCGACTCGCTCAACCATTATTTCGATTCCATCGGACGGATATACTATAACGAAGGAAAACAGTCGTACTACAAGATTCACTCGCTCACGCCAAACGACTCGGCAAGGGCTGTGCATGTGGCGAAAAAGAACACGTTGCCTTTCGATTCGTTGTATTCGCGACTGGCGGCCGACAAACGTCGGGCGGCAGTCAACCATGCGCTGAGCCAAGTACAACGTGAGGTGACCGACCTCACATTCAAGAGCATGGTCACCTCCGACGGCGACTGGATGATACGAAAGCATAAGATTGAGGCTATCAACAAATTTACGCTGTCGTTGTCTTGCCTCATCTTCTTCTTCATCGGCGCTCCTCTTGGCGCCATTATCCGAAAAGGAGGGTTGGGGGTGCCTATCATCGTGTCGGTATTGGTGTTCATCGTATTCTATATCCTCGACAATACGGGATATCGCATGGCACGTGGTAATTTGTGGTCGATATGGTTCGGAAAGGGACTGGCCACGGCAGTGCTCTCGCCCTTGGCGGTATTCTTCACCTACAAGGCGAACAACGACTCGGCGGTGTTCAACGTCGATGCTTACCGCGAACTCTTTAGGCGCATGTTAGGTCTGCGTATCAAACGGCATGTCATGGGCAAGGAGGTCATCATCACCGACCCCGACTATCCCGCCGACAAAATCAAACTCGAACGAATCACCGAGGAGGTGGTGGCCTACGAAAAGACACACCGCCTCAACTCGCTGCCTAACATTGTCAATGTGTTTTTCCGATACCAACCCGACCATGAGGTGGAACGTATCAACGACGACATGGAGGCTGTGATTGAAGATCTTTCGAACACACGCGACAAGGTGATTATCACCGAACTGTCCAACTACCCCTTCCTTGCCGTGAAGGCCCATACGCGGCCCTTCGAACGCAAGTGGATGAATGTGGCGGCTTTCATCATACTGCCACTGGGTGCTTTCTTCTATATGCGCATGTGCCGATTCAGAAGGCGGTTGCACCATGACCTGGAGCATATAGTCAAGACAAACAAGAAAATTGTCAGGCGAATCAAACACCTGGAAGAGAAAAAAGGAAATAGTAAATTATAAGGGGAAGTAAAAAAGGAAGTAAAGAAGTAAAAAGGTAAAAGAGTAAAAAGGTAAAATAGCAGGCGGGGTTATGTCCATTTTAACTCCCACTTTAACTTCCATGAGCGAAGCGAATTAACTTCCATTTTAACTCCCTATTAAAAATAAGAATATGTCACATTTCAAACTCGACAGCATCGCTGATGCGGTGAAAGATTTCAAAGAAGGCAAGTTCGTCATCGTGGTGGACGACGAAGACCGCGAAAACGAAGGCGACCTCATCATTGCGGCGGAAAAGATAACGCCCGAAAAGGTGAATTTCATGTTGAAAAACGCCCGTGGAGTGCTATGCGCCCCTATCACCATCTCACGATGCGAAGAACTGGACCTTCCACACCAGGTGGAGGACAACACGTCGGTGTTGGGCACTCCGTTCACCGTGACCATCGACAAATTGGAGGGTTGCACTACGGGAGTGTCGGCAAGCGACCGTGCCGCGACGATACGGGCATTGGCCGACCCGACATCTACGCCGCAGACTTTCGGGCGGCCGGGACATATCAACCCTCTCTATGCACAGGATCATGGTGTGTTGCGCCGTAGCGGGCATACCGAGGCAACCATCGACCTGTGCCGTCTGGCAGGGCTATATCCTGCGGGGGCACTCATGGAAATCATGAACGACGACGGTACCATGGCGCGTATGCCTCAGTTGCAGGAGATGGCGCGAGAGTGGAACCTGCGCATCATCACCATCAAAGACCTCATCGCCTATCGGTTGCGTGAAGAGTCGCTCATCGAGGTGGGCAATGAGGTGGATATGCCTACGGTGTACGGACATTTTAGGCTCATCCCTTTCAGGCAGAAGTCAAACGGAATGGAGCACATGGCGCTTATCAAGGGAGAGTGGGCCGACGATGAGCCGGTAATGGTGCGCGTGCACTCGTCATGCGCCACGGGTGACATCCTCGGCAGCCGGCGCTGCGACTGTGGCGAGCAGCTGCACAAAGCCATGCAGATGATAGAACGTGAGGGAAAGGGTGTGCTCGTCTATATGCAGCAGGAAGGTCGCGGCATCGGACTGATGAACAAGATAGCGGCGTACAAGCTGCAGGAGGAGGGTCTCGACACGGTGGAGGCGAACGTCCACCTGGGTTTCAAACCCGACGAACGTGATTATGGTTGCGGGGCGCAGATGCTCCGACACCTAGGCATCCACAAGATGCGCCTGCTCACCAACAATCCCGTGAAGCGCGTAGGCCTGGAGGCCTATGGCCTGGAGATAGTGGAGAATATTCCCATCGAGGTAACCCCCAACGAATATAACCTGCGTTACCTGCAAACCAAAAAAGAACGTATGGGGCATAACCTACATCTTTAGGAAATATTTTCCTTTTTCAAGCGTTATAAATAAGAATAATGTGTACCTTTGCATCATAATATAATATAAGGTAATGGCGCAGTGCTGCTATGAGGCGCAGTGCACCACATGCAAACCAAAAGAAATCCAACCATGGCAAACCTTTCCAAACGACTTATGAGGCTCGCACCCTCGGCCACGCTGGCCATGTCGCAGAAAAGTGGCGAGATGAAAGCGCAAGGCATCGATGTCATCAACATGAGTGTCGGAGAACCCGACTTCAACACACCGGAGCACATCAAACAGGCGGCAAAACAGGCGGTAGACGACAACTACTCGCGTTACTCTCCCGTGCCTGGATATATGGACCTCCGTCAGGCTATATGTCGCAAACTGAAGGAGGAGAACAACCTGGAGTACGCTCCTTCGGAAATATTGGTGTCGAATGGTGCCAAACAGTGTGTGTGCAACACGGTGATGGCGTTGGCAGACGAAGGTGATGAGGTGCTCATTCCCGCTCCTTATTGGGTGAGTTATCCGCAGATGGCACTGTTGGCAGGTGCCACGCCGGTGTTCGTGAACGCTGGGTTTGAACAGGACTTCAAACTGACGGCGGAACAACTTGAAAAGGCCATCACACCACGCACGCGACTGCTCATCCTCTGCTCACCAAGCAACCCAACAGGAAGCGTCTACTCGAAAGAAGAGCTGAAAGCGCTTGCCGAGGTCATCCTCAAACACGAGAACCTCTTTGTGCTGGCCGATGAGATATACGAACATATCAATTATGTGGGCCGACATGAGTCGATAGCCCAGTTCCCAGGCATGCGCGAGCGCACCATCATTATCAATGGCGTGTCGAAGGCCTACGCCATGACGGGGTGGCGCATCGGATTCATGGCGGCACCAGAATGGATTGTCAAAGGGTGCAATAAACTGCAGGGACAATATACGTCGGGGCCATGCTCGGTATCGCAACAGGCGGCATTGGCGGCATACACGGCGTCGCAGGAATGTGTGGAGGAAATGCGGCTGGCGTTCCAACGTAGGCGCGACCTCATCGTCAGTCTGGCGAAGGACATACCGGGACTGGAAGTAAACTGCCCGCAGGGAGCGTTCTACCTCTTCCCTAAATGCAAGGCGTTCTATGGAATGACGGACGGACAACACGTCATCAACAATTCCAACGATTTCGCCATGTTCCTGCTCGAGGTGGCTCACGTGGCTACCGTGGGAGGCGACGCGTTTGGCGACCCCGACTGTTTCCGCATGAGTTACGCCACTTCCGACGACAACATCCGTGAGGCCATGAGACGCATCCGCGAAGCCTTGGCCACTTTGAAGAGTGAAAAGTGAAGAGTGAAAAGTGAATAATCTTCGTGAAGAGTGAAAAATTGGCCTTTGGACTAATGTTCAAACTCCAAAACTCTCAAACTTCCAAACTCCCAAACTCCCAAACCTCCGAACCTCTATCCCCTAAACATAAAAATAACTGTTAAAAGTTCTTAATTCACGTCATAGTTCCTTTGAAATTGTTATCTTTGCGAAGTTATTTCCGATACTCCCGCTTTAGGCGTGAGCATTTATGGTATATACTTAAAGACCGACAACAACCGACTAACAACAAAAAGATTATTGTATAACTTAAATTTATTAATAACTAAAAATTAAATTTTAATCAAATTATGGAAAAAACAGCAACAAAACCGGCTGCCGCTCCTAAAGCTGCTGCGCCGAAGAAGAGTTCCGGCTTCACTGGTATCAGGGCCGCATTCTGGGTAATCGTGGTATGTTTCATCATCGCTATCTGCATCTTCAAGTTCGTGCTCGGCGCTCCCGGCAACTTCGAAGGCGGCGATCCCGAAGGACATCCTATCAACCTCCTCGGTACTATCTACAAGGGTGGTTATGTGGTGCCTATCATCCACACCCTCTTGCTTACCGTGATTGCCCTCTCCATTGAGCGCTGGCTCGCTCTCCGCACAGCCTTCGGTAAAGGCTCTCTTGCCAAGTTCACCGCTTCCATCAAAGAGGCTATCGCCAAGCAAGACTTTGCCAAAGCTCAGCAGCTTTGCGACAAACAGCGCGGTTCCGTGGCCAACGTGGTGAGCGCTTCTATCCGTGCTTATCAGGATATGGAAAGAACCACTGGCGTGAAAAAAGCACAGAAAGTGGCTAAGATTCAGCAGGCTCACGAAGAGGCCACTCAGCTCGAGATGCCTACCCTGCAGATGAACCTCCCCATCCTTGCAACGCTCGTAACGCTCGGTACCCTCACCGGTCTTCTCGGTACTGTGACGGGTATGATCAAGTCCTTCCAAGCTCTGGCTGCTGGTGGTGGCGGCGACTCCCTCGCTCTGTCAACCGGTATTTCTGAGGCCCTTATCAACACGGCATTCGGTATCTTGACCTCATGGTGCGCCGTGATTTCTTACAATACCTTCTCCAATAAGATTGATAAGTTGACATACGCCCTCGACGAAGTGGGCTATTCCATCGCTCAGACTTACGAAACCACACACCAGGAGGAAGCTTAATTTTACTAACCCTTTTAATGATTTTCAACTATGGGTAAAGTAAAAATTAAGAAACAGAGCGTCTGGATCGACATGACTCCTATGTCGGACGTGATGGTGCTGCTTCTCACCTTCTTCATGTTGACGTCTACATTCGTCAAGAATGAAGCGGTGAAAGTGGTCACACCTGGGTCCGTATCGGAGATCAAAGTGCCGGAGAATGACGTGCTGACGATACTTGTCGACAACAACGGCAAGATATTCCTTGGCATGGACAAACCGGCCGACATGGAAGCTGTCGTTCAAGACATGGGCTCGCAGTATGGCATCAGCTTTACTGCCGACCAGATGAAGTCCGTACGCACCGCCGCTAATATCGGTGTGCCCATGCAGGATATCTCGGATTTCTTGAAGCTCGAGGACACGAAGCTCAACGATTTCCAGAAAGACAAGGGCATACCCACCGATAGCATCGACGGAGGTATGAGCGAATTCCAGACCTGGGTTCAAACAGCAATGGACTATAAGGCAAATGACCTCAAACTGGCTATCAAGGCCGATGAGAAAACTCCTTACAAAGTCATCAAGAAAATGATGTCTGAACTTCAGGACATGGATCAGAACCGTTACTACTTGATCACTTCTTACAAAAAAGCGGAGGAATAAGGAATGGCTAAACAAAAAGAAAGCAGACAGAAGAAAATGGATGTCCGCGTCGACTTTACGCCGATGGTGGATATGATGATGCTTCTTATCACATTCTTTATGCTCTGTACATCGCTCAGCAAACCGCAGACCATGAACCTGACCATGCCGAGCAACGACAAGAATGTGACGGATGATATGAAGAACGAAACCAAAGAGTCGCAGACTATCACGGTCTTCGTGGCTGGTGAAGACAAAATCGCGTACATCGCAGGTATTCCCAACTACAACGATCCTGAATGTCTGAAGATGACATCTTGGGGCAAAGATGGTTTCCGCCAAGTGCTCATGGAGCATGAGACAGAAGATGGTTCCGTTCCTGTGAAGAAAGTTCTCGCGGCCAAGGAGAAACTCGATAAGGACAAAATCGATAATCCTAAAAAGTATGAAGGCGAGGCGGGAGAGAAATTGTATAATGAACAACTTGCAAAGATCAAGGCTGGTGACATCGACGGCGAAAAGGTGCCGGTGCTTACCGTCATTATCAAGGCTCTCGACAGCGCATCGTACAAGAACTTGGTCGACGCTCTCGACGAAATGCAGATTTGCAGTATTGGTACATACGTTATAGGTAAAGTCACTCCCCAAGACTTGGCCCTGCTCGAAAAGAAAGGAATCAAGTAAAAGGACGTGACAATTAAAAAACTTTTAAAATTATGGCAAAAGTTGATTTAACATCCAACGAATGGACCGATCTGGTATTTCAAAGCAAGAATAAGGAATACGGAGCATATCCTTTGCGTCGCAACACAGGAAAGCGCAATATGTGGTCCATCATTATCATGTTCCTCGCAGCCATCCTTGGCTTCTCGGCATTCACCATCGTAAAAACTATCCAGGCCAACGCCAGGGTGGAGAACACACAGGAAGTGGTGCTGAGTGACATCGCTGAAAAGAAGGAAAAACCGAAGGTGGAGAAAAAACCGGAGATTAAGATTCCCGAACAGCAGAAGATGCCTGAAAAGGTGGCCAGCTCGGTAAAATTCACGGAGCCTGTGATCAAGAAAGATAACCAGGTGAAGGAAGACAACCAGCTCAAGCAGCAGGAAGACCTGAATGAGTCAACCACCAAGATCGGTGCGCTCGACGTGAAAGGTAATGACGAAGGTGGAGAGGTGCTCAAGGTTGAAAGAGCCGAAATTGAGCAGCCGAAGCCCGAACCTCAGAAGGTAGAGGACAATAAGGTGTTCGATGTGGTTGAGCAGCAACCGGCATTCCCCGGTGGACAGGGCG
Organism: uncultured Prevotellaceae bacterium; assembly: GCA_900313615.1. Lineage (GTDB taxonomy): Bacteria > Bacteroidota > Bacteroidia > Bacteroidales > Bacteroidaceae > Prevotella. The sequence continues at coordinate 50,263 of OMRP01000004.1, forward strand.
CTCTGCTCTCATGGCTCAGTCAGAACATCCACTATCCCGCAGTGGCCGAGGAAAACGGTATCCAAGGACGTGTGGTGGTGTCGTTCGTCGTTGAGAAGGACGGTAGCATCTCCAACGTACAGGTGGTACGTGGCGTTGACCCCTCACTCGACAAGGAAGCTGCACGCGTGGTAAAATCCATGCCGAAGTGGACGCCGGGTAAGCAGAACGGTCAGGCCGTGCGTGTGAAGTACAATGTTCCTGTAACCTTCAAGCTTCAGTAATTCATGAACCGAAGTTTATTCTACACACTCTTTGTGGCTTGCCTCATCGTTGCCTTCTCGGCTTGCGGTGAGGGCAAGCGCAAGAGTAGCAGAACTGATACAGCTACGTCAGGGGCGATTTCTTTCGCCTCTGACGAAAGTTTTTCTCCCATCATCGAGGAGAACCGCGAGGTGTTTGAGCATGACCGCTCACAGGCGCATCTCACACCTTTATATATGAGCGAGGGCGAAGGCATGGAACTGTTGTTGAAAGACAGTGTCCAACTGCTGATTACCGCTCGCAAATTCCATCCTGCAGAAAAACAAGATTTCAACGACCGCACATTCTACCCCAAGGAAATACCGTTCGCATACGATGCGATGGCACTCATCATCAACCGCAACAACAAAGACTCCTGCATCACGCTCAATGATATTCGCAGGGTGCTCAGTGGCGAGGTGAAGAATTGGGGTGACATCAATCCTGGGTCAAAACTGGGCAATATAGAGGTCGTGTTCGACAACAACCGCTCTGCCATGGTGCGCTATTGTGTGGATAGTGTGCTGCAAGGCAAGCAGTTTGGTGATAACGTCGTGGCCGCCAAGACATCGGCCGCCGTCATCGAATATGTCGAGAAAACCCCCAACGCTATTGGGGTCATTGGTTCAAACTGGTTGAACGACAAGCGCGATACAACCAACACCACATTCAATAAGAACATAACAGTAATGTCGGTGAGCAAAAAGGACAAAGCCACCGTCACGAATTCATGGAAGCCTTTCCAAGCTTATATGCTCGACGGACGATATCCGAAGGAATTGGTAAGGACGCTTTATGCACTGCTCAACGATCCGTACAACGGACTGCCGTGGGCGTTCGCCCATTTCCTGGAAAGTCCCAAGGGACAACTCATCATCTTTAAGGCTGGACTGTTGCCCAGACAGGGTGAGATATCCATACGCGATGTCAAGATAACACCGTAATTAAACTTTTTCAGCATTCTTCCGTCATAACTCTGACCAACATACGTTAATAACCAACAACTAAAACAAGAGAATTATGAAAGCTATCAAATATCTATTTTTGGGAGCGTTGATGTTAGGATTCTCCGCTTCCGCCATGGCACAGGACCGTAAGGCCGACATTGCTGCCATATCTAAAGTGATTAACGATACCAAGGGCAATGCCGCCGCAGTGAAGGAACCGGTGAAACAGTTCCTCAAAACCTACAAGAAGGACGCCGTGGCCCTGGCTGGTCTAGGACGTGCTTTCCTTGACGTGCGCGACACTGCTCAGGCGAAGGTGTATGCCGACATGGCTATGCAGCGTGGTAAGAACAAGTGTGTGGAGGCTTATCTCCTTGAGGGTGACATCGAAGCTGTGAAGGACGATGGCGGTGCTGCCGCTTCGTGGTATCATCAGGCTACGCAAATTGATCCCAATGAGCCGATGGGTTACATTAAGTACGCTCGTGTGTATCGTAAGATTTCCCCCACCGAGTCGGCTGAGATGCTGGAGCGTCTGCGTGCCGCACGTCCCGATTATCCTGTCGACGCAGTGGCCGCCCACTTCTTCTATCAGGCTGAGAACTACGAACAAGCAGTGGAATATTTTGCCAAGGCCAACCGTGGCAGTCTCAATGAGGATAATCTGAAAGAATATGCCGTAGCCGCTTATTACACCGGCCAGCACGATAAATCGTTGGAGATAGCCAAATATGGTCTTGAGAAGTTCCCGCGTTCGGCTGTGCTCAATCGTATGGCGTTCTACAACAGTCTCGTGGCAGAGGACTATAACGGTGCTATCTCTTATGCTGACAAACTGATGAATCAGTCTGACAGTGCAGAGGTGTCGCCACGTGACTACCTCAACCTGGGATACTCCAACTTGGGTGCCAAGTCATGGGATGCTGCCATTTCGGCGTTCCAGCAGTCGCTGCAGATGCGTGAGAACCCCGAGGCTTACAAGGCTTTGGCGCAAGCTTACTCAGGCAAGGGCGCTCATGCTAGTGCCGTTGAGCAGTACAACAAGTATTTGGCTACCGTCAGCAGCCCGAAGGCTGAGGACTATACCGGTCTGGCTGACATCTATCAGGCTATCGCTTCCGATGAGAATACGGAAGAAGCAGATACCAAGATGGCATTGCGTAAGGCCGACGAGGCGTATGCCAAGGTATGTGAGATGAACCCCACTGCGAAGTTCTATGTTTACAAGCGTGCGCAAATCAATGCACAACTTGATCCCGAGAACAAAGAAGGACTGGCAAAGCCCTACTATGAGCGTCTGATCAGTCTGGTGCAGTCTGGCACACAGGGCGAGAACGATGTCGTTTACCTGAAACGCGCTTATCGTTACATGGCCATCTACTACTACACCAAGCAGGATCTCTCCAATGCAAAGAGTTGGGCACAAAAACTCATCGAGTTGGAGCCTGACAATGACGTTGCCAAGCAGATTCTCGCTATGTAATTAGAAGAACACCTATAGCAAATGGGCATCTCCAATCGGAGGTGCCCATTTATTATACTTACTCTCTCCCCTTCGCGAGGGATGGGTGTCATTCAAAGTAGAAAGTCAGCACGAACATCTTGCTGTGCGATTCGCTTACCGCCTTGGAATACATCATCATGTTCTTGTCTTTCAACTTATCTGCGTGTTTCGTATCAAGGCTGTTCGTCAGACCCAGCATAAATTTTATCTCAGGACGCAGCTTGAAGAAAGGCAGGTAGAAATCGCAGCCGATACCTAGTTCCAAGAACACGTCACTGTTCTTCAGCTTCAGAAAATCATCGTCGCGTGCCGACAGGTTCAGCATTGGGTTAATGCCCGCCATCATGTAGGGACGGTAATTGTTAAAACGGGGTGCGGCAAAGATAAGGTCCATGGCCATCGACACATAGGCAGTCTTCAGGTCTTGGTGCTCTTCGATAAGTTTCTCGTTGTTAGGGTCGCTATAGTTACGGAATATGATATGCCGTGTGCCGAAATACATGGCCGGCGCCGCACGGAACTGGAAAAACTCGTTTAGACGTAATTCGCCAAGCACACCGACATTGAAACCGGGGTCCCAACGGTCTTGGTCGCACACAACGTTCTTCTCAACCATCGTGCCGTCTTCCATCTCTATCAGTTGCGGCCCTACGTTCTTGAACTCCAGGTCCTGCATGTGCGTGCCCACAAACACACCGAAATGAAATTTTCGCAAATCGGTATAGGGACGGTTTTGTACCGTCCTCTCCTGGGCTGAACACCACAATATGCTGCCTGCTGCCAAAAACAGGGTGATGATTCTCTTTTGCATGTAGTTCTATAACGTTTTTTTCGGTGTTTTATTTTGAAAAAGTATAAATTATAAAAAAAATACTCACTATTTGTAGGTATGTCAAATAAAAAATGTATCTTTGCACTTGCAAAAGTAGGTAGCATGAGTCTGCCTCGATGTAGCATTTACAAACATTTCAAACTAATAATTCAATTATTATGGCTTACGTAATTGGTGACGATTGTATCGCTTGCGGTACATGTATTGATGAATGCCCCGCTGGTGCTATCTCCGAGGGCGAAAAGTATTCCATCGATCCCGATGCTTGCACAGAGTGCGGCACCTGCGCTGATGTTTGTCCTTCCGAGGCTATCAGCCTTCCCGATTAAATTGGTAATTCTAAATCACAACACAAGGCATCCATAAAGGATGCCTTTTTTATGTTATGAGCTAAGGATTAAGAGTTAGGACCCTTCACTCCTTTCTCTCCTTCTCTCCTAAAAATCAATGCTTTTTTCTCCAGAAGAAATGGTACAATCTGAAGAAGGGCTCCCAAATACACTCCGATGGGAAAAAGCGTACCATGCGCAGGTCGCGCCACAATCGTTGGGTGTTGCTGGTCACCGCATCGTCGTAGACACCGCTGAGGGTACGCTCATCGTGCTTGCCGAAGTTGCCGCCTTTGAGCATCTCGCGCAACAACGCCTTGCCATGACGGGCATCAGGGGGTAGCAGTAGGAGAGAAGAGTCCATGCCCAGTTGTTCCTTCAGCACCCACATGATAGCGCCGCCTATCTTGCGCATGCCTACATAGCGCAGCGTCTCGGATAGCGCCTGACGTTCTTCCGCACTTTTTCCCGCACCCTGCCGTAGCAGATAATAATAGTCAATCACCTGTCTCAGACCGATTCCTTCGTGCAGCAGATGGTTGTAGATATGTGAGAGAAGAAACACCACGTTGAAATCCCATGTGGGGACGGCCAACGTTCCTGCATTGTCGGGTAGCGACACCTCATGCTTGAACTGTTCTTCACTTTTCGAGGCAAAATACTCTTGCAGACGGCGGTTGTACCATGGACAACTCATCCATGATGGGCGGTAGTGAACTTCGATGGGTATCTTGTCCACACGAATGAAGTCGATATGGTGGTAGCAGGCTTTGGCCTTGGGTTTGAACTGGCGTATGTAAGGGATGACTTTCTCGGCGCCACCTTCCACCCAGATGTCGATGTCGCCTGATTGGCGAAGTGAGGGGGTGGGGTAGTATAGGGCGACGCCCTGCCCTTTGAGCAGACAGCTGCGGAATCCTTCATGTGCGAAGTTGTTGTAGGTCCATACAGCTTTCTCGTTCACTTTCTTGTTCTGTCGACTGATGCGCAGTGTGGCTGCCATCCATTCCATCACGTCGTCGTCGGTTGGTTTGTTCTCACGCAGATGACCCAGTTGCTGGATGCCCTGCCAAAACACGCCCACTATGGCTTGCTTCTTGGCAAAGAGCAGCAGGTCGTGCCAGCTGATGCCGGCCACATCATCCTCGCCCACATGTCGGCCATCCAGGCAGAATCTCAGGAATTGGAAATATCTCGCAACGTCGGTCATTGTCATTATGCGGGTTAGTCGCGGTTGAACAGGTCACGTGTGTACACTTTGTCCTTCACATCGTCGAGGTTGGCATCATAGCGGTTGGCTATGATGGCCTGGCTCTGTTCTTTGAAAAGGTCGAGGTCGTTCACTACGCGACTGCCGAAGAAGGTGCTGCCGTCGGCTAGCGTCGGTTCGTAAACGATGACCTCGGCACCTTTGGCCTTGATACGTTTCATCACACCTTGGATGCTGCTTTGGCGGAAATTGTCGCTATTGGTCTTCATCGTTAGACGATACACACCAATCACGCAACGACGTTCTTCGTTGGGACTGAAATCGCCCTTGTTGTAATAATTATAGTAGCCAGCCAACGACAGTACGCGGTCGGCGATGAAATCCTTGCGCGTGCGGTTGCTCTCCACGATGGCTTCTATCAGGTTCTCCGGCACATCGGCGTAGTTGGCCAGCAACTGCTTGGTATCTTTGGGCAGACAATAGCCGCCGTAACCGAAGGAGGGGTTGTTGTAATGGCTGCCGATGCGTGGGTCGAGGCACACGCCGTGGATGATACTCTCGGTGCTCAGCCCTTTCATCTCGGCATAGGTGTCGAGCTCGTTGAAGAAACTCACTCTGAGCGCGAGGTATGTGTTGGCGAAGAGCTTCACGGCCTCGGCCTCGGTAAATCCCATGATGAGGGTATCCACATCTTTCTTGATGGCGCCTTCCTGCAGTAGCGAGGCGAAGAGATGTGCCTCATTGGTCAGGCGTTCGTCGGTCAAGTCAGTGCCCACGATGATACGGCTGGGGTATAGGTTGTCGTACAAGGCACGGCTCTCTCGCAAAAACTCAGGTGAGAAGAGGATGTTCTTCGAACCGGTTTTCTTGCGTATGCTCTCGGTATAGCCAACGGGTATGGTCGATTTGATGACCATGATGGCCTCGGGGTTGTGGCGCATCACCAGGTCGATGACGGCTTCCACGGCTGAGGTGTCGAAGAAGTTGCGCTTCGAGTCGTAGTTGGTTGGCGCGGCAATCACCACGAAATGGGCATCGCGATAGGCTTGTGCCCCGTCGAGCGTGGCACGAAGGCGCAGGGGTTTGGTGGCTAGGTATTCCTCAATCTCCTTGTCGACGATGGGTGACTCACGGCGGTTGATTTTGTCCACCTTCTCCTCTACGATATCTACGGCGGTGACATCGTGGTGCTGCGACAGCAATGTGGCTATCGACATGCCTACATATCCGGTGCCGGCAACGGCAATCTTGATGTCTTTCTTCATCGATATATTGGTTTTGTTTGCAAAATTACGGATAAACGAGTGAAAAGCCAAATTTGATGGGTCTATTATCAAAAAAAATGCCTACATTTGCAGTATGGTTGAAAAATTAGATTGTTTCCTGCCCTTCGTTGATGCCGACAACTCGTCGCGCATCGTCAGTGAACTGAGCGCCGACAAGTCGGTGCAACATATCTATATGATGGTGCCTGAGAACGACAGCATGGTGATACCTCCCCTGCCGGGTTGTACACAGATGACTGTCGACAGCGTCACCTCTACGGCTACCATTCTAAAAATGGCGGAAACGGCAGTGTCGCCGTATATCCTCCTCTGCTTGAAGGCGGTGCCTTTCCAATTGGGGCTCTATGCTTTGCAGCGTATGCTCCGAGTGGCGGTCGACACGGGAGCGGTGATGGTCTATGCCGACCATTTGTCACTGGAAAATGGACAAGCGGTGCGCCATCCTGTCATCGACTACCAAGAGGGTAGTCTGCGCGATGATTTCGACTTTGGATCCTTGGTGCTCCTCTCCGTAAGCAAACTGAGAGAATTCGCTCAGCAGAAGACAATGTCCACCTGGCAATATGCGGGATGGTATGCGCTGCGTTTGTTCCTCAGTCGACAGGGAACAATCTTTCACCTCAATGAATTTTTATATACCGAACGCGAAGACGACCTGCGCGCAAGTGGCGAAAAACAGTTTGACTATGTCAACCCGCGCAACCGCGAGGTGCAGGTGGAGATGGAAAAGGTGGTGACGGCACACCTGGCCGAGATTGGCGCCTTGGTCGACACGTCGCGCTATAGGACAGTCAATTTTACCGAAGGGCTGTTTCCCGTCGAGGCATCGGTGGTCATACCCGTTTACAATAGGGTCAAGACTATCTGCGATGCTGTTGATTCAGCCTTGAGTCAGAAAGCAAACTTTAAGTACAATGTCATCGTGGTAGACAACCATTCCAATGATGGAACAACGGAACTGTTGCAGCATTATGATGACAGTAGGTTGGTGCATATCGTTCCCGAACGTACTGACTTGGGAATAGGGGGTTGCTGGAACGTGGCAGTCAACGACGACCGTTGTGGACGGTTTGCCGTGCAACTTGACAGTGACGACCTCTACAGCTCGCCAGCGACGCTCCAGATGGTGGTCGATGCCTTCCGCAAACAGAACGCGGCGATGGTGGTCGGCTCCTATCGTATGTGCGATTTTGAACTCAACACCTTGCCGCCCGGACTCATCGACCATCGTGAGTGGACGGATGACAACGGGGCGAACAATGCATTGCGCATCAACGGTCTGGGAGCGCCCAGGGCGTTCTTCACACCCCTCCTGCGACAGGTACAATTCCCCAATACAAGTTATGGCGAAGACTATGCCCTCGGACTGGCGTTCAGCCGCCAGTACCGTATTGGACGTATCTATCAGGAACTTTACCTCTGCCGTCGATGGGGAGGCAACAGCGATGCGGCATTGAGTGTGGAAAAGGTGAATGCCAATAATCTGTATAAAGACCGTCTGCGCACCATGGAACTCAAAGCGCGTCAACGGCTAAACAGCGGTGGCAGTACGGAAAACGACGACACCTCGCTGCATCGGTTTCTCAATAGGCAATTGGAACGGTGGGATGATGCACGACAGCATTTCCGCGAGTTGCAGATGGTAAAGACGCGTGAACTGCCTGGCTCCATTGACCTGAAGGTGCAGTGGAATCCCGCCCGTATGGTGTCCACAGGAGCGAAAATCGACAAGGAGAGCATACGGCAACGCCCTTGTTTCCTTTGTGCTAAAAACAGACCTGAAGCGCAGTTTACCTTACCCGTCGACGAAAAGTTCGACATATTGGTCAACCCCTTCCCCATATTGCCGGCACATTTCACCATACCAGCGCGTGAACATGCGCCCCAACGTATCGCCGATTCCTTCGGCGAGATGTTTAAACTGCTTTCGCTTTATCCGGAAATCATGGTATTCTACAACGGACCAGAAGCAGGGGCGTCAGCACCTGACCATCTCCATTTCCAAGGGGGAACGAGTGGGATGCTGCCTCTGCAGAGCGCATGGCCCAGACTGGCACGCACTCTTCGTCCTTTGTATGTGGTGAGCGACGAAGAAGGGCTGTTCTTCATTGAAGACTATCCCGCTCCCGCCCTGCTCATCAAAGTACGTCGCAGGGAGACGGCGGAACAGCTCTTCCGACGGACCTACCATGCGTTGGAACATAGCGAGGAGTGTGCACGTCAGCATCTCGAACCCATGATGAACATCGTGGCATGGCGTGATGGTGAAAGTTACCTGTTTGTGGTCTTCCCGAGAAAGAAACACCGTCCAGAGTGTTATCATGCCGAAGGCGACGAACAACGGATGGTCAGTCCCGGGGCGCTTGACATGGCGGGTCTGGTCATCACCCCACGCGAAGAGGATTTCTTACGACTCGATACCAACGAGGTATTGCATATTTATGATGAGGTGTCGGTGACGAAACCAGAGATGGAACATATCATTGAATGGTTATCAGCCACGGCAGGCGACAGTGCAACGCTCGCCACGGCATATAAACGCGAGCCATCGGTGTGCGTGGGTGTAGTGACGGCGCAGACCATCACCTTCACACTCAACAGTCCTTATCTGGCGAAGGGTGAAATCATTGAAGGTGAACAGTCGGTGCAGTTGGTGGAGGGTGGCATCGTGTGGAGAGGTAATACCTACCGCGAGTTGATGTTCACACCCAAACAGAACGATGCATCGTTCTCCATCGACAATGTGCGTATAGGCATTGATTTCCATTGGCAACGCTCACAACGGCAAACCTTCCCGGGCTCGTTGCGGCTTGTGGTCGATGCGGATGCCATCTGTGCCATCAATGAACTGCCGGTAGAGCAGTATCTCGCCAGCGTTATCTCCAGCGAGATGAGTGCGGAGGCATCGGTAGAGTTGCTCAAGGCGCATGCGGTGATATCGCGCAGTTGGTTACTGGCACAGATGGAGAAGAGGAAGCGGATGGGTGCAGGGACCGACAATTTCTTCTCGTTCGTGAAAAAGGAGGATGAAATCATACGGTGGTACGACCGCGAAGACCATACCATCTTCGATGTGTGTGCCGATGACCACTGTCAGCGTTACCAAGGCATCACCGGGCAGGCCATGCCCAGGGCCGTGGCTGCCGTGAAGGCAACGCGTGGACAGATATTATGGGCTGAGGACGGTATCTGCGATGCGCGTTTCAGTAAATGCTGCGGCGGCGTTACCGAGGAGTTCCAATACTGTTGGGAGAATACCCCCAAGCCTTACCTGACGGCAGTACGCGACATGCCGGGCGATGACTCTTTGCCCGACCTCACCAATGAGGTAGTGGCGCAGCGGTGGATACGTGAAATGCCCGATGCGGCATGTCATACCTCCGACCAGCGTATCCTGCGACAGGTGCTCAAGGATTATGACCAAGAGACGACAGATTTCTATCGGTGGACGGTGGAGTATTCACAAGATGAATTGGCGGCGTTGATCAGCGAGAAACAGAAAATCGATTTCGGACAAATCGTTGACCTCATACCGCTGGAACGTGGACGCAGTGGGCGTATCTGTCGCCTGAAAATAGTGGGCACCCAGCGATCCTTCACCATAGGAAAGGAACTGGAAATCAGACGCACACTCAGTCCAACACATCTCTATAGTTCGGCTTTCGTGGTCGATCGACTTGATGTCTCCGATGCTGTGCCCGCTCGTTTCCGTCTCATCGGTGCGGGATGGGGACATGGTGTGGGACTGTGCCAGATAGGTGCGGCGGTGATGGGTGAACAAGGCTTCGCCTATAACGATATCCTCCTTCACTATTACCAAAACGCGGAAATCAAAAAAATCTATAAGTAAATATATAGAACCTCTTTAGAAAGAAAAAATGAAACATCGTAGTCCGTGGGCATGGATACCCACTCTTTATTTTGCAGAGGGTCTACCCAATGTGGTGGTGATGACAGTGGCTGTGGTCATGTATATGCAACTGGGCATGACCGATACAGAGATAGCGCTCTATACCGGATGGCTAGGACTGCCGTGGGTCATCAAACCATTGTGGAGTCCCTTCGTCGACCTCTTCAAGACCAAGCGGTGGTGGGTCGTCGCCATGCAACTCCTATTGGGGTCTTCGTTCGCGGGTGTGGCGTTCACATTGAACACCGATTTCTGGTTCCAAGGCACGATGTTCTTCTTTTTCCTCATGGCGTTCTCCAGTGCCACCCATGACATCGCGGCCGATGGGTTCTACATGCTCGAACTTGACAGCCATAACCAGTCGTGGTTTGTGGGCATACGTAACACATGCTATCGTATCGCCGTCATTTTCGGACAGGGTTTGTTGGTGCCGATAGCAGGTTTATTGCAGAAAGCGTTTCCAGATAGGAATGCGTTCGTATGGAGTTTGATATTCTTCGGGTTGGCTGGACTGTTCATTGCCATCTGGTTGTACCACCGCTTCATCATGCCGCGTCCTGTCGACCGGGATAATGAGAACCTTACGGCACGACAGGTGATGCACGGGTTGAAGGAGATGCTCAGTTCGTTCTTCACCAAGGTACCCCTCAAACAGATTATCTTTGTGCTCCTCTTCCTGCTCCTCTATCGATTCCCAGAGGCGATGCTCACCAAGATGGCGAGCACCTTCCTGTTGAGACCACATGAAGAGGGTGGACTGGGACTGTCGCCCGAAGCGTATGGATTGGCTTATGGCACGGTGGGACTTGTGGGACTGCTTCTCGGTGGCATCGTGGGTGGCATGCTGGCCAGCCGTGATGGACTGAAGCGTTGGCTGTGGCCTTTCGTGTGTGCCATCACGCTGCCCGACATCGTCTATGTGTATATGAGTTATGCATTGCCTTCCAACCTGTGGATAGTGAGCACATGTCTGTTCGTTGAACAGTTCGGATATGGACTGGGCTTCACGGCACTGACGCTGTATATGCTGTTCTATAGCCAAGGTGAGTTCAAGACATCGCACTATGCCATTTGCACGGGACTAACATATTTGGGACTGATGTTGCCGGGTATGCTGTCGGGATGGCTGAAAGACATGGTGGGATATCGACAGTTCTTCATCATTGTGATGTTCCTATGCATCATTACTTTCGTGGTGACGGCATTCATCAAGATTGACCCTGAATTCGGAAAAAAGAGTAAACAAGAGTAAATTGTTTAATTAAGGAAGTAAAATAGGAAGTTATAAAAGGAAGTAAAATGGGAAGTAAAAAAGGACAATAGCTTAGAAAGGTAAAAAAGTAAAAGAGTAAAAAGGTAAATAAACAGTAGGAGTAATGTCCACTTTAACTTCCATTTTAACTTCCATGAGCGAAGCGAATTAACTCCCATTTTAATTCCCTATTAAAAAAAGCGAATTAACTTCCATTTTAACTCCCTATTAAGGAAAACCTAAAGATGACGAAATATTCACACCTGTTGCAACGTTTTGAAGGATGGCTGAAAGGCCATCCATGGGCGTGGATACCCACGGCTTTCTTGGCCAAGGGAGTGAGCGTGGTGTCGCTCACCGTCATCTCCGTGTTGGCCTTCAAACGGTTGGGCATGGACAATGCACAGGTGTGTATGCTTGTGGCGTTGCTCTATCTGCCTTGGCTCTTACGTCCGTTGGCATCACCGTTGGTGTTGCGCTTCATGTCGCTCCGCCGGTGGATTGTGTTATGCCAGTTAGGCATGGCAGCGGCGCTTTTCGGTGTGTCATGTAGTGTGTCGTTGAAGGGTGGACATGTGGGTGTGATGTTGTGGCTCATGGCTCATTCGTTGGTGGGTGTGGTGCATGATGCCGCGGTGGATAAGTATTTCCGGATGAACGCCCCGATGACTGTGCGTCGTTCTTTTGGAGGTATCACCAGCGTGTTCTTCCGGGTGGCTTTGCTCTTCGGACAGGGAATACTGCTGATGGTTGTGGGTAACATGGAGACGCTCACGCGTGATGTGGTAGGGGCATGGCGTTTCCTCTTCCTTGCCATGGCGCTTTTCTTCCTACTGTTGGCTGTGGCCAATCTATTGCTGTTGCCGAAACCGGTTCCGCTTGATGAAAGTGATACACATCCCACGTCATATCTCTCCAGGGGGTTGACTCCCATCAAGGAGTTTTTCTATCAGAAAGGGGTGGCGTCGATATTGCTTTTCCTCATCTTGTTCCTCTTACCTGAACAATTGGTCGAGAAGGTGGGTATGCTGTTCTTGGTTGATGCAGGCCATACGGGAGGTTTGGCGTTGTCGCCACAGGAGTTTGGTTATGTCCAAGGCACTATCGGTGTCTTTGCCCTTTCCGTGGGAGGTGTCCTCGGAGGTATGGCGGTACATAGGCATGGGGTGGGGCGGTGGCTATGGCCCATGGCGTTGGCTTTCACCCTCACCAATGTGGTTTACCTTTTCATGGCTTCGTCCATGCCCACGAACATCTGGTTGATATCGCTGTGCATGGTGGTCAAGTTCCTCGGTCTGGGTTTTGGTACCACGGCTTATGCGGTGAGCCTGATTGCTTTCTCTCGTGATGGCAGTGGCGAGATGCGACCGGAACGGTTTGCTGTATGTTCGTCGGTCATGGCACTCGCAACCTTGTTGTTCACAACTCTCTCCGGTTACTTGCAGGAGTGGTTGGGTTATTACCGATTCTTCTGGTTGGTAGTACTCTGTTCTCTCGTCACTTGGGTCGTGACGTTCCTTGCAAAGGTTGATGCTTCTGCGGGGAAAAAGAGTGTTTAAGGGGGTGAGGTTTTAGTAGGTTCTGTATTCGTACAATTCGTAGTGAAATAATCATTTAATTCGTAGAGCCTTTTTCTGTTTTATTCGTTTTTTTCTTTCAAATTTGTAATAATTTCGCGTTCGGCTGCTCTTAATGGTAGATGCTGACAAGAAATGGAAGATAAACTCATTGTTCAGGAATTGTTAAATGGTGGCAACACACGTCTGTTTGCACCCGTCGTCCAGCGCTATTCGGGCATGATGCTCTCGAAGGCACTCACTATTACGCGTAACCGTGAACGTGCTGCCGAAAGTGTACAGATGGCTTTCGCCAAGGCCTATGCCAATCTCGACTCGTGGCGGGGCGACACCCTTGGTCCATGGCTCCTCACCATCACGATGCATGTGGCACTCAACATGATGGAGAAGGAACGTCGACTCAGCCGCCTGTCCACTGAAGGACAGTCATTGGAGAATGTCGCCGACGATGCTTATTCGGATGAACATGAGTCGAAACTGCAACGGATGGAGCAGGCTCTTCAGCAATTGCCGTCCGAGGACAGACAACTCATAACATTACATTATTATAAGAAAATGAAAACCGACGAGATAGCGAAGACGATGGGCTTGTCACAGTCGAATGTGCTGGTGCGGCTGCATCGTGTACGTGAACGTCTCAAAAAAATAATGAACCATGGAGAAGAAGAATGACCTTATGAATGAACAACAGTTCGATGCGCTCATCGCCGAAACGCTGGAGCGTGAGATGATGGTCGACGATTTGAATCGCTTGGTGATGAAAGAACTCAATCGCGCCGCACGTCGTGAGCGTTGGCGTCGTTGGGGCAAACTTGTGGTTGTGGCTTTCGGACTGCCTTTGTTGTTGGCGTTCTTCGCATATTCCGTTGCTAATGGATGGTATGCCGGTCATGGCACGAAGTGTGCCGCGGCCTGTTTGGCTATACAGGTAATAGGGGCGGTGTTAGGCTTAATGGCTTTTGTGGCGAAGTATCGTCATTCGTCAGTATGAGATTCTTATTATCATTATTTTAATCATTTCATCTAATCATCTTATATTTTTCCAATTTTTCCTGTAATAGTTTTCAAGTACCTTTGTCATATAAGTGAAGTTTAACCAATAATACAAATAATAAAATGAGTGAATTAGTACCGATTTTGGGAGTTATCTTTTCATTGTCCATTCCAATGGTAGTGATGTATTTCGTAGCAAAGATGGTTATCAATGAGAAGAACCGTGACAAGGAAATCCGCCAACTCATCATTGAGCACGACATGGATGCGGAGCGAGCTAAATTGTTGATCAAGGAGAAACGCGACAACAACGGCCGTTATCCGGCATTGCGCTGGGGATGTTTTCTCATGGGAGCGGGTTTTGGTGCCTTGGCAGCCTTCTTGCTTAACATGGCCACCGACAGTGCCTTCTTTTATTTGACCATCGCCTTCGGATGCGGCTTGGGACTGCTTGTTTCTTTCCTTATTGAGATGAAGGTGGCGCGTAAGGAACCGCCAACGCAAGAGTAATCATTTAGTGAATGCATAAGGTTTTGTTGCATAGCATAAACAACGACGGCCGCCATCCTCTGGGATGACGGCCGTCCTCTTACTCCCTCCCTGGGGAGGGTTGGGTTGTCTATTACTCCACCACCATCACCACAAAGGTGCGCGCGCCGATGGTTGTTTCCACACCGTTGGTGGTAACGGGCAGACTGGTGGTCTGCGGTTTTACCTTCTCGGGCTGGGCGATACTGTTCTCGTCAGCATCGTTGGCATGGAAGGTCACTAGCTGTCCTTTGCTCAAAGGACGGTTGCCTGTGAAGGTAACGGTGATGTCCTGTGCCGTGGTGCCAGTGTTGGCCACTTTCACGTAATAACGTTTGCTGCCCTCGTCATATACGGCGGAGGCGTACAGTCCGTTCTGTCCTTCCACGGCCTGACCGCCTTCGGAGAGTTTCAGCACTTGCGTGCCTTTGTATTGACTGTACAATTGTTGCACATGGTAGTTAGGCGTGCAGTAACTCTTCAAGTTGTCGAACCAGATAAGGTCGGGTTGCCACTGCCGTCCCTCCACATGTGAGAAGAGGGGTGCATAGGTGGCCATGTAAACCACGTCGGCATTGCGTTCCAAGCCAGTCATGAAAGCGGCTTCTGACAGTGCTGCTTCGAAGTTGTTGCGCTGACCTTGGCCATGGGCGGCATATTCACCTGCAAACACTTTTGGTCCTTTACGTGGATATTTGTCGTAGCGTCCGGCATTCTGCAAGAACCAGTCAGGCGACATGTAATAGTGCTCGTCAACCAAGTCAGCCTTCAACCTGCGCATCTGCTCCCAGCCGTAGTCGAAACTCTTGCCGGCAGCGGAGGGTCCTGACGAACCGACGATTTTGATGTCGGGATATTTGGCGCGTATGGCCGTGAGGAAGGGTTCCAAACGCTCGGGGTACATTTCATCCCACTGCTCGTTGCCGATACCGATATATTTCAGTCCGAAGGGAGCGGGATGTCCCATCTCAGCACGCAGACGACCCCATGTGGTGGTCGTGGCACCATTGGCAAACTCAATCAAGTCGAGCGCGTCATCGATATAAGGTTGCAATTCGCTCACTTCAACACGAGCACTCTTATCGTCGGGTGCGTTTTGGAATTGGCAGGCGATGCCGCAACTGAGGATGGGCAGTGGCGATGCGCCGATGCGCTCGGCTAGGAGGAAATATTCATAGAAGCCAAGGCCCAGCGACTGGAAGTAGTTGGGATATTGGCGCTCTTCCATGGTGAAGTTCCAGCGGTTCTCGTTCAGTGGGCGGTTCTCGGCAGGTCCCCCGCTCTTCTTCCACTCATAACGGGTGTCGAGAGTGGTGCCTTCCACGATGCATCCACCGGGGAAGCGGAACACACCAGGATGCAGATCGGCCAACCTCTGTACGAGGTCGGCACGTAGTCCGTTCCAATTGTCACCGGGCATCAACGACACATGGTCGAGGTCCACCTCGCCACGCTGCACCACGATGCGAAGGAATCCACGTGCGTCAGTCATGCGCGGAGTGAGTTGGAGGGTGTATTTCTGCCAGTTGCTTCCGTTAATGACGAGGGTGTCGCTAGCGATAGGATCGTGTGTGGTGTTGAGCAGTTCCACGCGTAGGGTGGCGCCGCTGTTGGTGCGTCCATATACGGAAAAGTTATAGCACATACCTTCACGCAGACCCATGCCGAAGAACCCGTGGTTCTCGATGCTTGTTCTGCGATGAACGTGTGAGGGCGTAGCCAGATGGATATAGTGCGGGTTGCGCTCGAATGCGGGGCGGGCGCTGCGTATCGTCGCGCTGCCTTGCAATTCCCATCCCATCGTGGCATCGGGAAACTCAAAAGAGCGGTTCTCCACCAACTCGGCATATAGTCCGCCGTCGGCCCCGAAGTTGATGTCTTCAAAGAAAATGCCGTACATCGTGGGCTGTATCTGCGCCACGGGTTTCTTGGCCTGTACTTGGAAAGTGTGCTGTGCTTGGGCTGTGAGCATCATGGCTCCGCCCATCAGACAAAGAATTACTTTTTTCATTTGCTTTAAGTTTATGAGTTTTTAAGTTTATGAGTTATTGAGTTTATGAGTTTATGAGTTATCGAGTTCCTAATTTTTTAATTCTTTAATTCTTTAATTTTACCTCCCTAATCAATGAACCTCTTCGTCAGCTCTCCGTATTCCTCAATGCGACGGTCGCGCAGGAAGGGCCACCAACGGCGTACCTGTTCGGCGCGGTTCATGTCCACCTCCACCACTTGACGTATTTCCTCGTCTTTGGGAGCGCGATAGAGCAGTTCTCCTTGTGGCCCTGCCACGAAACTGCTGCCCCAAAACAGTATGCCACGAGTCTGGCCGCTGGGGTCGGTTTCATGGCCTACACGGTTTACGCTCACCACGGGCAGGCCGTTGGCTACGGCATGGCCGCGCTGTACGGTGGTCCATGCCTCACGCTGCCGTTCTTGTTCTTCTGGCGTGTCGCTGCTCTCATAGCCGATGGCGGTGGGATAGATAAGCAGGTCGGCTCCTTGCAAGGCCATCAGCCGTGCTGCCTCGGGATACCATTGGTCCCAGCACACGAGCACGCCAAGGCGTCCCACACTGGTTTCGATGGGATGGAAGCCAAGATCGCCAGGGGTGAAATAGAACTTCTCGTAGTAGGCGGGGTCATCGGGGATATGCATCTTGCGGTAGATGCCGGCTATGCTACCATCTTTCTCCAGCACTACGGCAGTGTTGTGGTACAGTCCTGCGGCACGACGTTCGAAAAGCGATGTCACGATAACCACGCCGTATTTCTTGGCCAACTCGCCGAACAGACGTGTCGATGGTCCGGGTATGGGTTCGGCTTGGTTGAAGAGGTCTACATCCTCCGTCTGGCAGAAATACAGCCCATTGTGTAGTTCCTGCAAGACCACTAACTCGGCACCTCGCTCTGCCAATTCGGCAATGCCTTCTGCCAACCGACGGCGATTGTCGTCGCTGTCAGCGGTGTTGTGCTGTTGTATGATTCCTATTTTCATTGGTTTAAGGGTGTTTAGGGCTTAGGGTTGAGTGTTTAGGGTACTAACCTTTTTCAATCACTCGTCACTCATCACTCGTCACTCGTCACGACATCTGCATCGTTAGACAATGTATGCTGCCATGTTGTCGAATGATGGTGCGGGCATCAATGCCAATCATCTCACGTCCGGGGAATGCTTGTGCGATAGCTTTGCGTGCTCGCTCGTCGTTCTCGGGCTGCGCGTAGGTGGGGTAGATGACCGCTCCGTTGATGACGAGGAAATTGGCGTAAGTGGCGGGTAGTCGCTCGCCTTCTTCGTATATGGCATCGGCCATGGGTAGGGCGATGAGCCGATAGGGCTTCCCCTCCTGTGTGCGTAGGGCTCGTAACTGTTGCTCCAGCAGCACAAAATCCTCGTGCTGAAGGTCGTCATCTTTTCCTGAGCTTACATACAGTAACGTGTCGTCAGGAGCCGTGCGTACGATGGTGTCTATATGTCCGTCAGTGTCGTCTCCCTCCAATTCACCATGGTCGAGCCATACCACATGCTCAGCGTGCAGCCTTCTTTTCAGTTGTTTTTCTATCTCATCCTGAGAGAGTGGCTGGTTGCGGTGTGGTGCCAACAGACAGGTGGATGTGGTGAACACGGTGCCCCTTCCGTCACTCTCTATCGAGCCACCTTCCAACACGAAGTCGAGGTGGTCTTCATATTCTCCGTGCAAGCGTCCTGCCTTGTGCAGCGAGCGGTTGATGGCATTGTCTTTCTCGGCAGGGAATTTCTCACCCCAACCATTGAAACGGAAGTCGAGCGCAAGCAGGCTCCCATCGTCGCCCACCAAGGTAATGGGACCATGGTCGCGTGCCCATGTGTCGTTGCTCTCACAGGTATGGCAGACCACACGTTGCAGTTGAGTGGGGGAGAGGCGTGCCTCCAGCAACCGTTGGGCATAGCCACGCACAGGTTCCACCACGAGCAGATGTTCATGGCGTGTGATGGCATCAGCCATTTGTAAGTATGTCTCGGTGATGTCGTCTAGGTAACAGGACCAGTCGGTCTGTTCATGTGGCCATGTGAGCATCACGCCCCACTGCCGTTCCCATTCGGCGGGCATCCGGTAGATCGTTGTCAAAGTGTTGTTTGCCATTGGGCTACAAACTTACACATTTTTTTCCAATTTTCATATTGAAAATCAAATTTATTCGTAATTTTGCCGCCATGAGAAAGATAATTCCCTTTTTGACCGTTTTGGTTGTATGGTGTGTGATGGCTTGTAGCCAGAAGAAAGACCAGCCCTTACAAGATGAAGTGACCGTGGTGGAAAAGACGGGTGACGATACAGAGTCTTCAGTACAGGAGGAACAACAATCACCTTACTACGAGGGTGAGATTGGCGATGTCAATAGTCCTCATGAACAGAGCCACCCCATTGAGGAGCAACGTATGGATGACGAGGCTTCTGCAACCACTGACCTGTTGGCGGTGAAAGGTGGACAACATGGCCGTTTTCTCCAGCGCGAAGGTTATGTCACATTATATAATACGGAGTGGCGTATACCCAACTGGGTGGCATGGAGTCTTACACGCGACCATGTTTCGGGGCCATTTAAGCGAAAGGGTATGGCTTACCATGAAGATACTGAGGTGGCTGAACCTCGTGCCACACTGGACGACTACAGGGGCTCGCATTACAGCCGTGGACATATGTGTCCATCAGGCGATAACAAATGGGATGCCAAGGCGCAGGACCAGTCGTTCTTGCTCACCAATATGTGTCCGCAGGACCGTACCCTTAATGGTGGTGACTGGAACGAATTGGAGATGCGTTGCCGTCGCTGGGCGGAGCGTTATGGTGAGGTGTATATTGTGGCGGGTCCCCTCGTGTCGAAGAGCAATCCCGAGACCATCGGACGCAACCATGTGGTGGTGCCTGACAAATTTTTTAAAGTGGTGCTCTGCACCGAGGGTACACCCCGCGCTCTCGGTTTTATCTACAATAACCGTCAGGACCATCACAAGAAAATGCGGGAATATGTGGTCTCTGTCGACGAGGTGGAACGCATCACTGGTCTCGACTTCTTCGCTGCCTTGCCCGACGACATAGAACAGCGCATTGAGGCACACTCCGATTTGGACGATTGGAAGTAATTTGCAAAAAGAAAATGCGCACCGCACAATGACGTGCGGTGCGCATTTTTGTTTGTCTGTATGTGACAAAATTAAAAAATCAATCTTCCTTGACGATGGGGTAGAGTTCGATGAATTCGCCTTGGTGATTGTTACCGTCGTTGATGAGTTCGGCCATTTTTTTGCCTACCGTCTCGATGTCGTGGAAACCAGGAAGGCTCATGTTGCCGTTCAAGTCTGTTGTCGTGGGACCTGGATGCACGGAGAAAATTTCCAAAGGTTTTCCTTGCTGCTGAAAATCCATGGCCATCACACCCATCATGGCATTCTGTGCCGCTTTACTCGCCACATAGGCCAGGGGATGCCAATAAGGACTGATTTCCGATGGGACGGTAACATTGACAATTCTGCCCCCATTTTTCTCGAGCAAGGGTATCAATGATTTGGTGAGGACAAAGGTGCCGATGAAATTCACGTTGAGTGTTTCCTTGATATCGCTGATGTCCGTATGTTGACCGTCAACACTCATATCGCCGGGAATGCCTGCATTGTTCACTAGCAAAGAAAGTTTGGGGTATTTCTGTTCCACTTCTTTGGCTGCTCGTTCCACACTGGCGAGGTCGGACAATTCAACGTTCACCCATCCGAGAACGTCAACACCCTGATTCTTCAAATCGTCGATGGCTTTTTCCGCACGTTGTTGATGGCGTGCGCCAATAATCACTTTCCAACCATGAAGGCCAAGATGTTTGGCAACACCAAATCCGATGCCTTTGTTGGCTCCTGTTACGAATACAATTTTTTCTCCCATTTTTAAGTTATTAGTTAATTCAACTTTTGCAAGTTCTATTAGTATGGAGTTAAGAGATTTGCCGCAGGATAGCGGTAATCTTCATTTTCTTTTCAACTATAGAAACTTGTATGTGTTAATAATCTATAGAGTAAAATACTTTATGCGCTTATTATGTCTCTCTTTATCACTGGCTTGATGGGCGCAAAGATAATAATAAGTGAGGGAATTGTCAAATTATTTTGAATAAAATGTCAAAAAAGCAACTGAGCACACGTCTTTGGAAAAATAATCGTATCTTTGTGGCATGAAGATAAAAATACGATTCATAGCGTTTTCCTTGCTCCTTGCCAGCATGTTCATAGCGTGCAGAAATACGAAGACGGGGCAGGGGAGTGACACCACCGTAGCAGACACCACCGAGATGACGGAATTCTTCGACACTCAGGCGGCAGAACAGGCTGCCCAAAAAGCGGAGAAGAAGAGCGACCGTCCGAAGAAAATGGAGATTCCGGCAGAACTGAAAGGTCGTCCCGACATGCTATTGGTTCGTGACGGCTACTACGTTTCGTATAATAAAGACTGGCGCATCGCCAACTGGGTGGCATGGCACTTGACCAAGGCGCATACCTATGGTAATTATGGGCGCACGGAGATGCAGTTCCGCGAGGATACGGAGGTGCCACGTCCCAGGGCTACCGATGACGACTATTACGATTCACGATATGACCGCGGTCACCTTTGTCCTTCGGGCGACAACAAATGGGACAACCGTGCGCAGATACAGTCGTTTCTCTTCACCAATGTCTGTCCGCAGAACCATGGGATGAACAAAGGGGAGTGGAATGATTTGGAGATGCAGTGCCGCGATTGGGCACGACAGTATGGCGACCTGTATATCGTGGCGGGTCCCATCTTCTACGATGGGGTGAAGAAAACCATTGGACGCAATAATGTGGCAGTGCCCGACGCACTCTTTAAGGTGGTGCTCTGTACGAAAAATTATGCCAGGGCTATCGCCTTTATCGTGCCGAATAAAGGTAATAAGAATGGTCAGAACAATCTCCGTCAGTATGTGGTGCCTGTAGATTCTGTGGAACGGCTCACTGGCATCGACTTCTTCCCGTCGCTTAAGGATGATACGGAACAGCGTGTGGAAGCGTCTGTGCAAGATGACATGGTACGCGATTGGAACGTTCCAGTGAGGTACTACTACGAGCGCCGCAGTAGTGGTGGCGGCTCGCGCAGTGGATGGAGGTACTAGAGGCAAGAATTACTTTTTTTCGTAACTTTCAATAAGTTACTCCATCTCGGCATAAAAAATAAACAGTTTATTTTGTTCTGCTCTCGATTTTTCGTAACTTTGCACCCGAAAACGCGGGAAACCGCTAAACGACATACAGCGTGAAAATAAAAGAAGTGCTTTGCGCCCTTGAACGATTCGCGCCTCTGCCCTTGCAGGAAGACTTCGATAATGCCGGCCTGCAAGTTGGATTGACAGAAGCGGAAGTGTCAGGGGCTTTATTGTGCCTTGACGTGACCGAACAGGTGATAGACGAGGCCATAGAACAGGGGTGTAACCTCATCGTGGCACATCACCCGCTCATATTCCGACCCCTCAAATGCATCACCGATGCCAACTATGTGCAGAGGGTGGTCATCAAGGCTATACAACACCAGATAACCATCGCTGCCATGCACACGAATATGGACAATGCGCTTGGTGGTGTGAACTTCAAGATTGCCGAAAAGCTGGGACTGAAAAATGTCAGGTTCTTCGCACCGAAAGCGGTGGATGGCATAGAAGGTGGTAGCGGTGTGATTGGTGAGTGGGATGAAGGCATGAGCGCCGACGATTTCATTCAAGAAGTGAAGGCATGCTTCGGTGTGAAATGTGTGCATGCCAACCAACTGTTGGAAAGACCCATCCGTCGCGTGGCCATTTGCGGTGGTGCCGGAGCGTTCCTCCTCGGCAATGCCATAGCGCAGGAGGCCGATGCGTTTATCACCGGTGAGATGCACTACCATGACTATTTTGACCATGAACAACAGATTCAGATCTGTGTCATCGGTCATTACGAAAGTGAACAATACACAAAAGAAATATTTAAGTCAATCATTCAGGAGAAGTGTCCCAAGGTTAGGTGCGTACTGAGCCAGGTGAACACCAATCCCATAATCTATTTGTAACATGGCAAAGAAAGATCCCACAGATTTGACGGTAGAGGAGAGACTGAGTGCGCTCTACCAGTTGCAGACGGTGCTCTCAAGCATCGACGAGAAAAAAGCGCTCCGGGGCGAACTGCCTTACGAGGTGCAGGAAATGGAGGACGAGATAGAGGGCCTCACGCTGCGTATTCAGAAGATTCAAGATGAGATTGACGCCTTCAACAAGGCCATCTCCGAGAACAAGGCGAAAATTACCGAAGCGCAGTCGCGCGTGGATCGCTACAAGGAGCAACTCAACGATGTGAGTAATAACCGTGAATACGACACGTTGAACAAAGAGGTGGAGTACCAGGAATTGGAAATCGAACTCTGCAACAAGAAGATTCGTGAAGGCTTGATTCACGTGGAGGAACGCAAACGCGACCTTGACAGCAACAAACAGCTCGTCGATGAGCGTAAGAAAGACCTCGAGGTGAAAAAGGACGAACTCGATGAAATCATGCAGGAGACGCGTGAGGAAGAGGAGAAACTACGCGACAAGGCTCACGACCTGAAGATGAAGATTGAACCGCGTCTGTTGGCCAGTTTCGAGCGTATCCGCAAGAACGCACGCAACGGACTGGGCATCGTCTATGTGCAGCGTGATGCTTGTGGTGGCTGCTTCAATAAGATTCCGCCTCAGCGTCAACTCGACATCAAGATGCACAAGAAAATCATCGTCTGCGAGTACTGTGGACGTATCATGATTGATCCTGAATTGGCTGGTGTAAAAACCGCCGATGCAGAGGAGAAACCGAAGCGCAAACGCGCTACGCGCAAAACAAAGAAGGAAGAGCCGACGGTTGAGTGAAACGTCGTTCGTCTATGTTAATAAAAATAGGCAAGGGAGTTTTCTCTTGCCTATTTTTATATTCTGAACGGAAAGAACGATGCGTAGGCGTTTCTTTCCGTCTACCTCATACAGATACCTGTCCCCTGTGCTTAATGCGGGGCGCTCCTAGCAGTACCCATGCTCCTCAATCTCTTCCGTATATGTGATGATATGTGACATGGTTGTTCAGTCTTCAATCTTCAATTTTCATTTTTCAATAACCTACAGTCCTCTCGCCTTATAGATAATCTCTTTGGCGGCGTTGATTTCCTGGAATTTTTTCTCGGCGGCCTTGCGCACGTCTTCTCCCAATTTGCCCACGCGGTCGGGATGGTGCTCCAGGGCCATCTTACGGTAGGCGGCCTTTACCTCGGCGTCGGAGGCGTCGGGCGACACACCCAGCACCTTGTAAGCGGCCTCCAGGGCTGAGGGACTATCGGGCTCATCCACACGACCGAGGTTGAGCATCGAGTCAACATCAGAAGAGGAGAGACCGATCATCTGCGCCACCTCATAGAGGGCGTTGACCTCCGATGTGGGGGTGGTGCCATCGACCTGTGCAATCAATACCAACAGGTTCAACAGTTGCAGACGTTCGCTTCGTGTGGTGTTGGAGGCTATCTGCTGGCAGCACTGGCGGATAGTATCGCGCCATTTATAGGGACTCTCACGGTCCTGCTGTTTGCGTAACTCGAATAGACGTAATAATATGTCATTGCCCTGCTGTTCGGCGGCGCTGCCGAAATTCTGACGGAGAAACGACCGCACAAATTCCATCTCCGAATGCATAATCTTGCCGTCGGCTTGGATGATGTGGGCGGATAACACCAGCAATGAGAATAGGAAACTATTGCGCTGGCCTGTATTGATGTTGCCGTCGTCGAAGTCTTCGTTACTGAATGCCCCGCCATTGGTGTAGGTGGTTTGTGTATTGCTACCTTCCATCAAGTAGCCGAAGACAAAACCGGCCAGTGCGCCCAAAGGGCCAAAAGCCATAAATCCTACTATACCGCCTATCCAACTTAATATGCCCATATGAAAAATGATTTTGTTTTGTCAAATATTTTCGTATCTCGGAATGGCCTCTAAAAAAGAGTAAACATGATGTTCGTAATCCATCTTGCAGCAGATGTGTCGCAACCCGTTGCTCACAATCAGATAGTCGACCTTGAGCAATAGGTTGTAGTCGCTGATTTGGTCGAACACACGTTTGGTAAGTGCAACGTTTGGGGCCTTGTACTCTATAATCATGCGCGGCGTAAGTTCCTGCGTGTAGAGCAAACTGTCGCAACGAAGCTTCTTCGCGCCAATTTGCAGTTCCACCTCATTGGCCAGTAGGGCAGTAGGGTAGCCCAGGTGGTCGATCAGATAATGGACGAAATGTTGGCGTACCCATTCTTCGGGAGTCAAGGCCACATATTTCCTTCGCAGACTGTCGAAGATGAACCGTCTGTCGCCTTCCTGCTTTACTTTGCTCGCATAGGATGGTAGGTTGAGTGTGACCATGTATTTTGACGTTTATTTTGTTGTTTGCAAAGAATATGCCTAAGCAGAAGAAAACACAAATAAATTTGGTTTTTCCCCCGTTTTGCTTTATCTTTGCAAAGATAGAAAAAACCGCGTGCAGTACAAAACAATTCTTTTGTTTTTCCATGTGGTTCAAACATTTGTTCGTCTGAAATATGCCAGAAAAGAAAAGCAATACGTTCGATGGCATCATGGCCGATATGAAAAAAGGGGTGTTCGCCCCCGTCTATATATTGATGGGAGAGGAACCTTATTATATTGATGCCATCTCCAACTATATCCTAGAACATGCCCTGCAACCTGAGGAGCGTGACTTCAACCAGACTGTGCTCTATGGCATTGATGTAGACAATGCTGAAGGGGCTGCCAGGGTGGTGAACATGGCCAAAGAATATCCCATGATGGCTGAGCGTAGGGTAGTCATGGTGAAGGAGGCACAGAATATGCGTTCCTTCGATGCATTGGAGAAGTATTTCGAAAGGGTCATGCCTTCTACCGTTTTGGTGCTCTGCTTCAAGGGGAAAGTTGACCGGAGAAAAAAGTTTGTGGCGCAGGCAGCCAAAATTGGCGTGCTTTTCGAAAGTACCAAGAAGAATGACCGCGAATTGGTGAGTTTCATCAATAAATACGTCAAGGAGAAAGGGGCGACGGCCGACGACAAAGCCGTTCAGATGATCAAAGACCATGTGGGGTCCGACCTGCCCAGAATCGTTTCCGAAATCGACAAGCTGATTGTGGCACTCAACGACGGCGACAGACGCATCACTCCCGAACTTGTGGAGGATAGGGTGGGGGTGAGCAAAGACTTCAACGTGTTCGAGCTGCGGAATGCCTTGGTGCATAAGGATGTTTTCAAGGCGAATCAGATAGTAAAATATTTTAACAACAATCCGAAGGCTGGTTCACTCTATTCCATTCTCCCAAATCTCTTCTCTTTTTTCCAAAATCTGATGATTGCTTATTATGCACCCGATAAAAGGAGCGAAAAAGCGGTTGCAAACTTCATTGGATTGAATTCGGAATGGGCTGCCAAGGACTATGTGTCGGCCATGAGAAACTACTCGGGAATGAAAACTCTGCAGATAATTTCCAAAATGAGAGAAATTGACGCCAAAAGTAAGGGCTTAGACAACCCAAATACTGGGGCGGACGAACTTTTTAAGGAACTTATCTACTTCATTTTGCACTGAAAAAGGGCTTTTTTAGCCTTTTTTCTCCTAAAATGAGCATCCTGTATGGATGCTTTTTTTTACCCTAAACCGCTTAAAAAGAAGAGGTTCAGCAGTTCTGTAACCCTCCAAAACTCGCGTATTTCGATGCCGTTCGGGTGGAATTGCGAAAAACTCGAAAAACGCTAAAAAATCGTGGTTTTCAACATTTCAAGAAAAGCGTGTTAACAGATTTTTTCATTTGGTTTTGTAAACCCAAGAATCAGCGTCTGTTTTGTTCAACAAACGTAAACATGGTTATTTTCGCACAAGCAGGCAAGAATGTAAATGTAAAATATAATATAAACTTGTAAATTGTTCAAATTTATAAACCTAACGGATAAATATACACCTCACAATAACGGAGTGTAAGTAATTGAAAACCAATTTATTGTTATTATTTGATAAAACTATAATGTAAGAAATGGCGGGCGTTTGCTTTTCAAAAGTGCATATTCAGGTGTTTTCTTGTTTGTAAATGCAAATCGACTCGTTGAAAACCAGTTAATTGCGAGTTTTGGTTCATTTTTTTAATTGTAAAGAAATCGATATGTAAATATAAAAGTGTAATTATTTGAGGAAATAATGTAACCTGGAATCGATTTTTCACTTTGTAAATGTGATTTTAAAAATATAAAACCGAATTTAATTTTCAAAAACATTTGTTAGTTTGAAAAATTGTGTTTACCTTTGTAAACGAAATAGGAAATAGTCTCTAAAAACAACGAACCATAAAAAAGAACTATGAAAGAAAGGATAAAAGAGATACAGGAAACTACGGGAATGACGCAAAGTGATTTTGCGCATCATATCGGTTTGTCACCCGCTGCCCTTAGCAGTATATATGGTGGTAGGACCAACCCTACCCTGAAAACAGTGGAATGCATACAATCGAAATTTCCGAATATAAGTCTTACATGGCTCATCAATGGTACGGGTGACATGTTTTTGAATGCCAAAAACTTATCGTCTGGTCCACAGCAGGACACACAAACAACACTCGACTTCGATGATCCACAAAATACACCGCAAAATACCCCCCAAAAACAGCCAAAATCAGTGCCCATCCAAACAAGTGTAAAAAATACACCAATAAATCAGGCTGAAAATGTGGTAAAAATAATTGACAAGCCAAAACGCAACATCACCGAAATCCGTGTTTATTTCGATGACCTCACTTACGAGTCTTTCGTACCTAAGAAATTATAAGTTTTTCCCCTATCCCCCTCCAAGGGGGAAGGGGTATCAAAGGAAGGTGGCGTCAGAAACCTGTGATATAGGTGAGGGGAGTTGGGTGTCTTCCTCAAAGTTTTTTTCCATTTCTCTTTTCTCTTTTCCCTTTTTTGCCTATTTTTGCAAAAAATCGCCGTTCTTGTCAAAAACGACAAGGCGCTAGAGAATCGTGTACATGAAGAAATACTTACTTGACCTCAGGGTGAACAGTATAGAGAAGGTGGGCGAACGCTATGTGTTGCTACGTCTCACTGATGACAAGCCTCTCCCTGAGATGTTGCCCGGACAGTTTGTGGAGCTGCGGGTAGACGATGCGCCGACAACATTTCTTCGGCGTCCTATCTCCATTAATTTTGTTGACAGGAAAAACAATGAACTATGGCTTCTTGTGGCTGTAGTGGGCGATGGAACACGACGGTTGGCTCATTTGAAACCTGGTGACACGCTCAACACCCTTCTGCCGTTGGGCAATGGATTTTCCATGTTTTCGGCAATCAATGGCCAACCGCTGCTTGTTGGAGGTGGTGTGGGCGTTGCCCCTCTGCTTTTCTTAGGCGAGCAGCTTTGGCAAAAGGGCGTGGAACCAACGTTCCTGTTAGGAGCCAAGACGGTTTCCGACCTGCCGCAGCTTTCGCTTTTCCGATCCTTTGGACGGGTGTTCATCACCACCGAGGATGGCTCGGACGGCGAAAGAGGGTTCGTCACCAATCACAGCATCCTTACTCAGGAGTCGTTCTCGTTCATCTATTCTTGTGGACCCAAACCGATGATGATGGCGGTGGCACGTTTCGCCGATGGAGTCGGTGTGCCCTGTGAGGTGTCGCTCGAAAATACCATGGCCTGTGGTCTTGGTGCTTGTTTGTGTTGTGTGGAGAAGACCACCGATGGGAATTTGTGCGTGTGCAAGGAGGGTCCTGTGTTTAACATAAAGAAGTTGTTATGGCTGCAATAAATGTAAAAATAAATGACATCTCATTCAAGAATCCCGTGCTCACCGCATCGGGCACGTTTGGTTACGGACTGGAGTTTGCCGACCTCGTTCCGTTAGATGAGTTGGGCGGTATCATTGTCAAGGGTACTACCCTCCATCCGCGAGAGGGTAACGACTACCCGCGCATGGCGGAGACGGCACAGGGGATGCTCAACTGTGTGGGACTCCAGAACAAAGGGGTGGATTATTTCTGCCAGCATATTTATCCGCAGGTGAAAGACATCGATACAAATATCATTGTCAACGTGAGCGGCTCGTCGCCCGACGATTATGCTGAATGTGCATCGCGGGTGGATGTGCTGGAGAAGATTCCGGCTATTGAACTGAACATTTCCTGTCCCAACGTCAGACAGGGGGGCATGGCTTTTGGGGTCACTCCCGAAGGAGCAGCTAGCGTGGTGCGAGCTGTAAGAAAGCGCTATAACAAGACGCTCATCGTGAAACTGTCACCCAACGTAACCGATATTGCCGATATCGCTAGGGCTTGCGAGGGAGAGGGAGCCGACAGCGTGTCGCTCATCAACACGCTTATGGGTATGGCCATCGACATCGAAAGACGAAAGCCGGTGTTGTCCATCGCTACGGGTGGACTGAGCGGACCAGCGGTCAAACCGGTTGCCTTGCGTATGGTGTGGCAGGTGGCCAAGGCGGTAAAGATACCCGTTATCGGGTTGGGAGGCATCAGCTGCACCGAAGATGCCATTGCGTTTTTCATGGCGGGCGCCACAGCCATAGAGATAGGAACAGCCAACTTTATTGATCCTACCATAAGCGTAAAAGTGGCAAAGGGCATCGATAGGTGGCTTGACAACCATGGATGCAAGTCTATCCAGGAAATCATTGGAGCCATCAACGAGTAAGTTTATTTTGCTTGCTATATAAAAAATGAGAGTGGCCAATTGACCACTCTCAACCAACACAAAAACTAAACTAGACTTAACTAAATCAAATAGGGATTTTCACAAACCCCGCATTAATCGTTTGCAAATATAATAAATAAATCGGACATTCAAAACTTTTTTCAACAAAAAAGTGTTTTTGTCACAATTATTTTATGAATAATCCCCATTTTTTAGGAAGAAACCATATTTTTGGGGGGCAAATTTGTAGTTTAAAGGGGAGTAAAAAGGGCGAAAAAACGCTTCGCTTAGAAGCCTTTTCTAACTATCCTTTTCCATTTTAGAAATCCTTTCTAATTCATCACCTTCCTTGCCTCGCAAATGAGCAGGTGGTCAAGAATCGTCATCGCTGCCATGGCCTCCACCACGGGCACGGCACGAGGCAGCACGCAAGCGTCATGGCGTCCACGCGCCTTGAGGGTCGTGGGCTCGCCGCTGACACTTACCGTTGACTGCTCGCATAGAAGCGTGGCCACGGGTTTAAAGGCTACACGGAAATAGATGTCCTGACCATTGGAAATGCCACCCTGGATGCCACCGCTATGGTTGCTTAGTGTGGTGATACCCACGGGAGATGGTGTGAACAGGTCGTTCTGCTCGCTACCACGATGACAGGCTCCCTCAAAACCGTCGCCGACCTCAAAGCCCTTGGCGGCATTGATGCTGAGCATGGCTCCACCAAGGGCGGCGTGAAGTTTGCCGAACTCGGGTTCGCCCAATCCGATGGGACAACCGCGTACCACACAGGTGACAACGCCACCAATGGTGTCGCCAGCGGCTTTCACGTCCATGATAAGTTGTTCCATGCGTGCTGCCGTCTCGGTGTCGGGGCAACGCACTGCATTGTCCTCCGCTTTCTCTAGGTCGTAAGAGCGATAATCGCGGTCTATGGCGATATCGCCAACCTGCGACGTAAAGGCATGAATGGTGATGCCCCGCCGCTGCAACACCAACTTGGCGAGGGCGCCAGCCACACAACGGCTGATGGTGATACGAGCTGAACTGCGTCCGCCGCCACGGTGGTCACGTATGCCATATTTACTATGGTAGGTGAAGTCGGCGTGTGAAGGACGAAACACATCACGCATCTCGTCGTAGTCAGAGGAATGGTGGTCGTTGTTATGCACCACGAAACCGATAGGACAACCGGTGCTCTTGCCTTCGAAAACGCCACTAAGCAACTCCACCTGGTCGGGTTCGTTGCGCGAGGTGGTAAGGTGGCTTTGACCGGGTCGACGCCTATTCAATTCATTTTGGATGAACGATATGTCGATGTCGATACCGGCAGGCATACCGTCGACGACACCGCCAATGGCCGGACCGTGGCTCTCGCCGAAGGTAGTGAGGCGGAAAAGGGTTCCTGTTGTATTGCTCATATATTCGTTGTCAATTACCGCAACCGTTGCCACAACCGTTGCCATAGCCTTCACCGCAGCCCTTGCCGCAGTTGCCTTCGCCACAGTCTCCATCACTGCAACCGCCACATCCGCCACATCCTTCACCACTCAAGATTTTGGCCATGTGTTCCATCTCATCAAGGGTGGCGGCGCGGCTCATCACTACCTTGCCCATGAAATGAAGGTCATAACCAGCCAAGGGATGGTTCAGGTCAACCTTTACCTTGTCGGCTCCCACCTCCACCACTTGGGCCTGGAAGCGTTGGCCTTCCTCGTTCTGCAAGGGGATGATGGCATCGGGACGGATATGCTCGTTGTCGAAACGACCGTCAATCTCGAATAGGCTTTTATCCAAATCAAGCACACGCTCGTCTTCGTATTCGCCATAAGCACGGCCACAAGGTATAGTGAAGTCGAACTCTTCGCCTTCCTGAAGGTCCTTCACCGCTTCCTCGAAGTCGGGGATGGTGATGCCCATGCCTGTGATAAACTGGAACGGCTGACTCTCGGATGCTTCTTCCAGCATCTCTCTCTCATCGCCGTCGATGCTCTCCATGCGGTAAGCCACGGCCATCATCTTGTTGTCTTTCTCTGTCATGATAAAATATAGGGAAATAATTATATTTGGCTGATTATTGTTGCAAAGATAGTGCAAAAATAATAACTAGAAGAATTTGCAGGTGTGTTTTTTCGTGAACCATAGGGTCTCTGTCCTTATTCCCTCCCCTCTGGGGGCATGGAGGGCAGTGGAAAACAAAAGCGCGTCGACATGCTTTTCAGACATGCGACGCGCCAATATGAATGATAATCATTTAAATCAAGTGTACCAGATTGACGGCTCAGCTTCATAAGGGTACAAGTCGTCCATCTCACAGTCGTACATCGTGTCGTGCTCGTGCTCTTCCTCGAAAGCGGCTTTTCTCATGTTCATTACTCTACCTCCTGTTATGATCCGGTTGTCTCCGAACGGATTTTTAGTGAATGATGGGGTGGAGACATCCCCGTTTTTTTTGTGTTTGTCACAAAGATAATACACAATGGCCAAAATTGTTCTCTTTGCTTCCACTTTTTAAGAATTATTAAGCGTTTTGCTTGCAGATTGTAGGTTATTTGCTTTATTACGCTACAAATTAACATTTGAGAAGCCGCGAAAGTTGTCCTTTGTCATTTTCTCAATCATCAGTTATTGATATGCGTCAAAAGTGTTGACATGCGTCAATAATACACTTGTTTTGGACCGAAAATCATCATTTCATGCTTGGGGTGTTGCGAGGTGTCCTTACCTTTGCACCGTCAAAAAGATAAAAAGATTGTAAGGATAACATTTTATTATTAAAAAATTAAAGTAGAAAGGAAACAAATTATGGCATTGATAATTGCAGCCATCGTTGTGGCATCCATTCACATCTATTTCATCGTGAAAAATCACGGAATGGGAACACCCAATTTTGAATAGAAATACAGTGAGAGAAATAGATAAGGCGGGGCGGTAACCAGTAAAACGGTTAACCGCCCCGCCTGTTTTATTGAGTTTAGGGTGGGGATAAACTTCATCTCGGGATAAAAAATGAACGAGTTCATTTTGTTCTCCTCTCGATTTGCATTATCTTTGCAGGCACAAAGATATATTTATGCGAACGGTAAGACCCAAGAAGAATTTAGGACAACATTTCCTCGTCGACCTCGACATTGCGCGCCGCATTGCCGACACGGTGGATGCTTGTCCCGACATACCCATACTCGAGGTGGGACCGGGCATGGGGGTACTCACACAGTACCTCATGCCAAAAGAACGCGAACTGCGTGTCGTGGAAATCGACAGCGAATCGGTGGCCTACTTGCATGAACATTTCCAGCAACTGGCCGATAAGGTCATCGCCGGTGATTTCCTGCGTATGGACCTCTCCACCCTCTTCCAAGGACAACCTTTTGTGCTCACAGGCAACTACCCCTACGACATCTCCACACAGATATTCTTCCACATGCTCGACTACAAAGAGTACATTCCTTGTTGCACGGGCATGATTCAGCGTGAGGTGGCGCAGCGCATCGCCTCAAAACCGGGCACCAAGGCATATGGAATATTGAGTGTGATGATTCAGGCATGGTACGACGTGGAATATCTCTTTACCGTTGATGAAAATGTCTTTAACCCGCCACCTAAGGTGAAGAGTGCTGTGATTCGAATGACACGCAATGGTGTGACGGACCTTGGATGCGACGAACGGCTGTTCCGACGGGTGGTAAAGACCGTTTTCAACCAAAGAAGAAAAATGTTGCGCGTAAGCCTACGTCCGCTCTTTACAGAGGGACAACCGTCACCGGATTTCTTCACTCATGAGATGATGACACAACGCCCCGAACAACTGTCCGTGGCTGAATTCGTGGAACTGACCAATAGGGTGAAAGAATATCTTTAAAACCTTTAAACCCAAATCGAACCGATTTGGGTGAATTCATAGTCTCACCTTCATCACCTTGTTGCCTTGGCGGATAATGTAAATGCCACGGGGCAATGACTGCAAGTCCAAATTGCCGTGCTTGAGCAGCACGCCTGAAGTGCTGTACACCTCCACTTCACCAGTGGCATCCCATTCTGTCTGGTCGATGCCGCTGCTATCTGTCGGACCCAAATAAATCCGGTGTAAGTCTTTCAGCATAAAGGTGGCAACAGTGCTGCCACTATCGTTCAGCACCATCATCTGGTTATCGCTGAACTTGATCTGCTTGAAATCGGTAAGGGTTATCTGCGTGGTGCTATTGTCGGTATTTTCAACAACAATATAATCTATGTTGTCGGCAAAGACTGATGTCGACAACAAAACCGTCAAGGTCAATATAAGGGCGCGTAGTATTCTCATGATATATAATTCTTATTATCTTTTGCAAAGATAATGGTATTTTTTGGATTATATATGATTAATCACCATTTTTTTTCGTATTTTTGCGAAGTCATTTGTTGATATTCAACGAAATACACCATGAAAGAAAAATACGATTTGGCATTGAGACAATTGCAGGCCCTGTTGGAAGACGAACACGATGAGATGGGTGTGCTGGCCAATGCTGCGGCGCTCATCAAGGAGGTGACCAATTATTTCTGGGTGGGTTTTTATGTGGTTCGTGGCGACGAGTTGTTGCTCGGACCCTTCCAAGGCTCTGTGGCGTGCATGCATATCGCTTATGGTCGTGGCGTGTGTGGCACGACGTGGAGGGAACGGCGCACCATTGTGGTCGACGATGTGCATCAGTTTCCGGGACACATTGCATGTTCCTCGCTCAGTCAGTCCGAAGTGGTGGTGCCTCTTTTCAATGGCAAAGGCGACGTGAAAGCTGTGCTCGATGTGGACAGCGAACTCCTGGCAGATTTCTCCCCCGATGATGTCACCTTCCTCGAATCTGCTGCCGCCATCGTGAGCAAGGCTTTGTATGTTTAGCTCACGGCATCCTTCCCACTCCTCCACTCCGAAAATATAAAAAATCTCCCCAACTTTTTGCGTATTCCACGAAAACTTTCTATTTTTGTGGCAAATAATCCTATAACAATCATAACAACTATATCATGATCGACGTAAAAGCAACACTCAACGAAAGTGAAGAGAGAATGGAGATGGCCGCACTCTTCTTAGAAGAGCAATTGGCACGCATACGCGCCGGAAGAGCCAACATCGCCATCCTCAGCGGCGTGAGGGTCGAATCCTACGGACAAATGGTGCCGCTCAACCAAGTGGCCAACGTGTCAACACCCGACCCGCGTACCATCGCCATCCGTCCTTGGGACAAAAAAATGATCAAGGCCATTGAAAAGGCCATCATGGACTCCGATGTGGGCATCACACCGGAGAACAATGGCGAAATCGTCCGTTTGGGCATACCGCAGCCCACTGAGGAGCGTCGCCGCGAACTGGCCAAGCAATGCAACAAAATCGGCGAGAAAGCCAAGGTGGAGGTGCGCAACGTGCGCAGTGACATCAAGGAGCGCCTGAAGAAAGCCATCAAAGACGGACTGTCGGAAGACAACGAGAAAGATGCGGAACTCGAACTGCAGAAGGTTCACGACAGGTTCATCAAAAAAATTGATGAGTTGCTGGCGGCTAAGAACAAAGAGATTATGACGGTCTGATTCCGCATGAAAGGACTCGTCATCAAGAATACGGGCAGTTGGTACACGGTACTCACCGACGAGGGCACTGTCATCGACAGTAAAATTAAGGGCAATTTCCGGCTTAAAGGCATACGGAGCACCAACCCTGTTGCCGTCGGCGACCGTGTCACCATACTGACCAACCAAGAAGGTACGGCGTTCATCACTCATATCGATGACCGCCGTAACTATATCATACGCCGCTCTTCCAACCTGTCGAAACAAAGCCACATCATCGCGGCCAATGTCGACCAGGCATTCCTCATCGTCACCATCAACTACCCAGAGACATCCACCACCTTCATCGACCGCTTCTTGGCTACGGCGGAGGCATACAGCGTGCCCGTGGTGTTGGTTTTCAACAAGACCGATCGCCTGTCGCCTGAAGAAAGACACATCCAGAAGATGATGGTCGACCTCTACGATGGCATAGGATATACGTGCCGAGAGATTTCGGCTGCCACGGGCGAGGGCATCGATGCGCTGGAACCCCTGTTGATTGACAAAATCACACTCTTCAGTGGCAATAGCGGTGTGGGCAAATCGACATTGCTCAACCGTCTCATTCCCGGTGTCCAACTACGCACGGCAGAGATATCCGATGCTCACAATACAGGCATGCACACCACCACCTTCAGCGAGATGCTTCGGTTGCCCTGTGGTGGATGGGCCATTGACACACCGGGTGTAAAGGGCTTTGGTGCCTATGATATGGAGCCAGAGGAGATATGTTCTTATTTCCGCGAGATTTTCCGCTTCTCAGCCAATTGCCGCTTCAACAACTGCACGCACACCCATGAACCGAATTGTGCGGTCATCGAGGCGGTCAAGAATCATTATATAGCTGAGAGCCGCTACAATTCCTACCTCTCTATGCTCGACGACAAGGACGAAAGCAAATACCGCGAAGCGTATTAGAAGGGGTGAGTGGTGAGAGGTGAGTGGTGAGAGATTACTCCGTTCGGTTCACGTTATTCCCCAATATATTCTTCCTGGAATTCGTCCTCATGAATACTCTTAGGATTTCCTATATTATCATATAAAAATGAAGAAACTTCTTATTACAACTCTCGCGCTCGTTGCACTACAGGCCATGGCGCAGCCCCCTCTCAAACATTCTGTCTTGGGTACCTCGGTGCGCTCCGACGATGGACAACTGACCATCACTTCTGTCGACAAAAGACAGAATTACAGCGGAGGTGACGCGCAAACTCGCGAGACGGCCATCAATTCGCCGAAGTCGGCAAATATCCATCCCAACGGTAAGAAATACTACATCAACTCGCTCGAGGGATGTGCCACGGTGGTCTTCGAGATGGGTACGAACCGCAAACTCAAGACCATCAACCACCACTGCGACCCATCGAAAGACGCACTGTGGAGCCCACCATCCGACCTCTACCCGTTCACGCATTACAAGACGAATCTCAATACCTTCGCGGGGAAACCTGTCGAGGGCTGTTTCTCGCATGGTGGACGCTATTTCTGGGTGCCTTACTACCGGCGTACCTACGACATCAATGCGCAAGACCCCTCGGCATTGGCCATCATCGACACGGAGACGGATGAGATTGTGCGTCTCATGGAAACAGGACCGCTGCCAAAAATGGTGTGCTGCTCTCACGACGGTAAATATGTGGCCATCACTCATTGGGGCAACAACACCGTGGGACTGGTGCGCGTCGACAGTGACAACCCCAAGGACTGGCGACATGAACGGCTGTTGGTGGTCGACTATGTGCTGCCACTGAATTTCAGCATGACACACCAGATAGACCGTGACAACAACAGCGGCTACTGCCTACGTGGTACAGTGTTCACACCCGACGACCATTACCTGCTTGTGGGGTGCATGGGACAGTCTGGAGGCATCGCCGTCTTCGACATGCAAAATATGGAATACCTCGGCCGTCTTCAAGGCATGCGTTCCAACGTTCGCCATCTTGTTATCAACAATGGCTATCTTTACCTCAGCATCAATGCCGCCGGTTATGTGCAGCGTCTGCCGTTGGAGAAATTCTTAGAGGCGGCCCGCCAGATGAAGAACCACCTTGGTTCGGTGAGTGGTTGGGAGGAATGTCAGGTGGGTACGGGTGCACGCACCATCGAGATATCCCCCGACGGACGCTATGTCTTCGCGGCCTGCAACGCCGCCTCCGAAGTGTGTGTTGTCGACACACGAAAGATGAAGACCGTGGCACGCATCACTTGTGACTCCTATCCCGTTGGCCTCGACATCTCACGCGATGGACAATGGGTCATCGTCACTTCACAGGGCAGACGTAACCAAGGAGGCAATGCCGTCAACATCTTCCGCGTCAGTTACGGTGATTAGGGCTTAGGGACAAGCCTGAAGATGTCGCTAATGTTTGTTGAAAAGAATGGAAAAGAAATGATGTCTATCGGCGATTGCTCAATGATTGTAGCTTTAATCTTAATGATGTAGTAAAGGTTTTCGGCTCACTTTGTAACTATCTAGGATTTAAAAAGACATTGCCTAATGGCGATGTCTTTTTTGTGAGTAGTCCCTAGTTGTAGTCATGAAGAAGGTCTAATCCCTAAATATTCAAAGAATCGCTCTGGCCAATAGTTAATGACAAGGTCGTCGGGGAACTCGGTCTCGGCTAACAAAGGGAGAAGACGGCTGTAATCGGCTATTTGGAAAGAGATATGGGCATCACTGCCGAGCAATACAGGTACATCATATTGTTTGCAGAGGCGCAGAATCTCAAGTTGGTTGGCACGAGCCTCGGTCTTTGTGCGGTGTGGCGACATTGAGTGGTTGTTCACCTCCAACAACGTATGGTGTTCCTTGGCGGCCATCACCAATGGCTCGAAGTGGAGCGAGGCGGTGCCGTCGCCAGGGTGGCAGATGGCGTGTATCTTTGGATGGCGGAGAACACGCAACATTCCTTCGGTGTTTTCATCGGTGGTGCCTCCTTGCCAACATACTTCGTGGATGCCAGCGATGCGAAAGTCGAGTATGTCGAGCATGCGGTCATCCATGTCTAGATGGCCCTTTGCATCGAGGATGTTTATCTCACAGCCCATCAACAGTCGTATGCCATACATCTCGCGAGGTATGACATGCATATTACGGAAATAAAGAAGGGGACAGGTGCCAGGGATGCTCGGTCCATGCTCGGTAACCCCCAGCACCTGTAGTCCTTTGTCGGCGGCGGCACGGACCATCTCCTGCAGACTGCTGTAGGCATGGCCCGATGCCACTGTGTGAGTATGTACGTCTAATAGAGGTTTCATCTAAGGGTAAGGTGAAGAGTGAAAAGTGGATAAATCTTCAATATCCATTTTTCAATGTAGTTCTATCGTATATTCACTCATGAACGACGAACCAGGTTGTAGGTGGTTCATGTACTGTTTCTCCTTGAAGTCGCCCTTATAATAGGCCTTGTCGTGGATACCGTACCACGGTTCGATGCACACAAATGGGGCATGCTTGCCGTATGGGCTCCAGATACCTACCGCCGGAGCCTTGAAGCGTACGGTTACGTGGGGCTCTTCGTCTTCGTCAAGCAGCGCCACCTCCGACAATTGGCAGCGGTCGATAATCACGGCATCGTTCTTGAAGCTTTCTTCCGTGAACGACCACATACCGTCTCTGCAGTCTTCCAATGTGAAACGGCCAGGACGGATACAACCCTCCACGTCGCCAAACACACGCTCTATCACGCCAGAATCGTCGAAACGCATCTTGCCCTTCAATGTCTTTCCACCTTCCACACCAGGTACATAAAAGGCAGGGTGACCGCCAATCTGGAAATGTATCTCGTTGTTATCGGTATTTTCTACATGCCATATCACATGTATCTTCTTGCCATCGAGACGGTAGGTCACAGCCAGGTTGAAATGGAAAGGGTAGAGCCGGTGTGTCTCTGGCGTGTCATGCAGTGCCATGGTTACTTTGGTATCGCTCTTCGCGATGACAGTGAACTCGGTGTCGCGGGCGAAGCCGTGTCGTTCCATTTTATATTCATAGCCGTCGATGCGGTACTTGCCTTCCCAAAGACCGCAGACAATGGGGAAGAGGATGGGGGAGCGGCGTGGCCAATAGTCAGGGTCGGCTTGCCAAAGGTATTCGTGCCCCTCGTTGTTCTTGATACTCTGGAGCTCGGCTCCCATAGTAGACACCTCAATGGTGAGGAATTCGTTTTTAAGTTGTTCTGTTGCCATAGGTCTAAAGATTGGATGATGCTGCAAATTTACGTAAAATCGAGCGCAGAACAAAACGAACTTGTTTGTTTTTTATGCCGAGATGGAGTAAATTATTTAAATTTACGTAAAATCGAGCGCAGAATACGATTTAGTCCTTAAGCGGACAAAATCTTCTGAACTTGTTTGTTTTTTATGCCGAGATGGAGTAAATTATGTAAATATGGTGATTTTTATTGGTTTAAGGAAGAATGTCCCCAAAAAACACTAATTTTGCACCTATGAAAATCGAAGAGTTACAAGACAAGCGCATCGCGGTACTCCTCTCGGGGGGCGTAGACAGCTCGGTGGTGGTGTATGAGTTCGCACGATTGGGAATGCATCCCGACTGCTTCTACATCAAAATAGGACCCGAGGAGGAAGAGGAGTGGGACTGCTCTTCGGAGGAGGATCTGGAAATGGCTACGGCTGTGGCACATAAGTACGGCTGCCGCCTCGAAGTGGTCGATTGCCATCAAGAATATTGGGACCAAGTGACACGCTACACCATGGAGAAAGTAAAGGCGGGCTTCACGCCTAACCCTGACGTGATGTGTAATCGGCTCATCAAGTTCGGTGCCTTCCATGAGAAACGGGGACATGACTACGATCTCATTGCCACGGGCCATTATGCGCAGACCGAAATCATCGACGGCCATAAATGGCTCACCACATCCCCAGACCCTGTGAAGGACCAAACCGATTTCCTCGCCCAGATATACGATTGGCAATTGAAAAAGGCCCTCTTCCCCATCGGACATTATATGAAGGACGAGGTGCGTGTCATCGCCGAGCGCGAACATCTTGTCAACGCCAAACGCAAAGACTCTCAGGGTATCTGTTTCCTCGGGAAAATCAATTACAACGACTATATTCGTCGCTATCTGGGAGAGAATCCTGGTGATGTCGTGGAGTTGGAGACGGGCAAACGCTTGGGGGCGCATAGAGGATTATGGTTCCATACCATTGGGCAACGTCATGGTTTGGGCTTCGGCGGCGGACCTTGGTTTGCTGTGAAGAAGGATATAGAGCGTAATATTCTCTATGTTTCCAAAGGCTACAACCCGCAGACGGCCTATCGACAGGATTTCGCTATTGGTGATTTCCATTTCCTCACTCCTGACGCGGGAACGACTCTGCCTGAAAAGGTAACTTTCAAGATTCGTCATACTGCAGACTATCTGCCAGCAACTGTCGAGCCTATCGCTGAGGCTGCTGGTAACGCCGCTTTTGTTATTCATGCCGAACGCCCCATTCATGGTGTGGCTCCCGGACAGTTCTGTGTGGTCTACGATGAACAGCATCACTGTTGCTTCGGATCGGCTGAAATTGTGGAACGGTAAAAGATAATAAGAAAGGTAACTACATCCTATTTGTTAAGTGGAATGTAGTTACCAAAGTAAAAGTGTATAGTTGGTCAAATTGTTCTCGTTGGATGTTTATCCCGCCACTATATCGAATGCTCCTGTCATGTAGATACCCAACTTGAGAGAATAGTCGAAGTCGCCTACTTGGTTCCATGGGGCATTGTAGTAGTTGATCTCTTTAATCACCAGACCGTCTTTGTCGTAGTATTTCTTGGCGATGATACGGTAGGTAAGAAGAGGCTCGTCAAACTCATACAGCACCTCAGCTCTCACGGGTTTACCGCTCACACCATCGCGTTTTGCCTCTTTTTTGCAATCTTTTTTACTCTTGTAGTCATAACGTACCCACAACAGATAGTTGCTACCCATACGGTCTACGCAGTCGCTTGCATTCACTACCATTATCGCGTTGTCATCAACCATTTGGAAGGTCTTCACTTGTGCTGATGCCGAAATGCTGAGCAACAGCATCCATAATAGGGAAATAAGAATCTTTTTCATATGCTTTTATTTTAAGTTTATCTTTTGTAATGATGATGCAAATATACTGCTAATGGCAGCCTTTTCCAAATTTATGCCATGATATAGTACAAAATGAGGCATTTAATAATGCTAAATACCCTATTTCCATGATGTATCTAAAATCGTTGTGGCAACTATTACCACATCGTAAAAAGGCTTTGAGCGTTGTTGTGAGATAGGTAATGAAAAGCGTGGCTTAATTTGCTAATTTAAGAAGAAAATATTACCTTTGCCCTCAGTGCAATATCAACATCATTCTAAAATCATAATCCTCAAATCAACATGATTCTCACAACAACTCCAAACATCGAAGGCTATACCATCCAACGCTATCTTGGCGTGGTGACAGGCGAGACCATTATTGGAGCCAATGCCTTCAAAGACATCAAGGCTGCATTCACCGACATTTTTGGCGGGCGTAGCAGTACCTACGAAAGAGTGCTTGCCCAGGCCAAGGATACGGCCATGAACGAGTTGGTGCAACGGGCCGGGCAGATGGGTGCCAATGCCATCGTGGGCATAGACATCGACTATGAGACTATCGGCAGTGGCGGCTCAATGCTCATGGTAGCATGTAGCGGAACGGCGGTCGTCATCTGACAACCGCCGCTATAAAGACCGTGAAGTGATCGCTTCACTTGAAAATGGACAATACTCAACAATATGGTATTGTCTACCTTTTTGGCTCTTCTCTCTTACCTGTTGAAGTTGATGAGGGTTATCACAGGATGAGCCTCCAGATAGCTGAGCACATTCTCCTTGTTGATGTAGTTGGGCGACGTGATGGGTTGCTCGGAATGTGCTCCGTTTTCTTTCTTGTACCAATGGATGGAATATTCCCAACTGAAATCATACGCCGAGGCGTCAATCTCACCATATTCCTCCGGTGTCTTTACGGTAGCCACCACACGACACTGTATCTTGTGGCTTCCCTCTTTCTTCTCGCGGTAATCCCATTCTGTCACATCCTTGATTTCCTCCTCGTGGTTCACACCATTGAAGTCGGTGTAGTAGGCCATGATGGTGTAGAATTTATGCAAACCGATACCTGGTTTCAGCGTATAATGCACGTTGGTGTAATCGCGATCAATTTCCTCGTCGTCATCGCCACAACTGGCAAGTGTGAATGCGCAGCAACAGAGTAGCGCTATCATCGACACATATAGTAATCGTTTCATAGTTGTTCCTTATTCCTTATCTTTTTAATTCTTTAGTCTTTTAATCGTCGCCAATGCTTCAGCCATGTCCTTCACGACAATGTCGGCGCCGGTCTCTTTCAAGGCGTTGTCGGGCAATGGACCTGTATTCACGGCGATGGTAAAGATGTCTGCCGCCTTGGCCGATTGCACACCCAAAGGTGCGTTCTCCACAACAATAGCCTGAGGGGCAGAAACACCCACTTTTTTTAGTCCGGCGAGATAGGGCTCGGGTGATGGCTTTCCATGTAGCACGTCAAAAGCGGTCACGATATATCGTTTGTCTACCAGTCCGCGAAAGGTCTCCTCCAAAGCATCGAGCAGAGAATGCTGTCCGCTGCCCGTCACCACGCCGATGGTCATGCCTTGTTCTTGCAACCATGTCATTAATGCCACTACACCAGGCATTATTCTGGCTGGAGGACAGGCGGAGAAATAGTCGCATTTCACCTGATAAAGTTGCTGTGCCTCGGCATCGGTCAGTTCACGATGCCATTGCTCCCGTGCCAACTGTCTGATGGTTTCCACGCCGCGCATGCCCTCGTAGCGGTAGGCGTCCTCCTCTCTCATGTCCAGCCCGTTCTCACTCATGCTCCTGTGCCAGGAGTAGGCGTGGTTGGGCATCGAGTCGAAGAGAACGCCGTCCATATCGAAGAGCACG
The DNA here is from genome assembly GCA_900313615.1 of uncultured Prevotellaceae bacterium. GTDB lineage: Bacteria > Bacteroidota > Bacteroidia > Bacteroidales > Bacteroidaceae > Prevotella. The sequence continues at coordinate 93,197 of OMRP01000004.1, forward strand.
GCTTGGGGCGCGAACCGCTCCAAGCCGTGTCGTTCCATATATGCTTTTACTGCATCGTCCATTATCCTTCGTTGGCCAGCCGTTCTTTGATGGCCTTGCTATCGGCCTCGTAGCCAGGTTTGTCGAGCAGGGCGAACATGTTTTTCTTATATGCCTCCACACCTGGCTGGTTGAAGGGATTCACGCCGAGAACGTTGCCACTGATGCCACAGGCGATCTCGAAGAAATAGATGAGCTGTCCGATGTAATACTCATTCAGTTTGGGCACGGCGATGCGGATATTGGGCACACCACCGTCGACATGGGCCAGACGGGTACCTAACTCAGCCATTTTGTTCACCTCGTCTACACGCTTTCCTGCGAGGAAATTCAGGCCGTCGAGGTTCTCTTCATCCTCGGGGAAGAGCAATTTGCGGTTGGGCTCTTCAATACTGATGACAGTCTCAAAGATGGTGCGCTCGCCTTCCTGAATCCATTGACCCATGGAGTGCAGGTCGGTGGTGAAATCGCAGGATGCGGGGAAGATGCCTTTCTGTTCCTTGCCCTCGCTCTCTCCGTAGAGCTGTTTCCACCACTCGCTGATGAAATGCAGTTTGGGCTGGTAGTTCACCATGATCTCAATTTTCTTGCCAGCGCCATAGAGGGCGTTGCGAACGGCGGCATATTGGGCAGCAGGGTTCTCGTCGAAAGCCACGTCCTTGCTACAGGCTTTCTCCATGTCTTGGGCACCGGCCACCAATTGTTTGATGTCGAAACCAGCGCAGGCGATGGGTAGCAGGCCCACTGGTGTGAGCACTGAGAAACGGCCACCTACATTGTCGGGGATGATAAAGCTAGTGTAACCCTCCTTGTCGGCACAAGTGCGTGCGGCACCTCGCTTGGCATCGGTGATAGCCACGATTACCTTCTTCGCTTCCTCCTTGCCACGTTGGGCTTCACATTGTTTCTTCAGTAGGCGGAAGGTGAGTGCGGTCTCTGTCGTGGTGCCTGACTTTGAGATGTTAATCACACCGAATTTTTTATCGCTGAGGTATTCGGTCAATTCGCTCAGATAGTCTTCGCCGATGTTGTTGCCTGCGAAAAGGATAGTGGGGTTCTTGCAATCGCGCTGAAGCCAAGAAAACGAGTTGCCTAGGGCCTCTATCACGGCACGGGCACCGAGGTAACTGCCTCCGATGCCAGCCACTACCACAGCTTCGCAGTTGGCGCGGAGCACGTCGGCACAGGCTTGCACCTCATTTAAAAACTCGGGACTGATACTGCTGGGCAGGTGGAGCCAACCCAGGAAATCGTTACCAGGACAGGTGCCGGCTTCCAGAGCTTCCTGTGCGGCTTTCACTTGCGGTTCAAAACGCTTCACTGCGCCCTCGTCTAGGAATTGGGCGGCTTTCTTGATGTCTAATTGGATATTTTTCATCGTTGTGGATATTGTTGTTTTTCCTATGTCGGCAGAAGATTGGGCGTTGGTGCCATGTAATGGCTGTCCGTCACCCTTCAGCAAGGCCTTGCTTTGTAGTTTGTCGGTGTCTCTGATGTCCATGGTATAAATAATTATTTGCAAAGTTACTATTTCTTTCTAACAACACCAAATGAGTTCTTAAGTTTTTGAGTTTTTTAGTTTTTTTAGTTTGTGAGTTTATTAGTTTGTGAGTTATTGAGTTTATGAGTTTAAAAGTAATCTGCCAACGAAAATAGTGAAATTTGAGAAATCCTTTCTCTTTATTCCTTTTTGTTATATTTTTGTCAATTCTTTTTTTGTGCAATATGTAAAAAGATGTATCTTTGCAGCCGATTCGATAATAAGCCTTTTGGGTATGTTCCAAAGGTATGTTTATAATAGAAGCAACACAATAATATAAACAACAATTATTTCTAAACAATGAAGAGATTTTTGATTTGGATGTTTGCTGCCATCCTTACCTGCGGCACTGTGACTGTGTTCACATCTTGTAATGAAGATGACGTGGAAGAATTCATTACTAAACTTACCTTGGTGGGAACTTGGAATGTTTCTGTTTCTTCTTCACCTGCTCTTCCTGGAGATGCTAGCTTAGGGCTCGGAGAAACCATCACTTTCAATTCTAATGGAACTTTCGAGAACAGCCATGGAGAAACTGGAAGTTGGGCTATGAATGGTTGGAAAATAACAATCAAGGGTTCGGAGGGTTACACTCTGACTTACAACATCCATGAAGATTATACACCTTCACGAGTGGTGATGGATTCCGATGTGGTTTTGGAAGGCATGAACAACAAATACCATGTCACCGTTGTCCTTAGCAAGGTGAACTCAAAATAAAGTTTCTCATCACTTACATTTCTTACATAAAACGCCGCCGCTGCAAGTCCTACTTACAGCGGCGGTGATGTGTTATGGGGGTTAGAAGTTCCTCTGGGAGGGTTGGGTATACTATCTGAACGAGTCGGTGAGCAATTTGATTTCCACCTGAGGAGAGATGCGCTCGTAGAGGATATTATACACAGCGTCGAGGATAGGCATGTTCACATGCATGCGACGATTGATTTCTTTCATACATTTCGTTCCGAAGAAACCTTCGGCTATCATTTCCATTTCTATCTGCGCACTCTTCACGCTATAGCCTTTGCCAATCATCGTGCCAAAAACGCGGTTGCGTGAGAAATTGCTGTAGCCAGTGACCAAAAGGTCGCCCAGATACACCGAGTCGTAGATGTGGCGCTCCAATGGTTGTACGGCGGTGAGGAAACGTTGCATCTCTTGCACGGCGTTCGACATGAGCACGGCTTGGAAATTATCGCCGTATTTCAAACCGCTGCAGATGCCAGCGGCAATGGCATACACATTCTTCAGCACCGACGAATATTCGATGCCCAGCACGTCGGTTGAGGTCTTCGTCTTGATGAAACTGCTGGAGAGTACTTGTGTGAAAGCCTGTGCCTTCTCTTCGTCGGCACACCCCACAGTAAGGTACGACAGACGTTCCAACGCAACCTCCTCGGCATGCGAGGGACCGCCAATGCAAGCAAGGTTGGAATAGGGAACATCGTACACCTGATGGAAATATTCCGAACACACGAGGTTCTCATCGGGCACGATGCCTTTGATGGCCGTCACAATGAATTTCTCCTTGATGCGTGTGCGCAATTTCCTCAGATGGTTTTTCAGGTAGGGCGACGGAGTGACAAACACCAACGTGTCGTATTGTTGCACAATCTTATTGATGTCGCTTGAGAAAAATATCTCGTCGGTGTCGAAGTGAACGCTTGTCAGATAGGCTGGGTTGTGTGACATTCGGCGGAAGTCCTCGATACGGTCATCCCTACGCATATACCATCCTATGTGGTGGGTATGCCCCACCACGATTTTGGCTATTGCCGTAGCCCAGCTACCGCCGCCAATGATGGCTATTTTTCCGCAGTCGTACAAGTTTACGGTTTATGGTTTAGGGCTTAGTGCTTGGAATTTGTTTATTAGACCATAGAACACTAAACCCTCTATCCTCAACATTTGTCAATCCACTCCTGTATTTCCGCCACAGAAGGCTTTTGCATGTCAAGTTTATACTTCTTCACGATGTCGCCAATCTTCTGTTGCAGTCCTTGGGCCTTCTCGTCTTTGATGTTGCTCACCATGTTGAAGCCCGCTTTACGCAGCACGGGCACCCACTGCTCGTCCACGCCGATGGCAGCCCATTCCTCTACGCTGCTCTGTGGAATCTTCTTTTCTGGTTTCATCTGTGGGAAGAACAGCACCTCTTGGATGAAGGTCTTGCCCGTCATGAGCATAACCAAACGGTCGATGCCGATGCCGATGCCGCTAGTTGGCGGCATGCCATATTGCAAGGCGCGTAGGAAATCCTGGTCGATAATCATTGCCTCGTCGTCGCCCTTGTCGGCCAGTCGCATCTGTTCCTGGAAACGCTCCTCTTGGTCTATGGGGTCGTTCAGCTCACTGTAGGCGTTGGCCAATTCCTTGCCGTTTACCATCAGTTCGAAGCGTTCGGTCAGACCAGGTTTTGAACGATGCATCTTCGTCAGAGGGCTCATCTCCACGGGATAGTCGGTGATGAACGTGGGCTGGATGAACGTGCCCTCGCAGAATTCGCCGAACAACTCGTCGATGAGCTTTCCTTTGCCCATCGTCTCGTCCACCTCCATGCCTTTTGACAGGCAGAACGCGCGTATCTCTTCTTCGCTCTTGCCCTCACAGTCGAATCCTGTTTTTTCCTTGATGGCATCAAGGATGGGCAGACGGCGATAGGGCGCTTTGAAGGAAATGATGTTGCCGTCTACCTCACGCTCTGCCGTGCCGTTCACGGCGATACAGATGGTCTCCAACAGTTTTTCGGTGAACGACATCATCCAGTTATAGTCCTTATATTGTACGTACAGTTCCATGCACGTAAATTCAGGGTTGTGATTGCGGTCCATGCCCTCGTTGCGGAAGTTCTTTCCTATCTCGTACACGCCTTCGAAACCGCCCACAATGAGTCGTTTCAAGTACAACTCAGTGGCGATACGCATATACATGTCTTGGTCGAGGGCGTTGAAGTGGGTGATGAACGGACGGGCACTGGCACCACCGGCAATCATCTGCAAGGTGGGTGTCTCCACCTCGGTATATCCAGCCTCGTCGAGCACACGGCGCATGGTGCGCAACACGGTGGCGCGCTGCAGGAACGTGTCTTTCACGCCTTCATTTACCACGAGGTCCACATAACGCTGACGGTAACGCAGTTCAGGATCGTCAAATTTGTCGTAGGCCACACCATCCTTGTATTTCACGATGGGCAGGGGCTTGAGGCTCTTCGCCAAAAGCGTCAACTCTTTGGCGTGAACACTGATTTCACCGGTTTGTGTGCGGAATACAAATCCTTTTACACCGATGAAGTCGCCGATATCCATCAACCGTTTAAATACGGTGTTATACATCTCTTTGTTGTCATCGGGACAAATATCGTCGCGGGTGATATACACCTGGATACGTCCTTTTGAGTCTTGCAATTCGGCAAACGAGGCTTTGCCCATAACGCGGCGGCTCATCAAACGGCCTGCGATACTCACCTCGCGTTGAGGAGCATCGTCACTAAACTGTTCGCGTATGTCAGTGGAAAAGGCATTGGTGGGGTATTCAGCGGCGGGGTAGGGGTCGATGCCCATGTTACGCAACTCCTGCAGACTCTGTCTGCGTCCTATCTCCTGCTCGCTCAATTCTAAGATATTCATAATAATTTTGTCCTTTTACTTCTTTGATGCTGCAAAGTTACGTAAAATCGAGTGCAGAACAAAATAAACTTGTTTATTTTTTATGCCGAGATGGAGTAACTTATCGAAAGTTACGTAAAATCTAGTGCAGAATACGATTTAGTCCTTAAGCGGACAAAATCTTCTAAACTTATTTTTTATGCCGAGATGGAGTAACTTATGCAAAGTTACTGAAAAACTTTCGAAAAATAATCGAATGATTTATTTCTACTGCTTGACAAATTTTTTGCCATTTTTTAGGTAAATGCCAGCAGGAAGATTGCATAGGTTGGACATTTCCGAAACCTTCATACCTTGTAGGTTATAGATGGTGGGAGAGGTGGTCTGTATGTCAGATGGTGTCTCATCAATGCCCGTTTGGTCTTGTCGGGGATAGATCTCGTTGATGCCTTCCATGGCATAAGTGCAATAGATGGAACGGTTGGAACGGTTGATGAGCGTCATGATGCCCTTGGTGCCCCCTTGGTTGGCCACGTTGATGTCCCAAACGTAAGGAGCCATGCCACCAAGTTCTTTGCATAGTCGGTGCAATTCGCGATAATGCGCCTTGATGGACGCATTGTGCTTCTCTTGGCTCTCACCGGCGATATTGGAGATGTTGCGCCAATTGGCACCAAACTCACCAATGATCACGGGAATGCCTTTGTCCACGAAATGGGTCTTCATCTTCATCAGCTGACTCTTCATATCCTCCTCTTCTCCCCAAGTGGCATTGTGTTGCGACCCTGGCTGGTGGTTGCCTTCACCCCAGTAATAAAACACCTTTCCCCAACTCTCGTCCTTCTCCATTCCCCAAAACTGCCACGGATTATAATAATGTACTTCTATCATCAGTCGCCCTTCCGCTGTATCCTCCGGCATGTTGTCCTTCATGAAGTTGCAGGTGTGGTCGATGTTGGTCGAAGGACCTTGTACCACGAGCACACGCTGGGCATTGTTGCCACCCGTGGCGCGCACGGCGTTGATGAACACTTGTTCGTATTGCACCAGATTGTAAGTGGCGTTCAGGTTATCTGCGTTGGGCTCGTTCAGACCAGCAAAGAGAAGGTGCTCGTCATAGTCCTGGAAGGCCGTGGCTATCTGTGTCCAAAGGGTGTGTAGGATGTTCTTGTTGTTGTTGATGGTGTTCACGTCGGTGTCGGCGATGTGGTTTTCCAACCATCCACCATCCCAATGATCGTTGATAATGACATAGAGCCCATCGTTGATACAGTAGTCCACAATTTCTTTCACGCGAGCTATCCATTGTGCGTCGATGGTGTAGGTGGACGCATCGGAGATATGTCCCATCACCCAGGCGCATGGGATGCGTACCGACTTGAAACCCATCGACTTCACGTAATCGATGATTTCCTGTGTGGTCTTCGTCTGCTGCCACCAGGTTTCAGTGCCCAAACCACCTTTGTTGGTGAAGTTGTTCGCGTTGTTGCCGGCTTCCATCGTGTTGCCAAGGTTCCATCCAGGAGCCATCTCTTCAATCATCTGGTTAACGGTTTTGTCGAAACCTGTCTGTGCCTGTGCTATCATTGCAGTCAGCAATAGTAGTATAATACTTGCTATTTTCTTGATCATGGTTGTAGTGTAGATTGTTTTTGCAAAGATAGTGCAAGTTGAGAGAAGTACAAAATGAAAAATTCTTTTTTTCATTTTTACTTCCGAAACGCCGCCTATTTTATGCAAAGATAGTGCAAGTTGAGAGAAGTACAAAATGAAAAATTCTTTTTTTCATTTTTATTCCTGAAACGCCACCTATCTTTTCCAAATAAAATGTATCTTTGCATCATCATCCACTAAAAACTCATGATTATGGAATTTTATTTCAAAAAATTATCTTTATTGTTAGGTTTTGGCTTGCTGTTCTCCTTGTCTTTCTCCCTATCATCCTGTGGTGATGACGATGATGAAGGTGGTGGAAGTAGTGATGAGAATCCCCCCTTCGAGATAATTACGGTCAATGGTGTGCCCTTCACCATGGTGCGTGTCGAGGGTGGCACGTTCCAAATGGGAGCGTCCGATGCTGAACCCGACGAGAATCCTCTCCACGATGTGAAACTCTCCGACTACTACATCGGACAAACCGAGGTGACGCAAGATTTATGGCAGGTGGTTATGGGCCATAATCCCTCTCGTTTCATAGAAGGCAAACGGCCGGTAGAAACGGTTAGTTGGAATGATTGTCTAGCATTCATCGCCAAACTCAACTTGCTCACGGGGAAGAACTTTCGTCTGCCTACCGAGGCGGAGTGGGAATATGCAGCCCGTGGCGGCAAGAAGAGCAAGGGATATATGTATGCAGGAAGCAACAATGCAAACGATGTGGCTTGGCATGAAGGCAATAGTGGCGACGAAACACATTTCGTGGCCCACAAACAGGCCAACGAACTGGGCTTGTACGACATGAGTGGCAATGTGTGGGAGTGGTGTCAGGATTGGTACGACCCAAATTATTACTCCAGCTCTCCCTCTTCCAACCCGTGCAATACCGCGGCCTCGTCTACTCGCGTTGGCCGTGGCGGCAGTTGGTATGGTTATGATGGCAGTTGTAGGGTTGGCTATCGTGGCAGTTTCTCTTCAGGCGGAGCATATTACTATATTGGCCTCCGTCTCGCCAGATAGTCTTCAGACTTTACTTTGTAAAAAGAAAGGGCATTGGCGACGGCGTCGCTTCCATAATGTCACTTTCGCAAATCAAGGCTCACCTTCGGGTGGGCTTTTTTGCGCATATTAAAAATATGTCAATGTGTCGAAAAAAATATGTCCATCTGCTCAATTATCGGAAATAATGTTTATTTTTGCATTGGTTTTAACCATAATACTATGGACGTAGAAAAAATCAGGGAAATTATCAACCGACAACCCAACCTGTCCACCGCCTTGGGTATGGAGTTTATCTCCACGCCCGACGATGACATGTGCATGGCCACTATGAAGGTCGACGAGCGTAACCGTCAGCCCTTCGGCTTTCTCAGCGGAGGAGCGTCTTTGGCTTTGGCCGAGAACTTGGCAGGAGTGGGTTCTTCGTCACTCTGTCCAGGGAAGATATGCGTCGGCATCAATGTCAGTGGCTCACACGTCAAGGCCGTGGCTGAAGGTGACACCGTGACAGCGTTGGCACGTCTTGTGCAGAAAGGAAAGACGCTTCATGTGTGGAATGTGGAGATTACCGACAGTAAGGGACGTACCATCTCTGTGGTCAGCGTAACCAATTATATCATTTCTCCTAAAAAAGAATCACGATGAAAGCGTTTGCCTTATACCGTTTGCCCTACAGCAGTCAGTATGCTCGGGTGGAACAGGAGGACGGAGAACCGCTGCAACTGCGTTCTCTAGCCCTGCTTAATGGGAAACGGGGATTCGTGTTCGCCCCCTTTGCCCCATCAGAAGAAGAACCGATATTTCTCATCCAGGGAAAGACGGTAGTGTCACCATGCCCTCAGGGTGATGGCGAAGCGGTGTTGGCACCCCTGACAGAAAAAGAGTCAACCCCTAACGGATACTATCAACTCGATTTCGCGAGTTTTTCCTCGCAGGTGCAGGCCGGGCACTTTGGCAAGTTGGTGCTCTCTAGGTGTGTCGACATCGCCGACAATGGCAAGCATGCCCAAGAAGAACTGTTTTTCCGCGCTTGCTCGGCCTATCCACGTATGTTCATCGCTCTAGTGCATATACCAAATGCACAGACATGGCTTATGGCGACACCGGAATTGCTGCTTGAAGGTGGTGGCGACAAATGGCGCACCATAGCCCTTGCAGGAACCATGGAACTGCGCTGCGCTCGACATGCCCCTCTTACCGACCAATGGATAGCCGATGGGCACAACGAAAAACTGTCGCTTGGCGAAGTGGGGTGGTCTGACAAGAACATTCGCGAACAACGTCTTGTGAGTACTTATATCGTAGAGTGCCTTGAGCAATTCTCCAGTCGATTGCATGAGGAGGGACCGCGAACAGTACGTGCAGGGCATTTGCTCCATCTAAGGAGTGATTTCACCTTTTCCGTCAATGACACTTCTCGACTAGGGTCGCTCCTCGCTGCTCTGCATCCCACACCAGCAGTCTGCGGACTGCCCAAACGTGAGGCGTTCGACTTCATCTGTAAGAATGAGTCGGCACCGCGCCATTACTATAGTGGATTCTGTGGCCCACTGTGCGACGGACCCGCAAACGGTACCGATGACACCCATCTCTTTGTGTCATTGCGGTGTATGCGCATTCTGAAAGATAGCCTACGACTGTATGCAGGTGGAGGTATCTTGGCTGAAAGTGTCTTGCAGCAAGAATGGAACGAAACGGAGACTAAACTAGATACAATGAGAAGGTTGCTGTGAATACCCACCAACACTCTCAAAGAAGGAAGCATCATCACTCATCACTCGTCACTAAATAAATGTACTCCAACAAAGAAAACGTCAATATCCTCACTTCACTGCTCGTGGAACATGATGTGTATCAGGTCGTGGTATGTCCAGGTTCTCGAAATGCACCTATCGTGCATAACCTCAACGAGTGCCCCGATATTACCTGCTATCCCGTCACAGATGAGCGCAGCGCAGGATTCTTTGCCATCGGGTTGATACATGCCTCGCAGATGCCCGTGGCGGTATGTGTCACTTCGGGGTCGGCTATGCTTAATTTGGCACCGGCGGTTGCCGAAGCTAAATACCAACAATTACCGTTGGTGGTCATCACGGCCGACAGGCCACAGGCTTGGGTTGACCAGCTCGATGGACAGACTATCCCGCAGCAGGGTGCTTTCGGCTCATTGGTGCGACGCTCGGTGTCGCTGCCCGAACCTCACGACGAGGAGAGTAGGTGGCTCTGCAATAGGTTGGCCAATGAGGTATTGCTCGAATTGTCTTTTTATAGCACGGGACCTGTGCATGTCAATGTGCCCATCAGCGAACCGCTATTCGATTTTTCCGTTAGCCACCTGCCTAAGGAGCGAAGTATCGAGCGCCACTATTATCATGAAATGAAGGATGTCCAGTTGGCGCGTGATTTCTTTGAGGCGGAACAACCGATGATTATTCTTGGACAGGAGTATTCGGAATGGGTAGAAGAAGATGACGACGATGAATACCACGATGCAATGACATTCCTTGCCGACTATGGCGTGGTGCTCTCCGAGAGTTTGAATAATCATCTCGGCTATCATGTGCCAACAGAGAAAGCGCTCACCCTCATTGGCGATAACCCTGATTATATACCCGACTACATCCTCTATGTGGGGGGACATGTGGTGAGTAAACGGTTGAAGACTTTTTTGCGTAAGGCCGAAGGGGCCAAGGTCGTCATGGTCAATGAGGGAGAGGCCATCCACGACGTAACGATGCAGATGGACGAGTTGAAGGTGATGGGTACATACAATGCTTTGGTCAACACATTGTATTTCTTTTACCACCATAACTATCTGAGTGTGCTCTTTCCGGATCTGCCGAAAGAACGACAAACGGAAAAACTGTTCCACGAGAACCCTGGCCATGTGGCTTTCCACGACCGATGGCAGCAGGTGCTTAACCATGCCGAACAGATGACCGACGACTACGAACCTCCCTATTCGCAGATGGCTGCCGTTCGCTACTTTGAACAGCAACTCTGTGATATGGATTATGATTTCCATGTCCACTACGGCAACAGCAGTGCAATACGTCTGGCTAATATTTATTCGGAACATCATGTGTGGTGCAATCGTGGTGTCAACGGTATCGAGGGTTCGCTCTCCACGGCAGTGGGCCATGCCGCCCACATGTGGGAAAAAGGGCTCGACGATAAAGTGTTCTGCGTACTTGGCGACCTGAGTTTCTTCTATGACGAAAACGCATTGTGGAATGTCAATTTGTCGGGCAACCTACGCATCATGGTACTCAACAATGGTGGTGGCGGCATCTTCCAAACTTTGCCAGGGCTGCAGCAGAGTCCGGCATGTGAAACGATGGTAGCAGCCTGCCACAATACGTCAGCACGGGGTATTTGCACGCAGTGCGACATCGGTTATCTGAAAGCAACCAATATGCAGGAGATGCAGGAAGGTATCGTTTTGCTGCTTACCGAAGAAACCACACGACCAATGCTCCTCGAGGTGTTCACCGATGCCACCACCGACAATCAAGCTCTCCAGGCATTCTTTGAAAAGTAAAAAGATAATCAAATTAATTCATAATTAATCCTCAACATCAACACCCATGCGAACTTGGAAAAAAATCATGGATTTCGAAGAAATCCTTTTCGAAGAATTTGAAGGAATAGCAAAAATCACCATCAACCGACCACGTTACCGCAACGCTTTCACCCCCAAGACAACGCTCGAGCTGTCACAAGCCTTCGCTTATTGTCGTGAGGCGGCTCGTCTGCGCGTGGTATTGCTCACTGGAGCTGGCGACAAGGCTTTTTGTTCGGGTGGCGACATGCATGTGAAAGGACGTGGTGGGTATATCGATGACGAGGGTGTGCCACGGCTAAGTGTTCTCGATGTGCAGATGCAGATACGACGTTTGCCCAAACCTGTCATCGCGATGGTCAACGGCTTTGCCATCGGCGGTGGGCATGTGTTGCACTTGGTGTGCGACCTAACCATCGCTTCTGAGAATGCCATCTTCGGACAGACGGGTCCCAAGGTAGGGTCGTTTGATGCTGGTTTCGGCTCATCGTACCTCGCGCGTATCGTTGGACAGAAAAAGGCCCGTGAGATATGGTTCCTCTGCCGTCAATATACAGCACAGGAGGCGGAACGCATGGGCATGGTGAACAAAGTGGTGCCGTTTGAACGTCTAGAAGACGAGTGCGTGGAGTGGGCCAAGGTGATGATGGAGCGCTCGCCTATTGCATTGCGCATGATCAAGGCGGGTCTCAATGCCGAACTCGACGGACAGGCGGGTATCCAGCAACTGGCAGGTGATGCCACCATGCTCTATTATTTCCTCGACGAGGCACAGGAAGGTGGAAAGGCTTTCTTGGAAAAACGAAAGCCCGACTTCGACCAATATCCTAATATTCCATAAGGCTTTCTGACAAAAAGAAATGGATGGCCACCATGATTTACCGCCCTAAAGCGTAACCCCATGGATGCCATCCATTTCTTTTTGTATGTCCTTCTCCTTACTTATGTTTCTGGTAGTAGTCCAGACCGCGCTTGACATTTTCGATAACGGCGTTCGACGACATCGTAGCGCCAGTCACAGCGTCCACCTTGGCGCTCTTGGCAGCTTTTACGGTCATGCCGTTCCAACGTGGCAGCAATTGTTTTTTCACCTTGGCGAAATAACGGGGAGTCTCTTGGTTCTTCAAGGCCTCAATCTTTTCTATCTTGCCCTTGCTGATGTATATCTTCAGCGGTGTGGGACCATTGTAACCTTCCACGCTTTGTGCCAAAGTGGTGGTGTTTACCACGGTGAACGCGCCTTCCTTGCTAATAACGCCATTGCCAGGCATGGAACTCATCAGCAGCATTGTTACAGCGCATACAGCCGTGATAATGAATAATTTCGTTTTCATAATTGTGTAGTGTTTGTTAATGTTTAGTGTTAAGTGTTTTGAGTGTTGAGTATTTCATCAAACCAGTTTTCCGATGAGGTTTTCACGCTCGCCGGGTAGCATGTCTATCACAGGCAGTTCAACCATTGTGTAGCAGCCGGGCTGTTGACGTAGCGAAGCACGAGCCACATTCACCAATACCTGAGCCGTCAGGGCGGGATTGTTGATGCTCATGTTGAATTCAAAACGTTGGTTCTGCGTCTCACCGCTCACTCCTTTGCGCACCAAATGAACGCCATGACCCATGTCGCGCACAGCGTCCACGGATTCTACGGCAAAGACATGGGTTTCATCATGCGCGAAATAGGGGTCGGCCTTGATGGCTGCAGTTACCGCATCAAGTGAGGCACCATCCTCCAGTTCCACATACACCATACGGCGGTGGATACCCTCTCCCAAGGGAATGGTCATCGATAGTGCGTTCTTCACACCTTCCTTGGAGCGCACGCATACCGAATGTCCCATCGACATGCCTGGACCGAAATTGGTGTACGACAGTCCTTTGGGTGCCAGACTCTCCATCAATGTGCGCACAATGCTGTCCGATCCAGGATCCCAGCCAGCGGCAATCACGGCTACTCGACCATATTCCTTACAGATGGGCATGAGTGTGGCGCGATAGTCCACAATGTTGGTGTGTATGTCGAAACTGTCCACCGTGTTGATGCCTAGCGGCAAGATTTTCTTGGCATATTCTTCGCATGAACGGGTGGGGGTGGCCAGGATGGCCACATCTACATCTTTCAGTTCGCGAATATCACTCACCACCTCGTAGGGCTCCAACTCTTTGGGCTTGTTCTCGCCTCCTTTGCGGCGCACTACGCCTGCTATTTCAAAGTCTGGAGCGGCCTCTAAGGCCTGGATGGTGTAATGTCCGATGTTGCCGTAACCAACGACGGCGGCTCTGATTTTTTTCATCTTCTAAATAACTATTAGCCTGTTATTGAGTGTAAATTCTAACAAATCGGTGCAAAAGTACACATTATTTTGGCAATTTGCAAACAATAGCCGATTTTTTAATTCTTTTCACTTTCCCACAGGGTAACCGTCTTTCTTGGCCTTGTTCTTCATCCTGGCGATACGTTCATCGAAGTCGGGATGTGAAGAGAACGTCTGCAGCCATTTGTCAAAACGTGAAGAACTGCTTTTTTTCGACAACTCTTTCAGTTTTATAAAGGCCAATCCCATCGCCCAGGGATTCTTTCCGCTTTTTTTCAGGAAATCGTAACCATAGTCATCGGCCTCTGTCTCGTGATACCTGGAGTGTTTTGCCGTAAGTGCCGCACTCGTCAAGTCGCCAAGGACAGAGTCCGACAGTCCTGCCCACTTGCTACTCATGGCCCCCATGGCGTCTGATGCGGCACTGCGCAACAAGGCACTCCTCCACGCTTTTTTCGAATGGCGCAGGGCTACGTGGCCTATCTCATGGCCAATTACTCCGAGCAATTCATCGTCGGTCAATTCGTCCATCAGAGCCGAGAATACTCTCACGCTGCCGTCGGGACAGGCAAAAGCATTGATGTCGGACGTGAGGTATACTTTATAATTCAGTTTTATGCCGGCCGCCTTATCCATTCCCTTTGTCAGGCGTCTCAGTCTTTTGGTGTAAGGGCTGTTTTCCCCACAAACCTTGTTCTCACTGTCCATGACTCTCACACTCTCGCCTACAACCTCTGCTAACTCCTCGTCAGTGATGGTCAATGCCTTTCCCGCTTTCACGGCACCACGCAGCACGCGTCCCCACGATGACTGTGCCTGCGTGGAAAGCATGAAGAATGAAGCGATAAAAACAAGTAGTATCTTTTTCATACGTGCAAATATAATACATTTTTGGGAAAATGATGTTCCTCATGTGAAAAATAAGCATTCTTTTGGTTCAATGTTTGGGGAATATCGACAAAACCTTTTTTGAACAAGCGTTTGTTGGTGAGTTCGCCATCACGGAAAGAAAACAGAGAATCCCCAAAAATACCCCGAAAATGCAATAAACCGCCGTTAACCTCGTTAATCTTTTGTATATATACGAAAAGTTAACGTCATGATAGATTATATCAGGGGTGAACTGGCCGAGCTGACACCGGCGCAAGCGGTGGTCGAAGCGGCCGGGGTCGGTTATGCGCTCAATATTTCACTCAACACTTTCTCTGCCATACAAGGCAAAAAAGAGGTGAAACTCTTTGTCCATGAACAGTTGGTCACCGGCGGGCGCGACGACTCTTTCTCCTTTTTCGGCTTTGCGTCGAAACAGGAGCGCGAGCTTTATCGCCTGCTCATCAGTGTCTCTGGTGTGGGAGCAAACACCGGTAGGATGATTCTCTCTTCGGGCACCCCCCGCGACCTGTGCAATGCCATTGCCTCGGGCGACGAACGGATGCTCAAGAGTGTGAAGGGCATTGGTCTTCGCACCGCGCAACGTATCATCGTCGATCTAAAGGACAAGATCGTCAATGGTGGGTTGGCCGATGAACTGCATCCGACGCTTGATAGTGCCACCTCAACCATCAACCATGAGGTGAAAAACGAAGCGGTGGGGGCTCTCACCATGCTCGGATTCGCACCCGCGCCGTCGGCGAAGGTGGTGACATCCATTCTCGAGGCTCATCCTGACATGCCTGTTGAACAGGTGGTGAAATTGGCGTTGAAGCAGATAAAATAAAGGGAAGTGAAAAGGTGAAAAAGTAAAAAAGTAAAAAAGTAAAAAAGTAAAAAGGTAAAAGTAGTAGGTGGAGTATTGTCTACTTTAACTTCCAAGAACGAAGTGAATTTTCTTCCACTTAAACTTCCAAGATAATAATATTCAATGAAACTCAACGAACGGCTATCGCTTATGCTTGTTGCTTTCCTGGCCATTACCGTGATGGCGGGAAGAGCAATGTCGGTGCCCCGTGGTGCTAAGAACCATGTGGCGCCTGATCGACGTTCGTTGACAGAGGCCACAGACCACCAACCGCAGCTACCTCCTGACTCAACTATCCACCTCACCGATGTGGTCATCGACGAAGAGGAAATACCCGACTCTCTGTTGCACCCCAGGTGGAAGATACAACGTACTGTGCCCATCACCGTCGATGATCTCGACCAGCAACCTGCCGACCTCAGCCGTCCCGACAACATGAAGATGGACGTGATTTATAACGACACGCTCAACCGTTATGTCTTCGGCACGAAAATAGGTGGCACTTGGGTGTCGGCACCCATCATGATGACACCGGAGGAGTATTTCCAATGGCGCAACAGACAGGACTTCTACCATTATTTCAAGTCGAAGAATGAAGAGGTGGTGGCCACGCAAGGAAAGGAACGTTTTGATTTCACCGACATGCATTTTGACCTCGGGCCGGCGGAGAAAATCTTCGGACCAGGTGGCGTGCGCATCAAAACACAGGGTACGGCGGAGCTGAAGTTCGGCGCCACACTCAAGAATATTGACAACCCCTCGTTGCCCATACGAAACCGTAACACCACCACCTTCGATTTCGACGAGAAAATCAACCTCAATGTCAACGGAAAGGTGGGCGACAAGGTGAACATGAACCTCAACTACAACACCGACGCCACCTTTGATTTCGACACTCAGAACCTCAAACTGAAATATGAGGGCAAAGAAGACGAAATCATCAAGTTGGTGGAGGCGGGTAATATATCCTTCCCTTCCAACTCATCGCTCATACGAGGCGCATCGTCGCTCTTCGGATTGCGTACCGACTGGCAGTTTGGTAAACTGAAACTGCAGACGGTGTTCTCGCAGAAAAAATCATCATCGAAGAGCGTGTCGTCCAAAGGCGGTGTGCAACTGACACCCTTCGAAATCGACGCGGCCAACTACGAGGAAAACCGGCACTTCTTCCTCTCACAATATTTCCGTGACCGTTACGACGATGCCATGAAGACACTGCCCAACCTCACCTCGGGATTTAAAATCAACCGAGTGGAAGTGTGGGTGACCAACAAGACTGGAGCGGCGAACAACACGCGTAACATCGTAGCCCTGGCCGACTTGGGTGAGGGCACCAAAATCCACAACAAGATGTGGGGTGGCGCGTCGACGCTTCCGCAGAACGCAGCGAACAACGAATACGCCACCATGGTTAGCACGTATGCCGATGCGCGAAACATCGACCAGACATCGACCGTGCTCGATGGCATACCCAATTTCGAGGGAGGTATCGACTACGAGAAATTGCAGAACGCACGTCTGCTCAGCTCATCGGAATATACCATCAATGCCGAACTGGGATACATCTCGCTCAAGACCGCGCTCCAAACCGACCAAGTGTTGGCTGTGGCTTTTGAGTATACCTATGGTGGCGTGACCTATCAGGTAGGCGAGTTCGCCAACAACGTCACCGATGTGAGCCAGTGTCTCTTTGTCAAAGCACTTAAAAACACGAGCAACAACCCACATCAAGGCAACTGGGACTTAATGATGAAGAACGTGTATTACCTCGCCTCGTCGGTTGAGGAAGACAAGTTCCGTCTCGACATCAAATACCAAAGCGACACGGCGGGTGTCTACCTCACCTATATCCCTGAACCTCAGGTCAAGGACATGGCCATCATCAAGGACTTGGGTGCCGACCGTCTCGACAACAATAAGAAGGCGCACTCCAATGGCTATTTCGACTATGTGAAGGGTTATACCGTAACCAACGGACGAGTGTTCTTGCCCGAGGCGGAACCCTTCGGTGAATATATGTATAAGTTCCTTACCTCGAAGGGCATCAGCAGTGATGTGGCGGAGAAATACTGTTTCTTCGAACTCTACGACTCCACCAAGACGGTGGCCAAGCAAATAGCCGAGAAGGACAAATATGTGCTCATGGGACAGTTCCGCGGCACGTCGGCCAACGTCATCTCCCTAGGAGCGTACAACGTGCCGCAAGGCTCCGTGCATGTCACGGCGGGAGGCGTGGAATTGACGGAAGGCTCCGACTATAGCGTCGACTATTCTGCCGGTGAGGTGACCATTCTCAACCAGAGTATTCTCGATGCGGGCACGCAGGTGAGCGCTTCGTTCGAAAGCAATACCGATTATGGCCAACAGCGGAAGACGATGTTTGGCATGAATTGGCAGTATGATTTCACGAAGAACTTCCAAATTAGTGGTACCATTCAGCACCTGTCGGAACAAGCGCTCACCACCAAGGTGTCGATGGGAGCCGAACCCCTCAACAATACCATCTGGGGTGTCAACCTGCATTGGAAGAAGGAGAGCCAATGGCTCACCAACATGCTCGACAAGATACCGTTCCTCCATCTCACCCAGCCTTCGAATATCACGTTCAACGCTGAGTTTGCGCATCTCATCGCCGGACAGAGCCACGGCACGCAGGACAATGCGTCGTATCTCGATGATTTCGAGAACACCAAAAACGAAATCGATGTGTCGACACCCACCTCGTGGATCATCTCCAGTGTGCCCACGATGTTCAATGAGTATAACGACAAGACGGGACTGTCCAGTGGCTTCAACCGTTCGTTGCTGGCATGGTACACCATCGACCCATTGTTCACTCGACGCTCCTCATCCCTTACCCCGGGGCATATCAAGAGCGACCTAGAACAACTATCGAACCACTATGTGCGCGAGGTGTATGTGCGCGAATTATTCCCCAACCGTGACCAAAACTCATATTCGGGAGCCACGGCGCCGCTACCCATTCTCAACTTGGCATTCTATCCCGACGAACGTGGACCGTATAACTTCAATCCCAACCTTACTGCCAACGGACGACTCATGCAGCCGGGCAATACATGGGGTGGAATGATGCGTAAACTCGACACCAACGACTTCGAGGCGGCCAACATCGAATACATTGAGTTCTGGCTTCTCGACCCCTTTATCTATACCAACGAACAGGCTGATGCGCATGAATATGGCGGCGACTTCTACATCAACCTTGGCGAGGTGAGCGAGGATGTGTTACGCGATGGAAAAAAATTCTATGAGAGTGGCATGCCGGTGGATGGGTCAAATAGTTTCACCACCACACAGTGGGGAAAGGTGCCCACACAAACGGCGGTCACCTATGCCTTTGCCACCACTTCGGGGTCGCGTGAACTGCAGGACGTGGGTTTCAACGGACTGACTGACGCCGAGGAGCGTACATTCCCTTCATATCAGGATTTCCTCACTGCCATCCAGGGAAAAGTGTCGCCAGAGGTGTTCGACTCTATCATGAACGACCCTGCTAACGACGACTACCACTATTTCAGGGGCAGCGACTTTGACGAGATTCAGGCTCCCATACTCCAACGTTACAAGCGTATCAACAACCCGCAGGGTAACTCGCCCGACTCCGACACAAGGGCGGAAAGTTACGACACATCGTACAAGACAACACCTGATGTGGAGGACATCAATCAGGACTATACGCTCAACGAGTATGAGAAATACTACCAATACAAGGTGTCGATACGACCTGAGGACATGGTGGTGGGAAGAAACTTCATCGTCGACAGCCGTGAGTCGTCGGGAAAGACGCGCAATGGCGAGTCTTACAACGTCACATGGTATCAGTTCCGCATACCGCTCGACCAGTATGAACGGCGCGTGGGAAGCATCGGCGACTTCTCGTCAATTCGTTTCATGCGTATGTTCCTCACGGGATTTGAGAAACCCATCGTCATGCGTTTTGGTACGCTCTATCTCGTCAGGGGTGAGTGGCGCATTTACGACCAGAACCTCACCAACAGTGCCACCAATACCGGGCATCTCTCAGTGAGCGCCGTAAACATCGAGGAGAATAACGACAAACAGCCTGTGAACTACGTGCTGCCTCCGGGCATCGACCGAGCACAAGACCCCACTCAGCCGCAGTTGGTGGAGAGTAATGAACAGGCGCTCAACATGGTGGTGGAGAACCTGGGGACGGGCGAGTCGAAGGCGGTATACAAGAACACGACGCTCGACCTCAGACAGTATCGTCGTTTGCAGATGTTCGTACACGCCAATACCATGCTTGAAAACACAACTAACTTGGCCGACAACCAATTGGCGGTGTTCATCAGGTTGGGTAGTGACTATAAGAGTAATTTCTATGAATACGAGATTCCGCTGAAACTCACTCCGGCGGGATACTACGACAAATACTCCACTCAAGACAAACGCGTGGTGTGGCCTGAAGACAATATGCTCAATATCTCGCTCGACATCTTCACGCAGTTGAAGAAGAAGCGTAACAGGGCAAAGTCGGAGGGACATGCTTCCTACAACCAACTGTTCTCTGACTATGATGAGGACAAACCTGGCAATAAGGTGAGCATCATGGGTAACCCGTCGCTTGGCGAGGTGAAGACGATGATTATCGGTGTGAGAAACCTGGCGGGCGACCCCAAATCGGGCGAGGTATGGGTCAACGAACTGCGACTGAAGGAATACAACAACGAAGGAGGATGGGCTGCACAGGGTAATCTGAACGTGCAACTTTCCGACTTCGGAACCATCGACCTCGTAGGCAAATACATGAGCGAGGGCTTCGGCGGATTGGAAGAGGGAGTGAGCCAACGCTCCACTGACAATTATAAGACCTACAGCGTTACCACACGTTTAGAATTGGGTAAGTTCTTCCCCGACAAGGCGAAAGTGTCTGCGCCGCTGTATTATTCGGTAACCAAAGAAGAGACGAGACCTAAATACAATCCGCTCGACACGGATATGAAACTCGACGATGCCCTGGAAGCCATTACTGACACACGTGAGCGTGACTCCATCGAGGCTATCGCTGTGACAAACACCACCAGCACGAACTTCTCATTGTCCAACGTTAGGGTAGGCATTGCCAACAAACGGCACCCCATGCCCTACGACCCGGCCAACTTCTCGTTCACCTATAGCCACTCCCATCGCCACACGCAAGGTGAGACCGTTGTCTATGACAATGAAGATGAGTGGCGCGGCTCGCTCAACTATTCCTGGACGCCCGTTTACAAAGCATGGGAGCCGTTCAAGAAAATCAAGAGCAAGTCGAAATGGCTCGAACTATTCAAACGGTTCGGACTGAATTGGTTGCCGCAGAACGTGGCGTTCAACACGGAGATACGAAGGATATACCATGAACGGCAAGAACGTGACATGGAGAGTCTTGAAGGCAACCAGTTGCCGCTGATATTCAACGAGCAGTTCACGTGGAACCGCGACTTCTCCATACGTTGGGACCTCACCAAGAACCTACACGCCAATTTCCATAGCGCAACTCGGGCGGAGATAGAGGAGCCTTACACTCCGATTAACAAAGACCTCTATCCCGACCACTACCAAGCATGGAAGGACTCGGTGTGGACATCTATCCGTAACTTGGGACGGCCGCTCGACTACACGCAGAACTTCACCCTCACGTACAAACCGCCCATCAATCTCATACCGATCTTCGATTGGGTGTCCCTCGATGCCAATTACCAGTCAACTTATGACTGGACACGAGGCAGCGACCTTGAAGACGGCACGTCGTTGGGCAATACCATCAACTCGAACCGAACGTTCACCCTCAATGGTACGTTCAATATGCAGAAACTCTACGACCATATACCGTTCCTCAAAAAGACGAACGAAAAATACTCAAAGAGTTCATCAACGACAAAGAAAAAAACAAGTACCAAGGGGCGTGCAGACAGCAAGAAAGGTGATAAGAAAGGTGAACAAAAAGACGACAAGGAGGACGACAAGAAGAAGGACTTGCCCAAGAATCGGCAGGCTTTCGAGAAGGAGATAACCATCAATGCCGACACGTCGATGATTGTCACGCATAACAAAAAGACGAAACGTATCACCGTCACCGCAAAAGACAGCAAAGGCAAACCTGTCGACGTGCGCATCAGAAAGGTGGATGAGAACAAAATCAAGGTCATCAACAAGGGCGACTCCGCCGTGAAGATGAAAATCACGGTCACACCGAAGGCTCCGCTCGACGACAAACCGTGGTACAAGGCGGCGCAGGCGGTGGCAAGGTTTCTCATGATGGTGCGTAATGTGGGATTCACCTACCGCAACCAGTATCACATGTCGTTGCCGGGCTTCATGCCGAACGTTGGCGATGCCTTCGGACAGCGTCCGGGCGATATCTTGTCGCCGGGACTCGATTTCGCGTTTGGATTTATCGACGACGACTACCTCGACAAGGCGGCACGCAACGGATGGCTGCTCAATGTCGACAGTGTGGCAACATCTATACATGCGGCGACAAGCCGTACCGAGGATTTGCAACTGAGGGTGACGCTCGAACCGGTGCGTGACCTGAAAATCGACCTCACTGCTTCGCGTACGGAAACGGTGGCCAAGAACATACAATATATGTATGAGGGCAGCCCCAAGACGCAAAGCGGAACGTTCACCATGACCACCATCTCCATGGGCAGCGCGTTCGAGGGTCGTGGCGACGCCACCAACGGCTACCACTCGAAGACGTTCGAGACGTTCTGCCGTTCGCTCGATACTTTCCGCGACCGTGTGGAAGCGCAGTATGCGGGTGCTACCTATCCTAGTTCGTCAGCGTTGGCAGGAAAAACGTTCAACCCCGAAAACGGTGCGGTGAACAAATACAGTGCCGACGTGATGATTCCGGCCTTCTTGTCGGCATACACCAGCATGGGTGGCAAAGGACTGTCTATCTTCCCATCGCTTAAACGACTGTTGCCCAACTGGTCGGTGAAATACAGTGGACTGAGCAAATTGCCGTGGTTCAGCGAACATTTCAAGAGTGTCAACCTGAGCCATGCTTACAAGAGCATATATGCTGTGGGTGCCTATGCTAGTTATAGCGCATGGAATGAATACATGAACGGACTGGGATTCATCACCGATGCCACTACGGGCAATCCTGTGCCGAGCAGTATGTACAATGTGTCGACGGTGAGTATCAACGAGTCGTTCTCTCCACTCCTGGGCATCGACGTGACATTCCTGAACAACCTCACCTGCAAATTGGAATACCGTTCCACACGTGTGCTCAACCTCAGTATGACGAGTGTGCAAATCAATGAGACATCAAGTTATGACTGGGTGTTGGGAATGGGATACAAAATCAATAACTTCTCCTTCAGCCGACTCTTCGGTGGCGGTAATAACCGGAAGGTGAAGGGCAGCGGAAAGGACAAAGAGAACGACAACGAAGGAAACCAGGGCAAACAGTCGACATCGTCGAGTTCGAAAGGATTCAATCATGACTTGAACATGCGATTTGACTTGTCTTACCGTGACCAGGCAAACCTCACTCGCGATATCGCCTCGATGACATCAACGGCCAGCAGTGGCAACACGGCATTCAAATTCTCCATCAATGCCGATTACACGTTGTCGAAGATGCTTACCCTGAGTTTCTACTACGACCAGCAAATCAATACGCCGTTGCTCTCCTCAAATAGTTATCCGACCACCACTCGTGACTTCGGTCTTAGCCTGAAGTTCTCACTCACGAGATAATGTAGAACGATGAATACCTATTTTTCGTAATAACGGTATAACTCAATGCCTCATAAACTTACAAACTCAATAACTCAATAACTATGAAAAAAACAACTATCTTATTCGCCCTGTTGGCAGTCATTGTCCAGGGCGCATGTGCCAATGGCAAGGGACAAACCGCTGAAAAGGAACAATTGAATCAGGCGGGCATATCACAAGGCGTTAGTGCACAACAAGGTACGTACGAATTGCCTGTGCTTGGCAATTTCCAGATTGACAGTCGTGGAGATACCATTACCATCGTATTCTTCGGACCCAACAATGAGATGCAGATTTCGGACATGAAATTTGAAGATGGTATGCCTCATACAATGTTGTTATACGATGGCACCTATCAGGTGGTGGAGAAACAAGGCGAAGATGTCTATACTGTTGTCTTTAACTTGACTGAGGAAAAGAGCAAGACAAAGAATACGGGACGGATGAAACTGGAGTTTTTCCATCCCGACGAGGACAATATTCCTGCTTATCTGGCCACACCCATCGAAGGTTACGACCTTGGACTACCGCATGACCATCCTACGGAACTGCCCATCAGTGCCTTCCAAGGATGGGACTAGAACATTGAAAATTGAACATTGGATATTGAAGTCATCACTAAATGAAGGCTCAAGTCGAACGTAAGATTTTTCATTTTCGTTTCCCAGCAGGAACATCTAGGGGTGTGTATACCACGCGCACATCATGGTTGGTGAAGCTTACCGACGATGAAGGCCATATCGGGGTGGGAGAGTGTGCCCCATTGCCTCAACTGTCGTGTGATGACCTTCCCAACTACGAGGAAGTGTTGCACGAGGCATGTATACAGGTGGAGGCCACCAATGCCGTCCCCGTGGAACAGTTGCGTCCATACCCTTCCATGCTCTTCGGAATCGAGACGGCCATGCTGAACCTCCAACAACAGTCATGGGCGCTCTTCGACACACCTTTCAGCCGAGGCGAGGAGGGTATACCAATCAATGGATTGGTGTGGATGGGTTCGTTCGATGAGATGCGTCGACGCATGGAGGAGAAACTACGTGGCGGTTTCCAATGTGTGAAATTGAAAATCGGGGCCATCGACTTCGACGAGGAACTGTCGCTCATCAAGATGCTCCGACAGCGGTTCTCCAAAGAGAATGTGGAACTGCGTGTCGATGCCAATGGGGCTTTCACGCCAGAGGAAGCACCACGACGACTTGAACAACTGGCGCAGTATGATATCCATTCCATCGAACAGCCTATACGACAAGGGCAGTGGCAAGTGATGGCGACGCTCTGCCGCAACACACCACTGCCCATCGCGCTCGACGAGGAACTCATCGGTGTGAACGACCCCTATAAGAAAGAAGAATTGCTCGACGTTATTCGTCCTCAATACATCATCATCAAGCCATCGTTGCATGGTGGTATGGTGGGTGCCACGGAGTGGGTTACTATGGCACGGCAACGCGGCATTGGCTCATGGATGACGAGTGCGTTGGAGTGTAACATCGGCTTGAATGCGGTGGCGCACCTCGCCGCTCTCCTTTATGGACCGGCCATCACCATGCCGCAAGGCTTGGGCACAGGCCAACTCTTCACCGATAATGTTGAAGCACCCCTTCATCTTCAAGGTGATAGAATGTGGTTCGGTTAGTGATGAATGACGTGTTACGAAATACGATGTCACTCCAACCATTTTATTTCTTGGTTTTCAGATTTACCAATCTTTTCATCTTTTCATCTTTTCATTGTTTAATTTTTTAATTTTATAATCTTATAATCTTTTAATTCTTTAATCTTTATATGACCCTCGAAGATTTTTCCCTTCAGTGGAACGACAGCAATCCGCGCCTGTTGGTGCATACCAGCGGCAGTACGGGCGCGCCTAAGCCATTGTGGGTGGAAAAGTCACGTATGAGGGCGAGCGCTCGCATCACCTGTCAGTATCTTGGTCTTCGTGAGGGCGATACGGCGCTCCTTTGCCTGCCCCTTGACTATATTGCGGGGAAGATGATGGCGGTGAGGGCTTGGGAGTGGCATCTCCGTCTGTTGGCAGTCTCCCCTGGCAGCCATCCTTTGGCGGCCTTGGCCCAGACTTTTCCCAATGAGTCGGCCATCGATTTCGCAGCGATGATTCCCATGCAGGTGATACGCTCATTGGAAAATGAACAGGAGGCTACAGCCCTGAAAAACATCAAAAACTTGATTATTGGCGGAGGAGCGATTGATGAAAATCTCGCACTACAGTTGCACTCTTTTCCCAATGCCGTCTACAGCACTTACGGTATGACCGAGACACTCTCGCATGTAGCCCTACGACGGATGAGCGGTTCCGAAGCGTCACTTTGGTACACTCCCTTTGAAGGAGTAACCATTTCTCTCGATAGCAATCAACGTATCGTCATCGAAGCGCCCGAGGTATGTGCTGAGCGGTTGGTCACCAATGATATCGGTGAGATGGATACCGACCACCGTCGTTTCCGTATCCTTGGACGTGCTGATAATGTTATCTGCACCGGTGGCATCAAGGTACAGGCCGAAGAGGTGGAGCGCCTCCTTGCCAATAGCATTAGCGAACCATTCTTCGTTACCGCCACACCCGATGCCGTCCTTGGTCAGGTGGTCACCATTGTCGTGCAAAAAGAGCGTAGTCTTGCTTCCCAATCATCCGTCATTGATGAATCATCCGAGCATTGGCTTCGGCGCCACTACGACTCTTTCACCCGTCTCCTCCCTCCCTATTGGTATCCTCGCAAAGCCCTTTTCGTCGACCGTTTCCCTATGACTGAAACGGGAAAAATAATACGTAAGATACCATCTCTCATAGATTAGCATAGCATTTTTGTGAGTCTCTTTTCCCCTCCTTCTTCCAAAGGAGGGGGCTGGGGTGGTTTGTCAAACAATGTTTGCTAAGAGAAACAAATATAATTCAAGCTGTTTGAACGATTCTCAGATAAATTCATTAAATTTGCACCAAGTAATATGATGGTGTATGGCAAACCCATAAATATGGAATAATATGTATAAACCGCCATTTTCAATAACAGACCATATACTTGATTTGGTATCGAAGATATCAGAGCAAATAGGTGTTCTTAATACGAGCATCGGTGATGATGCTCCTTCACCTCTGCTGCGTAAGAAGAACCGCATCAAGACCATCCACTCGTCGCTGGCTATTGAAAACAATACACTGTCATTGAAGCAGGTGACAGACATTATTGATGGCAAGCATGTGTTGGGTGCTCCTGATGAGATTCAAGAGGTGAAGAATGCAGTTGCGGCTTATCGTCTAATGTCACAGTTGGATGCCTTCAAAGAGAAAGACTTGTTGACGGCTCATGGACTGATGATGAAAGACCTGGTGCGCCATGCCGGACATTATAGACAGGATGGAGTCGGTGTGTTCGATGGTAATGGAAATTGCCTGCACATGGCTCCACCAGCTGCTCGTGTACCGGAACTGATGGGTGACTTGTTCCAATGGGTCAAGACCACCAATGTTCATCCGCTTATCCATTCATGTGTTTTTCACTATGAATTTGAGTTCATTCACCCCTTTATCGACGGTAATGGCCGTATGGGACGTTATTGGCAAACCATGTTGCTTGCACGATGGAAGGGCATCTTTTCTTGGCTCCCTGTTGAGACCATCGTAAAAGAGCATCAGCAGGACTATTACAATGCCATAGCGAAGTCTGACGCAGCAGGAGAAAGTACGGCTTTCATTGAGTTTATGCTTCACTGTCTTTTGGATACTATGGAGTATTATGAAGATGAAGAGAATACAATAGTGCAGGATATAGTACAGGATAAAGTGCAGAATAAAGTTCGGAATAATTTTCCCGAGGTTTCTCAACCAACATGGGATGTATTTGCCATTATCAGTAAAAATCCCCATGCTACAGTGAACACAATTTGTTCACAATTGAGGTTGAAAGAAAGACAGATATATAAGCATATATCCATGCTCAAACAGGTTGGCCTCATTGTCCGCGTAGGCAGCAACAAAACAGGGTATTGGAAGGTAACGATTGATGATTGAACCTTTCTTCGCCATTACTCAGACATTTATCCATCACTTGTACCACGATATGGGACAATCTGAGTGTATCTTTGTATCCAGAAAAAGATGATGGAAATGAATACTTGTGCTGAATTTTAATTCATACTATGTGTATCATCCGTCTATTCAAACATAATAATGTTGTTATGATTACCATTGAAAATGCCTTGCGCCTGGCAATTGAGGCGCACGAGGGTCAGACAGACCTAGATGGGAAGCCGGTCATTCTCCATCCCATGACAGTGGGATTGGCGGGTCGTAACCGTGAGGAGATTATTGCTGGATTGTTGCATGATGTGGTGGAAGATACGGACTTTACTTTTGACGACTTGCTTGCCCGTGGCGTTGAAGAGCCTATCGTAGAAGCGCTGCGGCTGCTGACACATACAGACGATATGTCCTACGAGGATTATGTGAAACGTATTGCGGCATCTGGCAACAGTATTGCCATTCATGTGAAGTACAACGACCTACAGCATAACCTGAAACGTGGTCGTGCCGGCGGTCACTGGAAGCAGGTGACAAAACATGAAGGGGCTTTACCCATTATTGAGCCACTTATATAAAAAGTGTTTAGCCTATGAAAATCCCCATTCTATTCAAGGAATATATCTGGTTGATTGAGACCATCAACCGGGCCGGGAAAATTACTTTCGCTGAAATCAACGAACGATGGAAAAGAAAGGAGGAAAGTGGTGGCTTGAAGTTCTCACGCACCACTTTCAACCGTCATCGTGATGCTATATTCGATATGTTTGGTGTCATTATTGAATGTGATAAGAAAGATGGATACCGCTACTACATTTATAACAAGGAGGTGCTGGAGGAAGACAGCGTGCAGAACTGGTTGTTCTCAACGCTCAGCGTGAGTAATATGCTTGATGAGAACGTGGGCTTGCATCACCGTATACTTTTAGAAAGCATCCCCTCTGGTGATATTCATCTGCAACAGATTATCAAGGCGATGCGTGAAAGCCGTAAGATTATGGTGACTTATCGCCGCTATGGTGCGGCATCTGCTAACTCGTTCTCCGTAGCCCCGTATTGTGTGAAACTGTTCCGCCGCAGGTGGTATGTGTTGGTTTCGATGGTCAGACATTCATCTAATAATGGTGAGGAGAAATTTGCCATCTTCTCCCTTGACCGTATAGAGAATGCGGAACTGCAACAGACAAAATTTACCCTAAAACCGGATTTCGACGCTGCTGACTTTTTCGATGAGTGTTTCGGCGTGGTAGCGGGTGACGGTAGCAATCCTGAGCGTATCGTATTACGAGCATACGGACTGGAGCCTCATTATTTGCGTGATTTGCCATTGCATCATTCTCAAAGAGAAATAAATGTGACAGATGAATACACCGATTTTGAACTATATTTGCGACCAACAGCTGATTTCAAAGGACATATCTTGTCAAGGGGCGATTTAGTACAAGTACTTTCTCCCCAACATGTGGCAGATGACATACAACAATGGCTTCAGGCTGCAATGAATAGGTATAAAAAGCCCCAAAAGCAAAATAATCAATAGAATAATTCATTTTTCTCGATGCTGTACCACAATATGGTGCAACATGCCGCTAACTTTGCTTCCGTAAACAAGAAGTTTAACTAAAAGCATTCAAGATTATGGAAACTAAGAAGAAATTTTACATGGATTGCCACTTGGCTGGTCGTAAGTTTCATGATGCTGACGAGGTGTGGGATAAGTTGAAGGTGGGAACAGTGCTCCGCCTGGAACGTGAACTCGATAACCGCTATGACCCAGAGGCCGTGGCGGTCATCTACGATGACAAGGAGATGGACGACTCATTCCGCATAGGGTACATACCCCGTGTGGACAACGAAACCATCGCTGGTATTCTTGAAATGGGATGGACGGATATGTTTGAGTGTCGCATCAGCAAAATTAATCCTGACGCACACCCCGAATATCAGGTACACCTGACCATCAAGATTGTAAGACGTAATGTTGAAGCCAACTAATACCATTCAATATGCCGCAACAACAAACGAATATTCTGAACATTGGCAGGGGAAGAACCATCAGGATACCTGTCAACTACCAACATTTCATCCTCAGTTATTTCTCCAATCCTGAGGATTGTGGATGGGAACGTGAAGATGTAATACACATCCTGGAGTGTGTCAAGGAAGACCGTTTAGAGGAGTTGGATATGGATGCCGACCTGATGAATAGCATCGGCACGTTCTTCGAGGATGGCATTTGCGTGAAACGTGACATCAATGCCGCCGTCTTTTGGTATGAGCAGGCAGTCGAGTGGGGCAACAATTTGGCACGGAGCAATCTGGCTGACATCCTCCGCAAGGGAAGTCAGGGCTTTCCCAAAGATTTGCGTCGTGCCTTCGAACTCTACAAGGCATGTGGCCTGCCATATGCCCATTACCGCGTCGGCGAGTTCTACGAACACGGTTGGGGCGTTCGCCAGGACCTTGAAGCTGCCAAGGCATACTATCGTCAGGCTTATCGTGAAGGTCACGGATTAGCTGACAAGAAACTGAAAGAATGGAACTTTTTGGAAGATTCCTCTAAGAATGTTCTTTGTACAAAGACAAATGAGATGCCAGATAACAACGCAAAAAACACCAAGTATGAAGTAAGATGCCATGAATGGGGTGATGGTGGCGACTTCCATTGGTGTTACTGCGATACAAAGGAGGAAGCCGAGGCGACTGTCAAAGGTTTCTATGCGAATGACCCATCCAATTGCTATGAACATCTGTATTTTCATGAGATTAATGAAGAAGGAACGTTTACATAACAAAGAAACGGACGAGGAACTGTTCGATTGGGATAATATGAAATAAACTAAAATAAAATAAAATGGATAATTTGACATTATCATTAACAACAATTGGGGATTTATTGTTGAAAAATAGAATCACCAGAAAAGAAAATGGTAAACCTATCGATAACGTTAAGCTTACCATTCCTGAGTATCAGCGTCCCTACAAATGGACTGCACGTAATGCCATACAATTACTTGATGATATTCTTGAAGCGAGAAACGGCAACAAGGAGGTATATCGAGTTGGTACACTTATTTTGCACAAGACCAAAAACGACAATGGGCAAGATGTATACGAGATTGTGGATGGGCAACAAAGAACTATAACATTTTCTCTATTACTTACCGCATTGTACGAACTTGAAAATGATCAAGAGAAAAGACCCGTGATTGATTTCCTGCACCAACAGGTATTTGACAATCAGTTTAGTCGCCATAATATTCCCAACAATTTGAATGCATTCAGACGTAGAACATACAAGAACACAGAAGGCGATAAAAGTGTTGAGCATAACCTGGACATGAAATCCTTGCGTATTTTCATAGAACAGCAATGTGAACTGATTGTTGTAATTACTGATGATGTATCAGAAGCCTTCCAGTTTTTTGACTCTCAGAATGCCAGAGGTAAGGCTTTGTATCCTCATGACCTGCTGAAAGCATACCATCTGCGTGAGATGGCAGACATTGACGAAGCTAAAACGGAGCAAATAGTCAAAGAATGGGAAAAAATTCCACAACAGGATTTGGCTGCTTTCTTTGGCGACTATTTGTATCGCATCAAAGAATGGATTAACGGGAATTGGGCATATAAACTGAACGAGCATAACATCTTCAAGTTTAAAGGCATTACAAAAAAAGCCAACACGCCTTATGCTCAGTTTTTCAAGAGTGCATACTCGTACGCAGAGTTTATTAATTCCTCTGCCATGCCTTTCGTGTCGGGTACAAGAGAGGTGAATGCTTTTCAGTTAAACACTCCAATTATTGCGGGCAAGCCATTCTTTGACTATACGAAACATTACTACGAAATCCTTAAAGACATTCAAGATAATAGTAAATATGAGGGTTTCTACATAAAAGGCAATAAGATTGTAGATACTTTGGACAAATACTTCAATAAAGGTGTTGGAAATAGAATAACCCGATTGCTTTTTGATACTGCATTGTTGCTGTATGTAGATCGTTTCTGTCCTGCGACATATCCCACCAAGGTGGATACAGGACTGTTTGAGCAGTTTGTGGCATTTGCATTTATATGGGCTTACTCACTCCGCGCTCAGTACTCTCATTTGGGTTGGCAATCTGCACAAAACTATGTGCTTGAAAGAAATGACATCGTCAACTCTCTCAACATCTATAAACTTATAGCCGACTCCGATACACCAATTTCATTGTTGAGTACGTTAGCAGACAAGCTGAATCCTCTATCAAGAAAAGACATATTTGACAGGGTTTATAAGGATGTGGACGACCAAAAATTAGATGATCATGAAGGTGAATTGTTTAAATATTATCTCCACTTTTTTAAGATTAATCACTTTTATAACAAATAGGCGATATGGAAAAGACAACATTTCCACTTGAAGAGCGTTCAATATACCAGATTTATCTGGAAAGTCAGGAAACAAAAACATATGTAATTCCTATATATCAACGTAACTATGCTTGGGAAGAAGATGAGATTAACGCATTGATTAAAGATGTTTATGATTCTTTTGCCAAGAACAAGAATGATTACTATTACATAGGTACATTGGTGACCTATAAACGTGGGGATAGTGTTTATGAGGTAATAGACGGTCAGCAGAGATTAACTACTATTTATATTATCCTAAAAGTATTTGGCATTAAGGAAATCCGAAATAGATTAACCTATGGAGCCAGAAAAAAATCTGCTTTAACGATTGTCAAATTGAATGATTACCCCAATTTAGGTGATGAAGTAGATGGTGGAATCAGGAATGGCTATAACTATGCGAAAAAGGCATTTGATGCTATTGTAGAAGAATCCGAGCGAGAAGAGTTCACCAAGTATTTCCTTGACAAAGTACATATTATCCACTATAAAGTTCCTAAAGATGTTGATCTGAATCACTACTTTGAGGTGATGAATTCTCGTGGTGAGCAGTTGGAGAAGCACGAAATTGTAAAGTCATTGCTTGGACAACATCTTAACAAGAAAGATTTGGCTACTTTCAGCCGAGTTTGGGAGGCATGTAGTGAAATGAATGTATACGTACAACAAGCTTTTCCCGAAGCAAGGGTTTTTGGTTCGCATCTTCACAAATTCATTATTAATTCTTTTGAGGATATTCCCGAACAAGATGAATCGGACGGGAAATCTACCATTATTGACCTCCTCCAGCAGCCAATCTGCGAATTGGAAGATTTCTCTACTATTGAGCAGAATGATAAGTTCCAACCAATTATAGACTTCCCGAACTTCTTGCTTATAGCTCTGAAAGTAACCATGATGAAGTATGAAGGCTTTGAGCCTGTAAAGTTCACTCTTGATGATAAGGAATTACTCAATGAGTTTAATAAAGCATTACAATTTGTGGATGACAAAGTTGAATTCGTGAAGGACTTTGCTTTAAATCTATTGAAGGCGAAGTTCTTGCTTGACAACAATATTGTCCACCATTCACTTGGTGATAAAGAACAATTGGGAGACAATCCATGGAAATTGCAGTTCTTTTATCTTGAAAATGCAAAAAAGAGATACCCCAAAAATATAACAGACAACCAAGACATACAGAAAGAACTGGTTCACTTGCTCTCGATGTTTGAAGTGTCATTTACTCCCAAACAACGCAAGAACTATCTTTTCTACTCCATGTTATTTCTATTTGGTAACAATGAGCATAATGAACAGGATTATTTGAAATTCCTACAGTGCCTTGCTGATAAATATTTCTATGATGTATATCTTAATTCGGAATGTCTTAACGAAAGGAAACAGCCTGGGCCAAATGCATTCGATAACGCTTTGTTTGTAGATAGAGTAATGAATGTAGATGATATCGGTAACGATGAGATTGACTATAGAGTGAAATTTGAGGACATCTACAAACAAGGAAGGGCAGATGTACCATTGTTTGTGTTTAATTATACAGACTATAAACTTTGGAAAAAGTATGCTGATGAATTACGTGGTAATAAGACAAAGAAAGGGTCTAAAGAACGAAGCCAATTCTTTGAGGAACTTGGATGTACGGATTTTGAACTTGAACCGTTCAACAACTTTTATTTCTCTCGAACTCGCAAGTCTTTGGAACATTATTACCCACAAGCTAAGGCAGGTGAGGGAAAACCTTTAAGTTCTGACGATATCAACTGCTTTGGAAATTTTGCGATGATTGGTGCTGAAGCGAATAGTTCTGGTTCCAACTGGGATCCA
This sequence comes from uncultured Prevotellaceae bacterium, assembly GCA_900313615.1. Classification (GTDB taxonomy): domain Bacteria; phylum Bacteroidota; class Bacteroidia; order Bacteroidales; family Bacteroidaceae; genus Prevotella. Next base: position 126,670 of record OMRP01000004.1, read on the forward strand.
AGAACAAAGCTTGACCACTACAGCGACGGCAAAGCTGACCAAGTAAGTGTTGCTTCTCTGAAATTCAAGATTATGATGCAAAAGTGTAAAGACAATGACTTGGCAATTCTTAACGGATTATTAGACGAGAGAGAGGCACACATGGAATGGGATGCAGGAGATATTCAGGAACATCAGAAAAAGATGTTGGATATAATCATACAAAGAAAGAATTAATACTTACACAGAAATGGCAAGACATAATAGACTACCAAAAGACTATAGGCCATCTATTGAGGATGCAGAATGTTTTGTCAATCTGGTCATCGAACAATGAACTCAGAAGTTAACTACACGAAGCTCTGGGAGATGATCTCTCGTTGTCAATGGACGTTTGCCAAAACGATGCCGTGGGCACCCCACGAGTATATTGTGCGAGGCAAATGTCTCTTGACAGAAGAGGAGTTTTTGTATTTCATCGACATGCAACGTCGTTTCGGCGTAAAGGAACACTGGGGAAAGTATTACCATCCCTATCTTTATATCGATGATTATAAATATTGGACAATGGGAGCACCGTATGAGGATACCATTATCATAAATCGAGCAAAGGTAGATGTCCCTCTTTCATGATTTGTTTTGCCATTTTTCGGCTAAGTTACAAAAAATGTAAGAAATAATGGTAAATCATATTTTTCCTTCATTTTATTGTTCTTTTAAAAATTATAACTGTCTTTGCACTATCAAGTTACATGTTAAAGGGTTCGAATTCATATAGTACCTGAACCTTTTTAAACGGAAATCAACGGCCTGGCCGACATAGCGGGAGAATACTACGGAGACAAGTCGGCGCAGGGAGTGCTCGACGAGCTGGACAGGCTGACGATAGTGAAGAAGGGGTGAAAGATTAATTCATGGTAGGTGGCCCACCACCATCTATTACGGCATAAAAAGCATTACCATCCCCCAAGATTGTAATCATCATTGGAATCTGTGTCGTTTCCCCATTTACACAAGACGCGCACAAAGAAATATATAAGGATGCAGAACAATACCAACTTGAACAGCCAAGTATCGAAGAATGCCACTCCGTAAATGATACTTAGCACTACCAATAACGCTATGAATATGATCTTGATAACTTTCATAATGTTGGTATTTAATTTCGATGCAAATATATAGATTATTCCAGTTCGTGTCAAGGGGGAAATCCCTAAAAGATCAAGGAAAGAACCTACGGAGGTTCGAATTCATATAATACCTGAACCTTTTTAAACTAACGCCAATTATTATTTAGAAAAATACATTATCTTTGTAATAAAATTTAATGCGAAATGGAAACGATATTTGACGCAAAGATAACAAAAAAGGAGTTTGCCATTTTATTCAAAGATGCCAAACGACTTACATATGATAACTATTTGTCAATGTGTAGAGTGGAGTCTCATAGGAAATATCACCTTGCAATGTTAATGTTTTTGCGAGGTAATGAAAAAGATGGGAAGAGATACCTTAAAGAGAGCAATGTTCCGATTGGGATGGATGTGGATTGGGCTGGATAATTAAAACCATATTCCCCAAATCCATCCCATAGAGTTATATATCCTTCAAATGTGAACATCATCTTTTGGCATATAAGCCTAATAATGAATTAACTCGGCCGAAAGAGCCCGAAAGCCACTAACTCCTGCTAATCATAAACTTCAAACTTCCAACTTCAATCTTCCGACCTCATTGCCCTTCCCTGAAAAAGTCCATCGCTTCCTCAATCTCTTCTTTCGTGGCACTCTGGTTGATGCGGATGTCGCCGATATTGCCTAAGAGTGTGAAATTGATGCGACCTCCCTCGTTTTTCTTGTCGTGCGTCATCAACTCCAAGAGGGTGGGATAGTCGTTGCAAGTGATGGGCAAAGTGCCATAGTAGTCGCCAATGAAACGGGAGGCTTGGCGTAGCAGCGATGTGGGGAAGCCGCATTTTGCCACGCTGAGGTATAACTCCACCACCAGACCGAAGGCTACGGCGTAACCATGAAGGATAGGAGTCTTGCGCTGCATGGACCACGACTCGAAAGCGTGGCCAATGGTGTGGCCGAGGTTGAGGGCCTTGCGGATACCTCGCTCCAAGGGATCGGCTTCCACGATGTCGGCCTTGACGGCCACGGAACGGCCAATCATCTGCTGCAACTGTTCCATGTCGGGTGACTCCAACGGGAAAGTAATCAGTTCCTGCCACATGGCGGGAGTGCTCAACAATCCATGCTTGAGCATCTCGGTATAGCCACTGCGGATGTTCTCCGTATCGAGAGTCTTGAGGAAACGGGTGCTGAGCAACACCCGGTGGGCATCGCGAAATACACCCACCTCGTTCTTCAAACCGTTGAAATTCACACCAGTCTTGCCACCCACCGAAGCGTCGACCATCGACAGCAATGTGGTAGGGATGTTGATGAAGGGGATACCACGCTTGAAGGTGGCAGCAGCGAAACCACCAAGGTCGGTCACCATGCCACCACCGAGGTTGACGAGGCACGAATGGCGCGACGCACCGCCACGGCTCAATGCACTCCACACTTCACTGAGCGATGCCACATCCTTATGGTCGTCGGTAGCGCCGATGGTGATACATTGCGCTTCGGCCATGCATGGCCAAGTCTGGATGAGAGGGAGACAGGCTTCCCTTGTATTGTCGTCGGTGAGCACAAACAATTTGTCGGGCTGGATGTCGGTAATGGCCTGTTGCAGGTCTTGTTCCAGTTGCTGTGTGATGATGACGTTCTCTAACATGTGCGCGCTAAAATCAACGTGTGTAATAATAATTTGTGGCAAAGGTAGTGCATTTTTTGGTTATTCCATTCCCTTTGTTCGGATTTTGTGAGTTCACCTTTAATAAATCTAAAATTATGTGCATTTGTGTGGAAGTGTTTAAACTTTTTCCCATTTGCAACGTCATATCAACAAATTTCAACCTATTTTTTGATGAAACGATTATTGTTTTTAGCCATATGGGCTTGCCTGGGATTAGGTAGCATATGGGCACAACAACCGGAACAGACGCCTACGCAAATCAGTGGTCGTATCTTGGATAAAGATACCCATGAGGGCGTGATGCAAGTGACCTTGCAGTTATTGCGACAAGACAGCACTTTTGTCGGTGGTGTAATCAGTGACGAGGAAGGCAATTTTACACTGCCTGTCGACTCGGCTGGTCAGTACATCCTGCGCTTGACCAGTGTGGGTTATATTCCCTTGCTCAAAAATATCAAAGTGCGACAAGGTGAGCAGATGGACCTCGGCGATGTCATCTTCCAGTCCGACGCCATCATGCTGAAGGGCACCACGGTGACTGGCCAAGCGGCTAAGGTGGTGGTGAAGGAGGATACTTTCATATATAATGCCTCGGCATATCGCACACCCGAAGGGTCTGCCATCGAGGAACTGGTGAAACGCTTGCCTGGCGCTCAAGTGGGCGATGATGGCAAGATTACCATCAATGGCAAGGAGGTGAAGAAAATAAAGGTCGACGGCAAGGAATTCATGACGGGCGACACGCAGACGGCACTCAAGAACCTGCCTTCATCCATCGTTGATAGGGTGAGATCCTATGATGAGAAGAGTGACTTGGCACGTATCACCGGTATTGATGATGGTGAGGAAGAGACCGTACTCGACTTCGGTATCAAACCGGGTATGAACAAAGGTCTGACGGGAAATGCCGACTTGGGTATAGGTACCAAAAAGAGGTATTCCGAACGATTGATGGCTGCCTACTTCAATAGTGATGTAAGGGTGATGCTCTTTGGCAATGCCAATAACACCAACGACATGGGATTCCCTGGCGGAGGTGGTGGACGGCGTTACGGTGCCAATCAGGATGGATTGAACCAGTCGAAAATGCTGGGTGTGAACTTCAACTATGTGGGTTCGGATAAATTGAAATGGGATGCCAGCGTGAGGTGGAATCACCGTAACAGCGACGTGCTTGCCAATAGAGCATCGGAAAATTTTGTCAGCATCTCTAAATCATTTTCCAACTCTCTGAACCAGAGTTATAACCGCAATAATTCCTGGAACGGACAAATGCGCATAGAATGGGAACCTGACACGATGACAAACATCATGTTCCGACCCTCTATCACTTATAGCACCAGCGATGGCACACGCATACAACGTTCGGCGCAATTCAACGACAACCCCTATGATTATGTGGATAACCCACTCGACGATGAAGACATCGACAAGATGGCTGCACAGAATGTCATGGTTAACACACAGAAGGATGGAAGCATTAGCTATGGGGAGAACACAAATGCCAATGCGATGATCCAATTCAACCGCAAACTTAACGACAAAGGAAGGAACGTCACCCTGCGTACCGACCTGAGTTATGGCAAGAACGACAATACTCAACTCTCGGTGAGCGACGTTCATCTGTACCAGATAAAGAACTATCTGGGATTGGATTCCACCTATCAGACCAATCGCTATAACACGACTCCGACGAAGAATTGGAGCTATGCTTTACAGGTTACTTATTCGGAACCCATCGCCAAAGCGATGTTCCTCCAGTTCAGCTACCGGTATCAATATCGCTACAACAAGAGTGACAGGGCAACTTACGACTTCAGCGATATGGGACTAGCTTTCTCCGAAGGACTGTCACCAGGCTACCGTATGTGGGATGCATATCTCGCACGACTGACCAACCCCTTGGAAACATATCTTGACGAAGATTTGAGCCGCTTCTCTGAATACAAAAACTACATCCATGAGTTACAGCTCACCTATCGTTGGATACAGCCCAATTTCCAACTCAATGCAGGATTCATGGTGCAACCGCAAAAGTCAAAATATACGCAAGACTACCAAGGTGTGCATGTTGACATGGACCGCTCGGTAACCAACGTTTCGCCGATGATCAATTTCTTGTACCGATTCTCGAAACTGAGCAACCTGCGCATCAATTATCGTGGACGGTCAAGCCAACCCAACATGTCGGACTTGCTTGACATCACCGACGACTCCAACCCGCTAAATATCCAAAAGGGTAACCCGGGACTGAAGCCCTCGTTCACGCACACTATGAGGATTAACTACAACAACTATATTCAGTCGCACCAGCGGTCCATCATGGCATTCGGTAATTTGAATATTACTAGAAACAGCATCAGTAATATGGTGACCTATGATGAGAACACGGGTGGACGAACCACGAGACCTGAAAATATCAATGGTAACTGGAGCACACAGTTGGGATTGATGTTCAACACATCTATTGACAGCACGGGTTATTGGAATGTCAATACTTTCACCAACTACAATTATAACCAAAGTGTGGGTTATCTGTCAATAGGCATGAATCAGGACTCTCAGCGTAACTATACTCGTACTACTACGTTGGGTGAACGATTGTCGACCAGCTTCCGTAACAGCTGGCTCGAAGTGGATTTGAATGGTGAATTGACCTATATGCATGCCCGCAACAAACTGCAGCCCAACAGCGACCTTGACACTTGGCAGTTCTCTTATGGTCTCAACCTCAATGTCTACTTGCCATGGGGTTCTTCGCTCTCCTCTGATATACACGAGAATTCACGCCGTGGATATAGCGATAAGTCGATGAATACCAATGAGTTGATTTGGAATGCTCAGTTGAGCCATTCGTTCATGAAGGGTAACCTGAGTGTCACGTTGCAGTTCTATGACATTCTGCACCAGCAGAGCAACCTGACTCGTTCTATCAATGCGATGATGCGTCAGGATACCGAATACAACAGCATCAACCATTACGCCATGCTGCATGTCATCTATAAGTTCAATTTCTTCGGTGGCAAAGACCCGATGGAAGGTGGCCGACGCGGCATGTATGGCGGTATGCCTGGTGGAGGCGGCTTCGGTGGCGGCGGTGGTCGTCCTGGCGGTGGTCGTCCCGGTGGCGGTCGTCCCGGCGGTGGTGGCGGCTTCGGCGGCGGAGGTGGCTTCGGTGGCGGAGGCTTCGGCGGCGGACGCTTCTAAACAACGAAATCAATAGGTTTAGTTCACATATATTTTTCAAAAAGATTGTCGCTTCGCAAAGAAGAATCAAGCATCCTTCAAAGCGAAGCGACAATTATTTTTATTACACCCTTTCTCCTTTATCCCCTCATTTCTACTTTTTACTTTTTTACCCTTTTACCTTTTTACCTTTCTCCCATTACCACTTCCTCTATCACACGGGGGAAGTGTTCCATCTCCAGCACATGCTCACGGGCGGCAATGTCGTCGGGAGTGTCGTCGGGCTGTAGTGGCGTGTGGAATTGGGCGATAATCTCTCCACCATCGCAAATGTTACTTACCCAATGCACTGTCATGCCTGTCTCGCTGTCGCCGGCGGCTTTCACGGCTTCATGCACATGCATGCCCCACATCCCCTTGCCGCCATATTTGGGAAGCAACGATGGGTGGATGTTGATGATGGCATGAGGGTAGGCTTCCAGCAGAAAATCGGGCACCATCAGCAGGAATCCCGCCAGCACGATGAAGTCCACATGGTGTTCCTCTAGCAGGGGCAGCACCTTTTCTGGACTGTTGAATGCGCTCTTCGGCACCACGCAGGTGGGAACACCCAAGCGACGGGCTCGTTCGAGCACGAAAGCGTCGGACTTGTTGCAAAGCACTAAGGTCACGGCGATGTGCTCGTGCCCTTGGAAATAACGGATGATGTTCTCGCAGTTAGTACCACTGCCAGAAGCGAATATGGCTAAATTCTTCATTCTTCTTCCTCTTCAAAGTCGTCGAAACCAAACATCACGGGGTCGATGAACGCGTCCATCTGTCGGCGGTCTTTCTTCGTGGGACGACCGGTGCCGCGTGCACGGTCAACAAAACCGCTGATGCGACTCATCTCCAACAACTCGTATTGTTTGGGGTCGGTGACATTCTCGTAAATCTCAGGTAGTAGTTTGGCGCCTACACGCATCTCTATGCATTTCAGCACACGGAAACTGTAGGTTACAGGCGGCTTGCGCACATCGATGATATCGCCTTCCTTAATCAGACGCGATGGTTTGACATTCATCCCGCCCATCATTACACGTCCGTTCTTGCAGGCGTCGGCGGCCAACGAACGGGTCTTGAAGATACGGGCCGACCACAGCCATTTGTCTATCCTTGCTTCTGCCATCGTAGTTGCCTTTTTGTTGGCTGTCTATTCACCCTCTTTGGGAATGGATGGGGGAGGGGTCACTTTTTTCCTATTGAACTGGTTCATGGTAATATCCACCCCTGCGAGCACGAAACTCTTGATAATCTCCACTGAGGTGTCAATCACGGGCTGCAGCACCTGGCGCTCCTCGGAAGAGAAGTCGCCCAGCACGAAGTTTACCTGGCTGCCCTGGGGGTAATTATCGCCGATGCCCACGCGCAGACGGGCATAGCCCTGACCGATGAGTTGCTGGATATGACCCAGACCATTGTGGGTGCCCGCAGAACCGCGCCCCTTCAGACGGAAGGTGCCCAAAGGCAAGGCAAGGTCGTCGACGACCACCAACAGACGGCTCTCGTCGATATTCTCCTTGTTCAGCCAGTAGCGAACGGCATTGCCGCTCAGGTTCATATAGGTGGTGGGCTTCAGCAAAAAGAGTTTGCGGCCGCGAACAGACGTCTCGGCCACAAAGCCATACCTACGGTCGGAAAATACGACATTGGACGCCTTGGCAAAGGCGTCCAATACCATATATCCAACGTTGTGGCGGGTATCGGCATATTCCATGCCGGGGTTGCCCAGCCCCACAATGAGATACTTGTCCATGGAGGGTGTTATTCAGCAGCTTCCTCTTCGCCTTCAGTAGCAGCGGCCAAAGAAGCGTTGCGCGTCATCTTGATGGAGCAGACAATCACTTCCTTCGGAGTGGCTATCTCCAGACCTTCGAAACTCAGCTCGCCCACCTTGATGCTCTTGCCAATACGCAGATTGGTAACGTCGACATCGAGGAATTCGGGAATCTGCTTGTAAGGAGCGGTGACATTGATCTTGCGAATCGACAGGTTCATCCTACCACCGTCGCGCACACCCTGAGCCAGACCGTTCAGACGGACAGGGATACCAATGGTGATGGGCTTCGTCTCATTCACCTCGAAGAAGTCGATGTGGACGATAGCGTCGGTCACCGGGTGGAACTGCAACTCTTTCAGTACAGCGGTATGAAGTTCACCGTCGATGTTCAGTTTAACCACATAGATGTGGGGGGTGTAAACCACCTTGCGAAGGTCGGTTGCCAAAATGGCAAAAGACAGAGCCTCAGGCAGACCGTCGGCGTTTTTCTTCTCGCCATACAAGTTGCAGGGCACATAACCTTCTTTTCTCAACAGTCGAGTGGCTTTCTTGCCAACATCGGTTCTTTTCTTACCGTTTACGCTAATTTCTTTCATAATAGTTTGGTGTTACTCTAAATTAAGTGAATAAATCTTTTGCCTAATTCGCCATCACACAGATGCTCAAAAAAGCGCGGCAAAGGTACGCTTTTTATTCCAAACCCACAAAAAAACCTCAAAAAATAATAGAAAATCAACGCTTTTTCTTGCAAGGTAAGTGGAAAATTGCTATTTTTGCAAAAATTATTACACCCTAATTCCAGGAAAAGACCTTTATAAAAGCACACAAACAACATGATTAATAGGGAATTGATAAGAATAAAAATCGTTCAGTTAACCTACGCATACTATCAGAACGGACACAAAAACATGAGCCATGCGGAGAAAGAACTGATGTTCAGTCTATCAAAAGCGTACGACCTCTATAATATGCTTTTGATGCTCATCGTGGCTGTAAACAAAGAGATGCGCAAAAAACTGGAAATACTCTCAAATAGGGCGGAAAGGGAAGGCACACAGCCTCCTTCGTTCAAATTCGTAGACAACAGGTTTGCCCTGCAACTGGAAGAAAACCATATGCTGGCTGCTTTCAAGGAGAGTAGCAAAATGTCTTGGGACGACGATACGGAATTCGTGAGAAAACTGGTTAAGAACATTGAACAGAGCCAAGTGTACCAGGACTACATGGAAGAGGAGGAAGACAACTATGAGATAGACCGCGAGGTATGGAGAAAACTCTATAAGATGTTCATTCAGGAAAACGACGAACTGGATGGCATCCTCGAGGAGAAGAGTCTATATTGGAACGATGACAAAGAGGTGGTCGACACCTTCGTCTTGAAAACCATCAAGCGTTTCAACCCCAAAGCGGCGGGAAAGCAAGAACTGCTGCCGGAATACAAAGATGAGGAGGACAAGGATTTTGCCTCGAAACTATTCCGCTCCACCATCCTCAAGGCCGACACCTACCAGAAGTATATGAGCGACGCGTCGCGCAACTGGGATTTCTCTCGATTGGCATATATGGATGTGGTCATCATGCAGATAGCCATTGCGGAAATGCTTTCCTTCCCCAATATCCCCGTGAGCGTCACCATCAATGAATATGTCGACTTGGCGAAACTCTACAGCACGCCCAAGAGCGGTGGTTACATCAACGGGATGCTCGATGCCATAGCACGACACCTCCACGACGCAGGCTTGCTGCTCAAGCCCGTCCCGGAAAGGAAGGAAGACAATATGAATATCTAGAAAGTCTGGTATATCTAGATGGTCTAGGTTAGGAATCTAAACCCATAGATTATCCAATCATTTAACAACAAATAAAAAGCAATGAGTACAGCAATCCTTTTGGCGGCGCAAGAAGCCGCTCAGCAACCTCAAGGTGGAGGCATGGGCTTCCTCATCATGATGGTGGCCATCTTTGCCATCATGTGGTTCTTCATGATTCGTCCGCAGCAGAAAAAACAGAAAGAGATACGTAATTTTCAAAACCAGTTGCAGTCGGGTGCCCGTGTGGTCACAGGCGGTGGCATATACGGCACGGTGAAACATATCGACCTTGAGACCAACAAGGTAGAGGTGGAGATTGCCCACGGTGTGGTCATCGAAGTAGACAAGTCGTATGTCTATGCTGATGCTTCTGCTTCACAGATGCAGAAAGAAGTGAAGTAATTCTTCTGTTCAAGAAAACCATTCTTTTATACACTCTCGTTCGGGAGTTCATACGTTACCCTGAAGGGGCGAGTTCATCTGGCCTATCGGGGACAAGAATAAGAAATTTGGAACCTTGATGAATTTTTCGTTCCGACGACTATTCAGCCACTTCAGGAACTTCTTATTGCGACTGCTAAATAAGGAGTTTCTGATTTTCTTGTTTTTCCTGGCTCTCAGTGGGGTATTTTGGTTAATCACCACGATGAATGAGGTCTTGGAAAAAGAAGTGGCCGTTCCCGTGCAAATTGTCAATGTGCCAGACAATATCGTGCTCACGAGCGAACTGCAGGATACCATCAGGGTGACACTCCGCGACAAAGGCTATGTCATGGCGGCCTATTGGTTCACCGACCATTTGCAACCGCTGAAAATCAATTTCAGCAACTATTCCAAGACCGACGGGCATGGCGTGGTGACGGGGGCGGAACTGATGCGACTCGTCAGGCAACAACTGTATAAATCGACGGAGGTACGGTCAGTAAAACCAGAAAAGATTGAGCTTTTTTTCAACCATGGCCTGCATAAGAAAGTGCCTGTGATGTTCCGTGGGAAGATAGGGGCGGCACAAAACTATTTCATCACACAGACCAAACTGGTGCCCGACAGTGTTGACGTGTATGCCACAAACGATATGCTGAATAGCATCACTTTCGTCACCACTGAATATACGAGTCGCGAAAAAGTGTCGACATCGGAGAAGAAACAGGTGTCGCTGCAGAAAAAGAACGGCGTGAAAATGGTGCCTGATGCCGTGTCGTTGGAGATAGAGGCCGATGTGCTCACCGAGAGTACTGTCGAGGTGCCTGTGGTGGCTGTCAATATGCCCGAGGGCAAGGTTCTTAGAACTTTCCCCTCACAGGTGAAGGTGCGTTACGTGGTGGGTAGCCAGTTGGTCGACCAGGTCTTCCCCAGTGGTTTCCGCGTCGAGGCTGACTATCGTGATTTGCAGGATGAAAAATCCGACAAATGCACGCTCCGTCTGGTGGCAAAACCAGAATTGGTTATCAGGGCTTCGCTGGAAATAGAACAAGTGGACTATCTCATTGAACAGCAATGATTAGCGACACTACACGGGTGGCTGTCACTGGCGGCATAGGAAGCGGAAAGTCGTTTGTTTGCCAGCGGCTCAAGGACAGGGGTATCGAGGTGTTCAACTGCGACGATGTGGCTAAGTGGCTCATGCGCGAACGCCGTGACCTGCAACGCCGACTGGTTCGACTCGTAGGGAAGGACCTCTATACGGATGGACGGCTCAACAAGGCGGTCATGGCACGGTTCATCCTCGCTTCCGTCGACAATGCGCAACGTGTTGACGCCATCGTTCATCCTGCCGTGGCTGAGGCATTTGTCGAATCGCCGTTCCAGTGGATGGAGTGTGCCATCCTCTTCGAGAGCGGATTTGATAGGCTTGTCGACAAAATCATCTATGTGGACGCTCCTCTGGAGACGCGAATCGAAAGAATCATGCAACGCGACAACATCAGCCGTGAGAAGGCGCTCGAGTGGATTCATCGGCAGATGGACCCCGAAGAGGCCAAACAACGCAGCCATTTCGTCATCCTCAATGATGGCACCGCCAATATCGATAGCCAGTTGGATGGCTTATTGGGTCAGGCGCTAAATGGTCAAGAGCAAGAATATACAATCATAAATAATCATAAATAAATCATGCAACAGACAATTCTTTCAATAGCTGGGAAACCGGGGCTGTATAAACTGGTTTCAAGAGGTAAGAACACGCTCATCGTCGAGGCGCTCGACGAGACACACCGTCGTATGCCGGCATTCTCCACCGACCGTGTTACGTCGTTGGCCGACATCGCCATGTATTCCGATACCGACGACGTGCCTTTGATGACCGTCCTCGCTGCTGTGCGCGACAAGGAAGACAAAAAAGTGTGCTCGCTGGCTTACAAGAAATGCAAAGCCGATGAACTGCGTAAGTATTTCGCTGAAGTGCTGCCCAACTTCGACCGTGAAAGGGTGCACGACAGTGATATTCGCAAACTGCTCTCTTGGTATGATATCTTGGTGAAAAACGGTATTACCAACTTTGAGGAGGAGCTGAAGCCCACCAATGGCGACAACGTCGACGACCGCATGGAAGACAAGGAGGAAGAGCAGAAGGTTGAAGAGAAAGCCGAGAAGAAGGAGGAAGCCAAGGCCGAGAAGAAAACGGTGAAGACCGAAAAGAAGGTTGCGAAGAAAACGGATAAGGAGAAATAACATGAACATCGTAGAACGTTTTCTGAACTACACGAAGTTCGATACACAGTCGAGTGAAGAGTCTGAGACCGTCCCCAGCACGTCGAAACAGTTGCTCTTTGCCGATTATCTGCGGCAGGAACTCATCGACGAGGGATTTGCCGACGTGGAGATGGATGACAAAGGGTATATCTACGCCACAATGAAGGGCAATGTAGACAAAAAAGTTCCGGTCATTGGTTTCATCTCTCACTACGACACCAGCCCCGACTGTAGCGGCGCCAACATCCATCCGCGTATCGTGGAGCAATACGATGGCACCGACATCGTGCTCTCCGAAGGTATCGTCATGCGTACCGACAAATTCCCGGAGATGCTGCAGCACAAGGGCGAGGACCTTATCGTCACCGACGGCACTACTTTGTTGGGTGCCGACGACAAGGCGGGCATCGCTGAAATCATTCAGGCGATGTGTTACCTGCGTGACCACCCCGAAGTGAAGCATGGCGACATACGCGTGGCTTTCAACCCCGACGAGGAGATAGGCATGGGAGCGCATCATTTCGACGTGGAGAAGTTTGGCTGCCAATGGGCCTATACCATGGATGGCGGCGACCTCGGCGACTTGGAATACGAGAACTTCAATGCAGCGGCTGCCAAGGTGCGTATCAAGGGCGTGAGTGTGCATCCCGGATATGCGAAAGGAAAGATGGTGAATGCGAACCGTCTGGCTGCGGAATTTGCCGCCTTGTTGCCTGCCGACGAGACACCGGAGACAACGGAAGGTTATCAGGGCTTCTTCCACCTGCTGGGCATACAGTCGAACATCGAAAAGGCACAACTGTCGTATATCATACGCGACCACGACCGCAAACTCTTTGAACGCCGTAAGGCGACGATATTGGAATGTGGCCAAGCCATCAACGACAAATATGGCGAGGGTACCTGTGAGGTGGAGGTCAACGACCAATACTACAACATGAAGGAGAAAATCGACCCGAACATGCATGTCATCGACCTCGTGCTCAAGGCCATGCAGGACTGTGGCGTTCCTCCAAAGGTGGAGCCGATACGTGGTGGCACCGATGGGGCGCAGCTGTCGTTCAAGGGTCTTCCCTGCCCGAATATCTTTGCCGGAGGAGTCAACTTCCATGGTCTCTATGAGTTTGTCTCCGTACAAGTGATGGAGAAGGCTATGCGCGTTATTGTCCGCATAGCAGAACTCACGGCCGACTATTATGAATAAATAGCATGTCAGAACTGCCCGCACTTGTCAAAGACTTGGCCCTGATACTCATCGTAGCAGGCTTGGTTACGTTGCTGTTCAAAAAACTCAAACAGCCGCTGGTGTTGGGTTATATCGTGGCTGGCTTCTTGGTCAGTCCACATATGCCGTATATCATGTCGGTGCTCGATACCGACAACATAAAAACATGGGCGGACATCGGTGTGATGTTCCTCCTGTTTACGCTCGGACTGGACTTCTCGTTCAAGAAGATCATCAAGATGGGTGTGGGACCTGCCATCACCACCATCACCATCATCTTCTGCATGATGACGTTGGGCATTTGCGTGGGTTATGCCTTCGGATGGCTGAAGATGGACTGCATCTTCCTCGGGGGTATGATAGCCACGTCGTCGACGACTATCATCTACAAGGCTTTTACTGACATGGGATTGCGCCAGCAGAAATTCGCGGGTGTGGTGATGAGTGTGCTCATCCTCGAGGATATACTGGCCATCGTGCTCATGGTGATGCTTTCTGCCATCGCACAGGGTTCTGGCGCCGATGGCGGACAAATGATCAACGCGGTGCTTAAAATAGGGTTCTTCCTTATCCTATGGTTCGTGGTGGGTATCTTTTTCCTGCCCTGGCTGTTGCGCTCGGTGCGACAGTTGATGAATGCGGAGACGCTGCTCGTCGTCGCCCTCGGTCTGTGCTGCCTCATGGCGGTCGTCTCCACTGAGGTGGGTTTCAGCAGTGCCTTCGGGGCGTTCGTCATGGGTTCGGTGCTTGCCGAGACGGTTGAGGCAGAGAAAATCATCAAGGTGGTGGAGCCGGTGAAAAACCTTTTTGGCGCAATCTTCTTCGTGTCGGTGGGTATGCTCGTCGACCCGGCCATCTTGGTGCGTTATGCGGTGCCCATCCTCGTTATCGTGGCAACCATTATCATCGGACAGGCGTTATTCGGCACCTTTGGTTTCGTTCTTGGCGGACAGTCGCTGAAATCGGCGGTGCGTTGCGGATTCTCATTGGCACAGATTGGTGAGTTCTCGTTCATCATCGCCTCGTTGGGCCTCTCGCTGGGCGTCATCAGCAATTTCATGTATCCTGTGGTGGTGGCGGTATCGGTCATCACCACGTTCCTAACGCCATATATGATTAAACTGGCGGTGCCGGCTTATGCTTTTCTGGAGCGGCACTTGCCCAAGCGTTGGGTGTTGCGCTTGAACCGCATCACCATCAGCCACCAATCCACGCAAAGTGATGTGAGCAATTGGAAGCGGTTGTTGCGCCAGATGGTTATCAACACGGTGGTCTACGCCATCGTGTCAGCGGCCACCGTGGCCGTCATGCTCACATTCTTCTTGCCATTCTGTCGGAAAGTGCTGCCTCCAGGATGGGCACAGTTGGTATGCGGCCTGGCCACGCTATTCTTCATCTCTCCTTTCCTCAGGGCCATCGTCATGAAGAAAAACCATTCCGAAGAGTTCAAGGCGCTGTGGACGGAGAACCGTTATAATCGTTTGCCGCTGTTGTTCACAGTCTTGGTGCGACTGGCTGTTGCCGTGGCATTCGTGTTCTATGTGGCGCATTACCTGTCCGACTTCTCCAACGCCATACTCATCAGTCTGGGTGTGGCGGTGGTGGCGCTCATCATCCTTTCCAGGGTGGTGAAACACCGTAGCATTCGCCTGGAACGTCTGTTCATCCTCAACCTGCGCTCACGTGACATCGAGGCACAGGTGCATGGACACCGTCGGCCGCTCTATGAGGGCCATCTGCTCGACCGTGATGTGCATATCGCCGAATTCGAGGTGCCGGCCAACTCGCTGTGGATGGGAAAGACACTGCGCGAATTGGCGGTAGGCCATAAATATGGGGTGCATGTGAGTAGTATCATGCGCGCGAACCGGCGTTTCAATATCCCCGATGGCGAGTCGGTCATCTTCCCGGGTGACGTACTCCAGGTAATCGGCTCTGACGATCAACTGGCAGTCTTTGGCAACGACCTCAGCAACGAGGTGTATGACGACGACAACGAACTGGAGAAGCGTGAGATGAAACTGCGCCGTATCATCCTTGGCGTGGGAAGTAAGTTTGTGGGACAGACTCTTGCCCAAAGTGGGATACGCGAAAACTACAACTGTATGGTGGTGGGTTTGGAAGAAGGCAAGGAGAACCTCTCGCAGGTAAACCCAGCCTACCGCTTCCAACATGGTGATATCCTTTGGGTGGTCGGCGAGGAGGAAAACCTCAAAGCCCTATTCAATGAATAGTAGTGGAATGGTGAATTATTTACGTCTGTTGCGCTGTGACCAATGGGTGAAGAATATCATTGTGCTTTTCCCCTTGTTTTTCGGGCATAAGATAACCGACCCTGTGCTGCTGTTGCGCTGTATCGTGGCAGCATTGCTTTTCTGTCTGGTGGCCAGTGCTGTCTACTGCTTCAATGATGTGTGCGACCGTGAGATTGACCGCCGTCATCCACTGAAATGCCAACGGCCAGTGGCGGCGGGTGTCATCTCCGTGCGTACGGCATTCATGGTCATGATAGGGGCGCTGTTGGTGGTGGCTTCTTTTTGTGTCGTCGCTCCCTTGGTGAGTCCGTTGTTCGACCACTTTATCCAACTGTTGCCACTCTTTGCCTTCTATCTGCTGCTCAATATCGCCTATAGCCTGTGGCTCAAACATGTGGCGGTGGTCGATGTGTTGGTGCTCGCGGCATTTTACGTGATACGCCTTTATGTGGGTTCGATGGCCACGGGCATCGTCAATTCCCGCTGGATAGTGCTGATGACGTTCTTGCTGGCCCTTCTCCTGGGCATCGGAAAACGGCGCGACGACATTATGCGCCATGCCGCCACCGGTGAGGTGCTTCGCCACAGTACCGTGGGTTATTCCATACCCTTCGTCGATGCTGCCATGGGTGTGGTGGGTGGCGTCACCATCGTATGCTACATCATGTATACGATGTCGGCGGATGTGATGACGAGTGTGGGCAGCGACTACCTTTTCACCACGAGCATCTTTGTGATAGCGGCGGTGTTGCGCTTCCTTCAACTGGCTATCATCAAGGGGGAGAGTGGCGACCCCTCAAGGCTGCTTCTCACCGACCGTTTCCTGCATATCTGCGTGTTGTGCTGGATATGCTGTTTCCTCTTCTTCATCTATCTCTGAACGAATAGTCTGGCCTATGACGACAATTGCTGTTTTCGATTTCGACGGTACGTTGGTCAGGTGTGACTCTTTCGTCCGTTTCATCGTGTTCTGCTTCGGACGATGGCGCACAGCATTGGGTTTTGTGCTCTTCTCGCCGTTGTTGTTACTCATGACGCTGCGGATAGTGAGTGGGGGATTGGTGAAACAGAAAATGTTTTCTTTCTTCTTCCGTCACTGGCGGGAAGAGGATTTTCGCAAGGCTGGAGGCGACTTTCTGCAAAGGCTAAATAGCCATACTGATGGGCAAATGGCTGACCGTCTGCAATGGCACCAGGCACAGGGTCATCGTATCTACGTGGTCAGTGCGAGCATGGAGGCGTGGGTGGGTCCTTGGTGTGAGGAGAGGGGTGTCAGCCGTGTGGTGTGCACCATGCCCGAGGTGGATGCGTCGGGACGGTTGACGGGTGGCTTCGCCACGAAGAATTGTAAGGGAAGGGAGAAGGTGAACCGTTTTCTTGCGTTGGAGCCTGATCGTGACACTTATCGCCTAGTAGTGTACGGCGATAGCCGTGGCGACCGCGAAATGATGGCCTTGGCAGACGAAGCGCATAAGGTCAATTAGCCTTATTAACCCCAAAAGCCTAATTAGCCAATTGGCCCGATTAGGTCCCAAACCTTACCTTATTCCTCCTTCTTTTACAAAAACCTTGTTTTTCTTTACAATCCATACGGCATCATAGCCCTGCGACAAGGCATTTTGGGCTATACTGTCGGTCTTTGTTGCGTTATCGTCGTTGATAAACGTGTTGTCGATACTGTCGGGCCATTGGTAATTGGTGGCGTGCCTCACGGCCAGCCCCCATCCGAAGGCGTCGCTAGGCCGAACGCAAAACATGGAATAGTGTGGAGCGGTGTCTTCGATGATGACCACCAGCACACGGTCACTTTCTTTGGTGCTCTGTTTCAAAACCTTACGGGCCATGGAGGCTCCTATTCTGCCCGATGCCTCGGCTTTGATGGTATGGCGTAGGGCGACCATCATGACACATGCTATCCAGAGGAGAAAAGCCAGGAGATACTCGTTTCCCTTGCCGGCATAACGATGCAGGTAACCCATAATAAGGGCGATGAAGGGCAGACCGGCATAGGTGTGCATCACCGTAAAGATAGTGGCAAGGTGTATCGACACAGCCACCAATGAACATAGTAACAGTCCTATCACTTCACGGTCCAATAGGTGTCGACCACTGCGCCATGCGGTAATCACTAGCAGTGGAAGACCGGCGACTAGGGTGGCTACGATGAACACTATTTTGCGACTTGGGGCATGGAGCAGTCCCACGAAGTCGACGGGAACCCATGAGAAACCGAGGTACATGCCGATGTTGCGCAACCGCTGCGTCAGCCCCCCTTGGAGATAGACACCAGCGGTGTCGGACAGGTCGGCATGGGAATGGGGCAACGACAGCCGTAAGACAAGATATGCCATGCCTACGGCTATCAGCGGTCCTGCTACAGCCACTGCTTGTTGTCCGGAGCGTCGCCGGAAGACATAGAGCAGTAGGGGTATGATGACGATGAATGTCAGTCCGTTCTCCTTGCTGAGTATCGACAGCAGCAAGGCCATGCACATCCAAAAACGGTGTTTCTGCGTGCCAAAGGAAAGGAATATGGCCGTCAGTCCCCACATCAGTGTAGCCGCCTGGTTCATAGAGTCGATGTCGAGCACGGTACCGAGCATACCGGGTGACAGGAAGAAAAATAAGGTCGTTACATCAGTGGCGCGGCGCGAAAAGCCCAGACGACGGGCGATACTGGCTGTCAGCAAGGTGTTGGCCATGTGCAGTAGTAGAATAATCACATGGTTGAGCGTGGGAAACAAAGCGGGATAACGCCCCAGCACATAACCCAACAGGGCATCGAAAGGACGCCAATAAGTGTCGGGAAGAAACAGCGAGATATCAAAGGTGCCGGGGTGGGGACTAGTCAGATAGGTCCAGTCGTCGAACGTGGGCTGCAATGGCAGCACGAGCAAGAACAACAATGGCTGTAGGACAAGCACCGCCAATGCCGCGTCGCAGGGTACGGCGCGCCGCAAGCCATCCCACCATTTGCTTGTATTGCTGTCTGTGCCCATAGAATGAATGATATGAAGCCCGTGTTTCTCTTTCTCAATACCATCTCACCGCATTCGACATGCCACTGCGCTTGTCGTATTTCAGAGCGTCGGTCAGGGTGGCTGCGTTGCATCGGAAGGAGAAGTTGTAACTGGTGTAAGGGGCCAACACCACCGAGCACGACATGTTGAAACAGTGCAGGTCGCGCGACAGCGAGGCCCTGGTCATGGAAATCTTTTTGTTCTCAAAATCGTAGCCCGACTGGAAGTCGATATTCCACCCGTCGCTGATACGTATGTTGCCGTGGACGTTGAGCGTCTGCGCGAATTTATAGGGATAGCGCATGCTCTTGGTATTAAATTTACCACCGGTATTCTCTCTCATGTCTATGCCATATTGTATGGTGAGCGACCAAGGCATGTTGAATTTCATGTAACCATCTTCATCAGTCTCCGCCTTGCCACCGGACTTTTTCTTCGTATTGTTCTTCACCATTACATCGTCGATGTTCGACTCGCGTTCTGTGTCTATGTCTTCATCGTCGTCGGTTTCCTCGTCTTCTTTGTCATCGCCACCGCCAAACCATTTTTTTATCTTTTCAGGGGTGAGCGTGTAAGAGATGTTTTGCGACATGCCCCTGAAACGGCCAAAGCGACCACGGCTCCATTCAGTGTGGGTGCCTATATAAGGACGGCCGTTCTCATCGAGGTCGTAGGCGTAGGTGGCGAAGGCGGCGTCAATTTTAAAGGTGTAGTTCTTCCACCATTTCAGTCTGAGACGCACAGTTAGGTCACTCCATTGTCGTTCTTTGGCCGCCATATTGTAGGAGATATTGGCGCCTAACTCATCGATGATACTGATTTTCTTGATGCTGTCCACGTCGGTGCGCACTTTCATCTCGATATTATTCGACATGTCGAATGTTACGCTTCCCGACTTGGCGTTACTGGGATGTCCGAAAATGTAGCCGTCGTAATAGGAATAGTCCACTGTTGACACGTTGCCATTGGCATCGACCTTTTCATAACTGTCGAAATAGCCATATCTTGACGTTCCGAAGTCGGGCGAATAACCGAATGACACCTTAGGCGTGAAAACATGACGCACGGCAACAATCTTGTTTCCAAAGATTTTTGGGCTGGGCTTGTACATACCATATAGTGTGGTCTGTATGCTGACGTTGGCACTCCAGTTATACACGTTGTTGAACCCCCAGATGGTGTCTCTCACTTCTTTTTGCGCATCAGCGTCCCATGAGCGTTTCACCTTGCTGGTGTACATACGGTCAACGAAATTGATGCTGGGGTTGACGCTGATGTAGTTGAACAGGGTAAAATTGGCACCGATGGGGATGGTGTGCTGCATGGCATTCTTCCAATCTTTGATGATATTGGAATGCAGGATTTCGCTTTCTTTTGTCTCGATACTGTTCCTAAACTCTCCACGGTAGGTCATGCCAATCTTCTCGTACCACCGTTGCTTGCCGGAACTGTTTTTCCGCTTGAAAGGATAGAATTTGGTCACGTTGATGGACAGGTTGGGCAATGTCATGGAGATGACGGTGTCGCGCATGTTCTGCGACAGTTCGGCTGTGGCGTTGATACTCATGCCAATGCTCGAGAAGTTGGTTCCCCAGTTCACAGACGAGGTGCGTAGGCTCTGTGTCAACGCCTGCGGGTTGTACATACCTGTCAGGTTATTGCGCTCGTAACTCGACGTGGCGAAGTTGACCCTTGCCGATAATGAGCTGTAGGGGTTGGCCTTGCTGTCCTGGGTGTGGTTCCATTGCAGTTTGAAACTCTCATTATGACTGTAGTCGGGCATTCCCTTGTCGCCTGTCCGTGTATCTTGGTATGAGAAATAGAAGTTGCCGCTGTAGCGGTAGCGTTTCACGTAATTGGAAGCCGCTGAAACGCCCCACGACCCTTTGGTGTAAATCTCGGCCAACAGTTTCAGGTCCCACTTGTCGTTGATGGCGAAATAATAACCACCATCACGGAGGTAGAAACCTCGGCTGCTCTCGTCGCCATAGGTAGGCATAATGAATCCGCTGGAGTATTTCTTAGTGAAGGGGAAAAATCCATAGGGTATGGCGATGGGCATGGGCACGTCGGCCACGACCAGATAGGCCGAACCAAACACCACATCCTTGCCGGGGCGAACCTTGGCACGCGATAGGGCGATGTAGAAGTCGGGATGTTCCTCGTCGCAGGTGGTATAGGTGGCATGCTCGAGGTAGAGTGTGCCGTCGTCTGAACGTTTCGATTTCTCGCCGCGCAGGTAACCATCTTCCTGTTCGGTATACACCTGACGTATCATACCCTTCTTGGTCTTGAAATTAAAGGAGATGGTGTCGCTTTCGTATTCATCACTGCCCCACTTGAACTCAGGTGTGCCCCTCAATCCTTTCTTCGCCGTCGAATCGGCCACTCCCATGGCATGAACAAGGTTATTGTTGAGGTTGAAATCCACTTTCTCGCTCTTCAGGTCCATGTTTTGGTATTCTACGTTCGTTGAACCATAGAGGAAGGCGGTCTTGCTCTCCGCATCGTAGACCAACGAGTCCTTGGCCGAATACTTAACGGGCGACTCTATGCCGTTTGACTTCGCACGGTTGATGGAGTCGAGGCGCAAACTGTCATCAATCTTCTTGTTGTGTTGGTAGATGGCCCGTGCCAATGAGTCCATAAGTAGGGTGTCGGGCTCATCAGGGATGCTGTCGGCCGTGTTATTGTCGGTGATGATACTGTCTAAGGAAATGGTTGTCACGTCCACAGTCTTGCTTTTCACGGGACTGTTGCCGGTGAGGTCGATAACGGTGTCACCCACCGAACGTGGCCGACTTCCCATGGGGTTGCCGGGCACAGTACTTGCGGCCACCATACTTATCAAGGCAGGCAGCAGCAGCATTAATATCAACCATTTCTTGTTCATTGTTCTCAAATGGTGAGTGCAAAGGTAGTGCAAACCGAGTTAAGAACAAAAAGAATTAAATGTTTTTATTCTTTTTTCTTCCGAGGTGCAGCCTACTTTATGTAAAGGTAGTGCAAAATTTCGATTAAGCGAGAGAAATATGAAAATATTCATATTTCCGAGTGGAAGAAATTTATTCAAACCGAGAGAAGAACAAAAAGAATTAAATGTTTTTATTCTTTTTTTCTTCCTAGGCGCAGCCTACTTGATGTAAAGTGCACTCACATGCTACGGCAAGGGACTGAAAACGGTTTCCCTTGCCATAGATATGTCAAAGTGACAAATGCTATCTTGCGTTTTTCAATCTCACGAACACGTGCGTTGCATGGCCTGTCTCGCTCTTGCGGCGTTCAATATCAAAATGCTTGGGACATGACTCAATCAGTGGCGTGAGTTTTTGGAATCCGTAGTTACGAGGGTCGAAATCAGGCTTTTTCTTCAGTATCAGACTACCCACCTCGGCCATTGACACCCAGTCGTTGTCGTCTGACAGGTCGTCGATGGTTCGGCGCAACAGTCTGATGACGGCATTGCTGATTTTCTCTTTCGGAGCGGCAGGTTTCTTTGGCGTGTCAGGTTTTTTTGTATCTGTCGTGGTATCGCTGTCGCCTTCTGTCTCGCTGTCGGCATCGTCATTGCCGAGGTTCTCTATGTAGATGAACTTGTCGCATGCCACAATGAAAGGTTTCGGTGTTTTGCGCTCTCCCATGCCGATGACCAATTTGCTTGACTCACGCAGACGGGTAGCCAATCGTGTGAAGTCGCTGTCGCTCGAGATGATGCAGAAACCGTCGACCTTGTCGCTGTGGAGAATGTCCATGGCGTCGATAATCATGGCCGAGTCGGTGGCGTTCTTGCCGGTGGTGTAGCCATATTGCTGCACAGGCGTGATGGCGTTTTCGAGCAGTACAGCCTTCCATCCCGCTAGGTTAGGACGGGTCCAGTCGCCGTAGATGCGTTTGATAGTGGGAATGCCGAATTTTGTCAACTCGTTGAGCATCTCTTTCACTTGTGAGTAAGGCACGTTGTCGGCATCTATCAACACTGCCAAATATAGATCTTTTTTATTGTTGTTTATCATCATTTTTTCTTGTTGTTTGCCCTTTGTCATGCAAAAATCGTGCCATGATATCACTTTTTCCGTTTCCAACGAAACGATGCCCCTCCGTATATCATCCTCTTAAATATGTCGGCAAGTCTTTTGGCGCTTTGGAAATTGTTCGTATCTTTGTGCCAATCAAGGATAAAGCGTATGAAGAAAATCATTGTTGCCATAGATTCGTTCAAAGGTTGCCTGACATCGGCTGAGGCCAATCAGGCAGCTGCGGAAGGCGTCCTCCTCAGTAGGGGTGACGCCCAGGCCATCCAGATTCCCGTCAGCGATGGCGGCGAGGGTTTCCTGTCCGCTTTTCAACATGCCCTTGGCGGTGAATTGGTGGAAATACCGGTGCGCGACCCTTTGATGCGACGTATCACGGCAAAATACCTGATAGATGGCACTACGGCTGTTATCGAGATGGCTCAGGCCAGTGGACTGACACTGCTTTTGGACGAAGAGCGTAATCCGATGCGCACGACTAGTTATGGCACGGGGCAACTTGTTGTGGATGCCGTTCGGCGCGGCTGTAAGCATATTATTGTTGGCCTTGGCGGCAGTGCCACCAGCGATTGTGGTATCGGTATGATTCGCGCCATCATCGACAGTCTTGCAAAAGGAGGTTCATGGGATGACATCAGCGGCCTCGATGATGTGCGTTTCACCATCGCCACCGATGTCACCAATCCCCTCTGTGGGGAGAATGGTGCCGCACATGTCTTTGCACCTCAAAAGGGGGCGACACCGGAGATGGTTATTGAACTGGATGCCCGTGCCCAACGGTTTGCGGAGTTCTCCGCTCGTCATTTTGGTTTTGACTGCCAAAACATACCTGGAGCGGGGGCGGCAGGCGGTCTCGGCTATGCTTTTCTGCAATATACCCATGCCGATTGTCGTTCAGGAGTGGATATCTTGCTCGAAGCGGTTGGCTTCGATGAACTGTTGAAAGATGCCTCTCTCGTCATTACGGGCGAAGGTTCCGCTGACCGCCAGACGCTGATGGGAAAACTCCCGTTTGGTATTCTCCAGAGAGCCAAACGCCAACACATTCCTGTTGTATTGATGGCTGGTCGTATTGCCGACCGTCAGGTGTTGCTTGATGCCGGTTTTTCGCAGGTTGTGTGCATCAATCCACCAGGTCTCCCCATCGAGGAAGCGATGAAACCGGAAACAGCCAAATCCAACATCCGCCAGACCGTGTTAAGTCTTTTGGTATAAGCGTCATGACGATGCCAACTTTCTTTTTGAGCAACTGACTCGTGAGTTTTTCACTTGTCGTTTTTTCCCCATATTTTTGGTCAAAAGAAAAATAGTTAATACCTTTGCGGCGCAATACAGAGATGTGTTGTCCGCAAAGGTGCACTTAGCTGTGCTTAATTGGGAATGTGAGTGAAAATCTCCGACTGTCCCGCAGCTGTGAACTCCGTTATGCCATGAAGCAACATGCCATTGTCCATTTGGGCGAGAAGGCGCTTTAGGGTGGAGGAAAGTCAGAAGACCAGCCTTCCAGCGGTAAACAACGCCACCTCCCCACGATGTATGGTGATGGTTGACTAATCTTTTTAACTTATATATAAACCTGAAGTAAGGGATTGTTATGTTCAAAAACTTCAATGGGTTCCATCTTGTAGATGCATATCATGCATTGAATGTTGAGAAAGGGGCCCTACCCAAAAAAGTGTTCAAAAAAACGGTCGAGGCCATCATAGTGGTGTTTGTAACACTGCTGTTATGGAATCTGCCAAGTAGTTCATTCGGCATCGATGGATTAAACGTTGTTCAGCAACGCATCATCGCCATCTTCGCCTTTGCCACGCTGATGTGGGTGTTTGAGGTGGTTCCCTCGTGGGCTACCAGTGTATCCATCATTGGATTGATGTTATTGTTTTGCACCGACTCAGGGGTAAAATGGTTCTGCCAGCCTGAGGAGGTGGGTAAGCTGCTGTCATACAAGGGTGTGATGGCGTGTTTTGCCGACCCGGTCATCATGCTGTTCATCGGCGGATTCATTCTTGCCATTGCAGCCACGAAGACAGGATTGGATGCTCAATTGGCCAAAGTGTTGCTAAAGCCTTTCGGAAAGAGAAGCGAGATGGTTCTGTTGGGCTTCTTGCTCATCACCGGTCTTTTCTCCATGTTTGTCAGTAACACTGCCACGGCGGCGATGATGCTTACGTTCCTTACTCCGGTGTTCAAACAGTTGCCACCAGAGGGAAAGGGTAGGATAGCATTGGCTCTCTCCATACCACTCGCAGCCAACCTCGGAGGTATGGGAACACCTATCGGCACCCCTCCCAATACTATTGCCCTAAAATATCTCAATGACCCCGAAGGACTGAACCTACAATTGAGTTTCGGAGAATGGATGCTCTTTATGGTGCCTCTTGTCCTGGTGTTGTTGTTCTTAGGTTGGATGTTGCTGAAATGGCTTTTCCCCTTCACCCAGAAGACCGTTGAACTGGAAATAGAAGGAGGGATGAAGCCTGGCATAAAGAGTAAAATAGTTGTCGTTACATTCATCGTCACTGTTTTGTTATGGCTGCTCGAATCTTTCACCGGTGTCAATTCCTATACGGTTGCGCTGATTCCGTTTGTTGTGTTCTCGCTGGCAGGTATCATTGACCGTCGTGACCTGGAGGAAATCAACTGGAGCGTCATCTGGATGGTCGCTGGCGGTTTTGCCCTAGGTTACGGTCTAAATGAGTCAGGTCTGGCGGCACTTGCCGTCAAGAGCATTCCCTTCGGTGAGTTCTCACCATTGCTTATCCTGCTATTGTCGGGAATCATCTGCTACATTCTCTCCAACTTTATCTCCAACTCAGCTACAGCGGCATTGCTCATGCCTATCCTCGTGGTCGTCTGCTCGGCCATGGGCGACAAATTGTCTGCGATAGGTGGCACGTCAACCGTACTTATCGGTGTGGCCATCGCTTCGAGCAGTGCCATGGTGCTACCCATTTCAACACCGCCCAATGCGTTGGCATATGCCACCAACCTTGTCCATCAAAACGACATGGCGAAAATAGGCATCATCACAGGTATTGTCAGCATGGTTTTGGGATATCTCTTGCTGTATTTCATCGGTGTATCCCATATGTTATAAATAAACTCACTCATACGATTGAAGTGTATTAAATAGGTTTTTCAGGGGAGGGAAATTGTCGTGAGACAGAGTCTCTCCCTTTTTTCAACTATTATTGTTCAAATCGCCATACCACATTCTACTATATATAGAAAATAGATTATTGACAAAAAAGGAATAAGAGAAAGATGAAACATGAATCAATCATCGTCGTGTACGACAGTTGCCAGGCTATCGCTGAAGAAATAGCCGGCATGTTAGGTGCAGAAACCGTCAGTGTTCAGAGTATGAACAACAGATATGTGGAGAACAGCCAGAGTTTTGTCCTTGCCGTGGAATATCAAGAGGATGGCCAGTTGACACCACATTGGCAATATGCTTTTCAAACTTTTTGCAGTGCCAACCTTAGTGGCAAAACCTTCGCGGTATTCGTTGCCCTTGGAAAGAATCATGATTATGGCGTCAGCAAAAAACTATGCTCCGGTCTCAAGCAGAGTAAGGCACACATCGTCGGTGAACAACCCAATGCTACTTCTCCTATATGGAATCTTGACAAATGGGTATGTTCCATCTCACCAAACTTGTAATTTCAATTGGCACAATAAAAAATCCGCGTAAACCAACGTTTACGCGGATTTTCTTATTGCTTAGTTGTGGATAGTTATCAGAAACTTACTTCACCTCCTCAAATCTAACATGTGTTGATAATCAGCGATTTATGAAAGTCTTGGTACAAATATGGAACACCATAAGCATCTTGGATGTTGTCCCTCAATAACTATCGATAAGCATCCGTGTGATGCTCTTCCCATTCTTCTTTGTCCTTTTCTCTGTATTTCTTTCTTTTGTTGGTGCAAATTTACAAATAAATCTGCACACATGCAAATTCTCTCGTAGTATTAATGCGGATTAATATATTAGAAACCTTACCCTAAGACTTAATTGTCTATTGTTATATCAATCTCTTCTTCGTCAATTACGATTCCTCTATCTTTCAAGAATTTGTCGGTACGTGTTATTAATTCGTTATCAATATCTTCATTCGTATTATTTAATGTAGCCTTCATTTCTTTTTTGAATAAATCTAAATCACGTTTAAATTCCCAGTTTTGCATTTCAGATGATGCATATAGAATTATTCTATCCATTATTTTTGCTCCTATTGCCAGTGTTCTTTCACTGAATGACGCAACAGAATGAAGGATAGATACCATTTGGGTTTCAGACAATGGGGTTGAGATATTTGTCAGTTCTAAGAATTTTCCAGGGCTACATATCCATCCTTTATAAAATGGCTGATTACCAACTTTTGTAAGAATACTATCATAACTCAAAATAATCCAATGTTCATAGTTATTAATGACTCTATCATTTGTATATTTTAAAGCTATTGAGTCATGATGTACCAAATGTCCTGGTTTTTCTTTGTTTTTTTCCTTTAAGCAAATGGAATACTCATTATCATAGTCTTTTAAATCTTCATCTTTATAAAACGGAATGCTCTCTTGAATGACATTGCCTTTCATTAACAGACTTGTTAGATCTGTCATAATTTCTCTAACCCAAGCCTTGATATTGGACTTTTCAGTTTTTATGGCAACACTGAATGATGCCAGATACTCCATAAAGTTAGACGGAAGTTTGGCGCCAGATTTAATCAGAGAATAGTAATTTGATACAAAAGCATTATTTGAATGAACCATTTCTTCTGGATCAAGATCTACATTTTGATACTTTCTTGCAGTTAGCAAATGACCTGCACATTCATTGATATACGAATATGGGATTGAAACCTTAGATGTGAGAGTGATTGCTCTTTGAACGCATTTGATACTTTTCTCAAATGTTTTTGTTACTCCACCCTGATATAGTTGAGAACAAATATATGGAATAGCAACGGTTGGTTCAAGCATGACACAAAAATCCTCCCACTTGTTTGCTCCTAACGCTTGGGCTGATGACAAAGGATTAGATCCTTCTAATGCTAAATACACACAGGCTCTTGTTATTTTTATAATTAAAGGATGAGTTGCTGCTATATGAGCAAGATCTTCAAGAGCCTCATAGGAATTTCCTTCGTCTAATCCTTTCTCCTGCCTAAGATACTTTATTATTTTTTTATCACTGTCTTTAGCCAACCTAAATATTGGATGGTCTATTTTTGTCCTGGCTTCTCGAAGGATGCGAATCTGATTGTCAATTGCAGAGAATGCTAATAGCGTTGCTATTCTTTTTGAATCATCCTCATTCCAATCAACATTATAGTCGGTTCTCATCAAATCGATCTGTGCAGATGTCAAAGAACTCAACTCATAAAGATAAGCCTTTTTCCTTGCCTCAATATCGTTTTCCACAGATGGTAACAATACAAAGCCTACTGATTCTTTATGCATTTGGCCTCTTGACAACAAGGAATCTATTCGTTTCATTATTACCTCATCCTTTTCTTCTGGCAGTTTTAGAAAATCGAGGACATCTTTTGTTAATTCCTCTTTATTCTCATAATGATTAGAAGACACTTTAAATAAGATAGCATCGTCATAAACTTTTCCCTTTAAATCATGAACATCTGCGGATGCTATTGTCATAGAATGGAAAGCCGCAGTTAAATAGTCAACATCTGATGAACTGATTTGACGATAATCAATGCCATCACTGAAAAGCTTGTTCTCCATATTAGAATCTATGATAAACTCTGCCAATGTACTTGAGCACATACAAGTGACAGGAATACCATATTCTGCTTTAAAAAGAAGGTCTTTCTTCCGTAATTCGGCATCGCTTATGTTGTATTTGAAAAAGAAATATATATGCTGTATTTTGTAGACACGAATTTTCTTTTTCAGGACAGCAGAATCTATCACTGCGCCTTTATCAATAATTAAATAATAAAGCACAGAATTGGGAATCGTTTTTTCTACCCCCTTTTTCATGACAAGACTATCTTCATTCACTGCAATTATTTCCAGTATATCCTGGAGAACAATTGATACGGCCTGTTCGAACTTCTTCTTATCAAAACCGTTAATAATTAATGTAAGTGATTCTCTATCCATTATATTTTTGATGTTTTATTATATATATTTTTTAATTCTACAAGGGAGAATAAATGACTATAAATGTCATTTGCATACGCTTTTATTGAACGTCTGGTCTTGTCGTTATTATAGTACTTTATATATTCCTTACTATCACTGAATATTGTGTTTTTCTTTTGTAATTCAATAAATATCAACCGAACCTCAACAGGAATCATTGACTCAAATATCATGAGTTGCTGTATTACACAAGCCTCAGTTCTCTGCATGTAATCAAAGTATTCAAACCAATTGGTTGATTTGGCAATCAATAAGTTATCTTGACTACTAACTCCTTCTCTTTTCATTAAATCAAAATCACAACAATTCATGAAATCCTGTTTGGCAGGATTGCTATTATTAACAATGTCCGTAAAAGCATTTTTCCCGATTCCTTCCAACAGCTCAAGATTCGAAATAATATAATTACGAATTTGGTCTAGCTGATGCTTTTTGGGGAAATAATCTGTTACAAGATAAAAGATACAAGAAGCTATTATTGATAGCGAAACACAATTCGACACTACACCAAGAGCATATACAAAACTATTTAAAGCTTCGTGTTTTAATAAAACACTTTCGTATAGTATGCAATAAACTATACAGAGCATCGATATAACTATAGCTATTTTAGAATAAGACATAATTTGAAACTATTGATATATTGTTAAATTGAAAAAAGAGATTATCATTATTGTATAAGACTCATTTGGTTAATCTTTATATGCATAACAGACTATTAATTTTTCTTTTCCCTATGTAACTCCTTACGCAACCCTTCCAAATCAGCTTCTACCCCATCTTTAGACACCAACGAGTCTTTGGGCAGCACGGAGTAGTTCTTGGCTATGTTCTCTTTCTTGCCGCTGAACCATTCGCAGAATGCTGTTTGGAGGAAAGAGTCACCATCAAGGTTGTCTTTCTCATTATACCTTATTATATTAGTGACGAACTGCTTCAACTCGGCATTGCGCAACTTCTTGTTCAAAGGGATGTGTAAATCCTTGTTGGCTGCCACCTGTCCAGTCTCAATAAATAGTTTTACAACGTCACATACTTTCTCTACATCTTCTACAGGAGTACCAGCAAGTGAGAATACAAGCATAGTGTACTCTTCTGTATTGGTCAGTCGCCTCTTTCGTTCTTCTTCCTGACATCGC
>OMRP01000009.1 GCA_900313615.1 uncultured Prevotellaceae bacterium
TCCTGAGTGATGTTATGCTCACCAATGTTGCGTAATGCCTGTACCAGTTCTGGCATCAAACGTCCTCGGAATGCAAAGTTCTTAGGTGCCCCATGCTTCAGAGTCACTGTTCGATTTCCTAATTTCAATTTTCTCCCAGACCCAGTAGTCAGAAAAATAGTATTCATTGGTACTTGCGTTGAGAATCCTAAGCGATTAGCGGCTGTAGCTCCAGTTGGTATAACTTTTGCCTTATCTCGTTTAGCAATTTCTTTCACTAATTCGTAAGCCGAAGGGTAAAGGATGCCAAAACGTGTCTTACGTGCCTTTACATACACTCCTTTGGCTATTCGCGTAATCAATCCGTCTTTCTCGAATATGGCGAGCAGCTTTGTGACGTACTCGACATCATATTGCGGGAAAGAAGAAACAAAGAATATCTCACCGAACTTGCTGCGAGTAATCCTTTTCCTAATCTGCTGTACTACTGCATTCTCCATTGATTTTGTATATAAATTATGGTCGGAATGATAACAAATATTTCCGACCGCAAAGATACAAAATTTCTTTCATACTACAATACTTTAAGTGTTGAAATTAAGTTTCATTGGCAAATAATAGCGTTTTTCTAGCTGTATAGATGGCATTCATATATAAATAGTGTGTTGCTTTATACATTAGGGGCAATATTGCCAGAAAAGACGACTTCAAGAATAAAAGCCATGACTTAATCAATTCATTGCACACTCGTATGCTATTTGTGGTTCAAAAAAGTTAAAAACGTTAAATATTCGTCTTTTCCCCAATCTTTAGAATCTAGGTAGTCTCTTTTCTACCGTTTAAAGTGCAAATGGTTGATATAAAACGATTTACAAATACCAAGGTTGTTTCTCCTTGACGAGCATAACAATACCTAGCACCATCAAGACTGTCGGTTCCCAATTTTTCGCAGGTTGTAGTAACCTGACAAGTGTGACCCTATCAGAAGGATTGACAAACATTTCCTCGGGAATGTTCAATAGGTGTTCCAGTCTAACCAATATTATTATACCAGAGGGAGTGATGAACATAGGACCCCACGCATTTTATGAATGTACGGCACTGATTAGCGTTGCACTGCCAAACACCTTGATCACCATAGGTAACGAGGCTTTTTCTGATTGTACTGCACTAACGGGCATCCTTTTGCCAGACAATCTGACAAGCATAGGTGAAAATGCCTTTTATGGATGTGACGGATTGACGAGTGTGACATTGCCATCCTCGCTAACGAGCATCGGTAACAGGGCATTCCCATTCTATTGTCAGGAGATCAGGTCCTACATCAGGAATCCTTCCAAATGCGAGTTAACTTCCGAACCCTTCGTTTACGCGATTTCCAGACTATATGTGCCCAAAGGAACCACCTCCCTTTACGAGACTTGCGAAAATTGGAAAGAATTCTTCTCCATCACTGAGATGGACGACTGAGCCGCTACAGATACCTGGGAATCTATTCTACCGTTTGCCTTATTTCCACCAAAGAGACACCGATGAGCAGGCGGAAAGGAACAGAGTAGGGCACGAAAGCGTAAGCAGACTCATCCTTTGGTTTTGAATTATCTATTCAAAAAATGCAGCCGGTATAATTCCTCCTCCCATTCACGAAAGGCATCACCCCCACGTATCTGATATTTTCCCGGGAAAGGTTTGTCGAAAAGCGTGTCGAACTTCGGGAGATTATCACAACCGTCAATGGCTGAGACATGAACCATCACAGGCACAATTTCGTTGAACTCCATTTTCTTGATGCCGCTCTTCGCGAAAGCATATTCATACACAATCACTACCCGCGCATCGAAGATCACCTTCGTAAGTTGCTGACAGTCGTAGAAACCAAATGGAGCCACACCCTTTATCGGGACAAAGAATCTCTTGGAAGGGATGAACAACTCGCCGTTGACCTTCTCCTTGTCACAAGTGAGCACACCCATCATCCCATTCGCCACAAACACAGGAACCTCCGACTTGTTGGACTGCCCGAAATTCATCAAGACCGTGGTGAGTGTGTATTCGTTCTCGTAAAATTCCTCGATGGCGGTAGTCCACTGCGCTACATTCTCCCAGACATACTTGTCAAGATGTACTGACCGCACAATGCGCAAACGCTTCTTCCCATCCACCTCATGCAGGTACTTGTCGCCAGTATGCAAGTCGGGACGCTGCTGACAGTATCCGTGTTCTTCTATTTCTTCGGTATATGTGATGATATGTGGCATTGTTATAACTTTAACAGCATTTTCGCCACGGCGCGGGGCACGAGGTGGTCGATGGGGAGTCCTTGTGCGAGGCGTTGGCGTATATCTGTGCTGCTGACGTCGACGGTGGGTGCCTGCATGAGCAAAACGCCTTGAGGTAAAGTGGCAGGGTCGATAGGCGCGTCTTTGCGGGGATAGACAGCAATGGAGTAATGGGCAAGAATATCCTCATAGTGATACCACTTATCGAAAGCCACCCAGTTGTCGCCGCCGATGAGCAAAATAAACTCCCGGTCGGGATACGCGTCGGACAGAGCCTGTAAAGTGTTCCAGGTATAGGAAGGTTTGGGTAGTTTGAATTCAAAGTCCGACGCTTTCAATCGTTTAAAACGTCGTAATGCCGCCTTCGTCAACTGGTAACGAAAGTCATCGGGCATGAGGTTAGCCTGCTCTTTCCATGGATTTTGTGGCGTGATGAGAAACCACACCTCGTCGAGCTTCGCCTCGCGCAACAACTGCCGCGCCAGGTGAATATGCCCGTTATGAATGGGATTGAACGAACCACCAAAAATGCCCGTGCGAATGCTCATGCCTCAAGAAATTCCGTCACCATCTTCAAGGCTTCAGCCAATGCCGTGTCGAGGTCGTCGTTGACGAGCACTTTGTCGAAACGGTCTGCGAATGTCAGCTCATACTCCGCCTTGGCCACGCGGTCGTTGATGACTTCGGGTGTGTCGGTACCCCGTTTCTCCAAACGGCGTCTCAGTTCCTCCACCGATGGAGGCTGGATGAAGATGGCCAGGGCACGGTCGCCGAAATATTTTTTCAGGCTACAGCCCCCTTTCACATCCACATCGAACACCACATTCTGTCCATCTGCCAACTGGCGTTCCACCTGCGACTTAAGGGTACCATAGAAACGGCCCTCGTACACCTCTTCGTATTCGAGGAACTCATCCCGTTCGATGCGTTCCTTAAACTCATCGACCGAAAGGAAGAAATACTCAACGCCGTCGCGTTCGTTACCACGCGGAGCCCTGCTGGTGCAGGACACGCTGAAAGCCAGGTGCAACTCCTCATGTTGCATCAGCCAGTTGATAATCGTGCTTTTGCCGCTGCCGCTCGGAGCGGAAACAATAATCAGTTTGCCCATTTTTAGGAGTTTAGAAGTTTTTGGGGTAGGAGTGAAGGAGTGTAGGAGTGTGGGAGTTTAGACAATAGCTTGAGAACTAATAACTCATTAACTTATTAACTCATCAACTTAGTAACTTACAACACATTGAGCACCTGCTCTTTAATTTGTTCGAGTTCGTCTTTCATGCGCACCACGAGATTCTGCATCTCAGCATGGTTGCTTTTTGAACCGGTGGTATTGATCTCACGCCCCATCTCTTGGGCGATAAAACCCAGTTTTTTGCCTTGACCACAGTCTTCGGCCATGGTCTTGCGGAAATAATCGAGATGGTTGGCCAAACGTTGTTTTTCCTCGCTGATATCCAGTTTCTCGATGTAATAAATCATCTCCTGTTCCAAACGGTTCTTATCATAATCCAAATCGGGCAGGTTTTTCAGGCCTTCGACGATGCGGGCACGAATCTTCTCCACCCTAGCCTGCTCATAGTCAGACAGTTGAGCAAGCAACACCTCGATATTGTCCACTTTCTCTGTGAACTTCATTTGCAGCGCCTCGCCTTCTTGGCGACGGAAATCCGTGAGATGTTTCAAGGCTTGTTCAACAGCACCTTTGGCCACGTTCCACTCTTCATCGGAGAGTTGTTCCACATCCATCTTGGTGGTCACATCGGGCATGCGCAACAGGGTGTAGAACCAGTCTTGCGGCTCTGGTATGCCACTGTTTTTAGCTATTTCCTTGATTTGGCGGTAATAGTTTTCCACCAATGCCCCGTTGATAGGTGTGGCATCGGTTGTCGCCTCTTTCTCTATCCAAATGGCGAAATCTACCTTGCCCCTTATCACCTCCGTGGCGATGAGTTGGCGTATTTCCATCTCTTTCTCACGATAAAGGGGAGCGATACGTGTGGACAGGTCAAGCGCCTTGCTGTTGAGCGATTTGACCTCCACGTTGATTTTCTTGTCACCATAGGGTACGACAGCCTTGCCATAACCCGTCATTGAAAGTATCATATTTTTTTAATTGGGAGTTAAATAGGGAGTTAAAATTGAAGTTTAATGGGGAGTTAAAATTGAAGTTAAAGTGGACATCACCCCGTCTTTGGAGACCAATTTTGGAGTCCTTAGACAAGAATTTTATGCAAAAGTACGAATTTCTATTGAAAAATGCGTACTTTTGCACTTTAATTTTGGAATATTATTAAATATGTCGTGCATATTAAACATAGACACAAGCACTGACGTGTGTTCCGTAGCCGTGAGCGACGACGGTGCTTGCATCTACCATGCCGAGGATTTTGAGGGACGCAACCATGCCCAAAAACTGGGTGGTTACGTCGATGCTGCTTTGTCGTTTGCCGACAGCCATGCCATTCCCCTTGATGCCGTGGCCGTGAGTAGCGGTCCCGGCTCATATACTGGACTCCGCATCGGTGTGTCGATGGCCAAAGGCATTTGCTACGGTCTTGGTGTGCCACTGCTTGGCGTGCCCACCCTTGAACTGCTCTGTGTACCCGTACTGTTGGGACGTAGGGAACTGGAGGAAGATGCGCTGCTCTGCCCGATGGTCGACGCGCGCCGCATGGAGGTGTATGCCGCTGTTTACGACAGGGCTTTGCGTCCAGTGCGTGAGACCCAAGCCGACGTTGTCGACAACGATACTTACCGTGAATATCTCGATCGCGGTCCTGTCTATTTCTTCGGTCCCGGAGCCGGAAAATGTATGGACGCCATCAACCACCCCAATGCCCACCTCCTGGAAGGCATTCAACCCTTGGCCAAATATATGTTCCCATTGGCAGAAAAACGCATCGCCCTTGGACAGATAGAAGATGTGGCCTATTTCACCCCCTTCTACCTGAAAGATTTCGTGGCGAAGAAAAGTGAAAAGAACATCCCCCTATCCTCCTCCGAAGGAAAGGGAAAAACTGTTTGAGCTATTCGGGTACTCTGAGTACCAACTATGATATGATTGAATTTAGCAGACAAAGATATGAAAATGGAAGGATTAGACTATAACACCCAACGTGAGGACTTGAAACTCCCCGAATACGGGCGTGAGATTCAGAAGATGGTGGAGCATGCCATTGCCCTTCCCACCAAGGAAGAGCGCCAGCGCTGTGCTGAGACCATCATCGACATCATGCAAAGGATGTCGCCCCAGGGCCGGGATAGCAATGACCACAAGCAGAAGCTGTGGGACCACCTGGCCATCATGAGCGGTTTCCGTCTGGATATCGACTATCCGTATGATGTGAGTCAAGCACTGAAGATTGCCGGCAGACCCGAACCCATGGCCTACCCGATGCAACGCATCCCCGTACGTCATTATGGTCATCTCGTCTTCGAGTTATTTGAAAAGCTGAAGACGATGCCTGCCGGTGCTGAGCGTGACCAGCTGACACGCATGACAGCTAATCAGATGCAGCGTGACTTGCACCAATGGAGCCACACCTCTGCCGACCATGAGAAGATAGCCGACGACCTGGCGCGTTATACCGACGGTGTGATACAGATTGACCCCAAAGAATTTGAGTTTGAGCGTATCAACACCAAGGATCTGCAAACAACAGAGAAACGTAAAAAGAAGAGATAGCCCATGCAGTCGTTCATCATTGAAGGCGGTCGCCGCCTCAGCGGCACCATTGAGCCTCAAGGAGCCAAGAATGAAGCATTGGAGGTGATATGCGCCTCATTGCTCACCACGGAGCCTGTGTGCATCAAAAATATCCCCGACATTCTCGATGTGAACAACCTCATCATGTTGTTGGAGAGCATTGGTGTGAAGGTGAGCCGTCCATCCAAAGGCGAGTATATCTTCCAGGCCGACACGCTCGACCTCCACTACCTGCAGAGTGACGAGTTTGTGAAACGTTGCTCCTCGCTCCGTGGCAGTGTGCTGATGATTGGTCCTCTGTTGGCTCGTTTCCACAAGGCCACGATAGCCAAGCCCGGCGGCGACAAGATAGGCCGGCGTCGCCTTGACACCCACTTCCTGGGTTTCAAGAGTCTGGGAGCGCGCTTTGAGCGTGTGGAAGGCCGCGACGTGTTCGAGTTGTCAGCCACCAAATTGAAAGGCTGCCATATGCTACTCGACGAGGCGTCGGTGACAGGCACCGCCAACATCATTATGGCTTCGGTACTCGCCGAAGGCACCACCACCATCTACAACGCCGCCTGCGAGCCGTATGTGCAGCAGCTCTGCCACTTACTCAACAATATGGGTGCGAAGATTAGCGGCATCGCCTCGAACCTCATCACCATCGAGGGTGTGGAAAAACTGCATGGCGCCGACCACAAGGTGCTACCCGATATGATAGAGGTAGGCTCGTTCATCGGCATGGCCGCCATGGTAGGTGACGGCATACGCATCAAAGACGTGTCGCTGGAGAACTTGGGTATCATCCCCGACGCATTCCGCCGTTTGGGCATACGCATCAAGGTGGAGGGCGACGACCTGTTCATTCCACGCCACAGCCACTACCAAATAGACTCTTTCATCGACGGCACCATCATGACGTTGGCCGACGCCCCCTGGCCCGGACTGACACCCGACCTGCTGTCGGTGCTCCTTGTGGTGGCGACCCAAGCTCGTGGCAGCGTGCTCATCCACCAAAAAATGTTTGAAAGCCGCCTGTTCTTCGTCGACAAACTCATCGACATGGGTGCCCAGATTATCTTGTGCGACCCCCACCGTGCCGTGGTGGTTGGACACGACCATAAACTGCGCTTGAGAGCCGGACGCATGACCAGCCCCGACATCCGCGCAGGTATCGCCCTGCTCATTGCCGCACTCAGTGCCAACGGCACAAGCCGTATCGACAATATCGCCCAGATAGACCGTGGCTACGAGGACATCGAACACCGTCTGAACCAATTGGGCGCCAATATCCAACGTGTGGAATATTAACCCATCATGATTCGCGACGACGACGTTTATAAGATAGGACGTATCGGCAAGGCCCATGGTGTGAAGGGCGAGGTGACCATGTTGGTGGACGATGATGTGTTCGACCGCGTGGATGCCGACTATGTGATACTGCGCATCGACGGCATTCTCGTACCCTTCTTTTTTGAAGAATACAGGTTTCGCACCGACACCACGGCCCTGGTGAAATTCTGCGACATCGACGATATGCAGCAAGCCCGACGCCTCACCGGCTGCGACGTGTTCTTCCCACGCGACATGGCCGATGAAAACGATCAGCCCACATGGGCTTCCATCGTCGGGTTTCAACTGGTGAACGCTGCCGATGGACAGCCACTCGGCATCCTGACCAGTGTTGACGACAGCACGGCAAACATCCTGTTCAACGTGGAGAACGCGGAAGGACAAACGTTGCTCCTCCCCGCCGCCGAACCACTTATCGAGGGCATCGACAGCGAGACACAACGTATCTTCTACCACGTTCCCGAAGGACTCTTGGAACTGATATAAAGGGGCAAGGGGCAAGGAGCATGGAGCAAGAGACATGGAGCAAGGAGCTTGGAGCAAGAGAATACCCTGCGAGAAAACATTAACTCGTCATTTTGTCAACTCGTTATCTAGAAAAATGAAACAACAGATATGTATACTCGGTTCAACGGGTTCCATAGGCACCCAAGCCTTGGAGGTCATTGCCGAGCATCCCGACCGATACGAGGTGTACTGCCTCACCGCCAACCGGCGCTATGAGCTGTTGGCCGAGCAGGCACACCTTTTCCATCCTGCCGCAGTAGTCATAGCCGACGACCGCTACTACGAACCGTTGCAGGCATTGATGACCGACCTCCCCGACGTGAAGGTATATGCCGGTCGTGAAGCCCTTGACGAGATAGTGGAAGCTGGTCCTATCGACATGGTGCTTACGGCAATGGTGGGTTTCGCCGGTCTGTCACCGACGCTTCACGCTATACGTGCGCATAAGAAAATATGCCTAGCCAACAAGGAGACCCTTGTCGTGGCCGGTGAGTTGGTATGTCGCCTGGCCCAAGAGAACCATGTGCCCATCTTGCCCGTAGACAGTGAACACTCCGCCATCTTCCAGAGCATCGTGGGCGAAGGCGACAACGAGATAGAAAAGATTCTGCTCACCGCCAGTGGAGGACCATTCCGCACTTTTACCAAGGAACAACTGGCCCATGTGACGAAGAGTGATGCCTTGCGCCACCCCACATGGGACATGGGAGCGAAGATTACCATCGACAGTGCCACGATGATGAACAAAGGATTCGAGGTGATGGAGGCTTCCTGGCTCTTCGGTGTGCCCGTCGACCGCATCCAAGTGCTCGTACACCCCCAAAGCATCGTACATAGCGCCGTGCAGTTTGTCGATGGTGCGGTGAAGGCCCAACTCGGCGTACCCGACATGCGCCTGCCTATCCAATATGCGTTCTCTTTCCCCGAACGACTGTCGCTCTCCGCCGAACGGCTTGACCTGTTTGCCCATCCACTGGAGTTCTTCGAGCCCGACGTGGAGAAATTCCGCTGTCTGGCATTGGCCTTCGAAGCCATGAAGCGCGGTGGTAATATGCCGTGTATCGTGAATGCCGCCAACGAGGTGGTGAACCGAGCCTTCCTCGAAGACCGCTGTTCATTCCTCGCCATGGGCGACATCATCGCCAAGACCATGGATCGCACCACCTTTGACGCCACCCCTGACTACGACACCTACGTGGCCACGGATGCCGAGGCACGGCGCATTGCGGAAGAGCTGGTAAGGGAAAAGGGAAGAGGGAAGTAGTGAGTAGTAAGAGGTAAGAGGTAAGAGGTGAGAGATGAGGGGTGAGTTTCGGGGTAATGTCTACACTCCTATACTCCTACACTCCCAAACTCTTTAATAAAAGCAATAAACAAATAATAAAAACAACGGATTGAATGGATGAAACGGAAGAGTCAACGGAGTATTGTCTACACTCCCAAACTCCTATACTCCTTCACTCCTAAATAAACAAAACATGGAAGTTTTTCTGATACGATTGTTGCAGTTCATGCTGTCTATTTCTTTGTTGGTGTTGCTCCATGAGGGTGGGCATTTCTTCTTTGCCCGACTGTTCAAGGTGCGTGTCAACAGGTTCTATTTGTTCTTCAACCCGAAGTTCCATATTGTCAGCACCTACGACAAATGGGTGCGCCGTCTGTTCCACATGAAACCCGAAGTGGTACCCGAGAAGACGGTAAAGGACAAAGACGGCAATGAACGTCAGGTGAAAGAATATGTGGGTACCGAATATGGTATGGGATGGCTGCCATTGGGCGGCTACTGTGCCATTGACGGCATGGTGGATGAGACCAACCAACAACTCGACGACGACCCGAAGCCTTGGGAGTTCCGCACCAAGCCCGCATGGCAGCGTCTGCTCATCATGATTGGCGGTGTGCTGGTGAATTTCCTCTTGGCCCTATTCATCTATTCAATGGTTCTCTACCATTGGGGCGACTCTTATATCCAGACCAAGGATATGACCATGGGCATGAAGTTCAACGAAGAAGCCAAGGCCTTGGGGTTCAAGGATGGTGACATTCTGTTGGGCACCGACAAAAAGACTTTTACCAAGTTTGACGTTGACCTCTACCGCTCGCTCACCGACGCCAGCCGTGTTGACATCATACGCGACGGCAAGCAGATGAGTGTGCCCATCCGCGAAGAGCTGAACCTGCTGAACATGATCAAGACTCAGCCTACCTTTGTTGCGCCCTTGGTGCCCGCCGACATCGACAGTGTGATGCCAGGTTCGCCTGCCGCGTCTATTGGTTTGCAAAAAGGAGATAAGATATTGGCTGTCAACAGCAAGAGCGTCGACTCATGGAACGAGTTCACCTATGAGATAGGCCGCCTGAGCGATGTGCTGGCCACAAAGACCAGCCCCGCCGACAGCATGGCCCTGCGCCAAGCCACCGTCGCAGTGCTCCACAAAGCCACCGGCGTGACTGACACCACGCAGGTGACCCTCACCGCCGACCTGAAGTTGGGTGTGGGACAGTCGAGCGTCTACGACTATTACAAGGAGACGCATTTGGAATATGGTTTCTTTGAGAGTTTCCCTGCCGGCATCAAATACGGTGTGGGTGTGCTCCGTGGCTATGTAGACGACATGAAATATGTGTTCACCGCCGACGGAGCCAAGTCATTGGGTGGTTTTGGAGCCATCGGCAGTCTGTTCCCCGCCGAATGGGACTGGATGATGTTCTGGCGCATGACTGCCTTCCTGAGCATCATCCTCGCCTTCATGAATATCCTTCCCATCCCCGCCCTCGACGGCGGCCATGTGCTGTTCTTGCTGTGGGAGATGATAACGGGTCGCAAGCCAAGCGACAAATTCATGGTTTGGGCTGAATACATCGGCATCGGTATATTGCTATTGCTGATGGTGGTGGCCAACCTGAACGATATCCTGCGGTGGATAGGAGTGATGTAGAATGTTGAATTTTGAATGTTGAATTTTGAGTTGTCGCTTCGCGATTACGAATGATCAATGAAGAATTCGCAACTCATAACCCATAACTCGAAACTCATAACTAAATATATGTCGAACTTAAGATTCCAGGTAGTAGAGAAAGCATTTTCGAAGAAGCCTTTGGAGGTAGCAACCCCCAAGGAGCGCCCTTCGGAGTATTTCGGAAAGAAAGTCTTCACACGCTCGAAAATGTATAAGTATTTGCAGCGTGACGTGTACGAGAAGATGATTGACGTTATCGACAATGGAGCACCCCTCGACCGCTCCATCGCCGATGCCGTGGCCTCGGGCATGCGACAGTGGGCCGAGGAGAATGGTGTGACACACTACACCCATTGGTTCCAGCCCCTGACCGAAGGCACCGCCGAGAAACATGATGCCTTTATCGAACATGATGGCAAGGGTGGTATGATAGAGGAGTTCAGTGGCAAACTGCTCGTGCAGCAGGAACCCGATGCCTCATCGTTCCCCTCCGGCGGCATACGCGCCACCTTCGAGGCCCGTGGTTACTCTGCCTGGGACCCTATGTCGCCCGTGTTTATCATCGACGACACCCTCTGTATCCCCACCATATTTATCTCCTATACAGGCGAGGCCCTCGACTACAAAGCCCCACTGAAGCGTTCGATACGTGCCGTGTGCGAGGCAGCGGCCGCCGTGGCTCGCTATTTCGACCCTCAGGTGAAGAAAGTGACCTCGAACCTCGGTTGGGAACAGGAATATTTTTTGGTCGACGAAGGGCTCTACTCCGCCCGTCCCGACTTGATGCTCACTGGCCGCACCCTCATGGGCCACGACTCGGCGAAGAACCAACAGATGGACGACCATTATTTCGGCACCATCCCCGACCGCGTGCAGGCGTTCATGAAAGACCTGGAGATACAAGCCCTCGAACTGGGCATCCCCTGCAAGACTCGCCACAACGAGGTGGCACCCAACCAGTTTGAGCTCGCGCCTATCTATGAAGACACCAACTTGGCTGTCGACCATAACATGTTACTCATGTCGCTCATGAAGCGCGTGGCCCGCAAACATGGTTTTCGTGCCCTATTGCATGAGAAACCCTTTGCTGGCATCAACGGCTCGGGCAAGCACAACAACTGGAGCTTGAGCACCGACACCGGTGTGCTGCTGCACGCCCCTGGCAAGACCTCGGAGCAGAACCTACGGTTCGTGGTGTTCATCGTCGAGACGCTGATGGGCGTCTACCGCCACAACGGACTGCTGAAAGCCTCCATCATGAGCGCCACCAATGCCCATCGTCTAGGTGCCAATGAAGCACCTCCCGCCATCATCAGTTCGTTTCTGGGCAAGCAGATTAGCGAGTTGCTCGACCATATCGAGCGTGCTGACAAGGAAGACCTGTTTACCATGGCGGGCAAGCAGAAGATGGAACTTGACATGCCAGAGATACCCGAACTGCTCATCGACAACACCGACCGCAACCGTACCAGTCCCTTCGCCTTCACCGGTAACCGTTTTGAGTTCCGCGCCGTGGGCAGCGAGGCCAACTGCGCCAGTGCGCTGATAGCGCTGAACACTGCCGTGGCCGAGGCGCTGACCAATTTCAAGCAACGTGTGGACCATAGGATATCAGAGATTGCCGGCAACGCAGAATTTACCGAAGGAGAGCATAGCGCCACCTTCCACGCCATCATCGACGTGGTGCGCGCCGACATCAAGACCTGCAAGCCTATCCATTTCGATGGCAATGGCTACAGCGACGAATGGGTGAAAGAAGCCACCCATCGTGGTCTGGACGTGGAGACGAGTTGTCCGCTCATCTTCGACCGTTATCTCGACGATGCCACCGTGCGTATGTTTGAGAGTATGGGCGTGATGAACCGCAAGGAACTGGCCGCCCGCAACGAAGTGAAGTGGGAGACCTACACCAAGCGCATTCAGATTGAGGCCCGTGTGATGGGTGACCTGTCGATGAACCATATCATCCCCGTGGTGACCCATTATCAGAGTCAGTTGGCGAAGAATGTGCAGAATATGTACACCATCTTCGACAAGTCCGAAGCCGACGAGCTGACCGTCCGCAACAAGAAAATCATCAAGGAGATTGCCCGTCGCGTACATAGCATCGAAGTGGGTGTAGAAGAGTTGGTCGACGCCCGCAAGGTGGCCAACCGCATCGAGTCAGTGCGCGAGAAAGCTATCGCTTACCATGACACGGTGGCTCCAAAAATAGAAGAGATACGTTACGAGATAGACAAGTTGGAGCTCATCGTCAGCGATGAATGTTGGACGCTGCCCAAATACCGCGAACTGCTGTTTATCAGGTAAGAGTCTCCCCCTTTCCCCTTCCAAGGAGGGAGATACTAGTCCCTTCTATTTTCGTTAGGGAAAGGTAATAAAGAAATAAGTTAAGGAGTTAAATAGCAGGCAAGGCCTGACTACTTAACTCCTTAACTATTTTAACGGCTTATACTGCCCCTTACTCTACGATGACCTTACGCACGGAGCCATCGCTCATGCGGATGATGTTCAATCCGCGGGCGGGGGTTTGCAGGCGCATGCCGTCAACATTGTAACGAGCCTGCTCGGTCACGTTGGTCGTAGAAGTTACGCCCTGTATGCCAGTGGAGGCTTCCTGAACGGAGGCCTTTGCTGCATTGGTGATATAGCCTTTGCTGTCGATGACCAATGCCACGATGAAGATG
Organism: uncultured Prevotellaceae bacterium; assembly: GCA_900313615.1. Lineage (GTDB taxonomy): Bacteria > Bacteroidota > Bacteroidia > Bacteroidales > Bacteroidaceae > Prevotella. The sequence goes on from OMRP01000009.1 coordinate 13,454, forward strand.
TCGCCTCTCTCGGCGGCCTCGGCCAAAGCAGCTTTCAGGTCAGTCCTACTGGGCAATGTGAGGGAATATTCACGTTCCGCCTTATCACCCATCGCCATGGCACCCAAGTTTTCAACCTGGTTCTTGCTATTCACATAGGAACTTGTTAACAAAACATCATTAAACAGGAGACCGGAAACCACCGATTGTCCATGTTTGCCATCCTTGCAGAATTCCTCCAGGTCGGGATCGCCGACTTCGGCAAGGGTGTATTGGCTATAATAATTTTGCTGTCTCCACTTGGTGGTCGTACCTGTCAGGTTGTCGGCCACAACGGCAAATGCCACGGTATAGTCACCATCAATCAGAGCCTCCACCTCGGCCTTCGCAGTGAGACCTGTCTTTTGTTCGTTCCATTCACCCACAACCGTCACGTCGGTCTTGGCAGCCACATTGTCTAATTCATCCTGAATGTCATCGAGGATAGAATAGCCAGTGCCATACTTGGGGTCAATCTCGCCTGGAATACGGTTGAGGCGGCATGAAGGAGCCGACCCGCTGAAGATGTTGGCATAGTTGCCAGCAGAACCCAGCGCCATGGCATCGGTAGAAGCGCCTGAGTAAAGATGCGCAGCAATGCCGATGAACTGGTCGCCGAAATGCTCACGCGCCAGTTCCATACCGACGATGCCTCGCGGACACCATCCACAACCCAAACCGGTGAACTCTTCGACAACAGCACGGCGCGTCACCTGATGGTCGACGGTGAGCAAAGGAGCCACAAAAGAGGACTCTTCCAACTCGTTCGCTTGTCCATTCACTTGTTTGATGTTAATAATCACCTCTTCTGTCCCTGGAGTGTCCGAACCTTGGAACGGCATTTTCACTGCTACATTGCCGCCAAAAATTTCACACTTAGTGGGCAGGACGACATGCTGTTGTTCGCTCTCCACGCCATTGGCTGTGATGGTATAATCAAAGGAGGAGATACCATTGGCACCCTGATTGTTGATAGTCACATTGCGATAGACGGTCTGTCCGGGAGCCGCCACCAACTCATCGACACCGACGACGCTGGCCGCATTGCCAGCAAAATCACCTTCCACAAACAGTTGCATGGCCAAGTTGCCATAGCCATACTGCGACATGTCTTCCCATGTGGGAACCGTATTGGAGGTCTTCAGATAGAGCGACGACGGCATCTCTTCAGCACCGTAGGTAATGACAATGGGATATTGTCCAGCGCTGGAAGACACACTTGTGACAGTATATGTCAAACCCACGTACACGCCTTCATCTGTGATAGTGTATGGTTCAGACAATGTGATGTCAGTAGGCAAGCCATTATAATAATCACTTTTGTCACCACCATTCAAATCTCCGGGACGGAGCTGCTTATTCATCACCGTCGCCGCATCGGCCGTTTCAGGCAGGTTAGTGGAAAGCCAAAGGCTAACATCTTTGAGCACCGACAAGTCGCGCAAATAAATACGCACCTTGGTGATGGTCTTTCCCACCAAAGCTGCATTGGTCGGTTCCACACGCATGGCTTGGTAATAGGTCTCTGCTCTCTGAACACCCAGTCCAGACCTTTCACCCACACCGTCGTAATAGCCCCACCAGATGCCAGTGCCTTCGGCTTTTGCCGGGGCCATTATGGCACGCTGTGGACGTTGTCCCCCTATGTAGGGCGACCGCTGTTCTTTCACAAATTGCGCCTGTGTTGTCAGCGCCATTGTGGCCAAAGCCACCAAGAGTAGTAATTTTCTCTTCATAAGCGTATAATGTTTTGATTAGATGATACTCATTTTCTTCAACCGTGCAAAATTACATTATTTCATCTTAATGAGCAAACAATTCCTTTTTTTTTGCATCGCAAAAAAATCGGCTCCGCTTTTGGGCGAAGCCGATATGAATGAGGATATTCCTTTATTGATTACCGACGTGAGCGTGGTCCACGCCTTTCAGGACGCAATGAACGCAGTTTTTCCATTTGGTCGGCGGTGAGAATCTTTTCCAGTTTCTGCTGGTATTCTTGATGTCTCGCCCTCATCTGCTCACGCTGTGGGTTGTCGCGACGCTTCATCTGTTGGCCATCAGCCCTTCTGAATTCTCTCCTTGGAGCCTGCTGCAGACCACCTTGTGATGGTTCCGCACCTGGCGCCGCTCTGAACTGACGATGATGACCACCATGTCGGGGGCCACTTACCACGTCGGCATATTCCGCATTGAGTTCTTTCAGACGGGTACCTTGGTCTTCATTCAAACCCAATTGGTTAATCATATCCGTCGTGATTTGCTCCACAGATGGAGCCTTGTCCTCCTTACAGCACTGACCATCGCACTTCTGTTCACATTTTTCATCGCACTTTTGGTCGCATTTCTGATCACTCTTTTTGTCATCCTGCGCATAGCCACAGGCCACAGTGGCCATCATGGCAAACATCATTAAAATCTTTTTCATACCTTAGTAGTTTATAACATTTAACACTGTGGATGGACACGCCATCCTTTTATCCGATGCAAAAATAGACATTTTTCCCAAATGAAAGAAAAACTATTCAGCCAATTAATTATTTTTGTCAACGAAAATACCATTTTTACCTTTTTTTGAGGAAATAGCGCCATAACATTTATTTTTCGACGCTTAATTTGTCAAGTCAACATATCAGTTACACGTCATGTAGCATAAAAATATCTTAAAATGAGGCAAGTATTTCGTTATTTGGGAAAAACGAAGTAACTTTGCGGTGCGTTTTAAAAAACCCTTATGCATTATTTATATCATTAATTATATTCACTATGAAAATTTGCAAGATTCACGGAAGAGAGATTTTGGATTCGCGTGGCAATCCTACAGTAGAAGTTGAGGTTACCCTCGAAAATGGCGTGATGGGTCGTGCTGCCGTACCCTCCGGTGCTTCCACCGGCGAAAACGAGGCTCTGGAACTTCGCGATGGCGACAAGAAGCGCTATCTGGGCAAGGGTGTGCTGAAAGCTGTTGAGAACGTGAACAACGTGATCGCTCCCGCTCTCGTTGGCGAGTGTGTGTTCAACCAGCGCGGCATCGATTATAAGATGTTGGCTTTGGATGGAACTCCCACCAAGAGCAAACTCGGTGCCAATGCTGTTCTCGGCGTGTCGCTCGCTACCGCTCAGGCTGCCGCCAAGGCCCTGAACATCCCTCTGTATCGTTATATCGGTGGTGCCAACACCTATACCCTCCCCGTGCCGATGATGAACATCGTGAACGGAGGTGCCCACTCCGACGCTCCTATCGCGTTCCAGGAGTTCATGATTCGTCCGGTAGGCGCTCCCAACGAGCGTGAGGCCGTGCGTATGGGTGCTGAGGTGTTCCACAACCTGGCCAAACTGCTGAAGGCCCGTGGCCTGTCTACCGCTGTTGGTGATGAGGGTGGTTTCGCCCCCAACTTCAATGGCATCGAGGACGCTCTCGACACCATCGTTGAAGCCATCAAGGCTGCTGGTTACGAGCCGGGCAAGGACGTGAAGATTGCCATGGACTGCGCCGCCAGTGAGTTTGCCGTACAGGAAGATGGCAAGTGGTTCTACGACTATCGTCAGTTGAAGAACGGCAAGAAAAAGGATCCCAACGGCAAGAAGCTGAGCGCCGATGAGCAGATTGCTTACCTCGAGGAACTCATCACCAAATATCCTATCGACAGCATCGAGGATGGTCTGGACGAGAACGACTGGGACAACTGGGTGAAACTGACCGCCAAGATTGGTGACCGCTGCCAGTTGGTGGGCGACGACCTGTTCGTTACCAATACCAAGTTCCTGGAGAAGGGTATCAAGATGGGTGCCGCCAACTCTATCCTTATCAAGGTGAACCAGATCGGTTCGTTGACCGAGACCCTGGAAGCCATCGAGATGGCCCACCGTCATGGTTATACCACCGTTACCTCACACCGTTCGGGTGAGACCGAGGACACCACCATCGCCGACATCGCCGTTGCCACCAACTCTGGTCAGATCAAGACCGGTTCGCTGAGCCGCACCGACCGTATGGCGAAGTACAACCAACTCATCCGCATCGAAGAGGAGTTGGGCGACGTGGCCGCTTACGGATTCCAGAAACTGAAATAAGACGGACTTCTATCCCTTCCCGCCCTGGGCAAGGCGTAGATAGTTCACTGAAAACATGTAGAGACGCCACAATGTGACGTCTCTATTTTTTCCACCATGCCAGATAGTATATTTCACCATTATTACACCTCTTATCCCATAGAAGGGAACAAATTGAACTGTCCTTTCTATGTAGAGTCCTCATTGGCGGCTGACCCGTTGGTGAGAGAGGCAGTGGCACAGACGAAGGCGATGATTGCCGCACATGAGGAATGGCGCGACGAGGTGAGCTGTGGCAAGATGTTCGGCGTACTGGTGGTGGAAGACGAGCACGGACAGGTTGGTTTCCTTTCCGCCTATTCAGGACAAATAGGTGGCAGGGAAGATTGGGAAGGATTTGTTCCTGCCGTGTTTGATTATTTGCAACCCGATGGCTATTTCGCCGTTCATGAGTGGGCAATCAGCGACATCAACCATCACCTCGATGCCTTGCTCAGCGATGAAGGGTATTTATCGGCATTGCAAGAACTGCAGTCGATGGAACAAAGGCATACGGAGGAAATTACTACTTTTAGGGAACGTATGCGCCAAGCCAAGCAACGGCGCGACGCACAACGTGCGACAGCAACACCCGACGAAATGGCGGCGATGGTGCACGAGAGTCAATGGATGAAGGCCGAACTACGGCGGATGAAGCGTCGCCACCAGGCTGAAGAGACTCCATTGGAACAACTCATTAGAGAGACGGAGAATGATGTCACACAGTTGCGGAAAGAACGCAAACAAAAGTCTGATGACCTCCAGCGTTGGCTCTTCACCCATTTCGTAATATGTAACGCCCGTGGAGAGGAGTGCACCTTGTTGGAGTTATTCGCCAACACCCCACAAGGAGTACCACCATCAGGCGCCGGAGAGTGTTGTGCCCCAAAACTGTTGCAGTATGCATTCCTCCGTGGATTAATACCCCTTCGCATCGCTGAGTTTTGGCAAGGTGCATCACCAAAAGGAGAACTGCGGATACACGACCGTTTCTACCCCGCATGCCGTGGCAAATGCCTACCCATACTACATTTCATGCTCCAAGGGCTGGATGTGGAACCCAACCCATTGGAAGAGTCTGAAAACAAGGAATTAGACATCGTGTATGACGATGACCATATCGTCGTTGTAAACAAGCCCTCGGGTATGCTCGCCGTGCCAGGAAAATCGGACAGAGAGTCCGTTTTCAGCATCTTGCGCCATCGCTACCCACAAGCCGAAGGACCAATGATTGTACACCGTCTTGACATGGCCACGTCAGGACTGATGGTAGTGGCCAAGAGCGAATGGACTTACCATGCACTGCAACGACAGTTTGAGCGGCGTGAGGTGAGCAAACGCTATGTGGCACTGCTCGAGCGTGACATCCATGGCCAAGTGCCAGCACGAGGCACTATACGGCTACCCTTACGTCCCGACCCAATGGACCGACCACGACAGGTGGTGGACCCGACACATGGCAAAGACGCCATTACCGACTACGAAATCCTAGGCCCAGATAATGGTCGTACCCTCATTGCACTTTATCCCCATACGGGGCGCACGCACCAACTACGTGTCCACTGCGCCCATGCCGAAGGCCTGAACTGCCCTATCCTTGGCGATGCGCTTTATGGCACGCCCGCCGAAAGACTATATTTGCATGCCGAACAACTGACATTCACTCACCCCGTAACAGGAAAAAGAATGCAATTTGAGATTAATACGCATTTCACTTGAAAAACGAACATGAAAAACACAAATCTACACGAATAATTATCTACAAATTACACAAATACCACGAATAAAGTTTGTGCTACGAATTCCGCGAAATGCACGATTTTTACAAATAATTTCTGAATTCAATAGATTAATTCATGGATTTATGCTATCTTTGCGACAACTATTGAAAAGCTTTTGACCATGAAGACAAAGTATTGTTTGTTAGGACTTTTGTCCTTCACCCTATGTCTCCTTTCCTGCAACAAAAAGGGAAACGCTGACGGAGGCAAACCTGTAGCAGTGATAGAATCGTTGAGCAACGACATCTCCTCCAAGTCTGACCAGTGGACGAAAGAGGATTGGGATGCCGCCGCCGAACAGTTGAAATCGGCCATCGCCAACCTACCCAACCCTATGGCTGATGACGAACTGATTATCGTCAACTCTGCCATCCCCCGCATGAAAGTGTACGCCGAGCGCCACAAGAACATGGCTGCCACGTTCCTCGTGGCACTGAGCAAATACAAGAGCACAGGTCAGGAAGGAGATGCCGAAGCCACCGACCAGGACAACACATCACCAGAGGCCACTGGCATAGGTGGTCCTTCTGACGAGGTAGCGACCCAAGACCATCCTGCAAGTGTCCATGACAGCGCTCCCGCCGGACTGCTTCAGGGAAATGTTATCCAAGAGGGTGGTTATACCAACGTACGCCAACAGCCAAGTTCCAGTTCGGCCATTGTGACGAAGATACGCGATGGCAGTCCCATCTATTACACCAATTATAACGCCAGTTGGTGTGCTGTATACGACAATAGCGGCAGAATGCTCGGCTATATGCACTCCAGCAAGGTGGTTGGTTGGGACGAAGGCACCCCGGATGAGGGTGGTGATGTGGTCTACGGCACGCAGTATGACTGGCTGTCGACTCGCTACGCCACGGCCAGTGACCTCGCCGGTTACGACTTGGGACAGTTGCGCGTGCTGCGTAACTCCATCTACGCCCGCCACGGACGGATGTTCCGCGATGCGAACCTACGCAGCTATTTCAATTCGCAATCATGGTATAACGGCTACCGCCAGGAGATACCCGCCAGCGAACTGAACCAATATGAGCAATACAACATCCAGTTTATTCAAAGCAGGGAGTAGAAAAGAAGGGAATAGTTAAAAGTGAAAAGTTAATAATCTTCACTTTTAGTTCTTCGCTTTACCTTTAACAAATTCCTTCACTTTTAGTTTTTCACTATTACTTTTACCATATGCCCATTAAGATCGCTTTTTTCGACACGAAGAGTTACGACCGCGAGTCGTTTGAGAAACTGAACAAAGATTTCGGTTTTGACATTCATTATTACAAAGAACGTCTGAGCATGAACACCATAGCGTTGACCAAGGGAAAGGATGTGGTGTGCATCTTCGTCAATGCCGAATGCGACCACCGTGTCATCGATGAATTGGTGGCCAACGGTGTGAAGCTCATCGCCCTGCGCTGCGCCGGCTTCAACAATGTGGATCTGCAAGCCGCCAAGGGACGTATCCGTGTGGTGCGTGTGCCCGCCTACTCACCCCATGCCGTGGCTGAATATGCCATGACGCTTATGCTCACCCTCAACCGCAAGGTGTACCGTTCCGTCTACCGCACACGCGAAGGCAATTTCAAACTCAACGGTCTGCTGGGTTTCGACATGTATGGCAAGACCATCGGATTGATTGGCATGGGCCGCATCGCCAAGGAGTTGATAAAAATCTGTCGTGGCTTCGGCATGAATGTGGTAGCCTACGACCTCTATCCCGACCACGCATTTGCTGAGGAACACCAAGTGAAGATTGTCACCCTCGATGAGTTGTATGAGGAGAGCGACATCATCTCATTACATTGTCCGCTGACCGAAGAGACGAAGTTCATCATCAACAACGAGAGCATCACGAAGATGAAGTTCGGTGTCATCCTCATCAACACTGGTCGTGGCAAACTCATCAAGACTGAAGACCTCATCAATGGCCTGCGCACCCATCAGGTTGGCGGTGCGGCACTCGACGTGTATGAGGAGGAGCAGAACTATTTCTACGAGGACCGTTCAGACAAAATGATTGACGACGACAAGTTGGCGTTACTGTTGATGATGCCTAATGTCATCGTCACCTCACACCAAGCCTTCTTCACCCGCGAGGCCCTTCATAACATCGGCCTCACCACCCTACAAAACATCAAGGACTTTTGCGATGGCAAAGAACTGGTGAATGAAGTGAAGGCATGATAGAGTGACATGTTACGAGTGATGAGTTACGAATGAAACCGGGCGAAAGTGAAAATACTTTCGCCCGGTTTCTATACTACTTTGTCACTATCACAACAAGTGTAGGAAATTCTCTACGGGGATGCCACGGTTTTTGTCTTCATTGTCGCGGTTGAGGTCGATGAGCATGGCCACACCATCCATAGCTTTGCGCGTGCTCTGCAGAAGAGGATCTCCTTGAAGCAAGTGGCCGATGAGGATGGCTGAGAACATATCGCCCGTGCCTGGGAAATGGACAGGGATCTCCGTATAGTCAAGTGAGAAATACTCGTCAGTATGGTGGTTGTAACCCACTACCATACTCTGTCCATCAACACAAATGCTGGTGATGAGCACAGACCGGGCACCTATATGACGCAATTTATCGACGAGCATACGCGCCTCGTCTGCCGTTACCCCCTCTTCATGATACGGATGGTCGGCGAGATAGCAAGCCTCAGTGTAATTGGGATAGGTAAGATGGGCTACTGACACCATCTCACGCATACAATGGATGGCTTTTTCGGTCACACCATTATACAGTTTTCCTTCGTCACCCATGATGGGGTCAACGAAGATGGTCGTCCCCTTGGCCGCCTCTTCCTGACAATAGGCCGAAACGATTTTTGCCTGTCGCTCGGATGTGATAAATCCTGTGGCGATAGCATCAAAAGAAAAACCTAGTTCGCGCCACACGGGAAAGACACCTTTTATGTAGTCGGTGGTGTCAAGGAGGTTAAACTTACCATAGTCGAGCGTGTTCGACACCAAGCATGTGGGCAGGTTATAAACAGGGAATCCATAATACGAAAGGATGGGCAACATGGCCGCCGTGGCCACCTTACCATAACCTGCGATGTCGTTGACAAGTAATAACTGTTGTTTCATATCGGCTGCAAAATTACTGCAAAAAAAATAAATCCTTTGGTATTTTCAATTATTTCCTTTATTTTTGCAGAAATAATCCTAAAAGGAAGGGGGAGTTATAAGAGGGAAATATAAGAGAGAGTAAAAAAGGAAGTTAAGCGCTACGCGCAGGACAATACCTTAATCTTCCTGACTCCCAAACTCCTCAAATTGTCCTCCAAACAAAAGTACAAACCTAATAATTCCAAATTCATAAGTCCAAAATCAATATTCCATAAACTCATTATCCCATGAAAAAACTAACCAAAGCGATAGCCATCGTATTATTCCCTATCAGTATGACAGCACAGAATGCGCCCCAACTGCGGGCAGACAATATCGATGAAGTGATAGCCGCGATGACACTGGAAGAGAAAGCCCAGTTGCTCGTTGGCGGAGCCAATAATTTCTTTAGCGGGGGAGCCGTCGTGGGTGGTTCTGCAGAGACCGTGCCCGGCGCCGCTGGCACCACCGCCGCCATTCCTCGTCTTGGCATTCCCGAGACCATCCTCACCGACGGTCCTGCCGGTGTGCGCATCAACCCGACGCGCAAAGGCGAGAGCAAGACCTATTATGCCACAGGCTTCCCCATCGGCACCTGCTTGGCCTCGACATGGAACACCGAACTGGTGAACGAAGTGGGACACGCCATCGGCAACGAGACCAAGGAATATCGCTGCGACGTGATTCTTGGTCCGGGCATGAACCTACACCGCAACCCACTATGTGGCCGTAACTTCGAATATTACTCCGAAGACCCCGTGGTGACAGGAAAAATTGCCGCTGCCTATATCCAGGGTGTGCAGGCCGAGGGAGCTGGCGTAAGCATCAAGCACTTCGCCGTGAACTCTCAGGAGACGCAACGTACGAGTGTTGACGAGCGTGTGTCACAACGCGCTGCTCGTGAGTTATACCTCAAGGGCTTTGAGATAGCCGTCAGAGAGAGCGACCCATGGACTGTCATGGCATCATACAACCGTCTCAACGGATTGTTTGCCCAAGGCAGCCACGATTTGTTAACCAAGATTCTGCGCGATGACTGGGGTTTCAAAGGCATCGTGATGACCGACTGGATCGGTATCCGTGAAGGACTGCGCACCATCGACGAGGTGCATGCCGGCAACGATCTGATGGAACCCGGTCAGCCCAAACAGGCGGAAGAGATTGTGGCCGGTGTGAAGAGTGGACAACTGGATATCGCCGACGTGGACCGCAATGTGCGCCGTATGTTGGAATATATCGTCAAGACCCCGAGTTTCAAGAAATACCGCGCCACCAATGCGCCTGACCTAAAAGCACACGCCGAGATTACCCGCCGTGTGGCCAATGAGGGCATCGTGTTGCTGAAGAACGCCAATGGCACACTGCCGCTGGCCAAGAGCATCAAGACCGTGTCGCTCTATGGTGTCAACTCGTACGATTTCCTCTCCGGCGGAACAGGCTCTGGCTGCGTCCACACACCTTATGTGGTCGACATGGTAACAGGTCTGTCGAATGCGGGGATTAAGACCACAGAGCAACTGACAGAGATTTACCGTAAATACATCGAGTTTGCCAAACTGAAGTTTGAAGCCGACCGTAACCCCGCCAAATGGTTCCAGATGTCTATGTTCGGACAACAGAAATATCCCGAAGTGGACATCAGTGCCATCTGCAGCCAGAAAGAGGCGCAAAATGCCGATGCCGCCATCATCACCATTGGACGACAGGCGGGCGAAGGCATCGACCGAGACATCGAGGGAGAGTTCAACCTGACCGAGCAAGAACGACAGATGATTATCAACGTGAGCAATTTCTTCCACCAGGAGGGCAAGCCCGTGGTGGTGGTCATCAACTCTGGTTCGGTGATTGAGACCGCTTCGTGGAAGAACTATGCCGACGCCATCGTCGTGGCATGGCAACCCGGAGAAGAGGGAGGCAACAGCATGGCCGACATCCTCACCGGCAAGGCCAACCCCTCAGGCAAACTGACCATGACATGGCCCATCGCAGCCACCGACCATCCCTCGACAAAGAATTTCCCGAACACGTCGATGGACCTGTATACCTTCAACACCATAGCCGGAAACAGCCAAGTACCTGGCTATCAATACACCAACCATGAGGAAGACATCTATGTGGGTTACCGCTATTTCGACACCTTCGGTCGTGAGGTAAGCTATCCCTTCGGCTATGGACTGTCGTACACTACCTTTGAATATGGCAAACCCACTGTGAGCATCAAGGGCGAGACCATCGAGGTGAGCGTGAGCGTAAAGAACACGGGCAGCGTGGCCGGCAAGGAAGCAGTCCAAGTGTATGTGACCGCTCCCGACGGCACATTGGAAAAACCCGCCAAGGAGTTGAAAGCTTTCGGCAAGACCAAAGAACTGAAACCTGGTCAGAGTGAGACGCTGCGCATGACCCTGCAACGACGTGACCTGGCTTCATTCGACGAGGCACAGAGTGCATGGGTGGTAGACGCCGGCAACTATACCTTTAAGGTTGGAGCTTCGGCAGCAGACATCCGCGGCACAGCGACCCTACGTGTGGATGGCTTGGTAGAGAAGACCAGCAACGCCTTGGCACCGCAGGTGGAACTGAAAAGGCTGAAGAAAAAGTAAAAAGGTAAAAGGGTAAAAAAGGTAAAAAAGTATAAGAGTAAAAAATGTAAAGAAAAAAATAAAAGCGTAAGAAAACTAACTATAACAACCACTAATTATGAAAAAGTATCTGTATCAATTCCTGTTCGTCTTCATGGCCATTGGGCTGTGTGCAGGTTCCTGCAATGATGACAACGACGACGACATGAGCACCCCCGAAACCCCGGGCGGTGGTGGTGGAACCTCTTTCGACCCCACACAAATACCCAACGGCTATTGCAAAGGCATTGGCCTATATCTCTATCGCTACACAGCCATCGTTGACGAGCCGTTCAACCTTCGCGCCAAGCGGTTCATCGACGAGAGTGTTTACCTTCACAATTACGGAATAGGTGGTATTAATGAACTTGACGCCGCCTCAGACGGCACCCTGCTTACATCTGGTGTGAAATGGATGTCGAGCGACGAGAGCATCGCCACCGTGGACAATAACGGCAAGGTGACACCGAAGAAAGCCGGTAATGTGTATATCTACGCTTACACCGACAAGAAACAGTCAGCTCGCTGCATGGTGAAGGTGGAGCCTAAGGGCACGAAACGCTATGGCGTGCACGTGGCCGGCTTCGAACTGACCAGTTACAACTACAAGAACATCAGTTCCTTCCCAGGGGTGTCCGGTAGTATCGAATATGAGCCCGCATACAACAGGCTGACCCTAGACGGCTGTAATATCAACGTGACCGATTCGGTGGAGGGCATCCTCGTAGATTGCGATAATCTCACAATCAATGTAGTAGGCACGAACAATGTGAAATCAAACCATAGTTACGCCTTCGCCATACGCGGTTCTTTCAAACTCAATTATTATGACAATGCCGACAACATGCGTGAATGTATGATTAGCGGAACCACCTCGAGCAAAATAACCTTCGAGAGCACAGCCACAGGCCTTCAGAAACGCAGTGCCGGCATCGGTATCTGCGAACATGCCGAACTGCGCGTCATGGGCAGCAGCGTCACAGCCAAAGGACATCAATATGGTGTGAGCGGAGCCAACTGGCATCGTTATTCCGGCCGTCATCAGTTCAATGAGATGTGGCCATACTGGGGAGATGACGTGTGGTCGACAAAAGGTGACGTTGTGGGAGACCTCGTGGGCGGTAGCCTCTTTATCCTGCGCTGTACCTTCACCGCCATCTGCGATACCGGCAACGAAGGTTGTGGAGCCATCAATATGCTGAGAGCGGTATACACCAACTCTTCCTATAACCTCAAACCAAGCGGTGGTGTAGACTTGAGATGGGGTTTTATAGAATCTACGAATTATACGCCCCCGACTACCAATGGCTATGTTGCCACCTGCAAGAAAGGCACGTTCCAACCGTATAAGGGTGAAGTGGAGTATTCTTCATCAATACCATGGAATGGGAATGAGTATCCGGTTAATTAGTTTGTGAGACTGTGAGTTCATGAGGTTGTGAGGTTGTGAGTTTGTGAGTTCATGAGTTCGTAAGTTATTTAGTTATTAAGTTTATAAGTTTTTTAGTATTAGTAAGAAAAAAAGAAATGTTCAATACCAAACAGATGAAAACTAAAGCCATGCTGCTTCTACCGCTGTTTATGGCTTTCGGTTGCAACGGCAACGCTCGTAACAGTGGACAACAAGGCGAAGGCGACAGCACTGCCGTAGACACCGTGGAGCATCGTGTCACCCTGCTTTTCGGTGGCGACTTGATGCAGCACGACGGTCAGATTAAGGCCGCCCGTATGGCTGATGGCACATATAACTACGATGATGTGTTCGCACGCGTGAAAGATGAAATCAGTGAGGCAGACCTCGCCATCGCCAACTTCGAAGTGACACTTGGTGGCGCTCCCTACAAAGGTTATCCTCAGTTCTGCGCCCCTGATGAATACTTGAATGCCAGTTTAGACGCAGGTTTTGACATCCTGCTCACGGCGAACAACCACTGCGTGGACACCCGTGAACGTGGTCTGCGACGCACCATCGACATGATGGACTCGTTGAAGGTACCCCATTTGGGAACGTACAAGAACGCCGAGGAACGTGCCAAGCAATACCCGTTCATCATCGAACGCGATGGCATCCGTATCTGTCTGCTCAACTTTACTTATGGCACCAATGGCATCCCTGTGCCCGCCCCCTTCAAGGTGAATATGGAGGACACGGTGGAGATAGCCCGCGACTTGGCTCGCGCTCGCGAACTCAAGCCCGATGTGATTATCGCATTCCCCCACTGGGGCATCGAATATGTGCAGCAGCCCAACAAACAACAGCGAGCCCTCGTGGCTTGGTTGTTGGCACATGGTGTCGACCATGTCATCGGCGGCCACCCACATGTGGTGCAACCCTTCGAGGTGGAAGAGCGCAACGACGGTAAGCATCTAGTGGTGTATTCATTGGGTAACTTCGTGTCGAACATGACGAAGCCCAATACCGATGGCGGTGCCATGGTACGCATGACACTCACCAAGAAAAATGGCAAGACACAGATGACCGACTGCGACTATTCACTCTTCTGGGTGTCACGTCCCGCCACCTCGGGCAAGAAGAACTTCCGCATCTTCCCCCTCTCCCACCCCATTGATGAGTTGAACGCAGCCGAACGCAGTTTGCGCCAACGATATATCAACACCACTGGCACCATGCTCGAGAAATACTGCAAGGGAATCAAGGAAAGGGTAAAAAAGTAAAAGGGTAAAAAGGTAAAAAAGAAGGGGAAGAGAAAAAGGTAAAAAAGAAAGGAGCGGAACCCTTCGGGTCTTTTTGAGGAACGAAGGTATTGATATAGGAAGATTGGTGTGCCGCGATTGGTACACCAATCTTCGTTTTTGTTGAATATGGAAAGCTTTTTATCGGTGCACTTTCTTCGTGGTTGAAAGAACTGTCTTTTCGACAAAAAAGGCCCTTTTTTCAAAAAAAGAGACGTTTCTTTTGGTCGCGTACCATTATATATGTACCTTTGCATCCGATTATTTGGGATATTGTCGACAAATCGGACACATACAGTCAGGCGATTCTCTATTTTCCTAATAACCATATATCAAGCAAATCAAACTAATAACAAAATATGAGAAAACTTTTACAATTTACGTTATTAACACTACTTGCCATGTTGGTGTCGTTAACGGCAATGGCAGACGAGGAGCTTCTACGTTTTTCCGACAAAGGTTTTACAAATCAACAGGAAGTTACCACCGTAGATGCTACTAATTTCACCGTCACTTTTAACAAAGGTACAAATAGCAATCCCCCTAAATATTACACAAACGGGGCTGCTGTTAGAGCGTATGGTGGTAATTATTTCACAGTATCATCTAGCTATGAGATTACCAAAATTGTGATTACTTTTGGAACTAGTGATGGTAGCAACGAAATTACCACAGATGTTGGAACCTACAATAATGGTTATTGGGAAGGGAGTTCGAAAAATGTTAAATTTACAATTGGAGGTACTTCTGGCAATAGACGAATAAGCGAAATTACCGTCACCTATACCACATCCTCCAACAAAGTAGCCACTCCCACCTTTAACCCTGTTGCAGGTGAGGTAGAAAAAGGAACACTTGTGTCGTTCAACTGCTCTACTGAGGGTATTATAACATATTATTACACCACCAATGGCGACGAACCCACAACCAGTAGTGCATCTGGTACATCTTACACTGTCAACAGCGATGTCACCCTCAAAGTGATAGCCGTGAAAGATGGCATGGATAATAGTGATGTGGCGACGGCAACTTATACGATAGCAAAGGCCGACCCCAATCTTGCTTTCTCGGAGACCAATGTTACTGCCAATTACGGTGAGACATTCACGCAGCCGACACTGACCCATGCCGAAGGATACGATGGAACGATTACTTATACCAGTTCGAACAGTGCCATTACGGTTAACGAAACTACCGGTGAGGTAACCTTTGGCACTTCTGCTATAGGTCAGACCACAACCATCACAGCTACGGCATCAGCCACAAACAACTTCAAGTCGAGTACGGCATCGTATGTGCTCAACGTAGTCGACCCCAATGCAATTATAGGAAATTTGAATAGCGAAACCTTTGGTGAAGACCATAGTGGCTCTGCTCCTGCAGGTTACACAGCTTCTGGTATCATTGGAGGGGTTACCGTTACATATATCCGTAGTGAAACGAATGTGAATGCCTATATCAGTAGTTCTGAGATTCGTTTGTACGATGGAACGATGTTGTCTTTTACAGCTCCAGAAGGATATTGTTTGAAATCTTTGACGTTTAATACTAATCTTTCTAGTTGTTCAGCATCAACAGGTACAATTAGCGGAGCAACTTGGACGGCTCCTGATGAAGGCGAGGTGACATCCGTAACAATTACTCATACGGGATCAACTAGATTGGACTTAAGTACTGTCACCATCCACCTTGCACAGACATCCACATCTACAGTGGCTAAACCAACTATCACTCCTGCAACAGGTACCTATACCGAGGCACAGACGGTGACTATCACCAATAATGCTGAGGGGGCAACTGTCTATTATACTACAGATGGTACAAATCCCACGGCAGAGAGCACAGCATATACTGCACCTTTCATTCTGGGTAAAAACGGCACATATACCATCAAGGCCATAGCTGTTAGCGGTGAAGAGTCGAGTAGCGTAGCTTCGAGTACCATCACCATCAATATACCAGTGGCTGCACCTGTTTTCACAGAAACAGATGGAACCACTTTCACAGAGCCATACACCATCCATCTTACTGCTGAATCAGGACTTACAATATATTATGCTACAGGAAATGATAGTCCTGTCGACAACAAGGGCAATCTCTCAGGTGCAGCCATACAGTACAATGGAAGCATTGCAGACTTGTCGAAAGCTACAACCATCACAGCCGTGGCTGTGGATAAGGACGGCAATGTCAGTGAAACAGTCAGTGCCAGCTTTAAATACAACGGTGAGGTAGAATCTCCTTATTACGAGAATTTCGACCAAGGCTTAGGGAATTTTACGGTAGAAACAACAGGATCAAATTATCCGACATGGGTGTTCAGAACCACGTCGGGTAACTATGGTACTCGTAAATATGCGTATGTCAATGGCAGTGGCAAATCAGGAACAGCACGATTGGTTTCTCCTGTCATCGACCTCACCGATGAGAGTATAGAGTCGGCTACGCTCAATTTCATTCATGCCGGACGTTTTTTCGAGGGATATGATCACACTGAATATCTCTCAGCAGAGGAGACTGCAGAAGGTTATGCACCTACCCACGCTCAATTGTTTGTACGCGAAGAAGGTGGCGAATGGCAACAACTCACCAT
The DNA here is from genome assembly GCA_900313615.1 of uncultured Prevotellaceae bacterium. Lineage (GTDB taxonomy): Bacteria > Bacteroidota > Bacteroidia > Bacteroidales > Bacteroidaceae > Prevotella. Next base: position 30,355 of record OMRP01000009.1, read on the forward strand.
ACCCAATTGGTTTACTCAGGCGAATCAAGGTGCTTCTGAAATCTATACTCGTACTAACTCGGGTGACATATCACTGGATGCGTATGCTGGGAAGAAAATTCAAGTCAGTTTCCTTTATACTGCCGATTCAGAATCAACAGGTATATGGAATGTCTTGAAATTTGCCCTTACCACCACTAGTGTTGAGAAGGTGAACATGAACACCGACGGCTACGTGACATATGTGACGAAGAATGATATCGATTGGACTGAGACCCTAGCAAAAAACACTTCAGACGAGACGGTAAATGTGCACGGTTACAAAGTGATACAGTTCTCTAAAGAATCGGCGGTATTCGCAGAATTTGGTGTGGGTGAGAACGAAACGCTCATTCCTGCCGAGACACCCATTATCATTAAAGGAAAGAGGGGTATTAACGAACTGGTAATTGCCCGTTCAGAAAATGTGATTGAGAAACCGAGTAACAACTTACTTCGTCCTTCTTACGGTGATGTGACGGCTGCTGCCGGACAACATCTAATGGTATTCCAGAAAGAATCTGACTGGACTGAAAGCGATCCCTATAACAACTATGCGTTCTTCAAGCTAAAGGAGGGACGACTTATTCCTGAGCGAAAGGCTTACCTCAATGGAGCTGACGTGAGCGAAGAGATTACTGTAACCACCAATGCTGCTATGGGTATCTTCTTACTCGAAGATTTAGGCAATCCACAAGATTCTGGAACAACAGGCATCACACAATTTAGTGTTTTGCAAAACGATTCTTGGATGGCAGATGGAGTTGTTTATGACCTCAGTGGTAGGAAGATTGCCGAAAGCTTGCAACGTATGAACGGATTGGCCAAGGGCATTTATATCGTGAACGGACGTAAAGTGGTTATCAAATAAAGAGGAGGACAGCAAAATGGACAAAATAAAGGATACAAAAGCATATAAGGCACCCGAAACATCGGCCATGAAGGCACTCGACACAAAAAATGTGCCCGTGCATTGGAGCAAGACTAATGACGGACCGATAGAATCCAATCAAGGCATGTGGGAGGATGAGGATCCCACTACCACCTACAGTTTCAACCTTTGGGATGAATAGAATACCCACCCAAATACCCACCCCGAAGACCCACCCCAGCCCTCCCAAAGGGAGGGTGCGAAGGAGGTGGAAAGATTGACCAAACGGCTAACACATAATAAACCCCTGCAAGTGATACGACTTGCAGGGGATTATTATGTAACAATTGCTCCGTCTGTGCACCCTCCCTTTGGGAGGGCCGGGGTGGGTATTTCCTTATTCACTCTTCATCGTCTTAATGTTGCCGTCCTCGTCAATGTCGAGAGGCATTACCTTCAGGCTGCGGAGCCATGTGGTGTCGTTGGAAGGAACGCAGTCGTGATGGAAGAGATACCATTTCCCTTTGTACTGGGCGATGCTGTGGTGGGTGGTCCATCCTACGACAGGCTCGAGGATAACACCTTGATAGGTGAACGGTCCATAGGGGTTGTCGCCCGTGGCATAGCAGAGGAAATGCGAGTCGCCCGTGGAATAAGAGAAATAATACTTGCCATTCATCTTGTGCATCCATGATGCCTCGAAGAAACGATGCGGATCACCTGCCTTCAGTGGCTGACCATCTTTGTCGAGGATGACCACGGGACGTGGAGCCTCAACAAACTGTTTCACATCGCCACTCATGCGAGCCACGAAACTGGGCAGGGCGGGAGCGTCGGCAGAAGCCCACATCTCCGTCTTACGGTCAGGAGCATGGCCTATGTCAACCATACCGGCGGGAGCTTCTTCACCCTCTTTCTGTCCCACGGGAGCGAAGGGAGCTGCCAGAGGCATGTGCCACTGCAGCTGTCCACCCCACAGACCTCCATAATAGCAGTAAATCTCTCCATCGTCATCCTTGAACACACAGGGGTCGATGCTCATGGCACCACGGATAGGCTGCGGTTCGGCTACGAACGGTCCCTCGGGACGGTCGGCCACGGCCACGCCAAGGTGGAAAGCGCCATTGTAGTCTTTGGCAGAGAAGATGAGGTAGTACTTGCCATCTTTCTCCACCACGTCACTATCCCACAACTGTTTCTCAGCCCAGGGCACATCCTTCACGTCGAGAATCACGCCATGGTCGGTCACTTCACCTTCCATCACATCGTCCATGGAGAGCACATGATAGTCCTTCATCTGGAAGTGTCCACCATCATCATCGAAACATTCGCCGCTGTCCCAGTCATGCGAGGGATAGATATACAATCGGTCGTTAAACACATTGGCAGCAGGGTCTGCCATGTAATCACTTGGAAATAGATAACGTGTTTTTTTCATTGGTTGTTGGTTTTTGGGCCTCCCCCTATTCCCCTCGAAGGGAGGAGATAAAGCGGCAGAGGCTTTTGTGAATATTTTTATTTACTTTTTCTCTTTTACTTTTTTGCTTTTCCTGCCCCTACTAAATTTATCAGGTCTTTCACAAAAGGTTTCATGCGACTCTGGCGGTCAAAGAGCGTGGCATAGTCAGTGCGTCCCTTGATGGGGAAGTCGTTACGCCAGGAGTTGGCATCGTTCAGACACCAGAAGTTCACGCGGATGATGTCTTCATGATGGCGAAGCAACATCTTGTAGAAATCAATCCAGAACTGGCTTATTTTCGCCTCATGCGCCTTAGTGAGTCCATCTTTGTAGGGGTCCATCTCCGGGCGGTATGCGAACCTATCGCTGACGTTAGCTCCCGAGAAGCCGTAGGGATTGGGCAATACAGAGAGGTCGAGTTCAGAAAAGAACGTTGGTACACCTAGGGCAGCGATGGTCGAGATGGAATGGTCGTATTGCTTGATGACCGCATTATCGACATTGTCTTCGAGAATCATGTGTCCCTGCATGCCAATGGCCGTGACAGGAAGCCCTTGTTGGATGAGTGGACGGAAGAAAGCCGCCACACCCTCCACCTTCGTGGGTTTGTTCATCGAGAAGTCATTGTAATACAACTCCGCGTTGGGGTCAGCCTCATGGGCATAGCGAAACGCCAAGGGGATATAGTCGGTTCCGAGAATCTGGTAGAACAGACTCTTTCGCGGCGTGCCATCATCTTCAAAAGCCTCATTCACCACATCCCAAGCATCCACACGCCCTTTGAAATGGCTCACGATGGTGGTGATATGCTCACGTATCCGTTTCTTCAACACTTCGGGCGACACCAATTTGCCGTCCTTGTCGAAGTGGAACCAGGGAGCGCACTGTGAATGCCAGATGAGGCAATGGCCAAGCACCTTCATGCCCGCAGCCTTCGCCTTGTCGACGAACTGGTCGGCCAAAGTGAAGTCGTAGACACCCTCTTTCGGGTGGATGACCTCGCATTTCATGCAGTTCTCAGCCACCACGAAATTGAAGTTCTCCGCAATGATGGGCCAGTCAGCCGTCTGGTCGTTGCTCACCTGACCCGTCACATCGTGCTCGTTGCTGCCCGACGGGTCAGCGGCCACCTGCCACTGGTTCACGCTAACGCCGGTGTACCAATAGTCACGGTAGGCTTCGCAGAGGGATTGCGCCCCTGCAGGGCTAAATGACAAATGACAAATGACAAATGACAAAAATACTACCCTAGTAATTTGGAATTGTGGATTATTCATTGTTGCTTGGATATATTTTGTTTTGTTGTTTTTATTGAAGCAATAAGTATTCTGATTATTTCATCTAAATCTTTATGAAGGGAAGAATACATACTCTCTGTTATGGCTCCTGTTCTAAATAGGACCTTAAACCAGTAAGATGTCTCACTCGCTTCTTTTAAAGATATGCTTAACTTACTGATAAAATCGCTTTTACTTTGAGCTTCAATACCTTCATGAATGTTTGCTCCTATGCTTGTACCGCTTCGAAGCAATTGTTTAGAGATTATATACTCATTCTTTTCTTCAGTGAGGTACTTATAACAATTGACAATTCTTATCGCAAAATCGATAGATTTATCTGCCAAAATATTGTTTCTTGTCATCGCTCAAATAATTGTCATTTATCATTTGTCATTTGTCAATTATTATTCTCTTCAGCGGCTTGACGTGCCTCTATCTCGCGGTTAATCTCGTCGATTTTCTCGTCGGTGAGTTCATACTTCGAGATGATGAACATAGCCACCAAGAGCAGGATTGCGGGGATGATACATACCAACCAGCGGATACCTTCCTGAGCCATCGGAGTCTGCAGCTCGAGGTCGTTCATGAAATAAGCACCAGCGGCGTTACCTACCGACATCATGGCGAAAGCAGTGATGAAGAACAGGGCGATGACACGCAATGGGCGGTTACGCATGAACTCAGTCCACAGGTCAGACACCTTCACGTTCTTCGTCTCTTTCTCATCCATCACCACACGCTCCTTCGTCTGGGTGAAGCAGAAGATGAGGAGTGCCAGACCCACGAGAGCAAAGATCAGCATGGTGAGGAACCAGGCATTGGAATCTTTGGGCATCGTGTTGGCTGCTTCAGAAGCTTGGTAGTTGGTCCAAGCAAGCACCAGACCGGGAACGACACCACCGAGAGCCATACCAGCCTTGAAGAAGATACCCGTAAGAGCGTTCACGATACCCGCGATACGACGGCCCGTGGTATATTCGGCGAAGGAGATGACTTCGGGGATGAGCGCCCACATGTAACCTGTGGCCACGATGACACCCGTCGACTTGATGAACTGGGCGATGTAAACCAAGGTGATGTTCTCTTTCACGGTGCCCATCTTGCTGATGATATAAAGCAGGATCATACCCACGATGGCAACAGTGAGGAAGATATAGAACATATTTTTCTTACCCACCTTCTTCTTGATGGCCGGAACAAGTGGCATGAAGATGAACGAGGGCAGCGAACCCAAGCCCATGAAGAGCGCCATCTTAGTCGTATCACTCGGCACCATGCCCAGGGCGAAAATAGCCACGAGGATAGGCACACCAGCAGATACACAAAGACCACCCACGTTAGCCATGAACATACGCACGGAGGTGAGGATGGTAATTTCGTCAGTGTCGCGTGTAAGCGATGAGTTCAGTGCGCCGTAAGGCACATTGATGAGCGTGTAGAGCATCGACATGCCCACATAGGTGACATAAGCATAGATAAGTTTGATGGTATAGTCTTTGTCAGCCAGTCCGTCCCAGAAACAGAGAATGGCCAGAACGGTCAGTGGTATACCTGCCAGCACCAGGTAGCTGCGGTATTTACCCCACTTGGGGTTGTGCTTGTCAACATACGTTCCTACGAGGGGATCCCAGAGCACATCCACCAAGCGCACCACGAGGAACATGGTGGCGGCATGGCCGGGCTGCAGTCCGAAGATGTCAGTGTAGAAGAACAACAGGTACATGCAGATTGTCTGGTAAATCAGGTTCTGCGCCAGGTCGCCAGAGCCGAATCCAATGCGCTGCAACCATGACAGTTTGTAGAATCCTTTCGATTCTTGAGCTTGAGAATTGTTTTGCATAATTTATTTGGTTTTTAGAAATTTGAGCTTTTTGGTTCTAATTGACTGTTCTACATATCTGTTTGAAAAATTCGGCGGCAACCTCACCCATCAGTTTATAGCCGGCGGGGTTGAGGTGGAGCCAGTCGTCTTGCAGGTCGGCACGGAGGGCGGCGGGATCCTGTGGGTCACGCACTGCGGCATCGAAATCAATGCAACCGTCGAAATGGAGTTGTCCATCGGTGGCTGTAGCGGCAGTGGTGCGTATCCATTCGTTCACACGTTGGCGTATTGCCTCACGTTTCTCGCTGTAATAGAATGACCCCTTCACTGGCGTGATGGTTGCCCCATATACTTTCAAGCCACGTTCATGCCCCTTGCGGATAAACTCCTGGTAGGCGGCGATGAGTTGATCGGCGATGTTGGGATTGTTCTCGCCGAAACTGCCGATATCGTTGGTTCCCTCAAAAATGATGATGTTGCCAATGCCCGTCTGGCCCAACACGTCACGGTCAAAACGCACCTTGCCTGGTTCACTCAGACCGCCCCGTACCACACAGTTACCGCCAATACCGAGGTTGAGCACGCCAATATGAGACGTAGAAACGTTCTTCGACATCGCTTCAGCGAAGAAATCAGTCCAACGGTCCTGGGCATCGGTGGTGCTGCCTCGCCCGTCAGTGATACTGTTTCCGAGAATGGCTACGGCCGTATTGTTACGGCGCTCCACCTCTATCGAGGCGATGTTATACCAATGCACGGCCTCTTCCCCTTTGCTGAAGTCGCTCGTGGGCGTGCTCTCACCAGTGATGATATAACTGGTGGTGCGCGAACCACGATGGCAGGAGGCTTCATCCGGTGTGCGAGCGCCGTAGTTAATGGTGATAGCCAGTCGCTGCTGAGGTCGCAGGCGGTATGTCACAACATCGCTCACCATCTCCTCACCGCCTTCAAGCGTCAGGCTGCGGCTGCCATTGAAGGTTAGGTAAGTGGCTGTCGCCGCATTGATATGATGGGTATAAGTAGCGTCTGCGATATACACACTTTTGATGTCGACAGGCGTCGTGCTCTGCACATTCGACAGGCGCAGACGCATGGTCTCACCACCGATGCTCACATGCACCACCTGGCGCAGCGAACGGTTCGACAACGACGACTGGGGCATATCGCCCTGTCCCGGTTTCTCCACGGCAGTGGCCCATGTCCCAGTCCATCCAGTCGGTTGTTTCGGCGTTGACGTTTTCTGCGCACAGGCCATCATGGCCGTTGACAAGCAGGCACACAACAGAAGATTGAATCTTTTCATTAGGTTATTCTTTATTGGGCTTATGAAGCAAGATTGCGCCATTGAGGCACGGTAAGTTGATAATCATTTGCAAAGATACTCATTTGTTTTTTAAACAACAACTTTTTTTCGCATCAACTACCTTTCAAAATGTATCATCTTTTTTGAATTTGAAACAAAACCGTTGGTTTTCTTGCTTTATTATAGCTTTTTCGCTATATTTGTACGTTTTTTCTCGAATATGGTATGAAACAATTGCGAAGATTCATATATGTGCCCCTCATGCTACTGTTGGCAATGGTAGTCATGGCAGACCGTGGACTTCTTTACTCTTCGGGCAGGCTGACAAGCAACCAAGTGAACTGTCTGGGCCAAGATGCCTATGGTTATATATGGATAGGCACCGACTATGGTCTGAACCGTTTCGACGGTTACCACTTTACCCATTACTTGCACAACAGCGATGACAAGACCACACTCATCGACAATATCGTCACCCGTTTCCTCGTTGACGAACAAGGTCGTTTTTGGATTGGTCTGAGCAAAGGACTGGTACGCTACGATTACCATACCGACCGTTTCGTGAACTATCCCTTCCCCGGCGGGCGCACACCGCGCGTCTATTCCCTCCTGCTCAACAGCGAGGGCGACATTCTTATCGGCACAGCAGGCTATGGTCTATACAGCATACGCCATGGTGAAGACAAGATAAGCCTTGAACCCGAATATTCACGGAGGCCAGTGGAGCAGTATTACTCCTGCATGCATGAAGACCGTCGTGGTCGTCTATGGCGGAGCAGTCACGAGGACCTGTTCACCTGCTACGAGGTGAAACAGCGCCAACCTGTGGACATCCGCGATTTCGAATCGCCATGTGGAGCACCTATCGCCTTTGCCGACGAGACCGACTCTACCCTACTCATCATCTGCACAAACGGCATTCTTCGCTATGACGACCATCTGGGAACCATTGCTGACGCAGGCATCGACAAGAGCGGCGTTGGCGACAACCTCATCATCCGCACGGCCATGGCCGACCATTCTGGCAACCTGTATGTGGGCACCTCCAACCATGGTCTGCTGACCATCCCTGCGGGATCGTCTCGTCTGACCGCTGTCGATTATTCCGCCGAAGGTTTCCATCTGGGCACGTCCAGCGTGACCGATGTGATGGAAGACCGCGACGGCAACCTTTGGGTGGGATGCCGGAACCGTGGTTTGTTCCTCATCAACCAGCAGCAGCCGATGTTCAAGAGTTGGAGTCTCTCGGCGCAACAGGTTGCCACAGGAGGCGCCGTCACCTCCATAGCCCCCGCTGAAGATGGTGGCTTGTATTGCGTGGTGCAAAACAGCGGTGTGTTCCATTTCAATAGCGAGGGAACCATTGTGAACCACCCCACGTCACCCACGGGCGCCCATTACATCTACCGCGACACCAAAGGCAACTATTGGTTGGGATCAGACAACACCCTATATGCTTACCAACCCTCCTCTGGCACTTATCAAGAACGGCTCAAATTGGAGGGCGAACGGTTACGGACCATGGTTGACGATGGAAAGAACCTCTACGTGTCGGACTACAGCCACGGCCTGATTATCTATGATTTGTCAACAGGTGACAGTCGCCGTATCGACATGAACCAACGAGGCGGCAACGGCTATCTGTGCAACAATTGGATACGCGACATGATGATTGACTCGCGTGGTCTGCTATGGATGTGCACCGCCTCAGGTGTCTGCTGCATGTCGCCCGACACTGGCAGTTTCCTCACCTTCGGATGGAACAGTCTACTCAGCGAGGTACAGGCCAATGCCATGTGTGAAAACATCAATGGCAACATCGTATTGGCCACTGAAAACGGCGTGTTCATCTTCTTCGTCGAGAAAAACAAAGTGGAACGTTTCGCCAAGAGCGAGGTGCTCGATGACAAACAGGTGAGCGCCATCGTCAGCGATGTCGATGGCAATATGTGGTTCGCCACCACGGCCGGCATCTGGCAATATCGACGCGCCGACGGTGGACAGTTCGTGGGACACCTCAATGGCAATGGTCTTATCACCCGCGAATATACGATGGGCGCCAAGAGCACAAGAGCCGACGGATTCATCGCCTTTGGCTCAGGTCTCGGCATCACCGCCTTCCATCCCCGTCAAATTAGCGCCTCGACAGCCAATATTAGCACCCTCCATCTCACCCGCTTCGTGGTCGATGGGCGTTCGTACGACATGTTCGAACAGCAAGAGGCCGTCGCCGACACCATCCACAAGCCCGTGGCCAAGCACCATTTCCACCTTTCCTATTCAGAAAACACTTTCTCGTTGGAGTTCTCACTGCTCAAGTACCGCAACGATGACCATATACAGTTGGCCTACCGCGTGAATGGAGGCGAGGAGCAGCTCACCGACGAAGGCGTGAACGTCATCCCTTTCAATAAGTTGGAACCTGGAGAATACCAGATTGAGGTACGTGCCGTAGACAACGGCATTCGAGCTCAGCAACCCACCACGATATGGGTGCGAGTGGCCAACCCCTGGTATGCCTCCACCTGGGCATATATGTTCTATTTTCTCCTTGCAGCAGCCCTGTTAGCAGGAGCCGTGATGTATTACCGCAGGAAGAGCAAGCGCGACCTCGACGAGGCGAAGATGCGTTTCCTCATCGACGCCACGCACGACATACGTTCTCCCTTGACCCTTATCCTCGGACCACTGAAGAAACTGAAGACCAAGGTGACCGACGAAGAGTCGAAGGCCGACATCGAGACCATCGACCGCAACGCACAACGGCTGTTGCTCTTGGTGAACCAGATACTCGACGAGCGTAAAATAGACAAGAACCAGATGCAGTTAAACTGCGAGCCCACCAACCTCGTGGCTTATGTGTCGGGCATCTTCTCCCTCTATCAGTACCACGCACAGTCAAGAAACATCCGTTTCACCTTTGAACACGACGACTTGGTGGTGGCCAACATCGACAGGAAACAGTTCGACAAGGTGGTGAACAACCTGCTCTCCAACGCTTTCAAATATACACCCGACAACGGCGCCATCGTCATCACCTTACGGCAAGAGAAACAACAGGCTATACTGACGGTGAGCGACACCGGCATAGGGTTCAACGACGAGGATGCCTCGAAACTCTTCGAACGGTTCTACCAAGGGAAGAACGCCTCCGGTTTCCACATGGAGGGTACCGGCATTGGACTCAACCTCACGCGGTCGCTCGTGCTGCTTCACGGTGGCACCATCAACGCACGCAACCGCAACGACGGACAGACAGGAGCGGTGATGACCGTGACGCTGCCCGCCTTGGATAAAACCACGGAGACGATGGACGAGATGACACGCACCGTATATGCCGCCGCCACCGAACAAGTAGGCTCGTGGACATTGGGCAAGGGAACCCATAAAGTGTCGAAGGTAACCATCCTTGTGGTGGACGACGACCGCGAACTGGCACAATACATACAACGAGAGTTGGCGGAATGGTACCGTGTCGACTCCTGTCCAAATGGCAAGATGGCCCTCGAGACACTGCTCAAAGGCAACTACGACCTGGTGGTGAGCGATGTCATCATGCCCGAGATGGACGGCATCACCCTACTCAAGAAAATCAAGGCCAACAGTCGTATCAGCCATATCCCCGTGGTACTGCTCACCTCGAAGAGTGAGGTGAGCGACCGTCTGGAAGGCCTCAAACACGGTGCCGACGCCTTCCTAGCCAAGCCGTTCAGCATTGAAGAGTTGCACGTGCGCATCGACAATCTCATTGCCAACGTACGTCGTCTGAAAGGTAAATTCTCTGGTGCACAGCAACAAGAACAACACTTAGAGAGAGTGGAGATGGAAAGTCCCAACGATGTGCTCATGCGACGCATCATGAGGTGTGTGAACGAACATCTCTCCGACTCCGACTTCAGCGTGGAAGACCTCACCCGCGAGGTAGGCATCTCACGAGCCCAGTTACACCGTAAGATGAAAGAAATAACAGGCATCTCCACTGGCGAGTTCATCCGTAACCTGCGCCTCGAACAGGCAGCGCGCATCATACGCGAGCAGGACGTGAACATCACGCAGGTGGCCTACGCCGTGGGGTTCAATAACGCCAACCATTTCTCCACCATTTTCAAGCGCCACTTCGGCATGACGCCCAGTGAATATAAAGATGCGGGGGATGGCTCCCAAAACAATACCGTATGAAGAAAACAATGATGATGGCGGCCTTTGCATTCTTGGCACTGACCGCAACGGCACAATCGACGCTACGCAAGCAAGGCAACGCCATGCAGTTGATGGTCGACGGACAGCCTATGGTTATCCTTGGTGGTGAACTGAGCAATTCGGCAGCCACATGCGTTGCCGACATCGATAGTGTGATACCCCACATGGCCCGTCTGGGTTTGAACACCGTTCTCGTACCAGCCCAATGGGACCTTACCGAACCCGTGGAGGGACAGTTTGACTTCACCCTCATCGACCGCACCATCCAACGGGCACGCGAGAACAGTCTCAAAGTGGTGTTCCTGTGGTTCGGTGCGTGGAAGAACTCCATGAGTTGCTATGCGCCACTGTGGTTCAAGCGCGACACCAAGCGCTTTCCCAGAGCCATGACACGTTCGGGCAAACCCCTGGAGATAGCCAGTGCCTTTTCAGAAAACGTGTTCCAAGCCGACCATCGGGCTTTTCAGCGGCTGATGGAGCATATCGCCGAGGTGGACGGACTACAGCACACCGTCATCATGATGCAGATAGAGAACGAGATAGGCATGCTCGAGGATGCACGCGACCATTCACAGGAAGCCGACCGACTGTTCCGTGGCGCCGTTCCCAAGCAACTGACCGACTATCTGAAGAAACACAAAAACGAGTTGCATCCATCGATGCGTGACCGTTTCACCGGCAAAACGGGGTCATGGACCGAGGTCTTCGGCGATGGTCTCTATACCGATGAAATTTTTATGGCCTACTATTACGCCCTGTATGTGGAACGACTGGCACAGACGGCACGTCGCGTATGCAATATGCCACTATATGTAAACGCCGCCATGAACAGCCGAGGTCGACAGCCCGGCGAATATCCCTCTGCAGGGCCGCTGGCCCACCTCAAGGATGTGTGGCACTGCGGAGCGCCGAGCATCGACATCTTGGCACCCGACATCTACGACACAGGATTCAAAGGATGGGCCGCACAGTACGCGCTGCCCGACAACCCCCTGTTTATCCCCGAGTCACGTTGCTGCGTGAACAGCGGTGTGAGGGCCCTCTATGCCGTCGGCGAACATGGTGCGTTGGGCTTTAGTCCCTTTGCCATCGACCAAGCCCCCGACAGTGAGACGCAACCTATCACCGCCAGTTATGGCCTGCTGCGCCAACTCATGCCCCTCATCGTCCGCCATCAAGGTCAAGGAACGATGCGCGGCGTGCTCTTCGACGAACAAGACCGCGAGACGGTCATCAGCGACGGCGACCTGACACTTACTAGTCGTCATAACTTCACCCTGCCTTGGGACCCGCGAGCCACCGACGGCAGCACATGGCCTGAGGGGGGAGCACTCATCCTGCGGTTGGCGGAAGATGACTATATCATCGCAGGCAGCGGTGTGGTTGTTGTGTTCCAGACTGCTTCCGAGAAACGACAGACCGAGCAGAAAGCCCTGGGTGAGGACGGCTTTGCCGAAGCAGGACAAGACCATGCCGCCCAGGCAGCCATCCGCTTTACAGGTCAACGCATAGGCATCGGCTATGTTGACGAGGTAACGGTCGACGGTAAAGGCAATCTGCAATACCTACGGCGCGAAAATGGCGACCAAGATCACCAAGGTCGCCATGCACGCATCTCCGTAGGAGATTATAAAATTCTTCACGTAAAGTTGTATAGGTATTGAGGGTTCAACACTCCGAACTGTAGAACACTTCTCTGTTGCTCTCCGGCCGTTCTATCGGCACGATTATCTCCTTCATCCATGAGGGCACGCCCAACGTAGGTTCTGAGGGCAACATCTCCTGCCATTCCTCATCGGTCAGGCGCGGGTCGCCGATAGGACGTTTGAACTCACGGTAACTGAACACAGCACCACGAGTGAGGTACAACATACCATCTATCTCTACGATGACATAGATTTCGTCAGCAGGTCCCACAGCTTCGTAGAGGATGGATTTTTCAGGGTTATTGTCAGCGTTAGCGGTGTAAACATCAGCCACGATGGCCACATTCTTGTCGGCACCGGTCACCTGATACCAGCCCTCGAGCGTTTGGTCATCTTCAGCCACCAGTCCTAAAGTGATATGCTCATACTGGGCTCCAATGATACGCATGGTCTCATACTCTTCGTCGGTCACTTGCTTACCACTCAATTCTTTCTTGGATATATCGAGCAAGAACTTGGCCTCCCCCTTCACCTCATCGGCCAGCTCACGTGTCTCTTTGTTGAGCAACTGGTAGCGGTCGAGCGTGCTCGTAAGGGCATCGATAAGCGCCACGGCCTTTGTCCAGAAGGCGATATTCGGTTCCACATACGACTTGGTGACAGGTGTGGGCAGGTCATCGCCACCGCCACATTCAGCGCCGAAGGGCTGTTTGGCGTAGAGGATGGCATCGTGCTTCAGCTCAGCCCATGACGCCAAGGCGGCGTTGAGGTTTTTCTTATCCCACTGACTGGTCTTCATGAAATAGGGTTGGCGGGCATCTTTCGCCACGCAAAGTTCGCGTAAGGCGGCCTCCCAGCGGTTGTAGATGGTCTGTTCCCAATTGATTTCACCCATGCGGGTGGTCATCGCCGACAAATAGTTGCCAAACTTACTCCATTGGTTCTGAACACCGAGTTCGCCGAAGAGGATATCGTGGGCGGGCTGCACGCCGATGGCAGCCATGAAATCGAGCCCCATGGGCACGTCGCGTAAGGTTGGGTCGTTATCGTAGTCAACCGTCTTGAGCAACACCTCTGCATCGGGGGTATAGCGTTGTGGCATCACATTGATTTTCACATGGCTGGTGCGCTCAAAAATGGGACGTATACGCGTCTGTGTCTCACCCAAGGCATCTATCTGTTGACGCACTGTCACAAAAGCGTTGTCGTCGCTCGCCATTTTTTGCGCATTGGCACCCGCTTTCGCCATGATTTCACCCATCTGCAGGATGGTCACATTGTCGGGCTCGCCCATGAGGAAGCGGATAGGTGCATCTACACGGTCGTAGAGACGCAGTGCCTGGGCGTCGCCTCGCATCGTCTCGGCGATGATAGCGGCACGTAGCATCTGTTCCTCTATATCGGAACCGAAAGGTACCGTCTGCAACCACATCATGCCACGGAAATAGCGTTTGGCGGCATCGCTGCGGGTGTAATGACCACGTGGACGGAACAGGCTGTAGTTGAATTTCACTTTGACATAGCCGAGATAGGTGGAGTAGTCATCAATCTCTTCGTACACCTGGCGCAACTCGGAGTTGGCAGTTTCTTTCAAGGTCTGGTCTGAAACTTGGGGGATTTGGCCAGTGAAGAGACTTTGGGCCACATCGAAGAACACTATGTTCCATTCGGCGGCAGCTTTCAACTTGGCATTGGAAGTACGGGCGGCATAGTCCATCATCTTGTTATACATGTATCGGCTGTAGTCGGTCATGGCACCGAGGAGAGTGCTCTCTTCCACCTTACGCAAGGTTGTGTCGAAATACATGTGGAAAAGTTGCAGGTAGAGGTCGGTGGTGATGAACGACGGGAACTGCGTGTACATGTTCTCCTCGTAAATCTGGAACAGCTGCTCCTGGTCGGTGGGCACAATGCCGAAGCCTTGGCGTTGGAGGGCTGCCTTCAACTGTGGGTTGAAGGTGGTCAGGTGGGCAGGGTTGATAATGTTGTCAGGATTGACAATACCCCCTCCAGCCGGTGCATAGTTCTTTTTCGACAACTCAGCTTCACGGGCCTTGATGCGGTTCATGAAGGCCGTCTCTGCTGCTGTGTACTTGATGGCGGGCATCTTTCCATTTTGGCGTTTCACCGCCAGGTCGAGATACCAACTGGTAGAGAGAAAAATGCTCCTCAACTCAGATGCCTTGAAGACATATCCTTGACGGGCAGCGGGAGCATTACGTAGCACACGCAGCTCGCTCAGGCTCAGGCGCGAGATATCCATATTCAGGTTGAGTTTGCTCTTGAGATCCTCCACCTGGATGTGCCCCTCGCCGGGCAACACCATGCCTTGGCCGTGAATCTGAACGGCCAGCACGATGGCAAACAGTGAAATGATTAGTCGTTTCATGATTATTAATGTTTTAAAGTTTAGTATTTGGTTTTTTATGTTGAATATTGTTTAACGTTCTATCTGCGCACTCTCCCTTTGCGAGGGTTGAGGTAGGTTTAAATACGTCTCCGCTATCTCGCGGTCTACACCTTCGACGAGGATGCTGTTGGCTCCCAACCCGAATTTTCGCCAGCGGTGTGTCATCACCACATAACGGTAGTCGGTGGTACGCTGGAGGGTTATCACCTGTCCATCGACAAAGCGGAAATCTTCGAGGATGCCACCCAACTGCGACCCCAGCCACAGCGGTCGCACACGACCATTCTTCTGGGTGAAGGTGAACAGACGGGGCAGCACACGCTTGTCGAAGCGGGTACGCTTCACCACCATCACCATGGCATCCTCTACCCCATCGCCGTCCACGTCGCCCGTGCACCAGCGTAGCGTCGGCCAGGGCAGCCGATAACGGTCTGTATGCCCATCAGTGGTCAGCGTGAGAAACGATAGCGAGTCGTTCACCTGCTCCAAGGAGTAGGTCTGTGCCTTGCATCCCACCCACAGAATGCTTAGCAGCACGGCTGTCATCACTCGTCTTCTCATGTGAGGTTTGAGATTTGAGATTTGAGATTTATGATTACCACGCAGAGTATTTTTCTTTACTCTTCATTCTTAACTTCTCACAACTGCCTTGCCAGGTCGCTGTCCAAATCCTTTATCTGGTTGGGGCCCATCACCACCTCGTTGCTTCTGCTGATGATGAAACTACATGGCACGCCGGGAGCGGCACTCAGGTATGCACCCGACCGTGCTCCATTGTCGTCACGCACACTGATCCACGGCAATGCGGCCGTCTGCGTCTTCCAGAAATGCTCATCCTGGTCGAGCGACACTTGGTAAATTTCCAGTCCACGATCGTGGTATTTGTTGTACAGCTCGCGCAATGCCATGATACGTGCCGGGGAGTCATCGGCAGAGAAAACGTGGAAATCGAGCAGCACCACCTTGCCAGCCAGTTCGGTCAGGTGGCGAATGTTTCCCTTGTTGTCAGGGAGGGGCAGGTCGATAATTGTCGCCTCTGTCACCTTGCTGGGATCAATCTGCAGTCCCGCACCTTGACCATCAAGGATGGCCTGTGTCTTCAATCCCTCGATGGCAATATTATGCAGGTTTTGCGAGCGCACGCTGTTGGGGTAGAACTGGTCCCATGAGGTGGCCACGGCCTGGAACGGGCGCACGTCGTCGCGCCTGCTCTGCGGGTCGAATATCTTTAGGAAGGCTTGGTTCACAGCGATACCTTGGAACAGGGCGAAATAAGCGTAAGCCTTCATCGGCTCCTTATATATATAGTTGGTGCTTACCTCCTTGCGGTAGCGTTCCATCATACGGTAGATGCTGTCGGCTGGGGCGTTGCCCGTGAGTTGCGGGTCGGCGGCCACAGCTTGGGCGCGTGCTTGCAAGTCCATCTGCCGCAGTGTCAGTTCCTTGATTTTCTTGCAGTCGTCGTTGCCCTCTATGGCATATCCTGATGCCATGGTGGGGAAGGATGCCGTCACGGTGATGGCTTCCGTGGAGTCAACTGCCAAGTTGACGATTTGTCCACCGATGCGCAGGCGGTAGAATCCCGGTGACCCCTCGGGCGCTTTGGCCGAGAACGAGAAGGCACCCTCAGCATCTAGACGCACGCTGTCGATGACCTGTGGACCATCGAGCGCCATGTCTTCGAAGATGAGCAACGAGTCGGCGGCTTGGGTGATGGTGCCGCTGACCTGGAATTTAGGCGTGTTGTCGCATGAGGCGACGAGAAGGGTGGCGGCGGTCATGACCGCGCAGCGCACCAAGCGTTGTATGTTCGTTTTCATAATTATCAGGAGTTCGTAAGATTAGGAGTTCCCACATCTTTTCACATGCAAAAATACAACGTTTTCCCGAAATCCAATGTTTTGTATTGCAAAAAAGTAGAAAGTGTTGCTTTTTGTGTATGAAATATGGCTGTTCCACGACAGATAATCATGCTCTTTATGCCCTTTGTCGCACATGGTGCCCTCTGTCGCATCCTTTCTTGCAAAAATCTCTCTTTTTCTATTGACAACGCCTTTTTCAGTGCATATCTTTGCAATGTCGAAAGGACAAAAACTCCTCACCGACAAAAGAGAATAAGAAAAAACAAAAATTACAAACATCTAAACACTACAATTATGAAACGTATCAATTTATTCCTCGCGGCACTTGTTTGCCTCCTCACATCCGCCACTGTTTGTCACGCTGATGACATGCCGATACCCGCAGCCCAGCTGCCCACGGCAGCCCAGTCCTTCGTACAGCAGAACTTCCCTGGCAAGGCCATCGCTTATGCCGAGAAAGACACCGAGTTCATGAAGGTCAAATATGAGGTACACCTGAACGATGGCACCCAGATTGATTTCGACAAGAACGGCAACTGGGACAAGGTTGACTGTCACATGGTGGCTGTTCCCGCCGCCCTCGTTCCCGCCGCCATCCAGCAGTATGTGAATGCCACCTTCGCCGGCACCTCAGTGGTGAAGATTGACAAGGAGCGCTATGGTTACGACGTGGAACTGTCGAACGGTGCAGAGATGAAGTTCAACAAACAGGGTGCTTGCATAGGCTACGACGACTAAGAGACTATAGTAGTGTTATCTTTCTGTATAGCGGACTGTCTTTCCGCTGTACCCACCGGGACAAACCGCGCGGTTTGTCCCGTTTTTTTTATCATACAAGTGTCGTCAGTTCGAATCTTGTTCTGCGACACTTTTTATACATTTTCGGCGATTTGTCACATTTAGCCATGCTTGTCGCATAGATTTCAACAGGAAAAGACGTTTTATTTGTTCCACCATGAAAAAAGGGTGTACCTTTGCATTCCCAAAAGGAGAAAGCGCTCCTTGCGATAGATAACATTAAAGATAACATAAAAGAATAACATTAACAACAAAGAAGTACAATTATGAAAACGGTGAAAACAATTATTGCAGTAATAGCATGTCTTGCAGCATTTATGCTGAACGGCTACGCAGCCAATAACGCATTACCCATCAATAGTCTGCCCGTCAATGTCATAGCGTTCGTACAACAGAACTTCCCTGACAAGCAAATCACTTCCATAGAGAAAGAGATAACGGACAACACCATTGAGGTAAGTCTGAACGATGGCACACAAATTGATTTCGACGACAACGGCAACTGGAACGCCATTTACAGCCAGATAGATGCAGTGCCATCAGACGTGGTGCCCTCAGCCATCATGAAGATTATTGACGACAATTTCCCCGGCACTTCAGTGGTGGAGATTGACAAAGAAGATTATGGCTATGAAGTGGAACTGCCCTGCGGCGTGTTCCTGCACTTCAACCACAATTATCAGCTCTTAGGTTTCGATTGACCAACACATGCAACATAACTTCCTTTTAAAAAATCAATTTGGGGCAGGCCGATAGGTCTGCCTTTTTTCTTTCTTATCCTTTTGCTACAATGAAATGGAGAAAGGAAAAGCCCGTCGCTGTCTCACAAAAAGGAACCGTAATGTCTAAAAGAACGTCTTAAAATCAGTCGAAAAGGAAAATAATCCAACATTTATTCGTCGATTCGACTTTTAATGACTAACTTTGCAGAAATTTTGGAAGAAAGGCGAATGGCGTCTTTCTGAAGATGTTAGTTAAAACAATAAGTATTTTTTATTTTTTTTAGATGAACGTTATTACGAAAACAGTTTCACTGCCTGATGGAAGAACCATCAGCATTGAAACCGGCAAAGTGGCAAAGCAGACCGACGGCTCCGTTGTGCTCCGTATGGGCAACACCGTGCTTCTGGCCACTGTTTGTGCCGCGAAAGATGCAGTCCCCGGAACAGATTTCATGCCTTTGCAGGTGGATTACAAAGAACAGTACGCCGCTGCCGGACGGTTCCCGGGCGGATTCACCAAACGCGAAGGAAAGCCCAGCGACAACGAGATTCTCACATCTCGCCTCGTCGACCGTGTGCTTCGTCCGCTTTTCCCCTCTAACTACCATGCCGAGGTGTTTGTCAATGTTATGCTGCTCTCCGCCGACGGTGTCGACCAGCCCGATGCATTGGCTGGCTTCGCTGCCTCAGCGGCGTTGGCATGTTCCGACATCCCCTTCGAGTGCCCCATCTCCGAAGTACGCGTAGCCCGCGTCAATGGTGAGTATGTGGTCGACCCGACCTTCGAGCAGATGAAAGAAGCCGACATCGACGTGATGGTGGGTGCTTCGGCCGAGAACATCATGATGGTGGAAGGCGAAATGAAAGAAGTGTCCGAGCAAGACCTTCTCAGTGCCTTGAAGGTGGCCATGGACGCCATCAAACCGATGTGCGAACTCCAAACTGAGTTGTCGAAAGAACTCGGCAAGGACGTGAAGCGCGAATACGACCATGAGGTGAATGACGAGGAATTGCGCGAGCAGATGAACAAAGAGCTCTACCAGCCCGCCTACGACGTGACGAAGCAGGCTTTGGAGAAGCACGAGCGCGCTGATGCCTTCGAAAAGATTCTCACCGATTTCAAGGAAGCGTATGCTGCCGCCCATACCGACCTCGACGAAGACGGGCTGCAGGAGAAATACGATATGATGGACCGCTACTACCACGATGTGATGCGCGATGCCATGCGTCGTTGCATCCTCGACGAGGGCATCCGTCTCGACGGCCGTAAGACCAACGAGATTCGCCCCATCTGGTGCGAGGTGAGCCCGCTGCCCATGCCTCACGGAAGCAGCATCTTCACCCGTGGCGAGACACAGTCGCTGACCACCGTCACCCTCGGCACCAAGCTCGACGAGAAACTTGTCGACGATGTGCTGGAGCGTTCCTACCAACGTTTCCTGCTCCACTATAACTTCCCGCCGTTCTGCACGGGCGAGGCCAAGGCACAACGCAGTGTAGGTCGCCGCGAGATTGGTCACGGCCACTTGGCATGGCGCGGACTAAAAGGACAGATTCCCGAAGACTTCCCCTACACCGTGCGTGTGGTGAGCCAGATTCTCGAGTCCAACGGCTCGTCGTCGATGGCTACCGTATGTGCCGGAACGCTGGCACTTATGGACGCTGGTGTGCCCATCAAGAAACCCGTGAGCGGCATCGCCATGGGTCTGATCAAGAATCCTGGTGAAGACAAATATGCAGTGCTCTCCGACATCCTCGGCGACGAGGACCACTTGGGCGACATGGACTTCAAGACCACTGGTACGAAGGACGGTCTGACAGCCACTCAGATGGATATCAAGTGCGACGGTCTGTCGTTCGACATCCTCGAGAAAGCCCTCATGCAGGCCAAGGAAGGACGTGAGCATATCCTCGGTTGCATCACCGACACCATCGCCGAGCCGCGCGCTGAACTGAAGCCGCACGTGCCGCGCATCGTCGCCTTCGACATTCCGAAGGAGTTCATCGGTGCCGTCATTGGCCCGGGTGGAAAGATTATCCAGCAGATGCAGGAAGATACTGGTTCCACCATCACCATCGACGAGACGGACGGCGTGGGCAAAGTACAGGTGTCCGCTCCCGACAAGGAGAGCATCGAGGCTGCCGTGGCGAAAATCAAGGCCATCGTCGCCGTTCCCGAAGTGGGCGAAGTCTACGAAGGCACCGTACGCAGCATCATGCCTTACGGTTGCTTCGTGGAGATTCTGCCTGGCAAGGACGGTCTGCTCCATATCTCGGAGATTGATTGGAAACGTCTGGAGACCGTTGAATCAGCAGGCATCAAGGAAGGTGACAAGATTACCGTCAAACTGCTCGAGATTGACCCGAAGACAGGCAAATACAAGCTCTCACACCGTGTGCTCATCCCGAAACCCGAGGGATACCAGGAGCGTGAGCGCCGTCCTCGTCCCGAGCGTCCCGAGCGCGGTGAGCGTCGTCCTCGTCCCGAGCGTCCAGGCAATGACCGTGGCGAGCGTCGTGGTCCCGAGCGTCGTGGTGGCGGCAACAATGGTCATCGCAATGACTATCACGACCCACTGGCAGACCATGAGCCGCGCGACTTCAACGACTCGCTCGACCATGGCACCGACATCGACTAATTGACATTCTATCACTCGTCATTGAGTAAAGAATGACTCCATACTCCCCAAATCGCGATACAGTGCGGTTTGGGGAGTGTTTTTTGTTTTCCAAGTAGCGTTATCATTCTCAAAAAAGAGTCCTATTATTGTCATTTCAATTATTTTTTGTAATTTTGCGTCAACATCGTCTTTCAAGACCATTAGTATTTTTATTGAAGACTTCATAGCAGCATGCCATGGGGGCGGAAAACAAAGAAAAGGACAATCGAACTAACATAACCGAAGAAAAATGGAAACGTATCTTGTAGTTGCAATAATTGCCATTATAGTCATGGCCGTTCTTGGTTATTTCATTGGCAACCATGGCAAAAAGGCATATATAGACACTATTGGGAAATTGGAAAACAATATTGCGGAACTTGGCAACAAGATTGCCGGACAAGAATCCGTGATTGAAGACAAAGTCAATTGCATCACTAATCTCACTGCTGAACGCGATGTGCAGAAAACAAACGCGGAAAACTATTCCCATCAGTTAGACACCCAAAAGGAAGGTTATGAGAAACAAATAGCCACACTCAAATCCGATGCAGAAGATACGCTGAAGAAAGAATCGGAACGCAGCCAACAACAACTGAACGAACAGAAATCTTCGTATGAGGGGCAAATGGAAAAGCAAAAAAACTCGTACGAAGAACAGATCAACAACCAGAAATCCACTTATGAGAATCAGATAAAGGAACTGAAAGAGACGTTCAAAAATCAGTTGGATGAGTTCAAGGCGGAAAGTGAAAAGAGTCTGAGAAAACAGGAAGAGGCCGCTGCCGAATTCAAGAAAACAGAGGCACAGCGTCATGCTGCCATTATCGATGAGATGAAGAGAACCTATGAGCAGCAGATTGCCGATTTGAAATCATCTTTTGAGCAACAACTCAAGCAGGCAAAAGAAGCCCACGAAAACCAGATTGCCGCACTTAGACAAATGAACGAGGAGCAGGTGAAGAGCCAACTTGACCTGATAAAAGAACAGATGCAAACAACATCGGAAAAGGTGCTCAAGTTGCGGCAAGATGAGCTCGGAGAACGGAATATGGAGCAGGTATCAAAGATTGTGGACCCCTTACAACAAAGTCTCAAGGACATGAAAGACGCCCTTGAAAAAAACAAGGAGCAACAGACAGAAGCGCTAACCCGACTTGACGAGACCATCAAAATAAACATGGAGAAGAGCACGGCATTAGGTGAGACCGCAGACCGCCTGACACGCGCTCTTACTGGCAAAGTAAAGGCACAAGGCAATTTTGGTGAGTTAAAACTGAAGCAACTCCTGGAAGACCTGGAGTTGAAAGAGGGAGAACAATATGAATCCCAGGAAACCCTTATTGATAAATTTGGGAAAAGAGCAAAAGGTGACGACGGGAAAGGACTAGTACCCGATTTCATTCTACATTTCCCCAACAATCGACATGTTGTCGTTGACTCAAAGATGTCTCTGACTGCATACGAACGATATATGAACGCGGAGGATGGAACCGCAGACAAAGAGAAGTACCTCAAAGACCATATCAGTAGTGTTAGGGCTCAGGTCGTGCGTTTGGCAAAAAAGGAATACACGAAGTACTTGCCTAAAGGTTACAATCGTCTGAACTTCGCCTTCATGTATGTCCCCATTGAGGGCGCCTTAAATCTTGCCCTACAAAATGACGCCACGCTATGGAGGGAGGCGTACGACCAAGGCGTTATGATTCTTGGTCCTCAGACCATGTATATGAATCTTCGCGTTTTAGAGATGATGTGGACTCAGGTTCGTCAATTAAAGAACCAACAAACCATGATGGATGCCGCCAGTTTGATTATTGACCGTGTGCAAGATTTCGGCATACGCTTCATGGATGTCGAGACGAGCATGAACGACACCATGAAGAAAATTACAAAACTGAAGATAACAACGGCGGACAGTGGACCAAGCATCATCACTGCGGCAAAAAACCTGCTCAAAGCAGGTGCCAGCGAGAACAAGAAAAAGAAATCGCTCTCCGATTTGGACGATGCCACCCTATTCATAGAATCTGATTCGGCTATCATGCTTCCTTCGGAACCCTCTCAATCGACCTCGGAACGGGAGAACGAGGGCACGGCGGTGGAGAGTTCAAATGAATAGTGCGATTGGGCACGTCTTCGTTGTTACTTTTGCTTTTTATATTTGGCCTTGACTATCTCGTATGAGTTGCGTGTAAGTTCTCGAAGGAGGTCATCGGGCGCGGTATCGACATTGACGCCAATCCAATACTTGGGCGACAAGTTGGACGGCTTGACTATACAATCGAGGTTGGCTTTTAGTTCGTCAATACGATCGGGTTGACACTTCAACGTGATGACACTGAAATGATCGCAATCAAAAAACGAGAACATGTGACCATGCACATAGAACACCAACACACCGCTGGCATAATGAAAAGACGTGAAAGGCAGTTTTTCTTCCACATCATCACCCAACGAAAGGCAATACTCGCGGTAGACTTCTATGTTCATGATTTAAATGATTATCATCCTCGCTTTTTCAAAAAGACGATTTCAGCATCGGCACCATCCTTGCCATACTCGCTCACGAAGATGTAGTTCTCGTCGCAGGCAATACCGAAACAACGTCCTTCGACGCCTTCTTTCTCCACTTGGTTGCCCCAATAATTGGCCTTGTCGTCCAAGACTTTTACGCTATTGCCATTGAGCTGATATTCCATGTTGATGAATGAGCCTTGCAAAACAAAGAGATTGTCGATTCGAGGCATACCCTCGATTCCCAGCGCATTGACCTCATCGATAAGTTGTTGCTTGATGGGCGATGTGGCATGAGGGAGAGCTTCTGACGGCAATTGCCAGCGTTTCAGATTGGGATAGTATTGCAGAAGCATCGCTTTATATTCCTCCTTGCTGAGGTTCTGACCAGTGTTCTTGTTGAACTCATCCACGAACTGAGAACAAAACTCCGCCATCTCTTCCATGGTGAAGTCACCTGTAAAAGCGCCGTCCTTAAAACAATAGATGCAATACTCTTCGTTCTTGCTACCATCGGCATTGGTGCCGAGAATCTCTTCGGTGAGTGGCATTCCGCAACTCTGACAAAACTTCTGTTCCATATTTGTTGTTATTAGTGGGGCAAAGTTACATGATTTTAAATCTATCTCCAAATAAATGGCCAATTTGTGTGAATGTTTAGCATCCAAAAACTTCACGACGATTTTCTTCTTCATTTCTGTTTTTATTATTATTTTTGCACTAAAGAATTACGAGAGAAGACAATAACCTACTGAACCTTTATGAATATGAAAGCTTACTGTTTTATTGCGGCAATGCTGCTTGGCCTGATGCCATATACCGCTAAGGCACAGGGAACAGACATTAACAGTCGTGACCTTCGCGGCAAAGTGGTTTATCAGGATGACGAAGTGGTGTTCCGCCAGCTTGACGAGCATACGTGGATAGGGAACGGGCATAGAGTCTATAATGAATCCCTCTACATCGTTGAGGGTAATGAACGCGCACTTCTGATTGACGCAGGGACATACATACCTGAGTTGGACAAGATTGTGGCAAAGATTACGTCCAAGCCTGTCACCATGATGGCAACTCATGCCCATGGCGACCATGTGGGCGGAGTAGGTCCGTTCCCTGAGGTCTATCTGAATGCAGGTGACATGCCTATCGTTCCCAATAATATGCGGAATTACAAAGGCCAGATTAAATATCTTCACGATGGCGAAGTGATAGACCTTGGCGGCCGCGAGATAGAGGTCATTTTCACTCCCGGCCATACTGCCGGAAGCACTACGTTTTTCGACAAGGCAAAGCATTATGGATTCAGTGGTGATGCTTTCGGCTCGACCAACCTACTGGTATTCACCAACCTTTCAACCGAAATGTACAGTGCCGAGAGGATAGAACGTTATATGAAGAAGAATGATATCCATTTCCTTTTTCCGGGGCATTACAGTGGTGACAATCTGGAGACACTTCAGCGTGTTACCGATATCAAGGACATGTGCCGCGAGATACTGGATGGTGAACGCAAGCCGACTGTCAGCAACGGCAACAACGAAGGCAATGACATGATGGTTGACGACAAGGGCGTCCGCATCAACTTCAGCAGCCGGACTGGCATGAAATAAACAGGGGGTTGTCTACCTACATAATGTAGACTGACGAAGTTTGACATAGCGTCACGGACTTGAGCGGTTACACTAGAAGTGATTGAATTCGTGACCATACTCCCGATTTACCTCCCCATAGAAGGGCACAACAAGTTAGATGCAAAACAAGAAGTCAGAAACATAAAAAGTGCTAGAGACGAGATATTATTCAACATCAAGTTAGGTAGTTTAACAAATTATGTTTATCTTTGCACATGTAACAAATAAAACTGAGATAGATGACGAAGAACGTTTTCAATAAGTTAGATGAGCACAGTGAAATTTACTTCACCTCTGTCATGGCGAGAAAAGGTCGGATGAAATCCAAAGATTGTCAAAACAGAATCAGAGTGGTGTTGGCCGACAAACAAATCACCAACCGTTGGCTTGCCGAGCAGATGGGGGTTACCGACATGACTGTTTCACGGTGGAAAACGAACAAGATACAACCATCGATGGCGCAATTCGTGGAAATCGCCCGCCTGCTCCAAGTTGATATTAAAGATTTGCTGGAAGTGGATTTAGGAACCCAAAGCAAAGAGTTGTAATTATCATAAAGCCTTAAAACAATAACGACAATGGATGGATTCAAAAATATTGAAATAAAGAACTTCAGAGGTATTGACCATCTGACGATTGACGACTTCTCCCGCGTGAATATCTTTCTCGGGCAAAATAGCTCCGGAAAGACATCTGTGTTGGAGTGCCTTTTGCTGATGATGGGCATTTCTAACCCAGACCTGCCCCAAATGGTCAACTCCATTAGATCGCGCAGCTTCAGCGGGTTTTCAGACTTGACATACATATTCCATCGTCTGGACCTGAAGACTAAGCCAGAGATATCATCCGAATTGTTTGACAACAGTAAGCGCCACTTGTCCTTGGACTTAACCTATGTTTTTGACGAGCAATCACAGGTTAGTTTACAAAATGGGCAGATACCGACTTCTGAAACGAAGACTTTCCTGAATACGTTGAAGATGCTGTTCGATATTGAATTCGGTCAGCAAAAGAATACGTATGAGTGCAGTCTGACAGCCAATCAGCAAGGATTGATATCTAACAAGAAACTGGCAGAAGGATATTTAGAAAAGAATAGTGTAGCCTTCCTTCCTGCTGACTTGGCTGCAGGCAATCCTGCCAACGACTTGGTTGAGTTAATTAAGCGCAGGCTAAAAGATGCCGTAACAGAGCGATTGAAGAACTTTGATAGTCGTATCACTACATTGGAGATTCTGAATAATGTCGCTTACGTAGGCTTGGAAGGTATTAATCAACTTATGGCAGTCAATATGCAAGGGGATGGTCTTCGCCGTTATCTGAATATTGTGGCCGCGTCAGCCAATCCCATGAACAATATTCTTCTGATTGACGAAATTGAAAATGGCTTACACTATTCTGCCTACGAGAAACTGTGGGAAGCCATCTTTGCTTTGGCAACGACAACAAACAAACAAGTATTCGTTACTACTCATAGCAAGGAAACGCTAAGCCATTTGAATGAAATGCTGGAAGAGCATCCAGAATATCAACAGGAAATGCGTCTCTATACGATAGAGAATACCAAGTTGAAGGGGCTTCAAGCATATAAATACACTTATGGGGGCTTGTCCGATGCATGCGAAAATGATGTGGAACTTAGAAGCATTGCGTTATGATTGATAGATTTCACATATTTGTTGAGGGCAAAACCGATAAGGTGTTTGTTGAACAGTATTTTTATCATGTGTTTGGTGTTTCTATTCCAAAAGATTTTGTTGTTCCAACAAATGGTAAAGACAACCGCCAAAATGCGACCAATAAGATGAAAACTATGTCCGCTAATGGAGGAAAGAATCTTGTGATTTTTGATGCAGACGATGATGTAGAAAAGAGACGGACAGAACTTCTGAGTTGGAAAGAAAAGGAGAATCTGGATTTTGAGCTATTCCTGATTCCGAATGATAAAGAAGCAGGTGCGTTGGAAACTCTTTTGGAAAATATTATTAATCCTAATAATGAACCTATATTCAAATGTTGGGATAAATATGAGAGCGATTTGGGACAACTGAAAATCAAAGGAAGAACTACACCATTGACTGTCCCAGGGAAAAAGGCGAAAATATATGCTTACCTGAGTGCCCTTTTAGGAAAATCAGATGATGAACAAAAGTTAGCACAGACAGAAAGACGTGATTACAGGAATCCGCTACACTGGAATCTGGATGCGGAGTATTTAGAGCCGCTGAAGGAGTTCTTGCAAAAATGGTTATAAGTATGGACAAAAAGAAGCAATATACGGTCATTGATCTCTTTGCTGGAGCAGGAGGTTTGTCACTCGGTTTATATCAAGCTGGGTGGCATGGCTTATTTGCTATCGAGAAAAATCCCTTTGCTTTTGAGACTCTGAAATACAATTTGATAGACAACAAAAAACATTTCAATTGGCCGGAATGGTTGCCTAAAACTAACCACGACATCAATGAGGTCTTGAAGAACTATTCTGAGCAACTTATGGATTTGCAAGGTAAGGTGGATCTGGTAGCTGGTGGACCGCCATGTCAGGGCTTTTCAATGGCAGGCAAACGAGTGAAGGATGACGTTCGCAACCAATTGGTGTTTTCATATATAAAGTTCATTAAACTGGTGCAGCCCAAGATGATTCTCTTTGAAAATGTCAAAGGCTTTACTTATGCATTTAACAAGAGGAAGAAAGAGGGTGTGGAGCCTTATTCGCAGATAGTTATTAAAGCACTTGAAGGACTAGGATATGCAGTCAAGCCTCATGTGATTGATTTCTCAGAATATGGCGTTCCACAGCGGCGTAAGCGTTTTATACTTGTCGGCGTTAAGGATGGTTTATGCTCTCCTGATATATTTGAGCAATTACTTAAAGAGAATCGTGATGCTTTCTTAGCAGAAAAGGGGCTTAGTACTACCGTCACCTTGCAAGAGGCTATATCTGATTTGTTACGTTGTAATGGGGAACTGCCGACCCCTGACCGCAAAGGATTTAACTCTGGAAAATATGGCAAAGGAGAATTAACTGCGTATGAGAAACTGATGCGTGGGGATTATCCAGAGACCCATGATGTTCCTAATAGCCATAGTTTTGCACATCATACAGCAGACAAACTGAGTTGCTACAGACGACTGTTGGCAGAATATCCAGAACGAGGAAAACGTATTGACGGTAAAGCTCGTGAAGGATGGGGGATTAATCAACGGGGCATAACAGTTTTAGACCCAAACACAGTTTCGCCTACAATTACAGGCCAACCAGATGATTATCTGCATTATGCAGAGCCAAGAATTATGACCGTTCGTGAGTGTGCTCGTATCCAGTCTTTTCCTGATTGGTATGAGATACAAAAGAAATATACTACAGGTGGACAGATGCGAAAGAAAGAAGTGCCACGTTATTCCCAGGTAGGTAATGCCATTCCCCCGTTGTTCGCAGAACAGGCTGGGTATGTACTTAAACAGATGTTGAAGTATGGAAAAATTGCATTTTAAAACAAATGTTCAAATAAAAAGCATTATTGGTAAGGATCTTATCAATGATGATAATATTGCCATATTAGAACTGGTTAAGAATTCATTTGATGCAGATGCAAAAAGAGTAGATATTTCTTTTTGCAATCTTAAAAGCAATGATGATAAAAGAATTGACACATTCTCAGAGAACACGTCAAGGCTATTTATACGTGATGATGGTGTAGGAATGGACTTAACTGATATTACTGATAAATGGCTCAATATCGCTTATTCTGAGAAGAAGTCACGTACTCGACAGTTCAATAGAATGATGGCTGGTGCTAAAGGCGTTGGACGATTCTCTTGTGATAGGCTTGGACAATTTCTTCGTCTTTATGCTAAGAAAAACGGCAAGCAGTGCATAGTGCTAAATATTGATTGGAGAAAATTTGAAATAGATGATAAAACAAAAGAAATACAATCGGTAGATATAAGCTACGAACTGATTGACGACAATTCTTTGGCACAAAAAGGGTTCTGTGGTTTTGAACATGGAGTTATTCTTGAAATTATTAAGCTTAGAAGTAATTGGGTATATCCTGATGGTTCAGGCTGGGATACTGATAAATTATCTGATTTAAAGAAATATCTAGAAAAACTGATTAATCCCAATCAAGCTTTTGAAAAGAATGATTTTGGCATCTATCTTAATGCCGAAGAATTCTTGGTGGAGAATTCGCATAAAGCGCACAACGACCAATTTATTGGCAAGGTCGAAAACACTATTTTCCAGAAATTGGATTTTAAAACAACAAGTATTGAATGTAGATCTATTGAAGACGGAAAATTGATGCTTACAACTCTGAAGGATAAAGGAGAAACGATATATTGGATTAAAGAATTTTCAGAGTTCTACCCAATAATACGTGATTTCAAAATCACTCTCTATTTCCTTAATACCTATGCTAAGGCATTCTTCACGAAACAAACAGGTATGCGTTCTGTTTCGTATGGGTCGGTATTCCTTTTTCTAAATGGATTTAGAATACCGCCCTATGGTGAGGAGGGTGATGATTGGTTGAAATTAGATCAAAGAAGAGCACAAGGATATGCCCGCTTTATAAGTGCAAGAGATATCGTTGGCCAGATCGAGATATTAGACAACTATGAATCTTTTCAAATAGTTTCAAGTCGCGAAGGTCTGGTAAAAAATGAAAGCTATGATAAATTGACCGATAAAGGGAAAGGTCTATTCTATAAAGTATTAAGAAGATTAGAGAGATATGTTGTCGACGGGTTAAATTGGGATAGCATTCCTGAAGCAGATAAAAACAAAATAAATGAGATAGAAAAGAAAATCATTAGTGGAGAAGTGTCTGAAAGTGATTTGAAATATCAAGAAGACTCTGCCACCAAGAGAAGAAGGATTTATGAAAGTATTCATACTTTGATAAATGCTTCTCCTAAAAGAGTTGTGGAATTGTACATCAATGAAGACCTGATAGAATCTAAAATAGCTGAAGAAAGGCAATTGGCGGAACAAGAGTTCTCAAATTTGTTGGCAGATTTTGAAAACAAGAAAATTTCTGGTGAATTTTTAGCTCAACTCCTTCAAAAAAAGGCAAAAGAAAGTGAGACTTTAGAAAAACAACTCATAGAGTACTCAAAATATACAACCAATGAAGCTACTGCGAAAGCTGTAGTGGAGATTCAAACATATAAGAATTTAGTTGAAAAGCAGGCAAATGTAATTAAATCTCTACAAAAACAACTTGAAAAGAAAAGTCAAGAAATTGATAATATAAAGAAAGATGCCGATACCAGAATAAATGAAGCAGAACAAAAACAAAAACAAGCAGAGAATGAACGAGACATTGTCTCACAAAAAAATCGATATTTAGAATCCACTCGTATTATTTCAGCAGAAGAAGAATCTTTTATACATATAATAAACGTTTATTCTCAAGAAATAAATCCTGCCTTTTTAAAGATTTCAGAAATAGTCACAGAAAACACTGTTCCTAATGAGTTAATCAAGGAAATAGGTGTCATCCGGACTTTCTTTGATAAAATACTAAATGCTGCAAGTCTCTTGACAAAAGCTGATATAAAGAAACTGGCAGAAAAAGAAATAATAAATCTATCTGAATATATAGGTGAGTACATACAAAAATGTTCGGAAGTCCTGTTTAGAGACATTCGTTTTAAAGTAATAAACCATGACAATGTTGAATACTACGGGGCATATAGTTTACTTGACGTTTCAGTATTATTAGATAATTTAATAAGCAATGCGAAGAAGGAATCTGCAAAAGAAATACAGATAAATATTTTCCAAGAAAAAGGTAAATACATCATTGACTTTTCTGATTCTGGCAATGGCGTTTCAGACCCGACATTGCTTGGTGACAAAATGTTTGAGTTAGGCGTGACAACACGTCATGGCGGTTCTGGAATAGGCTTGGCTTCTGTCAGGAAGATAGTTTCGGATATGAAGGGCCATGTTTCATTCTTGGGCAACAATATATATTTAAAAGGTGCAACATTTAGAATAGAGTTTGATATATGAGAACATATTGCTTAGTCATAGACGATGATAACCAGAAGAACTATTTTGAGAAAGATATCAAAGAAGTCCTTCGTAAAGACCAAATCGACTTAGTTCCTATCTATATCGAAACTAAAGATAGGATTTATATGAAAAGTGACCATACTGGTTTTGACAAATCTTTAATAGAAAAAGATTGTATAAAAGCTATTAAAGAACACAATTGTTCTATAGTCGTATCCGATTATCAGATAGCAACAGATAAAGATGGTTTTAATGGGCTTGACATTTTGAATAGCATCTCCGACGAATACCCGCAGTTGTACAAAGTTCTTTATTCTGGTGGCGATATTGAAAAGGCAATAAAAAAGATACATCGCTCTTTATCTGACAAGATACCTTCTGATAAAGGTAAACTAAGCGATGCGCAGATAATTGATGCCATCAACCAGTTAAAGAAGATGTCATGTATTAACGAATTGATTAAAGGAAAGGGATATGCAGAATCGGTAATTAAGTATATGCGGTGTTCTCCACTTATTTTACAGCAAACCTTCCTATCCCAATTTAAGGATGATTATCCAGAGATGGTTTTCCAATCTTGCTATCCCCCATTTAAAGGGTGGAAACTGAAAGCTATTGCCGAAGAGATAGAAAAAAGGACGCTCAGGGGTGGTGATTTCCAACAAGCTCTTATCTCTCAAATCATAGCATACTTAATAGAAACGAACAAAGATAAGGATGAGTAAGTTGATTTGTATATATCCGGAAGACAACACAACCGATTTCCTTTTGCCCATTTACGCTCAATTGGAAACAATGCCTGATTTCGCTGGATACCGTTTTGACACTAATGATTCATCAAAGACAAAGAATCTATTTGATGCACTATATCAATTAGAAGATGATGCCATTGTTTTTTTCTTAGGACACGGAGCCAGCAATAAATTGTATGGCAGTGTTGGTGATGATGGCGAAAAGCATACATTGTTTGACAAAACAAACATTGAGTGCATTAAGAAAAAGAACGTTGTCGGTATAGCCTGCCGATCAAAAGAATTTGCCCATAATTTTATACTCAACCATATTGGATTTGGTGATATAACCAGTGACTATTCTGAGGTTCTGGCAGAACGCAATATTGGGGATCCTGATTATATGGAATGGGCTTCAGAAGAAGACATCTTTAACTTTCAAAATGAGTTTGTAGGAGCAATTACTGATGCCATTAAGCTATCAGAATGTGGGACTTTGCTTTCTATTTATGGAATGATAAAGTTGTGCTTCAATAAAAGAATTGCTTCGTTATTAGTAGATAAGCAACTACCCAATTATAGGCATATAGCAGATATGTTGTATGAAATAAATGATGAAATGTCATTAAACAGGTACTCCGTTGAGTTAGTGGGTAACTCTATTACACTTAATGGGTAACTCGGAAAAGTTAATGGGTAACTTGAAATACATCATAAATAGTAATAAAAACGAGAAGCGAAATATGGACAGACAGGGCTTTATAGTTTTTAATACGCGATTATCACCTGAAAACTCTCGAAAGGCTACCAGTTACGCTCAGGCAATCAGAATACTGGACGAGGTGCTTGTGCATCAGAACGTGATTGACCTCCACGGACAGTCACTTTATGATATTCCAAATGCAGCCACCATAGAGGAAGTGCTGCGTTTTGTGAATGAAGAGGTGAAAAAGATGAAAAACAACCAGCAAAATATCTTTGATTATGGTAGCTCTAGTCAAAGAAGCTATCCGCTGAAGAGTTTTTGTTCAGCAGCCCTGAAGAGTCTTAAGAAGTATGCTTTATATGAACAAGAAATAAAGGCCGCCGATATAATCGTTGCCCAAGAATCGAATCCAAGAACCATCTCCAAAAAACTCATTACCCATTTCGACCTTACAAAAGAAGGAGAAGATATTGTCGCTGTCACAAAACGCAGGAAAGGCCAGGACTATTTTCGTCGTATGATACTCACCAATTACGGCTGCCGTTGTGCGCTGACGGGCATAGACATTCCGCAATTGCTCATTGCCAGCCACATCATCCCCTGGGAAGACAAGAAACATAAGCAAGATCGCCTGAATCCCTGCAATGGCATCTGCCTCTCGGCACTTTATGACAAGGCTTTCGATGAAGGTATCATTTCTTTCTCGCCAATCGACTACACAGTCTGTTTCTCCTCTATCTTGCGAGAAAAAGAAACAAAGGAATATTACGACAAACACTTTGGTCTTATTGCTGGGAAAAAGTTAACTATGCCAACAGAATATTTGCCCAGTCGTGAGTTTCTGGAGTATCATTACGAATGTATTTTTCAAAGATAATTTTGGATATGGCCCAGAAGAAGTATAAAGAAGTTACATACATTCAAATGGATATCTCTTATTACGGGAAGTACTTTTCAAAAGTGAAGTACTATCCTGCAAAGGATAGTGGGGTAAGCTCCCATTCCCTCCGAGATGAAGATGGTTTTTGGTTTGGATTGGATTTGGATGGTTTTATTCCGATAAATGTACATTTGTTTTTCTTCAATAGGAAGTGGATTACAAATTGTGAGCATTGTGAACGTGATGCCGATGGAGGTTGGAATCATGTATTTGATTCTAACATCTTATGTGGTAAGATTAAAGTGAAATATACATTTTAAGTTTATGAATATAGATAATATACTTCGAATAGGAGATGTTTCCGACAATGGTCAGGTAACAATTGTAGATGAAGACCGACTCTGTTATATAGTACTCTCTGTAAATAATGGGGCCAGGGGATTGCGTACAATTTCCAAATCTCTGTTGGGGGAGTTCGTACAATACATGAAAAGCCATCCCTATGCGTCACCAAAGGATGCAAGAGAAGCATTAAGTGGTAAGTCAGATTTAGACAAATATGAATATGGTTATAATTCGACATTGGCAGTGATGGCTAAGATGGTTATTCTTTATGCGAATACAAGAAGGTCAATGCCGGATGTGAAATACAATTCGAAACAGCCTCTTCAGCAAATCTTCTATGGTGCTCCTGGAACAGGAAAAAGTCATAAGATAAAGGATAATGTGGACGTAAAGGTGGCAGACGAAAAGAATTTGGTATTCCGTACAACCTTTCATCCAGACAGCGACTACTCGACATTTGTGGGGGCATACAAACCTACCACGACAAAGAGGGCTGTCCGCAATGTGGCTGGTGACATAGTTAAAGATACGAACAAAGAAGATGTGTATGAAGATTGCATCACTTATTCGTTCATTCCCCAAGCCTTCCTACAAGCCTACGTGGCAGCGTGGAATAATCCTGACGACAAAGTGTTCCTTGTCATCGAGGAAATCAACCGAGGCAACTGCGCACAGATATTCGGAGACTTATTTCAACTGCTTGACAGAGACGGCGATGGGGTATCGGAATACCCGATTATGGCAGACAAAGACATTGCCAAATACCTGAATGGCAATGACGAGGAAGAACTGCCTGTGCTGACTAACAAAGACGGCATCAAAGACGGCAAGCTGCGCCTGCCCAAGAACCTATACATCTGGGCCACGATGAACACCAGCGACCAAAGTCTGTTTCCTATCGACTCCGCCTTTAAGCGCCGCTGGGACTGGGTGTATATGCCTATTGCTGACGCAAAGAAAAACTACGTCATTGAGATTGACAACGACCAATACGACTGGTGGAGCTTCCTGGAGGCTATCAACGCTATTATAGAAAGCACCATCCATTCGGAAGACAAGAAATTAGGCTACTTCTTTGCAAAAGCCAAAGACGGCAGAATCACCGTAGAGACATTCGTTAGCAAGGTCATCTTCTATCTGTGGAACGACGTCTTCAAGGACAACGAGACAAACCACAAAGCGTTCAAGGACAACGATGGAGAACTGCTGCCTTTCCGTAAGTTCTTCAACCACGACGGAACGGTTGACACCAACATGGTCATCAAATTCCTACAAGACCTGGAGGTCTTTCCTTTTGAACATTCGGATGATGGCACGATGGTAGTATCCGATACCACGCCCAATACAAAACGTCAGCGGGATAAGTCGAGATACCGCGTGAACGGCACAGACAACCTGAACAAAGCCCAAATGACTCGTGAGGCGTTCAGACTATACATTGAGGCTCACCCTGATGCAGACGCACAGACAATAGCACAGGCATGGAACGGATTGAGGCTGAAGGACTATGTGCAACATCTGGTAGAGACCGAAGCGGAATTCAATGCTCGCACCAAAGACTCCACCGACACCAACAAGAGAGCAACGGAGTTTGAACTCTCTAATGGCGAGAAGATATACCTTTCGACACAATTTGGCATAGGGAACATAGGCAAGTTTATGGATGCCGTGAACAATGCCGGATGGAATATTAGGATAGAGAACCAAGCCTGACGAAGCATGAAAGTCCTGATAGAAGGATATTACTACGACCCTGCTGTCTTGGAGCGTGAGCAGGTGACGGACGGACTGATAGAGTATCACCGGCGCCCGAGCGACGGTTTCGTGTGTTACAACTATGTCGGTCATGTCTATTCTCCCATGCTGAAAGACTACATCTTCTTCCTGCCCAAGGTGGTGCTGGAGGAAAAGGGAACGGAGGGCGCTGACGACGACAGGGTGTTTGGCGAGAAGCCCGAGGACATCATCTGCGTGAGCGAGAAGGATGGCAAGATGAATGTTACGCAGCGCGGTTTTGTATGCGAACTGGCAGTATGGGTGTACCGCGCACTGATGATTTACCGTGAGACCCACCCCGACCAGAACATCCTGCTGGAACGTAACATCGCACAGATAGGCAACCGACGGCAACGACTGAGCGACACGCTGCTGGACATCATTCTGGAACTGATACGTTTCAACCGTGAAAATCAGGACTACGTGCTGTTTGTACTGAAGAGCATCCACTCAGGCTATAACAAAATCAACTGGAGAAGAACCATTGCCCACTCGCAAGCCATCGTGCAGGATGGAGTGCCTGTCTATCTGCGCCCTGTCAACAAGAAAAAGCAAGTCAACTTCGACGAAGAACTGTTCATCATCTACTTCTCTATACTGAACTACATCTCAAACCACTACGGATTCCGCGTGAATATCAATATGGGATTCGAGTTGATAACGGGTTCCAAGTTCAGGCATTACCTTGACGGATATGGGCGAGTGCGCATGCGCCAGATACGATACAAATACTTCTCCGACAAGGCATTGCGCCTATGGGAACTTTGCTACGCCTTCTTCGACAAGTCGCACGCCATCAATGTGCGTGACGACCAGAAAGAGTATCTGCTGGCACAGAACTTCAACATCGTCTTTGAGGCCATCATCGACGAACTGGTGGGGAGCAAGGATATTCCATCGGGACTTAAGGAACAGAAAGACGGTAAACGGGTGGACCACATGTACACCTTTGCCAACCTGGTGTACCCCGGTGCCATGCAGAAGCAGGTGCAAAAGGAGATATATTATATAGGTGACAGCAAATACTATAAGATTGGTTCGACTGTGGGTGACGAATCGGTATATAAACAGTACACCTATGCCAGAAATGTGATTCAGTGGAACCTTGACCTCTTTCTCTCTGGTGATGAAGCGAAGAAACAGAAGGATAATCCCAAGAACATCTGGCTGCGCGACGAGGTGACAGAAGGCTACAACATTATCCCCAACTTCTTTATATCTGCTTTCGTTGACAAGAATCTGAGTTTTGAAAACGATAATCTGAAGAAAAGAGGAACGGTGTTCAACGCCCGACAGTTTGAGAACCGCCTGTTTGACAGAGACACACTGATAATCACTCACTACGACGTGAACTTCCTGTATGTGCTGTCGCTCTATGCCCGCAACAATGCCTTCTCCAAGGCATCATGGAAGGTGCAGGTCAGGGAGTTGTTCCGCAAAAACATACAGGAAGAACTGAATAGCAGTTATTCGTTTTACGCAATTACAGCCCGTGAAGGGGTCAATTCAGAGCAGTTTATGCAGCAGAACTTCCAGCAACTGCTGGGTAAAGTATATACCCCTTATGGCGACACAGGTAGTCAGAGCTACTATTCTGTCGCTTTGGACAACGGCGAACGCTTTACCGACGAAAACGAACGGACGCTTTCCCTGCTGGCTCCTTACTTCTATATGGCGGAATGTCCCATCGGGGTCAGTCCTGAAACGCTTCTGCCAAAAGTGGAGCAAGAGGCAAAGAGCACTTCTGTTCCGGCTTCGCTCCTCACTTTGCATTATGTACAACGCTACTTGGAAGACAATTTCCTCATCGGATGCTACAAGGACGAGGCTCAATTAAACTGGATATTGGGCGCCAACGACAAGGGTACAAATCTGTACAACGTGAGGATATTCACCAAGGGGCTGAAACGTGCAGGTACGATGAAACGAAGTCAATTGGAACAAGGTGGAATAAAGTTTGTCATCCTCTATAGGCTTGGCGAAGACTATAAGAACGAATACCGCATATTCCACGTACACCACCACGCTGTAATGTCGGAAGAACGTATGCGTCAGGCCCTCTACCCGAGCCCACAAGGCAACTATTTCTGTTTTGTGTTCGACGAAGAAGTTTCGATCAGTCCGGATGTCAATATAGCAAAAATTCTGGCCGAATACCGTCTTGCTACGGAAAGCGAATACCCAGAAGGTGCTCCGATTGTTGTCACGGGAGAGCAACTGATGAAATATCAAAAATAGTTCATTTCCTATATGACTGACAAACTCACACCAATACAACGACACAAGAATATGGCGGCTATCCACGGCAAGGACACTAAGCCTGAAATGGTAGTGCGTCGCTACTTATGGGGGCACGGGTTCCGCTACCGGCTAAACCATCCACGACTGCCAGGGAAACCCGACATCGTGATGCGGAAATACAGAGCTTGTATCTTTGTGAATGGCTGCTTTTGGCATGGACACCATATAGCAATGCCACAAATTGATAATGGACAATTGAGTATTGACAATTCCGATTGCTGTAAGATTCCGAAGACGAACCGCGAGTTCTGGGTGGCGAAGATCCGGAGGAATCTGGAACGTGACGTTGAAGTGCAGCATCAGCTTGCTTCCATGGGCTGGCACTGCATCACCATTTGGGAATGTGAGTTGAAACCGAAAAATAGGGATAAAACTTTGGAGTCATTGGTTTTCACGCTTAATAGGATATTTCTTCAAGATCATTGTGTTAAGCGTTATATGAATCCAGAGGAAGAACCAATGATGGCGGCAGAAGATATGGCCAATTACAATAAAAAAGATATAAATGACGTTTGAATAGTTAAATTCAAAATAAGACTATACAAGAAATAACAACTCGGAAAAAAGGCCATACATTTTACCCTGAGTTCGTCATTCAAGAGATGACTGTTAACGCTTACTGCCATCGGGCCTACAACATCAAGGGCACCGAGATACAGATTAAAATGTTTGATGACCGACTAGTGTTCGAATTCCCTGGCAAACTTCCAGGACAGGTGAAACCGACCAACATCCGTCACACCCACTTCTCTCGTAATCCCAAGATAGCAGCATTTCTCAAAGCATCATTAGTGTCCCGTTAAAATTGGGACGAGTTAAATATTAATCAAATAGCCCCGGAAAGAGGGGACAATCGAGTTCTTTGACATCGTTGAATTTAGTCTTATCGAACAGGTCTGTTAGGTGAGTTTTGTCCGTAAGTGATATGCTGAGGATTTGCAAGACTTCATAGGTCGAGCGTTCCAATTTCATATCGTGATGGACAATAGCCACAAGACAATAGGTTATGATGGCGACAGCAATCTGGATGCGAACGGCATTCTCCGTAGTGCCCCAAAACCTCTTAATCTTGAGATGCTGTTTTAGCCATTTGAAGAACAGTTCGACCAACCATCTTTTCTTGTAAAGTTCTGCGACTTCAAGAGCGGCAAGCTGCTTGGCATTGGTGAGAAAAGTGAATTCACGTTCTTCTTCCTCATCATAGTATCTTATAAGTCTGAATGACTCCGGATACTTCTTCTCTGACAAATAGCCTGTTAGTTTCACCTCGGCATCAGTAAGTACGTTCTTTGGCATGCGTCTCTTCCATTTGACTATCTTATACTTCAAGTTGGTCTTGGCTCTGACCACATAGAAAGAATCCGTCAGATGTATTCTGTAGAGCTCTTTGAATGAGTCATAAGCCCTGTCGAATATGTAGTAAGCATTTGGCTCATAGGTGATTGAAGACATTGCTGTTGAATCGTGCTTTGATGCAGTGGTCACTGTGTAGAAGGCTGGAACCTGAACCTCAATGTCATATAAGACATGGGCTTTGACACCGCCTTTCTTCCTTCTGAATCTTGCCCAAGGGAATGTAGAGAGACATAGGGGAATGGTCGTAGAATCAAATGCATATTTCTTTCCAGGAATATCCAGGAGATTGGTTGCCCGTTTCTCACAAGCTTCCTTC
Organism: uncultured Prevotellaceae bacterium; assembly: GCA_900313615.1. Lineage (GTDB taxonomy): Bacteria > Bacteroidota > Bacteroidia > Bacteroidales > Bacteroidaceae > Prevotella. Next base: position 69,993 of record OMRP01000009.1, read on the forward strand.
ATCATGTAGAAGGCGAAATCCTCGAAGCTCCTGTAGTCACGATTCTGATTTGCAGATGCCAATGTGGTTTTGGCAATCGGTTTGCTTCCTATGCCAAGAAACTTACACTTGGAATGGTGTGCCTCCAAGGCTACCACAACGTCTCTCAGACTTTCACGATTTGAGAGTTGTCCAAACATCATTGCAAGCAGTTGGTTCCAACACGAGAAGTGCTTCACGTACTTGTTTCCATCATACTTGCGAGCAAGATAGTTGAAGTGGTTTCTGTCCAAATTGACCTTTGTTCATTGTAGCCTGTTAAATTTGGCTGCAAAGGTACAAATTCAAAACCGTTGACTCTCAAAATTGCTCGTAAAAGACTGTAATTCAATAATTTCAAAGACCGATTAGTCCACTTTAACGGGACAGTAGTGTCAAAGCATATCACTTTGTGAAAGAGTTTGGCGAGGGCTTTGACCGTATCTGTCGTGAACAGGAGGCTAATGGTGCAAATGTCCCATCTTTCAGGACTGACGAGTTCATATTGAAGATCACGGTACCGAAGGTAGCAGAAAACGTACAGAAGCAAACTGGAAACGTAACAGAAAACAGTGGAAAGGTAGCAGAAAACCATAATAAGGTAGCAGAAAAGGTAGCAGAAAATCATAGCAAAGTCACAGAAAAGTTGAGAGAAAAGGCTGCTGCATTAGGAGAGACATTAACAGCTAATCGGGTCAAGATACTAGAACTGATGATTGAAGATCCTTATATATCGAGAGCTGACTTGGCAAATAATGTTGGAATTAGCGAAACTTCGATTTACCGCAACATCGAAGCCATGCGTGGCAAGTATCTCCGTCGTGTTGGTCCCGATAAAGGTGGTTTTTGGGAGATAATAATGTAAACTCTAATGACCAAGCATAACAGGGGTCAGCGGATAAACCTGGTTGGCGGGCTGCCCGGTCAAGAGTAAAGTTTAGAGAGTCTGTACATGAAGAACTTGATGTCCGTGACTCCTCTGAACTGTGTCCTGAATGCCTTGATTTTTGCGTTGAACGACTCAGCCGATGCGTTGGTGAGCCTTTGTTGGAAATAGTTGATGATGGTGGTGTTGTGATTCTCGAATGTCTCCAGTACCCTGTTGAACTCCCTGTCTCCGAAGTCCTCCACCTTGTTGTACCATCTGGCGAGGTTCAGCCTTGCCTGTTCCGGTCTGGACTTCCTGTTGAAGATGTCGACCAGCTGCAGGAAGATGTCATATGCCTGCTCCAACCGGGGGAACTGCCTGAAGAGGATTTTCGCCCTCCTCTTCTGCTGCTCATTCCACTTTGACTTGTGCTTGAGTATGATGTGCCTGGCGCGTGCCATGATTTGCGGCATGGTCTCTCCGTTTTCCATTCTTTTCGGTTCCCATGCGCCGATGAGTTCCCTCTCTTCCTTTGTCCGTGCTGCCCTGCGTGCCTCCCTGTGCTCGCGGATGGCCTTGTTCTCCGCGTCGAGCACCTCCCAGCGGTAGCGCAGCCTCAGCTGGTCGACGGCCTCCGAGATGAGCTGCTGGACGTGGAAGCGGTCGTTGACGAGCCTTGCCTTCGGGAACGAGGTGCGCACGGTGAGCATCATGGCCGAGGACAGGTCGGTGGTCACGTCGGTTACCTCCAGGCGCTTCCGCAGCGGGATCTTCCCGAGCACCGAGGAGACCGTGTCGGTGGACACGCCGCGCACCATCGCCACCAACGCCCCGGAGCGGCCATGGGCGGCCTTGTTCGTCAGCACGGTGTAGACCTCGCCGTTGCTCAGGCATGTCTCGTCGAGACTCAGCGAGGGGCCTATGTTGCCGGGGAACAGGATGTAGCGCTCGGCGTGGCCGAGCTGTTTCCAAGAGCGGTAGTCGCTGATGACCTCCTTGTACTGCTTGCGCAGTGTCTGACCGTTCAGGCCGTTGCGGGCGGCAAGCGTGGATATGCTCACGGGGGTGGACTCAATCTCCCTCTTTTAAAAAAGTGACGAACTCGGCGTTCAGCCGCGTCTCGTCGAACTCGGACAAGTCCCAGTCATAGCTGAATATCTCGCCGGTGGACTTGTCAAGCCACTTGCGCTTGCGCACATGGAGGTACGTCGCACGACCGCGGATGGGGAAGTCCTGGATGCAATGGTAGGGGCCGAAGCCGTGGGAGATGACGGAGGAGTTGCGCTTGTCCTCACGCATCTGGAACTTCTTCTCGTCAAGCCAGATGTCGAAACGGACATCCGTCTTCTCAAAATTGACTACATCGAAGTTGTCTATAAGCACATCGGGGAGAATGGCACGCAATAGGATTTCTGATTTCATGCCACAAAGGTAACAAATTACTCTTGACCGGGCAAGCCACACCTTGTAAATCAACGACTTACAAGGTGCTTGCGGTACCCAGAGCCGGGGTCGAACCGGCACGGGTTGCCCCACTGGTGTTTGAGACCAGCGCGTCTACCGATTCCGCCATCTGGGCTTCAAAAGCGGTGCAAAGGTACAACTATTTTCTGAAATTGCAAATTTTTTGAAAGGTAATTATGGGAAAATTAAAAAATTAAAGAATTAAAAAATTAAAAGATTAAAGAATTAAAAAGAGGTTGGGGCAGAATTAAACAAACCACCACTTGGGAAAAAAATTAAAAAATTAAAAGATTAAAGAATTAAAAAGAGGTTGGGACAGTTTTTGACAAACCCTTGGGAAAATTAAAAAATTAAAAGATTAAAGAATTAAAAAGAGGTTGGGGCAGAATTAAACAAACCACCCCCTGGGAAAATTAAAAAATTAAAAAATTAAAAGATTAAAGAATTAAAAGATTAAAGAATTAAAAGATTAAAGAATTAAAAAGAGGTTGGGACAGTTTTTGACAAACCACCCCCTGGGAAAATTAAAAAATTAAAGAATTAAAAGATTAAAAAATTAGAAAAGAGGTTGGGACAGTTTTTGACAAACCCTTGGGAAAATTAAAAAATTAAAAGATTAGAAAATTAAAAGATTAGAAAAGAGGTTGGGACGATAGCTGAATCGTCAAAATGTGGAATAATTTGTTTATTTGTCATAAAAAAATACTAAATCCTTGTTTCTGTCGTTTATTATTCGTAACTTCGTACTCTGAAAGCCTAAATAAGACTACATGAACAACCAACAATACTACTGCGTCATTCTCGCCGGTGGAAAAGGAAAGAGACTATGGCCCTGCAGCCGGCAAAACACCCCCAAACAATTCATTGATTTTTTCGGTACTGGACGTACCCAGTTGCAACAGACCTTCGACCGCTTCGCGAAATTCATCCCGAAGGAAAACTTCTTCGTGTGTACGAACCACGAATATGAACCGACGGTGGCAGAGCAGTTGCCCGACGTGAACAAAGACAACATCTTGGCGGAGCCCGTGAACCGCAACACGGCACCCAGCGTGGCCTGGGCCTGCTACCGCATCAAAAAGCAGTGTCCCAAAGCATGCGTCATCGTGGCTCCCTCTGACCAGGCGGTGCTCGACATCGACACTTTCGTGAGCGACATCACAGGAGCCATGGATTTCGTGGCCGACCATGATGTGCTCGTGGCACTGGGCATCATCCCTTCAAGACCTGAACCTGGCTACGGATATATCCAAGTAGGTGAGGCTGCTCCCCACCAAGGGATGTATCACGTGAAGTCGTTTACGGAGAAACCTGAGCGTGACTTTGCGCGGGTGTTCATGGAAAGTGGGGAATTCTACTGGAACACAGGTATCTTCTTGGCCAATGTGCAGACATTCATCGACTGTTTCTCGCATAATTTCCCCGTCGTGTTCCGTAATGTCGACAAAGACGACATCCATCTGACGGTGGCCGAGGAGCATGACTATGTGCATGAACATTTCCCCGTCTATCCCAACACGTCAATGGACGAATGCGTCCTTGAAAAAAGCGACAATGTGTATGTGCTGCATTGTAACTTCGGATGGGCCGACATGGGCACATGGCATTCCATCTACGAGGCCATGAGCAAGGGAGAAGGCGACAATGTGGTGCTCAACTCACACGTTATCATGGACGACTGCCACGGCAATATCATCAAACTGCCGGAAGGCCGTCTGGGTGTGTTCAACGGTCTGGAAGGATTTATCGTGGCCGAAGAAGGCAACATCCTGTTTATCTGCAAGAAAGGCGACTCGTCGGCGATGATTCGCAAATACGTGAACGAGGTGCAGATACAGTTAGGAGAGGAGTATGTATAAGAACCTCCCCCTAGCCCCCTCCGTGGGAGGATACCTCTCCCTGGCCCCCTCCGAAGGAGGGGGGGAAGCAAACAGAGAAGGGATACCTCCCCCTAGCCCCCTCCGAAGGAAGGGGGGAAGCAAACAAGAACAAATAGAACAAAAAAAGTCCTGTAAGATTGCTTACAGGACTTTTTTATGATGGGGCTGAATCTTGTTTACGATAGGGTTTGAATCTTACAGACTGAGGAAGGCTTCGTTGATACGGCGGGCGGCATCGGCCATCTCCTCGTCGCTCAACTTCAACTTTGGATTGGAGAAGAGCATGTCTTTCTCGCTCTGCATGGGAATGAGATGGATATGCGCATGAGGCACTTCCAACCCGAGCACCGCCATGCCCACTTTTACGCAGGGGAAAGCCATCTTGATGGCCTGTGCCACTTTCTTGGCAAAGACGTGATATTCGGCCGTCTCCTCATCGGTGAGGTCAAAGATATAATCCACTTCCCTGCGGGGAATGACCAACGTATGGCCTTTCACCAAGGGGTTGATGTCGAGAAAAGCATAGAACTTGTCGTTTTCAGCGCATTTATAGGAGGGAATCTCTCCTGCTGCTATTTTTGAAAAGATGGTCATAAGGAAGGGAAAATTGTGAAAAATGAATAATAGAGGGATGATTTTAATAAGAGATTTTGTCGATGCGGATTTTGATGGTTCCGCTGGGTATCCGTATCTCCACCTCATCGCCTACTTTTTTATTGAGCAGTCCTTGGGCGATAGGCGTCTTGATGGAAATCTTTCCTTCACGTAGGTTGGCCTCGTTCTCACTAACGATAGTGTAGGCCATCTTCGTCTTGGTGGTCAGGTTGGTCATCTCCACCTTGGAGAGAATCTGCACAGCATCATTGCTCAGGCGTGACGTGTCAACAATCTTCGCCTCGGCGATGGTCATTTTCAACCGGTTGATTTTATCTTCAAGGTGTGCCTGTGCCTCTTTGGCGGCATCATATTCCGAATTTTCACTCAAATCGCCCTTGTCGCGTGCCTCGGCAATGGCTGCTGATGCTTTCGGCCGTTCCACGGACTCCAGACGTACTAATTCGGCCACGAGTTTATCATAGCCTTCCTGTGACATGTATGACATAATCGTATTTCTTTTAGTTAACAGTTTGACAAAGCAAGCAAAAAAACTAAGAATTCCGACATCTTTTGATGGCGTCGGAATCCTATCATCCTAATTGCTGTACTTAATAATTTCGATTGCAAAAGTAATGTATTTTCTGGAACATTCCAATTTTTTCATGTTAAAAGTTGAATAATTTCCAAATCCTTTGTATTTTTGCAAAACGTGAACTTGAAAAAAGGTAAAAGGGTAAAAAAGTAAAAAGGTAAAAAAGTGAATTGTGAAAAGTGAAAAATCTTGGGCGGAGTAATGTCCATTTTAACTTCCACTTTAACTTCCATGAGCGAAGCGAATTAACTTCCACTTTAACTCCCTATTAAAAAAACTTCCATGAGCGAAGCGAATTAACTTCCACTTTAACTCCCTATTAAAGAATAACTTCCAATTTAGCTCCCTATTTAACTTCAGATATATAATCTATGATGACACAAGAGAAGAAAGAAGCGATTATCCGACTTATCAAGCATCAGGTGGTGCCCGCCGTAGGATGCACCGAACCCGCCGCCGTCGCCCTCGGCGTGGCCAAAGCCACTGAGCTTTTGGGTTGCACGCCCGAGCAGATACATATATGGCTTAGCGCCAACATGCTGAAGAATGCTATGGGCGTAGGCATTCCCGGCACAGGGATGATAGGACTGCCCATCGCCGTGGCCCTGGGAGCCTTGGTGGGCAAGTCGGAATACGGTCTGGAGGTGCTGCGCGACGTGGACCGCAAGGCTGTTGAGCGTGGCAAGGCATTTATCGACGAGGGACGCATCCACATCGCTTTGGAGGAGGACGACCCCGACAAACTCTATATCCGAGTGCTGTGCCAAGCCAATGGTCATGAGTCAGAGATTGTCATCAAAGGAGAACATACCCGCTTCGTCTTCCTTCGTCACGACAACGAAGTAACTCTCGACGAGCGACACCATGAGACGGCACAGGAACAAGAAGAGGAGACATCGCTCACCCTGCGCGAGGTGTATGAGTTTGCCCACCATACCGACATCGACGAATTGCGCTTCATACTCGAGGCCAAGAAACTGAACGAGGAAGCGGCGCGCATCGGCCTACGTGACAACTACGGCCACGAACTGGGCAAGACGATGTGCAGTCCGTTGGGCAAGGGCATCATGGGCGACAGCATCTTCTCAAAGATTCTCAGTGTCACCAGTTGTGCCTGCGACGCCCGTATGGCGGGAGCCAAGATTCCCGTCATGAGCAACAGCGGAAGTGGCAACCAAGGCATCTGCGCCACCATGCCCGTGGTGGTGTTTGCCGAAGAGAACCACAACACCGAGGAGGAACTGATACGCGCCCTCATCCTGAGCAACCTGACCGCCATCTATATGAAACAAAGTCTGGGTCCCCTCTCCGCCCTCTGCGGATGCGTGGTGGCCAGTACAGGCAGCAGTTGCGGCATCACCTACCTGATGGGAGGCTCCTACGAGCAGGTGTCGTTCTCGGTGAAGAACATGATTGCCAACCTCACGGGCATGATCTGCGACGGAGCGAAACCCAGTTGCGCACTGAAACTGACCACTGGCGTTGGCACCGCCGTGATGAGTGCCATGCTGGCCATCCAACACCGTTATGTGAGTAGCGTGGAAGGTATCATCGACGATGATGTGGACAAGAGCATCCACAACCTCACCTCCATCGGCAGCAAGGGTATGGATGAAACCGACCGCTTCGTACTTGACATCATGACGGGGAAGGGGTGAGGATTGTTGAATTTTGAATGTTGAATGTTGAATTGTCGCTAACGCGATGACGAATGAAGAGTGACGAATGAGGAATGAGAGGTGACGAGTGAGAAGTGAGAGGTGAGGATATAACGTAAAACGTTATAACGAAATAACGAAAGAAAGAAGATAATAACGAAAAAACGAGAGAAAAGAAACTGATGAAACAAAAAACGATAGGAGTATTATTGTTGCTGTTTGTCGTGGCACAGGTCATGGCACAGATGGCCATGCCTGTCCATTTCAGCGTCAAACAGCAGCAAACATCACCCGACGTAGTGGATGTGGTGTTCAGCGCCACCATCGACAAGGGATGGCATGTATACAGCACCAACTTGCCCGATGGCGGTCCTACATCCGCCACTTTCCACGATGAGGGTTCCACGGGCGCCAAGCCACAAGGCGCTTTACAGCCCAAGGGCCGTGAGATTAGCGAGGACGACAAGATTTTCGAGATGAAGGTGCGCTATTTCGAACAGTCTGTATCGTTCGTGCAGCGCTACAAGGTGACCGATGAGAAATATCACATCAAGGGGTATCTTGAATATGGTGCCTGCAACGACCAGATGTGCATGCCACCCACCACTGTGGAATTCGACTTTACCGGCAACGGACCGGAAAAGGCAAAAGAGCCAGAGAAAGCAGACAAGAAAGATGAACCTGAAAAGACGCCATTGGCAGGCATGGCCTCCACCGACACCGTGGCTCCCGTTTCAGTTGCCGACACTGCCGCCATCGTCACCGACAGCTTGGCCATGGGACGCGACACGCTATCACATGGCGAAGCAGGATGGTGGGCACCCATGGTCGACGAGCTGAAGGCTTTCGACGGCAATGCTGTGTCTGACCATTCATGGCTATATATCTTCCTGATGGGTTTTGTGGGCGGTCTACTCGCCCTGTTCACACCCTGTGTGTGGCCCATCATCCCCATGACCGTCAGTTTCTTCTTGAAACGGTCGAAAGACAAGCGCAAAGGAGTGCGCGATGCCATCACTTACGGCATCTCCATCGTCGTTATCTACCTGGCACTGGGACTGCTCATCACGGCACTCTTCGGTGCGCAGACACTCAACAGTCTGGCCACGAATGCCGTGTTCAACATTTTCTTCTTCCTGCTGCTCGTAGTCTTCGCCCTGTCGTTCTTCGGGTGGTTCGAACTGCGCCTGCCTTCGTCGTGGGCCAACAAAGTGGATAGCAAGGCCACATCGACAAGTGGACTGTTGTCCATCTTCCTCATGGCGTTCACCTTGGCGCTGGTGTCCTTCTCCTGCACCGCCCCCATCGTGGGACTGTTGTTGGTGGAGGCTGGCACGTCAGGCAACTGGCTCGGTCCTGCCGCCGGCATGCTGGGTTTCGCCATCGCTCTGGCACTGCCCTTCACCCTCTTCGCCCTCTTCCCCACATGGCTGAAGCAAGCCCCCAAATCAGGTTCATGGATGAACATCATCAAGGTGGTGCTCGGTTTCATCGAACTGGCTTTCGCCCTCAAGTTTTTCTCCGTGGCCGACCTGGCCTATGGCTGGCACCTGCTCGACCGTGAGGTGTTCCTCTCGCTGTGGATAGCCATCTTTGGTCTGATGGGACTATACCTCGTGGGGATGTTCAAATTCCAAAGCGACTTGGTCGACGGCGAACCCAAACCCATGCCCGTACCATGTATCATGCTCGGACTGTGTTCGCTGGCCTTCGCCATCTATATGGTACCCGGACTGTGGGGAGCACCCTGCAAGGCCGTGAGCGCCTTCGCCCCGCCGATGTACACACAGGACTTCAACCTCAACACCCGTGAGGTGCGCGCCGCCTACACCGACTACGACGAGGGAATGGCCGCCGCCAAGGCACAAGGCAAACCCGTATTCCTCGATTTCACTGGCTTCGGCTGCGTGAACTGTCGTAAGATGGAAGCCGCCATATGGACCGACCCCACCGTAGCCAAGAAACTGACGCAAGACTTTGTGCTGATATCACTCTTTGTCGACGACAAGACGCCCTTGCCTGAGAAGCAAGTGGTGACACTCCCCTCGGGTGAACAGAAGACACTGCGCACCATCGGCGACAAATGGAGCTATCTGGAACAGATGAAGTTCGGGCACCTCACCCAACCCCTTTACGTACTTGTCGACAATGACGGGCGACCACTCACCGGCTCGTTCAGTTACAAGGAAGATGTGGGAGCGTTCCTGGAGTTTTTGGAGAAAGGAGCAAGGGGCAAGGAGCAAGGGGCAAGGGATTAGCCTGTGTGATACTTTTCATAACTCGTAACTCATAACTCGTAACTAAGCCCATGCCCCAAGAGCAGTCAGCTGTAAAAGAACGGCAGCGCACCAACCAACGTGAACCGCGCCGATACAAAGTCATCATGCACAATGACGACTTCACCACCATGGAATTTGTGGTGAAGGTGCTCACCACCGTCTTTTTCAAGCCGCAACCCGAGGCATATTCATTGATGATCAAGATACACCGCTCCGACAAAGCCGTCGTCGGCATATACACCTACGACATCGCCATATCGAAGAAGCAAAAAGCCACCACCATGGCACGCGAAGAGGGATTCCCCCTGCGCATCACCTGTGAACCCGAATAAAAACAACCAACACGAGAAACATGCCAGAACTACGACATTCTCTAAAGGCAGGCAAAGCGCTCAACCGCAGCGTTGAGTTGGCCCAACAATATCGCCACGAATTCATCACTCCCGAACATCTGCTTGCCGCCATCAACGAGCAGGGTGCCTTCCAGATGTCCATGACATTGGGAGGAGCATTGTTTTACCCCCTCAAGGAAAAGCTTGTCGAGGAGTTCGAGAAGATGGAACGTGTGCCCGACGACGTAAGTTATGACCTTACTCCATCGATACAACTCGACCATGTGCTGCAAGTGGCATACAGTCAGGTACAGGCATCGTCAGCCCCCATGCTCGACGTGCCCCACCTGGTGAAGGGCATCCTAGAGCTGAAAGAAAGCAAAGCCTGCCAGTTGCTCCTCGAGAGCATGGAATGCACAGAAGGCGAGTTTCTCGCCGACCTGGTGAGTTGTTACGAGAGGAACCACCTTCAAGACTACAGCGACGATGACGAAGCCGACGACGGTCTTGATGCCAGCGATGCTGATGGCGCCGAAACGGAAAGCGAACCCTGGCAGCAACTGGTGACCTGCCTGAACGACCATGTGGCCGAACATAACCCCCTTATCGGACGTGAGAACGAGTTGGAACGCACCATACAGGTGCTCTGCCGCCGTGACAAGAACAACCCCTTGCATGTGGGCGAACCCGGCGTGGGCAAGACAGCGCTCGTCTACGGTCTGGTGGAACGCATCGTCAAGGGTGAGGTGCCCGAACGTCTCAAGGACAGCCGTGTGTTTCTGCTCGACCTGGGCACCTTGGTGGCCGGCACCCATTACCGTGGTGATTTCGAACGCCGGCTGAAAGCCATCATGGAAGGGGTGAGCAAGGAGAAAGCACCCATCATCTATATCGACGAGATACATAACCTAGTAGGTGCCGGACGCACCAACGACGACTCGCTTGACGCCTCGAACATGCTCAAGCCTTACCTCGAAGCAGGCAAGATACGGTTTATCGGCTCCACCACCTATGAGGAATACAACCGTTATTTCTCGCGCAGCAAAGGCCTGGTGCGACGCTTCCAGCAGATAGACATCCCCGAGCCCTCCATCGACGAGGCCATACATATCGTGGAACAGTTACAGCCTCTCTACGCCGACTTCCACCAGGTGAGTTATGCCGACGATGTGGCCCGCTATGTCGTGGAAGCCAGCAACAAACATATCAACGAACGGTTTCTGCCCGACAAAGCCATCGATCTCATTGATGAGGCAGGTGCATGGCGAGAGATACACCCACAAGACAACAATAAGGTGGACCGCGCTCTCGTCAACCAGGTGCTCTCAAAGATATGCAAGGTTGACGCCATCGCCATGGAGGCCGATGACAACAAACGCCTGGAAACGCTCTACGAACGTATGAGCGGTCAGATATACGGTCAGGACGAAGCCCTCCGCCAAGTGGTGGAGGCCATCCAACTGTCGAAGGCCGGTCTGACCGACGAGGACAAGCCCTTGGCAGCCCTGCTCTTCGTGGGTCCCACCGGTGTTGGCAAAACTGAAGTGGCCCGTGTGCTGTCGCGCGAACTAGGCATCGCCCTCGTACGTTTCGACATGAGTGAATACACCGAGAAACATGCCGTGGCCAAACTCATCGGCTCACCTGCCGGATATGTGGGGTATGAAGACGGCGGTCTGCTCACCGACGCCATCCGCAAGTCGCCCAACTGCGTGCTGCTGCTCGACGAGATAGAGAAAGCGCACCAAGACATATACAATATTCTGTTGCAAGTAATGGATTATGCGCGGTTGACCGACAACAAAGGACGCCAGGCCGATTTCCGCAACGTGGTATTGCTGATGACCTCGAATGCCGGCGCACAGTATGCGGCACAGGCCTCAGTGGGTTTCAGCGGTCATGTGACCAGAGGCGAAGCCATGCTCCGCCAGGTGAAGAAAACGTTCAAGCCCGAGTTTCTCAACCGATTGTCGGGCACTGTGGTATTCAACGACATGGACCGCCACATGGCTGGACTCATCCTCGACAAGAAACTGCGCGAACTCGATGGCAAGCTGGCTGCTCGTGGCGTAAGTATGACGCTCTCCGACGAAGCCCACGAGTGGTTGCTGAACGAGGGTTATACCCGCGAGTATGGTGCCCGTGAGTTCGACCGCGTGATAGCCCAAAAACTCAAGCCCTTACTCATGCGCGAGATTCTCTTCGGCAAGAGCAAGAAGGTGAAAGTAACAGTGAAAGATGGGGAGTTGAGAACCAATACCCACCCCCAACCCCTCCCCAAGGGAGGGGAGTGTTAAGGAGCAAGGGGCAAGGAGCAAGAGAATACCTTAAAGTAAAAGTTAAGAGTTAAAAGTGAAAAATCAGCCTGCGTCCTCCCCAAAAAGCATTCGTCTTCACTCCTTCACTCCTCTCACTCCTCCACTCCCCAAAAAGCATTCGTCTTCACTCCTTCACTCCTCTCACTCCTCCACTCCCCAAAAAGCATTCGTCTGAACTCCTTCACTCCTCTCACTCCTCCACTCCTTAGTCAATTGTCTAACCTCATAAACTAAACCATGGTTTTTCGATTGAGTGACGATATTGCGTTCCCCAATCCATTGGTGTATGAGCCGGAGCCCAGCGGATTGTTTGCAGTAGGTGGCGACCTAAGTGTCGAACGCCTGCTGTTGGCTTATCAAAATGGCATCTTCCCCTGGTATTCCTTCCGCGATTGGGACGAGGTACACTGGTATTGTCCGATGGACCGTTTTGTACTCTTTCCCAACGAGATACACATATCACACTCCATGCGCACGTTACTGCGCAAAAAACTCTATCACTGTTCCCTCAACAAACGATTCGACGAGGTGATACAGGCCTGCAGCGAGCAACGTATCGACCTCGAAGGTGCCTGGTTGGGTCCCGACATGATTAAAGCCTACACCGAAATGAACCGGCGCAATCATGCTTTTTCCGTGGAAGTATGGGATAAGGATGAACAGTTGGTGGGGGGACTTTATGGTGTGAGCATCGGACGGTGTTATTTTGGTGAGAGTATGTTCTCGCGCGTGCCCAACGGCAGCAAGATAGCGCTGATTCACCTCGCCCGTTTGATGCAGAGAATCAGCGGCTCACTCATCGACTGTCAGTTTGAGACACCCCATCTCAAGTCGATGGGTGGTCGACACATCTCCTATGAGGAATATATGTCTTTCTTAAAAGGAGTGGAGGAGTGAAGACAAATAACTAGGAGGAGTGAAGGAGTGAGAGGAGTGAAGGAGTGAAGACAATTGACCAAGGATTATTCACTTTTCACTATTCCCTTAATTTTTCACTATTCCCTTAATTTTTCACTCGTCACTCTCCCCTCAACCTGTCAAAATAGGTGATGATTTCCTCCCATGTCTTGAAGGTATCGCTACGATAGGGAATGACCGTTCCCATGAAATCGTCGCATGGTTGGGTGGTGATGAAGAAATCGCCCAAGAGCATTTGGGGCTGGTTGGTAAAGAGCACATGGTTATAGGCGGGCACATTGATATATTCGTCAGCCCATGCCATCGTCGTCTTCATTTGTTCTGTCCCATCGTCGGTTGAACGCGGAGCAGGAGCCACGATATACACGTCGTAGTGTTCTATCAACCGACGGAATGCCTTCTGCGCACTGGCCTCTGCCATGCCACGGCGGTCGATGAGCGTATCGGTGCCAATATACACCTTCTCGCGCTCGCGCCCTTCTTGGCGGTCATCCATCCAACGAATGACGGGCAGTACGGAGTGCATGAACGACTGGTCGTCCATGCGGTGGGCGCCATGAAAACGGATGGCCGTAGTGTAATGTTCGCAGAACAGGTCGTAGGTGTCCACCAATTCATCATGGTCGCCGAAGAGACCAATCACCCTACCCTTCTCCTCATCGTTCACCCCCGCAAAGTTTTGCGTGGTGATGTCTTTATATTCCTTCACCAAAGCCTTGGTGACGATGAAGTCCTGCACCCCGTCTTTCCGTGGGCTGAAGAAACGTTGCGCACCCGTCAGACCATGGCTCACCATGGTGTCGCCGATACGTAACGCCGGGTTGATCATGATGCGGTCGAAGCCATAGAGCATCTCCGTGTACATACCCCCCATCGACGTGCCGACGATGAGGTCGGGCCGTTCTTCCTCGCACAGTTGGCGGAGCATCGTGATGGCCTCCTGCGGATGCAGCGGCACATCCTCGGCAATGATGGTGGCCTGGGGCAACACCTCACGCAGACGGTGCACCGTGCCCGACTGTGCCGATGAGCCGAAGCCATGGACATACATCACTTTCTTTCCCGCCATAATATCGGGAAATTGCTTGATATAATGATTCTCCATTGCCATTTCGATATTATTTAACCACCACTTTCTTGCCACCGACAATATAGATTCCCTTTGGCAGTTTTGTGGCGAAAACACGACGACCCTGCAGGTCATAGACTATCTGGTTGCCGCTGGGAGCGTTGCTCACGGTCACCTCACGGATACCCGTCAGCACCGTGCCATCCAACAACAGCGCTTTAATATCTGGTACCAATTCCTGGTTGAGCACGAGATAAGCCTCGTGCGCCATCAACTCAAAGGGAGCGCCACCTTCCTCTTTCCAATAGAAGCCCGCATCCTGTCCTTCCGGAGCCATGAAGCCATAGAAATAGAAATTCTCTTTGCGGCTCTGAGCATTGCCACCGGTCATGCCCTTCACGTCAAGACCGCGCAACAAGTTGGCAGCGTCGCCCTCACCCTCGTTAGAGGTTACCGCAAACACATAGTCGCCAGTAGCAGCCTTGAGCACCACACCAGTACCCGCTGGCAAGATAGAGCCCTCGTCGTAGGTCTTGCTGATGGTCAGTACGCCATCGACAACATTATAGGTGTACGCCTCAATATCCGCCGGCACGACAAGGTTCTTCTCTCCATAATAGAGCGTACCGTAGCCCGACTCGTCGATGGCCACATCGATGTATTCCGGCAGTTCCACCTCTACATAAAGGTGCGCCACTACCATTTGCACCGTGGGCGAACTGGTATAGGTGTTGAAGCGCGGAGAACCCACATTGTAGAGCATCGTGCCATATTGCCCGAAGGTCATACCCACGCCAGCGTCACCGTCATCGGCCAAGGTCCATGTCAGTTCTTCATCAGAGAACGCCAATTTCTTGACATCCGTACAATAGAGGAACTTCCCCTTGTTGTTCATGAACGTCCATCCCTCTTGGTTGCCCTCAACGAAGAATATCTGCGTATCGTCCGTGATAGTCACCAACTCCTTGTCATCACTCATCGTCACGCTGGTAGAGGCAAGGTGTGGATTCTTTCCGCTGGTGCTCAAGGCACCCGCCGCCTTCGCCTTGTTTTCGCATACGATAACATAGCGCAACCCGCTCGCCATTTCATCGAGCGAGTGGACGCGTTGGAATGTCGTCACTTTGGAAGTAGGAATGTTACGGATGACATATTTGGCCGACACCACCTCGCTCTCGTCATCGTCGGCGATGGCGATGGCCTTGATGGTGGTCGTTTTATCCACCGTGATGGGTTCTTCGTAGAGCGTGCTACTGGCCGATGGTGTGGTGCCGTCGGTAGTATAATAGATGGATACCCCTTCCGTCTCGCACGAGATGGTCACCTGTTGCGCCTCGACATAAGAGCCAGCAGCCGGTGTGAACACAGGATTGGCAAGGTTGCTCAGTCCCACGAAATTGAACGACACGGTCTTGTCACTATTCTTTTTGATGGACTCCACCGACTCATTCATGAAATAGGTGCCATCGGAGTTTTTGTTGTAGAACTTGGCGGCCGGTGTTGTCGACTTATTGAACGCATTGACCGACCCATAGGGATAGGTGTCGTGGGCCATGCCGTCTTCCGTGTAATACCTGGTACCTTGGTAAATATAGTATTGGTATTCGTTGTCAGCAGGAATCCATGTCATTCGCTGGTGCGACGGGTCATCGTTGGGTTCGTTGGCAGCCCACACATCGGCATCATAGTCCACATGCAGGATGAGCAGTCCCGAGCCTGGCAGACTGGCATCCCAGCCCTCCAACTGTCTGTTCTCGAGCAAGAAATATTCATTTTCGTTGCCTTTGTTGTAGATGACATAACTCTCGCCGCCATTTTGCAACGACTTCATGTTCGTAACACTTTGGGTGGTCCTCAGCTCGATGGGTATTTTCCATCCCGCCATCCAGCGCTCATAACTCGTATATCCCGAGGGTTGATAGCCATCGCCGTTGTACGAGCCGCTGTCCATGAGGCTCCAGTTGCCCATGCCCTGGCCACCACTGTAATCAGTATCATAGAAATCGGGATAGCCCAGACAATGGCTGAACTCATGGCACATCGTGCCAATGCCCGCAAGACTGCCCGACCCATTCAGTTCGGAACCGCAGGCATAGGTGTCGATGACCACACCGTCCAATGTCTGTGCCCCGGTGCCGTCGCCATACCATGACGCCGAACTGAGTTGCCACTCATGGGGCCAGATGGTGGACGAAGCGCCACCGTCAGCCTCACCCTTGCCGGCATAGACTACATACACCTGGTCCACCTCGCCGTCGTTGTTCCAATCATAGTCGGCAAAGTTGACTTCTTCATCAACCAAGTCGAGTGCCTCGATGACCATGGTTGCCGGATACTTGTCGTCGCCGTGCGAGTTGTTGGAACCATAGTACGACTGTGTATTCGACACCGTCACCGGGCCCACCACATCGAAGGTCAGTTCGAACTTGCCCTCGCTCTGAGCGTAGAAATAATCGTACATCGAGCCTTTGAAATTGCCCTCATTGAAATTCTCCTCGTTGGCGATGCGTTGGTAAAGCTCATTGTCGTCGTTGGCCTTGAAACTCACATTGGAGAAGTTGACCAAGATAATAAGTCCCTTCTTCTGGCCGATATACTCGCCTACTGCGCCTACGCGCCGCTGTTTCATCTTACGGGCGCGACGGGCATTTTCCTTCGTTCTCTTTTCTTGGGCCCTGAGCATGACTTGTCGGGCATCCACCTGTTGAAAGACATCTGTGCCTTCAACGGCCTGGTAGGCTTTGCCATCAGAGGCCAGCCAGTAATGTCCGTGTTCGTCTCCCACGAGTTGGGCGGTTACCGTCGTCCCATTGGTCAGGGTGAGCGTTCTGATAACGCCCTTTTTGGCGGGCACGGCATAGGCGCAAAGGACCATCAAGATCAGCAAGAAACTGAAGACTATTTTTTTCATCTTATGTCAGATTGTGAGTTTGTGTGTTTTGTGTGTTCGAGGTGAATCGTTGAAAAACGCTCGGCAAATTTAGCATAAATATTTAAGAAACAATCAACATCTTCGTGAAAAGTTGTAAAGAACAAAAGAAATCCGCCTGTGCGAGAGCCACACAGACGGATTATATGGATAGTTGAAAAGATGGTTTCCTACTTCGTTTGCTCCTCCTTGACGCTGTTGCAGCGGTCCAGATAGAACTGTCGGAAATCCGACCATTTGTAATACGGCGCTTGCGTGGTAGGTACGGGCAGGGTAGCCTCGTGACCATTGAGCAGGCACTTCACGAGAACAGGGTCGCTGGCTTTCTTGCCACGATAGAACACTAGTTGGATGTTCGACGCCTTGCATGTATTCCAATTCTGGTAGCAGTTTTTCACCTCGTATGGGTTCTCGGGGTCGAGGTCAGCGCCATTGATGCCCATAAGCACTGTCAATGGTCCGATGCAGGTGTCGTGGCCGAAGCGCAGGTCGGCGATGTGGTCACTGCTACCATCAAGCACCGCATCCGCTTTCTTGATGATGTCTTGCAGGATGGGAATCATCTGGTATCTCGGTTCGAATACCCATGTGTAAGAACCCAAATTGTCCCTTTCCCATTCAGCGGCAATCTCTTCGTCGGTGACGATACCCTCCATCATTCCCTCGTGGCCAATACTTGGCAGCGTCTTATACAGGTCGACGAGCGAGCTGCCCAGGCGATCCATATTGCCAGGCAGTCCTTCGGTGCTTGTGAAGACGCGAGGAGCCACTTTCTGCCGCAGCGTATTGGTGCTTTGGAACTGGTCGCGGTGGTCTTCAAAACGCGGTCTTGACTTCGGATAATTATGTTTCACCGGGTTTTGGCGATCGGTGGGCACCACACCATCGAGGGTGAAGCGTGACGACTGCTCGCGTATCTCTATCTTCGGGTTGCACTGCACCAGTTCCTGGCAGAAGGCCGACATGCTGAGCACGCAGCGTCCAGAAAGCGATGAGATGGCAAACACATTTCCCCCGTTTTTGAACACTTCAGGGAATTGGTTGAACATGGTGCGTGCAATGAACTGATGCTGATCCCAGCCCAACTGGGTGAGTTCGCTCACGCCCGTCATCAGTTCCTGTTTGCATGCCATGAATTTGGTGTAGAACGCCTCGCCCAGAGGTGTCAACTGATGGTTGTTATGCGCCTTGGTCATCAACGTATCCAACTGGATATACAACCTGTCTGTCCAGTAATAACGTGAGCCATGACGTGAATAATGACTGATATAAAAGGGCTGGTATCCATTGGGAGCCTTTGTCAGTTCAAAGACTTTCTGTTCATACGGATAGTCGTTGCCATAGGCTCGGCGTGGGTCCGCCTTCAGTTTGTCGAGTGTGGCATTCGTCTGCGCCCAAGCCATCGAGGTGGTGAGCACCAAAAACAAGGTTGTGAGAATCTTTTTCATGTTAGTAGTTTTTTTTATAATTGGGAGTTAAAGGGGGAGTTAAAATGGAAGTTAAAATGGGAGTTAAAGTGGACAAATGTTCAATTATCAATTTCAATATTCAATTTCCAATGTTCAATTTCCGACCACCTTCGTTTCCACACGTTCGTCGGAGAGGATTTCACGAGCGGCGGAACGACTGTCGAAATCCACCTTTGTTTTGGTGAAATCGGGCGTATTGAAAGAATAGACCGTCTCCGCATAGTATTCCTTCGGATTGCGTTGCGGCAGGAGGAAGGGTTTGGAGAATCGGCCTTGGTCGTCTATCTCGGCTAGGAAGAGCTGGGTATAGAGTCCGTTTTCGCGTCGTGACGTGAACACCACCCAGTGGCTATTCACATTCCAATTGTGGTAACTTTCTGCATCCGGGCTGTTTATCTCGTCAAGTGCCCTCGCCTCTCCCGTCTGCAAGTTTAGCAGCCATTGGTCGGCCTCTTTGTGCCAAACGGAGAAATAGCCGTAGTCCATGAGTGTGAAGAGGATATACTTACCGTCGTAGGAGGGACGCGGCCAGGTGAGACTCTTGCCCATCTTCACAGCGTTGAACACCGTGTCCACGTGGTCGCCATAGCGTCCTGTCTCGGGGTCGAAACTGATTTTACAGAGGTTGTATTTTTCATCTTGGTAATGGGCAGGATATTCCTGCTGCCGGCAGGTCATGTAATAGAGTGTGCGTCCGTCGGGCGAGAACACCGGCGTATTCTCCGACCAGTCGGGTGTGGAAAGCAACGAGTCGGTGATTACTTCACGTGTCTCAGGATTGTATACGAACACGTCCGACGAGAGGTCGAACACCTCGATACGATTGTCATCCATAGTATGGAAGCTCTGGCGTGTCTGGTTGGTGGAGAAGGCGCAATACTTGCCTGTGGGATGCCAATAGGGGTAGACCATAGAGCCCCCCAAGAGGTCGTTTTTCGCCTTGAGCCACTCACGTTGTCCATCACGTTGAATCATCGTAGCGCCATGGTCGCCGCGCACATGGAAGACAAACTGTGCCGGGTCGGTGCGATTGCTGGTATGGCAGTTGACACATTGGCCTGGTATACGGGTGTTGGAAATAATCTCGTATTCGTCGAACGAGGAGAGGTCACGTTGGTAAATACCCATGTGGCTGAACACCTCATAGCCCGGGGCGATGCGACGATAGGTCAGTCCCCACTCGTCGAGGGCATACGGGCTGACATGGATAGTGAAATCCTTGTACTGCGTCCACGCTCCTTCATTCTTGGCGCACACCGTCACCATCAAGTCTTTCCCCTTATTGGATTCAAGCAGTGCATGCCAGTCGTCGATGTCGAAATCGGCATAGTCGCCATTGGCATTCACTTCCGTGCCATCAGCCCCTTTGATGGTTACGTCCATCCGTTCGCAGTCTCCTTTCATGTTGAAATTGAGCGGAGCGATACCCACGGGAACGGTCACCCCGGCATAGTCGGGATAGATAGGCGGCAACTCGTTCGACTTCACGGGGCTGTCGGGCTTGTCGGTACATGCTACCCACCCTAATGACAGGATGGCGGCAAAGAGGATAAATATCGTTTTCTTCATGTCAGGTCAGTGTTTTTGGGGTGCTTTTTCATCGCTGAATGTTTGTGAAGTAGTAACACCAATAAGTATCGCCATAATTTTGCGCCAGTCCCTCACGAGTCATAGTTGGTGACTTGATGTACGAGATGAACTGGCTGAAGCGCTGAACAATAGACGGACTGACTTGAGCAGGCATCGGTTCGCCTTGCTCATGACGCATGCTCCACCTAAGAACCAATGCCTCCTGGAAGTGACGAGGGATAGCAGTATAGCCAAGTTGCTCGCCCCAACCAACATAGTTGGCGAAATTATCGAGGTCGCCCGTCAGCAGATATTCGGCCATGAGGTATTCATAGGCAAGACGATTGTTTTTGTTGCCGGAGAAGAGTAATTGGAGCATCTCGGGAGTCACATGGTCGGTGAAGAAAAAGTTATCCTTGAAAGCCATCTGGCGTAGGTGTCCATATTCAGGATGCTTGGCTATCGCCTGTTCATTGCCCAACAGCGATAGTGTTTCATTGGCCCAATCACTATAGAAGAGCGTCTTCTGCAGCGCCATGAGATATTTGCGGGCCACGTCGTAATTGCCATTGATGAGGTTGGTCTGCGCTAGTCGTTTGTAGCACCTTGCGCTTTTCTGATAGTCAAGAATGGCTTCCTGAGCCTCGAAAACCGCATGTTGGGCAAAATTGGCCATACCCAACTGATAGAATGCCTCGGCAGTTGGCATCGGACTGGTCGCATCGCGCTTGACTTCGGGCAAAAGACCAAAGATGCCGTTTTGGTTATATTCGAACATGTGGTCGGCGAGCAGGCCACGCATCGCCAGGGCAAGATTCTGTACCGTTACTCCTATTTGGTTGTTAGGCTTGTCAGTGTTGATGGTCTCAATGATACGGTTCCATTGCTGGTGGCTAGCCATGAAATCATACTGCATCACCTTTTCGGCTTTGAAATTGCTGTTTTTCCAAACGAGCAGTCCCATGAGCAGAAAAGTGTAAAGAGAAAAGAGAATAGTGAATAATTGACCGCCTTCAAGGGATTTGCGAGACCGGTGGAAAGCACGGACAATGAATATGAGGACGAAGATGGAGAGTGTGGCCAGCCAAAGCAGCGTTGGAAATTCCGTCGGGTAGCGATGGTAATGGATGCCATACCATAGGTTGTCAGTTGGTACCGGGAGACAAGATGACAGGATGAAAGGCATGACGGCCAAAAGGAGTAAGGGGATGGCAAATCCCATCCAGGGGTGAGAGGTGAGAGGTGAGGGTCGAGAGGTGAGGTGCGGAGCCTGCAGGAGGAAAAACAGCACACACACGGGACCCGCCATCCAATAGAGTATGGGTATGGCGGCAATGAGCAGGATGCGTCGTGTCCAACCACTTGGCAGTTTGTTGAAAGCCCATGTAGCGAGCAGTGTGAGCAAGACCGCCCAAACGCCACCCAGCAGCGCATTCTCGTCGAGCAAGAAAAGCCAGAGCAGGAACGAAGGCACAAAACTCAGACCGAAGAACCGTCCCCAGTTGGTCAGCCGTAGTGTCAGGAGCTGCACCGCTGAGAGCAGCAACGCAATGATGAGAGCCCCCACCCAGGCATATAGGAAGAACTGTGTGCAGAACCGTCCTAGTAGGTCGGCCATGCCACCCGGCAGCTTCACTATCTCCCAGACGTAGGAACAGTCGAAGAGGAAAAGCTGGTACTGCTCTTGGTAATGCAGGTGATGCGGATAGGCCCATCCGAAAAAGAGGAAGACCGCCACACCGAAAAGGAGCGTATATAAACAATTAAAAAATTTCAAAATAGAATTATAAAATTAAAAAATTATAAAATTATAAAATTACAGGTTATTGAGGGGTAAGGGGTGAGGAGTTTGCTACTTCTTCTCCCAAAACACCTTGCTGAACTCGTCGACACTGATGCGGACAGGCTCAATCATGAACTCAGGTCGGTTGTAACTCTTCATGAGGAAGGTGTTCGTTTCCGGGTCCTCCTGCGGCATGAGGAAGGCCTTTTCTACTTTCCCATTGTTGAAATAAGCAAAGAATATACGGCTGTAATTATTATCGAGACGACGACTGGCACACATAATCCAATGCCCATTGCTCGACCATGAGGGGTAACTGTCAGAATAGTCTTTGTCGTTAAGGGGGGTAAGGTCAATGGGCGAAGAGGTTTCCCAAGTAAGGGCAGTGCCCGTGTACTTATCCATTGGAATACAAACGATTTCAGCATCACGATGTCGGCTATGGAAACAACCATACTGCCCCAAGGCAAACAGCAGATAACGCCCATCGGGACTGATGCGTGGCAAGGTAACACTCTTGTTAGCCGATGCAGCATCATAGACAAGTTCTTCGTCTCCGAAGTTGTGCGTTGCCAAATCAAACGACCGACGATAGAGGTTGTATTGCACTTTCTCGAAGGTGGTTCTGATATCCTTGTCACGCATCTCTTCAGGCAGCGGTACCGACTTGCAGTAATAGAGGTATTTGCCATCGGGCGACCAGGTAGGATAGACCTCCAACAGCGTGGAGTCATTGCTGACGATGCTCACTGAGTCAGTTTCCACATCGTAGAGAATCATGTCGCTCGCCTCATCGAAAACCTCAATCTTATTGGGATTCAACGTATGGAATACCTGGCGTGTCCTGTTGGTCGAGAAGGCGATGAGTTTGGCGGTAGGATGCCATGCTGGATAGACACCCGAGGAAATGGTATAGTCGCGCTTCAGGTCTACTTTCGATATCTTGCCATCATTGACAATCACAGTGCCGGCATTGGAGAGACGCACGTGGAAGAGCATATTGTCGGTCTTGTAGTTCTGATAGCTGTGGCAGTTGATGCACTGGCCTTTCTTTATGTCATTACTGGTGATTTCGTTGTTGAAAATCTGTGTCTCTTCGAATGAAGTGAGGTTGCGCTGGGCAATCTCCATGAATTCCCATGCTACATACGATGGTTCGATAAGGCGGTACGATACATATCCATCAATGGGCTCTTCGGCCACATGTATCTCAAACGGGCTGAACGCCAGCCATTCGTCCCCTTTCTGGCCCCAGACTTCCACCTTGATGCTCTTGCCCTTCGATGCACTGAGCATATCGTGCCATTCCGACTCGGGTATCTGCACCTTCACGCCGTTGCCGTAGGTCTGCTGCTGGCCATCGGGTGTGGTGAGACGTGCCACGCACTCCGAATATTCATCGGCAGGGAGCATGAAATTGAGTGGCGCTATATTGCAAGGCGCGGTGATATTGCAATAATCGGGAAAGATGGGTGGCAGACTCTGGGCCTCCTTGGCTGAAGAAGGCACGTCGGGATGATTAGCACACGCTGACAATAGCAGCAGGGCTGTTGTCAGGAACTGGAACCAAGGACAAATATATCTTTTCATTGTTTTCTTATGAATGAATTTCATGACCAAGCTTACCACTTAAAGCAAACGGTTTTTTTCCGAACACATTGTACCACCAGTAGGTGTCTCCGAACTCTTCACGCATCGCCTCGCCCAGACTCTCAAGGTTCATGCCGGGCTTCGCCAGTTTTTCCAAGGTTTCCCAGAACTTTTTGTAGCGGTCGTAAACCGTCTGACTGACGGGAAGCATGATGCGTTTCTTTTCCGGCGATCTGTCCATGTATAGGATATATGCTTCCTGCGCATGCAGGGGGAATTCCTCATCCATGTGCGACTTTACAAAATTGCGCAGCGATGCCCAAAAGCGACGGGAGTCGCAGCGTATCATAGAGTAGAGCAATGCCTGTTCCGATACCACCTTGCTGACGGAATCAGTCCAGAGACTGATACTATTGACAATATAACTGTCACTGTTCTCCACGCCAGTGAGTTCGTCGGGATAGGCTTTCTGCAGTTCCTTGATCTTATCCGTGACAGGAGTTGGCTGCCAATTGCCGTAGAAAGGATGATGATGCAATATTGTGGTATAGCGTTCCACCAATTTTCCGTCTCCGACAGCCAAGGCACAGCGGGAAAGTGTCTTCAACAAGAAGGGAGAGAAACCGTATTGTATGCCATTTTCAAAATTCAGTCGGATGGCTTCGTTCATCATTCCGTAGTTGTAGTATACTAAAGGCGAAGCGATTTCCAAAAGGGTGACATGGAGCGAATCAGGATTGTTGATTCTAGCCGCGTCGTTGCCCAATTTGAACGAACGTTCGAACAGACCTCCTTCGTTCATCAGAGCTATATTCTTGAGGAATACCATTGTGCGGGTAGGTTCCGGATTCTCCTCTGCCATACGGAGAATTTCCTTCCAGTTGTCGGATTCGGCATGGCGCACCATACGCATCTCGTCGATGTAGTTCTTGTCGTAGTACATCAGCGATAAGGTGAAGACGATGCCAGCAACGGCACACAACACCGGTGCCACAGTCTTTAACATCGTCAACTTCTTCACCTTGCTACATAGAGGCATAAGCACGGAAAGGGCTGCGAGCACCCAGAACGGGATGGAAAGAAGCTTACTATTGTCGAGTGAAGTAAAGAAATGAGGAAAGCCCGCCAACACCACATCTTCGGATTTAAAGTTCGAATAGAGTTGGGTATGCCATATGCTGGCAGTAAAAACAAGCAATACGATGCCTATCAGCTCACGCCAGGTGATTTTTTCAGAAACCATCAGGCATAACATGAAAAGCAAGGCAAACCACCCCAGCACCGGATAAATGCCAAAGCCTATCAGATACCACGCCAGGTGCCATTTGCGTGGCGTGCTACGGGCAGCCCACAAGAGCGACAGCATGACCAGATAGCCGACAGACTGCGAGAACCAATAACCTCTAATGGTGGAGATATAAATCCAATAGCCCAAATCGACAACAGATGCAAGCAGACAGGCAACGGGCAAAAGCATCAGCGCTATGGCACTTCCGCGCAGTCGGAATGCTTTGGCACCCACAAAGAAGATAAGCGCCCAAATGGCAACCAACACACCTGCTCCCAAAGCTGGATGATAAAAGAGTTGTGTGAGCCAAGCTCCCACATATTGCATCAGGCCAAAGGGTTTTGAAAGGAGAGTGTGGTAAAAGGGTTCTCCGACAATGAATTCAGAACGGTCATGTGCCGTATAGAGCACCTCTTGATTGATGTGTAATATGTATAAGACAAAAGCCATGAAAACCAACAGGCTTCCATAGAGAAGGACCTTGGAGACTTTGTTTGTAGCGTTCATTTCCATAGATAAAGACAACGGTACTTAATTTCGTGCAAATTTACAAAAAAAAGGACAATCTCCACAAATTCAGCAAGTTTTTGTATTATATTACCATTAAAAAGGCTGGCTCATTGAAAGAGCCAGCCTTTTATAATTATACCATCAAGGAATGATTATTCCTCATAGTAAACGGAGTTAACAGTACAAGATCCGGAGGTAACCATGAACTGAAGGTCATGAGCTTTACCGTCATTACCTTTAGCACATATCTTAGCAATGTCTTCGGTAAGTTGGAGTTCATTCAAACCTGAAATCCAATGCACATGCGTTTCAGAGTTATCAGCATTGAAATTGTCCCACCAACCAGACATAACCCTAACGTCCAAATCGTCAGAAGCATCAGAAACGTCTATGATAAGAGTTTTGAAGCCCCAGTAGATATCGTCAGAGAGGTATGGGAAATGCTGGCCCTCGTTATCACTGAAACGCATAGCTGCTGCATTCCAGCCCTCAGGGCTGAATGGCGGTTGCATTTGTGGATCCTCACCATAGATATAAATCTTCTGGAGTTCTTCAGTGATTACTTGGCAAGATACGGGGAATTGAGCTGTCAATTTAGTACCGTCAGCGCAAAGAGCAGTCAGGATGACAGTATAGTCACCTAATTTCATCTTCTTTTTAGCAAAGTTGCCGATAAATTCCTTACCACCGATATCCCACTTTGCATTGACAGGTGCCGAGGTCTCACAGGAAATGACGTTACCATTTTGGCCATTGGCTGCCTTGTCAACAGTGACAGTGGATTTTGCTATGAGCTCGTCAACAGTGATGTGACCGTCATTGCCGATTTCCTCAGAAACAGGATCACAGGCTATAAACGCACATACTGTGGCAAAAAACAAAAATATCTTTTTCATATTGATTACTTAAATAATATTAATAAATACCTTTATACTGTGTCTTGGGGTCAGAAACGTCCCAACCTGGATTCTGCTCCAATCCACCATTATGTAGAGTAATCTGGTTCTGAGGTTTAGGCAGGAAGCCATTAGTGGCTTTATAACGCTCAGTCCATGAAGACGTCATGTGGGTCATGGTACGCTTATTGCCCTTATCGCCGAGGCAGACAATCTGTTTGCCAGCCTGTGCCTGCAATGCCTTAGGAGCATATTCGCTATTCTTACAATCCTTACCAGTCCAACGACGCATATCGTTGAAACGAAGTCCTTCGAATGCAAACTCCCAACGACGCTCGTCCTGAACGGCCTTCAAAGAGTAGGCTGTCTCTTGAACGCCAGCACGACGCTGTACTTGATTCATGTACTGAGCATCGCCTGTAAGCTCGGTCATCATCAGAAGAACGTCAGCGTAACGCATCAGGTAGAAGTCCTCGAAGTGGTCACCCTGCATACTGTTACCAAGCGAACCACCACCAGAATAGCCAGGACACTGAACCCACCAAGTCTTATTGTCTGCATCGTTAGCGTCAAGGTTTACATCAGCATACTTCTTGACAGAATAACCAGACTCCTCGCAGTCATCCTTCTCGTAAACATAGCCCACGAGTTCATTATTGAGGTCAATCATAGAAGCTCTCTTGCGGAGGTCACCTTTTTCGGGATCAACGGCTGTAGTAGCCTCTGCTGCTGTCCAATCGTCCCAGATGTTGCAGGAAGGAGTACCCTGACCCCAGCCCTGGTTGAACGGATAAGTCAAGTCACGGGTACCATTCATGTTGGAGGCACCATTACGAAGACCCCAGAAACATGACAGATAGTTTGAATACATACGCGGGTTGCAATATGTACCACCGATATTCCATGAAGAAGCGTTCATGAACTGAATACCGAAGAGCTCCTCGGTGTTACCATTACCCATACCAGGCTGGTCGAAACAACGAGATGGATCCATATCGGCAATGAATTCATAAGCATGTGTTCCTTCTTTGTTGCCATATTCACGCCAATTCGACAAATCTTTCAATTTGTCATCACTTAATTTGTCAAGAGCATCATCATGAGCCTCTTTCCAGCTAAGGCTGTTGGAGTACTGCCAAAGTGAGCGATAGTCCTCGCAGAGTTTGTAGCCACCATTGTTGATGATGTCCCTCAGGCCATTAACGATATCTTCCTTGGAAACAGAAGATACGGTGCAGCCCTCCTGTGCGATGGCAGCGCCAGTACGGTCAAGAAGTTCGATGCTAGGAGCACCGCTTGCCAATTCACCGGCACCTTTGTAGAAGCCTGCCCAGAACATGTATGCACGTGCCATGAATGCCTCGGCACAGTACTTATCGGCATGACCGGAACCATTGGCCTTAGTTACCGTCATAAGATTTTTGGCGGAAACAAAGTCAGCGATAATCTGCGGATAGATGACTTCCTCAGCGCTTACCTGCTGATACGATTCATCAGTAATAAGAGTAGACGTAATCAAAGGTATGTCACCATACATCTGGGTGAGCCAGAAGGTATAGAGGCCACGCATGAAGAACGCCTCACCGAGGAGTTGGTTACGCTGAGCCCTATTACTATCATCCCAAGGCACATTGTCGATGGTTTCTATCTGGTTGTTGGCACGTGAAACGCCACCATAGAGAAGAATCCAGTCATATTCATACTGATTGGCATCCTGCATGGTAAAATGATGCATCGACTTAGGCATATAGTCTTGCAGACCACCACTGCCGTAACAGTCGTCTGACATGCAGCTCCACCAGAAGAAAATATTATTTAAGCAATCACTATTATCTCCGCCACCCAACGTACTCATGATACTGTAGGTGGCTGCATTCAATGCCTCCACATCTGCAGGCTTGCCTGGGAATGTAGCTGAGGTCATCTCCGTCACACGGGGATCGGTGTCCAGCATGTCATTACAAGCTGTAAACAAAGTCGCTGACAATACAGCCAACGCTGATAATATATATTTCTTCATAACTTATTGTCAAATTAGAATTTAATACTTGCACCAACCAAGAATGTACGAGCTGGTGGGTAAAGACCGAGGTCGATACCGGAAGCCCAACCTATATCACCACCTGTTGAACCCACCTCGGGATCGAGACCGGTGTAACCGGTGAAGGTGCAAAGGTTCTGAACCTGCATATAGAGACGGAGCTGCTGGAACGGGCAAGCCTTCCAAAGATGCTTGAAGTCGTAACCGAGAGTCACAGTCTTAATCTTAAAGTAGTCGGCATCTTCCACATAACGGCTTGATACCCAAATGGTGTTCGGGTGACCATTATTTGAAATTCTTGGCATAGTGTTTGAGGTTCCCTCACCGTGCCAACGGCCGAGTATCGTGGTATCATAGTTCTCGTCAGGATCATCACCGAATGAACGGTAAGAACGCATTACCTGCATACCGAATGCACCGGCACCGGTTACTGAGAAGTCTAAGCCTCTCCATTGCAAACCGAGGTTAATACCAAGCATCACATCGGGATTAGGATCACCGATTTGATGCTTATCGGTACCAGCACCTTCTCCCTTACCAACGATCACACCGTCACCGTTCCAGTCGTCCCAGATGCAGTCACCGGGTTTTGCGTCGTCAAGGACAGCCTTGCCATCAGCACGTGCCTGGTCAATCTGAGCCTGATTCTGCCAGATGCCACTGTAGGACATGCCATAGAAATAACCGATGGGATAGCCTTCCTCAGCACGGGAAACATAGTCTGTACCCTGTGAGATAACATTACCATTACCGGCGATATAGTGGTTCTCATTGGCGATACGGGTTACTTCGTTCTTGTTGGTAGCGAAATTCACACCAACATTGTAGCTGAAGTCGCTGCCAATCCTGTCGTTCCAAGAAACAGCAAGCTCAATACCTGTATTCTCAACGTCACCACCATTGATGAAAGCAGGGTTGGTACCCATAATACCAATCGTCGGACCTGTTACGAGCCAATCCTTCGTCTTTTTCTTATACCAGTCGAAGTTCACATTCAAGCGGCTGTTGAGGAAACGAGCATCGAAACCGAAGTCAAGCTGCTCAGAGGTCTCCCAAGTCAGGTCGGGGTTAGGCACGATGTTAGCGTAAGCACCGGTATAAGGAATACCTGCGGTAGAAGTTGCCATGTCTGAACCAAACTTGTAACCACTGTCGTTGGCATCGCCAGACAGAGCGATGGTTGCCAGATACTGGTATTTGGTGATACGGTTGTTACCGTTCTGACCCCAAGATGCGCGGAGTTTGAAGAAGTCCATCCAGCTCTTCACGCTCTCCATGAAAGGCTCATTGGTCATCACCCAACCTGCAGATACAGAGGGGAACAAACCCCAACGGTTGCCATCGGAGAAGATACTGGAACCATCATAACGCATAGTGACAGTAGCCATATAGGTCTCATTCCAGTCCCAAGTCAAACGACCGAACCAAGAAGCGAGATACTCTTCGTCGTTGGGGTTGCCAGTGATGGAAGCGACAGTAACGTCAGCAAGTTTGACGTTTGACAGCCATGCGGAATCCCAACCCTTCAGCGTAGCGAGCTGACTGCCCCAACTAACGCTGTTGGCTCCACCGACGTTTGCACTCCAGTCTGTGCTCTGAAAACTCTGACCAACCATAGCGGTGATCTTGTGACCACTGAAAATAGGAAGATCATAAGTGAGGGTGTTCTCAATCGACCAGTTGCCATTAATCCAAGCACTCTGGCTCACGTTATATGTAGTTGTAGGACCAATAGGATTATCAGCACGTGGCTCTGAATAACTGCGGTATGCACCAGAACCCCAGTTGTAGTTGAACTGGCTGCGGAATCTCAGACCCTTGATAGGCTGAATGACTGCGAAAGCAGTAACACTGGTATTGACGTTGCGGCTCTCAGCCATAGAGCCCCATCCACCTTTGGAGAGGTTCTCCCATGGGTTGTTGAACATACTTGTATTCCAGCCTTTACCATAAGTCACATTACCAGCGGGATCCTGATAATTATAGATATCGCCATTGTCTGCATACTGCGGCATGAGAGGAGACACCTGGAGCAGGCTGTGGATATAGCTCCAATACATGCCAGCCTCAGCCAGGTCGTGGCTCTTGGTGTAGCCGATAGAGATGTTCTCACCGATGGTGATGGCATCGAAGTCCTTCACTCTCAAAAGCACATGGTCGCTGTTGATGCGGACAGTGTGACGCTTGTAGTATGAAGCCATGTCAGCACCCATGATACCTTCGTTGCCGGTATAGGTGTAAGACATAGCAAATTTTGAACGGTCTGTACCACCGGTCAAGGTTACGGAATGATTGTGCTGGACAGCGTTCTTGTTGGTGAACACATCCCACCAGTCAGTACCTTCCCAACCATTGGCCACCTTGGTAAGAATGTCAGCAGGAACATAAGCAGACCAATCCAACGTAACACCACTAGAATTGTAGTTATACTCGTCAAAGATGGTCATGTACTGCTGAGCATTGAGCAATTGTGGACGTTTGTAAACGTTCGACCAACCAATAGCACCATTATAGCTAAGTTCAATCTTACCAGCCTTACCCTGCTTGGTAGTAACGAGGATAACGCCGTTAGCAGCACGGGCACCATAGATGGCAGCCGATGCAGCATCCTTCAACACGTCGATGCTCTCGATATCGTTCGGGTTGATGCCGTCGAGGCTACCACCTGCTACACCGTCGATTACATAAAGAGGTGTATTATCACCGATGGTTCCCTTACCACGAATGTAAACATTGTAGCTCTTACCAGGCTGTGAAGAAGACTGTGTAATCTGCACACCAGGAGTGCTTGACTGCATAGCTTCCAGCGCGTTGGTGGTGTTCTGCTTGGCGATGTCATCACCCTTCACCTGCACGGTGGCACCGGTCACCAACTTTTTCTTCTGAACACCATAACCCACGACCACGACTTCCTCGAGCACGTCGGCATCCTCAGTAAGGTCGATAGTGATGTTGGACTGGCTGCCCACAGCGATTTCCTGTGTTTTGTAGCCCACATACGAAATCACGAGCGTAGCACCTGGCTGAACGTTGAGAGAGAAGTTACCGTCGAGATCGGTAACCGTACCGTTTGAAGTACCTTTTTCCATAATGGTTGCACCAATGACGGGGCCTCCGGCATCACGGACGGTACCAGTGACTGTCTTTGACTGCTGAACCGCCTGCGGAGCGGCTTCGGATGAGGCGTATGCAGGGGCGGCAGCGAAGCCTACCATAGCACATGCACCCATCAGCAGCAACGATTTTCTGAAATTGAAATTCATACTTTAAGTATTTTCATTAGGTTAAATAGTATAAACTCTTAGTTGATTCTTTCTCTTTGGTCATGACGACCCATCACCACCTTATATATAATATAAAGAGGTGAGCAAACGTTTACGGACTTTCTTTGTTTCGATAAGCATTCGGTTTTTAGGTTTGACTTTATTATTGTTCTTTAGGTTTTCTAGTTTAATGTTTGACGTCATTCTACATCTTTCTCTTTACGACAAACTGCATCTTTCTCTTTACGACAAACAACGTCTTTCGTAACGTACTACATCTTTTCAAGTTGCAAAAGTAAAGTATTTTTTTGATTTCGCATAATTTTTTTTGCCAAAATTTGATACTTTTTATAAAAATCGTAGGTTCCAAAAGTAAAATAAGCAACAAAACGTTAAAAAAGGAGGGGAAAAGATACATATTTTCCCCTCCTTTCCCTACTCGGGTCTAACCAGAGACTATATCACGTTCAGTTCGCGCCCGACCTTGATGAAGGCGTCGACGCACTTGTCGAGCTGTTCGCGAGTATGTCCGGCTGAAATCTGCACACGGATACGTGCTTGTCCCTTGGGTACCACAGGATAATAGAAGCCCGTGACATAGATGCCTTCTTCCTGCATCTTTGCGGCATAGACCTGCGACAGTTTGGCATCGTAAAGCATGACGGCGCAGATGGCACTCTGCGTGGGTTTGATGTCGAAGCCAGCCGCCATCATCTTGTCTCGGAAATAGTTGACGTTCTCCACTAGACGGTCGTGAATCTCATTGCTCTCCTTGAGCATCTTGAACACCTCGAGGGATGCGCCGATGATGCAAGGAGCGAGGGAGTTGGAGAAGAGATAGGGACGGGAGCGTTGGCGCAACAGTTCAATAATCTCTTTTCGTCCGGTGGTGAAGCCGCCGAGGGCACCACCGAATGACTTACCCAACGTGCCCGTGTAGATGTCGACACGGCCGTAGGTATTGAAGAACTCGCTCACGCCATGGCCAGTGGCGCCAACCACACCTGCCGAATGGCTCTCATCAACCATCACCAGGGCATCATATTTCTCGGCCAGGTCACATATCTTGTCCATTGGAGCCACATTGCCGTCCATGGAGAACACTCCGTCGGTGACAATGATGCGGAAACGTTGGGCCTGCGCCTCCTGCAAGCATTTCTCCAACTCATTCATGTCGGCATTGGCATAACGGTAGCGTTTGGCTTTGCACAAGCGCACACCATCAATAATCGACGCATGATTGAGGGCATCGGAGATGATGGCGTCCTCCTCAGTGAACAAAGGCTCGAAAACACCTCCATTGGCATCGAAACAGGCAGCATAGAGGATGGTGTCCTCGGTGTGGAAATAGTCGGAGATGGCCGCCTCCAACTCTTTATGGATATCCTGCGTGCCACAGATGAAACGTACCGACGACATGCCGAAGCCACGGCTGTCCATCATGCGCTTGGCACCTTCGATGAGACGCGGGTGGTCGGAGAGGCCTAGGTAGTTGTTGGCACAGAAGTTGAGCACGGGTTGCCCCTTAACGGTGATCTCTGCTTTTTGGGGACTTTCGATAAGACGTTCTTCCTTGTAAAGTCCCGCTTCACGAATCTCAGCAATGGTCTGCTGGAGATGTTCTTTCATTTTTCCGTACATAGTATTATGATTTTTTGAGGTTTGAGGTTTGAGATTTGAGGTTTGCAAAATAACACTTTTTTTTCCATAATAAAGGTGTTTTAGGAAAGTTTTTTTGAAAAATATGGGTGGAGGCTTAATTTTTCCTTTCAAAATGACGGAATATGAAAAAAAAATATTTCCTTTGCAGTGAAAACACAACCCTTAAATCTACGATTATGAAAAATATCCTGGTGATTGGTTCTACGGGGCAGATTGGCTCCGAGTTGACAATGGAACTGCGCAAGCGCTATGGCAACGACCATGTGGTGGCAGGGTATATCACTGGCGCCGAGCCCAAAGGCGAACTGTTGGAGAGCGGTCCATCGGCTGTTGCCGACGTGACCGATGGTGAGATGCTGAACGATGTGGTGCAGCGTTATGACATCGACGCCATATACAACTTGGCGGCCCTGCTCTCTGTGGTGGCAGAGTCGAAGCCCCGCCTGGCATGGAAAATTGGCATCGACGGACTGTGGAATGTGCTGGAGGTGGCCCGCGAGCACCGCTGTTCCGTGTTCACGCCCAGCAGCATCGGTTCGTTTGGCCGTGAGACGCCCCACATGATGACCCCTCAGGACACGATACAGCGACCACGCACCATCTATGGCGTGTCAAAAGTGACCACTGAGCTGCTGAGCACCTACTATCATATTAAATATGGTGTTGACACCCGTTCGGTGCGTTTTCCGGGCATCATCTCCTATAAGACCCTTCCCGGCGGCGGCACCACCGACTATGCCGTCGACATCTTCTACAGTGCCGTGCGGGGTGAGCGCTTCGTCTGTCCACTCAAAGAGGGCACCATGCTCGACATGATGTATATGCCTGATGCCTTGCGTGCCGCCATCATGCTCATGGAAGCCAACCCCGACCGTCTGGTACACCATAATGGTTTCAATGTGACGGCCATGAGTTTCTCGCCGGAGAAAATATATGCTGAGATTAAGAAATACAAGCCCGACTTCGAGATGGTGTACGAGGTGGACCCACTGAAACAGTTTATCGCCGAGAGTTGGCCCGACCGTATGGACGACACCTGTGCGCGTCGCGAATGGGGATGGGCTCCCACCTACGACATCACGCGCATGACGCAAGACATGTTGGAGAAACTAACTATAAAGGTAAAAAAGTAAAAAGGTAAAAAGGTAAAAATGGCTCTCTTTACTCTTTTACCTTTTTACTCTTTTACCCTTTTACTTTTCAAACGTTCTCTCTTCCCACCCATCATAGGTGTTGATACGGAGTGTTATCCCATCGCCAGCGTCCATGTTGGCGGTGGGAATACTTATATATACCAATGCGGAATAGTATTCCGGCACCCCATTTTGGT
Source organism: uncultured Prevotellaceae bacterium (assembly GCA_900313615.1). Classification (GTDB taxonomy): domain Bacteria; phylum Bacteroidota; class Bacteroidia; order Bacteroidales; family Bacteroidaceae; genus Prevotella. The sequence continues at coordinate 104,316 of OMRP01000009.1, forward strand.
TGTGGAGGAAAGTCAGTTGGTAGTGATGCGTATTGTCTTCGCGTTCCGTCTTTTCATCGAGCAATACGCCTACCGTCTGCTTCAGGGTGTCATCATCGGTGGCTCCCGTCATGAGACGCAGTCCCAGGTTGATGTACTTGCCATTGACACTGACCCATGCACTCTCCACCTTGACGGGGTCGGTGTGTTGTTCTTTCACCTCGCTGGCAGGTTTTGGTGTCAACGTCACCAGTTGCATGAGCGAATGCACCTTGTTGGTTGTCTTTTCTTCGGTGGCATCGTAATAGACGAGCACCCGGTAGAGCGAGTCGGCGGTAACAGCCCATTTGGCTTGCACGGCACTGGGGAAATACACCCGCTGTCCCTCGTCGGTGTCGGCATAGTCGAGTGACCCCACGGCATTGGAGTGCGCTTCGGCGAAGTCGGCCCTCATATACGACAGTTTGCCATCACCCGTATCGTAGTCGCGCGTGGTGCAGGCAGCAGTCAATAATGATGCGAAAAAGAATATCAGAATTGTTTTCTTTATCATCAGCATACTTTGGAATTAGAGGGGTCGGAGGTGAGGCTTTTATAATGGTTGATGGCCGGATTGGCGTACATCGTGAGAATAATATGACGGAGGAAGGCAATGTCATCAGCGCCATCGGTATGCGCCATGTCCACTCGTTGCGAGAGATAGTCGCAGAATGCTTTTTCTTCGGCAGCGCCACAGGCGACAGACTGATGGTCGGATAGCCATGCCACCACATTGTCGACATTCGTTCCACACTTCAAGGAGATGCGCTCTCCATCCTCACCACCCAACAGACGCAACGCCACAAGGTTCGACGGATAAAGGCGGTAATGCTGATGTATCTGGTTGTCAATATGTGCGGCGATGACATCGAAGATTTCGCTCTTGGGCACCTCGGTCAGGGTCTGCAGATAATCATCGATGCAAGGCGCACAATGATAATGGATGGCCCCTTTGTAACCCATGATGCCCGTGCGCATACTCACCACATCGTCGTTCGCCGTCTTACGGAAGTTGGGGTCTTCATGCCGACACCATAACTCACGTGCCTTGAGGTAGTCGCAGGGGTCGTACTCATAGGAGATGGCCAGCGGCACGATATGCAACGACGCCAGTCTTTCAATAACCGTTCCCTCTCCGTCCATAGCCATCATCTTGAGGATGGCGGCCTGCGTGCGGTCGTCGGAGTCCTTCGCCCTACCCTCACGCTGGGCTATCCATATATTCTCGTTCTTCTCACTTACAGCATAGTGCATATATGCCGACAGCTCACGGCTGGCCATGAGCATCTGCCGAGGCGGCAACGACCGTTGAACGATGAACGACTTGTTGATGCGCACCAAGTCGCGCACCCACGGCAGCGAGAGCAGGTTGTCGCCAATGGCTATCTCGCACGTGGTAGTGAACCCCGTATCGATGAGCAGTTTGTCGAGCAGTGCCGAGTCGAGCACGATGTCGCGGTGGTTGCTCACGAAGGTGTAACGTCCACCATTGTCGATGGCCGAGATGTCCATGTCGCAACCCGTGCTGGCTTTGGCCAACAGTTTAACGAGGAATTGATAGCTGAACATTTTCTGGAACTCCAGATTGGTCTTGCAGCTACGCATCATCGCCGCCACCTGCTCTACTGGCACGTCGGGCAACACATAGGGCAACACGGCGAGGAACTGTCGGTCGGCCAAGAGGCGTTCGTACACCTCTGGCAACTCTTCAGGATTATATGGTCGGATTTCGTCAAACATTTTTTTTGGAGAGTTTAGGAGTTGGGACAATAGACTATGAAGTGAAGGAGTAGAGGAGTGAAGACAATTGACTGAGGAGTGAAGGAGTGGAGGAGTGAGAGGAGTGAAGACAATAGCTTGTGGGGTATTCTCTTGCCCCTTGCTCCTTGCCCCCTTAAACTATTGCCCCTTGCTCCATGCCTCTTATTTCTCAACGGAATTGGTTTTCCACGATTTCCGTCAGCACGTCGGAGATGTTCAGACCGGCGGCCCTCACCTGCTGGGGGATGAAACTGGTGGGAGTCATACCGGGTGTGGTGTTCACCTCGAGCATATTGATACGTTCCGACCCATCCGCATTCTTGGTGATGATATAGTCGATGCGGATGATGCCGTTGCAGTGGAGGATATCATAGATGGCACTGGTTATCTCACGTGCACGGCGCGCCGTATCTTCGGCGATACGAGCCGGCGTGATTTCGTCCACCTGTCCGTTATATTTAGCGTCGAAATCGAAAAACTCGTTCTTCGTCACCACCTCGGTGATGGGGAAGATGACCGTCTTCTCACGGGTCTTGTAACAGCCGACGGTGATTTCCGTACCATCGAGGTAAGCCTCCACCATCACTTCGTCGCTCTCCATCATGGCCTTGCGCAGCGCAGGAGCCAACTGGTCGATATTCTTCACTTTCGACACGCCAAAACTGCTGCCATCGTTCGACGGTTTGACGAAGCAGGGCATGCCCACCTTCTCCATGATTTCTTCTTCTTTCACCAGGTCTTCATAGCCCCGACGTATGAGCAGGCTCTCGGCTACGCTCACGCCAAAGCCACGGAGATACTGGTTGAGCACGAACTTGTCGAAGGTCATCGCCTCGACGAGTACCCCACTGGTGCTATAAGGTACGTGCACCAATTCAAAATAGCCTTGCAGAATGCCATTCTCACCTGGCGTTCCATGGATGGTGATGTAGGCATAGTCGAATTGCACCAATCGACCATCTTCCATAAATGAGAAGTCATTGCGGTCGACGGGGGTTGTTGTTCCGTCGTGCAGGTTGACATGCCAATCCAGTCCCTTGATATCGACAATATATACGTTGTAACGTTCCTTGTCGAAGAAAGAATAAAGACCTTGTGCCGAACGCAACGACACGTCATGCTCAGAAGAGTCGCCACCACAGACGATGGCTATTGTACGTTTGAAGGATTGCATTATATAATTGTTTAATTTTTAATCTTCTAACCTTTATATTTCGCCTGTACAAAGGCACGCCAACGGGTGATAAGTTTGGCAAAGTCTTCAGGCCACGGAGCCGTGAAGTCCATCTCTTCGCCGGTGATCGGATGTTTGAATCCCAGCGTCATGGCATGCAGTGCAGGCCGTCGGCATATCTGCATGCCGTTATTCACGAAGGCCGTGTAGGAAGAGCTGCGTTCACCCCTCAAAATCTCGGCGCCGCCATAACGTTCATCGCCGAAGAGCGGATGGCCAACATGGCGCATATGCGCACGAATCTGGTGGGTGCGCCCCGTCTCCAACCGACATTCTATGAGGGTGACATAACCGAACCGTTCCAGCACACGGTAATGGGTGACAGCAGTCTTGCCTATGCCCGATTCGGGGTCGAACACCTCCATACGCAAGCGGTCGCGCGGGTCGCGTCCGATGTTCCCCTCAATCCGTCCTTCGTCTTCCACGAAGTTGCCCCACACCAAGGCATTATAGAGACGACGTGTGGTCTTGTTGAAAAACTGTATGCCCAATTTAGACTTCGCTTCTGGCGTCTTCGCCACCACGAGCAGTCCGCTCGTCCCCTTATCGATACGGTGAACGAGCCCCACCTCGGGGTCGTTGGGGTCATACGAAGGCATGTCGCGCAGGTGCCATGCCACAGCATTGACCAAGGTTCCGTTGAAGTTGCCACAACCAGGATGGACCACCATTCCCGGTTCTTTGTTGACCACCATGAGACACTCATCCTCGTAAACCACGTCGAGCGGTATATCCTCCGGCTCGATGGAAGTGTCGACGGGTGGTTTGTCGAGCATGATGGTGATGACATCGAGCGGCCGTATGCGGTAACTGTTCTTGGTGGGTTTGCCATTGACCAGCACAAAGCCGGCATCAGTGGCACGTTGTATGCGATTGCGTGTGATATGCGGCATATGGTCGGCGAGGTATCGGTCAAGCCTTACGCTTTCCTGTCCCTTGTCGACCTCAAAACGATGATGTTCGTATAGGGATTGTTCCTCCTCTTCTTCCAGGTCTTCTATGATAGCCTTGATATCACTCATATCAACAAATCAGTTGGATGGTGCTGGTGCTGCGGGAGCCGGAGCAGGAGCGGGAGCTGGGGTGGAAGCACCCTCGCCACTCTTCGTCTCTGACTCAGTCTTCTTGGGACGTGGACGGGGACGTTTCGGAGCGTCATTGTCGATACCAGTATCTTCCAAGGTAGGCTGTGTGAAGGTCACCTCTTCGCTGAGGTTACGTCGTCCGTCGCCCACTTGTATGGTCAACACATCTTCCGTCGACACCATGTCGCCTTCGAAGAGGCTGCGTCCACGGCATTTCAAGCCATACACCCAATCACGCTCTCCCGGCACATACTCAGGATCGCCGAGTTTGAAGCCGAGCGACGTGAGTTTGTTCTGCGCATCGCGCAGCGAACTGTTGTCGACAATGTCGGGGATAGGTTTCGAGGGAGAATGTGCCGCATTGATTTTCACATAGACCACGCGGTCGGGTTTGATGATGTCGCCGGCGGCAATCGACTGTTCAAGGATACAGTCGGGCGGCAGCGATTTCACGAAATCAGTGTCGCTCACCTCGATGTTCAAGTCAAGGCTGTCGAGCATGGCCTCAGCCTGCTCGAAACTCTTATGCACTATGTCGGGCATCTCCACCGACTGACCGTGACGTGTATACAATTCCAGCCCGTATTTCAGGCCTAAGGATATGAGAAAGATAATGAGGAGCATCGCCAAGAGATTGCCCCACAAATGTTTGCCTGTTAACTTTTTTAGGAAAGACTGTTTCTCCATCTCGTTGAAAAAGGGTTACTGTCGCCGAGCGACATTTTCTTTGATGCTGCAAATTTACACATTAATCCCGAAATATGCGACATTAAAATAAAGAATTTATCTTTTGAGGGAAAGTGAAGAGGGAAAAAATATTAGGAGTGAAGGAGTGAAGGAGTGAGAGGAGTGAAGACAAATGTCCATTTTAACTCCCACTTTAGTCCATTTTAACTCCCACTTTAACTTCCATGAGCGAAGCGAATTAACTCCCTGTTTAACTCCCTATTAAAGAAAAACTCCCTGTTTGACTCCCCATTAAAGAAAAAAACAGGAAAAAGCCTTTGCCTTTCCTGTCCTCTTCTTGTGATGATAAGTGAAACACTTATTTTCCGTGGTGCTCATTAGAAACGGTGAGCTTCTTGCGGCCTTTGGCGCGACGTGAAGCCAGCACACGACGACCGTTCTTGGTGGACATCCTCTCACGGAAACCGTGCTTGTTCACTCTCCTGCGATTGTGGGGTTGAAATGTTCTTTTCATTTTATTTTAGATTTTATTGTTTATGCTTCGGTAGTAGGCCTTTTTCGACCTTTTGGGGTGCAAAAGTACTCATTTCTTTTGAAATAACAAAGTTTTCTTGAAAAATTAGCATTTTCTTTTGCAATTTTTCGTAAAAAAAGGGCATTTTTATTATTTTTGCAGCGCAAAAGTCAACAACTGACGACATTACATCAAAACATTATACACAATGATCAAATCACAAGACATTAAAAAAGGTACTTGCATCCGTCTGGATGGCAAGTTGTATTTCTGCATCGACTTCCTGCACGTGAAACCCGGCAAGGGCAACACCATCATGAGAACGACACTGAAGGACGTGGTCAGCGGCCGTGTGTTGGAGAAACGTTTCAACATCGGCGAGGCCCTCGAAGACGTTCGCGTGGAGCGCCGTCCCTATCAGTACCTATACATGGAAGGTCAGGACTACATCTTCATGAACCAAGAGACCTACGACCAAATTCCCATCGCCAAGGAACTGATCACTGGTGTTGACTTCATGAAAGAGAGCGACGTGGTTGACGTGGTGAGCGATGCCGACTCGAACACCATCCTCTATGCTGAGATGCCGGTGAAGACCAACCTCCGCATCACCCACAGTGAACCGGGCATCAAGGGCGACACCGCCACCAATGCCACCAAACCCGCTACACTGGAGACAGGTGTTGAGGTGCGCGTTCCCCTGTTCATCAACGAGGGCGACCTCATCCAGGTGGACACACGCGACGGCTCTTACTTGCAGCGTGTGAAAGAGTAACGACATGAGATATTCCATCATCGTTCCCGTGTTCAACCGCCCCGATGAGGTGGACGAACTCCTCGAGAGCCTCACCCGCCAACAGGAGAAGGATTTTGAGGTGATTATCGTGGAAGATGGATCGACAAAAGATTGTAAGTCGGTGTGTGAGGGCTATGCCAGCGCGCTCGACTTACATTATTTTTACAAAGATAACTCCGGTCCAGGGCAGAGTCGCAACTACGGAGCCAATCGCGCCAAGGGTGAATACCTCATCGTGCTCGATTCCGACGTGGTGCTGCCCGAAGGCTATCTGACCGAGGTAGAAAAGGAGCTGCAGCGCGAGCCTGCCGACGCCTTCGGCGGTCCCGACAGCGCCCACGAGTCGTTCACCGACACACAGAAAGCCATCTCCTACTCGATGACAAGCTTCTTCACCACAGGAGGCATCCGTGGCGGGAAGAAAAAACTCGACAAGTTCTATCCCCGCTCATTCAACATGGGCATACGACGTGAGGTGTATAAGGAACTGGGCGGTTTCTCAAAAATGCGCTTCGGCGAAGACATCGATTTCAGTTACCGCATCGTCAAGGGCGGCTACCACTGTCGGCTGTTTCCCGAGGCATGGGTATGGCACAAGCGGCGCACTGACTTCAGGAAGTTCTTCCGGCAGGTTTACAACAGTGGCATAGCTCGTATCAACCTGATGAAACGGCATCCCGGCACACTCAAAGCCGTACACTTGTTGCCCACCGTCTTTACAATAGGAACGATAGCGCTCATTCTCATCTCCGCCGTAGGACGCATCCTCATGGAATATGGAGGTGAAGACAGCATACACCGTTACTACTGGCTATGCGCGGCTCCATGGATACCCATCCTGCTCTTCTGCCTGGTCATCTTCATCGACGCCAGCATACGCAACAAGAGCTTGAAGATAGGAGCGCTGAGCGTGGGAGCATCTTTTGTTCAACTGTTCGGCTATGGTTGCGGACTCCTCACGGCATGGTGGAAACGCTGCGTGCTGGGGAAAGACGAGTTCCACGCCTTCGAGAAGAATTTCTATAAGTAGGGGCAAGGAGCAGGGGGCAAGGAGCAAGAGATTAGCCTGTGTGGCACTCGGCACTCATCACTCGTAACTCGTCACACATCATCGCGTAGCGACCATTCAACATTCGTAACTCAAAATTCCTAACTCATATATGATTGTCAAGGAGGACCATAATAAACTTAACATCAACGAGTGGGATGAGAGCGACCGCCCACGAGAGCGATTGGCTCACTTAGGAGCGTCAGCGTTGAGCGATGCAGAATTGTTGGCCATCCTCATCGGGTCGGGTACGCCCGAAGTGACTGCTGTTGACCTGATGAAACAGGTGCTCGCCCACTGCAAAGGCAACCTCAACACGTTGGGCAAGATGAGCATCGACGAACTGACAGCTTTTAAAGGCGTAGGTCCTGCCAAGGCCATCACCATCCTTGCTGCCTGTGAATTGGGGAAGCGAAGACATGTGGCCGAGGTGAAGCAACGCAAAAAACTGGACAGTCCGATGGCCATCTACGAACTGATGGTAGAGCGTTTACGCGACCTCAACGTGGAACAGGCCTGGGTGGTGCTTTTGAACCAAAACTATGGTTTTATCAAAGATGTGCAACTGTCGTATGGCGGCATCAGCGAAACATCGGTCGACGTGCGTATCGCATTGAAACACGCGCTGCTGAACAACGCCACCATCATGGCGCTCTGCCACAACCATCCGTCGGGCAATATACGACCGAGCCGCGACGATGACCAGTTGACTGAACGTTTCAAAAAAGCATGCGAACTGATGCGCATCCACTTCCTCGACCATGTCATCGTCACCGACGGCCAGTATTACAGCTATCGGGAACAAGGAAGGGTTTAAATATAATAGGGAGTAAAAAAGGGAGTTTTAAAAGGAAGCAAAAAAAGGAAGTAATGCACTTCGTGCAGGACAATAGCTTTGAAAGGGTAAAAGGGTAAAAAAGTAAAAGGCGGAGTAATGTCCACTTTAACTCCCACTTTAACTTCCATGAGTGAAGCGAATTAACTCCCATTTTAACTTCCTATTAAAAAACAGAAAAATGACTGCAGAAGAAAAAAGTAACATAGAAGGTCGTATCGTTGATGTGTTGCGCACCGTCTTCGACCCTGAGATACCTGTCAACATCTACGACCTGGGGCTGATATACAAAATCGATGTCAAAGACGACGCGTCTGTCGACATCGACATGACCTTCACGGCACCTACCTGCCCCGCCGCCGACTTCATTCTCGAAGACGTGCGACAGAAAGTGGAAGGACTGCGCGAGGTGGCTTCGGCCAACGTGCAATTGGTGTTTGAACCTGCTTGGGACAAAGACATGATGAGTGAAGAAGCAAAAGTGGAACTGGGACTGGACTAAACTTTATGACCGATGAAAAACGTGTATTTTCTCTCTGATGCCCACCTTGGCTCGCTGGCCATCGAACACGGACGTACGCAGGAACGGCGCTTGGTGCGTTTTCTCGACACCATCAAGCACAAGGCGGCCGCCATCTACCTGTTGGGTGACATGTTCGACTTCTGGAACGAATACCGCTATGTGGTGCCAAAGGGTTACACCCGGTTCCTGGGTAAACTGTCGGAACTCACCGACATGGGTGTGGAGGTGCACTTCTTCACGGGCAACCACGACATCTGGACCTACGGATATCTGGAAAAGGAATGTGGGGTGACGGTACACAAGCAGCCGCTCACCACGGAGATCTATGGCAAGGTGTTCTTCCTGGCCCACGGCGATGGTCTCGGCGACCCCGACCCTCGTTTCAAGTTCCTGAGAAAAATGTTCCACAACCGTTTCTGTCAGCGGGCACTAAACTTCTTCCATCCCCGGCAGGGTATGTGGCTGGGACTCCACTGGGCCAAGCACAGTCGTCTAAAACGTGCCGACGGCAAGGAGATGCCCTATCAGGGCGAGGACAAGGAATGGCTGGTGCTCTTCACCAAAGAATACATGAAGACACACACCGACATCGACTATTTCATCTATGGGCATCGACATATTGAACTCGACCTGAAACTGTCACGGAAGAGCCGCATGATAATCCTGGGTGACTGGATATGGCAGTTCTCATACGTCGTGTTTGATGGAGAGCATCTCTTCTACGAGGAGTATATAGAGGGTGAGAGCCAGCCGTAGAGGGGAAAAATAGTCTATTTAACTGAAAAAAGCATATTTTTGCCGAAAATATTTTGTTTTTGTTTTGAAATGCACTATCTTTGCAGAAGAAAAAGAGACATATTTATCACATCTTTAAAAAATTCACAGAAATCAGGTTTGTAGAATCAAGTTAAGTCTTTTTTATGTTGAAAGGCACGCTTCGTGAGAAGCGTGCCTTTTCTATGATATGCCCCGCCCCCAACATGGGGAGCAGGGCTGTTTACAGGTCTTGACTGAATGTCACAGCAGATTCATGGTGTCGGTGGCAATCATCAGTTCCTCGTTGGTAGGAATGACGCATACGGTCACCGGTGAACCTTCGGCAGAGATGATGGCCTCTTCGCCACGCACCTTGTTGCGCTCTTCATCAAACTGCACGCCCAAGAACTCCATGTCTTTGCATACCTCGGAGCGCATGCTCATCTGATTCTCGCCCACACCGGCGGTGAACACGATGACATCGAGTCCGCCCATGGCGGCAGCGTAAGCACCGATATACTTCTTGATGCGATAGAAATACATTTCTTGTGCCAGGCGAGCGCGGGCGTCGCCTTCCTTGGCGGCTGCCTCCACATCGCGCATATCGCTCTTGCCACCGGTCAATCCAGCCACACCACTCTTTTTATTGAGCAGGTTTGACATACCGTCAGCGTCCAACCCGAGTTTTTTCTCTATGAAGGTCACGGCGCCACCATCGATATCTCCGGCGCGGGTGCCCATCATCAGACCTTCAAGCGGCGTGAGACCCATCGAGGTGTCTATACACTTCCCATCTTTCACAGCACAGACAGAGCCACCATTGCCCACATGGCAAGTGACCATCTTGGTGCCTTCGGCTTTGATGCCCAAAAACTCGCAGGCACGTGCCGACACGTAACGGTGGCTGGTGCCATGGAATCCATAGCGGCGTATGCCATACTTCTCGTAAAGCTCGTAAGGGATGGCGTACATATATGCCTTCGGCGGCATGGTCTGGTGGAAAGCGGTATCGAACACACCCACCTGTGTCAGTCCGGGCATGAGTTCCTTCACGGCGTTGACGCCCTTCAGGTTGGCGGGGTTATGGAGAGGAGCCAGGTCAGAGCACTCCTCAAACACCTTGAGCACCTCATCGGTGAGCACCACGCTCTTATTGAATTTCTCGCCACCATGCACCATGCGATGTCCCACGGCGTCGATCTCGTTCAGGTCTTTGATAACACCTATTTCAGGGTCGGTAAGCAATGAGAATATGAATTTCACGCCCTCGGTATGCTCGGGTATGTCGTGCATGATCTGTTTCTTTTCGCCATTGGCCAACTTCACGTTCACAAATGACCCTTCCTGGCCAACACGCTCAGCGCCGCCCGATGTCATCACGGTCTTCGTGTCCATATCATAAAGAGCATATTTGATGGACGAAGAACCACAATTTAAAACTAAAATCTTCATGTTATGAATTTTGAATGTTGAATTTTGAATTATCGCTTCGCGATGATTGAATGTAGAATTACGGAATGATGAATTTTGAATGTTGAGTTTTGAACATTCAACATCGTGCGAGCACGACAATTCAACCTTCAAAACTCAACATTCTACATTCTATTTTGCATCCATGGCCTGGCAGGCGGTGATGGCAACGAGGTAGTAGATGTCCTCGACGGAGCAGCCACGACTGAGGTCGTTCACCGGACGGGCAATACCTTGGAGTATCGGGCCGATGGCGATGGCGTCACCCAAACGCTGTACCAGTTTATAGGCGATATTTCCCACTTCGAGGTTGGGGAACACCAACACATTGGCCTTGCCGGCGATGTCACTACCTGGAGCTTTCTTGTTGCCTACCGACGGTACAAGGGCGGCATCGGCCTGCAACTCACCGTCAATCTTCAGCGCTGGATCCATCTCACGCGCTAGGGCGGTGGCCTCTATCACCTTGTCCACCACCTCATGAGTGGCACTGCCCTTGGTGGAGAAACTCAGCATAGCCACGCGTGGGTCGTCAAAACCTGCCACGCTACGTGCTGTCTGCGCTGTGCACACGGCAATCTGCGACAACTGGGAAGCGTCGGGCATGGGGGTTACAGCCACATCGCCTACCACCAGTACACCATTCTCGCCAAATTCGGGCTTTTGCGTGATGAGAAGCATGGCACCACTCACGCAGGTGATGCCCGGGGCGCATTTAATAATCTGCAAGGCAGGACGAAGGGTCTCGCCCGTCGTTGACAAGGCGCCCGATATTTGTCCATCAGCACCCTCGGTCTTGATAATCATACAGCCCAAGTAAAGTGGGTTCTTCACCAATTCGCGGGCTTGCTCGATGGTCATGCCCTTCTTCTTGCGCAGTTCGGCGAGCAATTGGGCATATTCCTCACTCTTCGGATTGTTTTCCGGATCGATGAGGGTAGCCTTACCGATATTCTTCAGTCCCCACTTTTCAGCCAAGGCATGTACCTCATCTGGATTGCCAATCAGTATCAGGTTGGCGATGTCGTCAGCCAATACCTTATCGGCGGCTCTCAAAGTGCGTTCCTCGGTTGCTTCGGGGAGAACAATGCGCTGTTTGTTGCTTTTCGCGCGTTCAATGATTTGTTGTATTAAACTCATAGTTTTAAGTATTTAGTAATGAATTAATTATTTTAAAAGGGAGTAAATTTAAAAGGGGAGTTAAACGGGAAGTTAATTCGCTGCGCTCATGGAAGTTAAAGTGGGAGTTAAAATGGACATTTGTCTTCACTCCTCCTACTCCTTCACTTCTTCACTCCTAATAAATTTTTCACTTTTCACTTTTATTTTTTCACCCCTTCACTTTCTTCAAAGTTCATCTCTTTGGTGAGGATACTCTCCAGGTCTTCAGCTGAAAGACGAGGTTTCAACTCACCATTGATGGCGATGCTAATGCGTCCCGTCTCTTCGCTCACGGCGATAGCCAAGGCGTCCACCTCTTGCGAGATGCCCAATGCCGCCCTGTGGCGCAAACCAAATTCCTTGGGGATATCGAGGTCGTGCGACACGGGGAGGATGCATGCCGCCGCCTTGATGCGGTTGCGCGACACGACCATCGCACCGTCGTGCAGCGGGGAGTTCTTGAAGAAGATATTCTCAATGAGCCTTTGGTTGATGGCAGCATCGATAACATCGCCCGTCATGACGATATCGTCGAGCGACTGCTTGCGCTCCAACACAATCAGTGCGCCCACCTTACCTTTCGACATGTTCTGACAGGCACGCACGATAGGCATGATGCCTTCATATTTTTTCCCCTTTTTCGAGTCTTTGTTTTTGGAAAACACATTCAACACCTTCATCACACTCTTCTGTGCACCGAGGTTATAGAGAAACGTGCGTATCTCGTCTTGGAAAAGCACGACAATAGCGATGGCACCCACACTCACCATCTTGTCGAGGATGGAGCCCATGAGACGCATCTCCAGAATCTCGCTCACAAGAAGCCATATCAGGATGAACACCATGACGCCGATGAATACATTCATCGACTTCGACTCGCGCATCAACTTGTATGAATAATACAACATAAATGCCACGAGCAGGATGTCAATCACATCTTTGATGCCAAAATCCAGAAACATCGGCTAATTAACTTTGAGATTTGAGGTTTGAGGTTTGATATTTGATTGAGGTTTAGATGTTAATGCCGAAACGACACGGATGGCCTCGATGGCGGGACGCACATCATGCACCCGCAAGATGGCAGCCCCTTTCTCCAATGCCACGGTATGGATGACGGTGGTGGCGTTCAATGCCTCGTCTGGCGTGATATCCAATAGCCGACAAGCCATCGATTTACGAGACACGCCCACCAATAGCGGCTGAGGCAGTGCATGCAGACGGTCGAGTTGACTCAGCACCCGATAGTTGTCCTCCAATGTCTTGCCAAAGCCGAAACCAGGGTCAAGCACGATGTCGGCAACTCCCAGGTCGTGCAGTTGGTCGACCTGACGCACCCATGTGCGCAGCATCGTTTCCACGTCGGGCGCGGTGGACATAAGCACATAGGGTACCTTCAAGCGCGCCACCATACGAAACATTTCGTCGTTGCCACCCGAAACGTCGTTGACCATCGCCACACCAAATTCCTCAACGCACATCCGCGCCACGTCGGGCCTAAAGGTATCGACGCTGAGCGGCACATCGGGGCAAGCACGGCACACCACCGGCAAGCAGCGACGCAGACGGGCCATCTCTTCCTCTTCATCGGCTGGGGCACTCCCAGGACGTGTGGAACATCCCCCCACATCGAGGATGGAGGCACCCTCGGCCGCCATATCCAAGGCCCGCTGAGCCATTTCGCGCTCTTCCCTCACCCTACTCGACGCATAAAACGAGTCGGGCGTTGCGTTGAGGATTCCCATCACCACAGGGGTGTCAAGCGCAAGCAGATGGCCACCCATATTGAGTGTCGTGTAGCCTTGGTTTTTCATCAAGGGCAAAGATACGCAGAATTCTCGTAAATCACAAACGATTTGGGAAGATTAACGAAAAACATCCGTTTCATCATGCACATTCCGGGAAAAAACCGCATCTTAGAAGCGTGTTTCAGCAAAAATGATTATTTTTGCAGCGGCTTCCGCAGAATGGATGGATTCCATTTTCAGCCAACGACATACCCAATCACTTAAAACATGGACATTAAAACACTATACGAGATTTTCCTGCGTCATCCGCAGGTGACCACTGACAGTCGCGACTGTCCGCAAGGCTCTATCTTCTTCGCGCTGAAAGGTGCATCGTTCAACGGCAATCAGTTTGCCAAGGCAGCCCTCGAAAAGGGGTGCGCCTATGCCGTGATCGACGAAGCCGAATACGCACCTGCCGACGACAGCCGTTTTATCATCGTCGACGACTGTCTGAAGGCCCTTCAAGCGTTGGCACGCCATCATCGCCGCACCTTGGGCACTCCCATCGTCGGCATCACCGGCACCAACGGCAAGACAACGACGAAGGAACTGGTCTCCACGGTTCTCTCGCAACGATTCAACACCCTTTATACGTTAGGCAACTTCAACAACCCCATCGGTGTACCCAAGACTCTGCTCCGACTGACCGCTGACCATGAGATGGCAGTGGTGGAGATGGGTGCCAGCCATCCTGGAGATATCACCGAACTGGTGGAGATAGCCGAGCCCGACTATGGTATCATCACCAACGTTGGCAAGGCTCACCTGCAAGGTTTCGGCAGTCTGGAAGGAGTGATACGCACGAAATGTGAATTGTATGACTGGCTGCGCGGCCATGGCAAGCACACCGTGTTCATCGATGCAGGCAACGAGCATCTTGTGCCCATGGCGGAGGGTCTGCAACAAGTGCGCTACGGCATCGGCGGGGCATCGGACCTCGAGGTGAGCGGAGAGATAGGCGTCTGCGCCCCATACCTGAGTTTCGACTGGTGGCAACAAGGTGGCGAGCGCCATCATGTGCAGACCCACCTCATCGGTTCGTACAATATCTACAATATGCTGGCGGCGGCTTGTATAGGACTCTATTTCGGTGTCACGCCCGAACAGGTGGACCAAGCCCTGGAGAGTTATGTGCCGAGCAACAACCGCTCTCAACTGTCGGAAACGGCGCACAACCACCTAGTCATCGATGCTTACAACGCCAACCCCACGAGCATGGTTGCCGCCATCACCAATTTCAGCGTCATGGCCGTTGAGCATAAGATGGCCATTCTGGGCGACATGGGCGAATTGGGACCGACCAGTCTGGAAGAGCACCAAAAGGTGGTGGAAGCCTTGAAGAAAGCGGACATTGACGAGGTGTGGTTGGTGGGCGAACAATTCGGAAAGACCGACAGTCCCTTCCGTACGTTTACCGATGTGGAAGCGGTGAAAGCCGCCATCACGGCTGAACAGCCACAGGGACATTACATCCTGCTCAAAGGCAGCAACTACATGCACCTGTACGAGTTGCCATCGCTGCTCTGATGGGTATCCCCCACTCTATTCGGTATATGGCCGTATAAGACAACACAAAAAAAGAAAAACAAGTAAAAATTTGCGGGTATGGCGGAAAAGCCGTATCTTTGCACCGCTTTTCCGAAAAGGAAGGCTTTCGGGATGTAGCGCAGTTGGTAGCGCACTACGTTCGGGACGTAGGGGTCGGGCGTTCGAGTCGCCTCATCCCGACCAAAAACGACAAACGAGTATATTCGCTTGTCGTTTTTCTTTTATATCTTCGCAAAACGCCTCATTCTCGGTTCGATAAACGTCGGTATCCTGTCGAAGAAAATGCAAGGCAATGATTCTGCTTTTTTGATGGACGCAGTGTTCTGAGCCAAAGGTCGCCTCATCCCGACCAAAAACGACAAACGAGTAATTTCGCTTGTCGTTTTTTTATATCCTCGCAAGACACCTCATTCTCGGTTCGATAATCGTCGGTATTCCTGTCGAAGAAAACACAAGGCAAGGTCTGCTTTTTTGATGGACGCAGTGTTCTGAGCCAAAGGTCGCCTCATCCCGACCAAAGACAACAAAGGGGCATTAATTGTATTCTTTGTTGTCAACGCCATTATTTCGGTTTTCTCCGTCCACTCTTTAGCACTGAGAAGGAACCTCCATTCATACGGTTTGGCAGTACACATATTATGGAAATCCTCCATCACAAAGCCACCCTGAGGGTAGCTTTGTGATGGAGGATTGCAGAACATACATAAAGGTAGGATGGATTATTCGTTGGAGAAGTCTTCTTCAGAATCGTCCAAATCTATTGGGTCTTCTTCGGGGATTAATTCTACAGATTCGAGGGTGAGGGTGTATTCGTTGGTGGATGAAGTGGATGTGGAAGAACCACTTTGCATATAATTGTTCATATCGAAGCCTGTACCCCATTCGTGGTAAAGTTTTTTGTTTTTCTGTCCAGAGAGTACGACATACGGCTGAAGGCTTACACTTATCGCAGAAGCATAGCTCTTCAGCGTAAAGGTCAGGCTGAAATTAGCCTCTCCCGACTTTTTGCCAGATGTGTTTAAACTTGCAGCCTGTTCATTGGTATGATACTTTGTTTTTTCATTTGTATCAAAATTGTCAACAAGTCCCCACTCATCAATTAACGACAGGCCATTGACATTTACAAATACTTTTATGTTGCAACAGTACCTTTCTTCTGGTTTTGCATTTTCATCATACCATGCAGATGTCACCTTGAATTTTGTAATCGCTATTGAAGGATTGACTGAAGAGAAAGCTTTACCATTTTCATAATAAACTTTAGAAGTGCTCGTCTCGCCTATATATCTCCTGAAAAAAGGAACACAGGCATAGGTTTTTCCATCATTAAATTTTTGCGTCAACTTAGCTTCTATTGTCTTACCTGCCTTTGTATCTTTTGTAATAAATGTATTACAATCCACGCTGTCAACCACATTTTTACCCAACATAACAATAAACCCAGGTTTATATTTTACGACACCAGCTTCAAATTCATTAAATCCAGTTTGAATACTACTTGCCATTCCTGTGTCAACCCCTATATCTTCAACTATGAAGGAAGCCTTATAAACTGGTTCATCATTTACCCATTCCACTCCAATTTTTAATTTTTTAGCTTTCGGAGTCATATAACGTTTAAAAAGAGGAAAGGTATGAATTTCCCAAGGACCTAACTCCCAAGAAAATTCTGTATTTGGATGTTCCTCAGCTTCATGCTCTGTAGATTTTTCATATTTCTTTTTTTCTTTTTCCTTTTCTTCATCGGCTTTTCTCATAGACTCTTCTCGTCTTCGTTTTATATCTTCATAAGCTATTTTTGTCATTCCAGGATCGCTTTTCGGATTTCTTATATAATATGAATAAGATGGAGATACACGATCTGCGTATTCCAACATGTGTATGATTCTTTCACTGGTATCATCAGGATTAAAAAACTCTTCTAAAAAAGCCCATTCTTCCAATGTACCATTATCTATATATTCCTGCTGTAATGGGCCTAATATCTTTTTTACAACTTTGTTGAGGTTTGGGAATTTTTTTTCTATTTTGTTTCTAATTTTATTTAATATCTTCGTAATAAGCCTCCCTTTGGCTGATATGGCCAATGACCATAAAATTTCAAAGTCTCCCTGTACATAACTGTGATCCAAGAAATCAACGTGTCCTTGAAAATGAGGTTTTAAATATAATCTTCCATTAATAAAAACATCCCACTTTCCAAATCCGATATTAATCATGAGTTCCGGAAAATACAAGTCGCCACTAACACCTAATTCATCCCACCAAAAAGAGGCTGCACTTAATTTTCCCCCCCAATCTGTCACCTTCTTATCTAAGGTAACGATTCTTTTATTTCCAAACGGGATATTCAATCTGGGTTTTGCAATGAGATTTAAATCAGCATCAATACCGATGCCTGCATTTAAATTTATATCAACCCCAGCTATTTTGATTTTATCCAGCATTTTGGATAACTTTTCGCTGTCTCTCAAGTAAGCCCATTTTGTAAATTCAGCCCCGAATTGCAAATCAAGAAAAAGGTCTAAATACCCCTCTCCTATATCTACATTCGCATGTAGATCGTCTGAACTGAATGGGTTCAAGTTAAAATCTCCTTTCGTTTCAGGAAACTTAAGGCCACCGCCAATTGATAAGATATCAAGTTTATCCGTATAACTAAGAGGATCTTCATGTGGCATCTTAGGACCCTTAAGAAAGGGCTTAATATATTTATCCAAAATCCCTTGAACTGTCGAGAAATTCCAGGAATATGGTTTATCACCTTCCTCTTTTCGGGGACCGCCTTTGATATGATTAGGAGAAGAGGCTTCTTCCTCTGTCACCTCATCCTGATTGACCGTACCAAGTAAATTATCATCCTCATCGTAAACATTAAACGCCCTGAAGTATTCGTTAAGGTCAGGATGGAGAGATACTTTAAATTCCTTATATGCCTCAAAAACATTTGTCGGAACGCCACTGACCTTGATACAGTTATCCTCTTCACTTACATCATATATGAAATGGCACAAATAATCCCCAAAGAGTTCCTTGTTGTCACTTACCACCAGTTGCGTCTGTTTCGGCAGCAGGTCTTGGGGTACCGACTTATCAAAATAGATATACCGTAAGTTGCCCACCGTGTCCGTCCTGAGAATGTAGTTCGTCAACTCGTTGACAGCATTCAGATTCAAGGTGTTCTCATTGAGTTGATACGTCACGTCTCCGTATTCATACTTTTCCGTCACGGGGGCATCATAGCCGTTGCCGGTGTAGGTGGGCAGCGGGGATTCTTCAAGGAGGAGTTTGTCGTCGTCGATGAAGAGGGTGCAGGAGGTGAGGGCCAGGGTGAGAGTGGCCAAGAGGGTAGTTGATAGAGGGTTATTACTTTTCATAGCGGTGGAGGGTTGAGTGATGATTGACGAGTGACAAGCTAAGAGGGTTAGGGATAGGTGATTTCGATAACATTGTCGTCGTCATCGGTGGTGTCGTCGTAGCCGAAGTTGTAGAGGTCGTAGCCGAAGAAATACTCGCGGGCATTGTCATCGAGGACCAAGGGGTAGAGGTTGGAGAGTGTGCCGTGTGTCTCTCCGTCGAAGCGCAGGTGGCCGGGGAAAAGCTCGATGAGGGGCCTGCCCCGGTAGATACACATCAGGTCGATCCAGTCGCCGTACTCGAAGGGGCTCCAGATACGCAGTTCCATATACGGCTTGCCGTTCGCCGAGCGCATCTTGCCGATGCCTCGCAGCTCATAGTCGTTGTAGGCGGCGATGATAAGCGAGTCCTCGTCGTCGGCGGTATATTTCTTCCCATGTATGGTGACGTCGGCATAGATCACCATGTCGTAAGGATAGTCCTTGGGATTGAGATACGCCTCGGGGATGACATTCACCAGGCAGGAGTCCTGCAAGCGGTCGCTGACACTCATGGCGTAGGCCACGGTGAGCCCTTCGCTCACGCCGAGCACCGAGTCGTTGACCATGGTGGCTATGTCGTCGTTCTTGGTCTGCCACCATATCTCCTGGTTCGACACGTCGTCGGGAGCGAAAAGCACGGGGAGTGGGTATTTGTCGCCCACCATGATATTGACCACCTTCTTGGGGAGCTTCATCTGATGTGCCGAGACAGGGGTGCCCTCCCAATACTCGCCACAGGAGGTGACGAGGAAAAGGAGGAAGAGGAAAAGGAAGCCTCCCCCTGCCCCCCTCCGAAGGAAGATCGTTTGCTTGTAGTGGTTAAAGCTTTTGACAAACCACCCCTGCCCCTCCTTTAAAAAAGGAGGGGAAAAGATAGACTCCTTTGGAAAAGAAAGGGAAAATGATAGCTTGTTGATTATTTTATGTTTCATTTGCGTTCGTTTTTTCGGACACTGATTGGACTTTTTTTCACAGAAATTGCCAAAAATCAATCATGAATTGCCATGAATTGTAACTTTTCACTCGGAGTTCGGTGCCCTCCCTTGGGGAGGGACGGGGTGGGTTTACTCATCTCCCCGTTTCACGGTGATGGTGTTGGAGGGGTTACTCTGACGGCCGTCGCGCCACTGTATCATGATGTAGTATTCCGCCTGCTCGCCCTTGCGGAGGAGCTGGTCGGTATATGTCAGGTCCGTCTTGGGCACGCTGACCACGAAAGAGAATTTCTTCTCACCCTGTCCCTTGCGGTAGATGCAGTAGTAATAGTCGCCGTCGAGAGGCAGCTTGCCCGTTTCCCATGCCAGCTTCGTCTGCTGCTTGTCGCGGAAATAGTCACCGATGAGGCGCAGGTCCACCTTCCACACCTTCGGTCCTCGGTGGTACCAGCTCACCGCCAGTCCGTCGCCCGTGAAGGGCGACGAGTTATGCGACTCCACATAGTAGTAATAGCGTTTGTCGCGGTTGTAGGGCGGGTTGTCATCGATGGTGATGCGGTAGCCCGTGTTCTTCAGCGAGTCCTGCTCATAGCGTCCTATGACCTCCCACTGGCCGTCCTCTCCCAAGCGCCGGTATGCCACGTGGTATCTCATATCCACGTCCATGCCCACTATCCACTCCATGTGCATGCCATCAGCATCGCTGTGTGCCGACGTGTCGAGGTGGGGCAGCGAGGGTGGCGACACATGGGGGCGCTGCACCTGCAGCCACGGACTCCACGGCCCGATGTTCGTGGAGTAATCCACCGCACGCACCTGGTAGTAGATATAGTCCTGGTTCACGTCGAGAGCCAGCGAGTCGATGAACTCCGTGTCGCGGATACCCCCCTGGTTGCGTATGATGAACGTGTGCGTGGTGTCGTTGGCGTAGGCGATGTCGTAGTAGTCAATGTCATCGTCGGGGCAAGCGTTCCATTTCAGGATGGCATACGCCCACTTGCTCTGCTTCACAGTCAGCGAGTCGCCCTGCGGCAGCTGAATGTTCACGCGGAGCGAGTCCGGCGCGTCGGGCGCCTTGTAGTCACGCAGTGCTATCTGCTGCACTAATGAGCGGCTCTCATTGCCCGTCTTGTCGTATGCCGACACATAGATGAATCCCGTTATCTTCCCCGTCATGTCAACGCTGTAGAGCGTGTCCGAGGGTGGTATCATCTCGTTGTTGAGCAGTTGCCACTCCTTGCCCGTCACCTTCGGGCTGTTGTAGTGTATGCAGTAGCCCTCCAGATCTTTCTCCATGGCCGGTTTCTCCCACACGATATGTGCGATGACACGAGCCATGGGATCGCTGTCGTCGGGTCGTTCCAGGACGACGTATTTCAGTATGGGTGCCGTCGGCGGCTGTATGTCGCGCACCACGACGCGCCGTGCCGGCGACGGCTCGCTCAGGTCGGCGAAGGCATCGTAGCCCATGATGCGGTATTCGTAGATACCCAGGTCGGGCACCGAGTCGCCGATGAGTCGGTAGTCCTCTTTCTCCGGCTGTTCCACCATCGATAGGTAGGGCTTGTCGTTGATGCGCTGCCACCGTCCGTTGACGGACGTGCCGTCGAGCGTGCTCACCATGCGCCGTTCTATCTCGTAGCTGGAATGTTCACGGTCCCACCACCCCACGATGATATGGTTCGGTCCCGACAGCGAGTCCGTCATCTGTGGGTTGAAGGGCTGCGGGCTGAATCTGTTGTTCACCACCCCCTCTGCCACTCCCGGCTCGAATATCAGTCGTCCGCCGTTGTCCCACAGCGTGGGTTGGATGTAATAGTCGTATGTTGCCCCCGGTGTCACGTCGCGGTCGGTGAAGCGTGCCGCCATGTCCTCCGCCAGGTCTTTGCGCCATTCCGCCACCACCATGGTGAAGGCGAAGGCGATGTCCTGCTCCGAGTTGTCTTCGAGCGTGCGTCCCATGCTACCTTGCGGTTCCTCCTTATAATTATGCGCATCGCCATAGAGCAGTCCCTGCGGAATGAGTGCCAGCGAGTCGGTGTCGGGATATTTCGCCCTGAAGCGTTCCAGGGATAGCGGCTTGAGACCGTAGGCCAGCGTGTCGATATGCAGTCCCGGCTGTCCGTCGCGTCTGACGCGGAGTATGTTCACGCCGAAGTCGCACAGGTATTTATACGATGCATAGTCCTCCGCCACCCACCGCAGCACGATGCTGTCGCCGTAGGTTCGTGTGAGCAGTCTTATCTTCGTGGTGACGAGAGCGTGCATCTCCGGCCTCGCCACCGTGTTGTGGGGTGTCTTTATCTTCGGCGACCCTGCATTGGTGTCGCTGCCCTGCGCCGCCGCCGTGAGGGAGAGGGCGAGGAGGATAATCAGACTAATATATTTATTATTCAATCTTACCATATCCTTGGTATTTAAATGAGCCTGTTGTACCTTTTTTGAAACCGATTTTTGTAAAGTGTTTAATATATATTTCTGGATCGTTACTACTCTGAATGTCATACGGTATTGCCACAACTAATCCAGAAACATTAGCGAACACTTGACTATATTTCGTCACCTTATCTGTAATGAACTCATCGACCACCATACTCTTTAAATTCAAACATGAAACAAACATCCATTCCATATTTGTAACATTCGAAGTATTGCCTTTAAACACCAAAGTTTCAAGATTCCTACAGTTATAGAACATGTATGACATATTCGTCACTTTACTGGTATTCCTATCGAATGTGAGGTTATTCAAACTGGTACAGTTATAGAACATGTGTGACATATCTGTCACATTCTTAGTGTCCCAAGTAGTAGTTCCAGCTTTAAACGCATCTACGAATTTCAGTTTTGTACAGCTTTCGAACATGTATGACATATCTGTTACATTGGCTGTTGATTTAGAGCATAGTAAACCACCAAATCTATCCAGGCTACTGCAACCACTAAACATACTACGCATAGTGGTAGCACTTTCCGTATTGAGTTCGAAGTCAGAACCCAAATCCGAGAATGTCAGTTTCTTACAGTTTTTGAACATAGACGACATGTCAGTCACCTTGCCTGTCTTAATGCCGCTCAGGTTGAGAGAAGTCAATGTTTCACATCCATCGAACATACTCTTCATATTGGTGACTTTGTCCGTTATCATCGTACTCAGGTTCAAAGAAGAGATTTTTTTACAATTATAGAACATAAAGGAAGTATTCGTTAGACTAACCGTATTGAAGGTTCCGAACGTTATCGAAGTAAGACCTCTACACTCAGAGAACATACGTTCCGTGGTGGTCACCTTTCTGGGATCGAATGAACTGAGACTCAAGGAGCCAAGAGCACTACAACCCTGGAACATTCGTGACATTGTTGTTACTTCTCCAACATTGAACTTGCTCAAATTCAACGATTTCAATGAACTACACCCATTAAACATAGATGCCATTGATGTCACCTTGGACGTGTTCAAGTTCTCCATTCCTTGGATAGTGGTCAATGCAGAGCAATTAGCGAACCAATAACTGGTGGTCGTCGGCTGCATATCGGCAAATGACTCATCGAACACCACAGTCTGAGGATTATAGAATGACCACACGGTGCCTGTTTTTCCACCAGATGTATAGACACCAGATTTCAACACATCATTGCCTTTCCATACCTTGGTTACTTTCATCCCATTGTACTTGTCACCTTCTTTGTACGGATATTTATACATGAACGTAAGTGTCTTGTTTCCATCCGTCCATACAATCTGTGCAATCTGTGAACCCTCTACCACAATTCTACCTTTCGTATCTTCCACAAATCCCAGTTTATCCACAAAGGCTCTTCTGACGATTTTCTGTGTCTCTGCGTCAGGAGTCAGTATCTCAAGATCTTTGACATTAGAGAATGTAGAAGAGGTATTCGTCTTGTTGTAATGGTCAAGATTGAAGCCACTTCCCACTTTCATTGATTTCAGTTTTTTACATTCTTCAAACGGATCGTTTATACTCTCCACTTTAGCGGTATTGAAATTCCTGATATCAAGTTCCGTCAATGCATTGCAATATCCGAACATATTATTCATGCTCGTTACTTCGGACGTATTAAATCCCGACACATCGATTGATTCTAATGAGCTACAACCATAGAACATATATGCCATCTTCGTAACCTTCTCAGTGTTGAAATGTGTCACATCCAACGATTTGAGATTACCAGTACCATTGAACATATAATTCATATTGGTTACCTCTGACGTATTCAGATTCTCTATTCCTTCAATACTCTTCAGTGCATGTTTTCCGTAGAACCACCATGCCGTAGATTTAGGACGGACATCGGCAAATGACTTTTCAAATACCACCTTTTCACATTGCGCAATTCTCCATCCCGTCTCAGACGTGGTAT
Source organism: uncultured Prevotellaceae bacterium (assembly GCA_900313615.1). Taxonomy (GTDB): domain Bacteria; phylum Bacteroidota; class Bacteroidia; order Bacteroidales; family Bacteroidaceae; genus Prevotella. Next base: position 128,258 of record OMRP01000009.1, read on the forward strand.
TTGTATTCGTCACATTTGTTCCACTCCATACTTTGGTAATGGTCTGTCCTCCGTATGAGTCGCCCACGTGGTATTCAATGTCATTGATGAAATACAGCGTCTTGTTGCCTTCCGTCCAGATGACTTGTGCCACCTTCGACGGCTCACCATCGTAGAATCTTCCTGTGACACCCTCGACGAAGCCCAGTTTCTGTGTGAAGTTCTGGCGAACATCCTCCATGTTTCCACCTTCCACGCATACAGCCATCCCGCTTACATCCTTGAAGACAGGTACAGCACTTTCCATTCCATTTATGGAGATGAAGTCGGATGTCAGTCGCAGTTTTCTCAAAGAGGTACAACCAGCAAAGGTTCCAGCCCATTCATCTGTTATACCCCTGGTATCGAAGTTCCTCAAATCAAGCTCCGGTAGTTTCGAACAGTTTCTGAACATTATATAAATGCTCTTGCTATTCTTGGTATCAAATGATGACACATCAAGATTAGTCAGTGAAGAACAGCCATAGAACATACCCGCCATAATCGAGACGTTAGATGTGCAGAAGCTCCTCAAATCGAGAGACCGCAGTTTAGAACAGCCAGAGAACATATCCCACATTGTTGTCACATTAGATGTATTGAAAGTACTCACATCAAGACTCTCCAAATTTTTACAGCCTTCGAACATCTTTGCCATGTTCTTCACCTTTGACGTGTCAAAATTCCTCAAGTTGAGTGAGGTCAGTCCAGAATATGAGAACATTGATTGCATATTCTCCACCATTGACGTGTTCAGGTTTTCCAACCCAGTTATGCTCTTAAGGCTCTCCATGTGGTCGAACCAGGAATCGGTACGTTCTACCTTCACGTCCTTGAACGAACTGTCGAACACCACCTTTTCAATCTTCTTATAGGTATCGTCCAAATTCAGTCGCCATTGCGGGAATTCTGCGTATATGTTCACATCGCTCCAAACATTCACGATTTCCAATCCATTGTAGGTGTTACCCACTTTGTAATTGGTAGTCGTTCCGAGGAAATGGAGTTCATATACACGACCGTTCTTCAGCAACAAAGCCTTGCTGGGTTTCATGACTGTGACATGAGACCAAGATTTGAAATAGTTTTGAATCAGCGTATTGACATCGTAATTCATATAAATTGCACAATTGCCGTTCATATTCTTACCCATATCCGCCACGTTGCTTGAGTTTGTCAACTTAGGAGCCTTGAAACTGATAATGTTCAGTTTCTTCAATGCGTTACATCCCTGGAACATACTTGCCACGTTAGTAATGCTTTCCGTGTTGAATCCCGACAAATCCAGTTCTTCAAGAATGCTGCAATTGTAGAACATCTCACTCATGTTCGACACCTTCCGGGTATCAAAGTCACTTACCAGATTGTTGTAACGCATCTTACGGCAATCCTTGAACATGGCAAACATATTTAAGACCTTGCTTGTTGAGTCAAACACGTTATTGCCAAGTCCACCCTTCTTTAATTCCCAAAGGTTTTCACAACCACTGAACATCCGTCCCATGTCCTGTACATTTGCCGTAGTGAAGTTCGGACTGAAATCTATACTACTCAAATCCTTACATCCTTCAAACATACCAGTCATTAGATTGACCTTCGTTGTTTTGAAATAACTCTCATAATCCATGAAGTCATAGAACTGGATATCCGTCAACTGCTCACACCCACGGAACATGTACCTCATGTTTTCCACATTATCCGTCATGAAGTACCTTAAATCGAGTTTTGTCAGGCTGGAACAATTCTCAAACAGAGATTCCATGCTCTTCACATCCTTGGTACGCAGTTTTTTCGTGATTTTAACTTCCGTCAGGCTCACACAGTCACGGAACCACGCATACATGGAGGCGGGTGAGGTCTTGAACGACTCGTCGAAGAATACTTTGGTGAGTTTCGTGTTCCGTGCCCATCCCGGGATACCATTGCCCGTATTGAGCACCTGGTCACCCTTGAACACCTGCTTCACTGTCAGGCCGTCGTAGCTGTTATATTTGGTCTTGATGTCGCCCGAGTATCCCACCTTCAGGTCGTTGGGGTCATACATGAAGATTAATGTCTGCTGTCCCGAGTTGTTTTCTGCCAAGATAGCCCTTATGGTGTTGTTGTCTGCGTTCTTTCGTCCCGGTATCTGCTCCTTGATTTCCTCCTTGAGCAGTATGTTGATATAGGATACGAGGGTGTTAGGTACGCTGACAAACATATCATTATAGACTCCTACATATTCATCGGCATTGAAAGCAGAGATATTGAGGTTCTTCAGCTGCGAGCAGCCATAAAACATCTCTTCACACCTTCCAACGCTCTCACCCGAGAACGAGCGGAGGTCAAGACTTGTCAGGCTTGAACAGTTCTTGAACATCTGCGTCATGTTTACCACGTTCTGTGTACTGAAGTTCTGTCCTCTTACGTTAAGCGACTTCAATTTCTTACAGTTAGCGAACAGATAGTTCATCCGTTTCACGTTACGTGTGTCTAATGCCGAGAGGTCAAGTGTCTCCAGGCTCTCACAAGCCGAGAACATGGCATCCATGTTCGTCACGCTCGCCGTGTTCAGGTTCTCCAATCCCGTTATGGATTTCAGTTTTTCACAGCGTGTGAACCAATAGCTCAGGTCTTTCAGTTCCACCTCTTTGAATGACTTGTCGATGACTAATCGTTCCATCTGTGTCCTGATGTCCGTATCACCGGTCCAGTCATGGCTGAGCACTTGGTCGCCCTTGAACCTACCGTTCAGAGCTATTTGCTCTTTGTTATATTCGCTCTTCAGAGAATAGTTTTCCTTGGAGAACAGCAGGGTAAGCGTCTTGTTGCCTGGTGTATAGATGGCCCACGGAGTGGCATAGTCGCTTGTCGTTATCATGTCCTGCTCCGCATTGATGATGGCATTTGACATGTCGGCCATGGTCTTGATGTCGCTGTCTGCTCCTATCTTGAATGTATTCAACCACGGTTGTGCAGCCCGCCGTTTCATGTGGTACAGGCCCGTACTGATGTCGTATGCATCGACACGATAGGTCTGCGCCGTAAATTGTGTCACCTCTTTCAGTGCGCCGTAACTGTCAAATTGATCAATAGCCACCTGTCTGTCGCCCGAATAGCTGTCACTATACTGGCTGTTCGTAGATTTCTGGAACACCTGCGGCAATAGGTCTTCAGACCACGGTGATGGCTTGTCGCCAATGAGTCGGAAGAAAAGGATATTCGACACGCCCGTATTCCATCGTGTCTCCGCCGGCAAGTCTTTGCTGACTGAGCTTCTGAATCCTCGCTTCAATAGATTCAGGTGTCTTCCGTTGTAATAAGTATCATTGTCATCGGTATCACCAAAACAACCGCCGAAGATAAGTGGCAGCTGGTAGTAAGGCACACGGACCGTCACGCCCCTTTCGGAGATCTCGACATACTGTCCACGGTGGAGGTTGCTCCAGGACTTCTGAAGCATATTGAAATAACTATCCCCTACGTTGCCTACATTTTGAACAGGATCACCTACTACGAACAACATACCAAAATTATCCCATAATTCCCGTGCCTCGTCTCTCAGTTTGATGCTTATCCTCGAAGCCACGCTATAAGGAGCCATGAAGTCCTCTGCTATCTCGGAGAAGTTGTAAGTGTTGTCATCCTGCGACACGCCGAGGATGCGCGGTTTGACCGTCGATGCCGTCCCCGTCTGGTTGGCGGCGGTAATCATACCATTGACTTTCATGGTCGAGGGCAGTGGCCACTGCGGGAACCCTTCCTGTGTGCCATAGAAGTTCCAGTTGTTCCACGTCTTATACATGTCATCGCGCAGGAATATCAACGACTTGGCGGTAGCCCCCTTGATGAAGTCGCTGTTGACCACTGTTCCGTTGTAGTCATATACGAGCGATTCGGATGCGAACGGAGTGTACATGTAGTCAAAGTCGTAGCCGTTGAGTTTACGGTCGCCTATGAATGTCCACTTCGACAGGTAGGCGAAGTACATCCACGGGTCGATGAGTCGGTAAGGCGTGCCGTTCTTGTACTTGGCATTTTTGAACACGATGTCCTCGTCGGTGAGGAAATTGCCGTTGGCATCCTTGAACTCATAGTCGAACTGAGGATCTGTTGACGGGCTGGCTCCCACGAAGGGTGCCACGTATGTCAGCAACTCACCCGTCAGTTCACGGTTCGTGCTCTGCATCCAGTTGTCGTCCTGCGTGCCGCTCATACCATCGACGGTCACGCCGTGGGGTGCCGTGTGCAGCCACAGGTCAACGATGTAGTTGGCGGTGTCTCTCTCCGCCTTTTCCGGGCGGTAGTAATAGGCCAGCTGCAGGTGGTACAGCTCATTGCCGTAGTCGTAACTCCTACCCTTGGCCGCTATCTCGTTGCTGAACCTGGTGATGCGGTTGAAGGTACTGGCCGGCTTCAGGTTGATGCAGTTGTCGGCGACGGTGTAGTCGGCATTGATTATCTGCTCCTCCTTCCAGCATGTGGTATCGTTGCGCTCATATTCCTTGGCATCGTAGGCGGTGAGTATCCACTTCATCTTGTCTTTGGGCAGTTCACTGGTCATGTCGCGGTTGAGTGCGATGGTGGGTTCCATGATGTCGCCGAAGTACGCCAGTGACGGGTCTTCGGGTCTGTTCTTCACCTTCGTGCCATCGACGGAGGGGTATGCCAGAGCCACGTAAGGCTCGAGGTCGCGCAGCGAGTCGGCGATGACCACATCCTCCGCCGTGCCCTTCACGCGGAAGAACCAAATCTTTGCCTGTTGCCATTTGATGGGAACAGGTAAATTAGTCAGCGTATCCACATAGTCGCACCATACCCTTTCGCCGTTGTTGATCTCGTAGGCATCGCCCAGGAGCAGCAGCGCATAGCTGTGCCCTTCCTGCACCTGCATATTGGTGAGGTGGAAGGTCTGTCCCTTGTTCTCCCGGAAGCTGACGTTCCGCTCATGCTGGCTGATGGCCGTGCCGTCTTTGAACGTGCCGTTGTCGAGCAGGTGGCCGATGTAGGATGTCATCTTGCCATTATGGAGGATATATTTCTCCGTCTTACTCAACTCGTAACCGTTCATGACGGTGCTCATCTCCGATACCGTCTCCTCGCGTTTGTTGAAGTACGCGCAGACAAACTGTAACACATCATTGTATGAGTGCAGGGCGTTCTCTGCCTGGCTCTTGTCCTTCGGATGCGTATAACCGGCGTAGGTCTGTTCCCCTGTGGCACTGGTTCCTTGTTTCATCAGTTCATCTACAAATTCCTTCGGTGACAGCTCGCGCCCCTGCTCCATCCACTCGGTGGGTTTGGTACCGAGGTCGATGAGCCGCACGCCCATCTTCATGCCCTGCGTATTCAGGCTCTTGTTCGTGTCGAACACGTAGGTGCGCGAAGCCTGCGCTTTCAGCAGGTTGGCTATGGAGTCGGCATGTTCGGCATCACCCACATAGCTGGCATAGAACTCCTCCTTCATCTTGTCGGCGTATGTAGGATCGACGAGCCTGTAGTGGCTGCCGAGCGACGTGTTGGTGGTGAACGTCATCTTCCCCACCTCGTTCTTGGATATGGCGAACTCGGGCTGGTAGAGTGCCTGGTAGAGGCTGTCGCTACCCATGTTGACCCCTGCGAACAGCTCGAAGCCGTCGAGTGCGTTGCCCTTGAACGGCACGCAGTGGTCGCCCGCCGCGAAATGGAACGAGCGGTTGATGTTCCACAGTCCGCCGAAGAGACTAATCTTCACACGTGCCTTACCGTCGATCCACGTTGGGTTGGGCAGACCCAGTTCGAGTATGCCGCCGATGCCACCCGTGAGTATTTTGACATCCTTGTTGATGAGCGAGCCGATATGTATGCGCAGTCCCAGCTCTGCAAAGAGGTAGGCATAGAGTTGTCCCGTGGCGTACCACCCTTTATAGCCCATCTCCGAGTGCGTATTGACACAGTAGGCCGTGTTGCCGTAGTTGACGAGCGCGGCATCGAATCCCGCTATGGCATCCATGCTGCCATAGAGAAGTCCGAGATCGACACGTATGTCGCCCCATGCCGATGCACCCACCATGACACCGCCCTTGACGCTGTTAGAGTTATTGAGCGTCTTGGCCACGTTCGTGCGGGCGTTCTGTGCCGCTGCCAGGTCGGCTCCCATGTCGGTACTGGTGTTTTTATGGCCAGAGAGGAATTCCGTGATCTTCTCGGGTATAGCGGGCAGTTGTCCGTTGCCGGGCAGCTCGTTGCCGAGGCAGAGGTAAGAGTCGGCTCCGATATGTGCGCTGCAGATGCTGCTGTCGAAGTTGAGGAAGATGATCTTACAGCGTTTGTCGGGTGTCGGCTCACCGAGGTACAGGTGCCAGCGCGACGGTTTGTATTGTTCGTAATTCTCCACCCATGTTATCTTCAGTTCGAGCGGCATGGTGACGCTGCCCGACGTGCCGAGGTCATCTTTGTTCTTTCCCTTGATGTCGTCGGCATCCTTCGGTTGGTTCTTCTTCGAGGAATCGCCCTTGTTATAGTCGCCTGACAGTTTATCGAGGGCTTCCATGACCTGCCCTTTCACTGCAGTGTCAACCACGTCGTTCACATGATCCTGAAAGGCATCGAGTTCGTCTTTCATCTCCGACAATGCTTCGTTGGCCTCTTTCAGCTTACCACCCAACGGAGAGCCCTCCCATCCCGACTCCGTAGTGATGTTCAGACAGAGGTAGCGGTCAACCGTCTCACCACCGCTATCCTTACTGTTCTCATATACGAGACTCACTTCAGAGCTAATGATGCCGCCCACTGCTTCCACCTTTCCATTAAACATAAAGGTGGAGAGGCAACTGTTCTTTCGGTCATAGACCACGAGCAGGTCAACGTCGCCTTTGATAGTTTCCCCGCCGCTTGCCGCTTGAAGTCCAATACCGAATGCCACGCCGATGGGACCGTACTGAGCCACGGGGTCGCCCGACAGTTTGGTGGGACTATCCTTCGTAGCACCCTTTTCCGGGGTGGGCTTGCAGTTGACATAGAATCCTCCCGTGATGCGGTTAATGGAGAGCGGGCCCATAGGAATGCCCGCCTCACTGGCCAAACTGGCGAGGAAGTAACCCCATGAATAGTCTGGCTCTATGGTGCTGTACTTGCTATAGTAATAGTCGTAGTCGATGGAGCCTTTCCCACTCTTCTTCGCCCTTTCCACGGCCGCCTTTGCCTCTACATCCGCCGTTTCCTGCATCTTCGCCTTGTCTGCCTCGGTGGTGGTGTGTTTGAAGTAGCCGCCCTTGCAGTTGACGGAGAACAGTCCGGTGATGTCGATGTCGAGTGAGCCGGCATAGCCCTTGTCGCCCTTGCCGTTGTCGCCGATGGTCAGCTCACCCTTGAGGTGCAGTGCCGTGAAGTCGAGGTCGAGCTTGAGGCTCTTGAAATCGACGTCGCCGTCGGAGAGGTACCAATTGGTGATCTTCCCCTCCTTGTGGAGCACGGAGGAGATGGTCAGTCCCGCCCCCACGCATATCTTGTCCTCCACCAGCCCCAGGTCGCCCTGGATGTCGAGCGTCACCTTACCGGTGCTCTCATCAAAGTTCGGCTCGAATCTTTCGAGATTGTAGGAGAAGGGACCTATCTTCTTCCGTTCTGATGCCAGCGACCACTCGCCGTAGTGGAAGTAGCAGTTGTCGCCCAGTCTGAGTTCCTCGCCCTCGGCCAGCTGTACGTAGAGTTTCGACTTCTTCCATTCCGACACCTGCTGCGCCATCTTTTCCTGTTTCGTCTTATGCGTATCGTCAGGATCGATGCCGAAGTCTTTCCAGTCGTTCAGCTGTTTGTTCGACAGGCGCATCTTGACGAAGTGGATGCCCGGCAGTTTGAGGTCGAGTTTCTCCTGTCCCAGTTTCTTCGCCAGTGCGGCAATGCGTTCGTTGGCGTTGTCGGTCCCCGCGATGGTGATGTCGCCCGCGAGGCACAGCTCCACCTGTGTGTCCTGTCCCGTGCCGTCCTCCTTGTCGATGGACTCGACGAGGAAGTAGGACTGGTCTTTCTTCAGGTCGAGTGAGGCGACGAAACAGTTGAGTGAGAGGTCGTTCTTCTGCTCCGTCTTGAAGAGGTAAGACAGGCGGTTGTCGTCATACGCCTTGCGTGTCTTCGTAATCTTCGTCTTGCCGTCGCTGCTCCATGTCTGGTAGGACACGTCCTTCGCCTTTGTCAGGTGACGTATCTGGCAGGTGTAGATGAAGTCCTCATAGGCGTCCTTGTCACCATTGTCACCCTTGCCGCCTCCCGACGCGCCGCCTTTCTTTCCGCTCTCCGCCGCCGCCTTCTCGTCGGCTTTCTTGCCGAAGAGCGGCACGCCGAAGCCGCCGTTGATGACGCAGTTGTCGAAGTTGTTCTGAATGATATCGACCTTGGCCGTCTTGATGCTGAATTCCCATCCGCCGCACTCACCCGTCTCAATGAGGTTGTCGGCATCCACCTGACAGGTGACGCCCGACGCATCGACAATCATGTTGTTGACACCGATGGACAGCCCCTGTTCGCCACTGCCTCCGAAGACGGCGAATTTCGGGAACTCCACGGCGAGGCTGCTGATGTAGAGTCCCTGCCAAGCATTCCAGTCGCCCTGCACGTAGGTGCCGCAGAGGTCTGGGTCGAAGGTGTTGGCCGGGAATTTCTTCGTTATCTCATCCACCGTCGGCATGCCGTCGCTGTTACGGCTGAGGTTATGGTCGAATACCACCCTCATCTCGTTCTGGTCTTTTTTCGGTCCGAAGGTCCATCCCGGCAGGTCGGTCACCTGAAAGGCCGTCAGCGTACCCTCCGCGAGGAAGTCGCAGGCGGCGTCGCCCGCCTCTATCACCGTCCAGAGGTCGAGCATCGCGGGAATGTCGTCCTGCACCTTGCCCTCGATGACCCTTTTGGTGTTGGGCAAATCGACAGCTATCTCCATGCCCAGCGCGTCGAACTCATCGTTCTGCCAGCGTATGAAACAGCCGTCGTGGCTTTGCGGGTCTTCCGGGTTCTTAGGAGCCTTGAATATCAGTTTGAAATCACTCGACGGGTCTTTGACCGCGAAGTTCGAGAGCAGAGCAAGCACCCCGTCTTCGGGGAAGAGTTTGTCGGGCTGGATACACAGGCGCGGTGCTCCGAAGACGAGCACGTCCTGTCCGTCGAAGATGTCGCTGTTGGGCAGTGCTATCTCTCCGATGACGTTCATGATGGCCGCCGATGGCGAGAAGGTGATGCTGGCTATCTGCATTGAGAAGTCGGAAGGCAGGAACTGCTTGATTTCATCGGGTGCCTCTACGGGGAAATACATGTCGCAGATATTTCCTGCTGTCCAGTTGTTCCATGCTGCCTCACCCTTCTTGAACATCGTGTAGTACTTGCCAAGGTTATAGCCTTTGGCAAGGTTATAGGATTCGCCGTTTTCATCACCCTGTGTAAAGTTGCTGATCTTCGCCTGCACATCGTCGGGTAGTTTCATTGAACCGAAGATGTCGTTGAGCGCTGTATCTGAGAACAGCGAGTCGAGGAACTGCTCAGTGGTATATTCCGTGCCCTCTATCTGGTGTGTCGATCGGGCGTAGGTCTTACACGTGCCTTCGAAGACCACGTTGTCGGTATTGACTTTCAGTTTGTCGAACTTCACGGCGATGCGTGCGCGGTATTGTCCGGGTGACCAGCTGATCCATCCGTAGCCACTGATGGAATGGTCGGTATCATCGTATTTCAGATTTTCATAGTCGTTGTCCAAGGTGAGATTCCATGAGCCGATAGTCAGTTTGGCATCCCGCCCGGGTTTCTGGGAGATGAGCGTCTTATTTGCCACATTGGATGTATTGGTACCGCATGCAAAGGTCTCCTCAAAGCCCGTAGATAATGCGAAGTCAATATAGTTGAGCGAGTCGGGCAGCATGAGAACCGACTCCTCGTTGGTAGGAGTTGCTGTCACCCTGAGCATGAGATACTCACCGTCCTTGAAGTCATAGTCAATATCATACCAATCGAAAGAACAAGCCAATGTATCGAGGTTATCGATGGTATGTATGGGTTGGTAGGTGAAAATTGTCTCAGGCTTGTCTGTTGTATTGGCCTTATAGACCTGTAGTTTATATTCAAATTTCACCGTATCTGGTTGGAGGCCTTTTCCTCCTTCAAACCAAGCCTCACGCCATTCCACCTTCATCTTTTCTTCCATGTGTACAGTACGGAACATCCTTCCTGAAAATGAAGGGCTGATAATTGCCGGCTGGCTGAAGGCATAGAGCTGATCGATGTCTTCGTACTTACCTGAAATAGAGTCGAGTGTGAGGGAATAGCCCCCGCCACCAGTATTGTCGCTCGGTTCTTCCGGCACCGTGGGGTCGTAGAGCTGTATGAGCATGATGGGGCTTTTGCCGTCGTTGTTGATGAGAGTGAAGTTGACGGATCCCGGCTGTGAGTTGAAATAGTCGGTGGTTGCCGTCAACTGCACGGCATACACCTTTCCCTTTGCCTGTCCCGGCTCAATCATCTGTGCGACGTATGCCGGCGGTATGGTATAGCGGTTGCCTACGATCTGCTTTTTCTCGTGGAAGGTAGGCGTATTGGGGAACATCGCCTCGTCGGGTGTCATGCCGTTGAGTTCGACGAAGCGTATGGCGTGTTTGAAGTTGACCATCGTCGCGTTGCAGTTGAGCGACGGCGGGTTCCACTCGAAGGAGGGGTCGTTCTTGTTGACCCTTACCACTTGCAGGTTGTCGAAGCCACCGTCGAGGGCGGTCATGACAGGATAGGTGAACTGCGGTGGGTTGGCCTCGTAGCATATCGAGAAGGTGGCATTGCCCTCGTTGGGTGCGCTGACGACGACGGGTGAGGCGAGGTCGGGATTCCACTTATAGGCGGTGACGAACACCTCGTACTGTCCTTCGGGCAGCCGGCCATAGTCACCGTCGGTGACATTGACATGGCGTCCGTCGCGGATATACACGTCGCCGTTGGTGAAGTGGTCGAAGAGGTGCGCCATCTCGATGGCGTTGAGCGTCTTATGCTGGTTGGGCGCGATGGTGATGGGCTGGCGAGGAATATGTCCTGTCTCCATGTTCGTGCTCAGCCACAGCTCCTCGTTGGGGAAGTGCTGCTGGATCTGCATCCCGAGGTGTACGTACTGCGGCTCGTCGGTATTGTTGAACAGCTGGATGGTGAAGTAGCGTCCTGGGTTGGTGAGGTAGAGTCCCGCCTGTGGCGGCAGCACCTGCTGCACGGGGGTTACCATGACCGTCACTTCCTGTGAGAATACCGGCAGTGCCATGATAAGAGCAGCCAGGAGGACTTTCATCCTGGCGAAGCCTGGGAGGGTATATCGAGAGGCAAGTTCCATTGAGGGATGAGGGTTTAGAGTTGAGGGTTTAGGGTTGAGGGTTATTCCCTTTTTTGGATTTTCGTTTGATGCTGAGGAGTGGGAAGGTGTAGTTGTAGTTGAGTGAGATGCTCACTTCGGTGGTACCCCGGCTGGAGCGGTCGTCGCTGATGTTGGAGTCAGTATATCTGTTGAAGCTGGCGTTGCAGGAGAAGACATGCACCTTCTTGAGCGTGTAGCTGGCGGTGAAGTATCCTCCCACGGAGAGCATCCGTTGCTGGTTGCGTATATCGTTGTAGCACATCGACACGGTGGCCGTAGTGTTGAGCTGCTTCTCCTTGAAGAACGACCGTCCTGTGGAGAGGGAGAGGACGTCGCTGGTGTAGCGTGTCTGGTAGCCGTCGCTCTGCTGGTGGCTGAACGACGAGTTGAACGACATCTCCCACGGCTTGACATCGACATTGTAGCTGACACCGGCGGCGAGGGTGCGCACATCGTTCTGCTTGGTGGAGTATTTGTTGAGGTCGCGGTTTTCGGTGTAGCTTGCCGAGAGTGATATGGCATGTCCGAGCATATCGCCGTCGATGGAATAGGACGGTGTGAGGTGGAGGGAGTGCATGATACGGTTGACGCGCGTCTGCTCATCGACATGTGCCGTGCCGTCGCTCTGCAGCTGGCGGTAGCCGCTGTAGCCCGCCGTGACGTGAAGGTTGGGCGTGATGGCCGACGAGGCGTTGGCGGAATAGACATATCCGCTCGTGGTGTAGAGCATGCTGTTGGTTATGTTGTCTGACTGGCCTGAGAAGGAGGCCGACAGTGCCACTTTCTTGAACAAGTTGGTAGAGAGGTTGATACCGAGGGCATGGTAGTTGTTGCTGGTGTAATAGATGCCGAGCGTGGAGTAGTCGGGCTGTACCATGCGGTAGAACACCGACGTGTTGAAGTTGGGCAGTGAGATGTTCATGCTGATGTCGCCTGCTATGCGCATGAGCGACGAGTATTTGGCTTCGAAGACGGTGGACCATCTGTCGGCGGCGGGGTTCTCTATCTTCGGCGACTCCGCATCGAGTGTGATGGCGGAGAAGGCGAGGTTGCCGCGCAGCGACAGCCACTTGGTGATGCCCAGTCCCGCCTTGACCGCCACGGCAGTGTTCTCCTGCGGGCGTAGCTGCTGCTGCCAGTATTCGTCGAGCGAGCCTACGCGGTCGAAGGCGCGGAGGAAGAATACGTCGATATAGTTACGTCCCGAGCCGTAACCTGCCTTGATGCCCCACCCCCGGCGGCTGTACTGCGGCGAGCGTGCTGCGGGGTCGGTGGGGTCGTCGTTGACGGCATTGCGGAACTCGCCGTAGAACGCGCCGAAGCGCCATTTCTCAGAGTTATATTCCAGTCCGAAGCCGTTGAACGACATGCTCATGATGTAGGAGCTGAACGCCATGTTGGAACGTCCGAAGTGGGCGCGCCAGTTCTTATAGGTAGGGTCGATGTGGAAGGAGATGTGGGGGAAGCTCCACGAGGTGTTGTTGTTGCCGTAGTAGAACGCAAAGGGCATGGATATGCCATAGATCTGCACGTTGAGGTTGGCATAGAAGGTGTTGCTCCATGGCGAGCGGTATCCGCTGCCCACGGAGGAGAAATAGTAGGTGTTCTGTGTGCCTATGGCACCTGTGATGATGAGCGGGTCGCTCTTCGCTATGGTGGAGATGGTGTTGAGGCCGATGGTCTGTGCACCGATGTTTGTCGGTGCCAGTGTCATCAGCACGGTGAGAGATGTCAGTGCCCGTAGTAATGATTTACCCATCATCATAGTGGTTTTGTAGAAATTAGGCTTTTTTATTATCCCGAATATTAGAATGGGAGCATAAATATCTGTTCAATATTTAAGAGATATTATAATTCTCCCATTCTAAATACTCGTGATAAAAGATAATAGGACAAGTATTATTTCCTAACAACCTTGCGGACAGTACCGTCGGGCAGACGGACGATGTTGAGGCCACGCTGCAGGGTGTCGAGCTGGCGTCCGTTAGCATCGTAGATGGTGCCTTGGATGTCAGTTTCGACAGCAATCTCGGTGATGGCGGTGACGACCGTCGTGGTGAAGAGGCTCACAGGGTTGCTTACCGATCCGAGACGTGTCTGCGAGGTTACCGTCTGTGCGATGTCATAGTACTCGCCAGTATAGTTGTCGTAAAGTTTCAAGGTGACCTGCTCGCCGCCGTTGCCATGCACGGTGATGAATGCCAGGCCGTTGATGAAGCGTCCCTCGCCACGGCACTCATCCTTGACGAATGCGCCGATGGAGAAGCGGTCGTCGTCGGTCACATCCTTGACGGTGGCAACCATGGTCATGTTCGAGGCAAACTGCGTGTGGTCGTACTGCCACGGGCTGGTGAAGTGACGCGGTGCGCCGTTGCTGCCGTTGCCGGCATCCTCGTCGCCCGGAGGCATTCCGCCATACTGTTCAAACGTCAGATCAAGGATAACCTCTTCATCATCCGTTGCGGGGTTGAAGACGAGGTAGCCCTCGCCTTTCTTGATGGCGGTAAGGTCGCCCACCCACTGTGTGCCATCCCACTCCGCCGAGCCGTCGGCCTTAGAGGCGATGACCAAACCCGTGGGTAGCGGAGCCCCTTCGTTACTGACAGCATTCTCCAGCAGGCGGTTGTAGAAGAAGGGGCTGCCTATCCAGTTCCATCCGGGGGCGAGTTCTTGCTGATAGAAGATGTCGTTATGACCGTTGTAGATATAGGAGGTCTGTGCCCCATTCATCTTCACCTTGTACATAACATCTTGTCCGAGGCCGTTGTCATACAACGTGCCGAAATAGCCCCATGACGGGTCGTTGATGAGCAGGTCTTGCCAAGTACGTACCTCTTCGAGGTTGTCGCCGAAGAAGTCCTCCATCTCCGACGGTTCATAGAGATTGCCGTAGGGGTTGCTCTTCCACTGCCATCCGTTGGCGAAGTTCACCTTCATGGGCACTTCATACTCACTGTAATCCTCAAAGTCGGACGGGTCATAGAACATATAATGTCCGGGCAGGTTGGCAGTGAAGTCGTAGGTACCGTCGCCATTGTCAGTGATGCTATAGACCGCATCGCCCCATTCTGCAAACATATCGGGCGGATAGACGATGGGGGTGAACTCTTCCCAATTGACATCGGCATCCGAGGGTACCGGTGTGAGGGTGACGGTAGCCTTCGTGGGGTCACTATAATCGGGTGTCACTGTGACACTGAAATATTCGAGTTCTGCACCGATGTTCACGGTGAAACTCTTTGGTGTGCCCCAAACGAGCGTACCACCGTCGTTATTGGTGTAGTCGTTCCATCCGAGGGTGACGGTGACGGTAGCGATACCTTTCTGTAACTCAGTGTTAGTGATGTTGACATCCCAACCAGCTTCCCCAAACGAACCGCTACCTGTTAGGACACCAGAGATGTCAATCTGTGCATTATAGATACGCGACTCATCACCTATGATATTCTGAATGATCATCGGCTCCACTTCATCGTTAATATCCATGTTCTTGTCGATGGACAGGGGGTCTTCTGCGAAGGTCACCTCCTTGAGAGGATTGTAGAAAATGAAACGGATGTTTGCCGTATATCCTCCGTCGGCGGAAGTTACCGTAATGGTTCCATTTCCTGCCTCCTTGGCCACTACAGAAGTTCCACTGATAGTTACCTTGCTGGTCGCTGTGGAGGAGAAGGTATACTCTTGGTTCGTAGCGTCGTCGGGATTGATTACCACATGAGCAGCCAGGCGGTTGTAGATGTCATCGCCCACATTGGCCAAAATTCTGTCGGTGTCGAAGTCAATGCTTGTGACGGGTACAACGACGTTGATGGTGATCCACTTGTTGACTGCGGGATAGACCTTCGTACCGCTTCTGTTGATGAAGTACGGACGTATCTGCGTAGTACCAGACTGAACGGGTTTCCACCCTTCAGCTGTCACAGAGATGACACCATCGTTCTTCAATTCCCAGTACACAATGTCGGTGGCATCTGAAGGTACGAGTTCGTATGCCTGTGCCGGATCCCATGTATTCTGCATGAAGCGTGTGAGCGTTGCTCCATCGTCCTTCTCCACCTCGAAGGTTTCGGTGACGATGTTGATGGCGGTGGCGTAGATGGACACGTCATAGTAGGCTTCAGCAAGGAAGTCTCCTTTTTCAGACCACAGGGTGTAGGTGCCATGACCTATTTCAACACCCGTCATCTCATTACCGTTAATTTCGGCACCAATATTACCACCTCCTTCACTTATCAGATTTCCGTACTCATCATAGACATTGTCATTACCAGGCATCAATTCCCAATAGGTATTAAGGGGTAAGGTAGCATCGGCAGGTGTCAAGGTGAGGAAGTCGAGAAGGTTAACGGTTTCGCCCACTGCTATGGAAATGTCGGCCAGCGCGTAGCTGGTGGGTGCCTTGAGGGTAAGCGTGACGAGATCGGAGGGATAGCCATACGTTCCCGTCAGCTGGAAGGTGATGGTCTCGCTGGGGGTGAGCACGTACTCGAGTTGCGTATCTTCATTATAAGCCCTGAACTCGATGGTCTTGCCTACGAGGTCTTCGTTACCGCGTGCGCGGATGAGGTAGAGCACATAGCCATTGTTGAGGGTCTGTGGCGTAGCCGCGCCGATACAGAGGTTATCGACGAAGGCACCTACCTCGTAGGAGGTGGCGGAGGCTCCCGTCTCGTTTGTGACCACCGTGGCGTAGATGACGGCATCACCCTGCGTGTAGGCGGACTCCGGTGTGTAGTGGTCGGCCCACGCTCCTGCGGAAATGAGCAGGAGGGAAAGGAGAGATAGTAGTTTTTTCATTGTTAGTGAGGGTTTTTATTAGGTTTTACGTTATTACGAAAGGGACTCATTTTTTTATTTCAGAATTTTGACGGGGGGCCTTCCGGGCTGTCGGACGATGAGGATGCCAGGATGGGTGGCGTTGACGCGTCGGCCCAGAAGGTCGTAGGTGTTGACGTGTTGAGGGCTGAGGGCTGAAGCATCGTCGGAGTGGATGTCGGTGATGCCCGTAGTCATGGTGGAGGCATGGAGGGTGACGGGCGATGTGAGGCTGCCGAGGCGTGTCTGGCAGGAGAGTGTCTCATCAAGGGGATACTGTGCGCCCGTCAGCTCATGGCAGAGGATGAAAGAGACCGTCTCGCCGTAGCGTGCATGTACGGTGATGAAGAACCGTCCACCTGTATTTCCGCCGTCGGCATAGCCACCGGCACCTCGGCACTCCCCATTGACGAAGGCACCGATGGAATAGTCGTGCGGGGCAATGAGTCCTTCGACGATGGCCACCATGGTCATATTGTCGCGGTAAGAGGCGGCATCATATTCCCACGAACCGTGGTTGACACCGCTGGCGGGCTGTTCATGCCCCTGTGCCATCAGTTTCTCATCGGCGAAGGTAAGGGTATAGGCATCGTCGGAGGGGTTATAACAGAGCAGGCTCTCGCCGGCGGGGAGCACCTGGAGGTCGCCCACCCACTGTGTACCGTCCCACTCCGCTGAACCGCGTTCCTTGGAGATGATGACGGTGCTCGGCGACAGTGCGGAGCCGTCGATGGCATTACAGAGCAGGCGGTCGTACCAATAGGGCGAGGGGAGCCATGTCCATGAACCGTCGAGGACGACGGACAGGCCGTCGGCGAACAGGGCATTGTAGAGCCGTCCCGTTACCGGCCCGTCGTTCATGAGCACCTTATAGGCGACATTACGGTGCAGTCCCTCCTCCAGGAGGGTGCCGAAATAGCCCCATTCGGGGTCGTTGTAGAGCAGGTGGTCCTGCGTACGTATCTCCGTGAGGGCATCGCCGCCATATACCTGCTGGAAGTTGTCGCCGAGTACATCGGCGAAGGCGTTGGTCTTCCACTGCCATCCCTCATGCAGGGCTACCGGCGCGGCGGCATCGAAGCCCGTGAAGACATTGCCCCGGCTGTCGTAGAGAGGCAACGTGCCGAGGTTGAGGATGACATCAATCCATCCAGGGTAGAGCGGTGTGACCTCGAACTGAAGGGGCTCGGTGGAGAGCAGCTGCCACTCCGCCGCCTCCCAGCCACTGACCTGACCGATGAAGTCGAGCGAGAGGCTCTCGGCAGCAAAGCGTGCATCGGCGGGGACGGGCGTGAGGGTCATCACCGCCGACTCACCCGCCACGGGTGGCGTGAAATCGACGGTGAAGCCATCGAGTCCCACGGCGGTGATGACCTCGAGTGTTGCCGAAGCGAACACCTTATTATATATTAAAAGGTTATAGGAAGTATGCCCTTGGTTAGTACCCTTGAGCGTGTTGCCGTCGATGAGGGCTATGTCAGCATCGACGCTCCACGACATGCCGTTGGGCAGGGTGCTGTCGTCGGGTGTAACGACGAGATAGTCGGTGAGGCTCACCTGCTGTCCGACGAGGATGCTGACAGGGTTGAGGGTGATGGCCGACGGTGCGGCAAAGCGCAGGGGGACGGTCAGCGACGGTGTTCCCTCGCTCTCGCCGGTGAAGGTCACCGTACGGTCGGGCTGGAGGGTGAAGTCGAGGCGGAGCGTCTTGTCGTAGATGCGGAATTCGATGGCCTTGCCTTTGTCTTCCTCGCGGTCGCCATACACACGCATGAGGAAGAAATACTTACCGTCGGTGCCCCGGGTGGGAACAGCCACGGCGCGGCACTCGTCGTCGATGAAGGCGGCCACGGTGTAGCGGTCGGAGCCGTCGTCGAGCGCCGTGCTGCGGTTCCAGACGGAAGCATAGACCACCGTCTCGTCGTTATATTGATGATCATCAACGGGTGTCCAAGGCTGGGAAAAGCCTTGAAATACAGTCAATAGGCAGGTTAGTAGCAGTAAGTATTTTCGCATGGTAAGTATGACCTTTTTAAGTATGATTTGCAAATTTAAGTATTTTTCACCAAGTAGACATTGTCGTTTTCATGCGCCTATTTGTCAAAATAGAGCGGATTTAGAGGTCGGAGGAGTGAGGTTAGTCTGAGGGGTGGTGGCGCTGGTCACTTTTGGCGGCCTCGCGTTCCACCTGCTGCTGGATGAAAGCGGCGAGGTCGGAGGAATCGTGGCTGTGGCTGTTGGCGTACTGCGTGGGCGACATTCCTTCATGGTTACGGAAGACGTGGCTAAAATGAGCAGCATCGGCAAAACCACAACGACGGGCCACCTCGGTGACTGAGACCACTGGATATTTTGCCAACAGACGCTTAGACTCGTCGAGACGAGTGCGCATGACGAATGCCGATACGGGTAGACCGGTAGCGATTTTGACACGACGATTGAGCTGGGAGGAACTGAGCGCAAGTTCAGCCGCGAGGGTTTTCACGTCGACTTCGCCTCGAGACATGTTCTCGAAGATATAACCTATTAGGCGTTCAAAAAGTTGTTTATCGCTGGTACCTTTAATACTCATTATTTTGGGGGAGTTAAAGGGGAGTTAAGGGGGGAAGGGAGTAAAGGGACATTAGTTGGGGGCTATAGTCCTGCACGAAGTGCATAACTTCCTTTTTCCTTCCTTTTACAACTTCCTATTCTACTTCTTCATTTTGAGTACAAAGGTAGTGGGAATGGGATAAGGGCGTTTGTCTATTTGGTACGTTTAGTTGTCAGATTGGAACAAGAGAGAGTTTTGATGAAAGGTAAAAGAGCAAAAAGGTAAAAGGATAAAGGGAAGGGAGGAGGGAAGGATTTGTTTCCCCCTCAATTCCCCCTGTAAGGGGGAGAACTGGTTAGCCTGGGGTATTTTTCTTAATAATTCGCAAGCTCATCAGCTTCGCTGTCTTATCTTTTAACTCTTAATTATTCACTCTTCACTTTTAACTTATACTGTGAGGGGGTAATACCGAAGCGACGCTGGAAGACATGGGTGAGATGGGCATTGTCGGCGAAACCGCAACGGAGGGAGATGTCGAGGAGGGTGAGCTGGGGCTGCTCCTGAAGCAGATGACAGACTTCCTGAAGACGGAGATTGAGGATGTAGTCGGACGGTGTGGTGTCGGCCACGGCACGTAGCTTGCGTCCGAGTTGCTGACGACTCATACCCATCTCCTTGGCTACTGTGGCGGCATCAACCCGTTGCTTCGGCATCAAAAGAAGGATAATGTCGTCGAGTTTACGGAGGAAACGCTCGGCGTAGGTGGAAGAGGGATGAGGGTTGAGGGCGGCGAATTTGCGCTGGAGAGTGCGTCGTGATTCGAGGAGTTTGGTGATGCGGAGGAGCAATTCCTCTGCCATGAAGGGTTTGTAGAGGTAAGCATCGGCACCTGCCTCTATGCCTTGCAGACGGTCTCTGTCCTCGACACGCGCCGTGACAATGATGACAGGGATATGGTTGGTGAGTTCGGATTGGCGTATGCGCCGGCACAGTTCGAGTCCGTCGATGTCGGGCATCATGACGTCGGTAACGATAAGATCAGGAATGATTTGTTCGGCCTTACAGAAGCCCTCGGCTCCGTCGGCTGCGTAGAAGACAGCATACTGGGAGTTGAGTATTTTTCCTATATACGTTGCCATGTCGGCATTATCCTCAACCACAAGAATACGCGTCCGCCCATCGTCGTCAAAATCGTCTTCAGGGTCTTTCTCAGACCGTGTGACGACATCTGCCACCATTTCGGGGTAAGTAACAATTTCCCAAGATAAGCCTTCAGCGGACATCTCGTGTTCACCTTCAAGCATTTTCGTCTTGAGCGGAAGGGAAACGGTGAATACTGTCTCCTGGCCCGGTCGGCTGTGCACTTCTACCCTACCCTCCAAGGCTTTGGCCAACTGATTGACAAGAGCCAGTCCCACGCCCGTTCCCCCATGGGTATTGTTGGCACCCTGGTAAAACGGCTCGAACACGTGGTCGAGATCCTCAGGCAAAATACCCTCGCCATGGTCGGCAATACTAACGCTGACTGTATCAATCGATGCACTGAGCGACACGGTGACGACATCGTCATCCGGGGAGAATTTGAGAGCATTTGAAAGAAGGTTGCCCACCATCTTTTGCATGTAGTCGGGCACGAAGAAAGTGCGAACAGAAGTCTTGGGACTATGGTATTGTAGATTGATACCCTTCATATTTGCCATCGGCCTGTACTGGTCGACAATCTGACTGACAAACATCGCCACGTCACCATCCAACCATGAAAGAGAGACACCAGATAGCGACACTTTAGAGATGTCGAGCAGTTGGTTGACCAATGTGAGCAGAGACCGCCCGTTGCGCTCGATAGCCGCCAACGGTTCTTTTATCCGCTCCCCTTCACTGGACTGCTGCAACTGCTGCGTAGTACCAAGTATGATGGTTAGCGGTGTACGGAGTTCATGGGTGACATTGGTGAAGAATGACTCGCGAGCACGCTGCAACTGACGTACCGCCCGCTGAGTACGCGTCTTCATGCGATTGAGGTAACTCAACACGACAATGACCGCCAACAGGAGGAGCAGTCCAGCCAATGAAGCGAAGAGAATCAAGCGTTTCTGACGATCACTCTGCTCGTTGGCCTCCTGCAATTCGTCGTTGTGCATCGTAGCATTGGCCTTGCTCAAGGCCTCGTGCATATCAGCATAGTGGAGCGAGTCCATCATTGTAGAATAACGACGCATGGCCGCCAGAGCCTCGCGGGGGTTGTCAGGTTCGAGGGCCTCAGCCAGCGACCGATGGTCGTAGCATGAGGAGCGTGTGTTGCCCAGTTCCTCCTGCAAGGCAATAGCCCGCCGTAAAACGGGTACTGCCTCGCTGTTGCGCTTCATGTCAAGCAAGTTGAAGGCCACATATTCGAGGCTGATGGCAAGGAGGTTACGATCGACGACCTTCATACCCTCGACCGTACGAACGGCCTCCTGCGACAGGGCGAGAGCCTGCTGTAAATCGCCCTTGCGGTTGTAAGCATAACTCAGTTGGGAGAGATGGTTGACCACGCCGGCATCATAACCGATGGCACGCGCCGCCTCAACGGCTCGACGACCATAGTCTATGGCCTTGTCAGGTTCCTTAGCTACGCTGTAGACCTCGCAAGCGATGCCCAGGTAGTTATGGGTGTTTTGGTCGGAGCCTGTCAGTTGATCGGTTTCAATGGCCTTGCCGACGAAATGTTTCGCCTCGTCGATGTAACCTAGGGAGAGATCAATAATGGCCAGATAGTTGCAGGCTCGTGCTAATGGCATCATGAGCCGGTGTTGTCTACTGAACTGCTCCGCTTCCATCTCTGCCTTGGCAGCCTCGGTGTTGCGGCTGGTTTTGAAGAGACAATAACCACGGTCACAGAGCAGCGTGGCATAGTATTCGGGATTATTACGCGCAGCCAATGGCAATGACTTGTCGATGTAACCGAGGCTTTCCTTGAAATAGCTTTTGTTATAATAGAAGCGCTCAGCGGCAAGCCATACGAGGAAGTCGAGGCTGTCGTTGGGCATATTGTTGTCAATGGTCTGATTGAGGTGAATGAGGTTGTCGTCACCGGCGTTGAGGAGTATAATTTGCCGTGCCACTTGTACCTTTTCTTTCTTGGAGCTTTTCTCGTAGACGTTAAGCAGTGAGTCGGCAACATCAACGGGTGTCTGTGCCGCTGGAAGTGTCAAGACTTGGGTGAATAAGAAAAAGAGAACAATGCTAATTCGTATTCTTTTCATTGGTGTGTTTTCTGCGTTTTTCAGACCTATAGCTCATTTTGCATGGTGAAACATGCGTGTAAGTCCTATAAATACAGGTGTTTTGAGAGATCAAGCTATCTTCAAGGCAAAATCGACGAGT